>NZ_JAPDOG010000027.1 GCF_026013545.1 Defluviimonas salinarum | reverse complement strand
TATTCGCATAGTGTCAACGCGACGGATACGGCATCGCCGCGGGGCGGCGATCGGTATGTTTCCTGGCCCTATCCCTCCCCGACCTGAAGGACGGGGTCTCCCGGGCGTTTTGATGATCAGGAGCAGTAGGGCGTGTAACCGTAGACCTCCAGCTGCATCCGGCCCATGTCGCAGCGATAGACCTTGAAGCTCGAGCGGGAGATCTCGTGCTTGTTGACGTGCAAGGTCAATGTGTAGGTGCCGTCAGGATATTCCGTGGCTTGATAGCCGGGCTGACCGGGGAAGATCCCCTTCGTGTCATAAGTTACCTTGTTCAGGATGCAGCCTTCGAGCGGGCATTCGAGGCGCTGACAATTCTGCGCAGAGCAATGCGGGAAGGTAACGGCGAACCGGAGGCGATCGGATGGTTTAAGAGTCCCGCCAAAGGAGGCCTGGATCACGATCCGATCGCCGCGGTGAAAAAAGGCATTGCGTGGAGTCTGGTCGGACTCGGTAAATGCCCATGTCGAACCCTGCATTTCCGCGAGGCGGTTCGCCTCGCTCGAGCGGGCAATCCACCAAGTGGCGATCTGGACGACGACGAACAGGGCGGCCAGCAATAAGCCGATGCCGATGATGCGATCCCCAACGGAGGCATTCCTGTAAGGCGTGTAGCCGCCGGCGCTGGAAGGGCCTTTGGCGGCGGGTTTCCGGGCGCGTTTCTCGCGGGTTGTGCCGCTGCGTTTCTGCGGTGGCGGATGGGTGTCCGTCCTGCCATACTTCAGGCGATCCTCGCGGCCCGCCTTGGCCCCCTTCCAGTAAGTCTCGTCGCCGCCGATCCTGAAAAACTCTCCAAACGCGTTCTTGATGTGATCCGGATTGCGATAATCCTCATATCCCGCAACGTACCGCTTATCCTTTTTTTCGTCGCTCATGCCATTTCTCCAACCGGGTATGCCCGGCAAGGCGGGCGAGGTTGTCCGCAAGTGTGACATGTCGACGGAGATTTGCACGAGGAGAATGGGTGTCGGGTCCGCCGCGCGCCTTCGGCCTCGCCCGGTCAGGGTGATGGCGCTGAGGCCTCCTCGGCGGGCCGCACCTCGGCAATCCGGTGGACGCGCTCACGCTCGCGCTCGGCGATCCAGGCGCGCGCCTCCTCGAGCTCGTCGCGGATCTCCCTCTCGATGTCGCGGTCGCGGATCTTGCCAAAGAGAGACGTCAGCGTGTTGGCATAGTCCTCGTCGTGCCAGTCATGGACGCAATGGACGGCCTCGTGGACCGCGACGGCGATCATCTCCTTCATGCTGCCCGGATCGGAGAGCCGGAAGCGCATGCGCCCGCCCTCGTCGACCGGGTTCAGGAGCAGCCCGTGACGGACCTCGCCGAAGGACTTGTGCATGCCACCCCTGCATTTCTGATCGAAGAGGAAGCCCGTCGCCCAACGCTCGCCCTCAAGGGCGGGATAGCTCTCGACGAGGATCTCGAGCGCGTGGCGGCAGGCGGCGGTCCAGGCCGCATGCAGAAGCTCGGCATTGCGCCCCTCGGCGCCCGCCGCGGCCCAGGTTTCGCCCATGTAGCGCGACGAGGCCGCGCGCTGCGCGGCGTTCGGGTTGTCGACGAAGGTGAGTACCGAGAGGCGCAACGCGTCCGTCGTGATCCAGCCATCCGCCGTCGTCCGGGTCTGGAGGATCCGCTCACGGCGCTCGCCTGCACGCTCGCGGATCTCCGAGAGATCGCGGGGTTCCGCCACCTCGGCGCGCGCCTCATCACGGGCGCGCGCGACGGGCACCGGCGCTTGGCCGGACAGGGGCGTGTCGGCCTGGCGCCGGTGCCGATGCCGGATCACCGAGCCCTCCGTGCCGCCGCCACCCCTGGCGAACTTCAGGACGGGCTCGGCGCCGCGCTCGCGGAAGGTCGAGGTCCGGTCGGCCGCGATCCGGTTGAAGACCTTCTGCAGCTCCTGGCGAAACTCGCCGCGGATGCTGTCGCGCGAAGCGGTCAGCACCTCGCGGGCCCGGGCCGGATCGAGATCCACGGTCACCTGGACGGATGCGGAGATATGTTCGTCATACATCGCCATCCCGTTGACGCGGACGACGGCCTTTCTCTTCTGCGCCGTCACTCCCTCGGAGACATGAAGGACACCCCAGAGGCCGGTCTCATCCGCGAGTTCGCCGAAGCGCCGTCCCTTGCGCGACCAGCCGCGGAACCGCCGCCGCCCGGTTTGCGGGTCACGCGGCGCAAGATCGTCGTCGAAGTGGCTCAGCGGCTCCCCCTCCGGCGTCGCCTCCGCGAGGTCGAGCGAGATCGCGGCGCGAAGCGAGGATTGCTTCAGGACGCGCCGCAATCCGCGGTAGAGATTGCCGGGGTGGGGGTCGCTGACCCCGATCGTGATCGCGGTACCGCGCACATGTGCTCCAGCTTCCCGGATCTCGTAGCTCGCACCCTCGCCGATAACGGTGATATCGGCGGTGCGGATCCGGTAATGATCCTGGGAAAAGCAGGTGAGGATCCGCGCGCGGCCAAATCCGCCCACTGTCGCCTCGCCGCCGCCCTTGGTCGAGGCGCCGAGCCGCATGTAGACCTCCTCGACGGTCTCGCGTGTCATCCCGCAGCCGTTGTCGACGATATCGACGATGAGGCGGCCCCCCTCGTTGAAACGGGTACGTATGAGGATGGAGTTCGCGCCGGCATCCAAGGAATTGGAGATCAGTTCTCGCCAGAAGGCGGAGCGCCAGTCCCCATAGATGCTGTTTCGCTCGGAAACGAAGAAGCTCGACGGCACGGCGACGGTTTTCATGTGTGTCTCCTGTGGGCCAGGGCACGGTAGATCGGCCAGGCGAAAATCCGAAATAATCATCGCTCAATGCGCTGAATCAATGCGCTTGACGCTACGGAATGTTGGAGAGCGGGAGATAATCTGTAATCTTCTCTTTTTTGAGTTCAATTTTTCGCATATGTTCTGCATATCTTACTCAGCCCCCGGACGGGGCTGGGCTCCATGCCTTGCGGGCAAAAGCCCGCTTGACCAGTAACAACCGCAACCGGCGTCGCCTGTTGCCTCGGCAAGTCGCGAGTTCGCGAAGGAGTGAAAATGAAATACGGAAAGATCATTGCCGCAGGCATGGCGGTCCTGCTCGGCAGTATCGCCATGGCCGCCGCGAACACGCCGGCCGGCACGCTGATTACCAACACCGTCGACATCAGCTACACCTCCGGCGGCAACACGATCAGCATTCCCACCGCCGCCAGTTCGACCATCGTGGTCGACCGCGAGATCGATCTCTCGATCGCCGGTCTCGATGCTGGCGCGATCGTCTATGCCGAGAAATCGGCCGATGACGCGGTTCTCGTCTACCAGCTGACCAACGAGGGTAACGCCGCCTCCGGCTACGATCTCAACGTGGCTGTGTCGGGTTCTCTCGCCCTCACGCTCGATCCGGCTGGCGGTGGCGCGGAAGGGACCTGGCATGTCGTTCTCTCGGACAACCCGGTTCCCGGCGCTGGCACCGAGGTGGTCTACGATCCGACCGGGACCGTGAACATCGGCGATCTCGCGATCGACGGTATCCGTTACGTTCATATCCATGCGAATATCGGATCATCGGCCGCCAGCGCCGAGTTCAAGGATTTCGATATTACCGCCGTCGCCCTCGATGCGGGGACGAACACCCCGACGGTCGAGCTGACCGGCCAGGGCCTGTCGGGCATGGATATCGTCTTCAACGATCCGGGGTTTGATGGCACCGAGACCGCCACCGAGACGCTGAGCATCCTCGCGCCGGGACTGACCTCCTCGAAGACGGCGGTCGTGATCTCCGAGAACCGCAACGGCAGCTTCAACTGCGCCTCCGGCTCGGCGGAAGCGGGGGCGGAATACGTCATCCCGGGCTCTTGTGTCGAATACACCATCACGGTGACCAACTCCGCTTCGGCGACGCTCGCCGCCGCGAACCTGGCCATCGCCGACACGATGCCGACCGACATGCTCTACAGGTCGCTGGATAAGGGCGGCTTCGACTCGGCGAGCTACTCGGCGGGGACCGACACGGTCCAGGGACAGATCCTTTCGCTGGCGCCGGGTTCGAGCGTCTCGATGACGATCCGCGCCGAGGTGCGCAACCCCTGATGACAAACGGGATCCCGGGCACACGTCCGGGATCCCGCGCCCGCTCTCCAGCGCGGTTCGCGCGCAGCGACAAGGTCGCGCGCCGGACCACCCCAGACCTACGGATAGACCTGCAGATTCCTGCCTGATCTCCAGGATGCGATGGAGCGTCCTTCCGAGACGCGCGAACGTATTGGCATGAGTACCGATTTTCGCATTTTCCGGATTTCTATCTTCGCGAAAGGAGAGTATCGTGATGCGATCGGACGTCCCCGGGATTGGGTGGCCTAACGTGCGTGAAAAAAGGACAGCAAGAATGAAGAAACTGACAACTCTCGTCATCACGGCCATGCTAGTGACCGTCGGCGGCGTGGCGCTTGCGCAGGAGGGGTCCCAGGATCCGGCTCCCGAAGCCGGGGGCGGCGAAGCGATCCCGGCGGACGTTGTGGCCATCGAGGCGGTCGAGCCGGTCGAGATCGCGGAAGTCGACGCGGAAGCCGGGCCGTTGACGGCGGCGATGCGGAGCTTCGTCGAGCGGCCGGCCGTTGATGAGAGCGGCCTGCCCGTCCTCGATGACGAGGGTCTGCCGGTGCTCGTGCTCGTCCCGACCGAGGAGGCCGCCGTGGTTCCGGGAGATCGGGCCGTCTACCGCCTCAGCATCGCCAATGGCGGCGATGAGGCGGTGACCGACATGGTGTTCGATCTGGCAATCCCGGCCGATGTCCTCCTCGATCCCCTGAGCTTCTCTTCGGGGCTTGAGACCGCCCTGCAGGTAATGGATCCCGAGGCTCCCGGCACCTGGATCGATCTCCTGGAAGAGACCGAGGACGGGCTCGCACCCGCGGTTGATCCGGCCACCATCACCGCGGTCAAGGCGCGGATCGCGGAGATCCCGGCCGGTTCAGAGACCACCATCGAATATGCGGTGACCATCCGCTGACATCGTTCCCGGCGGCTGCGCCGGGTGCCCTGGACCGGATGGCGGACACCGCCTTCCGGTCCTGATCCGGGGAAAGGTATTGCGATGAGTCATATCGGGAAGACACTGGCGGCTTCGGCTTTCCTGCTGTGCGCGCCAGCTTGGGCGGATCCGGCATCCGGCGGCCCGGCGCCCGGCACCGTCGTGACCAATACGATCAACCTCGACTATATCTCTGGCGACCGCCATGTATCGGTACCGGATGCCGCAAGCACCTCCTTCACGGTCGACCGCAAGATCGATCTCTCGGTCGAGGGCCGCGATGCGGGCGGGTCCGTCTTCGCGCAAGCGGGGCAGGGCGACGCGGTCCTGGTCTTCTCCGTCACCAATTCTGGCAATGATGTTTCCGGCTACGACCTCGACCTCGCCGCCGCGGGCGGCCTGGCGCTGACCTACGATGCGTCCGGGCAGGGCGGGGAGGGCACCTACCACGTCACGATCGCGCCCGTGGCCGGAGCCGCGGTCCGGACGGATATTTCCACGACCTCGGCCGAACTGACGCTCGCTCCTGGCGAGACCGGGCTGGTCTTCGTCCATGTCAGCATTCCGGTCTCGGCCCCGGACGGAAGCGAGAGCCACTTCACCCTGACGGCCCGGGCCTGGGACATCCCGGCCGGCGCGGCAGAGACCGAGACCCGAGGAAACGGCCTCGACGGGACCGACACGATCTTCGCCGATCCCGGCCTCGACGGGATCGAGACAGCCTCCGAGAGCCTCGTCATCCAGGCTACCCGTATGACGGCGTCGAAGACCATGTCGGTGATCTCCGAGAACCTCACCCACACCTTCGACTGCCTGAACGGCGCGGCGCAGCCGGGCGATCTGTCCCCTGTCCCGCGGTCCTGCGTGGAATACCGGATCACGGTCGCGAATGGCGCCTCGGCGTCCGTGCCGGCCACCGCCATCGTGGTCGAGGACATCCTTCCCGACACGATGCATTACGTCACCCACGCCAAGGGCGGTTTTGACGAGGTGACCTATGTTGGCGGCATCGTGACAGGCACCCTCTCCCGGCTGGATCCCGGCCGGACGGCGAGCTTCACCATCCGCGCATTCGTCGGCGGCAACTGATCGAGAATGCCGCCCGAAATCGGGCGGCAATAATGCGAAAAAGCGACGAGTCATTGAAAATGATTGGACTTGGTGAACGCAGCCGGAAAACAGCGGGGGCCTTCATGCGCGGGCTCGCCGGCGCCTTGGGTCTCGCGGTTTCCCTTGCCGCGGGTGCGGCCTCCGGAGGGACCTCCGGCGTCCTTCCCGGACAGATCATCACCAACTCGATCTCCGTGACGTCCGACGGCAGCGGGAGTGTCACTGCGGCCACGCACAGCTTCACTGTCGCGCACAGTTTCACGGTCGCGCAGCCCCGTGCTGGCGACGGCATCCTGCGCGCCTTCGAGGTCGCGACCGAATTCACCGCCGGCGAAGTTGTCACCCAGGTCTTCACCCGCTCGGACTATTCCTCGACCAGCAAGCCCGGTGGGCGGATGATCGCCATGAGACCGCCGAAAGACACATCGACCCTGACCGGATATCTCGGCCAGATCGATCTGTCGCGCCCTGTCCCGCTCGTCGAAACCGCCCAGATCCGTCAGGGTGTCCCTATCTTCTTCTCGCTCGACGATCCGGCGCAGAATATCCGCTCCGGCGAGATCGACACGGTCGACATCACCGTCTCCGACGGCACCACCGGCGATGTCGAGGTGTTGCGCCTTTACGAGACCGGGCCGGATACGGGCGTCTTCACCGGCTGGGTCGAGACCGTGGCGGAGGGTGCGGTCGCCGGGAATGGCGCGATCGCGACCACCGCGTTCTCGTCGATCGTCGCCTTCCACGGCGATGCGGGCGGCCCGGTGGCCGGTCTTCGGACCGAGATCGCCGTCGGCCCCTTCGACCCGTCCGGAATGGTCTTCAACTCGCTCACCGGCGCGCCGGTGGACGGTGTCGCCGTGACCCTCGTCGACATTGCGACCGGCCTTCCCGCCAAGGTCTTCGGTGACGACACCCATTCGCCTTTCCCGGCCACTATCCTGACCGGCCGCGAGGTCGCCGACAGTTCGGGCCGCAGCTACCGGATGCAGCCTGGCGAATACCGCTTCCCGTTCGTCAACCCCGGCTCCTACCGTCTCGAGGTCGATCTTCCGGAAGGTTTCAGCGCCCCGACACGGCGCAGCGACACCGAGATCGCTGCTTTGCCCGGCGGCCCCTTCGTCATCGGCGCCGGATCCCGCCTCGAGCCCTTCGCGGTCAAGTCAGGGCCGCGGCTGCGGATCGACATTCCGGTCGACCGCAGGGCGTCCGGCTCGGTGGTTCGCGCGGCCTCTGTCGACCGGGTCGAGGCTGGCGATCTCTTCCTTTACATGGTCACCATCACCGCCCCAGAGACATCCCTCATCGATATTTCCGATCTCCTGCCGCCGGGCATCCGTTACGTTCCGGGAACCCTTACGGTCGATGGCGTGCCGGCGGAGCCGGCGGTTTCGGCCGATGGCCGGACCTTCGATCTCACCGCGTTCCGGGTATCGCCCGGCCAGGTGATCGAGATCTCCTACACCGCGCGTGTCGGCCTCGATGCCGGGACAAGCGGGGTACTCATGAGCAGCACCACGGTCTCGGAAACCGGCACCGGCCAGCTGCGCATGGAGGCGCGGCACGCGCTCCGCGCCAGCCAGCCCCTTGGCACGGACGAGATCGCGCTTATCGGAGAGGTCGTTGCCGGTGACTGCGGCAGCGAGCCGCAGCGCCGCGACCTGTCCGGGATCAGGATCCTTCTGGAGAGCGGCGATTACGCGATCACCGACGCGGACGGCCGATTCTCGTTCCGTGGCATCGCGAGCCGCCCGCATGTCGCCCAGATGGATGTGAACACGCTGCCGCGCAACGCGCGCCCGGTCCTGTGCGCCCCCAACACCCGCAGCGCCGGGTCCGCGATCTCGCGTTTCGTCGATGTCGCGCCGGGCATGCTGGCGCGTGTCGAGTTCAACATCGCCTTCGACGACGCGCTGACCGAAAGCCAGGACGCCGCGGAAGCCCTCGAGGAGGGCTTCACGCCGCGTGATCCGGCCCTGGAGTTCGACCAGCAATGGCTGGACCGGACGGGTGCCGGCAAGGGTGCGCGGATCCTGACGCCCGCGCCCGCCATGCTGCCCGCCAGCAAGTCGATCGACATCTTTTACCTGCGGCCGCGCTCGGCGAAGGCTGAGGTTTTCCTGAACGGCGAAGCGGTACCCGCCTTCCGCTCCGAGCCCCCGCTCGAAGCCGCTGACGGTTCGATGATGATGGACCGTCTGCGCGCGGTGCGCATCGAAGACGGCCGCAACGAGGTCCGCGTCGTGATTACCGCCAAGGACGGAGAGGTCCTGCTCGACGAGACGCGCGAGGTGCTCTACGCGACGACACCGGCTGCGGCGGAGCTGGTCGCTCAAGGATCCGTCCTGGAGAGCGACGGCCGCACCAGCCCGGTGATCAGGATGCGCCTGACCGACCGGGAGGGGATTCCGCTGCGTCCCGGCACCGTGGTGCAGATCCAGACCGACGCGCCCTTCGCCTTCATGCCGTCGACCACCTTGCGCCGTTCGGCCCCCGATCGCGAGCGCCGCCCTTCGCAGAGCGCGAGCGTGACGGTCCGCGAAAGCGGCGAGATCCGCATTGTCATGGCGCCGGTCTACGAGACCTGGCATGCGCCGATCCGCATTCTCGCCGAGGACGGCACGATCGAGAAGAGGGTCCGGATCTCGGCGGCCAGCCGCCCCTGGGTGCTCGTCGGGCTCGCCGAAGGAACCCTGGCAGAGAAGACCATCCGTCAGCACCTGCGCCCCTCCGGCGACATCGACAACGATCTCGCCGGCCGTGTCGCGCTCTTTGCGGAAGGGGTGGTGAAAGGCGAGTGGCTCCTGACGCTCCGGGTCGACACAGCCAGGGATGGCACCGGCAGCTTCTCCGGCATCGACCCCGACGAGGATTACATCGTATACGGCGACCGTTCGGTCCAGGACGACGCCTCGCCGAGCCGTTTCCCGCTCTACCTGCGCCTGCGCAAGGAGGGGGCCGAGTTCCTCGTCGGCGATTTCGAGGCTGATCTCGGAAGTCGCAACATCCCGCTCAGCCGCGAGCTCACCGGCGCGCGGGCCACGTTCGAGAACGACACCTGGCGCGTCATGGCCTTCGTCGCCGATGCCGGTCAGCGGTTCGTCGAGGACCGGATTGCGCTCGACGGAACCATGGGGCCTTATGTGCTTTCGCGCTCTGACATCGTCTTCGGCTCCGAGACGGTGCGCATCGTCGACCTGTCGCGGATCGATCTCTCCGAGGAGATCCGGTCCGAAACCCTCACGCGCGGCCGCGACTACACGATCAGCACGACAACGGGCCGCATCTTCCTGCGTAAACCGCTGGCGGCCCTCACCCCGGACAGGGACCGGCGCATCCTCGTCGTAGAATACGAGACCGACGAGAAGGTCGCCGGCGGCGTCCTGGCCGGGATCCGTGCCGAGAGCCAGGTCTCCGAACGCGCACGGTTTGGCGTCACCGGCCTTCATGCCACCCGGGTGGACGGCAACGCCATGCGCGTGAGCGTCATCGGTGCCGATCTCACTTACCAGGCAACCGAGAATCTCGAACTGCGCGCCGAGACCATTCGCGTCGAGAAGCGCGGTGGCGGGGCGACGACCCGCGGCGCCCGGAGCGAGATCCGGGCCGACTACGACGACGGCGAGAGCGTGGCCGCCGCCTACCTGCGCAGCCAGCGCGGCAATACTGCCCTGGACGCGTCGCGTGACGATGCAAGTTTCGAGACCGTCGGCGCCGAGGCCAGCGTTGCACTGATCGCGGATCCCCGTCCGGCCGGGGAGACTACGGGCGAAGACCGGACCGGGCTCTTCCTCGATGGCGCCTATACGGGCGAGCGCGACCGTTCGGACGGACGAACCGTCCATGACGGCGAACTCGCCCTGGTGCGCAAGCGGGAGCGCCGCGAGGCCGGTGGCGGCTTCTCCTTCCGGCTGGATGATCGGCCCGACGAGCGCCTCGAGGCGGTCTATGGGTTGGTCCAGGGCTCCAGGACCACCGCGGACGAGCGGCTGACCTACGGGATCAAGCTCGAGTCCTCGGTCTTCACGCGCGGCGTCTCGCCCCATGACCGGGTGACGCTCTCCGCCGACTACGCCCTCAGCGAGACGCTTGACCTGCAGACGGGCTGGGAGGGCACGCGTCCGCGCGAGGGCGGGGACGCCTCGGGGACGCTCTCGGCGGGCCTGACCTGGGCTCTCGGCGAGACCACGACCTACCGGGCCGGGCTCGCCCATGCGGCGCATGGAAATCGTTCTGGCAACGCGCTTTTCGCAGGCGCCGATACCGGCATCGACCTGTCTGAAAAGACGCGCCTCAGCCTTGGCGCCGACATCCAGAAGGATCTCGGTGCCGCGGATGTTCCCCTTGGTCTTAATTCCGGAAACCCGTTCATCGCCGAGAGCTTCGCGGCCGTGCGGGCGGGTCTTCGCCATACCGAGAAGACCTGGTCCGCCGGGATCGAGGCCGACCGCAGGTTCGAGGAGGGGAGCCGCTCGCGTACGCTTCGGCTCAGCGCCGATGGCGAGATCGGCGAGGCCTGGTCGGTGGGTGGTGAGGGGATCTACAGCGAGGAGACTGGCCGTCCGGGCGAGGAGCGCGAGCTTTCCTTGCACTTCGCGGCGGCACATCGGCGCCGCGAGGACGATCCGGTCACCCTGATCCGGCTCGAAGCGGACCGCCGGCGGCTGCCCTTCGGCGAAAACCTCAAGATCTACGGCCTGGTTCATCGCTGGACCCGCCTTTCCGACAGCGACACGCTGACCCTGCGCCTGGCACTCAAGCGGGTCGCGCTCGATGCCGGCGGCACGCGCAGCTCCGACACGCTTGGGCTTGCCGGAATCGAATGGCGTCACGACATCACCGACAAGCTCGATTTCGGGCTGCATGGCGCCCTTATGGGGTCGGTCACGAGCGGCGAGCAGCTTTCGAGCCTTGGCGTCTCGGTCGGGTTCACCCCGTTCAAGAACGGCTGGGTGAGCGTCGGCTACAACGTCCGCGGCTTCCGGGAAGAGGACTTCTCGGAGACCGGGTACACCGATGCGGGCGCGTTCATCCAGTTCCGGATGAAGTTCGACCAGAACACGGTCCGCAATCTCTTCCGCTGATCCGGTGCCGCGATTGCGGCCGGAGGTCTCAGACGATCTCCAGCCTGCGCGCAAGGACGATCTCGCAGGCGCCATCGCCGATGTCGTCGCGCCGCCTGGAGCTCGACCACGACCAGGCGGCGCCGCGCACGTCGACGAGATGTCCGGAGATTTCGATGACGTCGCCGCGCTGGACCTGGCCGAGTGCGACGGCGACGCCGCCGTCGGCCGGAATGATGTGCATGTTCGAAGAATTGCGGATGATATCGGTGGTCGTCACGGCGGCGCGAGGCGGCTGCCAGCGATACCAGCGGCCGCTCTGGGTGATCGTCACCTTGTCGATCAGGACCGGATTGGACATCATCCCCCAGCCGAGCGCCAGGTCGGTTGGGCTGAGATCGGACTCCCTGCCTCCGCTGTAGTCCTTGCGGGACAATACGACAGCCTTGATATCGAAGCTTGCGATCTGCCGGAGTTCGTAGCCGTTAATCAGGATCGGTTCCTGTTCTCGCAAAGCCAGTCCCTGGACCGGATCGTCGGGCGCAAGGAAGACATCCCTGCCGGCCATGGCCTCGAGCGAAGTCGGCCGGCGCCCCCGGATGATGCCGCTTGCCGCGCCCATTGCCGCAATCCCGAGCGCTGTCAGACCCAGCGCCAGCGCAATCCCTCGTCTTGTTGCCGGCATCCGGTCGCCTCTGTTTACCTCGCGTCCGATCCTATCCCGGCAGGGGTGCGCCATCCACATAACTATGCTTCAACACTTCATTTTTCGCAGGCCCCGGCGTGGGGATGCGCGTAAAATTACGTCCAGTCGACGAGGATTGCGCATATGGGGAAGACCCGCCTGGACATCTATCTTGCCGTCGTATCGATAGGCGAGATCTTTCGGCACAACACGATCCGTGAAATCCGGAAAACCCACAACCATGTCCTGGTCGGGGTTCTCCTCAACGTGGTCCAGACGGTCCTCTTGGTGGGAGGGTTCTTCGCAATGAACCACGTGATGGGCTCGCCCGCGGCGATCCGCGGCGACCTTCTCATCTATCTCATCACCGGCGTCTTCCTTTTCTCGATCCATGTAAGGGCGATGAGCGCGGTGCTGGCCGCGGACGGCCCGACGGCGCCGCTGATGAGCCATGGTCCGATGTCCACCACGCTGGCGATCGCCTCGGCCGCATTCGGCGCGCTCTACACCCAGGTCTATTCGATGCTGATCGTGCTCGGTCTCTACCATGTCCTGTGGGAGCCGATCGAGATCTACCGCCCGGCCGGGTTCGCCGGCACAGTCCTGCTCGCCTGGCTCTCCGGCGTCGCGATCGGCATCGCGCTCGCGGCGGTCAAGCCGCGGTTCCCGAGCCTGGCCTCTCTCGCCGCCCAGGTTTACAGCCGCGCCAGCATGATCGGCTCCGGGCAGATGTTCGTGGCCAACATGATGCCGGCGTATCTCCTGGTCTGGTTCGAGTGGAACCCGCTCTTTCACGTGATCGACCAGGCGAGGGGGTACGCCTTTCTCAACTACAATCCGCGGCTCACCAGCCTGGGGTTCCCCGTTCTCGCCACCCTGGCCTGCCTCATTCTCGGCCTGCTCGCCGAGGGTCACATGCGCCGGCATGTCTCGTTGAGCTGGTTTGCGCGGCGCTGATCGTCCGGCTGCGGCGGGCAAGGCCGGAAGGCGGCGCTGTTCGGCTCAGGCGGTCCGGCAATCGCCGCCCTGGAGGCGGGCCCATTCCCGTTCGAGGCGCGCCGCGGAGAGATCGAACCAGCGCTCGTCGATCTCGATGCCGATCGCCCTGCGGCCGGTACGCATCGCCGCGACGAGTGTCGTCGCCGAGCCGGAGAAGGGATCGAGGACGAGATCGCCGGGATGTGAGGAGTTCCGGATGTAGTGCTCGAAGAGCTCGACCGGTTTCTGGGTGCGGTGAAAGCGGTCGGCCGGCCTGGGGCAGGAGAAAAGCTGCTTGCTGCCGGGTTCGTTGATGGTCTGTGCGCGCCCTTTCCAGAGATAGAGCGTGAACTCCAGGTCCTTCATGTACCACCGATTGCGGGTCGGGGCGCCTTTCTTCCAGCTGAGCAGGTTGTGCAACTTCCAGCCCGCGCCGGTGAACGCGGCATGGGCGGCAAAGACGTTCTTGTCGTTCGCCATGATGTAGGCGTCCGCATCGGGCTTGCAGGCGGCGAAGAGCGGCCCGCCCATTTCGCGCCAGGGCACCGATCGCATGAGCTTGCCGGAATTGTCGTAATTCGCCTGAGAGAAGATCCCCGACATGACCTGCGTGGCGCGGCCGCCGGAGGTGAGGTCGTAGGGCGGATCGGTCGCCAGGAGATCGGCCATGCCGCAGAGATCCGGGAGTATCCCGAGCGCATCGCCAAGGATGAGGCGGCAGGGGCCGATCGTCACTTCAGTCGGCATGCGCCATTCTCCAAGAGTGTTCCGGTATCCACAGGATAGAGGTGGCCGGGGCTCGCAGAAATGCGAAAACAGATTGTGCCTGTCGGTTTTCCACATAGATTCGCCATAACTCCGACGGGGCTCAATCATGGATTTCGCAAAGGACCAATCAGATGTTTTACAAGGATGAACGGCTGGCACTCTTCATCGACGGATCCGGTCTCCACTCGGCGGCGCGCTCGCTCGGCTTCGAGATCGATTACAAGAACCTGAGGGCGGAATTCGGCCGCCGCGGGCGTCTGGTCAGGTCGGCGTACTATGCCTGCGTCAACGAGGCCGAGGAGTTCGTGCCGATCAAGCCCTTGATGGACTGGCTTGGCTACAACGGATATGCGGTGACCTGCAAGCCGGTGCGCGAGTTCATCGAGCCTGGCGGACGCAAGAAGATCAAGGGCAGCATCGGTATCGAGCTGACGGTCGACGCCATGACCATGGCGCCGCATATCGACCACGCGGTGATCTTCAGCGGCGATGGCGACTACCGGCCGCTGGTCGAGGCGCTGCAGCGCCAGGGTGTGCGGGTGAGCATCGTCTGCACGATGAAGTCAAATCCGCCGATGATTTCCGACGAGTTGCGGCGCCAGGCTGACAACTTCATCGATGTCGACGATCTGCGCGAGGCCATCTGCCGTTCGCCGCGGGTACAGGAGTAAGGGTGGGGCCGATGTCGAAGCCTGTATTCAAGGACCTCCTGAGGCTCTCCGGCCGGCGCAACCGCAAGAGCTTCCTCCTCGCCCACCTGGCGATTTCCCTTGGCGGCGGCATCGCCGCCACCGTGGCCATGCATCTCGCGGTCTCGATCGAGACCGCGGGCGGGAAGCCGATCAGCGGGGATGTCGTCGGACCTGCGATGATCGCCATCTTCCTGGTCGCGGCTCCGCTGGTTGCCGTCAATACCGTGATCCTGGCGCAGAGGATCCGCGACATCGGCTATTCCGGCTGGTTCGCTCTTGCCGGCCTGGCGCCCTGGGTGAGCATTCCGGTCTACCTCCTGGCCCTGGTCCTGCCCGGCACCAGGGGCGCGAACCGCTATGGGCCAGACCCACTCGGCCGTCCCGCCGCGGGCGCCGCGCCGCAGCCGGCCTGATACCGTCCCTGCCTGGAAGGTCGGGCGAAATCCGGAATACTCAGTCTTGCTGAATGTCGTGATTTCGCAGATTCTTTGCTGAGGTCACCTGCCGTGCTTGATGGTTGGTATTCCGCCATTCTCTTCACGAAAGGAGAGTATCATGGATGCGAAAAAGAAACGCAAAATTTTGAAGGTCAGAAAGCGCGGCTTCGGGATCATGGAGACGATCCTCGCGCTGTCGATCGCAATTGGCATGGTGACCGGCGGCATCGTCTATTACCAGTCGGCCGACCGGGCCCAGGTCACGCATGACATCTACTCGTCCTTCCACTTCGTCCGCTCGATTGTCGAGAGCGAGATCTCGCAAGGCCGCGTGATCGAGATCGGGGACTTCAACAAGGTCTTCGACATCCCGGCCCTGCCCGGCTTCGACAAGAACGCCAATGGATCCTTCTCGCACCGCTGGGGCGACGCGGTCATCCTTCGGCATCTCGGCAACAACGTGGTGCAGTTCTCGATCTCGAGCGTGGAGTCGCGGAACTGCCGCTCCATCGTCACCCAGGCCCGCAACGATTATCGCACCCTGGGCTACCGCAGTTATTCATTTGTGGATGGCCAGGTCTTCATAAGCGGCGAGAGCCAGGAAGATTTCGATGCCATGCTGGCGGCCTGCCGTGATAATACCTGGGTCGATGTCGGCTGGATCTATGGTCAGGCTCCGGAAACGGTGGTGTCGACCTCCGGCTTCACGCCTGTCGGCTATACCCCTGAAAGTACGCCAGAGGACCCACCGACGGTTCCCTATATCCCCACAACGCCGGTCACCGATCCCGGAACGACCGCCCCCTACAATCCGGGCACGACAACTCCTTCCGATCCCGCAACAACAACGGGGAATGGCAGGTCTCCGTGCAACGGCCCGGGCAACGGCAACGGCAATGGTCCCGCCTGGGGGTACTGGGAGAACGGTCCCGGATCGACTTGCATCAAGAACGAAACGACCGGCGGCACGACGACCGACCCCACGGTGCCCGTCACCGCGCCCGGAAACGGCAACGGCAACGGTACGACAACCGGCGGCACGACGACCGACCCCACCGCGCCCGGAAACGGCAATGGCAACGGCAACGGTACGACGACCGGCGGCACGACGACCGACCCCACCGCGCCCGGCAACGGTACGACGACCGGCGGCACCGGCACGACCGGCGGCAACGATATCGTCTTCCCGCCTGAGCTGCTGCCGCCGACGCTCGCCATGTCTCCATACTGGCCGAACCCGGTTGTCACCGGCCAGTTCGCCGTCACGCAGAACTCCACGTTCTCGACGAGCGGGACGGGTTCTCCCGTGGCGTTGAACAAGAGCAACAAGCTCGCGGCTTCGGGGACCTTCGGCAAGACCTCTTACCTCAGGTTCACGCCACCGACCTGTGGCGCGAAGGCGAAGGTCTATCTCGAACTCGAGAACGGCATGCGGTACGTGATCGACATCACGCGGCCGGCCTGGGACGCCTCGATGGGCGCCAAACCCTCTGACTGCTGACGCAGCAGGCAAAAGGCAAAGGCCCGCCGCGAGCTTCGCGGCGGGCCTTTTCTTTCTCTAATCAAGGGTGAACGGCGCGATATCCCCTTGCGGTCAAACGCGGAATCGGAAACCTTGCCGCCATGGGGCTTTCGAAATTCGTGAAGGGAGCGATCAGGATGAAGCGTCTCTACCTCGTGGCCGTGATCGCCTGCCTCGCCGCGGGTCAGGCTCTCGCCCTGCCGGTTCCGCCCGCCGGCGAGGCGACCGCTGCCGAACATAGCGGCGGCTGCCGCAAGGACTCGCCTCCGGGCCAATGCTGCCATGCCGGGTCGCAGCCCTACCATTGCCATTGAGCCGGGTGCGGAGGTGGTGGACGCATGAAGCCTGACCGGAAATCCCTGGCCGCGGCGATCCTCGCTGCCGGCATCGCGCTGGCCGCAGGCGGTCTGACCCCGGATGCCGCGCCGGCCGCCCGCGCCGAGACGGTCTCCGGGACCGCGAGCGTGATCGACGGCGACACGATCGAGATCCACGGGGCCCGGATCCGGCTCCACGCGATCGACGCGATCGAGAAGGACCAGCGATGCCGACGGCCGGACGGCAGCGCGTGGCGCTGCGGCCGTGACGCCGCCTTCGCGCTCGCGGACCGGATCGGGCGCGCGCCGGTCACCTGCGATATCCGCGACATCGACCGCTACGGCCGGCTCGTCGGCATCTGCTTTGGGAACGGCGAGGACCTCAATGCCTGGATGGTCCGGAACGGCTGGGCGCTCGCCTATCGCCGCTACGGGACGGACTATGTCGGCGAGGAGGCGGAGGCCAGCGCGGCGCGGCGCGGGATCTGGGCGGCGGAGTTCATGGCGCCCTGGGACTGGCGAAGGCGATAGGGAGGGCCCGGACGGGCGACGTCCGGCTTTTCCGGCGGCTCCGCATCCTGGCTGGAGCAGCGGGCGGATCTGGCTCGATGATCAAAATAGTAGACTGGATAACAATTTTCGCATTGACGGGAAATCCGGCATATCCTAATCTGATCCTGCATCCAGAGAGGCATCGTCCTCGCCAACCTGCCCGGACCCGGCAAGGTGGCCAGCCCTGAAAAGGGAGATGCGGGCGAGATGGCCGGACCCGGAAGGGCAGGTCGCCAATCAAGGGGTCGCATTGATGGGGTCCATCCCCCAAACGGGTTGCGTGTCGGTCCACTCTGGGCGCCCTAACGTCTAAGGGGAGGGGTTCGATCCCCCTGCAGCTCACCACACATTCCGGCCTCCGGGCCAACGACGAGGACGACATGAAACGCATCCAGTAGATCCCTGACGTGACACCCGCCACCGACCCGGAGGACTTGCGCCTCTACGCGGTCCTGCGTGGCGATCTGCTCATGTCGGAAGGCAAGGCCAACGCCCAGGCGGGGCATGCCTATATCGATGCGCTTCTCCTCTCCCTTCACTCCGATGATCCGGCCTGGCGCGACCGGGCAGCGGCCTATGCCGCACTGAAGCCCGGCACCAAGGTCTGCCTCGACGGCGGGTCCGAAGAAGACCTGCTGCGCCTTGCCGCCGATCTCGGGGCGAGAGGCATCCCCCATTCCCTCATCGTCGACCGCGACCATGTCGAGCTGCCGGATTTCGACGGCGGCCCGGTTCTGACCGCGATCGGCATCGCCCCCCTGGCCCGCGGCCAGGCCCCGCGGCTCCTGCGCCGGCTTGCGCTCTGGAGGGGCGGCAAGCGCGCCCGCGCGCCGACGGCCTCCGAGGCGGCCTGAACGACACTCCCGAACCAACCAGACCTGTCCAGCTTATGAAAGGAACGGACATCATGACCCCCAAAGCAGCCCTCTCCACCCTCCCGGAAACCGTCGACTTCGGCGTGCTTCAGCAGGTCCACAAGGATCTCAACTCCTGGGACAAGGAGGACCCCGGCCTCCTGATCCTCTGGCACCGCAAGGGCGAGACCCCGGAGGAGGTCTTCGCGGACGGCCTCCATCTCGACTCGCGCGAGGACTACATCGCCTTCCGCGACCGCCTGAAGGCCCATATCCGCGCCTATGCCGCCGAGCAGAAGCGCTACGCGGCCGCGATGCGCCAGCGAGGCGGCGATTCCGGCGCCCAGTGGCGCCACGGCATGGGCGCGGTCACCATCACCCGGCTGATCGAGATCCGCCGCGCCGGCAAGACCTGGTCGCGGGCGCGGGCGGAAGCGGCGCGCCAGGCCGCGGCGGCCTGATGCGCTCAGCCGGGAGCGGCGAAGGCCGCTCCCGGTGCCGTTCGGGCACCGCGGCGGGACGGATAGATATTCCTCCGGACAGTTTCTCGGATCCCGGATATCCTGATCCCGACCTAGAAAAACGGAGATCCAAATGTCGGATATCACCACCGACGAGGCGTCCTGCATCATCGAGGTCGCCGCGCTCTGCGATTTCGACGAGATGGATGCGGACGACCTTGATGCTGCCGGCAATTGTGCGGTCGACGGCGCCTACCGGCTTCGCCTAACCGATGCCGGGGAGGCCGCAGATCCGAAGGATCTCGCGCTCGACATCTTCCACCACATCGTGCCAATCGCCTGCCTCGAGGATTTCGACATCCTCATCCGGCTGGAGAAGCCCTCGGATTCCGGCACCGGTTGGCTCCGGCGCGATCTCGGCCGCCAGTCGGCCGCCGTGCTCGAGGCGCCATACGGCGCGGAGTCGCTGATGGCCGAGCCGTCCGACGACGGCCCCACGGCCTGAATGATGTTCTGATTTTCGCGCAACATTCATAGGATAAGGTCCTCAGCCAGGGGAGCGCGAAATGGCCAGCATCAAGAAGACGACCGACGAGGCCATCCGGGATGCCTCCGCCGGCCGCGTCAACGACCTCCTGGACCAGATCGAGCGGGAGACCGGGGTCGAGGTGCTCTACGCCGTCGAATCCGGCTCCCGCGCCTGGGGGTTCGAGAGCCCGAACTCGGACTACGATGTCCGGTTCATCTACCGAGAACCGCCCGCGCAGGCTTTCCGCCTCTTTCCCGGGCGTGACGTGATCGAGAAGACCGTGGCTTTCGGCGTGGATGGGTCAGGCGTTCCGGTCGACATGGTCGGCTGGTCGCTCGCCAAGGCCCTGGCTCTCGGGCTCTCCTCCAACCCGCAGCTCGCGGAATGGTCCGGAACGGCCGCGCTCTACCGGGCCGATCCGCGGTTCCACGAGGAGCTCCGGACGATCGCCGGCCAGTCCGCGCCGCGGGTCCTCGCCCATCATTACCGCGGGCTCGCCAAGCGGGTCATGAAGGAATATCTCCAGCAGCCCGGAAGTCCGCTTGGAAAGAAGTATCTCTACGCGGTGCGCTCGACACTCGCCGCCGAGTGGATGGTCCGGAATCCGCAGGTCGGCGTCTCGCCGCCGGTGCGCCTTGAGGACCTCCGGCGAGATGTCCCGACCGAGCAGCGTATCACGATCGCGATCGACGAGCTGCTTGCATGGAAACTTGCAGACCGCTGGCGCCGGCGCTTCCCGGTTCTCGATGATTGGCTCGAGCGCGTGAATGACGACCTCGCCACCGCGATCGCGAAGATCCCCGAGCACCAGGTCGATCCGCAACTCGTCGAGGGCATCTGGCAGCGGTGCTATCCGGAGATGTTCGGCGCGCCGGACAAGGATCCGGATGTCGCTGGCGAACGCCTTGCGGCAATGTCACCCTGATCCGGGGAGGAGGATGGCCAATGGACCAGGCGGCAAGACCAGATGACCGGCGCTACGCGGTGATGACCGACAGCCACAGGGTCTTCGACGGGAGCGTCCTGGCGCGCAAGGCGCCGGACTGCTCGAAAGCGGATGGCTTCTGGACCGAAGATGCCCCCGACGAGGTCTGGATCATGGACCGCGCCACGGCGGAGGACATCCGCTCCCGGCTCCACCTGAACAATCCGCGCATCGTACGCGCCGAGAAGGCGATCGGCCTGATCACGGCGCAGCGCGATGCGCTCAGGGCCGCCGCGGCGCCTGTCGCCGCCCAGGATGCGCCGGACGGCGACCCGCGCGACGATCCCGCACCCTGAGGGATCGGGACCTTCGGCTCGCCACGCCTCGCGTCAGGTGGTCATTTGACCTGTGCCGGAGTGGTCAAGAAACCCGGAAATGGTCATTTATTCTCGGGTTCTACAGCCGCCACCCAATGGGTCCGGGACGCGCCCTGCCGGCCGAAGTCTCCACAACCGGAGTCTCCCGGCTACGTTTCTGTAGACTTGATCCTGCTTATGGCTACCAGATGTTGGTCTGGGAAAAACTTTTACCGCATATGTAGTTCAGGCTTCCGGGGCCGCGATCAGAATCCCATCAAATTCAGGACACCAAAGCCAGCCAGCAGCGTGACGAGCAAGAACGCACCCAGATAGAGTGTGTCCATTCTCTCACGCATGCGTCTGACATCGCCGGCAATCCGATCGGTCACGGATAAGGCGCCGGCCCGCTCTCCCCGCAGATCTGCGTCAAGAGTATCGCCCGCGCCGACCTCCACCTGATCCGATCCGCGGCGGTCTGGAGCCAACGCCGACCAATCCAGCCGCATTTCGTCGAGCCGCGCCTTGGCAAAGCCCGTCCGGCCACTGCGTTCATCCGTACAGAGCATCCCGTAGTTCCTGGTCTCATCGAAATCTGCAAAAGCAGCTTCATACGCAAACTGGTAAAGATCCGCGAAGATCACGAGATGTGACGAGGCGAGCCTTCCGCAGGCCCGCACCCTCAACGCCAAAGCGTCGAAGCTGCTCCTGTCGAGGAAGAGGCGCGCCATCACCGACGATTTTTCCATGTATTCATTTGCAGAATAGTATTCGATCCGACCCATTTCGTCCTGAAGCCAGCCCTCCGTGGGGCGTTGTTCTTTCGACAGAATAAACGACCACCGATCGAAGTGGCTCGCCTTTATCAGGGACTCCTTGTCGGCTGGATAGATCCTGATCTCGATGGCGTCGAAGGTCTCGTTCTTCTTTTCCCCCACCGCAAATGCATGAAGACAGGAACCCTGAAGAAGCCCATACCCCCTGAAGTGCTCCGTCAAGACGTAGCCGGTTTTACTGTCCGGCTCGTTGTCGTCCTTGAACACCCATGAGGTTGTTTCAACGAGCGACAGGCTTTCAAGCGAAACGTGTAACGTATGCGGCTCTTTTTCGATCTCGCCTTCGCGGTGCTTGCCCTCGAAGTCATAGGCATAGATCAAAGTCGTTGCGTTTTTCTCTTTCCAGTTAGACGTGTCTGAAAAACATACCACGGTGTCGCCCAATCATTTTTTCGACGCCACATTGAGTCACTGCCTGCGCTTCGTCAAACACCTTTTCGAGGTCAGGCGCCTGGAAGTCATTGTGGTCCAGGTTCCCGGGGCCACGTCCGGCACCGGCGCTTCGCGTTTTCGGCGCCTAAGGCGAGACTGGTGGAAATGGCGAAACGGGATCCCATCATGCTTGACTTCCAGCCCTTACAGAATGTCATCAACTCCGATGCAAGTCTGATCGTGAACACGGTCAACACGGTGGGGGTCATGGGCAAGGGCGTGGCGCTCGACATGAGGAACGCCTTCCCCGCGATCATGGAACCCTACCAGGAGGCCTGCCGCTCCGGCCGCCTGGCGCCAGGCACGTTCCAGCTCGTGCCGCTCGAGGATGGCCGCGCCGTCCTCAACCTCGCGACCAAGGAGCACTGGCGAGATCCCTCGCGCTACGAGTGGGTCGGGGCGGGGCTCGTCTATCTCAACCGCTACCTTGTCGAGAGGCCTGGCCGGTTTGGCTCGGTCTGCATGCCGATGCCGGGCTGCGGCAATGGCGGGCTCGAGGCGAGCCGCGTCCTGCAGATGATCCGGACCTACCTGCGCCCCGCGCTCGAGGCCGGTCTCGATCTGAGGATCTGCGGCTCAGACCACAGGCCGATCGCGGATCCGGTCTACTACGCGGGGGTCGGCGCCCGCGACACGCCGGGGTCGGCGAAGAACCCGGGGCGGGTTCTCGACCTGATGAGCGAGATCGGTTTCCTGATGGCGGAGGCGGGGTTCCGGCTGCGTTCGGGCGGTGCCAGGGGGGCCGACACCGCGTTCTGGGAAGGCGCGCGCCTGTCCGACGCCCCGATGGAGATCTTCACGCCGAGAAAGCGCGACGACATTCCCGGGGCTATCCTGCACCTGAGCGAGGTCCACAAGCGCATGGCCAGGAACTTCCACCCCACGCCCGAGGCGCTCTCTCCAAATCCGGACAATCGCGACGACCGGCGTCACGTGACGCTGGCTTTGATGGCCCGCAACGGCAACCAGGTCTTCGGAACCGATTTCACGAACCCCTCGAACCTCGTGATCTGCTGGACGGAGGGCGGCAAGGGCGGCGGCGGGACCGGCCAGGCGATCCGCCTCGCAACGAGCGCCGGAATCCCTGTCATCGATCTGGGAAAACCAGAACTCTCCGGGATCGGCGCCTCGGAGGTGGTCGACCTTGCCATCGAGCGGATCACCCGCTTTCGCCAGGCTCGCGGGCTTCCAGAGATCACGCCGCGCCGCGAGTGCGCGCCCGAACCCTGCTGAACCCATGTCACAGTCTGGTGCCCTCAATTTCGTTTCTGGCTTCCTTGCCGGGATCTGGGCGTGCCGGAGGCGAGCTCGATAAACCCCGCGATCATGGTTCGCCCCATATTATCGGGCAGGATAAACCGGCCGGGCCGGACATCCCGCGGTCGCGCCGCCAGCCGTCCGAGACCGACCCCCTTTCCTCAGGCCGGTGGCATGCCGGCCTGGCCACACCGACGGCTGGAAAATGTTTATCGAGCCCGGGCGGGATGAAGGGAGGCGTCGAATCAAGTTGACGTTCTTTTGCTTTTCCGGCATCCGCCCGCATGAATTCACCTTAGGGGCGAGTGGTCTTCCGAAGCCTGAAAGGCGCGCATGGATCAGGATATATGGAATGCTTTCCTGTCGCTTTGCCATGGGCGGCTTGTGGTTTTCGAGCTGTTGCCGAGGGTCCGGCCGCAGCCGGCGCTCAGGCGTTTTGAGGAGATTCTCGACGACGTGCGGAACGGCCGGCCAGGACTGCCGGTGCCTATTTCGCTGGATGAGATCCAGGATGTGAGCGGCGCCCATATCTCCGGGAAGAGCCACATATGCGACGTGATCACGCCCAAGGGCGCCCGGCTGGTCAGGCGTCTGGTGGAGGCCGGGGATTTCCCGAGGCTCGGCCGGGTGCGACCCGTAGACCTGACCGCGCTAGACGCCTACATCGCCTCCGAGGCGACGATGCTGAAACAAGCCAGGATCAAGGCGCGGGAAGTCCAGAATGCACGCGCGGATGCGGCTCTTGCCCAGCTGACACTCGAGGAGCGCGCCACCCACCTCGCCCAATGCCCGGAGGATGCGACCCGGGAGGACCTGTTCGCCGCGCTCCTGGACCAGGTCTTCATCAGGCGCTTCGGTCATGGCAAGGGCGGCTCCATCGATCTTGCCGGTCACGAATGCCACAAGCGTGTCGACCACTACGCGGCCGGTGGCGGCGGAACCCAAACGGTCACGATCCGGCTCAGCTGGTCCAAGCGGAAGGCCGTTGCGCCGCAAGAGCCGCCGCCGGAGATCGTCAGGGACGATTGTCTGGCCGGCGATCAGAGCGTCGGCCGGGCATGATCCGCCGGGGGGGCGGTCGGACGGCACGATCCCCATGTCGCACATGATCTCGGCCCGCATCTGGGCGATGAGGGCGGCGTTCATCGAGGGGTGTGCGCCCTCGCCGCGGCCGAGCCGCTCCGGACAGGCCGCGAACCGGTCGCCGATCGTCTTCATGCGGTCGAAGACATCGAAGGCGGCCGCGATCTGCGCCGGGCTCATGTCGTGTTTTTTCAATGCTGCTCTCCTTTTCCGGACACGTAGGTCTCAAAAAAGGATTTCGCAAATCAATCCGTCACGATGGCGGGCTCCTCCCTCATCCGGACGCGCGAGCCCGGACGCGGAAGCGGGATCTCGGAGGCGTCGCGCAGGCCGAGCGCGGTGAGGACATCCCAGAGCGGCAGGTTGACGCCCGAGAGGCAGGACATCTGCATTCCGCCCGACATGCGCGGATTGATCTCGAGGATGATCTCCTCGCCATCGGCCTCCCGGGTCTGCAGGTTGCACTGGCCGCTCAGGCCGAAATGGTGCGCCAGGATCCGGGCGATCTCGATCGAGGCGCCTTCGGTCTCGAGGCGCTGGGTTGCGCCCTCCTTCACTCGCGCCACGGCCGCGACAAGCGTGCCGTTGCAAGCAAGGAAGTCCACGCTGCGCTCCGGCCCGGGCAGGTAGCGCATCAGCATCATGTCGCGATCCTGGCGGGAAGCGGCGAGCACCGCGCGGTAGAGGCCGAACGAGATCTCGAGATTGTCGAGCACCATCATGCGGTCCATGTCGCAGACCTCGTCCTTCAGGATCCTGAAGCCCGATCCGAAGATGCCGACGGCCGGCTTGACGCAAAGCCCGTCCGGCGCACGCCCCTCGGAGCGCATCCTCTCGACCGCCTCGTCGAACTCGACGAGCGTCCGGAAGGTCTCGAAGTCGGGGGACGGCACGCCGATCTTCTCCATCTCGATGCCGAAGAGGTCCTTGCGGTCGAGAATCCGCAGCACCTCCGGCGCAGCGGCGGCATGGAGCGCAATCCCGGCCTCGAAGAAACGATCACGGATTGCCCAGAGTGCTCCGGGCCGCCTTTGCGGGATGACAAGGTCGATCTCGCGCTCGATGGCGGTCTGCAGGCACCATTCGGCATAGGCGGCGTCCGACACGGAGACCGGCTCGAGGATGAACTCGTCGGCGGCGGCGCTGACGGCGTTCGCAGGGTCGACATGGGAACCGAGGAGGCGGATGGCGCCGCCGAGCGGGTCCTGGCGGATGAGGCGCATCGCATGAGCCGTGTTGGACAGCCCCTTCGTGTACCAGACTTTCATTATTCTTTTCCGTGTGCCGATTGTTCTTCCGGATTTCTAGCACCCCACGAACACCCTCACAATATGCGAAAAAACAATATTTACCCTGCGTCGCATCGGATAACATCCGGGCAGGCAGGAACACCAACAAGGATGCAGAAATGCAGGAAATCTCGGCTCAAGAGCAACTTTTCATCGAATTGACGAACCGGGCCAGGCTCGATCCTCTCGGCGAGGCGGCGCGTTTCGGGATCGGCCTCAACGACGGCCTGGCGGCGGGAACCATTTCCGGCGAGGCGCTT
Organism: Defluviimonas salinarum; assembly: GCF_026013545.1. Classification (GTDB taxonomy): domain Bacteria; phylum Pseudomonadota; class Alphaproteobacteria; order Rhodobacterales; family Rhodobacteraceae; genus Albidovulum; species Albidovulum salinarum. The sequence continues at coordinate 27,217 of NZ_JAPDOG010000027.1, read as the reverse complement.
CAGGTCCTGGCGGTCAACGACATCCTGAACAAGTCGGCCCTCGGCCATTCGACCTGGATGCTCGATAACGACGTGTTCAGCCACACCGGTGCGGGCGGCACCGGCTCGCACCAGCGGATCGTCAATGCCGGATACGCGCTTTCGGGCGCCTGGGCGACCGGCGAGAATCTCGCCTTTACCGGCACCACGGGCTCTCTCGATCTCGAGACGGCGATCGTGGCGCATCATGAGGGGCTATTCCGCAGCGCCAGCCATCGCGTCAACACGATGAACGGCTTCTTCCGCGAGTTCGGCGTCGCCCAGGTCGAGGGGGTGTTCACCCAGAACGCGGTCGACTTCAACACCTCGATGACGACGGTGAATTTCGGCCGTTCCGGCACTTCGGTGTTCCTGACCGGCGTGACCTATGATGACGCGAACGGGGACGGGTTCTACAGCATCGGCGAGGGGCGGTCGGGCATATCCTTCTCGGTCGGCGGCTCTTCCGCGGCGAGCCAGGCGGCCGGCGGCTATGGGCTTGCGCTGGCCGGCGGCGCGGCGGTTCCGGTCCGGGTCACAGCGGGGGCCCGGATGATGGACGTGTCGCTCGACATGTCGGCCGGCAACGTGAAGCTCGACGTGGTCGGCGGCACCCTTCTCAGGTCCTCCGCAAGCATGACCCTCGGCGCGGGCGCGGTCGATGCCGAGCTGCTCGGATCGGCGGATCTCGACCTTTCCGGAAATGACGCGCGCAACACGCTGACCGGCAACAAGGGCGCCAACCTGCTTTCTGGCGGCGGCGGCAGCGACTGGCTCTACGGCCTTGGCGGCGACGACACGATCCAGGGTGGCGGCGGCAACGACCTCATCACCGGAGATGCGGGCCATGACCGCCTTTTCGGCGATTCCGGCAATGACCGGGTCTTCGGGGGGTCCGGCGACGACCTTCTCATGGGTGGGGATGGCGACGACCTCCTCAATGGCGGCGCCGGCACCGACAGCGCGGTCTATTACGGTAGCGCCGATCTCACCGTCTCGCTCTCCGTCACCGGGGTCCAGAATACCGGCCAGGGCCTCGACGAGCTGGTCTCGATCGAGAACCTTGGTGGCGCTGCGGGCAACGACCGCCTCACGGGATCGGAGGAGATCAACGTGATCTGGGGCAATGCCGGCAACGACATCATCGACGGCCTCGGCGGCAGCGACAGGCTCCATGGCGGCACCGGCCATGACCGCATCAACGGTGGCGCCGGCAACGACTTCATCTTCGGCGAGGATGGTGACGACGTCATCATGGGCGGTATCGGCAATGACTTCATCGACGGCGGTGCCGGCGAGGACACCGCGACCTATAGCGGCTCCTCCGGCGTCACCGTCTCCCTGGCGATCTCTGGATACCAGAACACCGGGCAGGGCAACGACCGCCTCACCTCGATCGAGAACCTCGGCGGCACCTCGGGCAACGACGTTCTGACCGGCAATGCCGGGGCCAACAAGATCTGGGCCAACAGCGGCAACGACACGATCGACGGCGGCGGCGGCAACGACCTCCTGGTCGGCGGCGCTGGCGCTGACACGTTCATCTTCCGGACCGCCTGCGATTCCGACCAGGTCCGGGACTTCGCGCTGGCCCAGGGCGATCGCCTCAGCCTTGACGACGCACTCTGGGGCGGCGGCAAGACCGCGGCCGAGGTGGTCTCGACCTATGCGAGCGTCACCGCGGAGGGCGTGCTCTTCGACTTCGGCGGCGGCGACACGATCCTGCTCTCCGGCCTCGGCATGACCGCCGGGCTCGATGCCGGTATCGGCATCTTCTGAGGCGCGAAAGGGCGCCTTCGGGCGCCCCTTCAGCCCGGCTCGCAAGCCGTCTGCGGCAGGCGGCCTGGCCGAAACCCGAGAAGATCGGCCTCGTCGAGCCGGGACTTCAGGGCCGCGGCGATCTCGGTGGATTGACTCTCCAGCGCCGCGCGCCCCTCGTCCGTCGCGCACCAAAGATCGAAGTTCCGAAGCACCTGCATGAAGTGGTCGAAGGCGAATTCGGCCGGGGGGCTGATGCGTTCCGCGCGCAGGCGGGCGGTCGCGATGCGGCTTGCGCGCTCAGGCCGTTCCGGCTGGGCCGCGACAACCATCTCGACAGCGGGACGGATATCGAGATCGTCCGCCGTAACGAGCATTCCGCGCTCGGAGGGGCTGTCGCGCCCGATCATGGTCTCCCATGCCAGGCGCCGGCGTTCCCACTCCGATGCGGTAACGCTGCGGGGGCGATCGGTGTTGTTCCAGTAGTCGAAAGGTCTGCCGCCGAAATGTTCGCGCCAGGCATCGATCCAGGCGGGTTGCTCGCCATAAGCCTTGGCGTACCACTCCGCTTCGTGCCGGAAGAGGACGAAGCTGAAATCGAAGTCGACCTCAGGATCGCGGATCCGGTCAACCCGAACCCGCTCCCGGCGCTCTTCAACCTCGTTATGGACGCGGGCGAGGACATGGCCCGCGTCCTCGCCGCGCAGCCAGGCATCGTCGAAGATGCCGGTTGCCTTGCGGGCGAGAAGCGCGGCGCAATCCGCGATGGCCCGCTCCCGGACGACCCGCTGCCAAGAGCGGACCTGACCCATAAGGACGTCGACGTCGCGGGCGCCGAGGGCGAGCGTATTGATGATCGCGGTGCTCATCCGGGGTTTCCTGAAAAAAATCCATTATGCGATTGCGCATGGCAGCGGTGCCATCAGAACGGATGACCGAAGAGCAGCGCGGCGGCGCGCAGAAGACCGAAGATGACGCCACCGACGACCGCCAGGGAGAGAAGACCCGCGGCAACGCCGGCCGTGGCCCAGGCGATGTCGCGCTCGAGGATTCCGATCGCGATCAGGCAAATCGCGAAGGAGGGAAGCATCGCGCTGAAGGGAAGCGGCACGAGGACCGTGATCGCCAGGGCGGCAAGCAGGAGCCTGAAGACCCTGAACGGGGCGCCGGAGAAGAGATGCGCGCCGCGCGGCCGCACCATGCGTTCGGCGCGCCTCAGATGGGGCAGGGCGCGGGCCAGGAGACGGGCATAGGTCGCGTGCGAGACCGACCAGCGCAGGATCGGCGCGGGCAGCCACGGGCCGTGGCCGAAGGCGAGCCGGAAGGTGAGGATCACGAGCGGGACGGCGAGAAGCGCCGAACTTCCCGGTGGCATCGGGATCAGGTTCACCGCGGCGAAGATCAGGAGCAGCGCGCCATGGGCCTGGGTCCCGAGCGAGAGCACAAGATCGCCGATCGATACCCTGGCCCGGTCAGGCTCGGCGGCTATCGCCTCGAGCATACCGGACAACCGGCGCTGGTCATCTGCCGAATACCGCATCGCTATTCCTCCTGAACGAGGAGAAATATAAGCGCGAAAATTCGAAAGCATATGTGCTATCTGCGGCGACAGAGGACCGGAACATGTTAATGGAGCGGCTCTCCCGCGCCGCCCTACATCGGACTGTGGTCCGTTTCCGGTTCGGGGCCGGTCTCCGGGTCGCCTGGTGCGGGCAGGGGCCTCCAGTCCATGAACTCGAACCCTATAGCGTCGGGCGAGGGGTTGGCATTGGAGGCGGCGAGGATCTCGTAGAGCGCCTCTTCGGCCGAGCCCGGGTGCCAGTCCCGGTCGCCCCAGTTGTTCTCATAGGCATCCCTGGCCGCGCGCGTGAGCCGCGCCTCGTCGGTGACCTCGACGCCGACGCGGGCGACGATCCTGTCGCCGTTCCGGCCAAGCGCCACGAAGGCGACGTGATTGCCCTGCTCGAAGGCGAAAGGGTCTTCCGGCACGAGGAAGCGCTCCTGGAACGTCTCCGCGTCGATCTCCTCGATCGCGACGACGTCGAAATGTTTCTTGAAGGCCGTTTCGTCCGTGACCCGGATGTCGAACTCGAAGAGGACGCGGCGCGGCGCGCCGGTGAGATCGGCGAGGTGGCCGCGCCGGAACGGCGTGGTGTCGCCCTGGTCGCAAAGATGGGCGCGGAATCCTCCCGCGGCATCGCTCACGAGATGCAGGAAATCGACATCGTCGCCCGCCTCGCGGAACCGGTGAACGACACTGTCACCGAGCGGCAGGTCAGCATGGTGGGTGAGGTCGGCGCGGCCGGTGAGGATCGCCGCGGCGCGGGCAAGGTCGATTGCGGGCATGGCGGTCTCCTTCAGAGGCTCGGGCTGTCGGCGTCGAGCGCGCGCTTCTCTTCCTCGATCGAGGCGGCGAGGTCGGAGCGCAGCACGTCGATCCGGCCATGGCTCTCAGCCATCTCGTATCCGAGAGGCAGGATCTCGGCGAAGATAGTCTCGTCATTGATCCCGATCCGGACCGAGGCCTCGCCGACCGAGAGCCAGCAGCCCTCCGGCGCCTCGTAGTCGGCGTCCTCGAGCGGTTTCGGCGTCTCGCGGATCACGAGCTGCTCGTCGGAGAGCGCGCCGGGCCTTACCGCCTCGATCGTGACCTTTCCGGTGGGGAGGACGTAGTCGAAATGGTCCGCGACATTCACCGACATGGAGCCGATCCAGTCGTGGTCCGGGTCGAACGCGAGGGCGCCGTGCGGGCCTTCGAGATAGAGCGGCAGCCCCGGCTGGGGATCGGCGTTCCGGTCGAAGAGCAGGTAGTCCATGCCGTTCGCGCGCGCGAAGCGCAGGCAGTGGAGAAGGTCGGGCGGCAACAGCCCCTCGTCCTCGGCAACGTCGGCGTGGGCGGCGCCGATGAAGAATCCCTCCTCGCGCGCCATGATGCCGAGCCGGTTGCCGTTCCCGGCCGCGGCGCACATGAAGATGCGCGACGGTTCGGAAAGATGACCGGTCGAGAGGTCGAGGACGTTGATCTTGTTGAGGGGCATCTGGAAGTCCTTGGGATTGGTTTTCGCCATCATTCCCGATGGCGACGAAAATCCGAAGGCCGATGCCATGATCGGTCCCGCGCTCCGCCCTCCGCAAGGTCAGGGGGCCGGAGCCGCGTCTTCCGGCTGCGCCCAGTCGAAGAGCCGGGCCTCGAGATCCTCGAGCGTGAGATCGTCCGGGTCGCCGGTGATCCAGCCCTGGTTCTCGATCGTGAGCAGGAAGCGCCCGTCGTCGAGCTTCTCGATATAGAAGGCGTCATCATAGACGAGGAAGACCGTTTCGGGGTCGCCCTCCCAGGCGAGGTCCTTGACAAGCCCGCCGAAGTTCTGCGCGGACATCTCGCGCCGCGTCGCGCGGAACTCATCGATCGTCTGACTGACTTCCTGCATTCGTCCTCTCCTTGCCGCTTTCCGGCATATTGGCCTGCGGCGCCGAAAATGCCAGGCGGCATTTTCGGCCGGCAGCGTCTCAGGCGAGAAGCGCGATGAGGCCGATGAAGACGACCGCGGCGATGATGTAGCCGAGGGCGGAGGCGCCGCTCGAGGGCGCGTCACCGACGGGCGCCCGGCCGTTCGTCCGACCCCCGGATTGCCCGGATGGCCGGTCGAGCCGGGTCCGGTAGGAAAGACCGGTCCCGGGAATGCCGACATTGCCGTGGATGCCCTTCTTGCCGACGGTCACGCTCGCGCCGCGCGGGCCGAGGGAGGTGCTGACGCCGTTCTTGGAGAAGTTGAGCCGGACGCCCGGAAGGATCTTCACGCGCTTGGAGAACCGAAAACCCATAACATCCTCGCAAAAGTTATTCGCGGCAATCATGCCCCGGCTGACCCTCGCAAGTAAAGCGCGAGTTGCATGCCCGGCTGCGAAACCGGAGCGATACGGCCCGCTATACCGCAGGAGGCCTTCTTGTCGAAGCCGGCCCGCGCCAGCCTCTCCTCCGATTCCTCGCCGCAGCCTGCCGGCCAGGGCTGGTATCCTGCGGATCGAGGAGGTCGACGTGGCGACAAGGGGCCGCCCCGGAGGGCGGCCCCCATGCCTCATTCCTCGCGGCCCGCCTCAAGCGCCCGGCGCTCGGAAGGACGGATCTCGCCCCAGTGCCGGCGCGGGTTGCCGCACACCAGGCACGAGCAGGTGCAAAGATGGTCGGCATTTTTCGCCTGGGCGTCGTGCGGATAGACGCGGCGCGCCTTCTTCTTCATGCGCGCGAGATCGGCCCGCCGGCGGGCGCGGGACATGCTCTTCTCCATGACCCACCTCACCAGTAGCGCGCGGATTGGCGGCACTCGACCGGCCAGACGATCGCGTCGGGATCGTCATGAAGGACGGCGAGATGGCAAAGATGCTCCACCTCCCGGCGGAGCCGGCGCTTGAAATTGACGAGGTTGTACCAGGCCGGCGGGTTGCCGAGGCCGTAGCGGCTCGACCGCCGCTTTTCGAAACGCGCCCTCTTCTCGCGGCTGACACGGGTGTCGCCGGAATTGACGCGGGACTTCTTGCGCTTGTGATGCGCCATGACGGATCTCCTTCTTGAGGCTAGATTGTCGTCATGGCGTCCTCCATCGGCTGGTTTTCGTTGTCAGAAAATCGCATGAGAAACGGAATTTAGCAAGTGCGAATGTGACCGGCTCCGCGCGATCAGGACGGCGAAGGACCCTCCTCGGGCTCGGCGATCTCGCGCCCCATGTGGTTGGGCCGCATCACCAGGCCCTCCTGTCTCGCGATGGCCTCGATTTCGGCGCCGTATTCCGGCCAGGCGTTCCTGTTCTGATGGCCGGTGACATGGCAGTCGGTGCCGAGCCCTGTCGCCTCGATCTGCATTCCGGATCCTTCCGGCATCGCCGCGAAGAGCGCGGGGGCGGTGAGCCGGCCCTTCAGGTTGCGGCCCGCGAGGATCATCCAGCGATGCGGCATGTCTTCCGGGAACCTGCGTCTCTGGTTCTCCCAGAACATGGCGACGGCCGTCCGGGAGAGCGTCTCCGCGATCTCCGCCTGCGCGCTGTCGCGGATCTCGTGCCAGGAACCGCTCGCCGTGACGAGAAGTGGCGCCCCGAGCACATCGAGCATGTGCTCCTCGATGTTGCGCCGATGGTCGGAGCCGAGGATCCGGCGGAGGTCAGCCTCATCGAGGCCGCCGATCACCTCGGGCAGATCGCGATCGGCGGGATGATACATCCGGGTTCCGGCGCCGTCGCTGCCGGCCAGGATCACGCGGCCGTCGCCGGCCTGCCAGGCGATCGGGTCCCGCGCGGCCATCCGGCCGCCCGGAATTTCCATCGCGGCGCGGATCTTCTCCCGGTCGGTCGTGGCTCTCATGTCGCGAGGCGCGACAAGCCGGGCCGGATCCTCGCCGGACTGCTCGGCCAGGGCGTGCTCGTCGCGGATCCGCGTGACGATGCCGCGCTCGAGGTCGAAATCGGCGAGGATACGGATCTCGGCCGCCGGCACGCTTCGGACCGCGACGGTCGGGTAGTCCTGCACCATCCGGCCCGCGGCGCAGCGGGTGCGGTCGATGAAGTCGCGCAGGTTGACGGCATCGTAGGCATTGCCCTCGAACCAGGCCGTGACGCGGCCATGCGTGTCGACGACCGGGTTGCGGTCCGCGTCGGCAGCGCAGACGATGGCGCTGCCGGGCAGGATGTCCTGGCCGGCGCGGCCGGGGATGGCGAGAATGAGGGCGCGGGACGGATCTGCGGTCATGAAGGTCTCCTTTTCCCAGCCATCCTGGAGGATGCCTGCGAAAATCGCGGCATCAATTCGCCAGAGCCACAACGATGCGGCAGCTCGTTCCGGTCATCCGGCGGCGAAAATCCGCGAGCCGCGGAACCTCACCGCAGGAACCGGGCAGCCATGGCTATCGCGGCAGTTGTTGAATGCACGCCGGGATGCCGTCGTCGACGCATAGCCGTGCGACCCGAAGCGCCGTGTCGGTCTGGCTCTTCGTGAGCTCTGCCGCGATTTCATCACGCTGCCTCGCCGCAAAGTCGCCATCGTCGAGCGTCGAGGCGTAGTTGTATAGAATATGCGCGATCGTTTTGGGGCCGGGGCCGGACCCGAATTTTTCTTCGCCATAGAGCCCGGCGACCATCGTGGCGGCATCGTAGTCTTGCGCGGCGCTCAGGTACGAAAGCGCCCAATATTCCGCGCGGGCGCGTTCCTGATCGTTCTCCGGAGGTCTGATGCCGGAATATCGAATGGCAAGGAACCTCTTGGTCTTTATGCTTCCGGACTCGGCTCGGGCCTCGTAAATACGGTATGCCATGTCCTCATAGAATTTCATCTGTTCCATCGATTCCGGCATTCCGATCCCACGAATGGCGTATCTGGACAAATCCTCGGCCGCTTCCGCATCGCCGGCATTGGCGGCGCCAAGGGCGAGCTCCACCCCCTTCAGTTCCAGTTCCTGCGCGTATACCGGGTCCTTGAGCGCCCCACCTGTTCCATTGCGGTAATCAGCTGCGAGTTTGATCATAGCGGGGTAATACCCGGCATCCGAAGCGGCCTTCAGCAAGTTGTGGGCGTCCCGAAGACTGTAGCGAGAGCCCAGGGCCTCATTGATCGCCTTGTTGGGCTTTGACCCGTATGTCGTGGTGATCAGATAGCTCAGGTGGTTTTGCGCGGCGGGATGGCCGGACTTTGCCGCATATTCGAGATGCTGAATGGCAACCTTATGTCCGAGCCGCATGATCAGGGATAATTCGTAAAGGCGGTAATTTGCCTCAACCACATCATTTTCCGTGGCGCCGACCTTGTCGGGGGTATAGGCCACCAACAGAAAGCACGTCGTCGCCTCGGCGTTCTGCCAGCGGTCCAGCGTCGCAAAACACTTCTGCATCTCTGGCGAGAAGTCCTCGCCATTTGCCAGAGACGGAATCGACAAGCCGATAATCAATACAAGGATTCGAAACATGGCTCCTCCTGCCAGTACACTCGTTACAGGGCATTCGTCTCAATCGGCCTGATTGGATCTGTCGAAGTGACATCTCGGAATGACCGGCCGCGGACGTGGTTGCTCTCCGGTATTTCTTTGGTTTTCATCTCTGATGGACAGCCTGACTTGGGGTTTGGGTGCTGGCAACGATTCTTGACACCCGCGTGACCCCTGTTAGAAGGCTGCGGAGGACGGCCCGCACCAAGGCCAACCAGCGCCCAACTCTCCGACAGCCTCTTTTGGCCGTCATTCAGACGAACAGGGATACCGGATCATGCGTGCAGCGGATGTTGATCTCGGGAAATTCTCGCTCGCAGAACTCGTTGAGCTCGAGAAATCCGTGCAGTGGCGGATCACCATGATGCGAACGGCGGGCCGCGACGATGCGCTGCGCGCGCTCGACAGGGTCGCCAGGGAACACGGCTTTTCGGGTCTGAAAGCGCTCTTCCCGGATGTCCGCATGCCGCACCGGCCTCGCAAGCGGGGTCGGTGATCCGACCGGCCGGCCCGGTCCAAACCGGGAGCGCGATTTTTTTATGCGCCGCACGACGGGGCTTGCCAATTCGGCCGTTTTCCTTTCTTTGGCGCGAAATCCGATATTATCAGGAGCCGAGCGTCATGCGTGCTGTCGATGTGAACCTGGAGAAATTCTCGCTCTCCGAGCTTCTCGATCTCGAGAAGTCTGTTCGGGGGCGGATTTCGGTTATGCGGACCAGCGGGCGCGACGACGCGCTGCGCACGCTCGACGCGCTCGCGAAGGAGCACGGGTTTTCCGGGCTGAAGGATCTCATCCCCGAGGCTGTCGTCCCGCGCAGGCCGTACAAGCGGCGGAAATAACCGGCCCTCCTGGCCGCCCGGTCCAGGCCGAAGCCGCGGGCCCATCCTCATGTTCCGCTTGACAGAATCCGAATCCCGTCATTGACTGCCCTTGACGGCTTCAAGTTGTGTTTTTGATAAAGACTATACCCTGACGCTTTTGCGTGGAGGTGCTGCGTGCCAGTGCGTACCGGCTTTGCCTTGATCCTTTTTGCGGCCTCATTCGCCCTTGCCGGGCCTTCCGCCGCCCAAAATGCACCGTTGCGCTGCTCCGACGTCGAGAACTGCGAGCTTCGTGTCGACCATGTATCCAGCCAAGCCAGTGATCCATTCCGGCACGGTCTGGGCCCGATCGGCGAAGACCATCCCCGCTGGGATATATGGGGCGGACCGATCGCGAAATACCGATCGGTTCGAGACTGCCTCCCGCCTGAAGCCGGCGCCGCAGATCCGCCCCGCGTCCTGGCGTTCGACTGGAGCGCGCCGGATAGCTTACATGCCATGAATGTGTGCCTGTTCCGAATTGTCGCGAGTCTGAAGGATTACGACGAGGTCAGGAACTGGTTCGCAGCATACGGGTTCCGGGTCAGTAAGGTGGGTCACGTATGGGCTGACACGGATGACCCTTATTTCAAGGACCGGCCGCTTTGGATCATGTCCGCCTCGATGCCGGCCGGGAAGTTCTACGCGCTTCGCCCGAACTGGCTCCACGCGACCTTTGGCGTCAGTACGGCGTACAGCGCCTCAATTTCAGTGCAATGGGACGGCTCGGGTCGGCTCGTGGTCACCGATTTCGTGATGAATGTCGTGTGAAGCGTTACCGTTTGGAGTGATAGATCATGACGCACATGCGTGCTTGGCCGTCCCGCTTCCTTATCTACGTCTCCTGTCTTCTTGCTGCCGGCGACGCCTCGGCACAGATCTCGAAAGACACGAAACTGGCAACGTGCGATCGAAAAGAGTCGTGCGAAATCCATTATGATCACCTGTCCAGCCAGGACACGGAACCATTCAGGTTCGGGGGCAAGGTAATCAACAAGGATAGCCCGAGGTGGCGGGAATTCCGCCGGTCCATCCAAAAATACCAAAGCGTCGAAGACTGCCCCGGCTTGCAGGCGCAGGAAGGAAACGACCCGGCATGGCTGTCTTTCGACTGGCGCGCGGTCGGGTCGACGGCAGACTTGCAAGTCTGCCTGTTCCGAATTGCCGCAAGCCTCGATGGGCCCAGCGAGATTTCCAAATGGCTCTCGGTGTTCGGCTTCGAAAACCTGGAACTCCTGCCGCTTTTTGCTGATGGCCATAAACCTCTCGATGACAGAAGACCGGTCATCATTCTTTCATCAAGCATTAAGGCTGCGCGCTATCTTGAGCTACGGCCAAACCTTATACACACGCTCTTCGGCATAAGCCTCCTACAGGGCGCAGGGGTAATCATGTCTTGGGATGAAGCCGGCAGTCTGGCTGGCGCCAATATTTCTATTACCGTGGAGTAGATCATGGGAACGCTTTACCTTGCCGCCAATTATATCGACGTCATGGGCTCGATTGGCCTCCACTACGGCCATCTTCAGATCGTTTACGATCCTGGCAATGGCGGTGCTCCTTTGGAAATCGAGGTGCAAGCGCCGTATTCTGCTGACACATGGCAGGAATTTCCCACGTTTTCCTTTGCACCCATACGAAACCACACCCTTTCGGAAAATACTCCGAATTATCTGGATTCGGCAAAAACCGAGTCGGTTATCCTTGCCACCGGTGAGCAGGCAGATACTCTCTGGAGCGAACTCCAGGAAATCCACAACCTATTCATGGATGCGAATACTGACTATCTCTACGGCCTCGGTCAGAACAGCAATTCATATGCAGCATCGCTACTCTGGATGGTCGGCATAGATATCAACAGTTATCTGGCAGATGTAACGCCACCGGCAGTTTCTGGACCTGATCCGGCGCTTCTGGCGATAATAGATAGATACCCGGACTGGACGCCAGATGAACTGACACTGTGGGGGGCGGCGGCGCAATATCTCGTCACGGGCAATCCTGCTTTTTATCAGGCTTTCCCCGGCGCTGATCGCAATATCCTTGAAAGCGGCTATGGAATTCTTGGCGATATCGCAATGAACATCCACCTGTCTCTGACAGGAGCTGACGATTTCCTTCGTACTGGCGACGGTGAGGACAGTATCGACGGGGGGAGTGGCGACGATATTCTGATCTCCGGCGATGCCAACGACACGCTGATCGGCGGAGGTGGGAACGACATCCTCTTTGGCCAGTCCGGCAATGACACCGCCGACTATTCGGGCGATCGCGGCGCCGGGGCTGCCGGGCTCACGGCTATCGTTGGCGGCTTTTCCGGGGCCGCGGCGGAGCAGCTCTACGGAACGGACAATATCATCGGTGTCGTTGACGGCTACGGTGGCGTGGATCTGGTCATAGAGGTCGAGAACCTTATCGCAACCGATTACGATGACATCGTCAGCTTCTCGGCCGGTTTTGCGACCAGCAACGGCCCGTCCCTGGCGCTCGAAGGCGGAGACAACACGGAGAAGGGCGACAGCCTGGTCTTCTCGGACTCGGACGTCGCCGTCGAGATCGATCTCTCCGCGAGCTTCGGCACCGACACTCTCGGCCGGATCAATCTTTCGCTCACCGGCTTTGAAAATATCGAGGGTTCCGACTTCGATGACCTGCTGACCGGAGACGACGGCGCCAATGTCATTCGCGGTGGCCTCGGCGCCGATGTCATCGATGCCGGTGGCGGGGAGGACCGTATCTATTTCGACGAGTTCGACCTTGCCGCCTATGGCGGCACGGGCTTCGACTGGGGCATCTACGAGGGATCGGGGCAGGTCTCGATCAACGGCGATACGATGAGCCTCGAGCTCCTGGTGGGCGGGACGGGGAATGACACCCTGGCGGGTGCCTCGTCGATAGAGGTGTCCTCCACGCCGCTGACGCTGACCATCAATTGGGACCGGGAGATCAGCGAGGGCTATTTTTGGGAAGATCGCGAACACATCGCGTGGAGCGATGCCTCGACCCGGATCATCGACTATTCCGGATTCGTTATCGTGTCTGGCGGGGATGGCGATGACACGCTCTTTTCGCGCGGATTGGGGCTGCTCGACGATGACGACTTTTCTGATCCTCCATCACATTCCACGCTACGCGAACTGGACGGAGCCAGGACATTGCTTCTGGGAGGAGACGGCTTCGACACTTATATGATAAGTCCAGGAACCGGAGGCTTCTACGCCAGCTTCATCAACGAAATCTACGACCGCGATGGTTGCGGCCGTATCATGGTTGGCGATATCGACCTGGGACAACTGTTCTATAACAAGGGCGATCTCTGGGGCGGCTCACCGGTCAACCAGGCCTTCTATGTCGCAAATAGCAGGCTGCAGAGCGGTTACTATGATCTTCGGGTTCCGACAAACCTGGCGACCAGCGCCCACATCAAATGTGGCTATATCGGATCGGATCTTCTCCTCCAGGTCGAGTTTTCCTACCCGACCTTCGTACCAGAGGCGGGGGTGGGTCTGGCTTACACTGGTCTGGTCATTCGCGACTTCACACCGGGCGACTTCGGGATAAACCTCTATGGCTATTATTCGACGGAACTGCTCGGCGCTCCCGGCGGCTTGAGCATCCCGACCGTTACCGACCTCGAGATCGGAGGCACCGACGGCGACGACGACCTGGCCGGAGACAGCGCCAACAACACGCTGATGGGGCGCGACGGCGACGACCTGATCGACGGCGGCGAAGGCCGGGACATCATCATTTCCGGGCAGGGCTCGGACCGGCTCACCGGGGGTGCCGGCGGCGACCGTTTCATTTTCCTGACCGGCGACGGCGACGACATGATCCTCGACCTCGACCCGACCGAAGACGCGCTCGAAATCGACGGCGTGGCGATCGCCGATCTCAACCAGCTTCCGGCCGGCGTCATTGGTCAAACGTCGGGCCTTAACTATGTTCTGAGCTACGGCAACGGCGACAGCATAACCCTTGTCTTTACGCCGGCTCTCGCCGCCGCCTATCCGGCGCTCTTCGGCGCGGTCGACGATGATCTGATCGGGACCGCGCAGGACGATATCCTCGATCCGGGCGCCGGGAACGATACGGTCACCGGCGGTGACGGGAACGACACGATCATCTACACGTCCGGAAACGACCTCATCCGCGGTGGCACGCTCAATCACGGGTCGGACACGCTCGATCTGACCAGGTATTCGGCGAACGAGGTCATTTTCGGTGTCGTCAACGAGGGCGATGTCACCATTGAAACGCCCGATGGCCTGATCACGCTCGAGAGGCAGGCCTACTACAGCATCGGCAACCAGAACGCGAACATCGAGCAGATCGTCTTCGCCGATGCGGCCCTGGGCGAGCAGGACATCCTGAACCGCGTCATCACCGATCACGTGACCGGGGGCGACGATGTCATCTACGGCACGCGGCGGAACGACACGATCGACGGAGGCACCGGGAACGACACGATGATCGGCGGCGCCGGACAGGACAATTACTACGTCGACAGCCCGGGCGACGTCGTCATCGAACTCGCGAACGGAGGCACGGCCGATCGAGTTTCCAGCCCGTTCGACTGGATCCTCGGCGACAACATCGAACGGCTCATCCTGAGCGGATCCGCGGCCGTCAACGGGACCGGAAACGCGCTTGGAAACATTCTCGACGGAAACGGTGCGGCGAACCTGCTGTCCGGCCTCAATGGTGATGACGACCTCCGCGGGCATGGCGGCAACGACACCCTCGATGGCGGTAACGGCAACGATCTTCTCGACGGGCATCTCGGTCACGATGTCCTCATCGGCGGCACGGGGGCCGATGTGTTCCGGTTCAGGTCGATCCACTGGGGCACCGACACGATCGCGGATTTCAACGCGCTCGACGGCGGCGCCCATGAGGGCGACGTGATGCGCTTCGAGGGCCTTCTGACCGGAACCTTCGCCTATCTCGGCGACGGCGCCTTCACGGGCGGCTCGGACAACTCCGAGGCGCGGGTCGATGGCGACAGGGTGCTGGTCGACACCGATGGGAACGGCGTGTCCGACATCACGGTCCTCCTCACCGGCCTGACGAGCGCGAGCCAGATCACCGCGGACGACTTCCAGTTCCTTTAAGACATCCTATGCACTGACGGGCCGGACCTTCTGGCCGAAACTCGAAAACGGCGTCTGCCGTCTTTCAGGCCCGGCCAAACCTCATCGCCTGCATGCGCGGCTCGGCGACGAGAAGCTCGATATTGATGCCCTCCTCCGATGCCCGCAGCGTAAGGTCGAGCGGCCGGTCGCCAGCATTGGAAATAGCGCGGACCGGACGGCGCAGGAAGAGATCGACGAAGGCCGACATCATGGGGCCGGCATGCTCATGAACGTGGCTCCAGGCCTCTTCGCCGTAGAGGACGGATCCTCCGTAATTGGCATAAGCCTCGACCAGCTCCTCGGAACGTCCCGGCCCCGGATCCTCGAGCACCAGGAGCACCGGCACGAAGCCGGAGAAGCTGCAGTCGCGGGCAAAGGCCATCTCGTCGCCCATCCGGGCCCGGCGGCTCGGCGCATCCGTGAGCCGCGCCTTGAGGTCATAGGCCCGGTTGTCCTTGATGCAGTCCACCCTGCGCCGGGCGAAATCGCCGCCGGAACGCCGGATCGGGGAGGTTCGTGCCTCGCAGACCCGGCCACCGAGGGCGAGGGCCATGACCGAGGCGACGAGGTAGCCGGTCTCCTGGCCGATCCGGTTGTCGATGTCGTAGAGCCATTTGCGCCAGATCATCCAGGAGGCCATGGCCTCGTCATCCATCGCCAGGTATTCGAGCGGAGACCGCATCGCGATGTCCGAGATCACGGGCATCGGCTGGCTGGACATGATCGAACGCAGCTTCTGGCGCCTCTTGGTGATCTCGCACAGAGCGGAAAAAGCCCGGTCGAAATCCGGGATCCGGTCATGCGCTTCGAGATAGGCGTCCACGAACGCGCCTGGAGAGACGGTGCCACCATCCCCGGGCGCTGCGGCCCGGTCCGGCTCGCGGTAGAACCGCTCCGCCGCCGCAGGGCCGTGATCCCGCAGCCGCGCCGGATCTGCGGCGGAGCGGGCGACATCGTCCAGCACGCCGATCAGCCTGGCCATGTCGGGGATCTCGAGGATGATACGTTCGGCGCCCTTTCCCAGGACGCGGTTCCTGCGCAGGGCGGCGGCCTGGTCGGGCGACAGGCGCGGATCGGTCGGGAAACGCATGGGAGGCTCCGGGAAATCGAAAATTCACGAAGACATCCTATGTGATGCGAGTTATGCGAAAAATAGACCTGTGACGGTTATCCACATGTTCGCCGGGGCCGGCCCGGTTCAGAGCCCGGCCTCGTCGGCCTCGGTCCGGCCGGCGCGCAGCTCGCGGATGATGCGGGCCGCCTCTTCGAGCCTGGCGGCCGCCGCATCCATCCGCGCCGGATCGGCGCCTGGACGATCCGCCTCGTGGCTGAGGAGGATCGAGACCACCTCGTCGAAGCCCTGTCCGGCCAGCTGTTTCGCCTCGCGCAGATGTCCAAGCATCTCCGGGTGGCTCATAACCGCCTCGGAGACATCGCGGGCCGCGAAGGGCATCACGGTGCCGAAATCGAAGTCGACGAGGCGGAAGTCGCGCTCGGCACCCTTGTCGAGGTCGAGCGCCTTCAGCATGAGGCCAGGCGTCGGGTGCCAGTCCGTCGACCCGTGCCAGACGGCGATCGCGCGCAGCCGGCGCGTGGAGACCTCGCCGCGCCAGTTGCGGTACCGGCAGGCGAACTCGATCGGCCCCTTCTGGACGATGAGCAGATTGGCGAGGTTGACTTCCTCCCCGGTGCCGAGGGGATATGCTGCGGTCGCGACATGCTCCTCCGCTGCCCGCTTTGCCGTGTCGGCGTCAGGCCAGGAGCCTTCGATGAGCGTGTCGCTATAGCCCGGAACGGACCAGGTCACGGACCATTCCGCTCCTTGCGAGCTTCGCTCCACGCGGATCGACCCGAACAGCGGGGCGGGGGCGCGGTACGCGAACTCCTCATGCAGGCATTCCCATTGCAGGATCATGGCTTCTCCGGGTTGGCAGGGCTGATCGAATATGGCGCCGAAGTGCCTAGAGCCGGCTGGCGGTCTTCAGGAGCCGCGCCTTCTGCCGGTTCCAGTCGCGCGCCGCGGACGCCTCGCGCTTGTCGGCCTTCTTCTTGCCGCGGGCAACCGCGAGGCTGAGCTTCATCACGCCGCGCTCATTGGCATAGAGCCGGAGCGGCACGAGCGTCAGGCCCTCGCGCGCCGTGGCGGACCAGAGCCTCGCGATCTCGCGCCGCGAGGCGAGGAGCTTGCGCTTGCGGCGCGGCTCGTGGCCGAAAATGCCACCGTGCTCGAGCGGCGCGATATAGCCGTTCATCAGCCAGAGTTCGCCGTTCTCGATCGTGGCGTAGCTGTCGGCGATGTTCGAGCCGCCGCGGCGGAGGCTCTTCACCTCGGAGCCAAGAAGGATGAGGCCGACCTCGAGATCGCTCTCGATCGCGTAGTCGTGGCGGGCGCGCCGGTTCTCGGACAAGGTCTTGGCTGCCATGATGGGTCTCGCGCAAGGCATGATACGATTTGCGAAAAACTATTCTATCCCGCCGCGGTCTTCAATATGGAATCGACGGCTTCCGGTTTTCTGCCTCGGCTGCGAGACTGCGAAAAAGAGACAAGAGAAAATGATTGGACACCGGCGATGCGTAACCTTCTCCCGAAGCTCTCCCCGGCCGCGCGCCGCCCCCTGGCCGCCCTGACGCTTGGCGCGGGCTTCAGCCTCGCCGCCGCGGTGGCCATTTCCGGCGTCTTCGCCGGGCGCAACGCGGAAGATCTCGCCTTGGGCGAGATCATCGACAGCCCCGGGAAGGTGGTTCTGGCCGAACGTGTCGTCGGCATGCGCGACGGCATGGCCGAGGCCGGTTTCCGGAATGGCGCGATCGACGCCCGCGTCACGCGGATCGAGGCCGAGCGCGACCCGGAGATCTCCGCCGCCCTTCGCCCGGTCTACGACGCCGCCTACGAGGGCGGTGTCGAGGGCAGGTGGAGCCCGGAGGCGCTTTTGGGTTATCTCGATGCGATCGAGGCTGACCGGCGCGATCTCGGCGAGGGGGTGCGGGGGGCGGCGGCCCTGTTTCATGACCTCGACCGTAACGATGCGGCGATCTTCCAGGCCTTGAATGAGGCCGTTGCGGCCACCCGCAATGTCGAGGGTCCGGCCGGCAGCGCGGCCTTGCGCACCCTCTTCATGACCGAGGTCGCACATGACGAGATCCGTTGGGCGGTGAGCCAAGTGATTGGGGCGCCCGCCTTCGGCCCCGCGGCCGACAGGAGCCTCGAAGGGTTTCTGCATGCGACCGGTGTGACTCCCTCGATCCGCGAGGGAGCGGATGCCGGCGTCTTCCCTGCCGACCCCTTCGAGACCGCGGAGAACGCCGAGACCGACTCCGGCCTCCGCTTCTAGAAATTCAGTCGCAGCCGCAATCCGAGGTACCGCAACCGGAAGGGCCGATGTCGGCCCCCCCATCGGGCGGCACGTCCCGGGGAGCCGCCCGGCCGCAGAGGCCGCGGCCAGTGGTGACCGGCGGTTCGCGCCGCGATGCGGTCTCGATGGGAAGCGTGCCATGGCGGACGCTGCCGGTGGCTGGCACTTCCACATCCGGCGAGGTTTTCCCGGTGGCGGCCATGCGACCGCTGAAAATGATCCAGGCGCCGGCGGCGGCGGTTGGAGACAAGATCACGGCGGCTGAAAGGATGGCGTCGAGCATGGCGGTTTCCGGTTAGAAATTTCGCATAATGTAGCGCCGGGCCGCCGCCGCGGCGACGGCACAGGCGCCGCTATCCACAAAAAAGCCGGAGGACCCCGTTTTCGTGATTTTCGGAATTGCGAAAAAGTGAAAAACATTCCAAATTCACCACGGCAAATCATTCTTCTATTGGAGACATCAATGGCACTTTCGGCGGCGGACCCCGTGCGGGTGAAGATCGAGATCCTGGACGGCAACAGCCGCAAGGTCACGACGATCGAGACCCATGATCCCGAATGGAGCTTCAAGCAGTTCTGCCGGAACCGCCATACGCCGCAGTGGTGCTGGCGCGAGATCCCCGCGACCGCCGCCCGGCCTCACTGAGCGCCTTGATCGGGGCAAGTTCATGGATTTCTCGGCCGTTGGCATCATCATCCTGGTCCTTGCCGTATTCGCGGCCGGAAGGGCCCTTTTCCGCCGCGGCCGCGCGCCGGAGGGGCCGGCCTTTCGCAAGGTGCCGGTCCTGAACCGCTCCGAAACCAGGCTCCATTCGATCCTGGCGCGGAACCTCGAGCCGCTCTTCGGGGGCGGCAGCCAGCTCCTGGCGCAGGTGAGCCTTGGCGAGTTCCTGCGCTCCGACGATCGCGGGGCCTTCCTGTCGATCAATTCCAAGCGGGCGGATTTCGTGGTGGTCGACCGCGATTTCAACCCGGTGGCCACGATCGAATACCAGGGCAAGGGCCATTACGGATGGACCCGGGAGGCGGCCGCCGATGCCCGCAGGCGTGACGGGATCAAGCGCATGGCGCTCACCTCGGCCGGCATCCCGATGATCGAGATCCCGGCGGACTACAACGAGCGGAGCGTACTCGCCTCCGTGCGGGCGGCGCTGCCCTACGGCCCGGCCTGAGAGCGGCGCGGCGCCGTCACATCGGCTCCGGCCCTTCGAACCGCCCCTCGACCCTCGCGCAGGCAGTGAAGAGTTCCGACTGGACCTCGTATTCCGTCCAGGTATCGCAGCGGCGCATCTGCATCCGGCCCGCCTGGTGCGGGTCAAAGCTGAACAGCCTGTCCACGGGGGCCGCGGAGAGCCCCGGCCGCATTGTCGCCGCGAATTTCAGCGCCGCCTCGGCCGGGGAGGCGGCCCAGATCGTGGCGATCCGATCGCCCGGGTTCATCCTGCCGGCCCGGCCGAAGGCGTAGCTGTCGTCACAGGTTCCGGGATGATCCTCGAAGAGGTCCCGGATGAAGGCAAGATCACGGATCGTGGTGCCGACAGCCTCATCCCCGAGACCGTCGATCGGGATGCCGGACAGCGTCGTCCGGCCGGTACCGTCCTTCTCGACGGCGAACATCACGGGCATGGCGCCGGCGGGAAGCCAGGTCCGGATATGATCGATGGCCTTCAGCGTGTCGTCGCAGAGAGCCTTTTCGGAAAACGTGTTCAGGACGTCGCACGTGTCGATGCGCAGCACGCCGCCCAGCCCGGCCGCGCGCAGCCTGGCGGCCAGGGAATTCAGGATCATGCCGGTATAGTCGGCCTTCTCGACCTGGTCTCGGGTGTCGGCGCGCATGATGTGATTATCCCAGATATCTTCGGTTCCCATCCTGGTTAGGCCATGATAATGAAAACGCGAAAACATATTGGACCGTTCGAGCGGACCGAATCTCCGCCAACAGGCCGCGCCGCCCGGAGGCGATCGCTCGAGATGTCGATGAACGACTACAGTTTGGTAGGCCGGGCGGCCGGTTTCTGGAAGCGGCTCCTCGACCGGCTCGGAAGGATGGACCCCTTTGCCGGCTCGATGCCGGCTGTCGGCCCCACGGACCCTGAAGGCTTTTCGATTTCGCTTCTCGCGCTCTCGGCGAAGATCGCCAAGGCCGACGGTCTCATCACGCGTGACGAGGTTGCCGTCGTGCGGTCTATCCTGCAGGTCCCTCCCGGGGAGGAGAAGAACGCGGCGCGGGTCTTCAACCTTTGCGGCCAGGATCCAAGCGGCTACGAGGCCTATGCCCGGAAGATTTCGCGCGCGATCGGGCATGGCGCCCATGCGGACGGGCTGCGCGAGGACGTGCTCGATGCGCTCTTCCATGTCGCGATGGCCGACGGCGAGTATCACCCGAACGAGGCGTCCTGCCTCTGGACCGTCGCCGGGATCTTCGCGATCCCCGAGGCGCGCTTCAGGATGATCGAGGCCCGGCATGTTCCGGACGCCTGGAGCCCGCACGAGGTCCTTGGCGTTCCTTCGGACGCCGGCGAGGAGGAGATCCGCGCGGCCTGGAAGGCCAGGGTCCGCGAGGAGCATCCGGACCGGCTCGCCGCGCGTGGCCTGCCGCGCGAGATGCTCGAGATCGCGCACCGGCGGATGCTGGATCTCAACCGGGCCTACGAGGAGCTGACGGTGAGGCCGGGGTGTTCGCCGGCCTGACTGCGCTTCTTCCGCGTTTCGGACTCCGTCCGTCAGAAGAACTCGAAGCTCGAGGCACCGAGGCTTGACTGGCTGATGCCCGCCAGCGTCAGCATATCGCCCTCGCCGTAGTCGATTACCACGTCCTTGCCGACCTGGGTGATGGTGATCTCGTCCTGGGAAATCCCGGCAAAGCGGATCACGTCCGACCCTCTTGCGAAGTCCGTGATCCGGTCCTTGCCATCGCCAGCCGCGAAGACGAACGTGTCCCTGCCGAGATCGCCGAAGAGGACATCATTGCCCGCGCCGCCGTCGATGAGGTCGTTGCCGCGGCCGCCATCGATCACGTCGTCGCCGGCGCCGCCCATCAGGGTGTCGTCGCCATTGCCGCCGATGAGGATGTCCGCGCCGTCGCCACCAAGGATCGCGTCCGCGCCGTTGCCGCCGTCGAGCCTGTCATCCCCGGCTCCTCCGAAGAGCCGGTCATCCCCGTTTCCGCTCGAGATCACGTCATCGCCGCCGAAGCCGTGGAGGACATCCTGGCCCTTGCTGCCGGTGATGATGTTGTCCGCCTCGGCCAGGCCGGCATCGAGGCCAGAGAAGGTCACGTCCAGATCGCCGCTCCCGTCGTCCCATGCCTTGACGGTGACATAGCCCGCATCGACGTACTCCCGCAGATCCTCGAAACTGGTGATCGCACGTTCGCGGTCGAAGCCCGCGAGGATGATCGTGTCGCCCTCCGCGAAGTTCAGGTCGACGATGCGGAAGCTGTCATCAGCGACCGTCAGCGCGCCGTCGATGGTGACCCGATCCGCGCCCTCGGCGCCGTAGACCTCGTCGGAGCCGCCTCCGAGGGTCAAGGTGTCGTCGCCGCGCGAGCCGATCAGGAGGTCGTCGTGGCTGCTGGCCTGGAATTCGACCGGGCTGGAGCCGGCCCGGACCCAGTTTTCCCAGAAACCGCGCGGGCCGGCGCTCGTGATGACATGGGTCACATAGGCCGCGTGGCTCTCGAAGAGAGAGATGTCCGCGATGGTTTTGCCGGGGATCACGATGGTCTGTGTGCCGTCCGCCAGATCGACCGAGATCTCGACGCCGCCCTCCACCTCGGTCAGGCTTTCGGCATCGACGCCGATGAGGGCGATGGTCTCGGCTTGGGCCAGGCGGCCCACCGCCTCTTCGTCGAGGCCGGGCAGGCTCGAGACGTCGATTGCCGCGGCATTCTGCACCAGGCCGCCCGCCGTGCGCATCGTCTCTGTCCGCTCGACGGCGGCAATGGCCGCATCGGCGGCGAGGTCATTGAACCAGGACAGGTCCGTGCCGGCCAGGAAGCCGGCGGGATCCTCGTGATGCATGGCCTCGTAGGCCTTGTTCATGAGGTCTTCGATGGCGTTGGTCTCGTCAAGCATGGTCAGGAGCGTGTCCAGCGCGAGCTCGATTGCGGCCATCTGGGGCAAGGGCATCCAGGTTGCGATCTCGACAAGGGCGGAGCAGATCTTTCCGACGACGAAAGCCCCCATCTTGTTCTGGAACTCGCGATCCGTGACGTAGGGCTTGCTGTCGAGGATGCCGAGGATCTCGGCGGCATCAGTATAGGTATCGGCCGCAAAGCCGAGCCCATTGAGCGCCTGGCCGCCGAAATCGACGAACCTGCCGACGTTCTTGCGCAGGGCTTCGGCCATTTCGCTGGTGTCGCCGGCCGTGGCACCGACGATCATCTCCAGTGCGCCGAAAAGCGCATTGGTGGACCAGGTCAGGACATCAATGGCCGTTCCGGTCCCGCCGGGGTCGAGCGCCCAGTCACGCGGGGCCGGCTCGCCGATCCGGTATTCGTCGGTGTAGACCATGGCTTCCGCCCATTCCGAGGCGTTGCCGGTTTCGTCCAGGGCCCGCAGGGAGATCCCGATACTGCCATCGAACGGCTGCTCATCGTAAACCAGGTCCCAGCTTCCCGGAACGCGTTTTCCGGGGTCGCGCCACATGCCGAGGTTCACGAATTCGAAGGCCTGGAATTCCTCGAAAGTGAGGGTGAACGAGACGGTGTCGCCGGAGATCTCGCCGAAACCAAGCCTGTCGAGATCGACGCTGGACAGGAAGTCCTCGTAGGCGATCCCCCATCCGAGGTCCTGGAAATTCGCCTCCAGATCCGTCATGTCGATGCCCGCGAAGGACACCATGACCTCGATCGCGGCGATGTCCCCGTCCTGGTCACCGACATCGAACAGCCTGTCGAGCGTCAGCCTGGCTCCCCCGACGACGCAGATGTCGCCCCCGACGACCGTCGGCGGAACCGACGCGAACTCGATCAGGGTTCCGCCATCACCAAGATCCTCGACGCGGTAACCAAGGCAGGACCAGTCCCGGAGCTGCATCGCGATCTCGTTGACCATGTCCCCATCGGTGTCGACGGTGAGCCAGCCGGTATTCGAGATCGAGACCGCCTCGCGCCCGAAGGAAAGATCGAGGACGCGGATCGCGTCCCCTGCACCGATATCGGCCACGGCGTCCCCGTCGAGCTCCTGGGCGTAGCCGCTGAAGACGTCATTGCCGCCCATGCCGATGAGAAGATCGTGATGGGCCGAGGCCCGGATCTCCTCGCTGGCCAGGGTGCCCTCGAAAGTGAGGTCCCCGGTAAGGTCGAGCGGGTCCGCCTCGTGAAAGACGATGCCGCGGACGGCCGGGATCGCGGAGCCATCGGACCCGAACTGTTCAGCGATCCTGAGCGAGATGCCGGTTTCACGGAGATAGACGATGAGATCGTCGGGGGTCTCGGCGTCGCGCATGAGGCGCAGGTCGCCCGCGTCGAAATCGAGGATCTCGACCACCGGCTCGCGGGTGATGGTCCGGATCGTGATCTCGCGCGGCGCCCCCGGATCGCTCGTGGTGGGCGCCGTCACGGTGTCGATCACGAGGCGGCCGCCGCCGAAGGTGAAGCCCTTTAAGCCGTCCAGGTTCCAGTCCCGGACGGCTGCCGAGGTGTCCTGGTTGAAATTCTCGATGATCAGCCGGTCGCCTGTATGGTTCCCGTTCTCGTCGAGGATGTCGATGTGAAGCTCGCGCTTCCCGTTGACCTCGTAGAGGATCATGCTGATCATGTCGTCGGGAATGTCGGCAAGAAGTTCGATCGCGCCGCCGTCGTCGATGATCCGGTCCTCCCCGGACCCGGGTGCGAGAACGTAGGTGTCGAGGCCCGCGCCGCCGGCCAGGACATCGTTGCCCGTACCGCCGAAGAGGCGGTCCGCGCCGTCTCCGCCTTCGAGAATATCATCGCCGGAGCCACCATCCAGGATGTCGTCACCTGCGCCGCCGTCGAGCGCATCGGATCCGGCGCCGCCCTCCATGACGTCGTTGCCGCCGCCACCGTTCATCGTGTCGGAGGTGTCGGCGCCGAGGATGGCCTCGCTGTCGTCCGACCCGTTGGCGATGCCGTCCTCTCCGACATGGATCTCGCGAGGCCCGCCGGTGATCGTGTAGATCGCGGTGCGGTCATCCCACCGCAGGGAATCTCGAACCTGGTAGTCGAAGGTGATCGTGCGGCTCTCACCCGGCGCGAGATCGGCGAACTGGCCCGGATCGATCACGATCCGGCCGGTCTCGTAGTCCTGGCTCCAGACGAGCGACGGGTCGTCGCAGCCGTAGACATGGAAATAGAGCCCGTCGATCCCGCCGTAGGATTCCGCGATCGACGGCAGGCTCCCGAGATCCCGGGCGCCGATCGTCGTGGCGATCCCGGGATCCGTGATGGCGTCGAGACCGTCGAAGAGGAGAGTGTAGATCGCGTGCGCCGTAGAGCCCGCGGTGCCGTCGCTGATCGTGTAGTCGAACTCGAAGGCCCATTTCCCCTGGTAGTCGACGGCGAGATCGAAATACGAATAGAGAGAGGCTTTGATAGGCGTAGAGCGTTCCCGACTGCCCGTAGCTCCAGCTGTCGTAGGAGAAACTGAAGTCGGCATAGTCTTCATGCCGGTAGCCGGTGCCGCCCGGCAACAGGAAGGCGAAAACCGAGGAGCCGTAGGCGATGTCGTAATACGGTGTCGTGTGGGCCCAATCGGTGTCGTAGGCATAATGGGCCTCGATCCCGTTCAGCGTCACGTTCGTGAAGGAGATCGAGGTGATATCGAAAGTGCCGGTGTCGTTCGAGAGGAAGTGAAGCGGATCCTCCCCCCAGCCGGCGTCCGGGGACCAGGAAAAACCGAACCCGGTTTGCGCGAGGTCGACCTCGAAGACATCGTTGTTTGCCTGAAGTTGTCCGGTCATGCCGCATGAGCCCCATGTAGATCCGCGACTCGAAGGGGCCACCATCGCAGACCCTTCGAGTCTGTTGAGTCAGGATATGGACGGGCCGCTGGAAATTGGCCAGAAATATAATTGGCTTCGGCGTTTTTCGCGGACGTGCTCGGGCGCCCGGGGCCGGTGCTGCACGGAGGATGGAGATGCGCAGGACCTTGGCCGTCATCGATCGGAACGGAGTTGCCACGAGCATGCCGGACATCAGCGGCAAGGCCGTCGACGAGGCCTTTGCCGCGTCCGGCCTCGCGGATGCCATTGCGAGCGGCAATCCATTCGCCGCCATGGAGGCGTTCATGCGCCTGGAGGGCGGTCTCGGCGTCGAGCGCCGTCACCTCGCGGGCGAGGACCTGGCTGAAATCTTCGGACCTGATCCCGTCGACGTCAGTTTCCCGGGCCTCGAAGGGAAGCGGGCCGCAGCAAACGCATCGCCGACCCCGGCGTTGGCCTCCAGATCCATGGAGTATCTCTGGCCCGAAGACGGGCCGGAGCCGGATTTCAACTGAAAAGGTGATCCTTCAGGGCTCCAGATCTTCGCGCGGGTAGTCCTCGTCGAGAACCCGTTCGATCTCGTAGGTGATGGCGTCCTCGGAGGCATAACCCTCGGCATAGTCGGTGGAAGCATTGAAAAGCGCGGCCTGCTTATCGGCCGCCGTCATCTCCGGACGCCCGTCGAAATAGGAGAGCCCCTCCAGGCGCGCCACATCACGCGTGGCGAAGGAGACATAGGCGCCTGGAAGCTCCTCGATGTCGGCCTGCAGCGACTGGAGAAAGGCACCGGGATCGACCTGTGCCGCAGCTACGGCGCGGATCTGTTCGAGAAGAGTCTTGCGGGCTTCCGAGGACATGGCGTCTCCTTCCGATCAGGGTTCGAGCGTGCCGGCGGCGAAGCGGTCATCCACCTCGGCGAGCTCTTCGCGGGTGAAGCGCAGATCCTCGGGGCTGCGCTTCGTCATCTCGAGGGTGGCCGTGTCGAGTTCGTGGACCGACAGCCCCTTCCAGCCGCCCTCATAGGCCTCCATCACCGCTTCCCAGAACTCCTCGTCCGCGCCGTTCTCCAGTGCATCGGAGCATCCCGTTTGGCTCGCGATGTCGATGACGGCGCTCCGCGGATCGGCGAAGGCGGCGGCGGTCTCGTTGTATTCGTGGTTGTAGGCCACGACCCAGATCCGGGTTCCGATCGTCATTCCACCTCTCCCGTTTCGAGTGCCTCACCCCGCGATCCTTGCCGCGGTGCGCGAAAATCAAAAGAAGATTCGGTGCGCCATTGAGCAGATTTAGCCGCAACCCCCTTCCTTCAGGGAGGGGTCGAGGCGTCTGTTTTCTTCCCGCCGTCTTTTCTCTTCCCGCGCGGCGGCGCGGCGCACCGCGCCGGTCCTGATACGGCCGGGGGCGTTCTGGCTCTCGACATAGGCCTTGACGACATCGAGCGGCGCGCCGCCGCAGGAGACGACGCAGTAGCTCGGCGACCAGAAGGCCTCGCCCCAGAGGCAGCGCCGGACCTCGGGCCAGCCCTGCTGCCGGAGCCGGCGCGAGCTGACGCCCTTCAGGACGTTGACGAGGCGCGACAGCGCGAGCTGCGGCGGATAGGCGACGAGGAGATGGACATGATCGCCGTCGGCCTCGCAGGCCAGGAGCTCCGCCCCCATGTCGCCGCAGGCGGCGGCCATGGTCTCGCCGAGGAGCGCGCGGACGCGCCCGGTCTCGATGGCGCGGCGGCGATACTTCGTCGTCAAGACCAAGTGGGCATGAAGCAGGTGGACGACGTGCCGTCCGGCTCTGAAATCGGTCATTTTTCGTTTCCGAAAAAATATCAGACCAACTATATTCGCATTCATGACGCAGCTCAAGGCGACCCGCATCCGGCTCTACCCGACGCCTGCGCAGGAGGCGGCCTTCCTGCGCATCGCCGGCTGCTGCCGCCTCGTCTACAATCTCGGCCTCGAGCAGCGCCGCGATTTCTGGCGCCAGCACCGGGCGACAACCGGACACAGCATCAGCTGGATCGGCCAGAAGCGCGAGATCACGGACCTCAAGGCCGTGGCCCCGTTCCTGGCCGAGGTGCCGGTCCACTGCCTGCAGATGGCGCTGAAGGATCTCGACGCGGCCTATGGCCGGTTCTTCGACGGGGCCGCCGGCTATCCGCGCCCGCGAAAAAAGGGCGAGAACGACAG
>NZ_JAPDOG010000026.1 GCF_026013545.1 Defluviimonas salinarum | reverse complement strand
CTCTTTGATGCCCTGAGCTTGCCAAAACCCGCCTGACCCCTCCGTGTTGTACCATTTTCGGCTATCCAGCCTAAATGATATCAGTCGTTTACGCGTTCAACTGATGAACTTCGGTGCCTCCTGTCGAATGCTGGCGGGGCACTAGCCCCAGCCACGCAGCAAAGTCCCTACCGCGCCGAAAGCTGGACAGGTCAGGTGCAAACGTTTCGATCGCCAGTGCCGTGACCGGCCCGACGCCAGGCATGGTTTGAGCGCGGCGTGCCGCGGCCGTGTTCTTGGCAGCCTAGCCCATCTTGAGGCCGAGTTCCGCAATGCGTTCGGTCAACTCCCCGATCTGCCTCAGATACATCTGGCCGAGGTCCCGGACTTCGACGGGCAAGTTTGTGTTGATGTCTTCGATCGCGTTCGCAAGTTTCTTGAGGTGGGCAGTCCCTCTCGCCGCGACCAGGCCGTGCTCGGCGAGATGCCCGCGAAGGGCGTTGATCATTTGAGTGCGCTGCCCGACAAACATCTGCCGCGTCCGAAACAACATGGCGCGGGCTTGCTGACCTTCCGTCTTCAGCGCGACAAAGCGCATCGACAGGCGCAATGCCGCTTCGACGATTGCCTCGGCATCAACGGAATCGTTCTTCTGACGCTTGACGAATGGCTTCACATAGACTGGCGGGATTAGGCGCACTTCATGTCCGAGCTTCTCGAAATCACGGCCCCAGTCATGCGCCGTCGCACATGCCTCCATGGCGATAACACACCGCGGCACCTGCGACACGAACCCCAGTAGCTGGCCACGGGAAAGCCTCTTGCGAAACACGGCGGACCCGTCGCGGCCGGCACCGTGCAGGTGGAAAATGCGCTTTGCCAGATCGATCCCGATAATCGTAACCTCGGACATGGATGCTCCCTCCTTCTGTGATGGCTTCAACACTCATCACATTGAAACATTGGCACATTGCGATGCCGTCAGGTGGGGGCAT
Source organism: Defluviimonas salinarum (assembly GCF_026013545.1). GTDB lineage: Bacteria > Pseudomonadota > Alphaproteobacteria > Rhodobacterales > Rhodobacteraceae > Albidovulum > Albidovulum salinarum. The sequence goes on along the minus strand of NZ_JAPDOG010000026.1, from coordinate 53,707 downwards.
CCACGCCATCAACAGAGCCAAGGGGCAGAGCAGAGGCTACCCAACCCAACATCAGAACCCGTTTTTCTTAAAAGCAAAGCTCCAGTTTTTAATCAAAGTGCAACCATTAGGGGGTAGTTTGTCAATTCTGTAGATTGATGAGCGCACAAAATGATTGACCCAGCGTACACACCGTTCTCAGGACACGAAGCGCAATTAGCTCTTAGCATCACACACGGCGTGTACGTTCAAGCCATCAGAAGGGGCGACTTGGTACGGAGCGTTCATTTTGAAGCACGGGTCTCGCAGGCGACGGCGATGCACAGTATGGTCGACATTGTTGCCTTCGATGTGTTGTTGAAAATGGGCTGGCCGAGTCATGAAGCGTGTTGTTTAAGAAATGAGCTAGAACTCATACTCGACGAGCTTTGCTCCGACTATGAACGAGATCGCCACGTCAAAACCACCATACATCGGGGCGATCCTCATCTGTTGTTCAGCTTGGTATTCAAGAATTCCGGTGCGCGGCTTGGCAAGAACATGACTTTAGTCAGCCAGAGGAGAAAAAACTTACAGCGACTAAGCGTGGATTCCTGGTGCAGATGTTGGACTCGCCTAGCCCTTCTGCTGGTTGAGGACGCACACCCTATTGAGACGTTGTTACACTGACCGGCTGCTGAAACAGGTTTTTTCAGAAATGGAAAATTCCAGTTCGCAACGGCCCTGTTCCTGGGAGGAAGGTCAACGGCACCCAAACCTTCCCATCAGGAGGCCATTCCCGCCAACAATAACGCTTCTCCCGCGTCAGCGGGATCGTTCAATCTCCTTTGTCAACACGCCTAGCTTTTCGCACGGATGCTTCTCATGAGGCTAATAAGTTTTCTTACAACACCCTTCTCATTCGATCTCGTCTCCGTCCGAACGCGCTCACGGTCAATGTCGGAATCAAGATTTGAAGGCAAAACTTTTGAAAATGGTGGAAATACCTTGTACTCAGAAAAAAAGCGTTCGGCCATAATATGTATGACCACATCAGGTTCCTCCCTTTCAATTATATCATCGTATACCTGCCCCTTGTGCCAGACAAACACACTTCGCGAGAAGTGTTCGGCCAATAGCGGAATTATGAAATCAGATGTGGAGTCCCGAAAGATGACCGCTCGCGGCAGATTAGATTCACCGTTTTCAAACACAAGCAATGGTCGCTCACCAAGACTGTCGATATACTCCTTGGGTGCCGCGACTTGTTGAGCTTTTCGCGCTTCATTAGGTAATTCATAGCTAACTAAATATTCAAACACGCCTTCGGGAGTTATGGGCCCCCAGGTTGTTTTTATTATACGAGCCTGATCTTCAGGCAGTTGAGCGGCAATATCCCCTTCATATCCGGCAATCTTTGGCATCAATTGCGAAAACCCTATGGGAGCTTTTTGCCACCCGTCGGCCAAACTCGAATTTAGACGCTCTGCAATGTGCAGATAAGCCACAAAAGCACCAAGCCAATTGGTGTGACTGTCTCCTTTAAAGTAAAGAAATCCCAGAGATTTGGCGTCATGAAATATATCCGCCAAATAGCTAAAACCCGGCACTCCTGCGTCCATCAAAAGCTGCGCCGGACGCTCCTTATCAACCTGCATTCCGCCGAACACCTTAGGCAAGTACTCGGGGTATATCGCCGACTTTTCGGGGATTACAAACTTCAAGTATTGGCAGCCTCGTTGACCCAAAGAGGCATGCCGGCTCTTTAGCGTCCCCATTGCGAACTGCAACTGCGCTTCTGTCCACCTCAACTGACCAAACAGATACCGCATATAGTCTGAGCTGTCATTAACGAGGAAAACCCAACCATATTCACTCAACATTCCTTTGTGAGGAAAGCAGCATTTTTCGACATAGGTGATGACATCTCCCTCACCTATATTGAACATAGATGATCTTGCTGACCATAAACGTACATCATAAGATATGCTGGCGTTTTCTCGCCCCAACTGCAAGACCTCTTTCAACTCTAAGAACTCAGAGAGAATCAGTGAATTTTTCGAGTTATCATCATCAATATTGATCTCGCAAAATCGAACCCCTCTTTCTCCAGCCAGCACCCTAATGCGCTCATTCAACTCAACATAAATATTTGACAGATTCAAGATGTCGAGCGCAATTCCAAATTTCGTCATGAACTCCGTCATACTGCGCTGCCACACCTCAACGTTTTTTCGCGTAGAAAGAATAAAATAAGCATCTGGATAGGCGTCCATAAGCTCCTTATAGTAGGTCCTAGTTGGATAGTCAGAAAATGCATCAAAGCCAGAATCGTCAATGAACTTCTTGAGACGCGCCCAGTTATCAGTTAAATGAACATTGATCAGCTGATCAGATTCCGAGTTTTCGATTACGCCGCTCTCTTTAAAATAATAATGAATCGACCTATAACCCGCCCCAAGAAGGAATCTATGGATGGACGTGGTTCCTGTTCTGGAATCACCAAGCACGAAGACCTTGGGGTGTACATCCTTATTCATAGAGCCTCCATCCAGCAGATAATCCCGACCTTTCCGCAGCTAGGCACTTTCTATCAGATCGGCAAGATGAGCCAACCACCCTCGTCAGTTCGTTCTGAACGGGTTCGGAAATGCCTTTCGTGGATTGCCACGGTCCCCGGGCAGCTCGCGCGCCCAACGTGGGATTAGCGATCTATCACGCAATATGCCGTAGCACCACAACCTGTCAATCCCGGCGCAATATCGGTCAGCGCATGGAGTGCGCCCCCGGGCCTTTACCCGCAAGCTGGCCGTCATTCTCAACGCCATGTGGAAGACAAACACCCCATTCCTCTGGAGCCAGCTCGATGCATGACAACCAAGGAGCGTGGCTGAGCGACTGACTTCACGGATGCGTCCTGCCGGGACGCGTGGCCAGGATCAGGCCGGCCCTCTGAAACGCGACGCCTTCAAAAGAAGCAGGTAAGATGATCGCGAGGAACACTTCGGCCGATCCGCCATCAGACGCCAACATGCAGCGACCATGACGAGCGACTGCGGAGAGAACCCTGAACCCGGCGAAGGCGCAGACCTGAAACAGAAACCTAGACCAGAGCGATTAGAGAACATCAGTGGGAGAGGTTCAGCCCTACGAAGCCATTTCCCTCAGTGGCGGGCCACGTTAACGAACATTCAACAAATTCGTTCGGAGATTGCTAACAAAAGCCTAACGCATCACCGATGTTGGGAGATGAGATTTGTTCCTACCGTTTGTCTTGATCGGAGCCGGGATCGGGCTTCTATCGGCGCTCGTCACCCTTTGGATGGGCTACCCATTGCTCTTGGCGTTGGGCGTCTACAGCAGTCTCGGATTGCTGGCTGTTGTGGCGACGATCTGCGTCGAGGCGGTGCTGCCGTGTCAAACGCGGAGCGGTGACGACGACGCCGACACCGTCCCGCACCAGACTTCCTGAACAGTCTCCTCACGCGGCGACGTGCGCGGAGGACTGGTCAACGTCGTTATGTACATGCCTGAAACGATCAGACCAAACTCAGGCTGGCGGTGGAAACTGGCCGGTTACATTCCTCGACGTCGAGCGGCAGTATCACGGGAGGGCCTGGAGGTCTTCGCCAATTGAGGACCCCACCATTTTCTTGAGGCGCGCTACGACGGCGTCATCGGTGCCGAGTGCCACATCGATACTCGCCATTTCAAGCGCCGTCGCCTGACCCGTTATCCAGAACTGTCCTTGGATTCCATCGGCCCCCGAAAGCCCAATGTGATGGGGATAAAGCAGCGTCACGCGGGGCGCTTTGTAAAGATGGGCGTAGGCCATCATCTGGTATACATCGGATTGGGAAACGCCCTGTTTGGGATCATCGATGCGGGAGGATATCCGCTTCCACTTGGTGTCGATCACCTGAACAACCTGGCCGCCACGGCGGATCAGGATGTCAGGTTTGGTCTGAAAAACCTGGCGACCACTATCTTGCTCCGTGAGGCAGTACTCCCGGCCTCCTTGCAGACTGACACGGTACTCCGTCCCGGCCATCGAGCGCGCGACCAGTCGCCCGACATACTCCTCGAAAAGCGTGTTCATTTCGAACAGAAGCGCAGTTCCTTGCCTGGCACCGGTGCTCGTCGTCTGAAACTGGTTGCGCAGGAACATCCGCGCCATCCCGATTAGGTCCTGCCAGCCGCGATTGGTTCGATCGATCACGACCTCGCCCCAAGGCAGAGCGGGCACCGGAACAGAAGAAATATCCGCGTAGACAAATGCCAGTTCCCGAAGCCGCTGAAGGTTAGAGAAGCTGCGCGACAGCCTGGAAAGATGGGCAAGTGCCGCCTTCATGATGCGGTTCAGTGCGATGTCGGTCGACAGCTCGTCAAACCGGCATGCAAGGCGGCTGGGGTTTACTGCATGGCGGGTGAATTGGCGGGGCACGTCGAGGGTGCCACGTAATGTGGGCAAGTCGTCCTCGTGGCCGATATATCGCCGAGGCATGCCGCGACGGACGGCTTCCGTCAGCTTGTCACAGAATATTCGGATCAGGATTTCGAGAAGCGTCTCGTTCTGCCAGTCCAGATACGACAAGCGCCCGGTCTCGATCTTCATGTCCAGCGCGACGGCGAGCATATGAACAAGACGCTTACGGATTTCGCTTCGCTCCTCGACGGAGCCGTCCGCGGCGGGCACGTCGATCTTTGGAAGGATCTCAAGGCTGCAATCCTCGGCTGCGACGACGCCCACCACGCCGCGGGCCCGCAATTCATGCCGACGGTCCTCAAGAACGCCACCTTCGCCCCGTCCAGCAAAGGTTGAGGCCTTGGCGACTGCGGCCAAACGATCAGCCAGCAAGTCCGGAATGCAACCGGGCCCGTCACCGCGGGGGAGCGACCGGTATTCCAGGACACTGAAGGCGGCCATCAGACTTCGAACTCTGTGAAGTCGAAGCCGCCATTCCTATCGCCTTGGACCTCGGGCCGGACGCGCCAGCGATACCGCGCGCCGGAGAACGTGTCGTTGTCCAACCCGGTTGGAGCGGTGATGACTTCTCGCACCAGGAACCGTGGATTGTTTTGCGCCGCATCGCCCAGAACTGCGGCGACCTTCGACCAATCCTCGTAGAAGTACTCAGCCAGCAACGGGATCACCTTGTATCGCATCACCGCAGCGATCTTGGCACGGGTGTCGCAGCCGGTAAAATAGGCATGCCCGACCTGGTGTTCGCGATCGAACAGGTATTCGATCCGTTCATTGATTGTGCGCAGAAACTTCTGCAGGTTGATCCCTTCAACGTCAGCTGACAGCGCCCCGGGCTCCGGCATCAGTTCGCGAAACGTGAACCTCCGGCGGAGGGCGGTGTCCAGAAGCGCAATGGATCGGTCGGCCGTGTTCATGGTGCCGATGATGTGCAGGTTCGCTGGTACACCGAATGGCCTCTTCGAATAGGGCAACATGAGCCGGATCTCATTCTGAAGGCCCAAACGTTTGTCCGGCTCCAGAAGCGTGATCAATTCGCCGAAGACCTTTGAAATGTTGGCGCGGTTAATTTCGTCGATGATGAGAACGTGGTTTCGCGCGGATTGGCTTGCCCGAGGCGCTTCATCGCCAAACACGATCGCCTCGAGTGCGTCCCAGTCGACGAGACCCTGGTTCAGCTTGTAAACAGAATGGCGGCGAAAGCCGTTCGGGTAGAAACGATCGCGCTCGACACCCGCATCGTCGCGCCACATCCACTCTACCATGCGTCGGTGCGGATGGAATGAGGCATCAGGATCATAGAAATACTCTCCAGCGACCCTGCCAAACGCTTGGATTCGGTCTCGCCCATCGGAGACGACAACGTAATCGCCCACCTGCATATCCGCCCTGAACGAGAAGGTCATAACGATGTTACCATCGTTGCCGGTCGCTTCCGGATCGCGCTTGGACCTCCATTCGGAGAATATCCCGTTGAAATCATCGAACCGCTCGTCCGACCAATCGATATCTCCTCCCCAGCCGATATGGATCAAACCGTGATCCAGGCCAAAGCGGATCCTGTCATCTTCGACCTGCCGTCTTCCAAGAGCCACCTTGAAAACACGCGCGGATCGGTCGAGACGCTCCGTTGTACCGTTGTCAGATCGATCAAGCCTTGCGCGCTCGCTGACGCGCTTGAATACTCCATCGTGGGGCTTCAACCGAAAACCGTTACTGACGTCCATTTCTGCCGCGACCTCGGACGCTTCGTCTCCTGTGCTTGGCCGCAGTCCTTCGACGAATTCCTCATAGGACATGGATTGGTGGAACGTCACAAACTCAATTCGCCCCTCGCTGACCAACCGCCGATACTCAGCCATCAGCGCGTCACGCTGTTCATCACCCTGGAGGAACGCAGCCGCTTCGCTCCCCAGACAAAGGCGTACCGCCTCCCAGGCTGTTCGATAAGTCTTCCCGGTGCCGGGGGGGCCGTATAGGATCAGGTTGATCGCGGGCGTCTGGGCGGAGTAGTCAGGGGTCATGCTGGGCTGCCCTCTCGAAGGGGTGAGTTGATATGTGAGGATGGTCGCCGAACTCTCATCGACCCCGGTCTGTGTTGGCTCGGTGACATTCGCCAGATCCTGAAATGCCTTGCCTCTCAAGGCTTGCCAAACGTCGCGATAGTGATGATTGGGGAATAGATTTTCCGACACATCTCCAACGCGCACAGCCACTTGGGCGTCCCCCCTCTCACGGGCGGGAGAAATGAAATAGTTCAATGCGACAAGCCGTGCGCGATCTGCACCTTTTATGAGATAATCCTTATCTGGCGGAGCAACCGGCTTGTTATCTTGATCAACGATGATGAAACCGGAGTTGTGGAGCGCCGCAGCCGAGTAGGCGGGACCGCCCCATCCGCCCGAACTGCCTTTGTTTCCGTTCGCCCAGAAATGAAGCGGTTTTGAGGGATAAACCTGGTTAGGCCGAAGCTTAGTTGATCTTACCCAATAGTCCCGAGGCTCGCCGAAAGCCTCGAACACATCCGCGTGCGCCCCGCTGCTTCTATAGGCGTCATAAGCATCCATTGCAGCTTCAATCGCGTCGCGCCCTATGACTTTAGGATCTAAGCCTTCCTCTCTTCTGACAACCTCGTACCCAAGCCGCTCCAGCGTGCTGAAAGCCTGTGTTTCACCGAAGCCGTTGAAGAACCCCTTGGCCGACAGCGTACGGCCATTAGGTAAATGCGCGAGAGCTCCCGCAACGGTTGCCTTAGCAGGGTAGGTCTGCTCTCCGACGCTACCTTTGACCCAAACTTGCGGACGCACGAACCCACGCCTCGTAAGGAAGCCATGCAGGCCCAATCGGTCGCAGTCACGCATCGCTGCGTCGATTTCCTTCCGCGTCAGAAGGTCGAGTGATGCCTGCTGCGTTTCAGACGAAGCAGCCATTGCGCCGTCCGAACCGTCCTTCTTCCAATGGCTGCCGTTGCTGTTGCCGTCGATCACGACCCCAGCAGCGGTGCTTTTGCTGGAAAAGACATGGTCCTTGGCAAATCGAAAGAGTGCCGGATTAGCATCAGGCACCAAGACGCCTAACGCAACCAGCCGATCACGCTCAGGGCGATTGCGCTTCTCTTTGGGCGAACCCTCGCGCATGGTGGTCGACCCGGCACGAACCAGAAACTCCGTGCTGGAAAGCTCCTTGCCATAAGCCAAGGCCCGCTCCTTGCGGATAACCATCCAGTCATCATTGTCGATCATTAACTTCCCTCTCCGAAAGGTACTATCTGCAACGCACAGAGCGTGTTCACCAGTCGCATCTGGTCGACCGCCTCGCATTTCGCCTCGCGAAGACGCGGCGCGCCGAAGACCAGCGCCAGCCCCTTCGCACGGGACACGGCCACGTTTATGCGGTTCAACGAGAACAGGAACTCCATCCCACGAGATGTTTCCTCGGCCGAGGACGCGGTCATCGAGACAAGGCAGATCGGCGCTTCCTGGCCTTGGAACTTGTCCACCGTGCCGACACGGATTGCCTCGGGTAGCACTTCGCGTAGCGCGTTCACCTGTGCGTTGTAGGGGGCGACAACGATGATGTCGCTTGCGCGCATCGGGCGCGCGGTGCCGTCCTTATCCGTCCAGGTGCCCTTTAGCAGGTCCGCAACGGTGCCACTGATGGCAACGACCTCCTCGGCGGCGATCTGCGCATTGCCCTCGTGGGGCACCGGCACCCAAAAGGCCCCGGCCTCGGGGAAGCTTGTGCCGCGGACGGCCTGGCGCGCGGTGTCGGGATGGCTTTCCAGCCGCCCCTCGTAGACCAGATCCGAGATGAAACGGCAGACCTCGGGGTGCATCCGGCGCGAAACGGGCAGGAAGATGCCCCGGTCGGGAGGCACCGTGGCACGGTCTCCCAGCACCCAGTCGAGACAGGAAAGGTTCGCGGGTTCCGGATGCGCGCCTTGGATGACTTGCGGCAGTTGGCGAGGGTCGCCCACCAGCACGATGTTCTTCGCCGCACGGCCCATCGCAGCCAGGTTGGCGAGGCCGACCTGTCCAGCCTCGTCCACGAATAGCCAGTCGAAAGCCTGCACGTTCTCGTCACGGGAGAAGAACCAGGCGGTCGCGCCGACGACACACATTCCGCCTGCGGCCTCGTCATTGCTGGTGGTGCGGCGGACGGGGCAATCCTCGGGATAGCCATCATCCTCGCCCGAAGTCTTGTGGACGAGGTCCAGCGTCAGGTCAGGATCGTTATCCTCCAGCGCACTCAGGCAGCCCATCAGCACATTTCGGATGGCCTCGTGGCTGTTCGAGGTCACACCCACACGCGCGCCCTTCCGCACCAGCGACAGGATCGCCCGGGCGGTGACGTACGTCTTGCCCGTTCCAGGAGGCCCCTGGATCGGCAGCACCGTCTTATCCATGGCGCCCACCGCGGCGATGGCGCCCGCAACCGGATCGACGACGGGCTGCAGAGGGCCGGTGGTCAGGCGGGGCGCCGCACGAGACAAAAGGTCATCAACCGCACGGTAGGCGCGTGGGCCGCATTGATCGGCGATCACGTCGCGCAAGGCCGTGGCGATCACCTTGGTGTCCAGCGGCCAGTCAGGGTGTAGCGTCAGCCGGTCGGCCAGAAGATGTTCCTTGCCCGGCCCGGCCTTGATCGTGATCCGTCGCGCTCTGCGGTCCATATCGTCAATGATGACCGAGACGGGAGGGCCGTCGAACACCGGCACGGTCGCTTTCTTGCCGCCCCGAAGCTTGGTCTCCTGCGGCGGAAAGCCGTAACTGCGCGCGAAGGATCGCTTCACCGGCTCCACCGGTCCGATCGCCTCTAGCCCCGCCAGAGCATCAAGATCGTCGATGAGTTCATCCTCGTCCTTGGAGGCCGAGTCGAACACCGCCCATTGCGCCGGTTTCACTTCGCGCTTGTGGAATACTCCGAGGTTGAACAGCATCGTTTGTCGATCCTCGGGCAAACCCGACGCGGCAAGGGTTGCACGCAGCGCCTGCGTCTCGGCGTCCTCCTCGGCCTCCTTTTCGCCTGCGTCCTGGCCCAACCTGGGCCAGGGGTCCGGCGGCCGGATGCCTACCAGCCAATTGCGCAACTCTTCGGTCGAGATGCAGTCGATGCGGTTGTAATCCTCGATCTCGTCCAGGATGTGCTGATCGTTCGTTTCGCGCCAATTCTCGTAGGCGACGACTGATCCACCCGCTGTCTTGACCTCGCCGTCGCGCTTGCGGCCATAGAAGGCCTCCATCGACTTGATGGAGTAGTTCGGCTCAGAGCCGATCAGCCCTCCCCGCACCACGGCGAACAGATCGACAAAGCGCCGCTCGCGCAGCAGTCGGTCGATCAGGGCTTCGCCGATCCCGTATTTCGTGGTCAGGCGGCGCAGCGCGGTGATCTCGTAGGCCGCATAGTGGTAGATGCGGGCCTGCGGGAACGCCTCCAGCCGCGCGCGGAAGAACACCAGAAGATCCTCCAGCGCCTTCGCCTCGGCGATGTGGTCATGAGCCCAGAAGGCCCTGAACTGCCCATCGCACCAGACGCCGTGCAGGTATTCGAGACCTCCTTCGTAATGCGGATCGCCTTCTATGTCGTAGAACAGATCGCCCGGCTGTGGTTCGGGCAGCAGGTCGAAGCCCTTGCCGGGTTCGGGGGCGCGTAGCTCATAGGCAGGCGCCCCGCTCTTGCGGGCATGCTGGAGGCGGGCTTGGGTCGTAAGTCGCAGCCTCGTGCCTTCGGCCATGCCTCGCACGGGGTGGTCGAGGCCAGCCAGCGCCTCCAGCATCGCGATTCCTGCGGCCTCCAGCTTCTTCACCTGCCCGCGGCTGATGTTGGCCACATTGAACAGGCTGTCCTCGGCCAGCCAAACGCTGTCGCAATGACCGCTCCAACGGCAAAGCCCGCAATCGGCGCAGGGGATCGGCCGTGTCGGTTGCGGGTCGGCCACGAACGCCTCCAGCTGGGCCCGCGCGGCCCGTGCGTAATGTATGTAATCGTCGAGCCGCAGCGTCGCCCGTTCGCCGCTGCCCAGCTCGACATGCGCGCATTCCGGCGCGACGCCCTGAATCTCGGTCAGCAGGTCGGAATAGAGGACGAGTTGCAGAACATGCTTCGGATGCGGTCGGCGCTTCAGCTTGGTGTCGGCCACCTCATAGCCGAAAGACCCAAGCGCCGAGGGCCGGTTTACTCGCATCAGGAAGTCTGACCAGCCGCCCCAATTGCCCGATAGGAACGCGCCCTGGAAGACGACCTCCGCCCCGCGGGCGAGCGCCTCCCGTGTCGTCACAGCATCTGTCACCAGATTTCCACGCGGGATTTCGACCACCGTCCTCCCTGCGGATTTCAGCCGTTTCAGATGAGCTGCCTCATGCGCGTCGCCTTGCTTTTGCAGGAGCGCCGCATCGTCGCTATCCTCACCAGGTTCCGGGCCTTCGCCGCGCAGGCGCAAGAGGTCGAGTGTGGTCGCATGAGCGCAGCCCATGAACCGCATCAGGTCTGTCGCCGAAAACAGGATAGTGCCGCCGAGATCTCTCATGGTCACCCTTCAATCGCAAATGAGCGCAACCCAAAGAGGAATCGTCTCGTCGGATCGCAGCTTCTTCAATAACCGCCATGGGTGTCAATTCATGTCGGGTACCGCAAGTGACTAAAACGTGCCGCAGAGCCCGAGAGTGCTGCGCACGTCAGTCGACAAGCGCGACGTCCTGCCGCACGATCCGCAGGCTTTTCGGCGCAATCAGAGAGGCACGTTTGCCCTTGGCGCCCATCCAAAGAGAGAAGCCGCGCTCGATCAGCGTCGCCGCCTCATCCAGCGTCTTCACATAGGTTGCATGGTCGGCATGATGCTTGTGCTTGCCATGCGCCGGGTCGGCCAGCTGATAGCCTTTGGCGGTGATGGCGGGCTCCTCCACCGCACCGCTCCGAGAGGAAGTCCGTTCAATTTTGATGACATTTCCACGCATTGCTATTCCTTTCCATGCTCTGGTGCGCCTGCCGTGCCTCTGCAACCGTCATGGAAATCACTCGTGAATCGGCTCGACAGGACGCAGGAACCTTCCTAGCGTGCCAGGGTGACAAACTCTGACTGGCTGGCGGGGCGTGCATGTCTTTCTCCAAGGCACAGGATTTAATCCGCCTCGCGCAGATGGCGGCGTCGCGGCGGGGCGGCATCAGCCTTGAGGAGATCTGCGCGGAGTTCCGTGTCTCCCATCGCACCGCGCAACGCATGACCGATGCGCTGGAGGAGACCTTTGGTAATGTCGAAGCCGAGGATGGAGAGGATCGCAAGCGGCGCTGGCGGCTGGTTGATGCTGGTCTCGCCCGAATGCAACTAAGACACGAAACCGGCGTGGAAGCGTTGGATATTGCGGCCCGCGCAGCGGAGGCCGAGGGTCGGCTGCGCCACGCCCGGGCGCTGGACGACCTGCGCGACGGGCTGCTGGCACGGGTTCCGGCACGGGCCCGGATCGAGGCGGATGCCGAGGCGGTGCTGGCCGCCATGGGTCAGGTCACGCGACCGGGGCCGCGGGTCAGCATGGCTCCTGACATCCTCGATGCGATCATCGAGGCCCTGCGCGGCCCCTTCCGCCTGCGCGTGCGCTACAATCAGGATACGTCGACGCGCATCCTTGAACCGCACGGGGTGCTGCTGGGCCACCGGACCTACCTCGCCGCCCGCGACCCCGCGAAAGCGGAGGAAGTGCGGAACTTCCGCATCGACCTGATCCACGAGGCCGAAGCCCTGAACGAAAGCTTCGCACTGCAGGAGGGCTTCACCATTGCCGACTACGCCGCGCAGGCCTTCGGTGTCTGGCAGGACCCGGCGCAATTCGGCGAAGTTATCTGGCGCTTCACGCCCGACGCCGCCGAACGCGCCGCCGGTTTCCGCTTTCACCCGAGGCAGGTGCTGGAACACCAGGACGACGGCAGCCTGATCGTGCGCTTCCGGGCGGCGGGCTGGCTGGAGATGACGTGGCACCTCTACCAATGGGGCGACAAGGTCGAGGTGATCGCACCGCAGGCGCTGCGCGAGATGGTCTACGAGCATCGCCGGTCAGACTTCGCCGCCATGCCGTGAGCTGATTTCAAGAGGATGAACTTGATGACCAACCAACTGACATTAACCGCCCCGAAGAAAAGCTACGCGCCATCCGTTTGGGTTAGGCGCGATGAAGGGCAGCTCCGCCGTCTTCGCTCCGGCTTCCTGTTCCCGTAGGATGGCGATGATCAGTTCCTCGGTGAACTCCGATTTCTTCATGGTCCGGTCCCCCCTTGCGGCGGACTCCAATCGGCGGTGAAGAAGAAATTCTGTGGCAGGTCAGATGCCCACCGGCATGCGTCGCCGCTTCACCCGCGCCCGCTCCTGCGGAACACCAGCTCCGGCAGGACCGTCTCCCAGTCGTCGCGCTTGATATAGGTCTGGTAGCGCTCCTCGTTGTCGGATTTGCGCCAGCGCACGATCGCGCCCACTTTACCCGACACCAGAGCGGTTCCCTCTGGCGGCGCCCAGCTCGCGGCCATGCGGCCAAGCAGGCGACCGTTGCGGTCGAGGATCATCCATTTCCCGTCGCGCCGTCCAAGCGTCACCGGATCGTCGACCTTCGCTTCGGCGATGGCGACAATGGTCGGGCTGGTCTCGGGCAGTCGGCCTGCATAGGACAGATCGACAGAGGTCAAATCCGGCACCTGATACTGATCAGGATCGGGAAGATCGAGCCGCCTCGGCATCTCGACTTTTCGCAACATCTCGCAATCGCTGTCCGCCAGCACGAAGGCATGCGCCCCGCTTGTCACCACCGCCAGGCTGCGACGCGCGCGCGTCATGGCCACGTAGAACAGGCGGCGCGGGGCTTCGCCGTCTTCGCCCTGCGAGAGCACCTTCCAGCCGCCGTTGAGGATCACAACATGGTCGAACTCGAGCCCCTTGGAGCGGTGCGCGGTCAGCAGCAAGAGCCCGCGCTGCGTTGCGCGAATGTCTTGCGACCATTCTGCAAGCCACTCGATCGTATCGGGAACGGGAATCGTCTTTCTTCCCAGTTCGCGGGCGAGATCCGCAATTCCTTCCGCGATGAGATCAACCCAGCGATTAGGCTGCTGCTCGTTGAGCACATCGAGAATGTCCTGGACTGTGAGCATTGCGGCGGGGTTTCTGCGCAAGCTCGCCACAAGGCGCTGCATCTCGCGCAGGCGCCAGACGCTCGGCAGCTTTTCGTTGGCCATCTCGACAGGCAAACCAAGCTTCTCGGCATAGGCGCGCACAGGGCCAAGACGCCGCCAGTCGCGCGAGATGATCGCAGTGCGCGCCCAGGTAAAGCTGGGGTCGAGCCGCGAGATACGCACCAGCTCGTCCACCGCCGCCACCGCCTGTGCAACGTCATCGGCCGCCACATCAAGAAACTGCACCCGCCCCTGACCAACCGGATCAAAACGGGCCATCACCCCGCCACCGGGATCAAGGCCGCGTATCTTGTCCACGGTGATCGCGTGCCCGACCTTCATGCGGCCTCGCGCAGGTTCGATGACCTGGTTGGCAGCATCGATGATGTGCCGGGTCGAGCGGTAGTTCTCGGTCAGGAACTTGGGTTTGGCGCGATAATCCTCCTCGAACTGACGAATGAAGGAAATCGAGGCCCCGGCAAAGGCGTAGATATTCTGGTCATCGTCGCCCACGGCAAAAAGGCTCAGCCGCTGGTCGGGATCATCTAGCGATCGCCCGGCCACAGCGGCGATCAGCGCGTATTCCTCGGGGCCGATGTCTTGGTATTCGTCCACAAGGATCCACCGATAACCTTGGATGAGCGCCTCACGCTGGGCCTCAGCCTCGGAGCGGCTCAGGCCCTCGCCGTTGATCTGACGTACGGCCTCCCTCACGATGCCGTCGAAGTCGCGCGGCTCAGACGCGCCGCCGGCAAAGCTCGCCCCCACCAGCCGCATCGCCAATGCGTGGCAGGTCGAGACGGTGACGCGGGCCGCATCCTCTCCGACCAGATGGCGTAAACGCGCGCGGATTTCGGCCGCCGCATGCCGGTTGTAAGTAAGCACGAGGACACCGCGCGGATCCTCGCGCTTGACCCGCAGCAGATAGGCGATGCGATGCACGAGAACCCGCGTTTTGCCCGAACCTGGCCCGGCCAAGACCAACACGTTCGTTTCCTCGCGGTCATCCGCGACGATATCTTGCTGGACCGGATTACCCAGCCCCTCAACGATTTGCTTCCAGGCCTTGCCGGTCGTCTGGCGGCGGATCTCGACGCTGCGGCCGGGCATCCAGCGCTGTAAGAAGCGGTCTTGATCGAGCGCGAAGTAGTCCTCCGACAAACGCACGGCTTCGTTGATCTGCTCCAGCCCTTTTTCGGCATAGGCGGCCATGACATGGGTCTGGAGGGTCTGCTCGCGGTAATGCTCTTCGAGCGGCAAGAAGTCTTTTTTGGTGAAGCCTGAGCGTCCCGGTTTCAGGTAGATGGTCATGGCCGAGCGGAACACTGTCAGCCCCTTGCCCAGCGTGACCACCTGCTGTTCGTGCAGCCATAGAAGCGCGCGTTCCATGAGCTTGGTCATGTCCTTCACGCCCGACGCCTTGATCAGGGCATCGCCGCTGAGTGCAGCCAGCATGTCGCCGACAGTTGTATCGACATGAATATCCTTGCCTTTCGTGCCCATTGGCACCTTGGCAATCAGGAAATCGAGGAGTTTCTCCGCCGCCATCCAGCGCACCGAGGCGGTCTGGTCCACCACCCGCCACGAGCGTTGCAACACCACCTCGAGCGTCTTCGCCGAAAGTTTGCGCAGGCGGATGTTGCCCATCCCACCGTCGCTGTCCCGGCCGTCCCGCTCGATGCTGCGCAAAAGGCGATCAAGGATATGGGGGCTGGTGTCCTCATGCCCCTCACCGCGCAATAGCTGGCTCGCCGCCGCCATGTCGAGCGGCGCGCTATCGCCCACACCCGCCTCGGGCGCTAGCTCACGCATCCTGGTAATGAGCGCCTTTTCCAGCCGCACCGCGCGCGTCATGCGCTGGCGGGATTGGTTCTCAACGCCGACATGCACCGAGACCGTGATTGCAATGTCATTGCGCGCGATGCCAAGGGTCTCGAGATCGGCCATCGCCTTGCTAAGCTCTCGGTGTGAAAGCCCGCTGATGCCGGTCAGCTCGTCGGTTGAAATGCCCTGATCGGGCGGTGTGTTCATCACGTGGCGCACGATGGTCAAAAGCTGCTCGCGCCGCGCCTGCGTGATATCGGCGCCTTTCAGGCGGGTCTCGGCTTCGGTCAGCGTACGCACCAGAAGCGAGGACGGAAACACCTGCACCCGGTTTTCTTCACGCGAGACGAGCGTCGCCTCCTCAAGCCAGGACACAGCCGTTTTGACCCGTGTGTCGTCGGTGGCGCTGTCGCGCACGAACTCGCGGTCCTTTTCCTCGCGCACGATCTCGCCCGGGGTCGCCACCACCTTGCCGCTGTTGCGGGTGTGCTCGTCCATGCGGCGCAATGCCTTGAGAATGGCGCCAATCTCGTGGCGCTCGAGCCGCGAGCGCGCGGTCAGGGTGAACTGCCGTTCGACATCGTCGGAGTGGTAGAGCAACACACATTCGGCGGGTGCCCGGTCGCGCCCGGCACGTCCTGCCTCCTGCAAATAGTTTTCCAGTGATCCGGGAATGTCTGCGTGGACCACCAGCCGGATGTCGGGCTTGTCGATGCCCATGCCAAAGGCGTTGGTGGCCGCAATCACTCGCAAATCACCCACGCGGAACCGCTCCTGCACCGCCTGCTTGTCGTCTGCCGTCAAGCCTGCGTGGAAATGCTCGGCCGCAAGTCCTTGTTGTTTCAAAAAATCTGCAACGCGTTCGGTTTCCTTACGGGTTGCGCAATAGACAACCGCCCCCGATTGATCCCCGGAAGGCAAACGCTCGGAAATCACCGTCAGCAGATCCCCGAGCTTGCTCTCCTTACGGGTCGCCAGCACCGAAAACGAGAGGTTTGTGCGCGTGGCCCCGCCATCGAACAGCCCAAGCTCGACGCCCAGACGATCGCGGAAATGTTCGGTGATGTCGCGCACGACTTCCGGTTTGGCCGTGGCCGTCAGGCACAGCACCGGCGCGGGGCCCACGTCGCCCGAGAACTCGCGGATGAAGCGCCCGATGTAGCGGTAGTCGGGCCGGAAATCGTGCCCCCATTTCGAGACGCAATGCGCCTCGTCCAGCACCCATAGCCCCACTTCACGCTGTGCCAGAACCGACCGGATCGAGACACTGCGCAACTGCTCGGGCGAAATAAGCAGGATCGCCGCCTGCCCCAGCCGCACCCGATCGAGCGCGTCCTGTCGTTCGGGCATCGACAGCATCCCGTTGATGGTGACGGCGGACGAGATCCCGGCACGCTCCATCCCTTGCACCTGATCGGCCATCAGAGCCACCAGCGGCGAGATCACCACAGTTAGCGCGCCGGTTTTTTCATAAAGGCTGAGTGCGGGCACCTGATAGCAGACTGACTTGCCCGTACCAGTGGGCAGGATGCCAAGGACATTGGCATGCCCCATGGCCTCAGAGACGATGACCTCTTGTAGAGGCCTGCCGTCACTGTCCACCGGCTGGGGACGGTAGCCGTCAAAGCCAAACCACTTCTTGAGCGCGCCGACCGGGTTGTTCATCTCGGCACACCAGCCGCAAGCCCTGTCGCCACAGTTCGTATCGCGCAACTCACGCACGATCAGCGCGGCTTGCGGAAAGGCCGCCCGCACCCAGGGCGGCATCACGGATTCCCCACCAGATACCGAGATCCAGGCGAGCGCATAGGCCATAGGCCAGGCCATCTGCGGGTCTGAGAGCTGCTCGAGTAGCGACCCCACCTGCGCGCCACAGGCTTTGCCCGCAAGCAACGCTTTTATCGCCGCAAGCGCTTCGGCCCGTTCCGGCTGGGGCGCTTTGCGGATATCGCTGAAAACGGCGTCAAACCCGGCGGCACGGTCCATGCGGGTCGCCAGATAGTGATAAGCAAGCAGCGTTCCGGGCGACTGCACGGCCAGTTCCGTCAGCGCCTTGATCTGGTTGCTCAACACCTCGAACACCAACCGCGCATCAAGCTCCGGGTCGTTTACATGCCCCGCTTGCAAACGCCCGTCGTGGTAGTGCTTCACAAGGTGGTGGTAGGGATTGCGCGGAAAGGCCAGCGGATTGAGCCAAAGCGTATCAATGGGCTCGGCCATTTTCGCGGCTAGCCGCGGGCGCGCCGCCAGAAGATGCTCGAGGTCGTGGCGCAGGATATTGTGGCCGATAACATACGGAATTTTCGCCAGCGCTTTTTCGAGCTGGTCGAGGCCCTGCCGGATCTTGCTCTTGGGAGCCACAACCGCAGGCCCGCCGCCGAACCGCACTGCAGCCATGTCGAAAATCTCGGCGGTCTTGGGATTGACCTCGAGATCAACCGACAGACACCGCTCGAGCAGAGGCCCCTGGTCATCGGCCTTTGTTCTTAGGAACGTCAAAAAAGCCATCAAACACGAGGCAATAGCATATGGTTGTGCGAGCTTAGAGCGGCCCAACCGGCACGGCAATAGAGCAAGCCTGGCCCAGGAAACGGATTTACGCAGCGAAGTGTCGTTTGTCGGTTCAACGCTTGGGCAGACCCGTCACACGAAGTCACGGATGCCGAGGCAAATCTCGTCCTTCCTGGGCCACTTCACGACGCCGCGCACCCGCTTCGTGCGTACCCTTTTTCGCACGAGTTTGTTGCCCGCGAGTGCTTTGCGGATGAGGCTTGGAACACCCCCGAAGATTTTTTGAAGCACAGGTCGCCAGCGCGAGGGTAGTGCCCGCCACAACACCGGCCCTCGGGTCACGCCTTGCGCAAATGTCACAACGCTGGGTTGCTAACATGCTCAAGCTTGCAAGCCCACTGGACAACGGCGCTGTAGCGGGATTCTGCTTTGCTTTGAGTAGTTTCGATCTTCGGGGTGAAAATGCCAGATACGTCGATACCGGTTTCCCCCGTCGTTATTGATCTCGATATTGCCACCCGAACCACATTCGCGTCAGCGCAGAACTCGGTGCCTATTCTGAGGCGGGTCGCGATCTCGAACACCCAAGACGAAGCATTGAGCGACCTGCGCCTTACGATGGTCGCGCAGCCCGGCTTCTGCCGTACCAAGGAATGGGCGATCGACCGCATTCCAGCCAGCGAGACAGTAGAGTTGCGCGACCGCGACGTGGCGTTGGATTTCGCCACGCTCGATCGCCTCAACGAAGCCGAGTTTGGGCAATTGACCTTTCGTCTTTGCCGGGGCGATGAGATTCTCGCCGAGCATGTCGCCAAGATCGAGCTTCTCGCCCGAGACGAATGGGGCGGTTCGGGTGAGATGGCGCAGATTCTCGCGGCCTTCGTTTCTCCGAACCACGCGCAGACGGCGCGGATACTCAAGGAGGCTTCGCGGCTTCTTGAGCAGGCCGGGCACAGCGGTGCGCTCAATGGCTATCAAAGCGGCGATCCAGCGCGGACCTACATTCTCGCGGCGGCGGTCTGGTCGGCCGTTACGGCCATGGGCCTGTCATATGCCGAGCCGCCGAAGTCGTTCGAACTGACAGGCCAGAAGATCCGCGACCCCGGCACGGTCGCGGAAACCGGGCTCGCCACCTGTCTTGATACCGCGCTCCTGATGGCCGCGGCTTTGGAGGCGACCGGACTCAACCCTGCGGTCATCTTCACCGAGGGCCATGCATTCGCCGGTGTGTGGCTGACGGACAGGACCTTCCCGGCCACGGTCGAGCGCGATGTCACCGAAATTCGCAAGGCCATCGCGGCGCGGGAGTTCGTTCCCTTCGAGACGACCTTGCTGACCCAGCGCCCCAGCGTCGGCTTCGATCACGCGGTCGCGAACGGCGGCCAGCAGTTGAGTGAGGAGCGTGAAGCCGGGTTTCGGATGGTTGTCGATATCGGCCGAGCCCGATCCGCGGGTATCCGGCCGCTGTCGAACCGCAAGGTTGCCGATGCCATGGGCGTAGCGGAACCGCACGAGGTCGCCGCCGCGCCACTTCCAAAGGCACCGGACTTCAGGTTTTTGCCTGCGGAAACCGCCGAGGAGCCGCAAACCCCGCAGGGTCGGATCGAAAGATGGCAGAAGAAGCTGCTCGATCTTTCGCTTCGCAACAGGCTGCTGAACTTCTCGGAAACCAAGCAGACGCTGAGCTTTGTCTGCCCGGACGTGCCCGCGCTCGAGGACGCGCTGGCGGATGGCGCGCGGTTCCGGGTGATCTCGCTCAACGACGAGAATCCCGTGGGCGACCGCGACCCGAAGCTTTACCGTCAACAGACCGGGCGCGACATCCACGCCGATTTCGCGGCGAGAGCGTTCGAGAAAAAGCAGCTCTGCGCACCCGTGACCGGCAGCGATATGAAGGGCCGGCTGACCACGCTCTACCGCAAGGCCAAGGCCGACCTCGCCGAAGGTGGTACCAACACGCTCTTCCTCGCCGTCGGGTTTCTCCGCTGGAAGAAGACCGAAACGGACACGCGCAGCTACAAGGCGCCGCTGCTGCTTTTGCCGATCAAGCTGAACCGTCGATCCGCGCAGTCCGACTTCTACCTGTCTCATCACGAGGACGACATCACCTTCAACCAGACGCTCCTTCAGTTCCTGGAGCAGGATTTCGGCCTGACGGTCCCGGCACTCAGGGGAGATCTGCCGACGGATCACTCCGGTCTGGACATCGCGCGGATCTTTGACCTGATGCGTGCCGCTGTGCGCGAGGTTCCGGGCTTCGAGGTGACAGAGGACATCGCGGTTTCGACCTTTTCCTTCGCCAAGTACCTGATGTGGAAGGATCTGGTCGATCGCACCGACAGCCTGCGCAACAACCGGCTGGTCCGGCACCTGATCGACAACCCGACCGAACCCTTCGCCGGCGGCGAGGGCGGTCTGCCCGACCCGCGCGAGATCGACCTCCGCGTGCCGCCGTCGAACCTCTTCCTGCCGCTGCCGGCGGACAGTTCGCAGATCGCGGCCGTCGTCGCGGCCGAGGAGGGCAAGGATTTCGTCGTGATCGGCCCGCCCGGAACCGGCAAGAGCCAGACCATCGCCAACATGGTCGCCCATTGCCTCGCCAGCGGGAAGACCGTGCTGTTCGTGGCCGAGAAATCAGCGGCCCTAGACGTCGTCCATCGACGGCTCAAGGCCTACGGGCTTGCCGATGCCTGCCTGGAACTGCATTCGAACAAGACCGACCGCAAATCCGTGATCGGGCAGCTCGGGGCCGCATGGGACCGCGCGGCAGCGGATCAGAACGGTGACTGGCTGCGGCTGACCGGCGACCTCGAGATCCGGCGCGACGAACTGAACGACTATGTCGCGGACCTGCACCGGCCGGGCAGCCATGGTTACAGCATCTTCGACGCTATCGGGACCGTCGCGGGGCGGACGCCTGCTTTCCGCCTGGCCTTCGCCAGCGCGGAAGCGCATGACAGCGCCAGTTTCAGGTCGCTGGAAGACCTGTCCGATCGGCTGTTCCTGACCCATACCGCAGTTACCGGCTTTCACGGGCTCGACTCCATCGCCCGCACCGACTGGTCGTTTTCCTGGCAGAACGAGCTGACGGGCCGCGTCGAGACGCTGGAAGTCGAGACCCACCGGTTTGCCGAAGCCTGCCTCGGTTTTGCGTCCGCTCTGGGCTTGACCGCCGATCCGGACCTCGCCGCCGAGCGATTGGCCGTGCTCGACCGCCTTGCCACCGTTATCGGCAAGACGGCGGAGCGGGACTTCCGCATCGCTCTCGATGCGAGCTTCGACAGCGTCGCCCAGGGTCTTGGTGCCTTCGAGACGGCCGTGCAAGACTACCGGCGCGAGCAGGCGCGGCTGAGCGCGCGTTACGAGGATGCCGAACTGGCGCGAATCCCGCTGGATGAGCTTGACCGAGACTGGCGCAAGGCGGAGGCAAGCCTTTGGCCGCTCTCCGCGCTCGGCCGTCGGCGGGTGCGAAAGCTTCTCCAAAGTTACGCGGCGTCTGGCAAGGCGAACCCCGCCACGGAGATCGCGCCACTCAGGGCCTTGCAGGAATCGATTGGCGCGGTCGGGAAAAGCCCGCTTTCGGCGCTGCCAGCCTTTGCAGGCACCCGCAGCGACCCCGAAGCGCTGCGTGGCTACCTTGCGGAGGCCGGCGAATTGCGCGCGGCCTTGGCCGAGCTCGCGCGGTTGGCGGGCGAGGCCGGTCAGGCGCTGAGCGCGCTCGATGCCGTCGCCGCAGCGGGCGGCGAGGGGACAGACATCGCGCGGAAAGCTGCGGCTTTCCATGTGGCAAAGGCTCGGTTCGACTCCGCCAGGGCCGCTTATGAGACCGTGGCGGACGGGCCGCTGGATGCCGCATCGCTGTCGGATTTGCGACGCACGCTTGATGCCGTGAAAGCCCAGGTCGGCCAGCTTCAGGACTGGGTGAAGTGGGCCGCCGTCCGGCAGGAGGCGGAGGTGCGCGGTCTTGCACCGCTGATCGAGGCGCTCCGCGACGGCAAGGTCGCCGATGCGCGGGAAGCCTTCCGGGTTTCCTATTTTTCCTGGTGGCTGCCGCTTGCCGTCGACGAGAGCCCGCTATTGCGCAGCTTCGTGCATTGGGAGCAGGAGGATCGCGTCGAGCGGTTCCGGGAACTGGATCGCAAGGTGCAGGCGCTTGCCGCAGCGCAGGTCCGGCACCGCGTCGCGCATGGGCTGCCGAGCCGCGATGGCGTTGCGCGGAATTCGGAGCTTGGGACGCTTCGGCATCAACTTGGGCTCCAGCGACCACGGATCTCGATCAGACAACTCCTCGGTGCGATGCCCGAAACCTTCACGCGCCTGACTCCGTGCGTGCTGATGTCGCCCCTCTCGGTCGCGCAGTACCTGCCGGCCGACCAGGCGCTCTTTGACATCGTGATCTTCGACGAGGCGTCGCAGATCACGACGTGGGATGCCGTCGGCGCCATCGCACGCGGGCGCCAGTCGATCATCGTGGGTGATCCGAAGCAGCTGCCGCCCACGAACTTCTTCGGTCGTGCAGACGACGATGAGGGCAACGACGACCTTGCGACGTACGAAAAGGATCTGCCGAGCATTCTCGACGAGGCGACAGCGGCTGGCTTGCCCGAACACCGGCTCAACTGGCACTACCGCAGCCGCGACGAGGCTCTGATCGCGTTTTCGAACCATCACTACTACAAGACGCTCGTCACCTTTCCCCCACCGAAGACCGAAACTGACGCCGTGCAATTCCACTTCGTCGGGGGCGTCTATGCGCGCGGATCGGGCCGCACCAACGAGGCCGAGGCGCGGGCAATCACCCGCCTCGCGACGCGGCGAATGCTCTCGTGGCTGAAACACCCTGAGCCGGAGCGTCCGACGCTCGGGATCATCACCTTCAACGCGCAGCAGCAGGAGTTGATCCTCGATCTTCTCGACGCCGAGCGCCGGACGTCGCCGGAACTCGAATGGTTCTTCGATGACGAGCGCGAGGAGCCCGTGATCGTAAAGAACCTGGAGAACATCCAGGGCGACGAGCGCGATGTCATGCTGTTCTCGATCACCTTCGGGCCGGACAAGGCGGGCAAGCTTTCGATGTCCTTTGGGGCGATCAACCTCGATGGCGGGGAAAAGCGGCTCAACGTGGCGGTGACGCGCGCGCGGGCCGAGCTGCATGTCTTC
Source organism: Defluviimonas salinarum (assembly GCF_026013545.1). Taxonomy (GTDB): domain Bacteria; phylum Pseudomonadota; class Alphaproteobacteria; order Rhodobacterales; family Rhodobacteraceae; genus Albidovulum; species Albidovulum salinarum. The sequence goes on along the minus strand of NZ_JAPDOG010000026.1, from coordinate 30,624 downwards.
GCCTCGATCCGGGCCGAGGACATCGACACGACCCGCGCGAAGGGGCTCGGTGTCGCGCATCTGAAGAACTTCCTCGATTATGCGGCGCGCGGCGCACTTGCGCTGCCGGCAATGGAGGAGGGCTCTCTCGGCCCCGCCGAAAGCCCCTTCGAGGACGCGGTGGCCCGTGCCCTGCGCGGCCGCGGCTGGGAGGTGCGCACCCAGATCGGTGTCTCGGGCTTCCGCATCGATCTCGGTGTCGTTCATCCCGACAAGGCCGGGGCCTATCTGGCGGGCGTCGAATGCGATGGCGCGACCTATCACCGTTCGGCCACGGCGCGTGACCGCGACCAGATCCGCGAGGCGGTGCTGCGCAACCTCGGATGGGAGATCCTGCGCATCTGGTCGACCGACTGGTTCATGCGCGAGGCCGAGGCGCTGGACCGCGTCGATGCCGCCCTGCGCCGGCTACTGGAGGACGATCGGGCCGCCCGGACCGTGGCGGATAAAGAGGATTCGGAAGAGGGTGACGCCAAGGATCTGATCGATCCTGAACCGCTGGCCGATCTGGCTGCGCCCGGCGGGCAGGGGGCGGCCCTGAACCAGCTCGACCAGAACCGCGATATGGGCCGCCTTGACCAGATAAAGGGCCCAGGACCGTGCCCATCGGATGAGCCATATCGCGACGACCAGCCCGAGAAGCGCCCCGAGGACGAGCCAGAGCACGGTTCTGGGCAGCACCTGAAGGTCGCCCAGATAGGAAATGGACCAGACACCTGCCCAGATCGCGACGACGAGGACGGCCGCGAAGATCATCCAGACACCGATTTTTAGGAACAGGAACGGGATCGTGCGCAGCAGCAACGTGATCGAGAGCAGAATGCTGAAATCCCACACTTTACAAAGCCTTTCGGTCAAGGGTCCGGCAAGACGACCCTAGGTCATGTTGACAATTGGCGGAGCCAGAGGCGGATCGAGGTTATGTCGATGAAGCCCAGTAAGCTTTCGGCAGTCTTGTCGTAGCGGGTGGCGACACGGCGGGCGTTCTTGAGCTTGTTGAAGCAGCGCTCGACGAGGTTGCGCAACCGGTAGAGTGTGCGGTCGACGGCCACGCGCAGCTTGCGGGTCTTGCGCATTGGGATGACCGGCACCACGTTGCGAGCCTCCATGGTTTTGCGAACTCTGTCAGAGTCATAGCCGCGATCGGCGAGGAGAACTGACGGTTCGGGCAGGTGTCCGTCGTCAGATGATTTGGGACACGAGGGCCTGATCGGGAGCGGAGGGCCAAGCTCGTTGGGGTTTCAGTTTACGCTGCGGTCTGGCTGTGCAGCAAGCGGCGCTGGCGGATGGTGTTCTGCTTGATCTCCTTTCGTCGTTTGAGGATGGTTTCCGCCCTGCTGAGATAGACATCGGCGGGTGTGAGGTTTCCCAGGCTCTCGTGATAGCGGTGGTGGTTGTAGTGGCCGATGAAGGCCGCCACGGCCTCCTCGAGCGCCCCGGGCAGGTAATAGTTCTCGAGCAGGATGCGGTTCTTCAGCGTCTGGTGCCAGCGTTCGATCTTGCCCTGCGTCTGGGGATGGTTCGGGGCTCCGCGGACATGGTCCATGCCCTGACCTTCGAGCCAGTCGGCCAGATCGCCGGAGATGTAACTGCTGCCGTTGTCGGAGAGCAGACGCGGCCGGTGGGCGACCGTGGCGTGATTGCAGCCCGAAGCGACCAGAGCATCTTCCAAGGTGGCGGTCACATCGGCGGCTCGCATCGTGGTGCAAAGCCGCCAGGCGACGACGTAGCGGCTGTAGTCGTCGAGGATCGTCGAGAGGTAGAACCAGCCCCAGCCGACGACCTTCAGATAGGTGAAGTCAGTCTGCCAGAGCTGGTTCGGCCGTGTCGTCTTCTCGTGGAACTCGTCCGCTGCCTTGATGACCACGAAGGCCGGGCTGGTGATCAGGTCATGGGCCTTCAGAACCCTGTAGACGCTGGCCTCCGAGACGAAGTAGCGCCGACTGTCGGTGAAGCGGACGGCGAGCTCCCGGGGTGACAACTCGGGCTGTTCGAGGGCAAGATCGACGATCTGCTTGCGCACCTTGTCGGGGATCCGGTTCCAGACCCGGGCCGGGCGCGAAGGCCGGTCCTCAAGCCCCGCCTTGCCGAGAGACAGGTAGCGGTCATACCAGTGGTAGAACGTCGTGCGCGGCACGCCGACCATGTCGAGGGTCCGCTTCGCCGGCAGGTGCGAACCCTCCACCAGCCGGATGATCTCGAGCTTCTCCGATGCGGGATATCTCATTCCTCGTCTCCCCCATCCCCGAGCATGCTTTTTTTGAGCAGGCGGTTCTCCAGGGTGAGATCGGCCACAGCCTCCTTCAGCGCCGCCGCCTCCTGCCGAAGTTCCTTGACCTCGGGGCTGCGATCGTCGGGAAAACAGTCCACTGGACTGTTTTCTGATCCTCCTCACACCAGGCGCGCCGTGTCGCCCGCAAGCCGCTTCTTGCCGGCCTCAAGGAACTCCTTCGACCAGCTGTAATAGAGGCTCGTCGCGATCCCCTCGCGCCGGCAGAGCTCGGCAATGCTGTCGTCGCCGCGCAGCCCTTCCAGGACGATGCGGATCTTCTCCTCGGCCGAATGGTGCTTCCGAGTGCGCCGGCAGATGTCCTTCACAAGGGCTTCGGCCGTCGGCTTCGCTGTTCCGGGTTTCTGTCTCATCTCCACTCCTTGGCGGTTACGATGAGCCTGAAACCCTCCGTCACAAAATCAACCCAGATGTCCCAGGGGTGCTGACGGGAGACATTCCGCGACCTCGCGATCTTCAACACCGCGATCGACAGCAAGCTCAGGGGCCGCGATCTTGTGAAGCTCAAGGTCGCCGATGTCTGCGCCGCGCAACCCTTCCAAGACGATGCGGATCTTCTCCTCGGCCGAATGGTGCTTCCGAGTGCGCCGGCGGATGTCCTTCACAAGGGCTTCGGCCGTCGGCTTCGCTGTTCCGGGTTTCTGTCTCATCTCCACTCCTTGGCGGTTACGATGAGCCTGAAACCTTCCGTCACAAAATCAACCCAGATGTCCCAGGAGTGCTGACGGGAGACATCCTCGTCGACTACGAGATCGCGCAGGAGGACGTGACCGCCTTTCTCGAACTGATGAGCGAGCGCCGACGCATCCGAATCCGCGACGGAGCGCAGCAATGGGCGCTCCTGCGCGATCTCGAGAACCCCGACATCTGGACGGAGACCTACCACGTGCCGACCTGGGTCGAGTATGTGCGCCACCACGAGCGGCGCACCCAGGCCGACGGCGGCGTCACCGACAGATTGCTCGCGATGCACAGGGGCGCCGGTCCCGTGCGCGTGCATCGGATGATCGAACGCCAGACCGTCTCGCCACGCGACGACATGCCGCTCAAGCAGCCCGAGCCCAAGGGCGAACCGCGCGAAACCTGACCGGATTCCGCCCGAGCACCAGAGCTCCACCGGCAAGCCGCGTCCGGCACGATCATCACCGAATGGAATCCTCGCCGTGCCGTCGATTCAGCAATGTCGTTGGCGTCCATGCGGGGTCCATGGGATAATCGGGACATGCTCGCACCCGTCCCCGAACCGGTCTGCCTGGAGCGCCGCGATCCGGCGCAGAACATGGCGCGGTTCTACGTGCTCGCGCTTCAATACACATTGTTCGGCGAGACCTCCCTCATCCAGAACTGGGGACGCATCGGCGCGTGGGGTCAGGTGAGGACCGAGACGTTTTGCGATGCGGAGGCCGCGCTGGCAGCCGCCCGGAGCATCGAGAGGGTCAAGACGCGGCGCGGCTATCGGCGGGTCGCTTCCACAGCCGCGCCCCGGCCCTGACGCCTGAACATCCCGCGCCATCGCCCGCGCGAGGTGCGCATCGTGCTGGCACGCAAGTCCGGACTTATACATAGAAAACGCCTTGGCGACACAGGTCACCAAGGCGAACGCCTACTGAAATACAAGGCGCCTCCACCACTCACGTAACGACGCCTTGGGGACGCTAACACGGGGTGGTTTCGATGCCAAGAAGTTATCAAAATGATAATTTAATCGTGGGCCGTCTTGCGTGAGCGTTGACGGAAATACCTTTGAGAAAATACATTCCCGACATGGACAGGCTCCGATCGATAATCGAACTCCGGGAGATGTTGCGGCAGCTCGAGAAAGACGTCGGCCTCGCGGACCTGAGCCGGGCCGAACGGGACATTCTGCTCGCCGCGCACAGCCTTTGTGACCGGCCCGGAGATATCATCAGTTCGGAGAAGATCCGCGGCCACAGGCTCGTGCGGTCCCTCGCCCAGGCAACGTTCTACCGCGCCGTCCGCACGCTGCTCGGCCTTGGCCTATTCGAGAGGGCCCCGGCGTCCAAGGCGAAGTCCTACGTCATACGCGGTGATCTGATCGACCATGACCGCCAAAGTCCTTAGCAAACCGGTACCGTTCCCGACGATTTCGCGACGATTGCCATGACGCCACGCGCAGCAATGTTAACGAGTGCAACGTGACGACCCGTCATGCTTTCATCGGGGTGACCATGGCCTACGTCCTGGCGCACGGGCTTACCGCGCTACTGATCACCCCGCTGCAGGCGCGTCTTTTCCCCGACATCACGGCATTTGCCAGCCTGGTTTACCTGCCTCACGGTGTGCGGGTACTGGCAATCTGGCTTTTGAAGCGAGGCGCGCTCCTTCCGCTCTGCCTTGGCGCGTTCCTCTCGGAACTCCTGTTCACGCCAGCGGATGTCAGCCTTGCCACGGACCCGGTCATCCTCGCGTCGATCGCCGTCGGAGCCGCCTCGGCGCTTCTGGCTTTCGAACTGATGCGAGGGCTCGGCCATGACCTCTATGCGCGGCCGACGTTTCATGTTCGCTGGCAATGGCTCCTGCTTGCGGGCGCCATTGCCTCGGTCATCAATTCGATCGGTCAGACGGTCGTCTTTTCCGGCAGCATCCAGCCCGGCGACGCCGCCGCGGTGATCACCACTTACGCCATCGGCGACCTGCTCGGGCTGATCGTCTCTACCCTGGTGCTGATGTTCGTGTTTCGGTGGATGCGCATTTCGTCGGGTGGCGTCTAGCACCGGCATCGACACATCGCGTTGATGCCGCCGCGCTTCCGTTCGGGTTGCGGTTGCGGCCCGAAACGTGCAAGCTGATAGTGGATGCGCAGCGAGAACGGGCCGGTTCGCCCGATCGGAAGCAACCTCCCGATCCCGTGACGGACTGTTCGGTTGCCGCCTCGCGCCGGCGGCAGTAACAGACCCGTCTCCGCTGCGCGGACCAGAGACCGCGGCCGGCGCCTTAGACCGGTCGCGCGGTGGCCCTTCGGACGGAAGCAGCGAAGCATGGAGCTTGCCCTCGCCCTTGGCCTGATCGCCTTCAAGGTCGCGTTGCTGATCGCGGCGCTGCTGCTGCTGCCGCTGCCGCTCACCTGGCTCGAACGCAAGATCGCCGGGCGGATACAGCAGCGGATGGGTCCTATGCGCGTCGGCTGGCACGGGCTCCTTCAGCCCCTGGCCGACGGCATCAAGCTCCTGACCAAGGAAGACCACATCCCCGCCGAGGCCGACCGGTTCCTCTTCAAGCTGGCGCCGATCCTGGCACTCGCGCCGCCCTTCGTGGTGTTCGCGGCGGTTCCCTTCGGCGAAAGCATCTCGGTGATGGGCACCGAGATCTCGCTTTACGTCGCCAATCTCAACGTGGCGCTTCTGTTCATCCTCGCGGTGATCGGGATCGAGGTCTACGGCGTCGTCTTCGGCGGCTGGGCGGCGAACAGCAAGTATGCGCTGCTCGGCAGCCTCAGGACCTGCGCGCAGATGATCAGCTACGAGATTCCGATGGGCTTTGCGGTGATCGGCGTCGTGATGCTGGCGCAGTCGATGAGCCTTGTCGACATCGTGCGCGCGCAGGCCGATATGTGGAACATCGTCTACCAGCCGGTCGGGTTCTTCGTCTTCTTCGTGGCCGGGCTGGCGGAGGCGCAGCGCATCCCCTTCGATCTGGCCGAGGCCGAAGGCGATCTCGGGGCGGGGTTCCACACCGAATACAGCGGCATCCGCTTCATCTTCTTCATGGTCAGCGAATACGTGATCATGGTTCTGGTTTCGGTGCTCGCGGTGATCCTGTTCTTCGGCGGCTGGAACGGCGTGCTGATCCCGCTGCCGCCGCTGCTGTGGTTCTTCATGAAGGTCGCGTTCTTCATCTATCTTTTCATGTGGTTCCGCTTCACCTTCCCGCGCTATCGCTACGACCAACTGATGGCGATCGGGTGGAAGGTCTTGCTTCCGCTGTCGCTCGCGAACATAATAATTACCGGCATTCTATTCGTGTGAGGGACGCAACCACCCCGTGCGGGGGCTCTATGGCACGCGCGCTTGAAAAGTCTGGAAATTGGATCGGCTGGGCGTTCTTCGCCGATTTCGGGACGGCTCTGTCGCTGACCTTCGGCTACATGTTCTCGCGCCCGGTGACGATGCAGTATCCGGACAAGGAGAAATGGCTGCCCTATTCGCGCTATCGCGGCCATCACTTCCTGACGCGCGACGAGAAGGGCGAGATCAAATGCGTGGCCTGCGAGCTCTGCGCCAAGATCTGCCCCTGTGACTGCATCGAGGTGGTCCCCTACGAGGACGCGACCGGCGCGCGCCATCCCAAGGTGTTCGAGATCGACACCGCCCGCTGCCTGTTCTGCGGACTTTGCGAGGATGCCTGCCCGGCCGATGCGATCGCGCTCGGGCAGCAGTATGAGTTCTCGAGCTACGCGTCGCGCGATCTGGTGATCGGGCGCGACGAGCTCATGCGAAAGCCGGGCAAGGCGGAAACCGGCGGCGGCGTCGTCGGCGCACGGCTCGACACCAGGGACGCCGTCCGCGTCGAAACCGACGAACCGGCCGGCTACGACTGGTGGCGCAACATCCGGCGAAGCTGACCGGGCCGGTCCGGGGACCGGAGCGTGGAGAAGGGAGGTCCAGATGCGTGTCGGCGATATCCTCAAGGAGAAATCACCCGAAATCTTCTCGGTCACCCCCGACCGGACCTTGGTTGACGTCCTGCGCCTGTTTGCGAAGCGCAACATCGGCTTCGTCCTCGTGGGGAACACGCCCGGCGAGTACCAGGGCACCCTGTCGGAGCGCGATTGCTGCAACGCCATGGCCGAGCGCGGCGCCGACGCGGCGCAGGCGCGGGCCGGCGAGATCATGAAGCGCGACGTCCCGACCTGTTCGGCCAGCGACCTCCTGCCTCTGGCAATGGCGATCATGACCAGGCAGCGCACGCGGCACGTCATCGTCCTGGACGACGGAAAGCTGGTCGGGATCGTGAGCATCGGCGACGTCGTCAAGCACCGGCTCGACGAGGCTCTGCGCACCGAACAGGAGCTGGAGGAGTATGTCGCCGGGAAGGGCTATCACTGAGGGCGGGTCACGGGCTCCCCGTCAGCTCAGACCGATGGCGCCACCGGGCTTCGCACCGGCGCCCGGATCACCTCGACCGGGCAGGGATACTCGCCGCGCCGCAGGAGGCTGTTGAGCCGCAGGTCGCGATAATTCTCCGGGATGAAGACGAGACCGTCCGGGAACCGCCGGTTGATCTTCAGTGCGACCGCGACTTCGCCGGCGGCGGATCGCACCAGCAGGCGGTCGCCCTCCGCGAATCCCAGCCGCTCCGCGTCCGCCGCGCTCAGTTCGACATAGGGGTCCGGCGCGATCGTGTTCAGGATCGAGGACCGTTCGGACAGGTATCCGTTGTGGAAGAGGCCGTTGCCGGTCACCAGCAGGAGCCCGCCGCGCGGTAGTTCGGCGGGCGGGAGGGCCGGAAGTTCCGCCGCCCCTTCCGGCACCGGGTCCGAGCTTGTGAACGCGCCGTCCGCTGCCGGCGGCTTTCCCGCCAGCCCATCGTAGGCCATCACCATCCGGGCGATCTCGTCGCGGACTTCGTCGGTGCGTTGCGGCCGCCACGGATGGTCGCCTTGCGCCGCAACGAAGTCGAAGATCGCCAGATTGTCCCGCGCCTCGAAAGCCGGCTCGCGGAACTTGCCGAGCGCCTGAGCGCGGCCCTCGCCATTGGTGAACGTGCCCGCCTCCTCGCCGTAACCGGCGGCCGGCAGAACGATCTCGGCCAGCGCCGCGGTCTCGGAAAGGAAGGTGTCCTGCACGATCAGCAGCTCCGCCGACCCGAGCGCCCGCGCCGCGAGATCGCGGTCGGGATAAGCGGCGAGGATGTCGCTCTGGACGACGTAGAACGCGCCCATGCGACCCCCGGCGCACAGATCGAGCATGCCGTCGAGCCCGTGGCCCGACTCGGCCGGGATCGGCGCATGCCAGGCCTCGGCGAAGCGGTTCCGCACCGCGTCATCCCTGACCGCCCCCAGCCCGGGCAACACGTCGGGCAGGACCCCGAGATCCCAGGCACCAAGCTGGTTGGCCCGGTCGAAGAGAAACTGGAAGGCCGGGCCCTTGTCCAGCGCGGCGAGGCGCCGGAGCAGATGGCCCAGATGCCGGAGCGTCGTCTCCGCCGTCGGCGGCCGCAGCACGTCGGCGCTGACCAGCACGCTCACGCGGGCCGCGGCGGCAAGCTCGGCCGCGAGCCGTCCCGCATCGCCGGCGGCGGCCTCCGCGACCAGCGCCGCCGCGACCGCCGCAAGGCCGGATGCCTCGCCGCCCGGCTCGACGCGAAGCACCGCCCGCGCATCGGCCTCCAGGCGTGACGGCCGGGCCGAGAGCATGAGAAGCCCTGTCCTCCCCTGCCGCACGGCGTCCCGCAGCAGATAGTCGGTGACCGGATTTTCCTCGGTCACGTTGCCGCCCACGACGAGCACGCGGTCGCTGCGCGTGAGGTCGTCGAGCGGCGCGCGGGTCAGGAACTCCCCGAGCAGCGGCCGCAGCGCGTCGACCGGCGTGGACCAGCGCGAGGAGCAGTCCATGCTGTTGGTGCGAAACGCCGTGCGCATCAGTTTCTGGAACTGGTAAAGCACTTCGTTCGGCAGCCGCGGCGAGGCCACGCCGCCCGACGGCTTGCCCCGGACCGCATCGAGGCAGCGGCGCAGATGCGCGCCGGCCTCGTCCCAGGATACCGGGGCCAGTTCCCCGTCGCGGCGGATCATCGGCCGCTTCACACGGTCCTTCGCCTCGACGAAATCGAGCCCGAACCGCCCGCGCGCGCAGAGAAGCTCGCCGTTCAGCCCCGCGTCCCATTTCGAGCGGATGCGCTTGAATTCGCCCTTGCGGGTGCCGACCGTCAGCTGGCACCCGGTGCCGCAATGCGGGCAGACGGTGTCGGTCTCCACCAGATCCCAGGGCCGCGACTTGTAGCGGTAGGGAAAGCTCATCAGCGCGCCGACCGGGCAGACCTCGACGCAGTTGCCGCACTGGTCGCAGCTCGCGAGGCTGCCCTCGAAGCCGGTCACGGCGGTGTCCATGCCCTTATCGACGGTGCCGAGCGCCACCGCGCCGACGACATCCTCGCAGACCCGCACGCAGCGCTGGCACTGGACGCAGCGGTTGACGTTCATGATGATGACCGGGCTGAGCCGGATGTCCTTCGAATGGAACACCCGCTTGGCGTCGCGGAACCGGCTTTCGCGCGGGCCGTATGCCATCACCATGTCCTGCAGCTCGCATTCGCCGCCCTTGTCGCAGATCGGACAGTCGAGGGGGTGATTGGCCAAGAGCATGTCGAGCATCGACGACCGCGTTTCCGCGATCAGCTCGGACTCGGTCCTGACCACCATGCCGTCGGCCACCGCCGTCGCGCAGGCCGGCTGCAGCCGCCTCTGCCCCTCGATCTCCACGAGACACATCCGGCAGGAGGCGAGCGGCGGCAGCCGCTTGATGTAGCAGAAGGTCGGGATCGCGAGCCCAAGGCTCTCGGCCGCCTGAAGGATCGTGGTGCCGGGCTCCACTTGAAGCTTCTGGCCGTTGATCGTGACGTCTGGCATCGCCGTCTCGCACTCCTCGCTCAGTGGAACGGGCATTTCTGCCGGTCGATATGCGCGGCGAACTCGTCGCCGTAGTGCTCGAGCGCCGCCCGAAGACCCATCGCCGCGCCGTCGCCGAGGGCGCAGAAGGTGTTGCCGAAGATGCCCTTGCAGAGGTCCCGAAGCTGATCCAGATCGTCCGGCGCCCCCCTGCCCGCCTCGATCCGGCGCAAGACCTTCACGACCCAGTTCAACCCCTCGCGGCAGGGCGTGCATTTGCCGCAGGACTCGTGGTGGAAGAACTCGATGATCCGGGTCGCGACCTTGACCATGCAGGTCGAGTCGTCGATCACGATCACCCCCGCCGAGCCAAGCATCGAACCGGCTGCGGCGAGGGAGTCGAAATCCATCGCCACGCCGAGCCCCTCGGCCGGGATCACCGGCGCCGAGACCCCGCCGGGGATCACCGCCTTGATCCGGCGCCCCGAAAGCGGCCCGCCGGCATGTTCCTCGACCAGCTCGCCAAGCGAAATGCCCATCGGCAGTTCGTAAAGTCCCGGTTTCCGCACCTGTCCGCTGAGGCAGTAGAGCTTCGGGCCGGGGCTCTTCTCGGGGCCGATGTCGCGAAACCAGTCGTCGCCGCGGGTCAGGATATGCGGCACGCAGGCCAGCGTCTCGACATTGTTGACGACGGTGGGGCTCGCATAGAGCCCCTCGACCGCCGGGAAGGGCGGCTTCAGCCGCGGCTGCGCCCGCTTGCCTTCGAGCGAGTCGAGCATCGCGGTTTCCTCGCCGCAGATATAGGCCCCGGCGCCCTCGTGGATATGCATTTCGAAATCGAAGCCGGAACCGAGGATGTTCTGGCCGAGATAGCCCTTGTCGCGCGCCTCGCCGATCGCGGCGCCGAGCGTCCGGATCGCCTTCACATATTCGCCGCGGATATAGACATAGGCCGTCGCGGCGCCGATCGCATAGGCTGAGATCGCCATACCCTCGATCAGCTGGTGCGGGTCGCGCTCCATGATGATCCGGTCCTTGAAGGTGCCGGGCTCGCCCTCGTCGGCATTGCAGCAGAGGTATTTGGGCCTTCCGGGCGCCTTCGGCACGAAGCCCCATTTCATGCCGGTCGGGAAACCCGCCCCGCCCCGCCCGCGCAGGTTCGCGGCCTTGACGATACCGATCACCTCGTCGGGCGTATGCTCCTTCAGCGCCCTGGCGAGCCCCCGGTAGCCGCCCGTCGCCTCGTAGGCGGCAAGCCGATGCGCGTCGGGCCTGTCGAGGTTCTTCAGGAGGACCGGCTCGAACATCGCTACTCCCCCGCCATCTCGGTCGCTCCGGCGGCCGCGCCCGCCTCCGCCCGAAGCCGCGTCAGAAGCGCGTCGAGCCGCGCGATGTCGAGCGCGCCGTGATAGTCGTCGCCGACCTGCATCACCGGCGCCATCTCGCAGGCGCCAAGACATTCGACGGTGGAGAGCGTGAAGAGCCCGTCTGCCGTCGTCTCCCCCTTCCCGATCCCGAGCACCGTCTCGATGTGGGCAAGTAGCGCCTCCGATCCGCAGAGCATGCAGGAGACGTTGTCGCACAGCTGCAGGTGGTACCGGCCCACCGGCTCGGTGTGAAAGAGCGTGTAGAACGTCGCGAGCTCGTAGACCCAGATCCGCTCCACCCCGAGGATGTCGGCGACCTCCTCCAGCACTTGGCCCGGCAGGTGGCCATGGAGGCGCTGCGCGATCAGCAGCGCCGGCATGATCGCAGAGCGCCGGTCGGGATAGCGCGCGGCGGCCGCCTCGATCTCGGCGCGCATGTCGGAGGGGGGGCTCACTTGTCCACCTCGGCCATCACCGGGTCGAGGCTGCCGAGAACCGCTATCATGTCGGCCAGATAGTTGGCGTTCCTCGTCCCGAAGAGCCCCTGGAGATTGACGAAGGACGGCGCCCGGACCTTCATCCGGAACGGTTTTTCCGACCCGTCGCTGATGATGTAGAAGCCAAGCTCGCCCTTCGGCGCCTCGATCGCCGAATAGACTTCGCCCGCGGGCACCTTGAAGCCGTAGGCCGAGAGGTCGAAATGCTGGATCAGCGCCTCCATCGAGCAGTGTACCTTGGTCTTGTCGACCGGAAAGGCGATGGTCGGCATGTCGATCTGGAACGGGCCGTCGGGCATCTGCGCGAGACATTGCTCGATGAGGCGGACGCTTTCGCGCATCTCGTCGACCCGGCACTGCCAGCGGGCGTAGCAGTCGCCCGCGTCGCGGGTGATGACGTTGAAGTCGAGCCGGTCGTAGATCTCGTAGGGCTCGTCGCGGCGGATGTCCCAGTCGACGCCCGAGGCGCGCAGGTTCGGGCCGCTGAGGCCAAGGTCGATCGCATCCTCCGGCGCGATCACGCCGACGCCCTGGGTGCGCTTCAGGAACACGCGGTTGTCCTCGACCAGCCGCTCGTAATCGCGGATCCGGTTGGGAAAGATCTCGCAGAACTCGCGGATCTTCGGGAAGAACTCGGCCGGAAGATCCTCGCGCACGCCGCCGACGCGGCAATAGGAAGTGTGCATCCGCGCCCCGGTGATCATCTCCAGAAGATCCATGATCATCTCGCGCTCGCGCATCGCGTAAAGCAGCGCGGTCATCGCGCCAAGGTCCATCGGCAGCGCCCCGGTGATCAGGAGATGCCCCGAAAGCCGTGCCAGTTCCGCCATCAGCACGCGGATATACTGGGCGCGGATCGGCGCCTCGATGCCCAGAAGCTTCTCCACCGCCAAGGCGAAGGCGAGGTTGTTCGAGGGCGGGCAGAGATAGTCGAGCCGGTCGGTCAGCGGGAAGATCTGGGTATAGGTGAAGCTCTCGCTCAGCTTCTCGGTGCCGCGGTGGAGATAGCCGATATGCGGATCGACGCGGGCGACGTATTCGCCGTCGAGCTCGAGCACGAGGCGCAGCACGCCGTGGGTGCTCGGATGCTGCGGGCCGAGGTTCAAGAGCACCTCCCGCGTGTCGGGCGCGGCACCTTCCGGCGGCGTCAGTTCGGTGACTTCGGTCATCTCAGGCTCCCGGCGTGGGTTCGTCCTCCTTCGGTGGATCGTGGGTGGCGAGGTCGGGTCGGGTCGGCGGCTTGCCCTCCGCGCCATAGGGATTGAGGTCGTCCTTGTAGCCGCGCAGCGGGAAGTCCTTGCGCTGCGGGAAGCCCTCGAAGCCCTCCCACATGTAGATCCGGCGCAGATCGGGATGCCCCGCGAAGCGGATGCCGTACATGTCCCAGGCCTCGCGCTCATGCCAGTTGGCGGTGCGCCAGACGCTGACCACCGACGGGACCTCCGGCGGATCGCCGAGCCGGCACTTGATGCGGATGCGCCATTTGTTCGCGAGCGAATAGAGGTGGTAGACCGCCTCGAACCGCGGCGTCTCGGGGTGGTAATCGACACCGCAGATGTCGGAGAGGAAGTCGAACCCGAGCGTGGAATCGTCCTTCAGGAACCGGCAGAACCCGACGATGAGATCGGGCGGCGCCGCGAAGGCATGGACCCCGTGGGTGAGGCCGAGATCCGCCACCCTCTCCCCGAACCGCGCAAGGATCGGGGCCGGGTCGAGGGGCTTACGCGCGCTCATGGCCCGCGATCCGCTCCAGGGGCGTCCCCGCAAGCGCCCGGGTCCGCTTGATCTTCTCCTGCAACAGCAGGAAGCCGTGCATCAGCGCCTCGGGCCGCGGCGGGCAGCCCGGCACATGGACGTCGACCGGCACGAAGGTCTCCGATCCCTGCACCACCGCATAGGTGTTGTAGACCCCGCCCGAGATCGCGCAGGTGCCCATCGCGATCACCCAGCGCGGCTCCGGCATCTGGTCGTAGAGCCGGCGCACAACCGGCGCGAACTTGCGCGTGACGGTGCCCGCGATGATCATCACGTCGGACTGCCGCGGCGAGGGCCGGAACACGACGCCGAACCGGTCGAGATCATAGCGCGCGCAACCGGCCGAGATCATCTCGATCGCGCAGCAGGCGATGCCGAAGGTCTCGGGCCAGAGCGCCGAGCGCCGGCCCCAGCTGACGATGCTGTCGGCGGTGGTGAAGAGCACGCTGTCGCGGATCGCCGTGTTCACAGTTCCCATTCGAGCGCCCCTTTCAGCCAGGCATAGGCGAAGCCCACGAGCAGGAGGAGGATGAAGACGAACATCTCGATATAGCCGACGATCCCGATCTCCTTCAGCACCATGGCCCAGGGAAACAGGAACATCGCCTCGACGTCGAAGACGACGAAGAGGATCGCGAGTACGAAGAACTGGACCCGGAAGAGCCCGCCCGCGGCCTCGCCCGCCGGGTCCATGCCGCATTCATAGGGCATGTTCTTCGCCGGATAGGGGTTCGACGGGCGCAGGAGCGACGAGACAAAGAGCGTCGCCACCGCCACGAGGACGATTCCGGCGATCATGAAGAGGATCGGCAGGAACTCCATTTCGGTCATGTCGCATCGCCCCGCTTGACTGCCGGGGAGCTCTGCTCAGGCCGCACACGACCCCCTCTGGGACCGGTGTCGCGGACCCCCGGAAGCGACTTGGGCATTCCTTTCTTGCCCTTACAGCCTATTCGGACGGCCGGTTTTTTGCAAATCCAATCCCTCAGCCGCCGAACACGGATTGTTGAGCAAGTCCAAGAAACCATGCCGGAAACAGGCCGATGCCGAGCGTGCCGAGAGCGGTGACGGCAAGCACGACCCGCAGCCCCGGCGTCAGCGCCGGGTCGAACGCGCCGGACGGCTCGCGCATGTAGATCACCATGACGATGCGGATGTAGAAATAGGCCGCGACCGCGCTCAGGAGCACCGCGATCACCGCGAGGATGACGAAGCCCTGATCGACGAGCGCCACCAGCACGTAGAACTTGGCGAAGAAGCCCGCCGTGGGCGGAATGCCGGCCAGCGAGAAGAGGTAGAGGAGCAAGAGAAGCGCCAGCACCCGGTGCGACCGCGCGAGGCCCGCATAATCCTCGATCGCCTCGCCGGACCTCGCACCGTTTCGCATCATGACGACGGCGCCGAAGATGCCGAGGTTCATGAAGGCGTAGATCAGGAGGTAAAGCATCACGCTCGCGATGCCGTCCGCGCCACCCGCCACCACGCCGAAGAGCGCGAAACCGGCATGGGCGATGCTCGAATAGGCCAGAAGACGCTTGATGTTGTCCTGCACCAGCGCCACGAAGCTGCCAAGCGCCATGGTCGCGACGGCAAGCACCGCGACGATGATCCAGACGTCGGACGCGGCGACCAGCGGGTTGAGGAAGACCCGGAGCACGACCGCGAAGCCCGCCGCCTTGGGGCCCACGGACATGAAGGCGGTTATCGTCGTCGGCGCGCCCTCATAGACGTCGGGCACCCACATGTGGAACGGCACCGCGCCGATCTTGAAGACGAGCCCCGCGACGATAAAGATCACCGCGAGCGCGAGGCCCGTATCAGCCCCGCCCTCGCCCGCCGAAGCGGCGAAGGCGTCAAGCTGCGTCGTGCCGGTCAGCCCGTAGACGAGCGAGACCCCGTAAAGGAACACCCCGGTCGCCACCGCGCCGAGGATCACGTATTTCAGCGCCGCCTCGTTCGATCGCCGCTCGGTCCGCATGAACCCCGTGAGCACATAGGTGCAGAGCGACATCAGCTCCAGCCCGACATAGACCATCAGAAGATCCGTCGCCGAGGCCATGATCATCATGCCGGTGAGCGCGAAGAGCAGAAGCACGTAGTATTCGCAGCGCTCGATCCCCTCGATCTCGGCGTAGCGGCGCGACATCAGGATCGTGAGCGCGGTGCCGAGGTAGCAGACGACCTTGATGAAGACCGCGAAGCGGTCGGCCAGAAACATGCCCGAATAGGCGGGCCGCACCTCTCCGGCGAGCATCAGCGTCATCGCAGCGGCGATCAGCACGACCGCGACCGAGGCCAGCACGAGCACATCGCCCCTGCCCTTCGGCACGAAAAGCCCGCCGATCAGGAGGATGCAGGCGGCGGTGACCACCCAGATCTCCGGCAGGCTCGCAAGGATCGACTGGAGAAGCTGCGCCTCGTTCATGGCCCGCCCTCCTGCCCGTGGACCTGGGCCAGGAGATGGCTCACCGAGGCGTCGATGATGCCGAGGAAGGGCTTCGGGTAGAGCCCGACCCAGAGCACGAAGACGGCAAGCGGCAGCGCCGCCGCAAGCTCGCGGGCGTTCAGGTCCCAGACCTCATGACGCTCCGCGACCCGCGCCGGGCCGAGCGCCACCCGGCGGTACATGCTGAGAAGATAGGCGGCACTCAGAAGCGCCCCGAGCACCGCCGCCGCACCGGCGGCGAGGCTCACCGCGAAGCCGCCCGACAGGACCAGCAACTCGCCCACGAAGGCATTGGTCCCGGGCAGCGCCATCGAGGCGAGCGTGAAGAGCGCGAGGAACACGGTATAGACCGGCGCCACCTTCATCAGCCCGCCATAATCGGCGATCGAACGGCTGTGGGTGCGTTCGTAGATGAGGCCGACGAAGAGAAAGAGCGCCCCGGTCGTGACGCCGTGGTTGAACATCTGCAGGATGCCGCCCTGAAGCCCGCGTATGTTCAGCGCGAAGATCCCGAGCGTGACGAAGCCCATATGGCTGATCGAGGAATAGGCGACGAGCTTCTTCAGATCGTCCTGCGCCAGCGCCAGCAACCCGCCATAGACGATCGCGAGGGCCGACAAGGCCAGCATCAGCGGCGCGAAATGGACCGAGGCATCGGGCAGCATCGGCAGCGAGAAGCGCAAAAAGCCGTAGGCGCCCATCTTCAGCAGCACGCCCGCGAGGATGATGCTGCCCGCGGTCGGCGCCTCGACATGGGCGTCGGGCAGCCAGGTATGGACCGGCACCATCGGCACCTTGACCGCGAAGGCGACGAGGAAGGCGAAGAACAGCCAGGCCTGGACGGCGAACGGATAATCCCCGTCCATCAGCGCGAGGATGTCGAAGGTCCTGCCGCCCTGGAAGTAGAGCACGATGACGCCGACGAGGAAGAGAAGGCTGCCCGCAAGCGTGTAGAGGAAGAACTTGACGGCGGCATAGACGCGGCCCTCCCCGCCCCAGACCCCGATGATGACGTACATCGGGATCAACATCGCCTCCCAGAAGACGTAGAACAGGAAGAGGTCGAGCGCCGCGAAGACGCCGAGCATCAGCGTCTGCATGACAAGGAGGCTGACCATGAACTCCTTCACCCTGGTCGCGATCGCGGCCCAGGAGGCGAGCACCGAGACGACGCCGAGAAGGGCCGTGAGGAAGACGAAGAGCGCGCTGATCCCGTCCACGCCGAGCGCATAGCGGATGCCGAGCGCCGGCACCCAGTCGCGGGTCTCGGTGAACTGCATCGCATGGGTCGATCCGTCGAAACCTGCGAGCAAGCCGAGGCAGAGCGCGAGATCGGCGAGCGTTACGGAAAGCGCCACCCACCGCACCGCTGCGTCGTCGCGCAGGACCATCAGGAGGGCCGCCCCGGCGGCGGGCAGGAAGACGATGAGGCTGAGCCAGGGAACCGCCATCGCCCCCCCTACCGCCAGACCACGGCGAAGACCGCGATCGCGGCGATCACGCCCGCCACCATCGCCAGCGCATAGTGCGTCACGAGCCCGCTCTGAACCCGTCTCAGCCGTGCGCCGCCGCGCAGGATCGTCCGGGCGACACCGTTGACGATGGCGTCGATGCCGCCGAGATCGGCCCTCAGCCCGGCCTGCGCCGTCTTGTGCAAGGCGGGCAGCGCCGTGGTCTCGGTCACGTCGCTCACGGCGGCCTCGTAGCGCGCGAGCGGGCGTTCGGCGAGCCACATGAAGCCGCGCGCGGCCCGACGGTAGACCCAGTCGGTGTCGAGGCTGATCGTATCCTCGGGATCGAGCGCGCGGAGGAAGAGGACGAAGCCAAGCGCCGTGAACATCAGGATGCCGAGGCTCTCGGTGACATGGGCGCCGGTATAGGGGACGAAATCGACCGCATGGGGCAGGAGCGCATAGAGCGGGTCGGGATAGACGCCGATCGCCACGCAGAGGACCGCCGCGATCGACATCGCGAGCAGCATGTTCTTCGGCGGCTCCGGCGGTCGCAGCCCCTGATCCTTCCCGAAGAACATGTAATAGGGCAGCTTCAGCCCGGTATGGAGGAACGTGCCCGACGAGGCCATCGTCAGGGCCAGCATCACCCAGGCCCGATGATCCTCGCCGGCCGCCGCCACGACCATCGACTTCGTGACGAAGCCCGAGAAGAACGGGAAGGCCGAGATCGCGAAGGCGCCGATCATGTAGAGCGCCACCGTCAGCGGCATGGTCCGGTAGAGCCCGCCAAGCTCGGTCAGCTTGCGCCGCCCGGTGACATGGATCACCGCGCCGGCGCCCATGAAGAGAAGCGCCTTGTAGAGGATATGGGCGAAGGCGTGGCTCGTGGCGCCGTTCAGCGCCATCTCGGTGCCGATGCCGATGCCGGCCACCATGTAGCCTACCTGGCTCACGATGTGATAGGCGAGAAGCCGGCGGCAGTCGTTTTCCAGCACCGCGTAGACGACGCCGTAGAGCGCCATCGCCGTTCCGAGCCAGACCAGCAGTTCCGTCCCCGGAAAGGCGCGGGCGAGCACGTAGACCGCGGTCTTGGTGGTGAAGGCGCTCATGAACACCGCGCCGGTGACGGTGGCCTCGGGATAGGCGTCGGTCAGCCATGCGTTCAGGGGCGGCACGGCGGCGTTGAGGATAAAGCCCGCGAGGATCAGGTACCCGGCCACGCCCATATCCTCGCCGATCGGGCCGAACAGCACCGATCCCCTGGCGAGCCCGTAGAGGATGACCCCGCCGAGAAGCGCCACCCCGCCGGTGACATGCACCATCAGGTAGCGGAACCCCGCGCCGATCGCCTTGTCGCCGCCCTGAGCGAAGATCAGATAGGCGGAGGCGAAGGCCATCCCCTCCCAGAACAGGAACAGCGTCAGGTAATCCCCGGCAAAGACCACGCCGAGCGCGCTGCCGACATAGGCGAAGGCCGCGACATGCTGGCCGGGGCGCTCCAGATGCAGGGCATAGATGGTGCCGATCAGCGCCATGATCGTGAAGACCGTGGCGAAGAGGATGCTGAGCCGGTCGGCTTTCGCCACCAGGATCTCCTGCCGGACGAAGCGCGCGGCGCCGTAGCTGCCTGGCTCTATCGTCTGGACCGCGAGGATCGCCAGCACAGGAATCAGCACGAGCCAAGCCTTGCGGAGCGTGCCCTTCAGGAACGGGACCGGCAGGGCACCGAGGAGGAACAGCAGCGAGGGATGCACGAAATCAGTCATAGTAATCCTCGCGCCGCATCAGCCCGCCCCGGTGGCCGAGGAACTTGGAGACGAAGATCAGAAGCACGCAGGAGCCGAACCCGTAGGCCGCGGGCCAGCCCGGCATGCGTTCCCAGATGTAGTCGGCATGGCCGCGATAGACGAGGAAATCGGCGATGACGATCGCACCCAGCGTGGCATAGAAGAGCCGCCGCCGGCTGCGGGCGTGTTTCGCGTCTCCGAAGAAATCGACAATGCGCCTGATCATCGGACGACCCCTTCCGCGAGCGCCAGGAAATAGCCCGGCAGAATGCCCATCAGCACCGACAGGACGGCGGTCGCCACCAAGGGCACCGCAACCATCGGAACCTCGCGGACCGGGGCCGGGCTGTCCTGCGGCTCGGCCCCGAAGAAGGCCACGTAGCTCACGGGCAGGAAATAGGCGGCGTTCAGCACCGAACTGAGGAGCAGCACGATCAGGAAGGTGACCTCGCCGGCCTCCATCGACCCGAGCGCCAGATACCATTTGCTGACGAACCCGGCACTTGGCGGCACACCGATCATGGAGAGCGAGGCGACGAAGAACGCCCCCATCGTCCAGGGCAGTTTGCGCCCGATCCCGCCCATCTCGCTGATCTTCCGCTTGCCGGAGGCGCAGAGGATCGAGCCCGCGCAGAAGAAGAGCGTGATCTTCGAGAATGCGTGCGCCGCGATATGGAGGATGCCGCCCACCATCGCCACCGGCGACAGCAGCACCGCGCCGAGCACGATGTAGGACAGCTGGCTCACCGTCGAATAGGCAAGCCGCGCCTTAAGATCGTCCCGCGTCAGCGCATAGACCGAGGCCATCAGGATCGTAAACGAGACGAGATAGGCCGTCGCGAGGCCAAGCCCGAGTCCCTCCATCAGCCCCGCGCCGAAGACGTGGAAGACGACGCGCAGGACGCAGAAGACGCCCATCTTGACGACGGCCACCGCATGGAGCAGCGCGCTCACCGGCGTCGGGGCGACCATCGCGGCGGGCAGCCAGGCATGGATCGGCATCACCGCGGCCTTGGCGAAGCCGAAGAGGTAGCAGAAATAGACCACCGTCAGCAGCGCCGGCGCCGCGGCGCTCTCCGCCAGAAGCCCGCCCGGCACGAAATCGAGCGACCCCGCGAGGTGATACGTCAGCGCCAGCGCCGCCAGAAGGAAACTCTTCGACGCGCCCATGAGGTAGACGAGATACTTGCGGCTGCCGGCCCAGGCCTCCTCGTCCTCGTGGTGATAGACGAGCGGGTAGGTGACGAGGCTCAGGATCTCGTAGAAGATCACCAGCGTGAAGAGATTGGCGGCGAAGGCGCCGCCCGCGGCGGCCGCGAGGCTTGTGGCGAAACAGGCGAAGAAGCGGGTCTGGGCGTGTTCGTTCAGACTCCGCATGTAGCCGATTGAATAGATCGCCGCGAGGATCCACAGAAGCGACGCGACGGTCGCGAAGACCATGCCGAGCGGATCGACCCGGAAGGCGAAGTCGATGCCGGGCAGGATCTCGAACAACCGCAGTTCCACCACGCCGCCCGCCAGGACGACCGGCGCCATCGAGACGACGATCGCGAACATCACGACCGCCGCGACGGGCGAGACCAGGTCGCGCAATCTTTCGCGGTCATTCAGGAGAAGCACCAGCACCGCCGCCAAGAGGGCGACCGCGATGGCCAGAAGCGGCCGGATCGAGACAACCGGGTCCAAACCGCTATCCTTTCAACATGGTGACCTCGTCGACCTTGAGGGTGGCCTTGTTCCTCACAAGAGCGACCAGGATGCCGAGGGCGATGGCGACCTCCGCCGCGGTGATCGCGATGACGAAGATCGCGAAGATCCGGCCGCGGAAATCGTCGTGGAACGCCCCGAAGGCAATGAAGTTGATGTTGACCGAGTTGAGCAGCAGCTCGAGCGACATCAGCACGACAAGGATGTTGCGCCTCAGCAGCACCCCCGCCGCCCCGATCACGAAGAGCAAGACGCCAAGGACGACATACCAGGAAAGCGGCACCATCAGTCCGCCTCCTTCCGCGCCAGCACGATGGCGCCGACGAGCGCCACGAGAAGGATCACCGAGGCCACCTCGAACGGCAGCAGATAGTCGGCAAAGAGCGTCGTGCCGAGCTCCCGGATATTGCCCGCGGTGCGGGAGGTCGCGGGCGCCGCGACCGAGAACCGGTCCGACATGATCACCAGCGCCAGCATCTCGACGCCGAGGAGGACGAGCAGCACCAGCGCCGGCAGGCTGCCGCCCGGAACGAAGCGCTGCAGCACCGCCTCGCGCACGTCGATCATCATGATCACGAAGACGAAGAGGACCATGATCGCGCCGACATAGACGAAGATCTGGATCACCGCGAGAAGCGGCGCCGCGAGCAGCACGAAGATCGCCGAGATCTGCAGGAAACACGCCATCAGCGCCAGCGCGCTATGCACGGGATTATGCGTCAACACCATGATCAGGGCCGTGATCACGGCCGCGGCAGCGAAGACGAGAAAAAACCCCTGCTCCATCGATGCCGATCCTTCTGAAGTGACCTGCGAAGCGGCGCGCGATGGCCGGAAACAATGTGACTAGCCACCTCAGATGCGTGCGTAAATTGTGCCCCAGTTTCGGAATTTTCTCAAGATTTTACCGAGTTGGCGCCACGGCCGCCGGGCTGCGCAGCAACATGCCCTTGCCCGCATCACGAGGCGTCACCGCGCAAGGGAAAGCCCCGGACGAGGAGGAGATCCGTCCGGGGCAAGTGCGTTAGGCGATACGGCTCCGCTCAATACCGGCGCGTCCGCCGCTGACGGCTGGACCTGCGCCGCAAGGGTTCGTCACCACCGCTTGCATCGAGGGTTGCAACGCGGTCGCGGCGCGAATGCCCGATCCGGCTGCCGTAGCTTCGACGGGCCGACGGCGCGGCAGGTCAGGCGGCCGGCTTGCGCCCGCGCGCCTCGAACACGAAGCCCAGGAAATTCAGCAGGATCTGCGCCGCGAGAATCGAGGTGCCGCCGGTCGGATCGTAGTCCGGCGCGACCTCGACCAGATCGATGCCGACGACCTCGTTGCGCCGGGCGAGCGCCTGCAGCATCTCCAGCACCTCGTAGTAGAGGAAGCCGCCGTGGCTGGGCGTGCCCGTGCCCGGCGCGATCGAGGGACAGAACCCGTCGATGTCGAGCGTGACATAGACGCGGGCACCGGCCGGGATGCGGTCGATCACCGCCTTGGCTCCCAGCGCCCGCATCTGCCGCACCGAGAGAATATCCGACCCCATCCGGCGGGCATCCTCGTACCCCTCCTTCGCGGTGGAGGAGACATTGCGGATGCCGACCTGGGTGAGCCCGGTCACATAGGGCTTCTCGGCGGCGCGGCGCATCGGATTGCCGTGGCCATAGCGGACGCCGTGGCGCTCGTCGACGAAGTCCAGATGGGCGTCGATCTGCAGGATGTGGATGTCGCCGCGCCCCTCGAAGGCGTCAATGCAGGGGATGTTGACCGAGTGGTCGCCCCCGATGACGACCGGGAAGGCCCCGGCGTCCAGGATCGCGTTCACGCCGGCCTTGATGTTGGCGTGGCTCCTGACGGTGTCGGTATGCACGATGTCGGCGTCGCCGAGGTCCACGATCCGCACGGCGGCCGGCAGGTAGGTGCAGTCGTCCTCATGGTCGTAGGCGCCGGCATGGCCGAAGCTGAACAGCGTCGAGGCCTCGCGCACCGCGCGCGGTCCGAAGCGGGCGCCGGACCGGAACTGGGTGCCGAAATCGAAGGGCGCGCCCAGGACCGCGACATCGGCGTCGATCCTGGACCAGTCCTCGACATAGGGCCGCTTGCCGAAGGTGGAAATGCCGACGAAGGGCAGGTTCAGGCGGCCGGTCGCGTAGCCGTGGGTTTCGGTCTTTGCGTCGTTCATGTCGTCACTCCTTGTAAAAGGGTCAATGGGTCAACGGAAGGCGAGGTCACGCAGGCCGAGGGCGATCGGCGGGAAAACCATGACCAGAACCGCCACGGCGAGCAGGATCAGGAGGAAGGGCGGCACGCCGCGGATCACCTCGAGGAACGGCCGGCGAAACACGGCGACCGCGGTGAAGAGGTTGCAGCCGAAGGGCGGCGTGGCGGCACCGATGGCGACCTGCATCGTGATGATCACCCCGATCAGCACCGGATCCAGCCCGGCGCTCGCGACGAGCGGGGCGAAGAGCGGCACGAGGATCAGCATGACGACGATCGAGTCGACGAACATGCAGCCGAGAAAGAAGGCGATGTTCACGGCAATCAGCACCTTGACCGGCCCGGCCCCGTCCAGTCCCACGGCCGCGATGATGGCCTGCGGAACCTGGGCGTAGGAAATGATCCAGGAAAACGCCGAACCCGCCGCGATCAGGATGAACACGATCGAGGTCATGACGCCGGTCGAGAGCGCGATGTCCCAGACATCCCTGAGGCCGATGGACCGGAAGCAGACGAGTTCGAGGACCAGCGCGTAAAGAACGCAGACCGCCGCCGCCTCCGTCGGGCTGAAGATGCCGCCATAGATGCCCCCGACGACGAGCACCGGAAAGCCGAGCGGCCAGACCGCGCCGCGCACCGCGGCAAGGCGCTCCGCCCAGGTGGCGCGCGGCAGGACCGGGATCTCCTGTTTCCAGGCCACGACCCAGCACCAGGCCGAGAACAGCGCCACCACCACCAGGCCCGGCCCGATTCCGGCGATGAAGAGTTCCGAGATCGAGGTGCCCGAGAGAACGCCATAAACGATCATGCCGATCGAGGGAGGGATCAGATAGGCGAGGTCGGCGGCGTTCACGATCAGCCCGATGGCGAAATCGTCGCGGTAGCCCGCGCGCAGCATGCGCGGCCGCATCGGCCCGCCGATGGCGACGACCGTCGCCTGGGTCGAGCCGCAGACCGCGCCGAACAGAGCGCAGGCGGAGGTCACGGAAATCGCCAGCCCGCCCCGGACATGGCCCATGAAGCGCATCACCAGATCGACCAGCCGGTCAGCGGAATGGCCGCGCGTGATGATGTCGGCCGCAAGGATAAACATAGGCACCGCGACCAGCGCGGAAGGCTTCACCCCGCCGATCATCTGCTGCACGACCTGCTGCAGGGAAAGATCGGGGAAATAGACGAGGAAGGCGAGAAGGGTGGCGCCGAGCAGCGGCATCATCATCGGGTAGCCTGCGATCAGCAGCAGGCACATGACGGTCAGCATCATGAGGGTCATGGATCAGGCTCCTGCGTTCGGCTCGGCGGAACCGTCGGTGGCGTGATGGGCGAGGAGTTCGGCAAGCTCGGGGTCCTCGTAATCGTCCGTTTCGCGCAGCGCGATCCACACAGCGGTCCGGTTCGCGACATTCGCCCAGGCCGCCAGGGCGAACTGCACCCCGGACAGGAGAAAGCCGGCCACGACGCCGACATAGCCGATCCAGAGCGGGATCTGCATGGACGGCGTCAGACGGCCCCGCGCGGCGACCTTCTGCACGTATTCGAAGGCGTGCCAGGCCAGCAGGAACATGGCGGCGGCGGTCGACACCGCGATGACGACCATGAGCCACCGGCGCAAGCCGGCGGGCACCATGTCATAGACCGCGGACATGCGGATATGGCGGCCCTTGCGGGTCACGTATCCAAGACCCACGAAGGTCACCGTGACCATCAGGATCTCGTTCAGTTCCTCGGAAAAGTAGATGCTGTGGGCGAAGACGTAGCGCCCAAGCACATTGGCGATCGTGTTGACGGCCATCACCACCATCGAGAGTCCGACGACCGCGGCCTCGGCCCACGCGACGGCGTCGTCGAGGCGCACCAGCGCGCCGCGGTTTTCGTGTACTCGCTGTTCCATGACATCCTCCTCCCGGACAGGAACACCCCCCGCCGGCCTGACGCCGCCGGGGGGAGGATCTTCACCCGCCGATTTCGGCCTGGAGCGCAGTCAGGAGTTCCGCGCCGCGCGCCCCCACGATCTCGCCCACGGCCGCCTGGGTGGCTAGCGACCGCTCGCGGAACACGGCGCGCTCCGCTTCGGTGAGCTCGATCGTCTGGATACCCGGCTTTGCCGCCTTGATCCTGTCCAGCCGCTCCTTGTTGAAGGCCTCGACAACCGGCGGGATGAAGTCGTTCAACTCGGCGAAGGTCTGGTCGATCAGCGCCTGACGGTCCGCCGGAAGCGTCTGGTACCAGTCGTCGCTGGCCATCACGGCCGTGATCAGGTCCTGCTCGCCGGCCCAGATCAGGTAATCGGTCACCTCGTAGAACTTCATCTCCTCGATCGTCGGGACCGGATTGACCTGGCCGTCAACCTGACCGAGCTGCAGCGCGCCGTAGACCTCGCCGAAGGGCACCGGCGTCGGGCTGGCGCCGAGATCCTCGTACGCCTTCAGCAGGAGCGGCGACACCATCACCCGCATCTTGAAGTTCGACAGATCGTCGGGCGCACGGATCTCCTTGCGGGTCGTCCAGACCTGCGGCCCCTCGCTGTACAGCGCGCCGAGCCTCAGCCCCTTGGCCGCGAAATCCTCGGCCAGCTCGCCGTGGATGGTCGGGCTCGTCGCCAGCACCTCGTTGAGCGTCGCGCTGTCGCTCGGCAGGATGTAGGGGGCGAGAAAGATCTGGCTCTCCGGCACGATCGTGCCGAGATTGCCGATCGAAAGGTTGGAGAGCTGGACCACGCCGTCGGCGGTCTGTTCGGCCACCTCCGTCGGAGAGCCGAGCGCGCCGAGCGGGTAGATCGTCACGGTGACCTCGCCGCCGGTCGCGGACTCGACGCGGCTTTTGAATTCCTGCGCGTAGCTGTCCATGATCGAGCCGGGGATCTCTTCGATCGCGAATTTCCATTCCTCGGCCCCGGCGATGCCGGCCAGCATCATGCCGATGACACCGGCGAGCGCCGACGTTCTGAAAGTTCCAGTTTTCATAGGGGTTCCTCCACGTTTGACGCCGGATTCGCTCCTCGACGATTGGCGCCCGCCCCCTTGTTGCAGCTCGGTAAGCCGCCAAAAATCATAAGTTTGAGTTGTTCACTTCATGTTTTTTGAAGTAACTTGCGGATCGAAGGCGGAACCGATGCGCGTCAGCGACTACACATTGCGGAACCTGCGGACGTTCTGCGCCGTCGTGGAACACGGCGGATACGGCGGGGCGCAGGAGATCATCGGCGCCGGGCAGACGGTGATCTCGACCCATATGCGTGATCTCGAAACCGCTCTGGGGTTCAGCCTCTGCCAGCGCGGACGCGCCGGCTTCGCCCTGACCGAGAAGGGCGAGGAGGTCTACCGCGAGGCAAAGCGCATGCTTGTTTCGGTGGACGATTGCGAAGCCAATCTCGGTGCGCTGCGGAAGATCCTGACGGGCCATCTGAGGGTCGGAATCGTCGACAGCGAGGCCGACAATCCGGACCTGCCGGTCCACGAGGCCATCCACCGGTTCTTTTCCCGCGAGCATCAGGTCCGGCTGAGCCTCGACGTCGGCACTCCCGAACTTCTGGGCAAGGGCCTGCGGACCGGCGACACCCATGTCGCCATCGGCCCCTTTCCCAGCCGGCAGCCGAACATCAGCTACACGCCGGTCTATGTCGAGGAACATGTCCTCTACTGCGGCCGGGGGCACCCGCTCTTCTCCGCCGATCCCGACGAGCTAACGCTTGCGGCGATCGCCGCCTATCCGATGACCCTGCGGCCCTATCTGCAAAGGAGCGAACTGGCCGCGCTGCCGGATCCCGTCGCGACCGCGATGGTTTCCAATATGGAGGCGCAGGTGGTGCTCATCCGCAGCGGGTCGTTCCTCGGGTTCCTGCCGGTCCACTTCGCCCGGAAATGGGTGGAACGCGGCGAGATGCGGGCGCTGAGCCTGCCCGGGCTCGGCTGGCGCTCGCAGTTCTACATCGCCTGCCGGATGCAGCCCGACCTGCCCATGGTCGCCCGGCAGTTCGTCGACGACCTGATCCACTGCCTGTCCTGACCGGGCCGGCGGCGCGCCGCCGGGGCCGGATCCTCAGCATTCCGGCAGGTTGACCGCGAGCCCGCCGGTCGAGGTTTCCTTGTACTTGAGGTTCATGTCGATCCCGGTCTGCCGCATTGAGCCTCCCCATCTGAATTGGTCCACCGCTATGGTTAGGAAACGGAGGATCAGTAATGGGCAACAAGCGACACAAGCCGGAAGAGATCGTTACGAAGCTGCGGCAGGTTGAGGTGCTCGTCGGGCGAGGCATGGCGCGGGTGGATGCGATCCGAGAGGTGCGCATATGGTCACTATCGGAACGACTTGCTCCGAACTCGCTATTTTCTCACAAGTCCGTGAGATTGGGCCGAGCATCGAGCGCGCGTGATATACTTCGCCCTTGGGGCCCGATCGGGCAGCTTTGGCAATCCGATATGAAGTGGGGGTCACAATTATGAAATCGGCAACGACGACATCAATGCTGCTTCCGATCGCTGCACTGGCATTCGGAGCGGCTTTCGCTGGCGACATGAGCCAAGAAACCCAAGAAACTACCGTACATCGGTTCTCAGACTTGTCCGTTGTGGATGGAGCCAAGGGCACGCTTACACGGATGGACAACGGCGTCTACTTGTCGGTGGATACACACGAGTTGGCGCCGGGCCACGCTGTGACCATGTGGTGGGTCGTGTTCAACGAACCCTCGATGTGCTCGGACGACGAGTGCGGCGAGAACGATGTGCTGATGATGGACGCAGATGGCAATATCGCAGACAGCCAGGACGGATCCGTTCCGATCAATCCTGAGGCGTGGGAAGCAGCCAAAATATCAGTTCTGCGCGCCGATGGCCTCATCATACCCGAGGGCGGTATGGCCAACTTCCGCGGCCACCTACCGGTGGGAGACACGACGGAGGCACTAGGCGGGCCGGGTTTGCTAGATCCGCATAAGGCGGAAGTTCACTCGGTAATCCGCACACACGGCAAGGTCGCACCTGACGAACAGAATGCGGCCGTCAACTCATTTGCCGGTGGCTGCGACGAAAACTGGCCGAACGCGCCCTGCGAAGACCTGCAGTTCACGGTTTTCAAGCCAACGATGTGAGGCATAGCGGGTTACTTCCGATGCGGAGCGGACGGGCACAATGAAAACGGGGCGGATGCCGACGCTTCCGTCCCGATGACGAAGGTTAAACGCTCACCTGACATGAAGAGAAAATCTGAACCGATGCGATCGATGTTGCCCGCGATGCTCTTGGTCGGGGCGTTCGCCCTGCCCGCGTGGGCTGCTTCAATTATGATCTCGGCGTATTCCATCGACGAGGTCGCCGGCGGCGCATTGCCCGAGGTAAGCGAGGTAACCGCGATCGAGGCGATCATTGTGTTCCGTTCCTCGCAGCCTTTGGCGTGTTCCGTTGTCTTCGGGGAGAGCCCCGACTTTGGGCGCATTGCGGTTGACGATGACATGAATGGCGGCGCGCACAGCGATCACCATCCGGTCTTATCGGGTCTAACGCCGGACACCGAGTATTTCTATCGTGTCCAGGGCACTGGGCACGATGGAAAACTCTATGTCGGCGATGTGCGCAGCTTCAGAACGCTGCAACAGGCCGCTGCGCAACCGAATCTGGCCGACCTTTCGGAAGGCGCGCGGATCCGTTCAGTCAGCAGCAACTTCGGCGGCGCGGCGAATGACGGAGCATGGGGTGCAAACGCTGCGATTGACGGCAACCGCGCTACCGCGTGGTCCTCGAACGGCGACGGCGACGGGGCGTTTATCGAGATCGAGTTAAGCAAAACGGCTCGCATAGGCGAGGTGGCGATCTGGTCGCGCTCCATGGCCGACGGCACGTCGCGAATTGCCAGCTTCACGTTGACTGACGATGCAGATCACAAACATGGTCCCTTCGTACTTCCGGATACGAAGGAAGCACACCGATTTCCACTGCTCACCGAAACTAGAACCCTCCGCCTAGACGTGGTTGAAAGCACGGGTGGAAATACCGGACTTGTTGAGTTCAGCGTGTTTCCACGTTAACGTTTGTCCGAACCTTTGACGGACTCTGACCGTAAGCGTTTGTGCCGGCCGCTGCGACCTTGAAGGGGTCACCCGGCTTCCGCGTAGGGACATAACCCAAGCCACCGATCGACCGACCGTATCAGGATGGGATCGCCACTGACGTAAATGCGATCATTGGCGATTTCGGTTTCAAGTGCTGAGTATCCCATCCACGCCGAGGTCAGTGCCTTGACCTCGGCCTCGATGAAGAGATCAACCTCGAATCCCGGATCTGACATGCACAGATCTACATCCACGCCGGGCTTGGCCACCATCCAGTAACTCGCCACCTCCTCCGTCAGATCGGTGAAATGGAACCGGATCACAATCCGTCGGCGGGGAAGCTGCACGGGGTCAATCGTGCGACGCAGCTGCCACATCAGATAATCGGGATTGGGCTCTCCGAGCACGACGGACGCCCGGATATTGCGATAGGCCCAGTCGCCCAGACACGTCATTGCATCTTCGAGTTCGGTCGCCAAAGGCGTGCGGACGTAGTCGACCGTAGCCTTAGCTCGATCTTCGATGCGCTCGACGAGGCCGTTGGCCTCCATTTCCTTCAACCGTCGCGACAGGAGCGTCGGCGAGATACCAGGAACACCGCGCCGGATCTCGTTGAAGCGGGTCGAGCCGTCCCACATCTCTGCCAAGATCAACAATGTCCAGCGCGGCTCGATGATCTCGCAAGCCATGGCAAGCGGACAGAACAGGCTGTAGCTCTTTTCCGCCATTTCCGGTCCTCCGTCTGCCAAAGGTACCCGCGAATACGCCAGGCAGCCAGTCCACAAAGTGTACCGGCGGCACTACAATCTCGTGACTGGTCGGGCGGGGGCCGGCGAGTGATCTTTCGTCTACACTCTTACGGAGGACGAAGAATGATCGATGCTATGGAAATCGTCGAGACCATGTGCGAGCGCTACAGTTCGGCCGTCACCGCCAATGACTCCGCCGCCTACCGGCAGCTGTTCTGCGCTGACGCGATCCGTGTTCCGCCAGGGTCCGAACCGGAACGCGGCCCGGACGAGATCGCTCGCGGAGAGCAGGCAGACTATGACAAGGCCCGGTTTACATGCAACTCGCACCCGATAGACGCGCTCCACCTCGCCGACAACCGCGTTTTTGGCTTCGCTGAGGCGGCAGTGAAGACCGTCGCGCATGGCACCGGCGAGATCAGGTCGTTCAGGGCGACCAAAGCCTGGCTTCTGGAACGTCAGCCGTCAGGAGACTGGCTGATCAAGCGGCAGATGTGGAACCTGAGATGATCTGGTAGATATTCTTCAGCCACACAGACGATTCCGTAGCGCGCGCGGCCCTCCTTGGCACGCGTTTGCGGCAAAGCGTAGCACCTGCCCCGCCCCACCTGAGTGGTCCGTTTTGAGTGTTAGTGCATGATCGGCCTTTGGTCTATCGGGACGATGGTTTCAGGAGCCGGCGGACGGTAGCCCAGAGCACTGTGTGGTCGC
>NZ_JAPDOG010000025.1 GCF_026013545.1 Defluviimonas salinarum | reverse complement strand
GCGGCGATGTTCGGGATCCGCAAGATCCTCGGCCGGGTGCGCCAGATCATGGAGGCCGAGATGGCCTCGGCGGCCGAGATCATCAAGGTGATCCAGGAGACCTCGGCGGGGATCCGTGTCGTCAAGGCCTTCGCGCTCGAGGACAGCATGGCCGAGCGGATGCGCAGCGCGGTGGCCTCGGTCGAGAGCCGCGCCAATGCGCTGGCGCGGCTCGAGGCGGCGACGAGCCCGCTGATGGAGACGCTCTCGGGCTTCGCGATCGCCGCGGTGGTGGCGCTGAGCGCGGTCAGCCTCTTCGGCGACACCGCGACCACGCCGGGGGAGCTGATGTCCTTCGTCACCGCGCTGCTGATGGCCTACGAGCCGGCCAAGCGGCTGGCGCGGATGCGGGTCAGCCTCGAAAGCGGCATGGTCGGGGTCGGCATGATGTACCACATCCTCGACACGCCGATCTCGGTGACCGAGGCGCCCGAGGCGCGGCCCTTGCCGGCGGGGCCGGGCGCGGTGCGGCTCTGCGAGGTGAGCTTCGGCTACGGCAAGGACCGGCCGATCCTGCGCGGGCTCGACATCACCTTCGAGGCCGGGCGGACGACGGCGCTGGTCGGCCCCTCGGGCGGCGGCAAGTCGACGATCATCAACCTGATCATGCGGCTCTACGACCCGACCGAGGGCAGCGTCGAGATCGACGGCTGCGACCTGCGCGAGGCCCGCTTCGCCTCGCTGCGCGACCGGATCGCCTTCGTCGGCCAGGAGACCTTCCTGTTCGCGGGCTCGGTGATGCACAACATCCGCCTCGGCCGCCGCGAGGCGACCGACGACGAGGTGATCGCCGCGGCGAAGGCGGCCAATGCGCATGACTTCATCCTCGGCCTGCCGCAGGGCTACGCCTCCAATGTCGGCGAGAACGGCGGCAATCTCTCGGGCGGCCAGCGCCAGCGCATCGCGATCGCCCGGGCGCTCCTGCGCGACGCGCCGATCCTGCTGATGGACGAGGCGACGAGCGCGCTCGATTCCGAATCGGAGTTCCTGGTGCAGCAGGCGCTCGGCCGGCTGACCGAGGGCCGCACCACGATCGTCATCGCGCACCGGCTCTCGACCGTGATGAGCGCCGACCGCATCGTCGTGATCAAGGACGGCCAGGTCGACGAGGAGGGCGCCCCGGACAGCCTCCTCGCCAGGGACGGCCTCTTCCGAACCCTCTACGACCACCAGTTCGGACACGCGGAAGCCCGCTGACGGCGCGCGTCAGCTCGCGCCCGAGGGCATCGGCAGGCGGCCGGAATTGTAGTCGGACCAATCGGTTATGTCGGGATAGTAGGTCTTGCGCCAGGCCCGGACGCGCGGGTTCATGCGTCTGCGCCAGAGCGGCGGAACCATCGCCAGCGCTGTCATCGCCGGGTAGCCGAAGGGAAGCTGCGGAGCTTCGTCGGCGCCGTAGGTCTGGAGCAGCGGGAAGCGGCGGTCGGGCTTGTAGTGGTGGTCTGAATGGCGCTGCAGGTTGATCAACATCCAGTTGGTGACCTTGTGGTCGGCATTCCAGGAGTGGCGCGGCAGGACGCGCTCGTACTTGCTCTCGCCGAGGTGGCGGCGGGTCAGGCCGTAATGCTCGACATAGTTGACAAGTTCGAGCTGCCAGACCGCGACAAAGGCCTGCCATGCGAAGAGCGCGAGCCCCGCCCAGCCACCCACCGCATAGGCGAGCGCGAGGGCGGCGAGCTGCAGCGCGCCGTAGCGCCAGAACGGGTTCGACGGGTGCAGCACCGTGCGGCCGGCGCGGGACAGAAGCTGCCTCTCCGCCCGCCAGGCGGAGCCGGGGCCGTCCTTCAGCACCCGGAAGAAGGCGCGGTGGAAGCCCTCGTTGTAGCGCGCCGTGACCGCGTCGCGGGGGGTGCCGACATAGCGGTGATGGACGAGGAGGTGCTCGGTCCGGAAATGGCTGTAGAGCACGGTGGCAAGGAGGAGGTCGCCGAGCCAGCGTTCGAGCCGGTTCTTCTGGTGCATGAGCTCATGGGCATAGGTGATGCCGATCGAGCCCGAGATCACGCCAAGACCGAAGAAGAGCGCGATCTTTTCCCATGTGGCGAGGTGATCCGCGCGGGTGACGTACCAGATGAGGCCGTAGAGCGTGGCCGCCTGTATCGGGAACCAGATCATCGTGATCAGGCGGTACCAGAAGAGATCGGCCTCGGGCGTGTCGGGATCCGGGTTGCGGGTCTCGTTTCCGGCGAGCAGGTCGAGGATCGTCGTGCCGATCCAGCCGTAGATCGGCAACAGCCAGACGGTCCAGCCGCCGATCCCCGCGCCGGTCGCGGCGAGCGGCACGAGGACGAGCGACAGCCAGAACGGCGCCGCCGAAGTGAAGCGGGAGATCGGTTGTGACATGGGTGTTCCGCTCGCTGTCATCGCCGGCAGTCTAGGGGCGGGCGCGGGGCGGCTCAATCGGTCAGAAGCGCGCGGGACGCGAGGTCATGGACCTTGCGCATGACGGTCGGCAGGTCGCCGGGGCGGAAGTTGTCGCGGGAGACGAAATGGCCTCGCTCGGGATTGGAGCCGGCGGGCAGGCGGGCGGTCAGGACGGTGAGGACGAGGTGGAAATGGGTGAAGGTGTGGCGCACCGCGCCCGGGCTCTCCCGCCAGTCGGCGGCGGCGGGCGGGGCGGGGGCGGGCGTGGCCTCGGTCCAGGCGCTGCCGGGCCAGCCGAGCGTGCCGCCGAGAAGGCCGCGCTCGGGCCGGCGTTCGAGGAGTGCCGCGCCATCCTCGCGGGTGCCGACATAGGCGATGCCGAAACGGGTGGGTTTCGGTTTCTTGGCAAGCTTGCGGGGCAGCTCGGTCGCAATGCCTGAGGCGTGCCCTGCGCAGAAGAGGCGGAGCGGGCAGATGCCGCAGGCAGGGTTTCTCGGGGTGCAGATCGTGGCTCCGAGATCCATCATTGCCTGGGCGTGGTCGCCGGGGCGCGTCTCCGGCGTCAGGCGGCGGGCAAGCGCGGTCAGCTCGGGCTTCGCGTTGGGAAGCGGGGTTTCGACGGCAAAGAGACGGGCGGTGACGCGTTCGACATTGCCGTCGACGACGGTCGCGGGCTCGTCGCAGGCGATGGCGGCGATCGCGGCGGCGGTATAGGGGCCGATGCCAGGCAGCGTGAGGAGCGCGGCACTCGTCTCGGGGAAGCGACCATCGTGGTCCGCGACCACGGCGCGGGCGCATTTCAGGAGATTGCGGGCGCGGGCGTAGTAGCCAAGCCCCGCCCACTCGGCCATGACCTCGCCGTCGTCGGCCTCGGCGAGCGCCGCGACATCGGGCCAGCGGCTGGTGAAGCGGTGGAAATAGTCGCGCACGGCGGCGACGGTCGTCTGCTGGAGCATGACCTCCGAGAGCCAGACCCGGTAGGGATCGGGGCGGTGGCCGGCGCGGCGCTCCGCCGGGCCGATGCGCCAGGGCAGCGCCCGGGCATGGCTGTCGTACCAGGCCAGGAGGGCCGTTCCGATCTCCCTTTCGCGCAAGTTTTCTCTCCTGTTGCCGTCAATCCGGTGGGCAAGCCCGCGCCCTGCGCCTAGAATAGCGACGGGCACGGGAAAGGACAGGGATGAGCGTTGCGACTCCGGATCGGCGCGGGCGCGGCTTTCAGTCGGCGGCGCGGCTTCTCAAGGAGCGGATCCGCGTGGCCGGCGAATCGCGCGGCTTCGCGGTGTCGCGGCTTCTCACCCATTGGGCCGAGGTCGTGGGCGAGGAGATCGCGGCGATGGCCTTGCCGGTCAAGATCGGCTATGGGCGTGAGGGGATCGGGGCGACGCTGACGCTCCTGACGACGGGCGCCGCCGCGCCGGTCCTGCAGATGCAGCTTCCGAAGATCCGCGAGCGGGTGAATGCCTGCTACGGCTACAACGCGATCTCCAAGGTGGTGATCACCCAGACCGCGCCCACGGGGTTTGCCGAGGGCCAGGTCGCGTTCCGCCCCGCACCGAAGGCGCCGCCCGCGCCGCCCGATCCAGGATGCGTGGCCGCGGCGCGTACACTTTCCGGTGAGATCGGCGACCCGACGCTCCGGGCGGCGCTTGAAGCTCTGGGCGAAAAGGTCTTATCTCGGCCCGGAAAGAGGAAAGGCTGATCCCATGTCGAAGACCTATCTGATTGCCGGCGCCGTGGCGCTCGCCGCTGCCGCGGGCGGCGCCTTCTGGATGACCCGGTCCGCCTCCGCGCCCGAGGCCAACGTCACCACCTTCTCGACCGCCGCCGTCGCGCAGGAGGCCACCGCAAGCTCGCAGGCCGCGCTCGTGCCCGACATGGTGCTGGGTGAGGCCGAGGCGCCGGTCGAGGTGATCGAATATGCCTCCTTCACCTGTCCGCATTGCGCGAATTTCCACGAGACCGTCTTCGACCAGCTCAAGGCCAACTACATCGACACCGGCAAGGTCCGCTTCGTCTACCGCGAGGTCTATTTCGACAAGTTCGGGCTCTGGGCGGGTATGGTGGCGCGCTGCGGCGGCGCGGAGAAGTATTTCGGCATCGCCGACATGCTTTTCGATCAGCAGAAGGAGTGGCTCGCCCCCGGGGAAGCGGCCGGGATAGCCGAGAACCTGCGCAAGGTCGGGCTGAAGGCAGGGATCGGGGCGGAGGCGCTCGAAGCCTGCCTCAACGACAACGACATGGCTCAGGCCATGGTCGCGACCTACCAGGACAATGCCACGAAGGACGAGATCAACTCCACGCCCTCCTTCGTGATCGACGGTCAGAAGTATTCCAACATGTCCTACGAGGATTTCGCCAAGATCCTCGACGAAAAGCTCGCGAACTGAGCCGATGGCGCCGCTTCAGGGGCTGAAGGTCGTCGAGCTCGCGCGGATTCTGGCCGGTCCCTGGGCCGGCCAGATGCTCGCCGATCTCGGCGCTGAGGTGATCAAGGTGGAGGCGCCCGAGGGCGACGACACCCGCCAATGGGGACCGCCCTTCATCGTGCGCGAGGGCGATCGGACGGCCGCCTATTTCCACGCTGCGAACCGCGGCAAGAAATCGGTGACGGCCGATTTTCGCACGCCCGAAGGGCAGGCCTTCGTCCGCGATCTGGTGAAGGACGCCGATATCCTGATCGAGAACTTCAAGGTCGGCGGGCTGAAGAAATACGGGCTCGACTACGAAAGCCTGCGGGCGGTCAATCCGCGGCTCATCTATTGCTCGATTACCGGGTTCGGGCAGGACGGACCCTATGCCCACAGGGCGGGTTACGACTACATCATCCAGGGCATGTCGGGGCTGATGAGCATCACCGGCGAGCCCGATGGCCAGCCACAGAAGGTGGGCGTCGCGGTCACAGATGTCTTTACCGGCATCTATGCCGTGGCGGCGATCCTCGCCGCGGTGCACCAGCGGGGGCGGACCGGCGAGGGCCAGCAGATCGACATGGCGCTGCTCGACGTGGCGACGAGCGTGATGGCCAACCAGGCGATGAACTACCTCGCCTCCGGCACGCCGCCGATGCGGATGGGCAATGCACATCCCAACATCGTGCCCTATTCGGTCTTCGACTGCGCCGATGGCTGGATCATCATCGCCACCGGCAATGACGGCCAGTACCGGCGGCTCTGCCGGATCCTCGGGCTCGATGCGCTGGCCGAGGCGCCGGACTACCGCACCAATGCCGACCGGATCGCCAACCGGGCGGAACTGACGCGGCTGATCACAGAGAAGACGGTGTCGTGGCAGAAGGCCGATCTGCTCTCCGCCTGCGAGGCCGAGGGCGTGCCGGCGGGGCCGATCAACGACATGGGCGAGGTCTTCGCCGATCCCCAGGTCGTCGCGCGGGGGATGCGGGTGGAACTGGACGGCGTGCCGGGCGTGCGTTCGCCGTTCCGGTTCTCGGGCTCCGAGCTCGCGCTCGAGCGGCCGTCGCCGATGCTTGGCGAGCATGACGCGGAAGTGAAGGCCGGTCGCGGCTGAGGGCGGCGGCGCCGGGGGGGTCCACCCCCGGACCCCCGGAGGATACTTCCGGTAAGATGAAGATCAGAGGCCGCAGCGTTCGCGGAAGGCGAGGCGGGCGGCGCCGGTGCCCTTCATGTCGGTGCGCAGGAATTCCTGCCGTGGCAGCGCGCTGTCGATGATCATCGCGGTGCCGTTCTGGAAGTGGTCGAGGATCTCGGCCGAGACATAGAAACGGCCGATGAGGGACGGACCCGCGATGGCCACATCGACAGGGTAGCGGGCGGTGCGGCCATCGGCGAGCTCGATCCAGAGCATCAGCGAGCGGATGCCGGCGAAGCGGCCGCCGCCGGCTGCGTCGGTCAGGCGGAAATCGAGATAGCCCTGCTGGCCGCGACGGCAGCCGAACTCGGCGGCAAGGCCGCTCACGGACTGCCAGGTGCGAGCGGAATCGGGCGTCTGTTCGGTCTCCCAGGCGAGGGCCGGAAGCGCGGCGATGAGGAAGGCGGGGACAAGGGCGGTCGGTTTCATGGCGGCCTCCATGTGCGAAGGCAGGATACCCCGGATGCGGCCCCTCGCCAAATCCGGGCGGGTCAGCGGCGCGGCAGCAGCCGGTCGAGTGCCGCGTCGAGCGGCGACCAGTCGTCGAGGTCAAGCCGGACCGGGAGGGTCAGCACATTGGGCCGGAAGTCGGGCGGCAGGCGCACGGCATCCTTCTCGGTGGTGACGAGCTGGGCGTCGAGCGCCAGGGCATCGGCCTCGAGCCGGCGCAGCAGCGCGGGGCTGAGGGGCTGGTGGTCGTCGAAGGGTTCGGCGCGGGCGATCTCGGCGCCGAGGGTTTCGAGCGTGGCAAAGAACTTCTCGGGGTGGCCGATGCCGGCGAAGGCGAGGACCCTGAGGCCGGGCCAGTCCATCCCGGTCCGGAGCGGCGCGAGCTGGCCGGTCAGGTGTGGGACCCTGATCGCGTGGCCCCAGGTCGCGGCGAAGCTCTGCTGCGCGGCGGAGGGACCGATCGAGAGCAGGAAGTCGGCACGGGAAAGACCGGTCGCGACCGGTTCGCGCAAGGGGCCGGCGGGCAGGCAACGCCCGTTGCCGAAGCCCTTCGCCGCATCGACGACGACAATCGAGAGGTGCTTGGCGAGGGTGGGGTTCTGGAATCCGTCGTCGAGCAGGATGACCTCGGCGCCGGCTTTCACGGCGGCGCGGGCACCGGCAGCCCGGTCGCGGGCGATCCAGGTCGGGGTGAAGCCCGCCAGCAGAAGGGGTTCGTCACCGCAGTCGGTGGCGGTGTGGCGACGCTCGTCGACGCGGACTGGCCCGGCGAGGCGGCCGCCGTGACCGCGGCTCACGACATGGGCGGTTAGGCCGCGCCCCGCGAGCCGCTGGGCGAGCGCAATTACCGTCGGCGTCTTGCCGGTACCGCCGGCATTGAGGTTGCCGACGCAGATCACCGGCACGCCGGGATCGGCGGCGCCGGCCGAGCCGGCGGCGAGGCGGCGCGCGGTGGCGGCGGCGTAGAACCGCCCGAGCGGGGCGAGGAGCCGGGCCTGCCAGGCCGGGCGGGCGGGATCGCCGTGCCAGAATCCGGGCGCGCGCATCAGGGCGTCTCCGGCTTTTGCCGGGCGTCGAGTGTTGCCAGCGCAAGCTGCACCACGCGCTCGGCCACCTCGGCGCCACCGGAGGAGGCGGCCCAGGCATTGTGAGCCAAGACCGCCGCCTTGTCGGGTGCGATCAGGTCGCCGACCGCGGCGGCAAGAGCCTCGGGCGTGGCGATGCGGCGGGCGGCGCGGGCCTCGGCGAGGCGGGCATAGGCATGGGGGTAGGGGCCGGGATGGGGGCCGTGCAGGATCGCCGAGCCCAGTGCCGCCGGTTCGAACGGGTTGCGGCTCGTCCCGCCCTCGCCAAGCGTGCCGCCCATGAAAGTTACCGGCGCGAGCCGGTACCAGAGGCCGAGCTCTTCCTCGCTGTCGGCGATGAAGACCTGGACCTCAGGGTCGGGTTCCTCTTCGCGCGACCGTATCGCGGTGATCCAGCCTTCGCGGGCAATCCGCTCGGCCAGTGCCGGGGCGCGGTCTGGTTCCGACGGGACGAGGATCAGGAGCATGCGGTGCGCCAGCCGCATCGCATGGGCCTGGGCGGCGATGACCGCCTCCTCCTCGGCCTGCGGGCAGGCCACGGCGAGCCAGACCGGGCGGGTCTGGAGGAGGTCTGCGAGGGCGGCGCGCTCGGCCTCGTTGCCAGGTAGCGGATCGGTG
This sequence comes from Defluviimonas salinarum, assembly GCF_026013545.1. Classification (GTDB taxonomy): domain Bacteria; phylum Pseudomonadota; class Alphaproteobacteria; order Rhodobacterales; family Rhodobacteraceae; genus Albidovulum; species Albidovulum salinarum. Next base: position 47,911 of record NZ_JAPDOG010000025.1, on the reverse strand, counting down.
GTTTCCTCGATCCGGCCGGCCACGTCGACGGGCAGGCGCCGGCCGCCGAGGGCGCGGAGCCGGGCCGCGGTCTCGGCGTCCTGGGCGAGGATCCGGGTGAAGCGGGCGAGAAGCGAGGCCGCCATGCCGGGCCGCCAGCGCCAGGCGGCCGCCGATTGCGGGGTCAGGCGGATGTCGGCGAGGATGAGCGGGATCGCACGTGCCGCGGCCTCGGTGATCAGCGCGGGCGGCAGGCTGGCGCCGGTGAGGATCGCGAGATCGGGGCGCCAGTGGTCGAGGAAGGGCCTGAGCGCTGGTAACCGGTCGGGCGGCAGCAGGTCGGAGCGGGTGTTGGCCGGAAAGCCGGTGAGGTCGGGCGGTGTCGGTCCTTCGCCGGTGACGAGGTGCCGGAGCTTCGGCCGGGCGCGCTGCAACCGCTGGGTCAGCTGGGCGAGGCTGCGCAGGTTGGCGCCACGGCCGACATGTAGCCAGGCGAGGTGGCCGTCGGGGCGCGGCGCGCGCGTTGGCGCCTCGCCCGGCGCGGCGCGGGACGCCGTCAGGAGGTAGAGCGCGAGGGCGAGTGAGCGTCCCATGCCGGCGAGGGCTCAGAGGCCGAGTTCCTCGGTCGGGCTGGCCGCCGTCGCCTCGTCCCGCAGGCGGTGGATATGGGCGATGAAGTAGCGGGTATGGGCGTCGTCTACGGTGCGCTGGGCTTCGGCCTTCCAGGCGTTGTAGGCGGATTGGTAGTCGGGGAAGACGCCCACGACGTGGATCCGCTCTGGATCCCTGAAGACGGTCCTGGTCGGGTCCACCAGCTCGCCGCCGAAAACGAGATGCAGGCGCTGGGTCATGGGGGGCTCCGGGGCTTGGGGTTGGGTTTCGCGCGCCACCCTATGCCAAGGGGCGGGGCGCCTCAAGGCGGCTTGCGGGCAGGGCGGGGGCGTCTGCCACCCCGGATTGCCCGGAACGGGCAATCTCCCTCCGAGGATGTTTCGGCGGGATGAAAGACGGACTGGGTGCTCAGGCGTTGAGGGCGCTGCGGAGTGCCGTCCAGAGCGGGGCCGGTGCGGCGATGACGCCGGCGGTGCGGGGATCGGCGGCGTTGAAGCGGAGCGGCAGGCCCTTACGGTCGGTCACCGTGGCGCCCGCCTGCCGCGCGATCAGGTCGCCCGCGGCGATGTCCCATTCCCAGCTCGGCCGGAGCGTCAGCATCGCGTCATAACGGCCTTCGGCGACGAGGCAGAGCCGCCAGGCCAGCGAAGCGCGGAACTTGCGCTGAAAGGGCGGCGGGGTACCGTCCTTCCAGTGCTCGGAGGCGAGGTTCGGCTTTGCCGTGAGGAGCGTGGCGCCTTCGGCCCCGGTCTTCACGGAGGCACGGATCGGGGTGCCGTTCAGCGTCGCCGGGCCCGCAGCGGTTGCGGCGTATAGCATGTCCTTCATCGGCAGGTAGACGACGGCGGCGGTGATCCGGCCGTCTTCGGCCACGGCGAGTGAATGGGCGAAGCTCGTGTCGCCTTCGATGAAGGCGCGGGTGCCGTCGATCGGGTCGATGATGAAGGTGCGTTCGGTGCCGAGCCGGGCGGGGTCGTCGGGGGTCTCCTCGCTCAGCCAGCCGTACCCGGGGCGGGCGGCGCCGAGCTCGGCATGGAGCATCCGGTTCACCTCGAGGTCGGCCTCCGTCACCGGGCCGGCGCCGCCGGGCTTGTGCCAGATGCCGGGCGAGGCGCGGAAGAAGCGCCGGGCGATCGCGCCGGCGGCGCGCGCCGCCTCGGTCAGGAGGTCGAGGTCACTCGCCGGCAAGGGTGAGCCCTTCGACGAGGAGCGAGGGGACGACATGGCTGAGATGGGCGCGGGCGTCGTTCGCGGGGGTGATCCTGAGCAGCATCTCGCGCAGGTTGCCGGCGATGGTGCATTCGTTCACCGGGTAGGCGAGCTGACCGTTCTCGACCCAGAATCCCGAGGCGCCGCGCGAATAGTCGCCGGTCGTGGGGTTGATCGAGGAGCCGATCATCGAGGTGACGAGAAGGCCGGTGCCGATCTCCTCGAGGAGCTGGTCGCGGCTCTTGTCGCCTTGGGTCAGTGCGATGTTGGAGGCCGAGGGCGAGGGCGGCGAGGAGGTGCCGCGCGAGGCCGAGGCGGTGGATTTAAGGCCAAGCCGGCGGGCGGTGCCAAGGTCGAGCGTCCAGGTCTGCAGCACGCCGTCGCGGACGATGTCGCGGGCTTCGGTCGGCAGCCCTTCGGCGTCGAAGGGGCGGGAGCCGGTGATGCGCGGGCGGTGCGGGTTCTCGAAGACCGAGAGGCCACGGGGCAGGACCTGTTCACCCATCGCGTCGCGGAGCCAGGAAGCGCCGCGCACGATCGCGCTGCCGTTGATCGCGCCGAGGAGATGGCCGATCAGCCCGGCCGAGATGCGTTCGTCGAAGACGACCGGATAGGCGCCGGTCTTCGGCTTTCGCGCGCCTGCGCGCGCCACCGCCCGCTCGCCGGCGAGCCGCCCGATCTCCTCCGGGCTTGGCAGGTCGGACTGATAGACGCGGGATTCGGCGGCCCAGTCGCGCTCCATCCTCAGCCCCTCGCCGGTGATGGCGACGGCGGAGGTCGAGCGCGACGTCCGCGCGTAGCCCCCGGCGAAGCCGTTCGTCGCGGCAAGGTGCAGGCGGCGGTGCGAATAGCTCGCCGAGGCCGACTGGACCTGGCTCACGCCCTTGACGGCGAGGGCGGCTGCCTCGGCGCGGCGGGCATCGTCCTCGAGCATGGCGGCGGCGGGTTCGGCGGCGGGGTCGGCGAGGTCGAGCGCCGCGAGATCCCAGGCGGACGCAAGCTCGCCCGGATCGGCGAGGCCGAGGCTCGGATCCTCGGGCGCCTCGCGGGCCATCGCGACGGCGCGCTCGGCCATCTCGGCGATGGTCCGTTCGGAGATGTCGGAGGCCGAGACGCAGGCCTGGCGCTTGGCGATCAGGACGCGGAGGCCGATCTCGATCCCCTCGGCCCTTTCGGCCTGTTCGAGCCGCCCGCCGCGCACGTCGACGGAGAGCGCGGTGCCGTCGACGGCGATCGCGTCGGCGGCCTCGGCGCCAGCCTTGGTGGCGGCGGCGAGGAGGGCCTCGGTCAGGGGGGCGAGCCGGTCGGTCATGCGGTCGGATCCTGTGTCGCGGAACGTTTCCTAGGAGGTAGTCCGGGCCGGGATCACGCGCAAGGGCGCGATGGTGCGGGGCTGACCACCGTCAATGCGGCGGCTGGACGGACCGCTACTTTGAACACGCGGGTCCGGCAGGGGGCCGCAGAGCGAAGGGCGGATCATGGATCAGCACAGTTTGTCGGGGCTCTCGCCGGAAGAGCTATATGCGGGCTTCACCGCGGCGCGGCGGTTGGTGAGTGGTGCGGTCGAGGCCGAGCATGCGGAGGGACGCGACGCCGAGATCCGCACGGCCTGGCTGGAGGCGCGACGGAAGGTGCTCGACCGCGACGTGCTGGAAAAACTCGGGTTGACGCATGAGGAACTGGCGATGCAGGCCGAAGCCGAGGAGACCGCCTATCTTCAGCATGCCGGCGCACGCCTCGACGGGCAGGCTCGGCAGAGCGACGATCCCGGTTTCGGGCTGAGGGCGGTGCCCGCTCTCGGCACGGTGCCGGCGCATCCCTATGCCGTCGTCGCGGTGGGTCGGAACCGGGATACGATCGCCGGCTTCACGGCCGAGGCCTCATCCAATCCGGATGCATGGACGATGGCCGGCTATTCCGAACGCCAGGAGTTCTTTCTCGACATCCGGGGAAAGGGCACCGGGCTTTACGATTTCTCGTTCATTCCGGAATACAACTCCTTCGACTGGATGGAGATCCAGTGGTATTTCCTGCACATCCCTTTCGGCGATGGCGACTGGAGCTGCAGCGCGCGGCCGTGGCTACATGGCGCCTACCGGGTCTGGAGCGACGACTGGTTCCTCACCAGCCGTTTCGCCAGCGTCGCGATGGCGGCGCGACTTTGCCTGTTGCCGTTCGGCTACCCCACGCCCAAGTACCATGACGCGCAATACACCAGTGCCGTGGCGATCGGCGAGGGCGGCCAGAACATCGACAAGTCGCGCTGGGGCGGCTGGCTGCCGAAGCTCGCGCCACTCACGCCGCTGCCCAACCACCGGCAGAAAGCCCACTGGATCATCGTCTCGGTCTTCGGACAGGTGACGGTGCGCGGGCTTGCCCACGCGCAACTTGACTTCAAGCGGTACTGGACCTCGACCGGTTCGAAGGAGGGCGGCAGCTACCGCGAGACGAAATACGGGGTCTATTGTCCGCCGGCGACGATCCACTGGTGACGACGGCGGGACCAAGGCGAAACCGCCCGCGGCGGGCGCGGGCGGTTTAGGTTTAGGTCATTGCCGCCAAGGTTACTGGATGCGCTGGCCGTTGGCGTAGACGCCGCCATCCTCCTTGAACTCGATCTTCGAGGTCAGCGTGTCCTCGCCCGACGGTACCGCGAAGAGGCCCATCATCATCTTCGCGCCCGCCGCCTGGTCCTCGGGCACGAAGCCCATCGCCACGAGCTTGTCGATGAGACCGTTGCCGCCGACAAGCTGCAGATCGACCATGCCACGCGGCTGCGGTACCGGGGCGGAGTTGTCGAAGGTCATCGCGCCAGAACCGGTGAGTTCGGCGCCGACGGCCGACAGCTTGACTTCGTTGATGTCGAGCGACTCGATCTCGCCGGGGCTTGCGTCGGGCGCTGCCGGCTCATGCAGGTCGAAGATGTCGAACAGGACTTTCGCCGCGCCCGAGAGATCGACGATCAGCGTCGCCGGATCGCGCGGCAGTTGGGTCGTCGGGTCGAACATCGCCCAGATCCCCTCGGAGACCTCGAAATCGATCAGCTTCACGAGAAGGCCGAAGGGCTGCGCCTCCTCGCTCTTGGAGACCGGCATCTTCATGTCGAACGCGGTCTCGGCGACCGAGAGATCGACCGGAATCGGCAGGGCGGAAGCCTGGATCGCGATCTGAGCGGCCTTGCCGGTGCCGCCATAGCTCAGCCCGTCGCGCGACATCGCGAACTTGAGCGCGCCGGCGCCGCCGGTGGACTGGATGCTCACCGTGTCGGCACCGTCCTTGCCGTCGATGACGTAGCCGCCGCTGGTGTAGTCGAAGGTGCCCTCCATCGCCAGCCCGGCCTGCAGCGCTGCGCCCATGTCGGCGAAGTCGACCGCGTCCGGCATCGTCGCGGTCGAGGTGCCGCTCAGCCCGGCGAGCGAGCCCGAGGCAGAAAAATCGGTCTCGGCCTTGGGGTCCTTGCCAGAGACGGCGAAGTCGAGCTTGTCGGCCGTCATCGTCGAGGTCACGTTGCGCGCGCCCTCGGTGACGATCCGGTAGTTGCCGGCGTTGCCGGTCAGGGTGGCGTCGAGCGTCATGGGGACGGTGTCGCCCTCGACTTCCGTCTGCTCGGTGCGGATGCCGATCGTGTCAGCGGTGAAATCGAAGGTCATGTCTGTCGCCTGCCCCGAAACGACCATCGCGAGGCCGGACTGGGTGATCTTCATCGCCATGTCGACCGCCTCGCCGGTCGCCGGCTTGGCCGTGATCGCGACCGGGATCTCCTCGGACATCGTGACCTCGACCCGCCCGTCGCCAAGCTCCTTCAGCCGGATCTCGGCAACCGTTGCCTTCGTACCGCCCTCGGGCGTCTCTGAGGCGAAGACCGCATCGGTGACCACCAGCGTGTCGCCGTCCATGGCGCTCGACCCCGTGGTGACGGTCTGGCCGAGATCGCCATAGTAGTCGGTGAGGCCCTGCCAGACCTCGGCCGCGGTCACATCGGCCTGGACCGCCGTGGTCCCGAGAAGAAGAGCGGTCAGCGCGCCGGCGCTGCGGCCTGTCCAATGTCTCATGTCTTTGCCCGTTTCATTACCCGTTTCGGGCCGTACCATCGGCCCGCGAGCGGGCCGGGTCAAGGGTCGGGGCGGTATGGAATTCCGCCCCGGGATGCTGCTAGAGGTACACGATCAGGTGAGCGGAGGCGTGGATGATCCGGCTGGAGAAGAACGGCGGGCTGTGGCGGGCGGTCATCGCGCGGCCGGACAAGGCGAACTCGCTGACGAGAGTGATGCTCGCGGAACTGGCCGCAATTGCCGAGGCGGCCGGGCGCGAGGAGGCGCGGGCGCTGGTCTTGACCGGCGAGGGCGGGGTCTTCTCCGCCGGCGCCGATCTCGACGAGGCGCGCGCGGGGCTTGCCACCGATCCGGTCTGGGAGCGGCTCTCGGGCGCGATCGCGGCGCTGCCCTGCCTCACGGTCGCGGCGCTGAACGGCACGCTCGCGGGCGGCGCCTTCGGCATGGCGCTTGCCTGCGATCTCAGGATCGCGGTGCCCGAGGCGAAGTTCTTCTACCCGGTGATGAAGCTTGGCTTTCTGCCCCAGCCCTCCGACCCGGTGCGGATGGCGCGGCTCGTCGGGCCGGCGCGGGCCAAGATGATCCTGATGGCCGGGGTAAAGGTCGGCGCCGCCGAGGCGCTCGACTGGGGCCTCGTCGACCGGATCGTCGCGTCCGAGGCGCTGGCGGCCACGGTCGCGGAGCTGACCGCCGACGCGCTCGGCGCCGACATGGCGTTGGTCGGCGCGATCAAGCGGCTGGTCGGCTGAGGGTCGCGCACCGGGCTTGACTAATCCGATTGTTTTTGTCAGGAAGTACGCGCGCCCCGGTTCCGGGGCGTTGTCGCGAGCCTTGGGGACCGATGCGCGCAGAACGGACAAATCGGCGGCCGGGAGGCGGGGCGCGATGATCGTCTGCCACTGCATGTGCATCAGCGATCATGACATCCGTGCCGCGGTCGACTGGATGCGCGCCGCCGATGCGCGTACAGTGATCACGCCCGGCCGCATCTACCACGCGCTCGGCAAACGCGCCGATTGTGGCGGCTGCCTGCCGCTGTTCGTCGAGACGATGCGGGGCTGTGACAGCCTTGAGGTTCCCGCGCCCCTGCGCGGCGTTCGCCGGTGCGAGCCGAAGGGAGGATCCGATGAAAGGCGACAAGAAGGTCATCGAGTACCTGAACTCCGCGCTGCGGAGTGAGCTGACCGCGGTCAGCCAGTTCTGGCTTCACTACCGATTGCAGGAAGACTGGGGCTTCGGCCGGCTCGCGCGGAAGTCGCGCGCCGAAAGCATTGAGGAGATGCACCACGCCGACAAGCTGATCCAGCGCATCATCTTCCTCGAAGGTCATCCGAACCTGCAAAAGCTCGACCCCCTGCGGATCGGCGAAACCGTCCGCGAGGCGCTCGACAGCGACCTCGCCGCCGAGCACGATGCCCGCAAGCTCTACATAGAGGCGCGCGATCACTGCGAGAAGGTGGGCGACCATGTCTCGAAGAACCTCTTCGAGGAGTTGATGGCCGACGAGGAAGGGCATATCGATTTCCTCGAGACCCAGATCGGTCTTTTCGACCGGCTTGGCGAGGAGCGGTACGGCCACCTGAACGCACTGCCGGCGGACGAGGCGGAGTAACACGATGGGAGTGGCGCGGTGAGTGAGGCAGGCGGGCTTGTCTATCTTTCGGATCGGGTTCTGGACGGGCTCGGCATCTCGACCGCGGACGTGGTCGCGGCGGTCGAGCGCGCGGTGCTCGCGCGGACGGAGGAGCGGCTCTGGACCGCGCCGAAAACGGCGGTGATGCCGGGCGACGGGCGCTACATGATGGCGACGCTCGCCGCGGCCGACGAGCCGGGCGTGATCGTGGTGAAGTCGGTGATGGTCGCGCCCGACAATGCCGCGCGCGGCCTGCCCGGCATCAACGGCGCGATCCTCATCCTCGACAGCGTGACCGGGGTCCTGAAGGCGGTGATGGACGCCAACTGGGTCACCGCGGTCCGAACCGCCGCCCTGAGCGCGGTGGTCGCCAGGCGGCTCGCCGACCCGGAGGCGCAGAGCGTCGCCTTCGTCGGCTGCGGGGTGCAGGCGCACAGCCACCTCGCCGCCTTCGCCGAACTCTTCCCGCTGCGCGAGATCCGCGCGGTCGGGCGTGGCCGGGCCAAGGTCGACACGCTTTGCGACGCGGCGCGCGGCCTCGGGCTGGAGGCGCACGCGCTCGACGCCCGCGAGGCGCTTGACGGCGTCGATTTGGTGGTGAGCTCGATCACGCTCGACTATTCCGTCGCGCCCTTCCTCGACGCGCGCTGGCTGAAGCCCGGCGCCTTCGCGACGATCACCGACCTTGCGATTCCGTGGGAGCCCGCGGGCATGCCGGCTTTCGACACGGTGATCATCGACGACCGCGTGCAGGAGGCGGAAAGCGCCAGGCCGATGGTCGAACCCGGCCTCATTGCCGGTGACCTGACCGAGATGATCGGGGGGCGGATCGCCGCCGGATTCGCGCCCGACCGGCGCGCGGCCTTCGTGTTCCGGGGGCTCGCGGTCGGGGATTTCGCGCTGGCGGCTCTGGCCTACGAAAGCGCTGTCGCCTCCGGGGCGGGCACGCGCGTCGCCGGCTGACCTAGCGCCCCCGCCGCGGCCCCGGCACGCGCGAGCGGAAGCCGGGCGGGCGCTTTGCGATCCAGTCGATGAACTTCGCCAGCCGCGGATGGGTGCGCAGCGCCTCGACCGTGGCATAGCCGCGGGCAAGCTCGGTCGCGCTCAACGTGGCGTGGATCTCGGCGTGGCAGATCGCGTGGAGAAGTACCGTCGGGCCGCCCTTGCCACCCCGCAGCTTAGGCACCAGATGGTGCAGGCTCTGCGCCACGTCCGCCGGAATCGGGCGGCCGCAGAGCGGGCAGAGGGGCGGGTCGGGCTCTTGTGTCATGGCGGGCTTCCTGCGACAGGATGGCGAATGCGGGCCGGGGGAACAAGGCGGCGATGGAGCGGGAATGGCGATGCGGCGGGTGACGGATGCGCTGGTGGTCGGCGCCGGGCCGGCCGGGCTGATGGCGGCCGAGGCGCTTGCCGCGGCGGGCCGGCGGGTGGTGATCTGCGAGGCCAAGCCCTCGCCCGCGCGCAAGTTCCTGATGGCGGGCAAGTCCGGGCTGAACCTGACCAAGGACGAACCCTTCGCCGACTTCGCGGCGCGCTACGACACCGACTGGCTCCGGCCGATGCTGGAGGCGTTCGGACCCGATGCGGTGATGGGCTGGGCGCGCGGGCTCGGCCAGGAGGTCTTCGCGGGCTCCACCGGGCGGGTTTTTCCGGTCGAGATGAAGGCCTCGCCGCTCCTGCGCGCCTGGCTTGCCCGCCTCGCGGGCGCGGGCGTGGAGCTGCGCACCCGCTGGCGCTGGTCCGGGTTCGACGAGGACGGGCTGGCCTTCGAGACACCGGAAGGTCGGCAGTTCCTGCACCCAGCGGTGACGGTGCTGGCGCTCGGCGGCGCGAGCTGGGCCCGGCTCGGCTCGGACGCGGCCTGGGTGCCGTGGCTGGCGGCGAAGGGCGTCGACATCGCGCCGTTCAAGCCCGCCAACATGGGTTTCCGGGTCGAGTGGTCGGAGCACATGGCGCGGTTCTTCGGCACGCCGGTCAAGGGCGTGGCGCTGCATGCGGGCAATCACGTCGAGCGGGGCGAGTTCGTGATCTCGGCGCGCGGCATCGAGGGCGGCGGCATCTACGCGGTGTCGCGCGCGGTCCGGGAGGGCGCGACGCTGACGCTCGACCTCGTGCCGGAGCGGAGCCTAGCCGAGGTCGCGGGACGACTCGCGCCGGGGCCGGGCAAGGAGACGGCGGCGAACTGGCTGCGGAAGGCGCTGAAGCTCGACCCGGTGCGGATCGCGCTTCTGCAGGAATGGGGGCGGCCGCTGCCGAAGGGCGAACGGCTGGCGCGGCTCATCAAGGCGCTGCCGGTCCGCCACGCCGGGCCGCGCCCGCTCGACGAGGCGATCTCGGTTGCCGGCGGGATTCGGCGCGCGGCGTTGAGCGAAGGCTTGGAGTTGCAAGGGCTTCCCGGTATCTTCGCCTGCGGCGAGATGCTCGATTGGGAAGCGCCGACAGGGGGATACCTTCTGACGGCCTGCCTTGCGACCGGGCTCTGGGCTGGGCGAGCGGCGGCAAATGGCAGCCGGACTTGATGCCCGTCAAGGGAACCGATGCGCGGCTGGGGCAGTTTGGGCGGTGAACTCGCGCTTTTGACAAGGACGGATAGTCCGGAAATGGAGGATATAATGAAGAAGTTGATGCTGATGCTGCCCATCGCCCTGTCGCTCGCGGCCTGCCAGACGACCGAGCAGCGGAGCACCGCGACCGGCGCGCTGGCCGGTGCGGCGCTCGGCGCCGCGGTGTCGGACAACGCGGTCAAGGGCGCGGTGATCGGCGGGGCCGCCGGCGCGCTCGCCGGCAACCTGATCGGCAAGGCCAACACGCCGGGCGACTGCGTCTATCGGGACGCCAACGGCAACCAGTATGTGGCTTCCTGCTGACCTCACATCGATGAGTTGACACAAAGGTTCGCGGGGGGCGCATCGAAAGGCGGCGCCGCCCGAATGACCGGAACGAAACCGCCGCGCCGACGAGACCCGTCGGCGCGGCGAATTCGTTCGGGCAGGCATCACGCGACGAGCGCCGCCTCCACGTATTCGGTACACGCGACGGTCGCCGATTCCACCGGCTCCCCGAAAATCCTCTGAGCCAGAACCCCGGCCTCATGGGCCTTGAGGCTGGGCATCGCGTCTTCGCGGGCGAAACAGGCCACCAGGGCGTCGCCAGGCAATGCGGCCAGGAGCGCGCTTCGCGCCGCGGACGACAGGCCGTCGAAGCTGCGCTACGCAAGCTGGAAGCTTTCGGTGACCATGCCGTTCGACACCACCATGTGGTGGCCATCGAGCAAGAGGTGGTAATAGCTCACGTCTCCGAGCGGCATCACCCGTTCCGCCACGGTCCCGACCAGGTCCTTGGCGGCGACGAGCACCCGCGCCTCGCCGAAGAGGAGCATGGCCTCGGCATCCTCGATGACGATCCGATGCCGGGCCGAGACCTGGAGATCGGCATTCGGCACGCCCGGAGCGATCGTACCCGCCGGAATGCGGATCGGCCGGAATTCGGGCGCGCGCAGCATCTCGTCGAAGCTGACGGTGCTGCTGGCGATCCAGAGGATCGGCTTGGCCTCGCCCGTCTCGGTCAGGACGAGATCGCCGGCCTTGAGCGTCTCGATCTTGCGGCAGCCGCCGGGCGTCAGGATGTCGGTGCCGGCGCAGAAGCAGACGTGGATCGGCGTCGGCGCGAAGCTGACGTTCTTCAGGGGAACCGCGCCGTTGCCGAACTGGTTCATCAGCGTTTGCGTGCCGCTGCCGTCGGTGACGAAATAGAACCGCTCGGTGACGTCCTTGATCACCGCCGAGATCACCGTGATCTGGTGGCCCTCAAGCGGGTCGGGCACCTTGCCGTTTGCCAGGGGCAGGGTGCCGGTCATCTCGACCTTGAAGTTGTAGGTCGCGCCGTTGATCGTCACCGTGGTGTCGGGGTCGACCTTGCCCGCGTTGTATTCGAGAACGATGTCGCCCGACGGGCCACTGCTGTTGAAGGTCAAGAGCACGGTGGGCTGTTTCGTCGTGTTCTCGATGTTCAAGGAAGCGTTGTTGGCGGACGATTCATCGCCGCGGGCATAGAAGCTGATGCTGGACTTTTTTTGCTCCAGGAACCGGGTCCAATCCCCGGCTCTGTGGGGCCTCTCTAGCGCGGTCGGCTTTCTCAAATATGGCGAACCGAGGTGCGAAGAAAATATACCGCCGGCACGGCGGCCGGGTCACTCCCCGGTCCGGGCCATCGCGCGCCTGTAGGCCGGGCGCGCGCGCATCCGGTCGAGATATTCGGTCAGCCTGTGCTCGGTGATCGGGAACTTGGCGCCGAGCGCCCAGTTGCCGCAATGGGTCAGGATGATGTCGGGCACCGTCATCATGTCGCCCATGACGAACGGCCCCTCGCCGATGCGGTGGACGAGCGTCTTCTGGCTGCGCTCGAACTCCCAGCGCAGCGTGTTCTTGATCGCGGCGTGGCGCAGCTCCTCGGGCAGCACGAAGCTGTGGCGCGCGGCCATCCAGAGATTGGCGTCGAACTCGTCGAGCAGGAACTGCGTGAGGCTGTCCTGCCGGGCGCGGTCGAGCGTGCCGGCGGGATGGGTGAGCTGGCCGTGCTTGTCGGCGAGATACTGGATGATCGCGGTGGAATCGGTGATGGGCGTACTGTCCTCGATCAGCACCGGAACCTTGCCCGCCGGGTTGAAGGCGGTGACGCCCTTCGAGCGCGGCGGCGCGGCGATGTGCTCGAACGGCAGCCCGAGTTCCTCGAGCATCCACAGGACCCGCATGGCGCGGCTGCCGACTGTGCCGATCACGGTGTACATGCTGTCCTTCTCCGCCCTTTGACTCATGGAGCCATGCGGGCGCGGGGGGTGCAAGAGGCAAGGTGTGGGGAGGGTCAGCCTGCCCCGAGGATCTCGAGGAAGGCGGTTCCGAACCGCTCGGCCTTGAGCGCGCCCATGCCGCCGATCCGCTCGAGGTCGTCGAGGCAGCGCGGCCGGGTCTCGGCGATCTTCCGGAGCGTCGAAGGGGTGCAGGTGAGGTACTTTCCGGTGCCGTCCTCGCCGCGCGAAAGCTCGGCCTGCGCGTTCATCAGCCGGTCGAAGACGTCGCCCTCGGCGCGACCGGCGAGCTTCATCCGCGCCGGATGCATCGCCTCGGCGGCGCCGGTGATGACCGCGAGGAACGCGGCGCCATAGCTTTCGAGCTTCTTCGCCCCGACCCCGCTCACCCGCGCCATCTGGTCGAGCGTCTCGGGCCGGGTCTCGGCCATCTCGATCAGCGTGCGGTCGGGGAAGATCACATAGGCCGGCACCCGCGCCGCCTCGGCCAGTGCCCGGCGCTTGGCCTTGAGAGCGGACAGGAGCGGCGCGTCCTCCTCGGAGACGAGGGTTTTCACCACCGGCTTGCCGGCTGCCTTGCGGATCGTGTCGCGGCGGAGCGTGATCTGCGCCTCGCCGCGCAGGATCGGGCGGGCGTCGTCGGTCATGCGGAAAGCGCCGTGGCGCTCGGGGTCGGGGCGGATCAGGTCGTGACCCATCATCTGGCGGAACACCGCCTGCCACTGCGGCTTCGGCAGGTCGCGGCCGACGCCGAAGGTGGGCAGATCGTCATGGCGGCGTTGCCGCACCTTGTCGGTGGCGGTACCGGTCAAGATGTCGATGAGATGCCCCGCGCCGAAACTCTCGCCGGTCCTGAGGATCGCGGAAAGCGCCTTCCTGACCGCATCGGTGCCGTCGAACACCTCCGGCGCGGTGTCGCAGAGGTCGCAGGCGCCGCAGGGTCCGGCCTCTTCGCCGAAATACCCCAGAAGCCGCTGGCGCCGGCAGGAGGTCGCCTCGGCGAGGCCGAGAAGCGCGTTGAGCCGCGCATGGTCGGCGGCCTTGCGGTCGGCGGGCGCCAGCCCCTCGTCGACCTGGGCGCGGCGGAGGCGGATGTCGTCGGGGCCGTAGAGCGTCAGCGTCTCGGCCGGGGCGCCATCGCGGCCGGCGCGGCCGATCTCCTGGTAATAGGCCTCGATCGACTTCGGCAGGTCGGCATGGGCGACCCAGCGGATGTCGGGCTTGTCGATCCCCATGCCGAAGGCCACGGTGGCGACGACGATCAGCCCGTCCTCGCGCTGGAACCGCGCCTCGACCTCGCGGCGGTCGTCGGGATCCATGCCGCCGTGATAGTGGCAGGCGGCGTGGCCCTCCTCACGCAAGGCCTGCGACAGCGTCTCGGTCTTGGCCCGCGTCGCGGTGTAGACAATTCCCGACTGGCCGCGCCGCGCGGCGGCGAAGGCGAGGATCTGGCGGCGCGGCTGGTCCTTCACCTCGAAGGCGAGGTGGATATTGGGCCGGTCGAAGCCGCGCAGGAAGGTCGCGGGTTCGGCCCCGTCGAAGAGCCGGGTGACGATCTCGGCCCGCGTCTCCTCGTCGGCGGTGGCGGTGAAGGCGGCAAGCGGCACGTTCAGCGTGCGGCGCAGCTCGCCGATCCTGAGGTAGTCTGGGCGGAAGTCATGGCCCCACTGGCTGACGCAATGCGCCTCGTCGACCGCGATCAGGCTGGTGCCGATGCGGCGAAGAAGCGTCAGCGTGCCGCCCGAGGCGAGCCGCTCCGGCGCCATGTAGAGAAGCTTCAGCCGCCCCTCGTCGAGGGCCGCGAAGACCGCCTCGGTCTCCTCCTCGGTATTGCCCGACGTGAGCGCGCCCGCCGCGACGCCCGCCTCGCGCAGGGCCCGGACCTGGTCGCGCATCAGCGCGATGAGGGGCGAGATCACCACCGTCACGCCCTCGCGCAGGAGCGCCGGCAGCTGGTAGCAGAGCGACTTGCCGCCGCCCGTCGGCATGATCGCGAGCGTGTTCTGGCCGCCCGCGACAGCGGCCACGATTTCCGACTGGCCGGGACGGAAGGCGTCAAATCCGAAGACGGAGGAAAGCAGTCCCTCGGCGCGGGTCATTGGCTCGCGGTTCTTGTTGGCTCGATTTCCCGACCCTCTCACACGAGCCGGGAAGGGGCAAGGCTCAGTAGCCGTAGAAGAAGCCGGCGTTGTTGACGAGCGTCTGCTGGATGATGATCAGCAGGATGAAGGCGACCAGGGGCGCGAGGTCGAGCCCCGGCGTCTGTGGCAGGATCCGGCGGATCGGGGCGTAGACCGGCTCCAGCAGGCGGCTCAGCCCGTACCAGATCTGCGAGACCATGGGCTGGCGGATGTTCAGGACCTGGAAGTTGATCAGCCACGACATGATGATATGGGCGATCATGATGAACCAGATCACGTTGAGGATCAGCATCAGCGCCTGAAACAACGACTGCATGAGGGGCTCCGGCCGGTTGGGTCGGCCCAGAGGTAAGCCGCCCGCCGGGCTTGTGCAACCTCGTAACGCCACGTCGCGGCTTGACCTGCGGGCAGTGTTGCCCGAGGTGCTGGTGGAAACCTGCCGGGAGAGCCCCGATGTACCCCTTCGTCCGCATGGCCAAGGAGCTTTGGACCAGCCGCCGCCAGCCGCGGCTCGGCCTGACCGAGCCGCATGTCTCGCATCACATCTGCTGGCCCTGGGATCTCGATCTCTGGGTCGAGCTCAACAACGGCCGGACGCTGACGCTGTTCGATCTCGGGCGGATCCCGCTGGCGATGCGGACCGGTCTCGTCGACGTGCTGAGGCGCAAGGGCTGGTCGATCACGGTGGCGGGCAACTCGCTGCGCTACCGGCGCCGGGTCCGGATGTTCGACCGGGTGGAAATGGTCAGCCGCTGCATCGGCTGGGACGAGCGCTTTCTTTACATGGAGCAGAGCATGTGGCGCGGCGACGACTGCACGAGCCACATGCTCCTGCGCTCGGCGGTGACCTCGCGCGCCGGCATCGTGCCGCCCGCGGAGGTGCTGGCAGCCCTCGGCCGCGACGAGGAAAGCCCGGAGCTGCCCGGCTGGGTCCGGGCCTGGATCGCCGCCGACGCGACGCGGCCCTGGCCGCCCGAGCGCGCGCTGTCGGGGCCTCCGGACCGGAGCGCCGCCTGACGCGGGGTCACTTGCGTTCGCGCGGCTTTTCCGTCTTGATCCCGTTAAAGCGAGCGGGGGCAGGCATGACGGTTTCGGCGCGGAAGCGGATCTGGGGCTGGTGGTTCTTTGACTGGGCAAGCCAGCCCTATGCGACATTGCTTCTCACCTTCGTCTTCGGCCCCTATTTCGCCGAGGTGGCGCGGGCGCATTTCGCGGGTCAGGGCATGGATGCCGAGGCCGCGGGCGCGGCGGCGCAGGCCTATTGGGGCTGGGGCCAGACCGTCTCCGGCGTCCTCATCGCCTGCCTCGCCCCGATCCTCGGCGCGGTGGCCGACCAGTCGGGCCGGCGCATGCTCTGGATCTGGATCTTCTCGGCCTGCTACGTGGTGGGCGCCTGGATGCTGTGGAACCTGGCGCCGGGCGAGCCCGACCTCCTGCGCGCGATGGTCTTCTTCGGCATCGGCCTGATCGGCATGGAATTCGCCACGATCTTCACCAACTCGCTGATGCCGGGGCTGGCGGGGGACGCCGAGATGGGCCGGGTCTCGGGCTCGGGCTTCGCCTTCGGCTATCTCGGCGGGATCATCTCGCTCGCGATCATGCTGGTCTTCTTCGTCGCCGAACCGTCGGGCCAGACCCGCGCCGGGCTCGCGCCAGGCCTTGGCCTGCTCGATTACACGGCGCGTGAGGATGCGCGCGCGGTCGGACCCTTCACGGCGCTCTGGTACGCGGTCTTCATGGTGCCGTTCTTCCTCTGGGTGCGCGAGCCCCGGACCGCCTCCCGAGGCATTCATATCGGCCGGGCCATGTCGGACCTCTGGCAGCTCCTGAAATCGCTCAAGGTGCGCCGAAGCCTCGCCGCCTATCTCCTCTCGTCGATGTTCTACCGCGACGCGCTCAATGCGCTCTACGCCTTCGGTGGCGTCTATGCCTCGGGCGTGCTCGGCTGGTCGATCGGCAAGATCGGCCTCTTCGGCGTCGTCGCCGCGGTCTCGGCCGCGCTCTTCAGCTGGCTCGGCGGCAAGGTGGACAGCGCGAAGGGGCCGAAACCGGTGATCATGCTGTCGATGGTCGTTCTGATCGCGGTCTGCCTCGTCATCGCCGGCATGTCGCGCGAGGCGTTCTACGGGGTTCCCTTCGCGGCGGGCTCGACGGCGCCGGACACCATCTTCTACATCTGCGGCATCGTGATCGGCGCGGCGGGCGGCACGCTGCAGGCGTCGAGCCGCACGATGATGGTCTTTCACACATCGGCTGCGCGCGCGACCGAGGCCTTCGGGCTCTACGCGCTCTCGGGCAAGGCCACTGCCTTTGTGGGGCCGTTCTCGGTCGCTGTCTTCACCACACTCAGCGGCTCGCAGCGGATCGGCATCGCGATACCGTTGATCGCGCTCTTCCTTCTTGGCATGCTGCTCCTGAGCTGGGTCAATCCCCGGGGTGAACGATAAAGCGCGAGAGGCAGGCATGATCGGACGGGCCTTCGGCATTCTGGCAATCCTTGGCACACTTGCGGCGCCGGCGGCGGCCGAGCCCCGGGCGAACCAGCTATTCGGCGCCAAGCGCACCGCCTCGGCGCATCAGCCGGCCTCGATCGGCACCTATGCCAAGGGCTGCGGCGCGGGGCTTGTGCAACTGCCCGAGAGCGGCCCGACGTGGCAGGCGATGCGGCTCAGCCGCAACCGCAACTGGGGCCATCCGGCGCTGGTGCAGTTCGTCGTCGACCTCTCGGCCCATGCCCGCAAGCTCGGCTGGGCCGGGCTCTATATCGGCGACATGAGCCAGCCGAGGGGCGGGCCGATGACCTCGGGACATTCGAGCCACCAGATCGGGCTCGATGCCGATATCTGGATGCTGCCGCCCGCGCGGCTCGACCTCAGCCGGGGCGAGCGCGAGAAGGTCAGTTCGGCCTCGGTCCGCACCGCCGACCAGAAGCGCGTGAATGGGAACTGGAGCGCGACGCACCATCGGCTGCTTGCCGCCGCGGCCTCGGACCCGCGGGTCGACCGCATCTTCGTCGCCGCCGCGGTGAAGATCGAGATGTGCAAGGGCGCGCGCGCCTCCGACCGCAAGTGGCTGCAGAAGATCCGCCCGCTCTACGGTCATGACAGCCATTTCCATGTTCGCCTGAAATGCCCCAAGGGCTCGCCCGGCTGTCGGACCCAGACACCGACCGTGGCCGAGCTTTCGAAGGGCGGCGACGGCTGCGACGAGACCCTGACCTGGTGGGTCACCACCTATCTCGATGAGCTGAAGAACCCGCCGAAGGGGCCGAAGGGACCGCGCAAGAGGGGTGCGCGGGATTACACGATGGCCGATCTGCCGCGCCAATGCGCCGCCGTACTCGCCTCGGACTGACGCTGGCTCTGGTCTCGGCGCAAGCCGTGGCCGCTGCCGCCGCGCCGCGGGCGCAGCTTGTCGGATCCTATGACTGGGAGGTGGCGGACGCGGGTTTCGGCGGCTTCTCCGGGCTGGACATCTCCGCGGACGGCGTCCTGTTCATTGCGGTTTCCGACAGCGGCGCGACCGTGGAGGGGCAGTTCCAGCGTGATCCGGATGGCAGGGTGACGGCCGTCTCGGCCGGACCGGTCGTGAAGTTGCTGGCCCCGGACGGAGAACGACTGCGCTCGGCAAAGGCAGATTCAGAGGGGGTGGCCCTCGCGCCTGGCGGCGGCTTCTACCTGTCGTTCGAGCTTTTCGACCGGGTCGCATACTACCCTGGCCGGCGCCAACCGTCGGAGCGCGAACTCCGCGCGGAGGTCTTTGCCGACCTGGAATACAATTCCGGCCTCGAGGCTCTGGCGATCGACGCCGAGGGCACGCTCTACACCTTGCCCGAACGGTCTGGCGCGAAGGGCCGTCCGTTCCCGGTGTTCCGCTACCGCAACGAGGCATGGGACCAGCCGTTCGCGATCCGCCGCGATCCCGGCTGGCTGCCGGTCGGCGCCGATTTCGGACCAGATGGGCGGCTCTATCTTCTCGAACGCGACTTCTGGCCAGCTCTCGGATTCAAGAGCCGGGTCCGCCGCTTCACGATCGCCGACGACCGCATCGCGGCCGAGGAGACGGTGCTCGAGACCAGCGCCGGGGTACATGACAATCTCGAGGGCATCGCGGTCTGGCGCGACCCCGCCGGGGCGACCCGGCTGACGATGATCGCGGACGACAATTTCCTGCCGGTGCAACGGACCGAGATCGCGGACTACCGGATCGAGGAATGACCCCCTTGCATCTCGGCACGCACACGGAGCGCGCATGACCCGCAGATTGATCCCCGGCATCCTCGCCATGGCGGCGATCGTCGTCGCCTCGAACATCCTCGTGCAGTTCCTCTTCGGCCAGTGGCTGACCTGGGGCGCCTTCACCTATCCCTTCGCCTTCCTCGTTACAGACCTCGCGAACCGCCTGCAGGGTCCCGCCGCCGCGCGCCGGGTGGTTGTGGCGGGCTTCCTCGTCGGCCTCGCCTGCTCGCTCGTCGGCACGCAGATCGCGGGCGAGTTCGGCCCGCTCGTGACCTGGCGGATCGCGATCGGATCGGGGCTCGCCTTCCTCACCGCCCAGATGGTCGATGTCGGGATCTTCGACCGCCTGCGCGAGGGCCGCTGGTGGCGGGCGCCGCTGGTCTCGACGCTGGCGGGATCCTCGCTCGACACGGCGATCTTCTTCTCGGTCGCCTTCTCCGGGGCCTTGGGGTTTCTCGAGCCGGGCAATGACGTGAGCTGGGCGGGAGAGGTCTTGCCGATGCTCGGGATCGGACCGGAGGCGCCGCTCTGGATGTCGCTGGCGGTCGCCGACTGGCTGGTCAAGCTTGCGCTCGCGCTTGTTGCGCTCGTGCCGTTTCGGCTGATTGTTGCAAGATTGACGGAAAAAGTTGTGTGAAAAGTTTTGACAAACACCAAATCTGTGGCACGCTACTGTTAACGGCAACGCAGCGAAAGGAGGTGATCCAGTGTCGAGAGTGATATTGGAGAGAGGTGTCGGGACAGTCAGGGGGGCCGTGGCCTGAGGGCAAACCCTAGGGTTAAGAACCCTGACTGGGCCGGTCGATCTTCGACACCCTAACTGGCCCATCTCCGTAGATCTCGGAGGGCCGTTCCTAATCGGAACGGCCCTTTCCGTATCGCTGCCTGGGGCGCGACGCGCCTGTCGCCGCTACCCGAGATCCCGCCGATCCTGAGCATCGACAAAGCGCTGCCGCAGGATACGTTGGCGATCCCCGGCGAGCGCAGCCTCCATCACGCCCGAGAGCACGCCGCGCACCTTCAGGTGCGGCACGAGGTCGAAATGCCCGAGACCGGGAAAGAGCAACTGGTCGGTCCCGGTCTGGCAGGGAAAGTGCCTCGCATGCGGCAGATCGTCGACCGCGCCGTGGAAGAGGCAGGTCCGATCGCCGCCGGCTGCGGGAAGTGGCGCGGTCGGCCAGTCGATCCGGGACAGGCGCGCGGTCCAGCGCGCCCAGCGGTCTTCGCCAGGGACCACGCCTGGCATCACCGACCATTGCGGAGAGAAGTCGACCACCACGTCCACCGGCAGGGTCCGGGCCGCAACGAGCGCCGAGAAGGCGCCCATCGACTGGCCTGTGGTGGCGATCTGTGTGACCGGTGCCCGCGCCGCCACGCGATCCAGAGCGCGCCGCAGCACCGGGGCGAAACCGGGATCGTTGCCCCAACTGCGGCTCTCGTCCATGACGAACAGCGCCCGTCGGGGTGAGGCCCCGGTGCCGCGGCCAATGGCGGTCGCCACGAATTCGGGAGAGGGCCGGCGCGCCGGATCGTGGCCGATCAAGGAGAAGGCGATCACCAGATCGCCCCCTCGCCGCCGAGATGATCGATGAAGAAGAGCGGTTCGTCGAGGAGAGGTTCGAGCTTCACGCGCCCGGCCTGCCGACGCGTGCCGCACCGGGACGTGGGGCTCGTGCTTCCGTTGGTGTCGATACCACGCGTATCATCTCCGCTCGGACAAGGCAGTGATCTTGGCAAGGCCGGCGCCGGCGTTCAAGATCGGCTGGCGGGATCCCTTCGCGCCGACGCATGGACACGGGTCGGGCGCCCACCTAAGACCGGAACCATGCTGCGCATCGACGACGAGATCACCATCGCCGACTGGGAACTGACCGAGAGCTTCAGCCGCTCTTCCGGGCCGGGCGGACAGAACGTCAACAAGGTCGAGACCGCGGTCGAGCTCCGCTTCGAGGCCGAGCGCAGCCCGCATCTGGCGAAGCCGGTCAAGAAGCGGCTGAAGCGGCTCGCCGGTCGGCGCTGGACCAATGACGGCGCCATCGTGATCCGCGCCGAGGAGACCCGCAGCCAGATGCGCAACCGCGAACTGGCCCGCGAGCGGCTGGTCGAGCTGATCCGCGCCGCGCTTGTCGCGCCGAAGCGGCGGATCGCGACTAGGCCGACGCTCGGCAGCCAGCGGCGGCGGCTCCAGGCCAAGACCGCGCGCGGCCAGGTCAAGGCGCTGCGCGGGAAGGTCGAG
This sequence comes from Defluviimonas salinarum, assembly GCF_026013545.1. Taxonomy (GTDB): domain Bacteria; phylum Pseudomonadota; class Alphaproteobacteria; order Rhodobacterales; family Rhodobacteraceae; genus Albidovulum; species Albidovulum salinarum. The sequence goes on along the minus strand of NZ_JAPDOG010000025.1, from coordinate 27,007 downwards.
GAGGATTGACCCCGGTCCGGTGGCAAAGCCCACCTGCCGCGCGGATCGGCCACAATGGCGCAACATGTGGCACTGCGGCGGTCGGCGGCGCAGACAGCGCGAGATGAAGCGTGTTTAATGTGGGCAATGTGAGCGTACCGAGCGGGACTGACCGGACAACATGCTGAAGAAGGCCGCCATGCTTGTATCGGGTAACGCGCTCGGCTCGGCGCTTCTGCTGGCACGCAACCTGATCGTCGCGCGGCTCGTGAGCCCCGAGGACTACGGCATCGCCGCGACCTTCGCGATCGTCATGTCGGTCGTCGAGATGCTGTCGCAGTTCGGGCTGAGCCAGATGATCGTCGTCGACAAGGACGGCGACGATCCGCGGTTCCAGAGCGTGATGCAGGGCTTCCAGCTGGCGCGCGGCGTCTTCGCGAGCCTCGTCCTGTTGGTGATCGCCCATCCGACCGCGCGCTTTCTCGGCATCGAGCATGTCGCCTGGGCCTACCAGGTCATCGCCGTGGTCCCGCTGATCAATGGTTTGCAGCATTTCGACATCCACCGGCTCAAGCGCCACCTGAACTTCCGGCCGTTCATCCTGTCGCAGTCGATTCCGCCGCTGGTCGCGCTGCTCGCGATCTGGCCGCTGGCGCTTCTTTATGGCGACTACCGGATCATGCTGATCTCGCTTCTGGTGCAGGCGGGGGCGATGGCGCTCCTGTCGCATCTCGCGGCCGAGCGGCGCTACCAGATCGGCTTCGACCTCGCGCTGATCCGGCGCGCGACGGTGTTCGGCTGGCCGCTCCTCATCAACGGGGCGCTCCTGTTCGGCGTCTTCTACGGCGAGCGGGTGATCGTCGGGCGCGAGCTCGGCATGGCGGCGCTCGGGGTCTTTTCGATGGCGGTCACGCTGACGCTGACGCCGACCCTGGTCATGGCCAATGCCAACCAGTCGGCCTTCCTGCCGCATCTGAGTTCGGCGCGCGAGCGCCCGGCCGCGTTCCAGTGGCTCGGCGTCGCCGCGGTGGAGGCGGGGCTGGCGGCGGGGCTCGTCCTTCTGCTCGGAATCGTCCTCTTGGGCGGCCCCGTGGTCCATCTGCTGCTTGGCGAGAAATACGCGGCGATCCTGCCGCTTCTCGTGCCCGTCGCGGTGCTGCAGGCGGTCCGTATGGCCAAGACCGGCAGCACGACCGTCGCGCTGTCGCGCGAGCGCACCGGCAACGCGGTCGCGGCGAACCTGCTCAGGGTGTCGTCGCTGCCGGTCTCCTGGCTCGTGGTGCACCGTACCGGCGACGTGATGCTCCTGATCTGGATTGCCGTTGGCGCGGAGGTCCTTGGCTATCTCCTGTCGCTCCATCTCGCGGCGCGGCGCACCGGGCTCAAGCTCGGCCCGGTCGTGCTGCCCTCGCTGCTCGCCGCGCTGACCTGCGCCGCGGCGCTCGCGGTTGACGGCTTCGAACCGACGCTGCCCGATCTCGCCGGTCACCTGCTGCGTTGGCCGCTTCTGGTAGTCATGGTCTGCGGCCTGGCCGCGCTTGCCTCCATGAAGGCGTTGCGGGGCTACATCTTCCGGCAGATCCGCAACCGCGCCGCCTGAGCGCCGCGGTGCGAATGCCCCGCCCCGGCCGCGCTACGATTGGATGCGGCGCTGGCCGACGATCGCGGCGGGGTTGCCGGCGACGATCGCGTTCGCGGGAATGTCGGTGCGCACGACCGCGCCCGCGCCGATGATCGCGCCATCGCCGATGGTGACCCCGGCCAGCACCACCGCGCCGTAACCGAGCCAGACGTCGCGACCGATGCGGACGGTCGCCTCGTTCATCGCCTGGTCGGTGACCGGGCTGCCGTCGTTGTAGCGATAGCTCGCCGCCGTCACCATCACCGAGGGCGCAATCAGCGCGTCGGAGCCGATCTCGATCCGCGCCGCGCCGGGTCCGGCCCAGAGGCTGGTGTTCGCGCCGACATGGACGCGGTCGCCGATCACGATGTTCTGGCCGTTGGAAAAGCTCGCGGTCGGGCTGATGCTCACCCCCTGGCCACGGGTGACTTTCCGCAGTTCGGCGACATGGGTGTAATTGTAGTAGTTCAGCACTTTGACCGCATGGGCATAGGCGCGCGGGTCGAGCGCCGCGCGGATGAGCCGGCCGAGCCGCTGCAGCCGGCTCGTGCGGGTCTTGTGGATCCTGTCACTCGTCATGCGGTCATCTCGCGGCCGAAGCGTCCCGTGCAGGAGAGCGGAAATCGCGCCGCCGGTAAACCGGTTCTTGCGCCGCCCCCGGCATTCCGCGTGCGCGGCTCTGGCCGGCGGCTCGGTCGAACGTTAGCATGGCCGCAATCCGGAACGGATCGTCGCGGAGAACGAACCGAGGGAATGACGGGACGCGGGAGAGAGTGATGAGTGCGAGTGCCGTGCGACGCGTCCTGATCGTCGTCGAGAACCTGCCGGTGCCGCTGGACCGCCGGGTCTGGCTCGAGGCGACGACGCTCGCCGCGGCGGGCTACGAGGTCAGCGTGATCTGCCCGACCGGGCGCGGCTGGGATCTTCACCGCGAGGTGATCGAGGGCATCCACATCTACCGCTATCCCGAACCGCCCGAGGCGCATTCGGGCGCTGTGGCCTACGCCAGGGAATACCTCCATTCGATCTATCACTGGTTCCGGCTCGCGCGCGAGGTCCGGCGCGAACGCGGCTTCGACGTGATCCAGGGCTGCAACCCGCCCGACCTCATCTTCCTGCTCGCGCTCTGGTACCGGCCGCGCGGCGTGCGTTACCTCTTCGACCATCACGACGTCTGCCCCGAGCTCTTCGAGGCGAAGTTCGGCAAGCGCGGCCTGCTGTACCGGGTCATGCGGATCTGGGAGCGGATGACCTTCGCCTGCGCCGCCGTTTCGATCGCCACCAACGAGAGCTTCCGCGAGATCGCGATCCGCCGGGGCGGCATGGCGGCCGAGGACGTGTTCGTCGTCCGCTCCGCCCCGAAGGTCGAGAAGTTCGAGATCCGCCCCGCCGATCCGGTGATGCGCAAGGGCGCGGGCACGGTGATGGGCTATGTCGGCGTGATCGGCCAGCAGGAGGGGATGGACCTCCTCGTTGCCGCGGCCGATCACCTGATCCGCGGGTTCGGGTATCGGGACGTGCATTTCCTCATCGTCGGCTTCGGGCCGGAGCTTCCCAACGTCGAGGCCGACGTCGCGCGTCGCGGGCTCGGGGCGCATTTCACCTTCACCGGGCCGCTCTATGGCGAGGACCTGCTGCGCGCACTCAACAGCTGCGATATCGGCGTCTCGCCCGACCCGAAGAACGCGATGAACGACATCTCCACCATGAACAAGGTCATGGAATACATGACGCTGGAGAAGCCGGTTGTGCAGTTCGACCTGAAGGAGGGGCGCGCCTCGGCCGGGGAGGCGTCGCTCTATGCCCGCGCCAACGAGCCGGAGGATTTCGCGTCGAAGATCGCCGCGCTGATCGACGCGCCGGAGGAGCGGGCGCGGATGGGCCGGATCGGCCGCGCGCGGGTCATGGAGCGGCTGAGCTGGGCGCATTCGGCGCCCCGGCTCCTCGCCGCCTATGACCGGATCTTCGCGAAGATCGGCCGCTGACCGTGGGGCGGTTTCCGGCTCAGGGCCGGAAACTGAAATCCCGGTCGAGCGACAGGAACACGGCGTTGGAACGCGCGTCGCCCGAAGCCCCGGAATCCTGCAGGTCGCGCAGCACGACGCCGCCCGTCAGGTCCCAGTCCTGGGTGAGGGCGCGCGAATAGCTGGCGTTGAACGAGGTCCGCGTCACCGTCGGCGCGGTATTCGTACCGGCGGGCTCGGAATGGCCCCAGTTCAGCGACATGTTGATCCGCGAGACGCTGTCGATGATGTAACCGTAGCCGAGCCGGACCCGGGTATCGATCACGTCGTTGCTGAGCGAGTCGGTCGAGAGCCCGCGGTCGACCGCCAGGGTGACGGTGCTGTTGCGCAACTGCTGCCCATAGGCGAGCGAGCCGATCACGAAGACCTCGCCCGAGGGCGAATCCGCGGCGCCCAGTGTCGCCGAGAGCGTACCGGTGGGCAGTTGCAGGTCGCGTCCGAAGCGGAGCGTCTGGGTCCTGCCGTTCTCGTTGATGCTGGAATCGGCCGACACGAAGGCGGTGCCGTTGGACATCACCTTGGTCAGTTGCAGAGAGCCGGTGATACCATCGCGCGTGGTCGTGCCGAAGACCGTGTCGGTTTCCACGTCGGTCCAGCCGATCTGGGCGTCGAGCAGCAGAACCGGGTTTATATCCTGCGTGACGCCCAGCGTGTAGTCGAGCGTCCGGCGATCGGTCTGGACGGTGTCGTCGGCGGTATAGTCCTCTATCGAGGCGCCGAGGCGCAGTTGGGTCATCGGCGACACGCGCATCGACACGCCCGCTGCCGCCTGGTCGGTCTGGTTGTCGACCAGAGCGGGATCGGTGACATTCGTGTAGGTCTGCTCGTCATGATCGACCGAGAGGTTGAAACCGATCGGATCGTTGATGCCGGTCTGCAAGGCGGCGCCGTAAGACTTCGTCTTGAGCTGTCCGCCGCCACCGAGCAGCACGTTGGAGATTGGATCTACCTGCTCGACCAGGAACGGGTCGAGAAAATCCCTGTCGACATCACGAAAGCGACCGTAGGCCGTCAGCACGCTGTTGCCGGTGTCGCGCCGGTACCGAAACTTTACGGTAGGGTCTTCGAAGCCGCTTGCCGAGCTTCCGGCAAAATCGGCGAAGCGGTAGACCCCCGACGCGTCGAGCCTGAAATCGTCGATCGCCGTGATGTTCGACACGCCGACCCTGAGCGTGTTGTCGAAGACCGTGCTGTCGCCTGGGCTGACGGGATCCAGCCCGAAGTTGTCGTCGTACGTCACCTTGGATTCGATGTTGACGTCGACCTGGAGCCCCCCGGCCGGAGCCGTGCTGGCGGCCGGCGGAGCTGTGCCGGCGACAGGCGCGGTCACCGTTGCCGTGCCGGGTGCCGGCGTCACGCCGATCACCGCGGGCGATCCCGGAATCGCAACCGCGCTCCCCTGCTGTGGGAGCGCGGCTCCGGGCCAGAGAGTTGCTGTTACCGCGAGGGTTGCGATCCCCGTCCTGGTTGTCCCCACTTTTCCTGCCTTTACTCGAAGAGCCTGCGCTCGGGTACCACGATGACGTCGCCCTCACGAAGGACGATCGACGGGGCTTGGGCGCCCGCTTTCACCGCATTGTAGTTGTAGCGATAGACCTTTTCCGTCCCGGTTGCCTTGTCGACGCGGCGCAGCTGGATGCGCTTGGCCGCCGCGAACCTGGTCAGGCCGCCGGTCTCGGCAAGGAACTGCAGCAGCGTCGTTCCCTTTGCGACGTCGCGGCGGCCCTGGGTCGTGACCTCGCCGAGCGCGTAGATCGCGATCGTCGGGCCAACCGCGATGCTTGCCGCGGCGGCTTGCGCGTTGGCCGCATTCACCGCCGTGGTCATGGGATTGAGCTGGCCGACCGAGAGGAACACCGTGGGCGGAGAGGCGAAGTTCGACGCGAGCGCGCTAGTGATCGACGAGCGCAGCCCCTCGACCGTCTGGCCGGTGGCGCGCACGGTTCCGACTAGCGGCAGGCTGACGGTGCCGTCCGGAAGGACCAGCAGGCTGCGGTTGAGGCTCGGATCCTCGAGCACCTCCATCTGCAGGAGATCGCCCGCCTGAATCCGATAACCACTCTGCGCCCAGGCGGCGGGAACGAGGAGAACAGCGACTAAAAGGCCCAACAGTGTTCTGAACATTTCTCACATCCATTGAGGTACGAATCATCAAAAGGGTACGGGGAAACCCCGTCAGGTCAAATCGTTAACTTTCTGACAGCCTAGATGATTCAACCCTGCGGCTATTGCGCGACAGGTCAGTATCCCGTGCCTTTCAGGACGACCCGCACGGTCGCGAGGAGGATTTTTACGTCAGTCTGGAGCGACAGGGTCTCATCGTAGAGCCGGTCGAAATCCGAGCGTTTGGCGAACGTGGTCTCGTTGCGGGCGGAGACCTGCCAGGGACCGGTAACGCCGGGGCGCAGCGTGTAATAGGCGGTTCCGTCGTAGAGCACGCGCTGGCTCGGCATGAAGGGGCGCGGGCCGACCAGCGACATCTGCCCCAGCACCACGTTCCACAGCTGCGGCAGCTCGTCGAGCGAGGTCTTGCGCAGGATCCGCCCGATCCAGGTGATCCGCGGATCGTCCTTTAGTTTCTGGGTGCTGTTCCATTCCAGCCGCGCCTCGGCGTTGCGCGACAGGTATTGCTCGAGCCGGCGTTCGGCGTCGGGCACCATCGTGCGCAGCTTGAGCATGCGGAACTCGCGCCCGCTGCGGCCGACCCGCGGACTGAAGTAGAACGGCGCGGATCCGTCGAGCGCCACGAGCAGCGCAAGGAACGCCACGAGCGGCACCGCCAAGCCGGCCGTGAGCAGAACGAGGGTGAGATCGAGGACGCGTTTGAGCCCGTTCCGGTAAAGGCCGGTCCGCATCACGCGAACCGCTGCGTCGGGCTTGTTGCCCGACAAGTCGAATTCGTCCGACACGTCATTGACCTGAAGCGTCATGCCACACCGCTCCGTTTCGGAACGCGCGCATTCTGCGCGCGAGCGGCCGGCAGGGCCCGAATAGCCTGTGCCTTCCGTCCATGAGACGGTCACCACCCGTAGTCATTCATATCATTGAATGGCTAATTTCGAAATCGGCATTTCCCAATTCGCCAGCCGGTCGGCCACAGCCCGCGCGAAATGCCTGTACCCGGCCCGGTTGCGCGCCTTTTCGCCCAAAGCGCCGCGCTATCTGTTTCTGAATGTGATACAGTGAACGGGATTTCGTCGATTGATGAGGTTGGCTTACGATTATTGAGGTCCGCACGGCGCTGCGAATCGACGCACCAGTGCGAGACTTGCTATGAATAATTGAGGTACGGCCAAAGGTTGAGTCATCGCAGCACCATTTACGCGATGAGTTCAGGGCTGCTACGATTGGAAAAGGCATTGCGGGCAGCCGCACGGCGCAACGGAGCCCGGCTTCGAATGGTTTGTGGATGAACAAGGTCGTGGAGACCAGAGCGGAAGAGACGAGTGGCGTCGGCTTCTACATGAACTTCTTCGGGTTCCGCGAGCGCCCCTTCACGCTCGTTCCCGATCCCGACTTTCTGTTCTGGTCGCCCCAGCATCGCCGCGCCTATTCGGTGCTCGAATTCGGCATCCTGAGCCGCGCGCCGATCACCCTCGTCACCGGCGGTGTCGGCTGCGGCAAGACCACGCTCCTGCGCGAGCTCCTGCGGCAGTTCGAAGAGAGCGTAACCGTCGGGTTGATCTCTAACAGCCAGGGCAACCGCGGCGAGCTGATCCAGTGGGTGCTCAACGCGCTCGGGGTGCGCTTCGATGCGGGGCAGGGCTATGTGCAGCTGTTCCAGCAGCTCCAGGATTACCTGATCGATGAATATGCCGCCGGGCGCCGGGTCGTCCTGATCTTCGACGAGGCGCAGAACCTGTCGCGCGAAAGCCTTGAAGAGCTGCGCATGCTGACCAACATCAATTCCGGCAAGGACGAGGTGCTGCAGCTCGTTCTCGTCGGCCAGCCGGAACTGCGCGAGATGGTGCTCGATCCGTCGCTGCGCCAGCTTGCCCAGCGGATCGCGGCGAGCTTCCACCTCGTTCCCCTGGACGAGCGCTCGGTGGTCGAGCTTATCGCGCACCGGCTGAGGGCGGCGGGCGGCACCGGCGCGGAGGTGACGGTGGCGGCGGCGAAGCTGGTCCACAAGGTGACCCACGGGATCCCGCGGCTGATCAACCAGCTCTGCGACATGGCACTGCTTTACGCCTGGAGCACCGACAACCACCATGTGGACGAAAGCGTCGTTCAGTCGGTTCTCGATGACGGCGTGTTCTTTGCGGCTCAGATCGCGGCAGAGGAAGAGAAGCACAAATGAATCTGGACCTGTCTTTCTACTTCGCGATCTTCCTGCGGCGGCTGCATTACTTCATCGTGATCTTCGCGCTGGTGACCGCGGCATCCGTCGCCGCGGCCCTGCTCCTGCCCCCCGTCTATTCAAGTTCGGCGCTGCTGCTTCTCGAAGGCTCGCGGATCCCCGACGCGCTGGCTGCTCCGACCGTGCAGGCCGCGGCGATGGAGAAGTTCCAGACCGTCGAGAACCGCCTGATGACGCGGGCCAACCTGATCGACATCGCGCGCCGGAACCAGGTCTTCGAGAACGTCGAGACGATGTCGCCGGACCAGACCGCCGACGCCATGCGTGGCAACACGCGGATCAACAAGAGCACCGGGCGCGGCGAGGCCACGACGATGTGGATCGAGTTCCAGGGCGAAAGCGGAGAGATCGCCGCCGCCGTGGTCGGCGACTACGTCCAGTTCATCCTCGACTACGACCTCGCCTCGCGCACGGCGAGCGCCGAGAGCACGCTCGAATTCTTCGAGAACGAGGTGAACCGGCTCGATGCCGAACTCGACCGGATGAGCGCCCGGATCCTCGATTTCCAGCAGAAGAACGCGGACGCGCTGCCTTCGACGCTGACGTTCCGGCTCGGGCAGCAGACGCTCCTGCAGGGACGGCTCGCGACGATCGAGAACGACATCGCCACGCTGAAGGACCAGAAGGCGCGGATGATCGCGATCTTCCAGTCGACCGGGCAGATCAGCAATGCCACGACCGCTGGTCAGACCCCCGAGGCGCAGCAGCTCGACGCCCTGCGCTCGCAGCTGAGCGACATGCTCGCCGTGTTCGCGCCGTCGAACCCGAAGGTCCGGGTGTTGCAGCAGAAGATCGCCCAGCTCGAAGAGGTGGTGAAGGCCCAGCTTCCGGGCGACGGCAGCGCCAATCAGGCCGCAACGATGCTCGACGTCCAGCTCGCCGATCTCGACACGAGGATCGCGCTGGCCGAGGAGCAGCGGGCCAAGCTGATCGACGAACTCGCGGTCCTGCAGGACACGATCGACCGGACGCCGGCCAACCAGGTCGTACTCGACGCGCTGGTGCGCGACCAGGCCAACATCCAGCAGCAATATGATGCCGCGGTGGCGCGCCGCTCGCAGGCCGCGGCGGGCGAACGGATCCAGGTACTGGAACAGGGCGAGCGCATCTCGCTGGTCGAAACGCCGACCGTCCCGGATGGTCCGGTGAGCCCGAACCGCACCCTGATCGTGGCCGGCGGCATGCTCGCCGGCATCGTGCTCGGCATCGCGGTGATCGTGCTTCTGGAGGTGCTGAACCGATCGGTCCGGCGCCCGAAGGATCTGATCGACAAGTTCGGGATCACCCCGATCGTGACGATTCCCTATATCCGCACACCGTCCGAGACGATGCGCCGCCGCTCCGGTTTCGCGGCGGTTCTTCTGGTCGCGATCGTCGGGATTCCGGCGATCATCTACGCGGTGCACATCTACTACCAGCCGCTCGACGCGATCTTCGCGAAGGTGGCGGAAAAACTGGGGCTGAGTCTGTGATCGCACGGGCGGTGCGACCGCTGGCGCGGAGGTGAAGTAGCGATGGAAAAACTTGAAGCCGCATTGGCCAAGGCCCGCGAGATGCGCCGCTCGGCGCTGTCGGCGTCGCACCCGGTCCGGGACCGGAGGGGCGTGCGCGATCGGCCAGGAAACGACTGGCTGGCGCTGCCCGAGATCACGCTGACCCCCGACATCATCACCCGCGGCCGCATCTCCGCATTGTCCGGCGGCCGCGACGCGACGCCCTACGACCTTTTGCGCTCGCGCACCTACCGGCTCATGAAAGAGAAGGGCTGGAGCCGCCTTGCCATCACCTCGCCCGGTACTGCCTGCGGCAAGACGACGATCGCGCTGAACTTGGCGATCAGCCTGGCGCGGCAGCGCGATCTGCGGGTGATGCTGCTCGATCTCGACCTCAGGCGGCCCTCGCTGCACAAGATGCTCGGCCATGTTCCCGAAAGCTCGTTCCATGAGGTTCTCGAGGGCCGGGTCGCCTTTGGCGAACAGGCGCTGCGGATCGGCGCCAATCTGGTGATCGCGCTGAACACCAGCAAGGCGCAAAACCCCGCCGAACTGATGCAGAGCGCCGCAACGCGCAGGGCACTCGATGAGATCGAACGCAGCTGGCAACCTGACCTGATGCTGTTCGATCTCGCGCCGATGGACGCGGGCGACGACTATGTGAACTTCCTCGGCAACGTCGACTGCGCGCTGCTCGTTGCGGCGGCCGAAAGCACGACGCTGGCGAATATCGACATCTGCGAGAAGGAGCTCGCCCAGCTCACCGACGTGCTCGGCATCGTTCTGAACAAGTGCCGCTATTCCGACGACTCGGTCGGCTACAACTACGAAGCCTACGGCTGAGGGCGCGCGTGGAGATCGGCACCGGTGAGGTCCGTTCCGGCGCCGCGGTGCCGTGCGGCGAGGGGGGCGAAATGCCTGCCGACAGCGTCATCATTCCGCATTACAACGATGCGCGGCGGCTGCGCCGGTGTCTCGCGGCGCTGATGGCCGGGGACACGGCGGGGGCGGAGATCCTCGTCGTCGACAACGGCTCGACCGAGCCGCTCGACGCGCTGAAGGCCGAGTTCGCCGCCGTCCGCTTCATCGACGAGCCGGCGCCCGGCGCCGCGGCTGCCCGCAACCGCGGGGTCCGTGAAAGCCGTGGCGGGCGGCTCTGCTTTCTCGATGCCGACTGCGTTCCGGCACCGGGCTGGCTCGCCGCTGCACGTCATGCGGGGGAAACCTCCGACATCGCCGGCGGCGCGATCGAGGTCTTCGACGAGACGCCGGGACCGCGCAGCGGCGCGGAGGCCTTCGAGACCGTCTTCGCCTTCAACTACCGCGACTATATCGAGCGCAAGGGCTTCTCCGTCACAGCCAATCTTGTCACGTCCCGCGCGGTGATGGAGGCGGTCGGCCCCTTCACCCCCGGCGTCTCGGAAGACGCCGAATGGTGCCTGCGAGCGCGGGATATGGGGTACCGGCTGGTTCTCGCCGAGAACCTTCGGGTGGCGCATCCGACCCGCGCGGACTGGCCGGCGCTGGAGCGCAAATGGCGCCGGATCGCGCGCGAGATGTTCGCGCTGCACGTTGCGGCCCGCCCCGGCGCGGCCGGCCGGCTCATCTGGTTTCTCCGGGCGCTGTCGATGGCGGCGAGCATCGCCGTGCATCTGCCGAAGCTCCTCTTCTCGCCGAAGCTCAACGGAGCGGGCGAGCGGCTGCGTGGCGCGGGAACGCTGGTGCGGCTGCGGCTCCTGCGCAGCTGGTGGATGCTGCGCCAGGCGCTGGGCGCGGTGATTTGACCGTCCGGGCACGAAAAACCCCACCGGCGCACCGGCGGGGTCCAGGTCGTCCGCGCCTCCGGTGGCGTCAGAAGTTCTCGTAGGCGCCGGCGTCCGGTGCCTTACCCTTCGGCCGGGTCGCGCCCACGATGTCCGATGGCGGCGCGTGCTTGGATGTGCCCGCGTCGATCGCCTGCGCGCCGGACTTCAGCGTGAAGTTCTGCGTGTTGACGGAGGTGAACTCGGTCGAGCTGTTCGTGACCTCGATATTGTTGGTCACGACGATGTTGTTGGCGGTATCCGGCTTGGTGTTGATCCGCGTCACCAGGTTGTTTGCCACCGTCGTGTTCTTCGACGGCGTGCCGTTCTTGTGGTAGCCGATCATGATCCACGGCGCCTTGTCGGCGGCACCGTCGGGGCGGATCACCGTGTTGTTCACCACGGTCGAGTTGAGCGCCCCCGCAATCGTGATGCCGTGATAGGCCGACGAGGTAATCAGGTTGTTGCGGATCAGGATGCCGTCGAACATGCCGTCGAACATGCCGATGCCTTGCAGCTTGCAGCGCAGCGGATTTGTCGCCGACGACGTCCATTCGAACAGCTTGTTGTTCTCGATCACCAGGTTCCTTACCGTCCCGGTGCCGACCTTGCCGTCGGTGCCGCGCGAGAACGACTGGAAACCGTCTGCATGGTTGCCGTCGATCTGGAAGCAGTTCTGGACCTTGTTGTTGCGTACGATCGAGCTGTCGCCGAGCGCCCGCAGCCCGTCGCCGGAGAAGCCGTCGATGATGTTGTTCTCCAGCAGCACATTGGTGCCGAAGCCCTGAAGCCCGTGGTAGAGCCCGGTGATCCGGCTTCCGGAGACCGTGTTGCGGTTGCCGTCGATGAGGAAGCCATTACGCTTATTGGCGAGCCAGGTGGAGGAGTCCCACTGCACATAGTTCGCGGCATCCGCGACCGAGCGTACGTCGAGATTGAGGAAGGACAGGTCTGCGGTGTCGCCGTAGGTGCGAACCAGGATGCCGGCGCCGGCCGAGGACGAGGTCGCCCAGACCTTGAGCCCCTGAACCACGACGTTCGTCGTATTCCTCATCTGAATCGACTCGGCATGGGCGGTCTGGCCCGGAACCGGTGCGATGACGACCGGCGAGGTGAACCGCTGGTCACGGATCAGGATCGCGCCGTGATAGCCGTCCATCAGGAAGATCCGGTCGCCGCCCTTCACCTGGCCAGACGACAGAAGCGTCGACAGGCTCTGCCAAGTGCTGCCCGGCGCCGGCGCCGCGGTCGAGGTGTTGGTCGCGGTGGTCGGCTGCGTCGTCGAGGTCTGGGTGTCGGTTCCCGTCGGCTCGGTTTGCGTGCTGGATGTGTCCGACGTGACCGTCTTCGTCGTTGTCGTCGTGGTTTCCGGCGCAGGTTCCGTCGCGGCGGACTCGCTCGTCGCGCCGGATACCGGTGTCGTCGACTCTGAAGTCGACGCATCGGTCCCGGTGCTGCCGTCCGCGGACGTGCTGCCGTCGCCGGTGCCGGTCCCGGTCGAGCCGCTGCTCGATTCCTGCACCGAAGTGCTGGTGCTCGTGCTGGTGCCGGCCGTCGGGTCACTGCTCCAGGCATTCGAGTTGAGCTGGGTGTCCGTGCTGCTGCTGCCGGGGCGGCGGGCGCGCAGCCACTTGCCGGCGGTGGTGCCGGAGGTCGAGGATTCTTTATGCCGGACCCGCAGCGACTGCTCGGGCAGCGCCAGCGGGTCGAGGGCCAAGTCGGTCTGGCCGAGCCTGGCCCCCATCGCTTGCAGCGAAATCGCCGACAGGGCGGTGCCTTTGACGGGGCCGGGATTGGCCGGTTGAACGTAGAAGTCGGTCGCCTGGACCGCAGTGGCACAACATGCCGCGCTGAGACTCAGAACCATCAAGTTGCGTAGGAGGTGCATAGAAGTGTTCTTTCGTGCCGCGAGTGTGTCTGTTTTAGGAACAATGCGCGACAAAGTGGCAAACATTGGGCGCAATTGAAGTCTCGATGTGCCCGATTAGGCCAGTTAGGCACAAATACACAATCCGGGGGCCCAAAAGGCAGCGTGTTTCCGCTGATCCGCCGCTTTCGCGTGTTCGGAAATGAGAAACAGTCGGGCGGCGCGCTTCGGTTTCCGCCGATCTTAACACAAGCCGGTCATAACTCGTCGGTCGGCGCACTGCGCGACGCGCGCGGTTCCCGGACATGACCAGGACAGGCAGGCCCGGCCGGACGGAACCGGCCCGGCGATCAGGAAGAGAGAGATGGACAAGTTTTCCGACTACCCGACAAGCCTTACAGCACCGGCGCGCGATGCGGCGGCGGTGGTGCCGAACGATGCGGCCGATCTGCCGATGCTGCCGCGTGCGCTCTATGTCGGCGTGAGCGGCGATATCTCCGCCCGCCTCGCCGGAGGCCAGGCGGTGCTGTTCCGAAACGTGCCCTCCGGTAGCGTGCTCGCGGTGCGGGCGCGGGGGGTCAACGCGACCGGCACGACGGCCGCCGGGATTGTCGCGCTCTGGTGAGCCGGGGGCGGGTGCGCCCGAAGTCGAGTCAAGCGGAAGGGCCGGCGGGTGCATCAACCCGCCGGCCCTCTTCCTGTTCGCGCGCCCAGGTCAGGTCGCGTTGGCGCCAAGCTTCCAGCCATCGGCATTCGCCACGGAGGCCGGACCGAGAATCTGCTTGTAGGGTGTCGTCGCCGGCGCGGCACCGGTCTCCGTGGCGCTCCGCCAGGCCCGCAGGTACTCGACGTCGCCGACGAATTGCAGCGTCGCCGTGTTGCGGGCGAGGAAGCCGAGCGCGCGGGTGCTCTGGAAGACGCCATTGCCCGAGGCGGTGAACGGAACCGTCGCCACCAACACACCGTTCACCGTCACGCGCAGGACCGCCGCGACCTGATCGGCGGCGCAGACGACGTCGTACCAGACATTGGCGGCCAGCGCGGTCGCCACGACATGGGCGTTGAGCATCTTCGTCCCGGCGCCGTCCTCGATCGTGAACCGCAGCGCGCCGGTGTTCATCAGCTCGACGTCGAAGCCGGTCGAGACCTGGCTGAACAGGATCGCCGTCGTCGCGGGCAGCGCGGCCACGCGAAAACGCCCGGCGAAGGTGAGCGCGCCGGTGCCCGCGGGCAGGTTGACCGGGTCGAGGAAGTAAGGCCCCGTGGCCGAGGTGGTGAAGCGCGGCGCCACGACCGGCAGCGTGTTGGCGACGACCGCGGCATCGGCGAGCGGCCGCACCGGCACCCCGTCGAGCCCCGCGGCGCCGACATCGACGATCGGCAGGTTCTTCCAGGTCCCGGCGATCTGATCCTCGGGGAAGGCGATCATGCCGGTGGCGCCGCCATTGCCGTACTGCACCGTGTCGGCATAGCTGAAGCTGCCCGCGTTGGGCAGGATCCGCACCCTTCCGGCAACGATGCTCGCCTTCACGGCGGGCAGCCCGTTGATCTGGAAGCCCATCACCTCGGTCCAGTGCGGCTGGCCGGTGCCAAGCGCCGGGTCGCCCCGCTTCAGCCGCGTCGTGGTGACCGGCCCGGCAGACGACCAGAGCTCGACCCAGGCGCCCGTGGGCTCCCAGAGGCAGTGGTCGAAGACCGGCGCCGTCCAGCCCGAGAGCCCCGCCGCCTGCAGGATCGCATGGGCGGTGAGCCGCGCCCAGGCCTGGCAGCCATCGGGCGTGTTGCCGGCGGGATGCGAGGGGTCGGTCCAGCCGCCCGCGCCGTCGGCATAGCCGTTGACATAGGTCACCGGCTCGATCCCGCCGGGCAGGAACATCGTCGCCCCCGGCAGCGCCAGCATCGCCCGCCAGCTTTTCCGGGCGGCCTCCTTGTTGGCAAGATTGAACTGGTCGCCGCCGCCGGCGTAGTGCGTGGCGTCGCGCATGTCGGCGTCGATGTCGAAGCGGTGCGGGCCATAGCCGACCCAGCGGGTATGGGCATAGTCGTAGAGCTCTCCGAACCAGTGGCCGGCGCGGTAGCTCTGGCCGCTGCCGTAGGTGATCGTCGCGGGGAAGCTCACCGCCGTGCCGTCGGTCTTCTGGCCGGAAAAGAGCGGGAACAGGGCCTCACCGTAATTCGCGCCGAGATTGCCGGGGGCGGCGAACCACGACATCGCGGCGAGCCCGACATGCTGGCCGTCGGCGGTGGCGAAGGCGTGGAGCGTGCGGTCGGCGGCCCAGGACCGCGCCGGGTTGGTGTCGTCCACGAGGTCGCGCGGATCGGTGCCGGGGACGGTCTGGAAGATCACCGCGAACTTCTCGCCGGGCCGCGCCGCGATCAGGGTCGCGGCGAGCGCTGCCGCGGCGGCGGTCAGCGGCTGGGCATTGGAGATGAACTGTCGCGTCGGGCTGCCGGCCGGGCCCTGGAAGATCTGCACCGCCTCGGGATCGGCGACGGGCGGCGGCGGCGTGTTGTCGTGGAAGGTCGAGAGGATCCGGTCGGGCTCCGACTGGCCCCAGATCGCGACGACATGGCCGACGCCGAACCGCGCCGCGCCCTGGGCGGCGATGCCGGGCAGGTCCTTGAGCCGCGCCTCGGGCCGGAACCACGAGGAACTGCGCGGTACAGCGAGGCTGCTGCGCCAGGCACCGGCGCCGTCGATCGTGGCGACCTCGGTCCAGGCGGTGGTCGCGGCACCGCCGTCGTCGAGCGAGAGGGCCCGCGCCTCGACCACGGCGCCGGGCGTGCCGGTGCCTGCGACGGGCACCGCGGCCGAGGCGCGGCCGAAGCCCGCGCCGCTGTCGAAGATCGTACGGTCGCGGCTGAACGGGTTTAGCGACAGCGCCCCGGCGGGCGGCGGCGTCGCGCCGTCGCGGGGCGGGGTCTGGTCGATGGAAAGCGAGGAGAGCGAGATCATGCGGAGTTCCGTCTTGCGGGACGGCGCCGTCGGCTCGGCCGGAAGGCACAAGATCCGCGGCGCTCGTCCGGATGGCTTGCGCCGTCGCGTCGCCGGTCCGGGATCGCCGCGGGCGCGGCGACTCGGTCCTGGCCGCGCGCGGCAGGTCACAGGACCTCGATACCATCGCGCTGACAGGTGTTGCGGCGCGCAAGCTCCGCGCGCTCGCTCGGTCAGGAAACCGTCAAGCCGGTGGTCTCAGGTCAGGCCCCGCGACGCGAGGTCGCTTTCGGTCGCGTCGGCATCGAGGAACCGGCCGTAGGGACCGACCTCGATGTCGTGCCGAAGGATCCGCGCCGGGTTGCCGGCGACGACACAGCCCGGCGGCACCGATTTCGTCACGACCGCGCCAGCGCCGACGATGCAGTTGTCGCCGATCTCGACCCCCGGCAGGATCATGCTGCGCCCGCCGATGAAGCAGTTCGCGCCGATCCGGGTGTGCAGGTAAAGCCCGCGCGTGCGGTCATGGGTGAGGATCCGCGCCTCGAACGCGATGTAGGAATACGGGCCGACATGGACGCCGATCGGAAAGGTCCGATCGAATTTCGCCGAGAGCGAGAACTGCGCCGTCGGGTCGATGTCCATGCCCCAGAGCCGCCGCAGCGCGCCCCGGCGCAAGGTCACGAGGAGGTTGCGCAGTCCGCTGAGCCGGTTGAGCCCGCGCCGTCGCGCCTTCACCGGAGAGGTGGCGGGCGCCGCCTGCTGTCCCGGCGGCGGATCGGCGATTGTGACGTCGCGGTCTGGCACCGGACTCTCCCGAAACTGGCAATCCGGCCATGGCGGGACCGGTCCTCCGACAGGGGCACAGGATAGTTAACAAATTGGAAATATTCAATCTACGCGCCGGGTTTCGTTGCCCGATGTCGCGAGGGACGCGGCCGTCATCGGCGCCAGCCCGATCGCGGCTCGCACGCTGGGGCCGGGCGCGCTATAACGACCTGGTGCGTCGTCAGTGCCGGGTCGGAGACAGTGAACACCCTCGAAACATCGTTGAGCCAGTTCGAGACGACCGACAGCCTGACCGTGATCATGGTCAGCTACAACACCCGCGCGCTCACCCTTGCGGCGCTGCGGACGCTCTTCGCCGAGACCCGGAACCCGTTCCTGCGCGCCGTCGTCTTCGACAACGCCTCCTCCGACGGCTCCGCCGACGCGATCGCCGCGGCCTTTCCCGAGGTCGAGCTGATCCGCAGCCCCGAGAACGTCGGTTTCGCGCGAGCCAACAACATTGTCGCCGCGCAGGCGGAAACCGAATGGCTGCTCCTGCTCAACCCCGACACCGAGGTCCATGATGGCGCCGTCGACCGGCTCCTCGCCTTCGCCAAGGCCAATCCCGAGGCGGGCATCTACGGCGGTCGGACGGTGTTTCCCGATGGCTCGCTCAATTTCGCCTCGTGCTGGCAGCAGATCACGCCCTGGAGCATCTTCTGTGCCGCCTCCGGGCTCACCACCCTCTTCCCGCGCACCTCGCTCTTCCATCCCGAGGCGATGGGCAGTTGGCGCCGCGACACGGTGCGCGAGGTCGATATCGTCGTCGGCTGCCTGATGCTGATCCGGCGCGAGCTCTGGGCGCGGCTCGGCGGCTTCGACCTGCGCTACTACATCTACGGCGAGGAGGCGGACCTCTGCCTGCGCGCGGCGCGGCTCGGCTGCCGGCCGATGGTGACGCCTGATGCCGAGATCATGCATCTCGTCGGCGCCTCCAGCAAGACGCTGGGCGACAAGCTGGTGCTCCTGGCGAAGGCGCGGGTGACGCTGATCCGCGATCACTGGCCGCGAGCCTGGGTGCCGTTCGGGCTGGCGATGATGTGGACCTGGTCCGCGACGCGGGCGGCGGGATATGGCCTCGCTGCGCGGCTCCTCGGCGGGCGCATGAGGCAACGCGCCGACAGCTGGGTGCGGCTGTGGCGGGCGCGGCGCGACTGGATGAAAGGGTACTGACATGGCACAATGGCGGCACGGGACCAGCTCCGGCCGCCGGCCGCGGGACATTTTGGTCCAATGTGAGGGCTATTCGGCGTGACGGTTGCGGAAACGACAGGCGCGCGGAGCGCGCGCAGTTCCGCCACTTCCGCCCGCGACGCAGGGTGGCGGATGGCGGTTCCCCGGCTTCCGCTTCTCGTCTGGGTCTACCTGCTCCTGCTGATCACGCCCTTCACCGTGGACCTGGGGCCGCTCAAGCTCTCGCCCCTGCGGCTCCTCTTGCTTTTCACCACGCTGCCGTTGCTCGTCAATCTGTTCAGGGGCAGCTACGGCAAGGTGCTTCCGGTCGACGTGATCTTCGTCCTGCACGTGATCTGGATGGCGATCGCGCTCCGTATCACGAGCCCTTGGACGGCGACCGAAGCCACCGGCTCGACAGCGATCGAGTTCCTCGGCGGCTACGCGATCGCGCGCGCCTACATCCGCACGCCGGGCACGTTCATCGCGCTGATCCGGGTGCTCCTGCTGTTGGTCCTGCTGTCGCTGCCGCTGGCCTTCGTGGAAACGCAGACCGACCGCTCGGTGCCGATCCAGATTGTGCGCGCGCTCGGCCTCGACGCGGTCGAGGATGTCAACCGCTACCCGCGCCTCGGGCTGTTCCGCGCCCAGGTCTTCTTCGCCCACCCGATCCACTACGGCCTCTTCTGCGCCTCGGTCTTCGCGCTGACCTTCGTCGGGCTGCGCAGCGTGATCGACCTTGGAGGGCGCCTGTGGCGCAGCGTCGGCGTCGGCATCTGCGTCGTGTTTTCGGTGTCGAGCGGCGCGGTCCTGTCGGTGGTTCTGCAGGCGATGCTGATCGGATGGAGCATCGTCCTGCGCCGGGTCCGCGGACGCTGGCTGCTGCTCGGCCTGCTCTTTGCGCTGATGTATGTCGCCGTCGATCTCGCCTCCAACCGGTCGCCGCTCCGGGTGTTCATGAGCTACGCGACCTTTTCGGCGCACAACGCCTATTACCGACTCGTCATCTTCGACTGGGGCATGTTCAACGTCTGGAACAATCCGATCTTCGGCCTCGGCTTCAACTACTGGGTGCGCCCGGCCTATATGCGCAGCGGGACGATGGACAACTTCTGGCTGGTGATCGCGGTGCGCTACGGGATCCCCGGATTCGTGCTGATCATGCTGGGTTACCTCGATGCGATCTTCCGGGTCGGGCGGCGACGGCTCGAACCGGGCTCCGCGCTGGCGGACCTGCGGTTGGCCTGGATGATCACCTTCGTCGGCCTCAGCTTCACCCTGACCACGGTCCATATCTGGACTTCGCTCTATTCCTTCGTCTTCTTTCTCATGGGCGCGGGGTTGTGGATCGCGACCATCCCGGAAGAGGCGATCACGCAGGGAGCGGATGACGTTTCCGCTAAAGGGCCGCCGCCCCGCACCGTCTGGGCACGCGAGATCGAAGCCAGCCGCGCTCGCGGGACGCCCGAGGATCCATCCCTCCGGACGGCATCGACCGAAGAGGCGCCGGCACCGCCGGGCCAAGTTGCGCGCCAGACCAGCCGATACACGCGTTTCGAGCCTGAATCCGGTCCCGAGAGCCAGACCGCCAAGCCAAAGCGCCCCGGCCGTTGAACCGGACCTAGCGCGGCCCCAGATGCCGCTCGCCGCGGTCCTCGGCCAGCGCGACCTGGCGCTGGCGTTCGCGGAACCGGGCGCGCTGCTCGGGCGAATACTCGTCGATGCAGGCCGGGCAGGAGACGCCTTCCTCGTAATCGGGATGGCGCTCGGCCTCCCCGGTGAGCGGCCGGCGGCAGGCGTGGCACATGCCGTGCCCGCCGGGGACCAGCCCGTGCCCGACGCTGACGCGCTGGTCGAAGACGAAGCAGGCGCCGTGCCAGAGGCTCTCGGCCTCGGGCACCTCCTCGAGGTATTTCAGGATCCCGCCCTTGAGGTGGAAGACCTCCTCCACTCCCTCGCGGATCAGGAAGTTGGTCGATTTCTCGCAGCGAATGCCGCCGGTGCAGAACATCGCGACACGCTTGCCGGCGAAACGCGCCGCATTGTCGCGCCACCAGCCGGGAAACTCGCGGAAACTCTTCGTGCCGGGATCGACCGCGCCCTCGAACGTGCCGATCGCCACCTCGTAATCGTTGCGGGTGTCGATCACCACGACATCCTCGGCCGAAATCAGCGCGTTCCAGCCCTCCGGCGCCACATAGCGCCCGGTGCCGGCGGTCGGATCGACCTCCGGCTCGCCCATCGTCACGATCTCGCGCTTGAGCCGCACCTTCATCCGCCCGAACGGCATCTCCCCGGCCGGGCTTTCCTTCCAGTCGAGACTGGCGCAGCCGGGCAGGGCGCGGATATGGGCGAGGACCGCGTCGATCCCCTCGCGCGAACCCGCGATGGTGCCGTTGATCCCCTCGCGCGCGAGGAGGAGCGAGCCCTTTACCCCGTGCTCTTCGCAAAGGGCGAGAAGCGGCGCGCGCAGCGCGGCCGGGTCGGGGAAGGCGGTGAACTGGTAGAGTGCGGCGACGGTCAGCATGGCGGGGTGATACGGTCAGCGCGCGGCGCAGGCAAGTCAGGCTTTGTCGGCGGTGCAGATGGCGAGACCGCGCACGACGGCGGTGAAGACGTCCGACCGCTCGGCGGCGGCGTGGGGAAGGGCGGCGCGCACCTCGGCCTCGACGACCGCGAGAAGGCTCGACCCGCCGACGAAGATCACCCGCCCGACCGCCTTGGGGCCAAGGCCGGCTTGCCCCAGCACTTCCGCGATGGCTTCCCTGATGGCGCGCGCGGCGGGAAAGAGCGTGCTGGCGAGCTCGCCCGTGGTCAGGACCGGCCGCAATCCCCGCTCCACGAGCGCCAGGTCGATGCCCGCCTCGGCCGCGCCGTTCGCGCCGATCTTGGCGGCCTCGACCGCGAAGGCGACATCATGGCCGACCTCGTTCTCGATCACGCGTGCGAGGCGGCCGAGCCGCTGCGGCTCCACCGCGAGCCGGGCCATCTTCTGGACGCTGCGCAGCGTCGCGGGGCCGTAGAGGAAGGCGATCTTCTCCCAGGACGCGAGGTCGAGGAAGATGGCGCGCGGCACCGAATGGCGGCCGGGCCCGATCTCGTTGCGCAGCTCGCCGCCGAGGCCGAGAAGCGGCATAACCTTCTCAAGGCTCAATGCCTTGTCGAAATCGGTGCCGCCAAGCCGCAGCCCGTGGCTCGCGAGGGCGTGCATCGCACCCTCCCGACTCTCGAATAGCGTGAAATCGGAGGTGCCGCCGCCGATATCGACGATGAGCCCGATGCCCGCGCCGGGACCGGCGGCGCGGGCCGCCGCCTCCGGCTCGTTGACGAAGCGGATCTCCTCGAAGCCCGCGTTATGGTAGCATTCCCGCAGGTCGATCTCCGCCTGTGCATTGCGTTCGGGGTCGACGCTGTGGAACCGCACCGGCCGCCCCGAAACGACGCGGCGGAACCCGGTTCCGGCCTCGGTCTCGGCCCGCCTGCGGATCTCCGCGAGGAACTCCGCCACCACGTCGAGCAGCGACAGCCGCCGGTTCAGGAACTGCCGCCGCTCGCGGGCGAGCGGCGTGCCGAGCACGCTCTTCAGCGCCCGCATGAAGCGCCCCTCCTGTCCGTCGATCATCGCGCCGACGGCGGCGCTGCCGAACACCGTGCGCCGCGCGGCGTAATCGAGGAAGATCGCGGTGGGCAGCGTCTCGCGCCCCGCCTCGAGCGGCACGATCCGGGGCTGCCCCGCGCTAAAGGTCGCGGCGGCGGTGTTCGAGGTGCCGAAATCGATGCCGATCGCGGGGGACATGGCTCTGCCTGCTGGTGCGAATGAGGGAGCGCGCCGATATCAAAGCGGCGGCTGCGGCGCAACCCTCTGGCCCGCGCGGTCGGGCAGCAGCGCGACCTGCCTGCCACGCGCGGAAGCCAGCCGTTCGGCCGAATAGTAATGCTGCAGGATCCCCGCCGCGAGAAGGTCGGGGTTCTCGGCAAGGAACCTTTCGGCGTCGTCGGAGGCCGGCTCCATGCGCTCCGCGATGAGGCAGAGGAAGGCGAACGTTATGGTGGCGGAGTATTTCTCGGGTCGGCCGCAGGATTGCGCCAGCCGCCGTATCGCCGACGAGTAGCGGTAGGCCGCGATGAAGAAATCGTCCCGCCGAAGGGCCTCCCACGCGGTAAGGACATGGTCGCGATGGGTGAAGCCCGCCGGGTCCAGCGTGCCGGCTTCGAGGGCCGCGAGGGTTTCTGCGGGGGTCATGCCGGGCCCTCCGTCAGTCGATGGCTGTCGGCGGCGGTCAGGTCGAGACCGTAGACCCCCTTCAGCTGCGCGATCTTGCCGAGCGTCTCCTCCGAGAAGGGCGCCTTTCCCTCGAAAGCATGCAGAGCCATGCCTTCGACCAGCTCTGCTACCGGCATCTCCAGATGCTCCGCCAGCCCCTTCATCACCTTGAGGAGCCGCTTTTCCAGCCTGAGGCCGGTCTGGACGCGTTCGATCTTCTTCATGACAGTACTTTGGTACCAAGGTACCAAAGAGTCAACCCGCAGGTTGACGAGTGCTCCGCCGCTGCTTACGCATCGAAATGGCAGCAGCGGAGGCACCATGCGCGACACCAGCCATGCCCTGATCGTCATCGACGTGCAGAACGACTTCTGCCCCGGCGGCGCTCTTGCCGTCGCCGACGGCGACGCGATCATCCCCCGCATCAACGAGCTCATGGGCGACTTCGCGGTCAAGGTGCTGACCCAGGACTGGCACCCCGAGGATCACGCTTCCTTCGCCGCGAACCATCCCGGCGCCGAAACTTTCAGCCTGACCGAGATGCCCTACGGGCCGCAGGTGCTCTGGCCCATCCATTGCGTCCAGGGATCGGACGGGGCCGCCTTCCATGCCGGCCTCGCCACCGACCTTGCCGACCTCGTGATCCGCAAGGGCTTCCGCGCCGCCATCGACAGCTATTCCGCCTTCTTCGAGAACGACCACGCCACGCCCACGGGCCTTGAAGGCTATCTCCGAACGCGCGGCGTCACCGACCTGACGCTCGTCGGCCTCGCCACCGATTTCTGCGTCGCCTATTCGGCGATCGACGCAGCGAAGCTCGGCTTCAACGTCACCGTGCTCGAAGGCGCATGCCGCGCCATTGACCTCGACGGCTCGCTCGCGAAGGCGCGCGCCGAAATGCGTGCCGCCGGTGTGCGGCTGGAGGCCTGAATGGTCGACATCGCCACCCGCGTCTACAACCACGCGTTCAAGATCGACCCGATCGTCCGGTCACTGATCGACACCGATTTCTACAAGCTCCTGATGTGCCAGTCGGTGCACCGGAACCGGCCCGACACCACCGTCACCTTCAGCCTCATCAACCGAACCAAATCGGTCCCGCTCGCCAAGCTCATCGACGAGGGCGAGCTGAGAGAGCAGCTCGACCATGTCCGCTCGCTCTCGCTCACGCGCGGCGAGTCGACCTGGCTCCGCGGCAATACCTTTTACGGCAAGCGGCAGATGTTCTCGCCCGCGTTCATGGAGTGGTTCGAGGCGCTGCGCCTGCCGCCCTACCATCTCGAACGCAAGGGCGACCAGTACGAGCTGACCTTCGAAGGCAAGTGGCCCGAGGTGATGCTCTGGGAGATCCCCGCGCTCGCGATCCTGATGGAGCTGCGCTCGCGCGCGGTGCTCGCCGCGATGGGCAAGTTCGAGCTCGAAGTGCTCTATGCCCGCGCCATGACCCGGCTCTGGGAGAAGATCGAGCGGCTCCGGCCCATCGAGGGTCTCCGCATCGCCGATTTCGGCTCGCGCCGGCGGCATTCGTTCCTCTGGCAGGACTGGTGCGTGCAGGCGATGATCGAGGGGCTGGGCGAGGCCTTCGTCGGCACCTCGAACTGCCGCATCGCGATGCGCCGTGACATCGAGGCGATCGGCACCAACGCGCACGAACTGCCCATGGTCTATTCCGCGCTCGCCGAAACCGACGAAGACCTCGCCAAGGCCCCCTACCGGGTGCTCGCCGACTGGCACGAGGAGCATTCCGGCAACCTGCGGATCATCCTGCCCGACACCTACGGCACCGAGGGCTTCCTCAAGCGCGCACCCGACTGGCTCGCCGGCTGGACCGGGATTCGCATCGACAGCGGCGATCCCGCGACCGGCGCCGAGACCGCGATCCGCTGGTGGAAGGAGCGCGGCGAGGATCCGACCCAGAAGCTGGTGATCTTCTCCGACGGGCTCGACGTCGAGAAGATCGAGGAGCTGCAAGCCCGTTTCTCTGGCAAGGTCCGGGTCTCCTTCGGCTGGGGCACGCTTCTCACCAACGATTTCCGCGGCCTCACGCCCGGCGACACGCTCGCGCCGTTCAGCCTTGTCTGCAAGGCGGTGGCGGCGGAGGGGCGGCCGACCGTGAAGCTTTCCGACAATCCCCTGAAGGCGATGGGTCCGGCCGACCAGATTGCCCGCTACAAGCGGGTCTTCGGCGTCGGCGAGCAGGAAGCGATCGACGTCATCGTCTGACCTGGTCAGGCCGGGGGTGCTGCAAGGTCGGCGCGCCGCGCAGCCTCGCGCCAGCCGAGGAAGCGTTCCGGCGGGATCGCTCGGCGCCCGGCGACGCGCTCGACGACGAGGCGGACGTCGTCGAGGCTCCCGGCCTTCAGCGCGGCATCGACGAAGAGCTGTTCCAGCACGTCCTGCTGGGCATGGCTGCCGCCAAGCTGGTACATGCCGCCAAGCGCCGGGCGCATCAGCTCGACCGCCCTGTCGTGGTGCCCGGCGGCATGGGCCAGCAAGGCCTCCGAGATCGGTAGCACGTAGTCCCGCACCAGGGGCGGCAGCGTGCCCTGTCCCTTGGCGAAGCCCCGCATCGCCTCGATCATGCGCCCGGCGGCCTCGGTGCGGCCGGTCGCCGTAAGCGCCATCATCCAGTGCGGCAGGGTAAAGGCCGACACGCAGTCGCCGATCCGCGCCTCGGCCTTGTCGGCAAGCTCGACCCAGCGGGTGCCGACATCAACGCCCAGCCGCTGCAGCCGGAACAGCATCGAGGCCGCGTTCTGCACGTCGATATAGACATCGGGCGAGGCGACCGTCAGTGGCGCATTGAGGTTGCGAAACCGGGTATCGTAAAGCTCCAGCACCCCGGCATGGTCGCCATGCTCCAGCTTGAAGAGCGCGCAGTGCCACCAGAGGTGGTGCTGCATGTTGTGGCTGCCCTCCCAGTTCGGCGCGAGCGCGGTCAGCCAGCGGATGCCCTCGCTCCTGCGGCCCTGGCTCTCCATCACATGGGCGACGGCATGGGCCGCCCAGAGATCGCCGGGATCAAGCTCGATCGCCCTGCGCCCCGACGGCTCCGCCGCGACATAGTCGCCGACCTCCTCATGCGCGAAGGCATGGCAGGCGAGCATCGCCGAATAGCCCGGAACCTCCTCCGACCAGGCCGGAAGCACGCGGTCGACCGAGGCCACCAACTCATAGGGCCGGCCGAGCCAGAAGTAGAGGAAATGCGCGAGACGGAAGGCCACGACGTCGAGCGGGTGGTCGCGCAGGATCGCCTCCCAGGTCGCCAGCGTGCGGTCGAGATCGCCCTCCGCCCAGGCGGCCAGCGCCGCGACATGGCTGCGCTCGCGCTCGGTGACGTCCGTGCAGAGCGCCGCCGCCTTGCGGGCCTGCTCGGCGGCGGTGGGGACCATCGCCTCCTTGAAGGCGAGCATCGCGAAATAGCCCTTCATGCACTGCGCCAGCGCGAAGTCCGGATCGGCGGCCAGCACCGCCTCGAGCCGCTCGCCCGCATCGGCCCGCTGGGTCAGGTAACCGGCGACAAGATGGTCGAAGGCGGTCGCGGCCTTTCCGCTGTTGGTCGAAAGAACCAGCCCTCTGGCGTCAAGATACATGGCGTCGATCCTCGCAGGCGATGGCAGGAAGTCCGGCTTTGTCCCTAAAGCATTAGGCGGAACCGGGTGGCTTGGCCAGCCTCATGCCGGGTTAGGCCGCGCCTCCGGCCGCCGCTTCTCTCAGATCCAGCCCGAACTCCGCCCGGAACCCCGCCACGCCCTTCGGCGTGACCGCCACACGGTCCGACCCCGGCTCGCGCCTGAGCCAGCCGGTGCCGACGAGGCCGCGGTAGATCGCCGCGCCGACCGCGCCGCCGATATGCGTCATCTGCCGCGACCAGTCGGGGCAGAGCCCGAGGAACCGCCGCGGCTCGGCCTCGATCCGGGCGACATCGACGCCGAGCGAACCGAGCCAGGCCGCGCCGGTCCCGGTCAGCGCGAGGCCGCGTGCCGAATGGCGGATATAGTCCTTGCCGATCGCCGCGCCCGCGAGCTGCGCGCCGAGCCGCCCGGCGAGATGGTCGAGGCACATCCGCGAATGCACCCGGCCCCGGTCCCAGGGCAGGGGCTCTGGTTCCCGGTCCGACAACCTGCGCACCAGCGCCTCGATGCCTTCGAGGATCTCGGCCACTGCCGGATCGCCGAGGCTGTAGAAGCGCTTGCGCCCGCGCGCGTCGATCCGCACCAGCCCGGCCTCGGCCAGCCGCGCGAGATGGCCGCTCGTCGTCGAGGGCGCGAGTCCCGCCACTTCCGCGAGGTCGCCTGCCGAGACATGGCCGTCGTCCCTCAGCGCGTAAAGGATATTGGCGCGTGCGGGATCCCCGATCAGCCAGGCAACCTCGGCAATGGCGGTGAGTCCGTTCATGTTTCGGTTTTACCCGAAATGTCGGCGCCGCTCAACCGGCTAGTCTCGATCCCGGCACCAGCACAAGGTCAGAAAGGACTTGCCATGTTGTACGACGACACCGATCTCCACCTTCGCCACCTGTCGAACCCGCGCACGGGCGGCGTCGCCCCGTCGCGCCGCGAGGTGCTGCTCGACCAGTACCGCGCGCGCCGCGCGGCGCAGGTGCGGCTCTGCCGCCGCGCGGCCTCGACCGCGCGTCGCCGCCGCCTGCGCGCGGTCAT
>NZ_JAPDOG010000024.1 GCF_026013545.1 Defluviimonas salinarum | reverse complement strand
CGGTGGCCGACGGAAAGAAACCAGCCCATTCCCGCTCGAACACTTCCCAGTCGATCAGCGCCGCGAGCTTCACCAGCTCGTGCCGCAGATCGATCATGTCGACCAGCCGTGGGCGCAGCAGATCATCCTGTTCCGGCGGGCGAGAGCGGTGCTTCATGGACGGGACCGAAATTGCAGGGTTTCCGCCGCAAACATACGAAATCCTGCAGATGATCGCGAGAGAAACCGAAAGATTTCAACGCAAAATCAATGCGATGGGAGTTGTTCAGTGCGAACTCATTAGCATAGCGGTCGCCGAGCAGATGCAATCACCCATTTTTTTGGCAAGCCTTGGGTCCGTTCGGCGGCAGTTGGTTGCGTCGTTCTCGCCGGAAAAGCGTAGACAGGTCGACCACCTGAAATCGCGAATAATGGTCGGTGTCACCGCATCTACCTTTGTTCAAGCAGGAGCGCGCGCACCGACAAAGCGCATCGTTCAAGCCCTGCATCAGGCCTTCATCACCCAGACCGAACTGGAAATACGATATCAAAGGGAGGACGGAGACACATCCGCTCGTCAAATTGCGCCTCATTACCTTCTGCTAAAGTACCCGACTTGGTATGTCGCTGCATTCGACAACCTTAGGGGCGGTCCGCGCACCTTCCGTTGTGACCGCATTCTCGCAGCCAAAAGGACCGAAACTTCATTTCGCTTGTTGCCCAAGGAAGCGTTTGAGCCATCAATATCTAAGAACGATCTTTCGGTGTCATCTTAATGTCGGATCGCCAAAGAAGTCACTCATATGGAAAGAGCCAGCGGCAGCTTTGTCCCGCAATGCCGACCTCTACCGCTGTACAACCCACCCCGGATAGCGGCGCGACGGCAGGGCCGCCGCGCCGTCCGCCTCACATCGCTTCCGCGTTGAAGTGGAAGAGCTGCTGGTCGCCGATCTTGTAGCCCTCGATCATGCCCTTGGCCTTGTCACTCGTGAGCCAGTCCTCGAGCGCCTTTGCGGCGTCGGCCTTGACGTGCGCGTGCTTCTCGGGGTTGACCGGCAGGTAGGCGTACTGGTTGAAGAGCGCCTTGTCGCCTTCGAAGAGGAGGCCGAGGTTGGCCTTGTTCTCGAAGTTGAGCCAGCTCGCCCGGTCCGAGAGGATGTAGGCGTCCATGCCGGCCGCGGTGTTCAGCGCGGCACCCATGCCCTGGCCGACGGCCTTGTACCAGTCGCCCGCGGGCTCGATCCCGGCGGCCTTCCAGAGCTTCAGTTCGGCCTTGTGGGTGCCGCTGTCGTCGCCGCGGCTGACGAAGGGGGCTTGCGCCGCCGCGATCCCGGCGAAGGCCTCGGTCGCGGCGGTCGCCGCCTTCACGCCCGCCGGATCGGCGGCGGGGCCGACGACGACGAAGTCGTTGTACATGATCTCGCGCCGGTGGGTGGCGTGGCCGGCGGCGACGAATTCCTCCTCGGCGGCCTTGGAATGGACGAGGACCGCGTCGACGTCGCCGGCCTCGCCAAGTTTCAGTGCCTGGCCGGTGCCGACGACGAGAAGCTCGACGGTGATCCCGGTGTCCTTCTCGATCTCGGGCAGAAGAATTTCCGCGAGGCCGGAATTGGCGAAGGACGTGGTGACGGCCATCTTGAGCTCTTCGGCCCCGGCGGCGGTCGCTAGCCAGAGCGCCGAGATGGCGGCAATGGCGGTCTTGAATGTCATGGCAACAGATCTCCGTTGATATGGGCCCTGGCTTCCGGCGTTCCCGGCCCAGCAAAGAACACGTCCCGGGAGCCGGTCTCGATCAGGCGGCCATCGGAGAGGAAGAGGATGTCGTCGGCGAGGCGGCGGGCCTGGCCGACATTGTGGGTCGACATGACGATGCGGGTGCCCCTGTCGCGAGCGCCGGCCAGGACGCGCTCGATCTCGGCGGTCGAATGCAGGTCGAGGTTGGCGCAGGGTTCGTCGAGGAACAGCACCTCGGGCGCGCGGATCAGCGCTCGGGCGAGCGCCAGCTTCTGACGCTCGCCGCCCGAGAGCACGTTCGCGGGGGCATTGAGCGTCACCTTCAGGCCTACGATCTCCGCCTCCCGCTCGGCCGCCTTGCGCGCCTCGCGCCGCGAGAGGCCGTCGAGGATCAGCGGATAGGCGATGCAGTCGAGGACGCTCCGCCGCATCAGGATCGGGGTCTGGAAGACGAAGGCCTGTCGGGCGCGGATCCTGTCCTCGTCGCCCTGCCATTGCATCCGGCCCCGGCTGAGGCGTTCGAGCCCGTGCATGCAGCGCAGGAACGATGTCTTGCCCGCCCCGTTCGGCCCCATGACGATGGTGATCCCCTCGCCGTCGAGCGTGTAGCTGACCGGCCCGAGGACGCGCTTGCCCTGACGGCGCAGTTCCACGTTTTCGAGCGTGAGCGGCAGGATCGGGCTTACCATCGGCTGCCCCTTTCGGTGCCCGAGAGCACATGCAGCGCGAGGTTCACCGCGATGGCGAGCGCGATCAGCACGAAGCCGAGGGCGAGGGCAAGGCCGAAATCGCCCTTGCCGGTTTCGAGCGCGATCGCGGTGGTCAGGACCCGCGTCGCATGGTCGATGTTGCCGCCGACGATCATGATCGCGCCAACCTCGCCGATCGCGCGGCCGAAGCCCGCGAGCGAGGCCGTCATCAGCGCCCGCCGCCCGTCCCAGAGGAGCGTGGCGATGCGCTGGCGGCGCGTGGCGTGGAGCGAGATCAGGAGGTCGTGGTAATCGGCCCAGAGCTCGCGGATCGCCTGGTGCGAGATCGAGGCGATGATCGGGGTGATGATGATCACCTGGGCGATGATCATCGCGGTGGGCGTGAAGAGGAGGCCGAGAACGCCCAAGGGGCCGGACCGCGAGAGGATGACGTAGACGACGAGGCCGACGACGACCGGCGGCAGGCCCATCAACGCGTTCAGGACCACGATGACGATGCGCCGGAGGCGGAACCGGTTGACCGCGATCCAGGCGCCCAAGGGCAGGCCGATCGCCGAGGCGATCAGCGTCGCGGTGACGGTGACCTGGAGCGAGCGCAGGGTGATCTCGGCGAGATCGGCGTCGAGCGTCACGACGAGGCGTGCCGCCTGGGTCAGACCCTCGAAGATGTCGTTCATCGCGCCCGGCTCCCTGTCGCCGTCTCTGGATGCCCTGCTTAAGTGGCCCGCAAGCCGTTGAAAACGGTCAATCTGTACTTGCGCGGGGAAAAAATGTTCACCATGTGCAAAGCGACGTCAGGTCGACGCGTTCCGACACCAGCCGAGGATCGCCGAGAAATCGAGCGGAATCGGTTCGGCGAACTCATGGGCGAAGGCCTCGAACCCGGGCAGGTTGGCGGCGTTCACCGCCGTCAGCACCGGCACGCCCGACGCCAGCGCGCGACCGATGACGGGCCGGAAGCCGCGGCCGTCGATCTCCTGCTTGCCGAACTTGTTGACGATGAGAAGCCGCGGGCGCGGCGTCGCATCGAGGGCCGCCTCGACGATGCCCACCGCCTGTTCGAGCCCCGAGGGATCGAGCCGGCAGCCCTTAGCGAGCGCCCCGAGATTCTGGGATATCCGCACGATCCGGTCGGCGGCGAGCACATGCAGGTCCATGTCGCAGGGATGCATCTCGCCGCGCTCGGAATTGACCTGCACCGCACCCGCGAGCGGCCAGCCCTCGTCGTGAAGCTGCCGCGCCACCTCGGCCAGCACGCGGTCCGCCGCGCCCCTGCCTTCTGCGATGACATAGCCAAGCATGGCCCCGATCCCCTTGAATCCGCTCCCGCCGGAATACAAGATGCCGCGCCAAACGGAAAGCTCTCCCATGACCCCGCGCCTGCCGATCCTGCCCGACCCCGCCGACCCGCGGCTGACCCGCCGCGTCACCGGCACCGACCAGACCGGTGCGGTGACCGAGATCGCGGTGGTCGAGGAGCGCCCCCTGACGATCTTCCTCAACAGCCAGGAAATCGTCACCGCGATGACGATCGGGGATTACCCCGACTATCTGGCGCTCGGTTTCCTGCGCAACCAGGGGATGCTGAAACCGGACGATGTGGTGACGGGTGTCGACTATGACGACGAGATCGAGACCGTCGTCGTCCGCACCGAACGCGCGACCTCCTACGAGGAGAAGGTGAAGAAGAAGACCCGGACCTCCGGCTGCGCCGTGGGGACGGTCTTCGGCGACATGATGGAGGGGCTCGACGGGCTCGTGCTGCCCGCGGCCGAGGTCCGGACAAGCTGGCTCTACGCGCTCGCCAAGGCGATCAACACCACGCCCTCGCTCTATCTGGAGGCGGGCGCGATCCACGGCACGGTGCTCTGCGAGCGCGACCGGCCGCTGGTCTACATGGAGGATGTCGGCCGCCACAACGCGGTCGACAAGATCGCGGGGTTCCTCTTTCGGCATGGCGTCGAGGCGGGCGACAAGATCCTCTACACGACCGGGCGGCTGACCTCTGAAATGGTGATCAAGACCGCGCAGATGGGCATCCCCGTCCTCGCCTCGCGCTCGGGCTTCACCGCCTGGGGGGTGGAGATCGCGCGTCAGGTCGGGCTGACGCTCATTGGCCGGATGCGGGGGCATAGGTTCGTCTGCCTTGCGGGCGAGGAGCGGCTGGTGCGGGACGTCGACCCGGCGACGGTGCCGGAGGAGGGTGCCAAGCACCGCAGGAAGGGGGCCGGTGATGAGTAGCGTGCCGGGCGTCATCCTTGCCGGCGGGCTCGCGACGCGGATGGGCGGGGGCGACAAGGGGCTGAAGGTGGTCGCGGGCAAGCGGCTTCTCGACCATGTGGTCGCGCGGCTCGTCCCCCAGTGCGGCCCGCTCGCGATCAACGCCAACGGCGATCCGGCGCGGTTCGCCGAGTTCGGGCTGCCGGTCCTGGCCGACGGCCTGCCCGACTATCCAGGCCCCCTCGCCGGCGTCCTCGCCGGGCTCGACTGGGCGGCGGGGCTCGGTGCCGATTCCATTGTCACTGTCGCCGCCGACACGCCGTTCTTTCCCGCAGACCTGGTGGCGCGGCTTAAGGCCGCCGCCGGACCTTCCGGCCTCGCGCTCGCCGCCAGCCCCGACGCGGGCGGCAAGCTCTGGCAGCACCCGACCTTCGGGCTCTGGGCCGTGGCCTTGCGCGACGACCTGCGCGAGGCGCTCGAAGGCGGCCTGAGGAAGATCGTCCTCTGGACCGAGCGCCACGGGGCCGGCATCGCGGAATTTTCCTCCGACCCGTTCGATCCCTTCTTCAACATCAACACGCCCGAGGATATCGGCGAGGCCGAGCGGATCGTGGGGGCGGCATGAGGGTCTACGGCGTTACCGGCTGGAAGAACTCCGGCAAGACCACGCTGATGGAGCGGCTGGTGACCGAGATCACCGGCCGGGGTTTCTCGGTCTCGACCGTCAAGCACGCCCACCACGCCACCGAGATCGACCACGAGGGCCGCGACAGCTATCGCCACCGTCAGGCCGGTGCGCGCGAGGTTCTGGTCGCCTCGCCCGTCCGCTGGGCGCTGATGCACGAGCTCAGGGAGGCCAAGGAGCCGCCCCTGGCCGAACTGCTGACGAAGCTCTCCCCGGTCGATCTGGTGCTGATCGAAGGCTACAAGCGCGAGCCGCATCCGAAGGTGGAGGCGCACCGGCGCGAGACCGGGCGGCCGCTTCTGGCGGGCGAGAACGCCTCGGTTCGGGCGGTGGCGTCGAATGCCGCGCCCGAGGGGCTGTCGGTGCCGGTTTTTCACCTCGACGATGTGGGCACCATCGCCGATTTCATCCTGAAGGAGGTCGGGCTGTGAGCGAGCTGATCCCGCCGCGCCTACGCGACGATTGTTTCGCCATGCCGCAGGGCGTGGAATGGGTGCCGGTCGACGAGGCGCTCGCCCGGCTCCGCGACGCGCTCGCGCCGGTCACTCAGACCGAGCGGGTCGCCAGCGCCGCCGCCTCGGGCCGGGTGCTGGCGGCGGATGCCGTAGCCCGCCGTTCGAATCCGCCGCGCCCCAATTCGGCGGTCGACGGCTACGGCTTCGCGCATGAAGCGACCGGGGCCGGCGTGCAGCGCCTGCCGCTCGCCGCGGGTCGCGCCGCCGCCGGGCAGCCCTATGATGGCGCCGTTCCGGCGGGCCACGCGATCCGCATTCTCACCGGCGCGATCCTGCCCGAGGGCGTCGATACCGTGGTGCTGGAGGAGGATTGCGCGACCGATGGCCGGATCGTCGCCTTCGACGGGCCGGTGAAGCCGCGCGCCAATACCCGCAAGGCCGGCGAGGACGTGGCCGAGGGCGCGTTGGCGCTGCCCAAAGGCCACCGGCTCCGCGCACCCGATCTCGCGCTGCTGGCGGCCCTCGGGATCGCCGAGGTCGAGGTCGTGCGACGGCTCCGGGTCGGTGTGCTTTCGACCGGCGACGAGATCGTGGGTGAACCCGCCGAACCCGCCCTGCCGCACCAGATCTACGACGCGAACCGGCCGATGCTGCTGGCGCTCGCCGCCGCCTGGGGCGTGGTACCGGTCGACCTCGGCCATGTCCGCGACGACCCGGCCCTGATCGAGGCGGCGCTCGTCCGCGGCGCGGCGGAGGCGGACGTGATCCTGACCTCGGGCGGCGCCTCGGCCGGGGACGAGGACCACGTCTCGGCGCTTCTGCGCGCCAAGGGCACGCTGTCGAGCTGGCGGATCGCGATGAAGCCGGGGCGGCCCCTGGCGCTCGCGCTCTGGTCCGGCGTGCCAGTCTTCGGACTGCCGGGCAACCCGGTCGCGGCCTTCGTCTGCGCCGCGGTCTTCACCCGTCCCGCGCTCAGCCTGATGGCCGGTGCGGGCTGGGCCGAGCCCTTGGCGGTGACGCTGCCGGCCGGATTCACCAAGTCGAAGAAGGCCGGGCGGCGGGAATACCTGCGCGCCCGGATCGGCGCCGACGGGCGGGTCGAGGTCTTCGCCTCGGAAGGCTCGGGCCGGATCAGCGGGCTCGCCTGGGCTACCGGCCTCGTCGAGCTGCCCGACGAGGCGATGAACGTGGCGCCCGGAGATCCGGTGCGGTTCCTGCCCTACTCCGGGCTCGGGCTCTGAACGGGACACAAATTTTTGGCGAAAATTTGCACGATTCTTCGCCAAAAAATCGCGGCGCCTAACGGCGGCGGATAAGGTAAACTTGGGCACCATCCTGCTCGTCGGTGGCAAGCAGCACATGGCCGGATTCATTGCAGAAATGCGGCACGTCGATCACCGCGGCCGGGTCGGTCGCGATGAGCCGCAGCACTGTGCCGGGCGCCATGCCGATCAGCCGCTTGCGCGCCTTCAGGACCGGCAGGGGGCACAGAAGCCCGGTCGCGTCGATTTCCTGATCCCACTCCATGACGTCGGAGATATGCAAAACGCCGCATCCTGTCCATCACCCTCGCGTGGATCATGAGAAGTATATTCACTGGAATCTGAGCGTTTTGATAGAAGATGCCTATCGGTTGACGGGATCGCGGAATTGATCCGGTCGCGTCGATCTGAGAAAACCGGCGCTCAAGACAGTGGACTGGCCAATCTGGCGGGCAAAGGACGGAAGACGGCTATGGCTTTGGACGACAAGGGCGGTGTCTGGAAATCGGGACGCGGCAAGGGGCGCAAGACGCCGAAGGGGCGGCAGCTCGAGGATCAGGCCTGGGCCGAGGTCCGCGCGCTTCTGGGCGAGGGCCCGCGCCGGCGCGATCTCCTGATCGAGTATCTGCATCTCATCCAGGACAAGTACGGCTGCCTCTCGGCGCCGCATATCCGGGCGCTGGCCGAGGAGCTTGGCACCGGCATGGCCGAGATCTGGGAGGTCGCGACCTTCTACGCCCATTTCGACCCCGTGAAGGAGGGCGAGACGCCGCCGCCCGACCTGACGATCCGGGTCTGTGAATCGCTTTCCTGCGAGCTGGCGGGCTCCGAGCAGCTCATCGCTGCCTTGGAAAAGGGCATGGACCCGAAGAAGATCCGCGTGCTGCGCGCGCCCTGCATGGGCCGCTGCGACACCGCGCCGGTTCTCGAGATCGGCCACAAGCATATCGACAACGCCACGCCCGAAAAGGTCGAGGCGGCGCTGAAGGACGGCCATTTCCACGCCGAGATCCCCGCCTACGAGGACTTCGCCGCCTACCGCGCGGCGGGCGGCTACGAGAAACTCGCCGAGCTTCGCAAGTCCGGCAACTGGGAGAAGGTGCAGGAGACCGTGCTCGCCTCGGGGCTGCGCGGGCTTGGCGGCGCGGGCTTCCCCTCGGGTCGCAAATGGGGCTTCGTGCGCGCCAATCCCGGCATCCGCTACCTCGCCGTGAACGGCGATGAGGGCGAGCCGGGCACGTTCAAGGACCGTTACTACCTCGAGCGCACGCCGCACCTGATGCTGGAAGGCATGCTGATCGCTGCCTGGGCGGTCGAGGCGGAACGCTCGTTCATCTACATGCGCGACGAATATCCGGCGGTTCTGGAAATCCTCCGCCGCGAGATCGCGGCGCTGGAGGACGCGGGCATCATCCTCAAGGGCGAGGTCGAGCTGCGCCGCGGTGCGGGCGCCTATATCTGCGGCGAAGAATCCGCGATGATCGAATCGATTGAGGGCAAGCGCGGTATCCCGCGCCAGCGCCCGCCCTACGTCGCCGCGGTCGGCGTCTTCGACCGGCCGACGCTCGTCCACAACGTCGAGACGCTGCACTGGGTCACCCGGATCGTCCGCGAGGGGCCGGAAGTTCTGAACTCGACCGAGAAGAACGGTCGCAAGGGCCTGCGGTCGTACTCGGTCTCGGGTCGCGTCGCGAAGCCGGGCGTCTACCTCCTGCCGGCGGGCTCCACGATCACCGACATCATCGAAGCCTGCGGCGGCATGGCTGAGGGGCACGCCTTCAAGGCCTACCAGCCGGGCGGTCCGTCCTCGGGCCTCCTTCCCGCCTCGATGGCCGATATCCCCTTGGACTTCGACACGCTCCAGCCGCACGGGACCTTCATCGGCTCCGCCGCCGTCGTGGTGCTGTCGGACAAGGACTCGGCCAAGGCGGCCGCCCTCAACATGCTGCGCTTCTTCGAGAGCGAGAGCTGCGGCCAGTGCACCCCCTGCCGGGTCGGCTGCGAGAAGGCCGTGAAGCTGATGCAGGCCGACAAGTGGGACGCTGACCTCTTGGAAGACCTCTGCCAGGTCATGGGCGACGCCTCGATCTGCGGGCTCGGGCAGGCTGCCCCGAACCCGATCCGCCTGACGATGAAACATTTCCCGGATGAGGTCTGACATGACCGACGCAATCAAGTTCACCCTCGACGGCAAGGACGTCACGGCCCAGCCGGGCGAGACGATCTGGGAAGTCGCCAAGCGCGAAGGCACGGTGATCCCGCATCTTTGCCACAAGGACCAGACCGGCTACCGCCCGGATGGCAACTGCCGCGCCTGCGTGGTCGAGGTGGAGGGCGAGCGCGTGCTCGCTGCCTCCTGCTGCCGCAATCCGGCGAACGGCATGGTCGTCAAGACCGACACCGAGCGCGCGAAGAAGTCGCGCGAGATGGTCATGGAGCTCCTGCTCGCCGACCAGCCGGAACAGGCGAAGGCGCACGACAAGTCGGCGCATCTTTGGGACATGGCCGAGGCCAACGGCGTCTCCACCAGCCGCTTCCCGAAGGTGGAAAAGGAACGGATCCCGCTTCTCGACGACAGCCATGTGGCGATGCGCGTCAACCTCGACGCCTGTATCTCCTGCGGGCTCTGCGTCCGCGCCTGCCGCGAAGTGCAGGTCAATGACGTGATCGGCATGGCCGGTCGCGGCCACGATGCCTACCCGGTCTTCGACATGGCCGACCCGATGGGCCAGTCCACCTGCGTCGCCTGTGGCGAATGCGTGCAGGCCTGCCCGACCGGCGCCCTGATGCCCGCGACGGTAGTCGATGCGGCACAGGTCGGCGACCGCGCCGATTTCGACTCTGAGACCACCTCGATCTGCCCGTTCTGCGGCGTCGGCTGCCAGGTCTCGCTGAAAGTGAAGGACGGCAAGGTCAAGTATGTCGAGGGCATCAACGGCCCCGCGAACGAGGGCCGGCTCTGCGTCAAGGGCCGCTTCGGCTTCGACTACATCCACCACCCGCACCGGCTCACGAAGCCGCTGATCCGGCGCGAGGACGCGCCGGCCAAGGGGCTGAACGTCGATCCGGGCAATTGGCAGAAGCACTTCCGCGAAGCCTCGTGGGAAGAGGCGCTCGACGCCGCCGCGAACGGGCTGAAATCGCTCGCCGACAAGAACGGCGGCCGCGCCATCGCTGGCTTCGGCTCGGCCAAGTGCTCGAACGAGGAAGCCTATCTCTTCCAGAAGTTCATTCGCCAGGGCTTCGGCCATAACAACGTCGACCACTGCACCCGGCTCTGCCATGCCTCCTCGGTGGCGGCACTCTTGGAAAACGTCGGCTCCGGCGCGGTGACGGCGACCTTCAACGAGATCGAGAATGCCGACGTCGCGATCGTCATCGGCTGCAACCCGATCGAGAACCACCCGGTCGCGGCGACCTACTTCAAGCAGTTCACCAAACGCGGCGGCAAGCTGATCGTCATGGATCCGCGGGGCGTTGGCCTGCGCCGCTTCGCCACCCACATGCTGAAGTTCCGCCCCGGCGCCGATGTCTCGATGCTCAACGCGATCATGCATGTCATCGTCGAGGAGGAACTTTACGACCGCCAGTACATCGAGGCCTATACCGAGAACTGGGAAGCCGAGAAGGCGCATCTGGCGAACTTCAGCCCTGAGAAGATGGAGCCGATCTGCGGCATCCCGGCGGACACTTTGCGCCAGGTCGCGCGCGAGTTCGCGGGCGGCAAGGCGGGGATGATCTTCTGGGGCATGGGCGTTTCCCAGCACATCCACGGCACCGACAACTCGCGCTGCCTGATCTCGCTCGCGCTGATGTGCGGTCATGTCGGGCGGCCCGGCGCGGGGCTTCACCCGCTCCGCGGCCAGAACAACGTGCAGGGCGCGTCCGACGCGGGCCTCATCCCGATGTTCCTGCCGGACTACCAGACCGTCACCGACGACTCGATCCGGGGCAAGTTCACCGGCGTCTGGGGCTCGGGCGACTTCTCGAACGAGAAGGGGCTGACGGTCACGGAAATCCTCGATGCCGTCCATCACGGCGACATCAAGGGAATGTACATCCTCGGCGAGAACCCGGCGATGTCGGACCCCGACCTCAACCACGCCCGCGAGGCGCTGGGGATGCTCGAGCATCTCGTCGTGCAGGACATCTTCCTGACCGAGACCGCGAACTTCGCCGACGTGATCCTGCCCGCTGCCGCCTTCTACGAGAAGAACGGCACGGTCACCAACACCAACCGGCAGGTGCAGATCGGCCGAGCCGCCGTGACGCCTCCGGGCGAGGCGCGCGAGGATTGGGCCATCACCACCGCGCTCGCCAACCGGATCGGGCTGGGCTGGACCTATGAGCACCCGTCCGAGGTCTTTGCCGAGATGAAGCAGACGATGAAGTCGCTCGACAACATCACCTGGGAGCGGCTGGAGCGCGAAGGCGCGGTGACCTACCCGTCGCTCTCGCCCGAGGATCCCGGCCAGCCGATCGTCTTCGGCTCGGGCTTCCCGCGCGCCGGCGGCCGGGCGAAGTTCACCCCCGCCTCGGTCATCTCGCCGGCCGAACTGCCGGATACCGAGTACCCGATGATCATGACCACCGGCCGCCAGCTCGAACACTGGCACACCGGCTCGATGACCCGCCGCTCGACGGTCCTGGACGCGGTGGAGCCCGAGGCCAATTGCTCGCTCCATCCCGACACGCTGAAGCGTCTCGGCGTGGCGCCGGGCGAGCGGGTGCGGCTCTCGACCCGCCGCGGCTCGATCGAGATCATGGCGCGGGCCGACCGGGCGATCGCCGAGGACATGGTCTTCGTGCCCTTCGCCTATGTCGAGGCGGCGGCGAACGTACTGACGAACCCGGCACTCGACCCCTACGGCAAGATCCCGGAGTTCAAGTTCGCCGCGGTGAAGATCGAGAAGGCGGATCAGGGCATCGCGGCCGAGTGAGGCCCGCGGGGCGGTGATCGGACCAAGGTCCGGTCGCCCCGTCCGACCATCGCCGCAAGGCTGTGGCGAAGAAGTCCGAAGGCTGCCGGCACCAGTCCCGGCGGCCTTTCCCTATCCGGGCCGCTCATGCGACCAAATCCCTGACGCCGGCACCACGGCGCGCGTTTCAGGGAGACCAGCCATGCAACACGACACCTTCAAACCGGCCCGGTTCGCGGTCCTCTTCGGCGCGGCGGCGATGCTCGTCGCGCTGCCCTTCCAGTTCGGCGTCGCGCCAGAGGGTGGCCTCGTCGCCCTGAAGCCGTCGATGGCGCTCGCCAAGAGCGGCAGCGGCAAGGACGGCGATGGTCGCGATGACGACAACGGCGGCTCCGGCCGCGACGACGACGACGACCGGAGCGGATCGAGCGGCAGCGACGACGACCGTAGCGGATCAAGTGGCAGCAGCGATGACAGCGACGACGATCGCGGCCGGCGGCACGGCGGTCACGGCATCGACGACACCGCGGCCGGCGCCGGCACGGGCGGCGTTACGGGCGGCGGCGCGGGCGGCGGCGGCGTGACGAAGTTCGAGGTGTCGGCCACCGGCGTCGAGGTCACCTTCTCCGACGGCACCAAGCAGGAGATCGAGAACGGCCGCTTCCAGCGCAAGAACTCGGCCGGACGGACGGTGGAGGAACGTCCCGCGACGCAAGCCGATCTCGACCGGCTTCTCGGGCTGAACTGACGGCACGAAATCGCGTATGATTGCCCCGGGCTCCGGCCCGGGGTTTCGCAGGTCCGGCAACGCCGCGGCCCGGGGCCGACAGGAGACAGAAGTGCGCCAAGTCGCGATCCTCATTCTCACCGCCGCGCTCCTCTGGGGTGGGGCGGCCCTTGTCGGCGACCTGACCGGGGCGGCGGTGGGCAGCGCGATGGCCAAGAGCGGTTCGAGCGGCGGCAACAGCGGGCCGGGCGGCGGCGACTCGGATGATGACGGTTCAGACGACAACTCCGGCAGCGGCAGTTCCGGATCCGGCGACAATTCGGGCCCCGGCGGCGGTTCCAGCTCGGGTTCTGGCTCCAGCGGCAGTTCCGGTTCCGGCGGCAACTCCGGTCCGGGCTCCGGCTCCAGCGGCAGTTCCGGCTCCGGGGGCAATTCCGGCCCCGGCGGCGGATCGCCAAGCGGCCGTTCGGGCGGTGGCGTCACGGTCTTCGGCGGCGACGGCATCCATATCCAGTTCGACGACGGCCGCATCGAGCGCATCCGCAACGGCCGCTTCGAACGGCTCGATGCGCGCGGCCGGCTTCTCGACAGCCACGCCGCGCGGCGCAGCGAATTGCGGCGGCTCAGGGCGCTTGGCGCCGAGGTCAAGTCTCGCGGCCGCAAGGGACGGGTCCAGAACGTGGTCGAGGTGAACGAGACCCGCGGCGCGATCGAGATCACCGATTTCCGCGGTTGGCGCGAGAGCCTGTCGAAGGGCTCCTATGTGCTCAAGGATCCGAACGGCCGCACCGTGGCGCGGCGGCCGGTCACCGCCAAGGACGTCGCCCGAATCCGCGCCATGCTGGCGCTCGACTAGGGCGCCTCACTTCTTCCAGCGGTCGCGCGCCATAACCGCCGCCTCGACCCGGTTGCGCACATGCAGCTTCTGCAGGATCGAGGTCATGTAGTGCTTCACGGTCTTTTCCTGCAGGTCGAGCTCGCGCCCGACTTCCTTGTTCGACTTGCCGGCGGCGACGAGGCGCAGGATCTCCTCCTCCCGCTTCGACAGATCGTCGAGCGGATCGGCGGTGGCGGTCGCCCCACCCACCTGCATCGCGCCGAGGATGCGCGCGGCGAGCGAGGGCGAGACATAGG
Source organism: Defluviimonas salinarum (assembly GCF_026013545.1). GTDB lineage: Bacteria > Pseudomonadota > Alphaproteobacteria > Rhodobacterales > Rhodobacteraceae > Albidovulum > Albidovulum salinarum. Next base: position 46,268 of record NZ_JAPDOG010000024.1, on the reverse strand, counting down.
ACTGCCCGCGCGCCACGTCCTTGACGATCGCCACCAGCTCCCGCGCGCCGACCCCCTTCAGCACATAGCCGACCGCGCCGGCCTTCAGCGCCTGCATCACGTCGTCGTCCTCCTCCGACACGGTCAGCATCGCGACCTTCGGCGGCGCGTCCTGTGCCATGATCCGGCGCAGCGCCGCGATGCCGCCGCCGCCCGGCATCGACAGGTCGAGGAGCACGACATCGGGCCGGATCCGCTCAACGATCTCCACCGCGCTGTCGGCGTCGTAGCCCTGACCGACGACCGCGATGCCCGAGTCGTCGGAGAGGCTGCGCGCCACCCCCTCGCGGTAGAGCGGGTGGTCGTCGGCGATTACCACGCGAATTTCCTGCATCATGCCCCTCTCATGTCCAATTCCATCCCGATCTCGGCCCCCGCGCCGTCCGCCCGGTTCCCGGCCGTGAAGCTGCCGCCGAGGCTTTCCACCCGGTCGCGCAGCCCGGCGAGGCCGATGCCGCTGAAATCTTCCGTCTCATGCCGTTCCGCGCCCTCGGGCGGGAACCCTGGCCCGGCATCGCGCACCCAAAGGACAAGACGCCCGTCACGGCAGTCGAGACGGATCTCCTGCCCCCTGCCGCTGCCATATCGCCAGGCGTTGTTCAGCCCCTCCTGCACGAAGCGGTAGAGGCAGATCTTCTCCGCCTGCGACAGCACGAACCCCTCGCGCAGGTCGCAAGTGACCTCGACCTTGGTGCCGGTCCGCGCCTCATGCGCCTCGGCGACGCCTGTCACGATCTCGTACGGTCCGCGGTCCTCGATGTCGGGATGGCTGAGTCCCTTGGAAATGCCGCGCACCTCGCGGATCGCGTCCTTCACCGCGCGCTCGACCGCGTCGATCTCCCCGGTCTCGGCAAGCTGGCCGCGCAGCGCGTCGAGCCGGAGTGCGGCGAAGCTCAGAAGCTGGGCCGGGCCGTCGTGGAGGTCCGCGCCGATCCGCCGCAGCGCCCGGTCGTTGGCCGCGGAGGCGCGCGCGGCGGCCTGCTGCACCCGCTCGCGGAGTGCGGTGTTGCGGGTCGAGAGCGCTTCAAGCTCGCCAAGCTGGCGGGTCAGCGCGGCGCGCTGGCGGTCGATGGTGCGGCTGCCGCGCAATACGATGAGGAAGAGCACCCCGCCGATCGCCACGAAGACCAGCGCGACCGAGATCCAGCTGTTGCGGGTGGCTTCGGCGAGGTCGCGTTCGAGCCCGGTCGCGACCTCGTAGAACTCCGCGACGCCGATCACCTCGCCCGACCAGACCTCGCGCACCGGGCTGTAGATCTCGAGTAGCGGCAGGCCGAGCGCGTTCTCGCCCCGGTCCTCCTCGTCGCTGAGGTTCTGGAACTCGGCCCGGACCTCGCCGGCGAAGGCGCGGGCGAGGCTGTCGGTGACCTCGAACCGGCGGCCGACGATGGTCTTGTCGGTGGCCTCGACCACCAGCCCGCCGGGCTTCCAAAGCTTAAACGAGGCGACCCGCTCGCCAAGAGGCGTGTTGGTGAAGATCTCGTCGAGTGCGCGTCTTGCGCCGGGCGGCAGCGTGTCCGCCTCGGCGATGTCCTGGCTCAGCGGCGAGATGATGCTGTCCATGTATTGCGAGGTCGCGAGCGCGCTGTTGCGCACCACGCTCTCCTCGATCCGTGCGGCGACGACGCGGCCGATGAGGAGCATCGACAGGACCATCACCACGCCGCCCGCCAGCGCGAACTGCGCGGCGAGGGAGCGGTCGCTCCAGGACAGGATGGATCGCGGCATGGCTCGTCCGGGTCCCTGGTTTCGCTTCCTTTCTAGGCATTTGCGCCCGGTTGCGAAACGGTCTTTGGTCGTACGACTTGGGTCCGATGCTCAGCCGCCGGCGCGGATCCGGGCGGCGACCTCCTGGACCTTCGCGATCGCATCCCCGATCGGCGCGGTCAGCCGGTGGTCGGAGACGACCCGGCGGCCCCGGGCGAGGACATGGGCCACGTCCTCGCGCCCCGCTGCGTAGACGAGCGCCGAATAGGGATCGTAGAGCGGTACGAGATGCGGCCGGGACGTGTCGATCACAATCAGGTCGGCATCCATGCCGGGGGCCAGCATGCCCTTCCGCGCACCCTGCCCCGCCGCCGCCGCGCCGCCGCGCGTCGCCATGGCGACGATCTCGCGCGCGGGCAGCACCTCGGGCTCGCCGGTGGCGAGGATCTGCAGGAAGGCCGCCTGCCGCATCGCCTTCCACATGTCGAGATCGTTGCCGCTCGACGCGCCGTCGGTGCCCAGGGACAGCGTCACGCCCGCCGCCCTCAGCGCCTTGAGCCGCGCGGTGCCGGAGGCGAGCTTGGCGTTCGAAAGCGGACAGTGCGAGACCGCCGCGCCGCGCTCCGCGAGCAGCGCGATCTCGTCGTCGTCGAGATGGACGGCATGGGCAATGAGAAGGCCGGGCGCGATCAGCCCGGCCGCATCGAGCGCCCGGACCGGCGTCGTGCCGTGTTGATCGGCGACGAGCCGCATCTCCGAGAGCGCCTCGGCCGCGTGGATGTGGACCGGCACGCCGAGCCGGTCCGACATCGCCCTGACCTCGCGGAGTTTGCCCGCATCGAGCGTATAGGCCGAATGCGGCATCAGCATGAGGTCCACGCCCTCGGCGCCGCGATACTCGGCGACCAGGTCCTCGGCGAAGCGGAGCCGGTCCGGCCAGGGCAGGCGGTCGATGCCATCGAAGCCGATGAAGACCGGGCCGGTGGTGAGCCCGAGGCCGACCGCCGCCGCCGCGCGCACCGTCGCGGCGGGGTGGAAATACATGTCGACGACATGGGTGACTCCGCCCAAGGCCATCTCGGCGAAGCCGAGCGTAGCGCCGGCCTCGACCGTCTCGGGCGTGACATGCGCGGCCTCCGCCGCCCAGACCGTCTTGAGGAACCCGTCGAGCGGCCGGTCGTCGGCAATGCCGCGAAAGAGCGTCATCGCGGCGTGGCAATGGCTGTTGACGAAGCCCGGCAGGAGCAGCCCGCCCTTCGCGTCGATCACCTCCGCCGCCCGCGTTCCGGCGGCGTCCGTCATCGGACCGAGTGCCGCGATCTTGCCGTCCGCCACGGCGAGCGAGCCCGACGCGTGTTCGGAGAAGCCCTCGTCCATCGTCAGGATGCGGGCGTTGGTGATCAGCGTGTCGGCGGTGTTCGGGAAGGCGGTCATGGCATTCCTTTCGGCAGGGCGGGGATCAGCCGCTCCAAGAGCGCGACGAGGCGCGGACGGATGGATTTCGCCGCCTCCCAGACCTCGGCCTCGTTGGTCACATGGTCGTCGGCGACGCTCGCCACCGCGATGTTCGTCACCGCCGAGACCGCGAGCACCCGCATCCCCAGATGCCGCGCCGCGATGACCTCGGGCACGGTCGACATGCCGACGAGATCGCAGCCCGCGAGCCGCAGGAGCCGGATCAGCGCCGGCGGCTCGAAGGAGGGGCCGACGACGTGGGCATAGGTGCCGCGCCGCAAGCCTCCGAGTGTCGCCGCGAGTGCCGCAAGCTCGGGATCGTAGGCGCGGTTCATCGAGACGAAACGCTCGCCCATCGCGGGGTCATTCAGCCCGCGCAGAGGATCGAGGCCGGAGGCGACGGCGAGCGACAGGTGATCCTCGATCACCACCAGATCGCCGGTGCGGTACTCCGGGTTCATGCCGCCCGCCGCATTGGTGAAGACCACGGTACCCGCGCCCAGCGCGGCCAGCACGCGCGTCGGGAACACCACCTCCTGGGGCGTATAGCCCTCGTAGAGGTGGACGCGGCCCTGCATCACCGCGACCTCGCGGCCGAAGAGCCGGCCCAGGATCAGCCGCCCCTCGTGGCCCGGCGCGGTCGAGACCGGGAAATGCGGGATCTCCGCGAAGGGGATCGTCACGCCCTCGACCGCCTCGGCCAAGGGCCCGAGGCCCGATCCGAGCACCAGCGCGATTTCCGGCCTGAGCGGGGTCCGGGTCCGGATGAACTCCGCCGCCGCCTCGATCCTGTCCTTCAGCATCCACGCCTCCCCCTTCCTGCGCCCGTCATCGCATCCGGGCTGCACGCCGGCAAGGCTCACAGCACCCGGCGCAGGAATTCACGGGTCCGCGCCTCGCGCGGGGCGGTGAAGATCGCCGAGGGCGGGCCCTCCTCGACGATCCGGCCCTGGTCGAGGAAGCAGACCTTGTCGGCCGCCTCGCGGGCGAAGCCCATCTCGTGGGTCGCGAGCACCATCGTCATGCCCTCGGCCCGGAGCCGCCGCAGCGCGTCGAGCACCTCGCCCACCAGCTCGGGATCGAGAGCCGAGGTCACCTCGTCGAAAAGCATCACCTCGGGCTTCATCGCGAGCGCCCGGATGATCGCCACCCGCTGCTGCTGGCCGCCGGAAAGCTGGTCGGGGTAGTGCCCCATCCGGTCGGCAAGGCCGAACCGCTCGAACAGGGCTTCGACCTCGGGGCGAAGCGCGGCGCGGCTGAGGCGGTGGATGCGGCGCGGGGCGAGCATCACGTTCTCGGCCGCGGTCATGTGGGGGAAGAGGTTGAAGCTCTGGAACACCATCCCGATCCGCTGGCGGATCGGCTGCGGGTCCTGTTCGGGATCGCTGATCTCGACGCCGTCGAGAAGGATCCGCCCCTCGTCGACGGGTTCGAGGAGGTTCATGCAGCGCAGGAGCGTCGACTTGCCCGAGCCCGAAGCGCCGATCAGGCAGACCAGCTCGCCCTCGTTCACGGCAAGGTCGATGCCCCTGAGCACCGGGTTGGAACCGAAGCTCTTCCAGACTTGGGTGAGTTCCAGCTTCGCCGTCACGCCGTCAGCTCCGCGCCCTGTTGGCCTTGGCGATCAGGTGATCGACATAGCGCGTGGCCGGGACCGTCACGCAAAGGAAGATCACGGCTGCGCCGAGATAGGGGGTGAAGTTCGCCAGAAGCGACTTGTAGACGCCGGCCTGGCGCAGGATCTCCACGGGGCCGATGAACGACAGCAGCGCCACGTCCTTCTGGAGCGCGATCAGGAGGTTCATGTTGGCCGGGATCACCCGGCGGATTGCCTGCGGCAGGATCACGTCTCGCATCACATGCCAGTGCGACAGCCCGAGCGACTGCGCCGCCGCGCGCTGGCTCTCGTGGATCGACTCGATCCCGGTGCGGTAGACCTCGGCGACATAGGCCGAATAGGTCAGGACCACCGCGACCGTTCCCCAGATATAAGGACTGTTCCACGGCCGCGGCAGGCCGAGGCCGGGAACGCCGAAGCCGATCAGGTAGATCACCAGTATCACCGGCACGCCGCGGAAGATGTCGTTGTAGAGCATCCCGAAAAGCCGGAGCGGATAGAGCGCGGGCGACCGCGCGTCGCGCGCCAGCGCGATGACGAGGCCGAGGACGGCGATCATCGGCGCGCACCAGGCGAAGATCGCGACATCGAGGAGGAACGCCTTCAGGAGGCCCGGAAAGGTCTCAGCGAAGATCTCGGCGTTGAAAAAGGATTTCTTCACCCGCTCCCAGCCCGGCGCGAGCGGCACCAGCGTCACGACCGCGGCCAACGCGACGGCGGTGCTCGACGCGGCGATGAGGTTCGACCGCCGCCGCAGCCGCCGCTCGCGGATCTGCCGGCGGCTCATCCCCGGCGCGGCCGGCATCGCGCCGGCCGCCTCTCCGTCGGTTCCGGGCATCGGCCGGCTTACTCGACCAGCGGGACGCCGGTCGCCTCCTGCAGCCATTCCGCCTCGATCTTCGCGAGCGCCCCGTCCGCCGCCATCGCCGCGATCGCCTCGTTGGCGCAGTCGCGAAGCGCATTGCCCTCCTCGAAGACCAGCCCGAACGCGTCCGGCGCCTCGCCGCCCTTCGGGAACTGGCCGAGCACCACGCCGTCATCGAGCACCACCGCCGCGGTGTAGAGCGCGGTCGGCAGGTCCATCAGCGTCGCGTCGATCTGGCCCGCCTTCAGCGCCTCGGCGGCGTCGGCGGTGTCGTCGTAGAGGAGCGGGTCCTTCTCGGGGCCGATCAGGCTGCCGATCAGGGCCGGCGCGGTCGTGCCCGCAGCGAGCCCCCATTGCAACGTCTTGAGCGAGGAGGCGGTCGGCGCTGCGCCGGCATCGACCGTGGGCTGGCGCACCAGCACCGCCTGCGCGGCCTCGTAATAGGGGGCCGAGAAGTCGATGGTCTGGTCCCGCTCGGGCGTGATCGAATATTGCTGGAGGTTGAAGTCAAACTCCTTCGGGCCCGGCTGAATTGCCTGGTCGAAGGAAGTCGTGGTCCACTCAACCTCGTCGGCCGCGAAGCCCATGCGCGCGGCGATCTCGTAGGCGACGGCCGCCTCGAAGCCCTTGCCCGAGGCCGGGTCGTTGTCGATCACCCAAGGAAAATAGGCCGGGTTGCCGGTCGCGACCGTCAGGACGCCGTCCTTGAGCGTCTTGCCGGCGGCGCAGTCGCCCTGCGCCAGCGCGGGTCCGGCCGCGAGCGCCATCCCGGACAGGGTGGCGAGGCAGATCATGTTGATTTTCATTTCATTTCCTCCCGTTGTTCCGGTTCCTCCGAGGCCGCGCCGCGCCCGAATCCCGGACGGCGGCCCGCGCGGCGGGGCCGGTTACCGTTGCCACCAGACTTGGCAGGGGCCGGGTCTGTCAATATCCGATCGGCGGCCGTCCCCGCGGTCCGGCCGGACTTCCGTGGCGTCGCCACCGGCAATTCGGCACGCAGATGCCTCGACGTCGGGTGAGGATTTGTTAGGCTCGGCGTTTCGGCGGAGTGCCGAGCACGCCCGGAGGTGAAGCGATGTCCCTGTCCCGCACGGCCGCCCTGATCTGGCTCTGCGCCGCCCCGGCCGTGGCCGAACCGCTCACGGTCGAGATCGTCACGGCGCGGGCAGAGACCGATGTCCGGGTCTACTCCCTGACCGGCGAGGTGCGCGCCCGAGACCGGCTGTCGGCAGCCTTCCCGCTAAGCGGCCGGATCGTCGAGGTGATGGTAGATGCCGGAGCGCGCGTGGCGAAGGGCGCGGTTCTGGCGCGGATGGATTCGGTGCAGCAGGAACAGGCGCTGCGCGCCGCCGAGGCCGGGCTCTCGACCGCGGCCGCCGACCACCGCCAAGCGATCGAGGATCTCGAGCGTCAGGAGGCGCTGCTCACGCGCGGCGCGACGACGCGGGCCAGTCGCGACAGCACCGAGGACGCGCTGAGCGTCGCCGAGGGCGCGCTTGCCCAAGCCAGGGCCGAGCTTGACCGGGCGCGGACCGCGCTCGACGACACCCTGCTCCTGGCCCCCGAGGAGGCGACGGTAACGCGGCGCATGGTCGAGGTGGGCCAGGTCGTCGGCGCAGCGCAGCCGGTCATGGAACTGGCACTCGGAACCAGGTTCGACGCGGTCTTCGACGTGCCGGAGGTGCTGATGACCGTCGGCGCGACGCCCGCGTTGATCGGGCTGAACCGGATCGACCGGCCGGGCGAGCGGTTCGAGGGCCATATCTACGAGATCTCGCCGGTGGTCGATCCGCAGACCGGGACGGTCGCGGTGACGGTGGCGGTCGACGACCCGCCCGCGGGGCTCGACTACGGCGAGGCGGTGCGCGGAACCGCCGAGGTGGTGGGAAAAGCGCGCGTCGTGCTGCCCCATAACGCCATGAGCGCGACCGCCGAGGGGCCGGCGATCTGGACGGTCGACCCCGCGACGATGGCGGTCGCCCTGCGGCAGGTCCGGATCGAACGGTTCGAGACCGGCCGGATCATCCTGGCCGAGGGCATCGAGGAAGGCACGCTCGTGGTTGCGCGGGGCGCGCAGCTTCTCTATCCGGGCCGGATCGTGCAGGCGGCGGAGGTGGTGCAATGAGGTGGATCGCCCTGACCCTCGCGCTGGCGCTGGCGCTTCCCGCGGCAGCCGAGGACGCGCCGGCGCCGGACACCGCCGCGCCGCGGCCGGTGGTCTCGGTCATCGTCAATCCCGAGACCGGCCTGCCGATCAGCTATGTCGGCACCATCGTCGCCCGGATCCGGGCCGATCTCGGCTTCCCGCTGATCGGCACGGTGGCGGAACGACCGGTCTCGGCCGGCGATACCGTCGCAGGGGGCGAGGTGCTGGCCCGGCTCGACCCCGAGGAGCTTGACGCCGACCTGCGCGCCGCCGAAGCCGGCGTGACCGTGGCCGAGGCGCAGCTCAACTCCGCCACCGATGCCCGCGACCGTGCCCGCGAACTGGCCGCCCGCGGTGTCGGCAGCGAGACCCGGCGCGAGGATGCCGAACGCGCCTACGTCGCCGCCGAGGCGCGGCTCGAGCAGGCGCGCGCGGCACTGGCCCGCGCCGAGGACATGCGCGGCCTCGCCACCCTCACCGCACCGCAGGACGGCGTGGTGACCGAGGTCTTCGCCGAGCCAGGCACCCCGCTTGACGCCGGGCAGCCGGTCCTCCGCCTCGCCGCGACCGGCGAGCGCGAGATCGTCATCGACATCAGCGATTCCGACGCCGCCGCCATGAGGACCGGCATGGCGTTCGACGTGACGCTCGCCGCCAATCCCGCGATCACCGCCGCCGCGACTCTGACCCGGATCGATCCGGTGGCCGAGCGCAGCACCCGCACGCGGCGCGCGCATTTGACGCTGACCGAGCCGCCCGATGCCTACCGCCTGGGCGCGCTCGCCCGCGTCACCCCCAGCATCGGCGTCGAGGCAGGCGTCGTCCTGCCGCTCAGCGCGGTGCTTGATCCCGAGGGCGCGGCCGCGGTCTGGACCGTCGACCGCGACGACCACAGCGTGCGCCGCGTGCCGGTGACGCTCGGCCCCGGAACGGGCGACTACGTGCTGATCGCGGACGGCCTGTCGCCGGGCGACGAGGTCGTCGTGAAGGGCATCCATTCTCTTGAGGACGGGCAGATCGTCGGCCCGCGTGTGGCCGAATGAAACGCTTCAACCTGTCCGACTGGGCGCTCAACCACCGCTCCTTCGTCTGGTTCCTGATGATCGTCTCGCTCGCCGCGGGGGTGCTCGCCTATGTAAGCATCGGCCGCGAGGAGGATCCCGACTTCTCGATCAAGACGATGATCATCTCCGCCGCCCTGCCCGGCGCCGACACCGCCGAGACGCTGCGCCAGGTCACCGACAGGATCGAGAAGAAGCTCGAGGATATCGACGAGCTCGACTACACCCGCTCCGTCACCGCGCCGGGCCGGTCCATCGTCTATGTCGAGCTCCTGCCGACCACGCGCCCGGACGAGATCCCGCGGATCTGGCAGCAGGTGCGCAACATGATGGCCGACATCCGGCCCGAATTCCCGGCCGAGTTCGCGGGCTTCCAGTTCAACGACTCGTTCGGCGACGTCTTCGGCAATCTCTACGCCTTCACCTCCGACGGCTTCAGCCCGCGCGAGGTGCGCGATTATGTCGAGCGCATCCGCCGCGCGGTGCAGGCGCTGCCGGATTCCGGCAAGGTGGAGATCTACGGCACCCGCGACGAGGTGATCTATCTCGAGTTCTCGACCGAACGGCTCGCGGCACTCGGGCTGAACCAGCAGGCGGTGCAGGCGACGCTCGCCGCGCAGAACGCGATCCTGCCCTCGGGCGTGATCGACGCCGGCCCGGAGCAGGTGCTGGTGCGGATCGGCGGCCAGTTCTCCGGCACGGAAAGCCTCGAGGACATCAACCTGCGCGTCGGTGACCGCTTCTTCCGGCTCACCGACGTCGCCAATATCCGCCGCACCTACGAGGACCCGCCCGCCGAGATCTTCCGCTACGAGGGGCAGGAGGCGGTGGGCCTCGCCGTCGGCATGAAGACCGGCGCCAACATCCTCGAATTCGGCGCCGAGCTCGACCAGGTGATGGCCATCGCGGCGGCCGAGTTGCCGATCGGGATCGAGATCCACCAGGTCGCCGACCAGCCGCATGTGGTGGACGAGGCGGTGGGGCATTTCCTCCAGGCGCTTCTCGAGGCGGTGCTGATCGTGCTGGCGGTCAGCTTCATCAGCCTCGGTATGCGGGCGGGCTTCGTCGTCACGCTGACGATCCCGCTCGTGCTCGCGATCACCTTCGTGATCATGCATTATTCGGGCTTCACGCTGCAAAGGATCTCGCTCGGCGCGCTGATCATCGCGCTCGGGCTTCTGGTCGACGACGCGATGATCGCGATCGAGACGATGATCGCGCGACTGGAGAAGGGCGACAGCCTGACCTCGGCGGCCTCCTATGCCTGGACCTCGATCGCCTTCCCGATGCTCACCGGCACGCTCGTTACGGTGGCGGGCTTCATCCCCGTGGGCCTCAACGACTCGGCGGCGGGCGAGTTCACCTTCTCGCTCTTCGTCGTCATCGCGGTGTCGCTCCTCGTCTCGTGGATCGTCGCGGTCCTGTTCGCGCCGCTTCTCGGCGTGACCTTCCTGCCTGCGAAGATGGCGCATCACACGGGCGAGCCGGGCCGGGCGCGGCGTGTGTTCCACCGGGTCCTGCGCCAGGCTATGGCGCATCGCTGGATCACCATCGGACTGACGGTCGCGGTATTCGGCCTGTCGATCTGGGGTATGCGCTACGTCGAGCAGCAGTTCTTCCCGAATTCCGACCGGCCCGAGCTGATCATCGACGTGGCCCTGCCGCAGAACGCCGCGATCTCGGCGACCGCGGCCGAGATGGACCGGATCGAGGCGCATCTTGAGGGCAACGAGAACGTGCTCTTCTGGTCCTCCTATGTCGGCCGCGGGGCGCCGCGCTTTCTTCTCGCCTACGACGTTCCGACGCCGGGGCCGAACACCGGACAGATCGTGATCCAGACCCCCTCGGTCGAGGCGCGTGACGCGCTTCGGGCCGAGCTGAACGCGATCGCCGCACGCGACTTCCCCGGCATCGATACCTTCGTCAAGCTTCTGGAAATCGGCCCGCCGGTCGGCCGCCCGGTACAGTACCGCATCTCGGGCCCCGACATCGCGGTGCTGCGCGACCAGGCGCGCGACCTCGCCGCACTGGTCGCGACCGACGACCGGCTTGCCAACCTCGTGATGGACTGGAACGAGCCCGCCCGCGTGGTCCGGGTCGAGATCCTGCAGGACAAGGCGCGCCAGCTCGGCATCACGCCGGTAGACATCGCTGCGGCGCTGAACGCGATCTACGACGGCGCCGGCGTCACCGAGTTGCGCGACGCGGAGTATCTCGTCGACATCCTCGCCCGCGGCGATGAACGCTCGCGCGAGTCGGTCGAGGCGCTCGCGGGCCTGCAGCTCTCGGCGGCAAACGGGCTCACGATCCCGCTCCGCGCCGTCGCCACCTTCCGCTACGAGACCGAGCAGCCGGTGATCCACCAGCGCAACCGGATGCCGACGATCACGGTGAAGGCGGCGATCGCCACCAAGGACCAGCCCGCGACCATCGTCGCGGCGCTCGCGGAGAAGATCACCGCCTTCGACGCCGCACTGCCCTTCGGCTATCACGTCGAACTCGGCGGCGCGGTGGCCGAAAGCGCCGAAAGCCAGGCGCCGATCGCCGCCGTCGTGCCCCTGATGGCGCTGATCATGCTGACGCTGATCATGGTCCAGATGCAGGGCTTCCGCCTCAGCTTCGTGGTGCTCTGCGTGGCACCGCTCGGCCTCATCGGGGTCGTCGCGGCGCTGGTGCCCTCGGGCGCGCCTCTGGGCTTCGTCGCGATCCTCGGGGTGCTGGCGCTCGTCGGCATCCTCATCCGCAACTCGATCATCCTCGTCGACGAGATCGAGGTGCTGCGCGGAAAGGGCCGCCCGGTCTGGGACGCGGTCTTCGAGGCCTCCGACGCGCGCGCCCGGCCGATCCTCCTGACCGCGGCGGCGGCGAGCCTCGCGCTCATTCCGATCTCGCGGCAGATCTTCTGGGGGCCGATGGCCTATGCGATGATGGGCGGCATCATCGCCGGCACGGTGATCACGCTGGTCTTCGTTCCGGCACTCTATCTCGCGGTGTTCCGGGTCCGCCGCCCGGACGGAACCCGATGACCTCCGGGGCCGGGGCGGTGACGCCCCCGCCCCGGCGACTTCGTTCAGCCGAGCACCGTCCTGACCGCCCGGGCGGTTGCCGCGACCACGGTGTCGGCCTCGGCCTTCGTCAGGCAGAACGGCGGCGCGAAGCCGAGGATGTCGCCCTGCGGCATCGCCCGCGCGATGACCTTGTCCTGGGCGAGAAGCGTGGCCGAGACCTGCGGCCCGATCTTCTTGGCCGGGTCGAAGAAGCGGCGCTCGGCCCTGTCCTCGACGAACTCGACCGCGCAGAGCATGCCCTCGCCGCGAATGTCGCCGACATTGGCGTGGTCGCCCAGCGCCTCGGTCATCGTCTTCTTAAGATAAGCCCCGACCTCGCCCGCGTTCTGGACGAGCTTCAAATCGTCGATGAGCTTGAGGTTCGCCACCCCCGCCGCCGCGCCGATCGGATGGGCGGAGTAGGTCCAGCCGTGGCCGATGGCGCCGTTCTCGTCGGTGCCCTTCTCCAGCACCTTCCAGACCTTGTCGGAGACGATCGAGCCCGACAGCGGCGCATAGGCCGAGGTCATGCCCTTGGCGATGGTGATGATGTCGGGCTCCATCCCGTAATGATCCGAGCCGAACATCGTGCCAAGCCGCCCGAAGCCGGTCACCACCTCGTCGGCGATGAGGAGGATGTCATGCTTCCTCAAGACCTTCTGGATCGCATCCCAGTAGCCGGCCGGAGGCGGCACGATGCCGCCGGTGCCGAGTACCGGCTCGCCGATGAAGGCGGCGATCGTGTCGGCGCCCTCGCGTTCGATCAGAGCCTCGAGCTCGGCCACGCAATGGGCGACGAACTCGGCCTCGGACTGGTTCAGATCCTTGCGGCGGTAGTAATAGGGCGCCTCGGTATGGATCACCTGGGCGAGCGGCAGGTCGAACTTCTTGTGGAAGAGCTCGAGCCCGGTCAGCGAACCCGTCACCAGCCCCGAGCCGTGATAGCCGCGCCAGCGAGAGATGATCTTCTTCTTCTCGGGCCGGCCGAGAATGTTGTTGACGTACCAGACGAGCTTGACGTTGGTCTCGTTCGCATCCGAGCCGCCGAGGCCGAAATAGACCTTCGACATGTTCTTCGGCGCCCGGTCGAGGATCATCTTGGCGAGCGTGATCGAGGCTTCGGTGCCGTGGCCGACATAGGCGTGGTAATAAGCGAGTTCCTTCGCCTGCGCCGCGATGGCCTCGGCGACTTCCTGCCGGCCATAGCCCACGTTCACGCAGTAGAGCCCGGCGAAGGCGTCCAGGAGCCGGTTGCCGTCGCGGTCCTCGATGAAGACGCCGGAGGCGGTCTTGATCACCCGGTTGGGGCTTTCGCCCCGCGCGTGCTGGGCGAGATGGGTCGAGGGATGGAAGAAGTTCTCGCGGTCCCACTGGTCCAGTTGGTCGTTTTTCAGCATCTCAGTTCCCCTTCTCCGTCTCGGCCGTAGCGGCCGAGAATTTTTCGAAAAATTCTCGCAAAATCCTTCAAAGGATTTTGCCCGTCAGGCCCAGTCGCGGCAGACGTACTTGATCTCGGTGAATTCCTCCATCCCGAGCCGCGACCCTTCGCGGCCAAGCCCGGACTGCTTCATGCCCCCGAAGGGGATCGGCGCGCCCGTGACCTTGGTGCGGTTCACCGCGACCATGCCGAACTGGAGCGCCCGGGAAAGCCGGTAGATCCGGCGCGGGTCCTGGGTATGGATATAGGCGACGAGCCCGTATTCGGTGGCGTTCGCCCGCGCCGCAACCTCATCCTCGGCATCGAAAGGCAGGACCGCCGCGACCGGACCGAAGGTCTCCTCGCTGAGGATCTTCGCCTCCGCCGGCACGTCGGTCAGCACCGTCGGCTCGTAGAACAGGGGCCCGAGCGCGTGGCGCCTGCCGCCGCAGGCGAGCGTCGCGCCTCTGGCGAGCGCGTCGGCCACATGCTCCTCCTGCTTGGCCACGGCCTTCTCGTTCATCAGGGGGCCGAGGTCGCGATCCTCGAGGCCCGGCCCGATGGTCAGAGCCTGCGTCGCCTCGGTGAAGCGGCGACAGAACTCGGCGTAGACGGGGCGTTCGACGAAGATGCGGTTGGCGCCGAGGCAGTCCTGCCCCGAGGTCGCCCATTTCGCCTTCATCACCTCGGCCACGGCATTGTCGAGATCGGCATCTGCGAAGACGAGGACCGGCGCATGGCCGCCAAGTTCCATCACCAGCCGCTTCACCGTGTCGGCCGACTGCCGGTAGAGAAGCCGCCCGACCTCGGTCGAGCCGGTGAAGGAGAGCGCACGGACGCGAGTGTCCTTCGTCCAGGGTTCGACGATCACCGGCGCGATGCCGGTGACGACGTTGAAGACCCCGGCGGGCACGCCCGCGCGCTCCGCCAACTCGGCCAGTGCCAGCGCCGAGAAAGGGGTCTCGGCCGAGGGGTGGCAGACGACGGTGCAGCCCGCCGCCATCGCCGCCGCCGCTTTGCGGGTCAGCATCGCCGAGGGGAAGTTCCAGGGCGTGATGAGAGCGGCGACGCCCACCGGCTCACGCCAGAGCTCGACCTCGGCATCGGCGAGGTGGCTGGTCACGCCCTCGATGTTCGGGCGTTTCGCCTCCTCGGCGTAGAACTCGACGAAGGCCGCGCCGTAGTCGATCTCGCCCCGCGCTTCCGAAAGCGGCTTGCCCTGCTCCAGAACCATGATCCGGGCGAGGTCCTCCTTGTGGGCGAGGATCAGCTCGAACCAGCGCCGGAGGATCGCCGCGCGCGCCTGCGGCAGAAGCGCGGACCAGCCGGGAAACGCCGCCTGTGCCGCGTCGACGGCGGTGATCGCCTCCGCGGCGGACAGGCTGGCCACCTCGCCGACGATCTCTCCGGTCGCCGGGTCGGTCACGCCGACCGTGGCGCCGGACACGGCGGCGCACCACTTGCCGCCGATATAGGCGAAGCTGCGGACAAGCCGTTTGTCGGCAATGTCCATGCGCGAAGAGAGGGCGGTGTCCAACATCTTGTCCTCCAGCGGGAATGTCCCCCGAAGGATCGGCGAAATCGCCAGCCGAAGAGACTGAACTTCGCCGGACGGGCAGAGGATTCCTCTGCCGTGGGCGGATAATTCAGGCGATCCCGGCGCCGCCACCGGCACGGGACGCGTGTCGCACCGCGCCAACCTGCCGCGTGATCTGGCCAATGTGGCGCCCGTCGGTGCCGCAGCAGCCTCCCCAGACGTTGATGTGCGGAAAGCGCCGGGCGAGATCGGCCATCTGCCCGCCCAATTCCTCCGGGTCGCCGTCCTCGAGATGACCAAGCTTGCAGAGGGACAGCGTGCCCATCGCGACCGCGTTCGGCATGAAGCCGCCAAGCCGCCGGGTCCAGTCTCCGGGGGTCAGGGCGGACTCGAACTCGGTCGGATGGGTGCAGTTGATCATGAAATAGGCCGGTGCGCTGCCGGTCGCGGCATCGACCCTGGCGATCGCCTCCTCCAGCGTCTCGCCGCCCGAGAGGCGCCCGCCCTGCTTGACGAAGAAGGAAATGACGACGGGCATCCCGGCGGCCTTCGCGGCGAGCGCGACACCGATCGCCTCCTCGACGCTCGAAAAAGTCACCGCAGAGACCTGGTCGATGCCGGCCTTCCTGAATGTCTGGATCTGCTCGGAGTGGTAGTCCTCGGCCTCCGCGGCACTCGGCGTGCGCCCGACGTTGTAGGCGTCGCCGCGCGGTCCGATGACGCCGCCGACGCGCATCGGGGTTTCGGGGCTGTCGTATTCTCGGGCGAAGTCCCTGTAGAACTCGATGCCGCGGATGTTGATCTCTTCGAGTCCCTCGCGCGAAAATCCGATCAGTTCGCCCCAGTCGCGGCTCGCGCGGTAGTGCAGGCCCTCGTTGATCACGCCGAACCCGTTTTCCACCGCTGCCTCGACGAGCCTGCGATGATAGTCGGCTAGGCAGGCATGACCGCGCGCGTCGTCGAGAAGCTCGAAGGCGCAGAAGTGGCGGAGAACGAAGCCGTCGACATATTGCAGCCAGGTCTCGAACCCACCACCGCATGTCATCGCGTGCCCGTTCATCTGCGGAAGCTGGCTGTGTTTTGTCATGTCCATCCTCCTCGATCGCTCCGGAGCATGTTAACAGCCGAGCGCCCATGTGTCGCCCAGATCGCAGTCACGCCCCCAGAAGCACGTCGAACGGCGGCGCGCCCCGCCCCTTCACCGGCTTCGTCACGACATAGGTGAAGTAGCGCGCGAGCCCGATCCGCGCGTCGAGCATTTCGTCGATCAGCCGCTGATAGGCGTCGATATCCCGGGTCACGATCTGCATCAGGTAGTCGAAGCCGCCACCGAGCGCCCAGCAGGCGACGACCTCGTCATAGCGCCCGACCGCCGCCTCGAAGGCGCGGAAGCTCGCCGCGGTGTGGTCGGCCAGCTCGGCGGCGACGAAGACCGTGACGTGGGGGCCGAGCTTCTTCAGCGCGATCTCGGCCCGGTAGCCCTCGATCAGCCCGGCTTTTTCAAGCTTCTTCAGCCGGTCCCAGCAGGGCGTCGGCGACAGCCCGATCCGGTCGGCGAGGGCGGCCTTGGTGATCCGGCCCTCGGTCGAGAGGATGCGCAGGATCTCGATGTCGCGGTCGTCGAGCTTCATCCGATCACCGTCGGGCCCATTGGTGCAGTCGTCAGCAGTTCCGGCCCGTCCGGACCGAGGAGCGCAGTGTTCGAGACGAAGAAATTGCCGCGCCCGGTTTCGGTGAACCACGAGAGAAGGTGGAAGCTCATGCCTTCCCTGATCTCCAGATCGCTGTCGTGGCGCAGCCCCGTGACCTTGTTGCCGCCGGTCCAGGAGGGCGGGAAGCCGATTCCGACGAGATAGCCGCAATGGTGGCGGCGGTAGTGCGGCATCCCGGCGGCGTCCACGACCGCCTGCCAGTCGGCATAGACGTCGCGCGCGCGGCGTCCGGGGCGGAGGCCGTTGAACGCCGCATCGAAGGCGCGTTTCGCGATCTCGGCCATCTCCGCATCCTCGTCGCGGATGAACCCGAGATGGATGAGCCGCCCCATCGGCGCATGGTAGCGCGAGACGCAGCCGGCAAGTTCCAGCATCACCCGCTCACCGTTCCGGTAGTTGCCGTCGCCCCAGGTCGTGTGCTCCTCCGCGATGCGGTGGTCGGGGCGGAGGAAGGGGCCGAAACCGGGCGGGTTGGAGCCTGCGCGGATCATCGCGGCGGTGCATTCGGCGGCGACGTCGGCCTCGCGCGCGCCGTCGCGGAGCGCGGCGATGGCGGCGATGGTGCCGGCATCCGAGGCCTTGGCCGCGGCGCGCAGCAGCGCCTGTTCCTCGGGCGATTTCACGAGGCGGAGCGTGTCCGTGAGGTCGGTGATATCGGCCCAGCCGCCCGCGCCCGCCGCCGCCGCGATCTCCTGCCCGGCGGCGAAGGAGAGGCCCGAAGATGCGGTCTCGAGCCCGATCCGCCTGCCCGCAAGCGCCCCCAGTTCGCGCGCCAGATGGCTCGCCGCCGTCACGCTGTCGCTGTGGCCCGAGAAGCGGGCGTTGCGGACCTGGTTTTCGATCGTCACCCGTTCCATCTGACGCGTCACCAGCACCATCTCGCCCTCTGGGCGCACGATCAGATGATGCGGCGCGAAGTAGCCCCAGTGGTCGAGGCCGGTCAGGTAAAAGACGCTTTCGGGCGCGGAAAAGACCGCGAGGTCGAGGCCGCGCGCGGCGATTTCGGCGCGGACGGCCTTGAGCCTGCGAGCGAGTTCCGCATCGGAGAAGGGGTTGCGGAACATCTCACGCCCGGATGATCGTGCCGGCTTTCGGGAACCGGGCGCGGACATGGGTGGCGATGGCGGTGTCCTGCACACCGGTCCCGGTGAGATCGGAGATGGTGATGGCATCCGGCGATCGGCGGCCCGGTTTCTGGCCCGTGATGACTTCGCCGAGCTCCGCCGGCGTGCCCCCGGTCCAGAGCCCTGTAGCCAGCGCGGTTCGAAGCTCGCCAAGGGACTCGCACTGGCTCACGCGGTCGCAGACGTAACTGTCGGCGCGCGACAGAGCTGCGGGGTCGATTTCGTTCTTGTAGTCGGCGTCCGACCCCATCGCGGTGACATGGAGGCCCGGATGCAGCCACTCGGCCTTCAGGACCGGTTCGCGCGCTGGCGTCGTGGTGATCACGAGTTGGCTTTCGGCAACGAGCGAAGCTGGATCATCGACCGCTTCCGCCCCGATTCCGAGCGATCGTGCCAGATCGGCGGCGCAGGCGCGCGCCTTCTCCATGTCGCGGCCGTGGACGAGGACTCGGGTGAAGGGCCGCACCAGATGCGCCGCCTCGGCCTGCAATCGCGCCTGAAGCCCGGTGCCGATCACGCCCGCCGTCTCGACCACCTCGGGCGCGAGGTGGCGTGCCGCGACCGCGCCCGCAGCGGCAGTCCTGACGTCGGTCAGGTATCCGTTGTCCAGAAGGACCGCCTCGACGCGGCCGGTCTTCGCGGAAAACAGGACCATCAGGCCGTTGAGGCTGGGCAGGCCCAGCTTCGCGTTGCCGTAAAACCCCGTGCTGACCTTCAGCGCGAAACTGTCGAAGCCGGGGATGAAGGCGGTCTTGGCGTCGACCTCGCCATGCATCGCCTCGAGTTCCATCGACATGATCGGCGGCATCACCACGCCGCCCCGGGCCAGCGCGGCGAAGGCGGCCTCGATCACGTCGACCGTGGTCAGGTCGAGTTTCACGATCCCGCGCAGTTCCGCCTCGGTAATGATCTGGATGTCATGCGCCATAGCGTCTGCCTTTCACTTCAAGATCGCCGATCCGCACGTCCTCGCCGGCCATGATCCGGTTGAAGACCTGCATGTCGAGATTGCGGCCCGTGACGATGGTGCCGACGGGGCCGTCCACCGTGACGTTGCCCGACAGCACCGCCGCGAGGCCGACGACCGAGCCGCCTTCGGCGACGATCCGGTCCTCGTAATAGAGCACCTGCATCGCGTGGCGGATTTCCTCCTCGGTCACGAGCACCACCTCGTCGAGATGGTCGCGGCAGAGCGGGAACGAAAGCCGGTTCTGAAGCCCGATCCCGCCGCCGAGGCTGTCTGCGAGCGAGGCATATTCCGGCACCTCGACCGGGTGCCCGGCGCGGATAGACTCGTACATCGCGGCGCCGCGCTCCATCGTGATGCCGATGACCCTGATCTTCGGGTTGATCGCCTTCGCCGCGACCGCGACACCGGCCGCGAGCCCGCCGCCGGAGAGCGGCACGAGCAGCGTCGCGAGATCGGGCCGCGCCTCCAGCATCTCAAGGCCGATGGTGCCCTGCCCGGCGATCACCTTCGCATCGTCGAAGGGCGAGATTTCCACCAGCCCCTCGGCCTCGCAGAGTCGCTGGCTTTCATGCATCGCCTCGTCCTGCGTCGTGCCGATAATGCGGACATCGGCACCGAGCGCGCGGATGCCGTTCACCTTGGCCTCCGGCACGAGCTTCGACATGCAGATCACCGCCTTCATGCCGCGCCTCGCCGCCGCGTAAGCGACGCCCCGGCCATGATTGCCGGTGGAGCAACAGGTGACGCCGCCAACCGTATCGGGCAGCGTCATCACCGCGTTGACCGCGCCGCGCAGCTTGAAGGCGCCGATTGGCTGCATGTTCTCGAGCTTCAGAAGGAAATCGTGGCCGGCGGCCTTCGTCATGAAGGGCGAGGGCACGAAGGGCGTCGCATCCGCCACGCCGCGGATGACCCGCCGCGCGGCGAGGATATCGGAAAGCGCGAAATCCATGTCAGTCGGCTTCCTTGACGGCGGACAGGAACTGCTTTGTCCGGTCGCGCTGCGGACTGCCGAACAGCGCGTCGGGCGGCCCCTGCTCTTCAATCTTTCCGGCGAAGAAGAAGCAGATCCGGTCCGAGATGTCGCGGGCGAAGCCCATCTGGTGGGTGACCATCAGCATCGTCAGGTTGTGCTCGCTGACGAGCTTGCGGATCACGTTCGTCACCTCGCCGATCACCTCGGGATCGAGGGCCGAGGTCACCTCGTCGAAGAGCATGACCTTCGGTCGCATGGCGAGCGCGCGGGCGATCGCCACCCGCTGCTGCTGGCCGCCCGAGAGCCGCGAGGGGTGCTGGTCCTTCTTGTCGATCATGCCGACCATTTCCAGCAATTCCTCGGATCGCGCGCGCGCCTCCTTCTTCGAAAGGCCGAGCACCTGCACCGGGCCTTCCATGCAGTTCTGCAGCGCGGTCATGTGGGGAAAGAGGTTGAAATGCTGGAAGCACATGCCGATCGAGGACCGCGCGCGGCGCAGGTACTTCGCATCCGCCGGCACCAGCACGCCGTTCTTCGCCATATGCGTAAGCGGCTTGCCGTCGACGTAGATGACGCCGCCGTTGATCGTCTCCAGCGTCATCAGCATCCGCAGAACAGTGGTCTTGCCGGAGCCGGACGGCCCGATGATCGTCACCATCTCACCCTCGGTCACGTCGAGGTCGAGGCTGTCGAGCACGGTGAGCGACCCGTACCGCTTGGTGACGTTCATGAAGCGCACCATGGGCACGTCCGCCCCGGTCAGCTCCAGCGGATAGCGCGACATGTCTTCCATCAGCTCATTCCCAGTTTGCGGCGGACCCAGGCTTCGAAGGCGCGGATCAAACCGGCCGAGGGCAGCGAGATCAGCAGGAAGACCACGCCGACGATCGTGTAGGGTTCCAGGTAGCGGTAGTGCTGGCCGCCGATCGCATTGGCGGCATGCATGAGTTCGGCGACCCCGATCACCGAGAGCATCGGCGTGTCCTTGAAGATGCCGACGAGGTAATTGCCCATACCCGCGACCGACAGCGGCAGTGCCTGTGGGATGATGATGCGGAAATAGGTCTGGGCGGTCGACATGTTGAGCGCGGTGCAGGCCTCCCACTGGCCCTTCGGAACGCTTTCGATGCCGCCACGGTAGACCTCGGAGAGATAGGCCGCGTAGTGAAGGCCGATGGCGATCATGCCGGCGACCCAGGGGCTGAGCGTCACGCCGTATTGCGGACCGACATAGAAGACGAAGAAGATCTGCAGGACGAGCGGCGTCGAGCGGATGAACTCGACCGCCTCGCGCACGACGAACGTCAGCGGCCGGTACGGGGTCCGCTGCGCCAGCGCGAGGACGAGGCCGAGGACGATGGCGATCGCGTAGCCGATGCCCGCCGCCATCAGCGTATTGAGCGTGGCCCAGAGCATCCGGGGCATGATCTCGAAGGTGAAGTCCCAGCGCCAGTCGAGCATCTCAGGCCCTCCCCATCCGGCGCCGCATCGTGCGTTCGAGCCAGCGCATGAACGGCGTCACCAGAAGCCGCGCGAAGACGTAGTAGATCACCAGCGCGGTGCCGAAGGCCTGCGCCGAGAGATAGGTGGAGCCGTTGATCTGGCGTGCCTCGAACATGAGGTCCGAGACCGCGATCAGCGAGACGAGCGCGGTGCCCTTCAGAAGCTCGATGATGAGATTGCCCCAGGGCGGCAGCATCGCGACGAAGGCCTGCGGCAGGATGATCCGCCGCATCTGGGTCGCGGGCGACATCGAGAGCGCATAGGACGCCTCCCACTGGCCCTTCGGCACCGACTGGATCGCGCCGCGCACCAGTTCGGCCCCGTAGGCGCCGAGATTGAGGCCGACGGCGATGAAACCGGTTGTGAACTTGTCGAAGGTGATCCCGAACAAGGGCAGCACGAAGAATAGCCAGAAGAGCTGCACGAGCAGCGAGGTGCCGCGGAAGAACTCGATATAGGTGACGGCCACGCCCTTCGCGATCGGGTTTGCCGAAAGCTTCATGAGCCCGGCGATAAGTGCGAGCAGGATCGCCAGCACCGCGGCGAGCAGGAACTGGGCGGCCGTGATCAGCGTCCCGTCGATGTAGCGGCCGCCATGTTCGGCCAGGAAATCCAGGTAAGACATGCGCGCTCCGCTCTCTGGCGACGGTCAGACGGGCCCGGCCTGCGGACCCGTCCGTTCAGGCGGTCAGCCGTCCTCAGCGGTTGGCGCAGACCCATTCGGTGGTTTCGTCACCGGGCAGGACCTTGGCGTCGTAGCCGTATTCGGCAACCGAGGCGAGCATCGCGTCGGAGCCGAGATACTTCGCCTGCGCCTCGTTGAAGGCTGCGACGAAATCGGTGTCGTCATGACGGAAGCCGATGCCGACCCAGTTCTGGGTCCATTCGGGCAGCGCGCCGGGATCGGTCACCTCGATCTCGCCGCCGGAGTTCCTGGCAAGTTCCTGCGCGGTGAAGAAGGTCACGGCGCCCGCGGCGGCACGGCCGGCCTTCACGGCGGCGAGGATCTCGGTCGGCCCCGGCACCTGCATGATCTGCGCCT
This sequence comes from Defluviimonas salinarum, assembly GCF_026013545.1. Classification (GTDB taxonomy): domain Bacteria; phylum Pseudomonadota; class Alphaproteobacteria; order Rhodobacterales; family Rhodobacteraceae; genus Albidovulum; species Albidovulum salinarum. The sequence goes on along the minus strand of NZ_JAPDOG010000024.1, from coordinate 24,049 downwards.
CCGGCACACCTTCCTTCATCGCCGCCTCGATCGTGTTGAAGCCGGCGCCGGTCACCATCGTCGCGTTCTTGGCGACGAAGTCGGTATAGGTCGAGATACCCTCGGGGTTGCCGGTCTGGACGATGAAGGCGTCGGACACCTTCGCCATCGGCTCCGAGAAGGTCACGTTCTCGCAGCGGGAATTGAGGATGTACATGCCGCCGGTGATCATGTCGAAGCGGTTGGCCTGGAGGCCGGGGATGAGCCCGCCCCAGTCGGTCACCACCGGCTCGATATTGTCGTAGCCCATCTCGCCGAGGACGCCGAGCACATAGGCGTTGACGAAACCGAGCGGCGCGTTGCCCTCGCCCGGATAGGCCCAGGGCACCTCGTTGGCAAAGCCGATGCGGATCGATTCGCCGGCGTTGATCCGGTCCATCAGCGCGCCCGCCATCGCCGCGACAGTCGACGCGCCGAGCGCGATTCCGGCCAGAACCGTGGTCATCATCAGTGATTTCTTCATGCCGCCCTCCCTGGCAGTTTTCCGAGCTTTCGAGTCGAAATCCCGAATGTTGTGCACATCATCGGTCGCAAAGCTCTTATGTCAAGGAATAATCGGACAATTCATCCGCTATTGACGCAATCATCTTGCCAACATCGACGTTTCGAACTAGCGTTGTGCACAATTGAGCATCCACATCACCCACGAGGACCACATGGGACTGCCAAACGCTCCCTTCGGCGCGGCCGAATACGCGCGCCGCATCGCCAAGACCCGCGCCGCAATGGAGAAGGTCGGGATCGACGCGATCTTCGTTACCGACCCGTCGAACCAGGCCTGGCTCACCGGCTATGACGGCTGGTCGTTCTACGTCCACCAGGGCGTGATCCTGACGAAGGAGGGCGATCCCCACTGGTGGGGCCGCTACATGGACAGCCTCGGCGCGCTCCGGACCTGCTGGATGGAGGCAGGCACGATCCACGGCTATGCCGACAAATACGTCCAGTCGACGGTGCATCACCCGATGCAGGACCTCGCGGGCCATCTCCGGGCGCTCGGCCTCGAAGGCGCGCGGATCGGCGTGGAGATGGAGAACTACTACTACTCTGCGAAGGCCCATGCCGTCCTGCAGGCCGAACTGCCGAACGCCACATTCGTCGACGCCACCGCGCTTGTGAACTGGCAGCGGCTGGTGAAGTCGGGCGAGGAGGTGGCCTTCATCCGCAACGCCGCGAAGATCTCCGAAAAGGTCATCCGCACCGCGATCGAGAAGGCCGAGCCGGGCCTGCGCAAGAACGAGCTCGTGGCCGAGATCTTTCATGCCGGGATCACCGGCGTCGGCGACATCTGGGGCGACTATCCCGCCATCGTGCCGCTGACGCCCTCGGGGCTCGACGCGACCGCCGCGCACCTGACCTGGAACGGTGCGCCGATGCGCTCGGGCGAGGCGACCTTCTTCGAGCTTTCGGGCTGCTACCGCCGCTATCACGCACCCTTGTGCCGCACGGTCTATCTCGGCACGCCGCCGGCCGAGATGCTGGAGGCCGAGAAGGCCCAGATCGAGGGGATCGCGGCCGGGCTCGACGCCGCGCGGGCCGGCAACCGGACCTGCGACATCGCCAATGCCTTCCTCGGGGTCCTGAAGAAATACGGCATCAAGCGCGAGGGGCGCATGGGCTATCCGATCGGCCTCAGCTACCCGCCCGACTGGGGCGAGCGCACCGCCTCGATCCGCACCGAGGACGAGACCGTGCTCGAACCCGGCATGGTCTTCCACTTCATGCCGGCGCTCTGGATGGAAAGCTGGGGGCTCGAGACCACCGAGACCATCCTGATTACGGAAAGCGGCCCGGCCGAGCCCTTCTGCAACGTCGAGCGCAAGCTCTTCATCAAGGACTGAGACGGTGCATTACCTCGACGACACCAAGGCGCTCCTGCGCCAGCTCATCGCCTATCCGACGGTTTCGCCGGACAGCAATCTGGAGCTGATCGAGTTCCTCGCCGGGCGGCTGGAGGCGGTCGGCGCGCGGGTCGACATCCACCGCGACGCGACCGGGGCGAAGGCCAATCTCTTCGCGACGCTCGGGCCGGACGTGGACGGCGGCATCCTTTTGTCGGGCCATTCCGACGTGGTGCCGGTGACCGACCAGAACTGGTCGACCGACCCGTTCGAGATGGTCGAGCGCGACGGCAAGCTCTACGGCCGCGGCACCTGCGACATGAAGGGCTTCATCGCCGCCGCGGTGGCGATGGCGCCGTTCTATGCCGAGAGGGTCAAGGACCGACCGGTCCATTTCGCCTTCACCCATGACGAGGAGACCGGCTGCCTCGGCGCGCAGGCGCTGGCGCAGATCCTTCGCGCGCAGGGCACCCGCCCCGGCGTCGCGATCATCGGCGAGCCGACCTCGATGCGGATCATCGAGGGCCACAAGGGCTGTTATGAATACTCGACCCATTTCACCGGGCTCGAAGGCCACGGCTCCGGCCCGGACCGCGGCGTCAACGCGGTCGAATACGCGGTGCGCTACGTCGCGCGGCTTCTGGAGCTGAAGGACCAGCTCAAGGCCCGCGCGCCGAAGGACAGCCGGTTCGAACCGCCCTGGACCACGATCAACACCGGCGCGCTCGTGGGCGGGGTCGCCCACAACGTCATCCCCGGCAAGGCGCGGATCGACTGGGAAATGCGCCCGGTCCAGAGCGGCGACGCCGATTTCGTGAAGGCTGACCTCCACGCCTTCTGCACCCACACGCTCCTGCCGGCGATGCGCGCGGTCTCGCCCGACGCCGACATCGTGACCGAGGTGATGGGCGAGGTCGACGGGCTGATCCCGGCAGACGAGAACGAGGCCAAGGACATCCTGATGGAGCTCACCGGCGCCAACGGCGCCGACACCGTGCCCTTCGGGACCGAGGCCGGGATCTTCCAGAGCCTCGGCATGTCGGCCGTCGTCTGCGGGCCGGGCTCGATCGAGCAGGCGCACAAGCCCGACGAATACCTGGCCCTTGACCAGTTGACCGAATGTCTGGTGATGCTGGAGCGGCTGGGCGGCAAGCTCGCCGCGTAAGGGGGAGCGATGCAGACCACGACGGCAACGGACGGGTCGGGCAACGCGGCCTTCTGGCGCGCCGCGCCCTTCGTTTTCCTGCTGTTCTGGTCGGGAGGCTACAGCTTCGCCAAGCTCGGACTTGCGCATATCGAGCCCCTGACCATGCTGACGGTCCGCTACGGCCTGGCGGCGCTGGCGCTCCTGCCGTTCCTGCTGCGCCCGCGCCTGCGCTGGCCCGCGACGGCGCGGCACTGGGGGGCGCTGGCGCTCACCGGATTCCTCATACAGTGCGTCTATTTCGGCCTCGCCTACCTCGCGATGAAGCGCGGCATGAATGCCGGAACGACGGCGATCATCATGGCGCTGCAGCCGATCCTCGTCGCGGCGCTCGCGCCCCTCGTCACCGGCAAGCGCGGCGGGCGCTACCTCTGGGCCGGGCTGGCGCTCGGCTTCCTCGGTGTCCTCCTCGTCATCGTCTCGGGCGGGACGCTCGGCCCGAGCCCCTGGATCGCCGTCGCGCTGGCCTTCGCGGCGCTGCTCGGCATCACGCTCGCCACGCTTTTCGAGAAGTGGCACGGACTCCGGACCGATCCGGCGGTGGGCGGCGCCGTTCAATACGCAGTCGGCTTCGCGGTGCTCCTACCCGCCGCCTGGGCGACCGAGTCCATGGTCATCGACTGGCACCCGGAACTGGTGATCGCGCTCGCCTACCTCGTCATCGCCAATTCGATCATTTCGATCGGTCTCTACATCGCGCTGCTCCAGCGCGGCGACGCGACGCGGATCTCGGCACTCCTTTACCTCGTGCCGCCGCTCGCCATGCTCCTCGCCTGGGCGATCCTCGGAGAGGCGGTCACCCGACTCGCACTCGTAGGCTTTGCGCTCGCCGCCGCCGGAGTTTACATCGTCAACCGCCAGACAACGGGAGGATGAGCACCCCTTGAACGCCCAGACCGACGACATAACGCCCGGCGCCCGTGGCCGGTTCGAGCGCATGCACGCCGAGCTGCGCAACCGCATCTGCCTTCTCGATTACGCGCCCGGGACCCGGCTCTCGGAAGAGGCGCTCGCCGCCGAGTTCGGCGTCAGCAGGACACCGCTCCGCCGCGTGCTGGCAAGGCTCGAGGGCGAGGGGCTGGTGCAGTCGGTCCACGGCGTCGGCACCTTCGTGACAGATGTCGAGATCGACGAGCTGGGGCAAACCTACCGGCTCCGGCTCGAGCTCGCAGAGCTTACCGGCAAGCTCGACCCCGTGCCGCCCGGCCCCGAACTGATGACCGAGTTCGAAAAACTCCTCGTCCGGGCTCGGAAACTGAGCCGAGAGGCGGATCCGAAACCCTATGCCCAGCTCATCATGGACTTCTTCCTCGCGGCGCAGAGGCTGACCGCGAACGAGCCGCTGCGCGAGATCAACGAGCGGCTCTATGTGCGGACGACGCGGATCTGGCTGAAGTCGATCTTTGCCGCGCGGATCGACCTCGCCGAGGAGATGGCGGTCTTTACCCGCGAGGTCGAGGACGTCCTCGCCGCACTGAGGATCGGCGACCTGCATGCGGCGTCGCTGATCCAGCGCGCGCATATCTCGATGAGCTTCGAACGGATGCGGCGCGGGACCGCCGGCTGACCCCGGCAGCCGTCAGGCGCCCTCGAACCGGCCGAGCGCGCTCCGGAACGCCGCCGGGTCGACATTGCCGCCCGAGGCGACGACGATCACCGCCTCGCCCTCCACCGTGTCCGGCCGGAACAGCGCGACGGCGAGGGCGACCGCGCCTCCCGGCTCAAGCACGATGTGCAGCCGGCTGAAGGCCGCGACCATCGCCGCCAGCGCCTCCTCGTCGCTGACCGAAAGACCAGGCCCGGCAAGCCGGGCGAGAATCGGGAAGGTGAGCTGGCCCGGCGCGGGCGTCAGGATCGCGTCGCAGATCGAGCCCGAGCCGCGCTCGTTGCGCAGGATCTCCCCCGCCTCCAGCGAGCGTTTCACGTCGTCGAAGCCCTCCGGCTCCACGGTCCGCACCCTGAGGCCCGGTGCCTTCGCCTGAAGCGCCAGCGCGATCCCCGACGACAACCCGCCGCCGCCGCAGGGCACCAGAACGTCGGCCGCGCCGATCCCGGCTTCGGCCGCCTGCTCTGCGATCTCGAGCCCGGTCGTGCCCTGCCCGGCGATCACAAGCGGCTCGTCGAAGGGCTTGATCAGCGTCAGGCCGCGCGCCTCGGCGAGCGCCGCGCCAATCGCGTCGCGGTCACCGGTGGCGCGGTCGTAAAGCACGACCTCGGCGCCGAGGGCGCGGGTGTTGTCGATCTTCACCCGCGGCGCGTCCGCCGGCATCAGGATCACGCATGGGGCGCCGTGACGGCGCGCGGCGAGCGCCACGCCCTGCGCATGGTTGCCCGAGGAAAAGGCGATCACACCCTGCGTCCGCTCGTCGAGCGGCAGCGCCGAGACCGCCGACCAGCCGCCCCGGAACTTGAACGAGCCGGTCTGCTGCAGGCATTCCGCCTTGACGAAGACCCGCCGCCCGGCGACCTCGTCGAGAAACGGCGAACTGAGCAGCGGCGTCCGCACCGCCTCGCCCGCGAGCCGACCTGCGGCGGCCTCGATCATTTCGATGTTCATGCGGTCTTCTCCAGCCAGTGGCGGATCGCCGTGAGCGCCGCGGGTTCGTCGAGGAAGGGGACGTGGCCACGGTCCGGGACATCGGCGAAAACCATGTCGGGACGTCGGCGGCGCATTTCGGCCGTGGTCCCGCTCGAGAGGAGGTCCGAGTTCGCGCCCCGGATCAGCGCCAGCGGCAGGCCCGCCAGGGTGTCGAACAGCGGCCAGAGATCGGCGGGCGGCGCGTCGAAGGCGGCGAGGAAGCTTGTCCTCAGCTCGGGATCGTAGCGGATGTGAAGCCCCTCGGGCACCTCGGCATAGAGCCGTTCGGCGAAGGCGCGCCAGCGCGTCGCCGGAACGTCCACGAACTCCGGCATGTTGCGCGGCATCCGGGCGACGAGTTCGTCCATCGTCTTCGCGGCCGGGTGGCGGCCGACGTAGTCCTTGATCTTGTCGAGCCCGCTTCGCTCGATCGCCGGCCCGATGTCGACAAGGCAGAGACCGCGGAGCCGGTCGCGCGCCGTGGCCCCGAGCACCATGCCAATGAGCCCGCCGCGCGATGTGCCGATGAGCGCCACGCGGTCGAGCCCGAGATGGTCGAGCAGTTCGAGCGCATCCTTCGCCTCGCGCTCGACCGTATAGGTCGCGGCCCCGGTCCATTCCGACCCGCCCCGGCCGCGATAGTCGGCACGGATCAGCCGGACGTCGGACAGGTGCGGCGCGAGGAAGTCGAAATCGGTCGAAGACCGCGTGAGCCCGGCGAGGCAGAGGACCGGAAGACCGCCGCCCTCGTCGCGATAGGAAAGCCGGGCGCCATCGGAAGCGGTGAAATGCTGGAGGGTCATGCTGTGGCGAGATCCGGAATCTGGCTGAGGTCGGTGAGGATGTGATGCGGGCGTCCGGGCAGCCGGTCCACCGGCGCACCGGCCCGGTTGACCCAGGCGGTGCGGAAGCCGAAGGCCGCCGCCGCCGCCACGTCCCAGCCGTTCGAGGAGGCGAAGAGCACCTCGTCCGGGCGGCAGGCGAACCGCTCGGTCACCATCCGGTAGACCCGCGGATCGGGCTTGAAGACGCCGACGCTCTCGACCGAGAGCGTGTCGTCGAGAAACTCTCCGACACCCGCCGAGCGCACCGCGGCGGCGAGCATCTCGGGCGAGCCGTTCGAGAGGATCGCGGCGCCCTGCCCGGCCTGTTTCAGCCGGGCGAGCATCGCCGGCACCTCGGGGTAGGCGGCAAGCTCCCAGTAGAGCGCCAGAAGCCGTTCGCGCAGATCCGGATCGTCGAGACCGGCCGCCTCCAGCGCCCAGTCGAGACCGTCTTGCGTCACCGTCCAGAAATCGGTGTGCCGCCCCATCACCGCGCGGAGCCAGGTGTATTCGAGCTGCTTGCGCCGCCAGTCCTCGGCGAGCCTGGGCCAGAGCCCGGCCAGCGCCTCGCGCCCTGGCTCGGACGCGGCGACGCGGGCCGCGGCGCTCACGTCGAAGAGCGTGCCATAGGCGTCGAAGATGCAGACGGAGATTGTCATGGCCCTTCCTTTCACACGTCAGACTGGCGCGCGATGCGGCCCGGAGCAAGGGCGCAAATGCAGAGCTTCCGTCACGTCGGCCACCCGGACCGCCACGCCGCGAGCGGGTTGACCCAGATCACGTCGCGGGGAACGTCCGGGTGCCAAGCTGGCCGGCGAGCCGCGACGGGAGGGTCGGGAAATGGCTTCCGCCTTTGAAAAGCTGAAGGCCACGCTGGCCGATCTGCAGGACGAGATCGAACGCGACCTCGCCGAGCGCCGCGCCAATCTGCGTTATCGCTACGAGCGCGGCAGGGTCGTGTTCGAGCAGGACGTCCGCGCAAAGCACCGCGCCGCACGCGTGCGCCTGGGGGATTTCCTGCGCGCCGCGCGCCCCGCAGTGATCCTCTCGGCCCCGGTCGTCTATTCGCTGATCCTGCCGTTCGTGCTCATCGATCTCTGGGTCAGCCTCTACCAGGCGATCTGCTTTCCGGTCTACGGCATCCAGAAGGTCCGCCGCGCCGACCACATGGCCTTCGACCACCGTCACCTGGCCTATCTCAACGGGCTCCAGAAGCTGAACTGCCTCTATTGCAGCTATTGCAACGGCCTCGTGTCCTACATCCGCGAGGTGGCCGCACGGACCGAGCAGTACTGGTGCCCGATCAAGCATGCACGGCGGCTGGACGGGCCGCACGAGCACTATCCGGTCTTCGTCGATTACGGCGACGCGGAGGCCTTCGGCAGCCAGTCGGCCCGGCTGCGGAAGGCGCTGCGCAAGTAGCCCGGCCGTGCCGGATCAGAGATTGTCCTGCTGCGGCATCCCGAGGACGTGGTAGCCGCCATCCACGCGGACGATTTCGCCGGTGGTGCAGGCGCCATAGTCCGACAGGAGATAGACCGCCGTGCCGCCGATCGCCTCGAGCGTCGCGTTGGCGCGCAGCGGCGCATTGGCCTCGGTATGGCGGAAGGTGGCCCGCGCGCCGCCGATCGCGGCCCCGGCCAACGTCTTCATCGGGCCGGGCGAGATCGCGTTGACGCGGATCTTCTGCGGCCCGAGATCGTTGGCGAGGTAGCGCGTGGCGCTTTCCAGCGCCGCCTTGGCGACGCCCATCACGTTGTAGTTCGGCGTCACCCGGTTCGACCCGCCATAGGTCAGCGTAACGAGGCTGCCGCCTTCGGGCATCAGCTCCGCCGCGCGCCGCGACACGTCGATGAACGAGAAGCAGGAGATGTCGAGCGACTGCTTGAAATTCGTCCGGCTGGTGTTGATGAACCGGCCCGTCAGCTCGTTCTTGTCGGAAAAGGCGATGGCGTGGACGAGGAAGTCCATCGTCCCCCAGCGGTCCTTCAGCGCCGCGAAACAGGCGGCGAGGCTGTCGTCGTTCGTCACGTCGACATCGACGAGGAAGTCCGAGCCCACCGAGGCCGCGAGCGGCTCCACCCGCTTGCCGAAGGCCTCGCCCTGGTAGGAAAAGGCCAGTTCCGCGCCCTCTGCCGCGAGCGCCGCGGCGATGCCCCAGGCGATCGACCGCTCGTTCGCGACACCCATGACGAGGCCGCGCTTGCCCTGCATCAGTCCGGCCATGTCACATCACCCGAGATATTTGCTCATCACGAGCGTTGCGTTGGTGCCGCCGAAGCCGAAGCTGTTCGACAGGACGCTGTCGAGCTTCACGCCCTCGCGCAGTTCGGTCACGATCTCGGCCGGGTCGAGGGCCGGGTCGAGGGTCGTGACGTTGGCCGAGGCGGCGATGAAGTCGCCGTTCATCATCAGGAGCGAATAGATCGCCTCATGCACCCCGGTGGCGCCGAGCGAATGGCCGGTGAGCGATTTCGTCGAGGCCGTGGGCGGAGTCGAGCCCTTGCCGAAGATCCGCCGGATCGCCTCCATCTCGGTCACGTCGCCGACCGGCGTCGAGGTGCCGTGCGAGTTGATGTAGTCGATCTTGCGCCCCTCGGGCAGCGTCGAGAGCGCGAGCCGCATCGAGCGTTCGCCGCCCTCGCCGGACGGAGCCACCATGTCGTAGCCGTCCGAGGTGGCCCCGTAGCCCGTGACCTCGCCGTAGATCTTGGCGCCGCGGGCGAGCGCGTGGCTGAGTTCCTCCAGCACCACGACTCCGCCGCCGCCGGCGATGACGAAGCCGTCGCGTGTGGCGTCATAGGTGCGCGACGCGGTTTCCGGCGCGTCGTTGTACTTCGACGACATCGCGCCCATCGCGTCGAAGAGGCACGACAGCGTCCAGTCAAGCTCCTCGCCGCCGCCGGCGAAGACGATGTCCTGCTTGCCCATCTGGATCAGCTCGGTGCCGTTGCCGATGCAATGGGCGCTGGTCGAGCAGGCCGAGGTGATCGAATAGTTCACGCCCTTGATCTTGAACGGCGTGGCGAGGCAGGCCGAGTTCGTCGACGACATGCAGCGGGTCACCATGAACGGCCCCATCCGCTTCGGCGCACCTTTCTCGATGACGATCCGGTGCGCCTCGAAGAAGTTCGAGGTGGACGGCCCGCCCGAGCCCATCACGAGGCCGGTGCGTTCGTTAGAGACGTCGCTTTCCTCGAGCCCGCTGTCGGCGATCGCCTGTTCCATGGCGAGGAAGTTGTAGGCCGCCCCCGGCCCCATGAAGCGCAGGTTGCGCTTGTCGATGTGATCCTCGAGCACGATTTGCGGCATGCCGTGAACCTGGCTGCGGAAACCGTGCTCGGCGTATTCCGGGGCGAACACGATGCCCGACTTGCCGGCGCGCAGGGACGCTTCCACCTCGGCGGCATTGTTGCCGATGGGCGAGACGATCCCGATCCCGGTGATGACGACGCGGCGCATAGGCGCACTCCTTTCTTGGGGGTCAGCTCGCCGAGAGCGCGACCTTCATGTCCTTCACGAGATAAATGGTCTCGCCATCCGCTTCAACGCGTCCGTCGGCCACGCCCATCGTCAGGCGGCGGGTCTGCACGGCCTTGGTGAAATCGACGTAGTAGCGGATCATCTTGCGGTCGGGCCGCACCATGCCGGTGAGCTTCACCTCGCCCACGCCGAGCGCGTAGCCCCGCCCTTCCCAACCGCGCCAGCCGAGGTTGAACCCGGTGAGCTGCCAGAGCCCGTCGAGACCGAGGCAGCCCGGCATGATCGGGTTGCCGGGGAAGTGGCAGGAGAAGAACCAGAGGTCCGGCGTGATGTCGAATTCGGCAACAACATGACCCTTGCCGTGCTCGCCGCCATCGGCGGAGATGTCGGTGATCCGGTCCATCATCAGCATCGGCGGCTCGGGGAGCTGGGCGTTGCCCGGACCGAAGAGCTCGCCGCGCGCGCATTTGAGCAGCTCTTCCTTGTCGAAGCTCGTCGGATATCCGGCCATGCTGCCTGTCCCCATCTGGCAATTCCGTATCAGCCCCCTCTAACACCCGGTTCGGGCTCAGGGCAAGGGCGCTGGCTGGTGGGCGCAGGGCCGCGAAACCGATTGAAAACCGCGGCTCCCGCGGCCTATATATCCCTTTGCGAGGACGACTGGACCCGGACGGTTGCAATGGAGACACTTGCGGCGAAACGCGGAACGCGCTGGCTGGCGCGGGCGGGGCTGAGGCCGACGCGCCAACGGCTGTCGCTGGCGACGCTGCTCGTGGGCGACGGCAAGGACCGCCACGTCACCGCCGAGAGCCTGCATGCCGCCGCGAGTGCCGCGGGCGAGCCGGTCTCGCTGGCGACCGTGTACAACACGCTCCGCGCCTTCTGCGAGGCCGGGCTGATCAACGAGATCTCGGTGGACGGCTCGCGCAGCTATTTCGACACGCGGCTCGACGATCACCCGCACCTCTTCTGGGAGGAGGAGGGCCGGCTCGTCGACGCGCCGGTCGAGGATCTTGAGATCGCGAGGCTTCCGGACCTGCCCGAGGGCGCGGAACTGTCGCGGGTCGATGTGGTGATCCGGCTCAGGAAAAGCTGAGCGCGACCGGCTACCGGCACCTCCGACGGGTGCGCCCCTACGGAACGCATTGCGACGTCATTGCCTGAATCCGACGGCAGGGGTCTGGCGGCGTCAAGCCCTGCCGCCATAACGGCGCGGCCGCACGGATGCGTCCCGCGTCCGCCCTACTCCACGCAGCGGCATCAGAAGCTCGCGGGACCGACCCGACAGGTTAGATCCGACACGCGAACATCGCTACTCGCGGTCGGGAAGGCGGATTTTCGCCGATCTGACAACGATTTCCCGAACAGATCGGGGAACTTCGCACATCCGGCTGCGTTCATTCGCTGAGCGGCCGGGAAGTCTGCACATCGCGGGCTCGACGGGCGCCGAATGTGACCTGAAAAGGAGATTATGATGTTCAGAACGCTTGCAGTGACCACCGGCATTGTCGGACTACTCGGTTCGGGTGCCGCGATGGCGATGGAGTCGACCGCTACCACGGATCTCAACCTGCGGATGGGTCCGGGTCCGAACTATATCGTCTCGGCCGTTATCCCCGCCAACGCCGCGGTCGAGGTCGAAGGGTGCGTCGACGCCGCAAACTGGTGTCAGGTCACCTTCGACGGTCAAACCGGCTGGGCATACGGTGACTACCTGACGACGAAGGTCGGCGAAGAGATGGCGGTGCTCACCGTGGATCGCGCCAAGACGGAAGTCAAAACCGTTGTCCACGAGGACACGAGCGAACGTTCCGCCGCCATCGTCGGCGCGATGGGCGCCGTGGCCGGCGCGCTGATCGCCGGCCCTCCGGGCGCGGCCGTGGGCGCCGTCGCCGGAGCCGCGACCGGGGGCATGGCCGATCCGGGCGAAACCGTGACGACCTACGTCACCGAACATCCCGTCGAATATGTCTATCTGGACGGCGAAGTCGTCGTGGGCGCCGGTATTCCGGAGACCGTGACGATCCATCCGGTGCCGGAGAGCGAGTACTCCTACGCCTATGTGAACGGCGTGCCGGTGGTTCTGAACTCGGCCGACCGCACCATCGTCCACATCGTTCGCTGACGCCCCCCTCGTCGCGATACGGAAGGCGGCCCCCTCGCGGGGTCGCCTTTTCTTCATCGGCCGCGCAAGGTCAGAACCACTGGCCGGGCTCCATCAGCCCGAGGTCCATCAGCTGCTGCGAATGCCAGTCGAACCGGGCCGAGTTGTGCCATACGAAGCTTTCGATCTGGGCGGCCGACGCGGGATTGGTCTTCAGCGCCTTCGCCGTCCTGAACGAGGCGATTACCGCGGTCAGGTTGTTGTGCCACTCGCAGGCGTAGGTGTTGCACTCCTCGATGTTGAAGGTGTGATCATCGCGAAGCTGCAGCCCAGGCTGCGCGCGGAACAGCGCGATCCGGTCGATCTTGCGCCGGTCCCACGGGACGTGCTGCTCGAAGCGCCAGCGCAGGCCGCCAAAGAAGTCGAGCTGGCGGTCCTTCGGCCTTCCCGCCGCCGGGTCATGCCGCGAAAGCGCGTAGTAGCCCGACTGGTCGAGCATCGCCTCCTCGCGGCTGACCGCATTGGGGAACCGGCCGAGATCGGGCGCGTAGAGGTCGACGACGTAGCAAAGCATCGCGTCGCGACGCTCCTCGGCATGGAAGGTCAGCAGTTCGCGGACCGAACGGTGCTCGCAGAACGGGAAGAACAGGTACTCGGCATTGTAGCAGTAGTAGAACCAGACGGTCGGCGGCGCGGCGGCGATGATCGCGTTCACGCCCGGCGCGATCCCCTCGCCGGCGCGGCGCTCGTGGCGGACCCAGTGCGCCGCCGTCTCGGCCTCGGCCGGGATCTCGATGTCGGCAGAGAGGAACACGATGACCCCGGCGAAGCCCGCCTTCGCGTGGTGATCGACGGTCGAGGCAATCTCCACCGCGTCCTCGGCGAAGATCAGCGCGACGGGGCCGCGGGCGAGAAGCGGGCGGCCCCGGGAGAGGAAGTCGTTGAGCGAGGCGAAAATCATCGGCAGTCCCGTCCGGCATCGAAGCGGGCGCAGATTTGAGCAGGGGCGCGGCGAATGCAAGCCGCCCCGGCGATTGCGGGCGGACGCGGTTTGCGTTAGGAACCGCCGATCCCGCAGGAAGTCCGCCATGTCCGCGCCGAAGAAGCTCTACATCAAGACCTACGGCTGTCAGATGAACGTCTATGACAGCGAGCGCATGGCCGAGGCCATGGGCGCCGAGGGCTATGTCACGACCGAGGTGGCCGAAGAGGCCGACATGGTGCTTCTCAACACCTGCCACATCCGCGAGAAGGCCGCCGAGAAGGTCTATTCCGACCTCGGGCGCCTGCGTCCGCTGAAGCTCGCCAAGCCCGATCTCAAGATCGGCGTCGCGGGCTGCGTCGCCCAGGCCGAGGGCGAGGAGATCCTGAAGCGGATGCCGCTCGTCGACCTCGTCGTCGGACCGCAGAGCTACCACCGCCTGCCGGCGATGGCGAAGGCGGCGGACGCCGGCGAGAAGACCGTCGACACCGACTTCCCCGAGGAGGACAAGTTCGATCACTTGCCCGAGCGGCCGAAGGCGGCGGTGCGGCCGACCGCCTTCCTGACCGTGCAGGAGGGCTGCGACAAGTTCTGCGCTTTCTGCGTGGTGCCCTATACCCGCGGCTCCGAGGTCTCGCGCCCGGCCGAGCGGATCATGAAAGAGGCGCGCGGCCTCGTCGAGAAGGGCGTGCGCGAGATCACGCTCCTTGGCCAGAACGTCAACGCCTATCACGGGGCCGGGCCTGACGGCGACTGGTCGCTCGCCCGGCTGGTACGGGAGCTCGCGAAGGTCGATGGGCTGGAGCGGATCCGCTACACCACCTCGCATCCGAATGACATGGAGGACGACCTCATCGCCGCCCATGGCGAGGAGGCCAAGCTCATGCCCTACCTGCACCTGCCGGTGCAGTCAGGTTCCGACCGCATCCTCAAGGCGATGGCGCGCAAGCACACGGCCGACGACTATCTGCGACTGATCGAGAAGATCCGCGCGGCGCGACCGGACATGATGATGTCGGGCGACTTCATCGTCGGCTTCCCCGGCGAGACGGATGCCGATTTCGACGCCACGATGGCGCTGATCCGCGCCGTCAACTACGGCATGGCCTATTCGTTCAAGTATTCCGCCCGTCCCGGCACGCCGGCGGCGGAAAAGCTCCCCGTCCCGGCCGAGATCGCCGACGCCCGGCTCCAGACGCTGCAGGCGCTGATCACCGGGCAGCAACGCGCGGCGCAAGAGGCGATGGTCGGACGCGAGGTCTCGGTGCTCTTCGAAAAGCCCGGACGGCTGAAGGGCCAGATGGTCGGCAAGTCCGACTATCTTCACGCCGTGCATGTCAGGACCGACGCGGCGCCGGGAGAGATCCGGCGGGTGAGAATCACCGCCTCCGCCCCGAATTCTCTCGCGGGCGAGATCGCGGCGGACTGACCGGCGCATTGCCCCGGCAGGCGCGCCGGGAATCGCGGCGAAATATCCGGCTGAATCACGATGTGACACGGAATCTGTCACACTCGGACACATATTCGTCGTCAATACTTGCGTTAATGGAGAACCAGAGGCACCATTTGTAGAGGACCTCCAGTCAAAGGAGACTTGCTTGGGCATCAGCGCCTTGACCCCGCCGCCGCGTCCGGAAGACCTGCACGAAACCCTTCTGGAATTTTCCGACAATCGGCTCCTGATCGACCTGTGCGGCGAATTCGACCGCAATCTGGCACAGATCGAGCATCAGTTGGGGGTCCACATCCTGCGCCGCGGCAACCATGTCGCGGTGGTGGGAAGCGCCCAGGCGCGCGGCCTTGCCGCAGCGGTCCTCCAGACGCTCTACGGAAAGCTCGAAACCGGCCGCCCGATCGACGCGGGCGAGATCGACGCGGCGATCCGCATGGGCGAAGGCGCCACCGCGGTCCCGGCGAGCCTCGACGAGCAGCTCGAGATGTTCGCCGGCGGCAAGTTCGAGATCCGCACCCGCAAGAAGCAGATCGAACCCCGGACCGAGGCCCAGAAGGCCTATGTAAAGAACCTCTTCTCGCACGAGATGGCCTTCGGCATCGGCCCCGCGGGCACCGGCAAGACCTACCTCGCCGTCGCTGTCGGCGTTACCATGCTGATCGGCGGCCATGTCGACCGGATCATCCTGTCGCGCCCGGCCGTCGAGGCGGGCGAGCGGCTTGGCTTCCTGCCCGGTGACATGAAGGAGAAGGTCGACCCCTACATGCAGCCGCTCTACGACGCGCTGAACGACTTCCTTCCGGCCAAGCAGGTCATCAAGCTGATGGAGGAGAAGCGGATCGAGATCGCTCCTCTCGCCTTCATGCGTGGACGGACGCTGTCCAATGCCTTCGTGGTGCTCGACGAGGCGCAGAACGCCACCACCATGCAGATGAAGATGTTCCTCACCCGGCTTGGCGAGGGCAGCCGCATGGTGATCACCGGCGACCGCACCCAGATCGACCTGCCGCGCGGCACCGCCTCGGGCCTGACCGACGCCGAACGCATCCTTGCAGGGGTCGAGGGCGTGAGCTTCAACTACTTCACCGCGAAGGACGTTGTGCGCCACGCGCTTGTCGCGCGCATCATCGAGGCCTATGACCGCGACGATGGAGCCGCTGGTTGACACTTTGATCGAGGATTCGCGCTGGCATGCCGTCGGGCTCGCCGGGCTTGCGGAACGTGTGGCAAGGGCAAGCTTCGCCGAGCTTGGCCTGAGCGAGACCGGGTTCGAGATCAGCCTTCTCGGCTGCGACGACGCCCGCATCGCCGAACTCAACGCCGATTTTCGCGGCAAGCCGAAGCCGACGAACGTGCTCTCTTGGCCCGCCGAGGAGCGCGCGGCCGAGGAGGACGGCGACCTGCCGGAGCCGCCCGAGCCGGGACCGGAGGGGATGGCCGAGGAGCTGGGCAACATCGCCATCGCTTGGGAGACCTGCGAGCGCGAGGCGGCCGAACAGGACAAGCCGCTGACCGATCACGTCACCCATCTTCTGGTCCACGGCGTCCTGCATCTGCTCGGCTACGATCACGTCCGCGACGGCGATGCGGAACTGATGGAGTCGACTGAAATCCGAATCCTTGCAAAAATGGGTATCGCAAACCCATATGACTGAACCGGCCGCACTCGGCCGGGCAAACTGGAAAGGAACGATGGGCGACAGCTTAGACGGGTCTACCATGGCGCAGGACGCGCCCGACCCCTCCGACAGTAGCGGGCAACGCGGCTTTTTCGGCCGGATCATCGATGCCTTCTCTCCTCCTGAGACCGATGCCGATGCAGAGGCCGAACCACGGGAGGCGGCCTCCAGCGCCGCCGCGAGCCCGCGGCTGCCCGGTCTTGGCAACCTGCGCCGGATGCGCGTCGAGGACGTCGCCATCCCCAAGGCCGAGATCGTCGCCGTGCCGGTGACCGCCTCGCTCGATGACGTCGTCGGCAATTTCCGCGAATCGGGTTTCTCGCGGCTGCCAGTCTTCAAGGGTACGCTCGACAGTCCACTCGGGCTCATCCACCTCAAGGATCTGGCGCTCGACCAGGCGTTCACCGAACCGAAACCGCGCTTCAACCTGCGCAAGATGCTGCGGCCGTTGCTTTACGCGCCGCCCTCGATGCCGATCGGCATCCTGTTGCAGAAGATGCAGTCGGAGCGCATCCACATGGCGCTGGTGATCGACGAATACGGCGGTGTCGATGGCCTGGTCACGATCGAGGACCTGATCGAGACCGTGATCGGCGAGATCGAGGACGAGCACGACACTTCCGAGGACGGACTCTGGACCGAGGAGAAACCGGGCCAGTACATCGTCCAGTCGCGCGCGCCGCTGCCGGAATTCGAGGCGGCGATCGGCACAAAGCTCGCCACCGAGGAAGAAGAGGACGAGTTCGACACGCTCGGCGGCCTCGTCTTCATGCTCGCGGGCCGGGTTCCGGCGCGCGGCGAGGTGATCCCGCATGACAGCGGCGCCGAGTTCGAGGTGATCGACGCCGACCCGCGCCGCATCAAGCGGCTGCGCGTCCGCCTGCCGCAGGCCAAGCCCTGACGATGATGACCCAGACCGGCCGCCAGTCCGGGCGCGCGGCCCGCCCCGATATCCGTCGCCTCGCCCTCGCCGCCCTGCTCGGCGCGGGCGTCGCCATGGGCCAGGCGCCGTGGGACCTCTGGTGGGTCGCGCTGCCCGCCCTCGGGGTTCTCACCGCGCTCATTGCCGCGGAACGGTGCGGGCCGCGGATGGTCTGGCTCGGCTGGATCGGCGGGGCGGGCTATTTCGCCGCGGGCCTCTTCTGGATCGTCGAGCCGTTCCAGATCGACGCCGCGCGCGACGGCTGGATGGCGCCCTTCGCGCTTGTCTTCATGGCCTTCGGCATGGCGCTTTTCTGGGCGCTCGCGGGCGGCGTCGCGGCGCTCGGGCGCGGCCCGGCGACCCGTGCCATCGGCTTCGCGCTCGGCCTTGCCGCGACCGACCTCCTGCGCGGCTACATCTTCACCGGCTTTCCCTGGGCGCTCGTCGGCCACATCTGGATCGGTACGCCGGTCATGCAGGCCGCGGCTTTCACCGGCCCGATCGGCTTGAGTGCGCTCGCGACCTTCGCCGCCGCGCTGCCGATGCTCGGCAGACGGCCCGCGACCCGCGCGGGCCTCGCCGCGCTCGCGGTTCTCGCCATCGGCGCGGTCTGGGCCGCGGGCGCCGTCCGCCTCGCGGCACCCGAGCCGCAGCGCGACCAGCCGATCCGGGTGCGGCTGATCCAGCCCAACGCCGCGCAGGCGCTGAAATGGCGCGGCGACATGTGGCGCATCTTTCTCGACCGCCAGATGGCGCAGACCGCCGAACCCGCCGCGGCGCCGCTCGACCTCGTGGTCTGGCCGGAGACCGCGGTGCCGTTCCTGCTCGACGATGCCGGCGGGCTCTTCGCGCGGATCGCGGAAGCCTCCGGCGGCGTGCCGGCGGCCGTCGGGATCCAGCGCGTCGAGGGAATGCGCTACTTCAACAGCCTCGCCGCCGCCGATGGCATGGGCGAGGTCCACGCGGTCTATGACAAGTGGCACCTCGTCCCCTTCGGCGAATACATTCCCTACGGCGACATGATGGCCGAGTTCGGCATCTCCGCTTTCGCCGCGCGCGAGGGCAACGGCTATTCCCCCGGCCCCGGCGCGCAGGTCATGGACCTCGGTCGGGCCGGCAAGGTGCTGCCGCTGATCTGCTACGAGGCGGTCTTCCCGCAGGATCTGCGCGCGGCGCCGGAGCGCGCCGACTGGGTGCTGCAGGTCACCAACGACGCCTGGTTCGGCAATGTCGCCGGCCCCTATCAGCATTATGCACAAGCACGCCTCCGCGCGGTGGAACAGGGCTTGCCGCTCCTGCGCGCGGCCAATACAGGCGTGACCGCGGTGATCGACGCCAAGGGCCGGGTGCTGGACAGCCTGCCTCTCAATACCGAGGGCGTGCTCGACGCCGAGGTACCGGCGGCGCTGGCGCCGACGCCCTATGCGCGGACCGGCGATCTGCCGATGGCGATCCTCCTCGGGCTCGGACTTGTCGCGCTTGGTGCTGCGCGGCGCCGACAATCGGATTGACCGCGCGGGCACGTGGGGATAGGAAGTTCCGTCGAACCGTCACAACGGCTTCCTGGCGTGGCGGGGATCATCCCAATGGAGCACTTTCATGTCCCGTCAGAACTACATCTTTACCTCCGAGAGCGTGTCGGAGGGCCATCCGGACAAGGTCTGCGACCGGATTTCCGACGCCGTTCTCGACGCCTTCCTGACTGAAGAGCCGAACGCCCGCGTCGCCTGCGAGACCTTCGCCACCTCCGGCATGGTCGTGATCGGCGGGGAGGTCGGCCTGTCCGACCAGGAGCGTCTGAAGAACTACATGGGCCGGATCGGCCAGATCGCCCGCGACTGCATCCGCGACATCGGCTACGAGCAGGACAAGTTCCACTGGAACACCTGCCATGTGCTGAACTTCCTGCACGAGCAGTCGGCCCATATCGCGCAAGGCGTCGACCGCGACGGTGCCGGCGACCAGGGCATCATGTTCGGCTACGCGGTCGACGAGACGCCGGAACTGATGCCGGCGCCGATCCAGTATGCCCACGCGATCCTGCGCCGCCTCGCCGAGGCCCGCAAGTCCGGCGCCGAGCCGAGCCTGCGCCCCGACGCGAAGTCTCAGATCTCGCTGCGTTACGAGGGCGGCGTGCCGGTCGAGGTGACCTCGCTCGTGCTCTCGACCCAGCATGCCGACGAGAGCCAGACCTCCGACGACATCCGCGCCATCGTCGAGCCCTATATCCGCGAAGTGCTGCCCGCGGAGTGGCTGACCGAGAAGACCGAATGGTGGGTCAACCCGACCGGCACCTTCGTGATCGGCGGGCCGGACGGTGACGCCGGCCTCACCGGGCGCAAGATCATCGTCGACACCTATGGCGGCGCGGCCCCGCACGGCGGCGGCGCGTTCTCGGGCAAGGATCCGACCAAGGTAGACCGTTCGGCCGCCTATGCCGCGCGCTACCTCGCCAAGAACGTCGTCGCGGCCGGGCTCGCGCGGCGCTGCACGCTGCAGCTTTCCTACGCGATCGGTGTCGCCAAGCCCCTGTCGATCTATGTCGACACCCACGGCACCGGCGTGGTCGAGGAAGCTGCGATTGAGGCCGCGGTGGCGAAGGTCATGGACCTCACCCCGCGCGGCATCCGCAACCATCTCGACCTCAACAAGCCGATCTACCAGCGCACCGCCGCCTATGGCCATTTCGGCCGCGCGCCCGAGGCCGACGGCGGCTTCTCCTGGGAGAAGACCGATCTCGTCGAGGCGCTGAAGAAGGCCGTCTGATCGTCGCGCCGGCGGCACGCGCCGGGGGGTTTGCACCCCCGGCCCCCCGCAGGGTATTTTCGCAATGAAGAAGCAGCGGGCGGCCTTCGGGGTCGCCCGTCGTCTTTTGGGGCGGGGTCTTGACCTCGGGGGGCGGTTCTGACAGGGCGGGGCGTCACTTTCACGGGGGAATACCATGCCCAAGACCGATGTCTCCGGCCTGACCCAGCTTGGGGCCGCGACCGAGCTTCCCGCCTCGCCCGAGGCGGCGGTGCTGGAAAAGGTGCCGGCCGGCCATGCCGGCACCCGGTATGTCGTGCGCTTTACCGCGCCCGAGTTCACCTCGCTCTGCCCGATGACCGGCCAGCCCGACTTCGCCCATATCGTCATCGACTACATCCCTCGCGACTGGCTCGTGGAGAGCAAGAGCCTCAAGCTCTTCCTGCACTCGTTCCGCAACCACGGCGCCTTCCACGAGGATTGCTCGATCCATATCGCCAAGCGGCTCGTGGAGCTTCTCGATCCCGAGTGGCTCAGGATCGGCGCCTACTGGTATCCGCGCGGCGGCATTCCGATCGACGTCTTCTGGCAGACCGGTGCCGCGCCCGAGGGGGTCTGGATCCCGGATCAGGGTGTTTCGACCTATCGTGGGCGGGGCTGAGGAGTATCCGTCAGGCGCCCCGGCGCCCTTGACCGGCGGCGGAGAGAAGGCGTAGTCCCGCACCCATGAGCGACGAGACCCAGACCCCGCCCGAATGGCGCAATTTCTACGGCCGGATCCGGGGCAAGACGCTCCGGTCCAGCCAGAAGACCTATCTCAGCGAGGATCTCGACACGCTGCGCCCCGAGGGCGTGACGCGGGACGAGAACCCCGAGCGGCTGCCGATTGAGCCCGCCGCGCTTTTCGGCGACGACCGCCCGGTCTGGCTCGAGGTCGGGTTCGGCGGCGGCGAGCATCTGGTGCACATGGCCGCGCGCTATCCGGAAGTCGGGATCATCGGGGCCGAGCCCTTCATCAATGGCGTCGCGATGCTTCTGGGCAAGATCCGCGCGGCGGGCGTCACCAACCTCGCCGTCCATCCCGGCGATGCGCGCGACCTGATGGAGGTGCTGCCCGCGGCCTCGGTCGCGAAGGCCTTCCTCAACTATCCGGATCCCTGGCCGAAGCGCCGTCATCACCGCCGCCGCTTCGTCACCGCCGAGCATCTTCTGCCGCTCGCGCGGGTGCTGCGTCCGGGGGCGGAGTTCCGAGTCGCGACCGACATCCCCGACTATGTGCGCCAGACGCTGATCGAGGTGCCGAAGGCCGGGTTCGCGCTCGTCGCCTCGGTCGCGACGCCCTGGGAGGACTGGGTCTCGACCCGTTATGAGCAGAAGGCGCTGCGGGAGGGCCGGGTGCCGCACTACGTGACCTTCCGCAGGCTCTGAGTGCGGGCGCCTCCGGCGGGGGTATTTTCGCAATGAAGATGCCCGGAGGCATGGACCGGCCGCGGGGCTTGCGCTATCAGCGGAGCGATTTTCGCGAGGGAGAGAGCATGTCCGGCCACGGCGAACCGATACCGATGACCGCCCGCAAGTCCGGGCCGCTGAAGGGCGTGGCCGAGGTGCCGGGCGACAAGTCGATCTCGCACCGCGCGCTCATCCTCGGTGCGATGGCGGTGGGCGAGACCCGGGTGACCGGGCTCCTTGAGGGGCAGGACGTGCTCGATACCGCCAAGGCGATGCGTGCCTTCGGCGCCGAGGTGACGCAGCTTGCCCCCGGCGAATGGTCGGTCCGGGGTGTCGGGGTCGGCGGCTTCGCCGAACCGGCCGAGGTGATCGACTGCGGCAATTCCGGCACCGGGGTGCGGCTGATCATGGGCTGCATGGCGACCTCGCCGATCACCGCGACCTTCACCGGCGACGCCTCCCTGCGCAAGCGACCGATGGGGCGGGTCACCGATCCTCTGGCGCTCTTCGGCGCGCGCGCCTATGGCCGCCAGGGCGGGCGGCTGCCGATGACGATCGTCGGCGCGGCCGAGCCGGTGCCGGTGCGCTACACCGTACCGATGCCCTCGGCGCAGGTGAAGTCCGCCGTACTGCTCGCCGGGCTGAACGCGCCGGGCCAGACCGTGGTGATCGAGAAGGAGCCGACGCGGGATCATTCCGAGCGGATGCTCAGGGGCTTCGGCGCCGAGATCACGGTCGAGGATACCGACGAGGGCCGCGTCATCACCCTGACCGGCCAGCCGGAACTGAAGCCGCAGACCGTCGCGGTGCCGCGCGATCCGTCCTCGGCAGCCTTCCCGGTCTGCGCGGCGCTGATCGTCGAAGGCTCGGACATCCGGGTGCCGGGCGTCAGCCAGAACCCGACCCGCAACGGACTTTACACCACGCTCGTCGAGATGGGTGCCGATATCGCCTTCGAGAACCCGCGCGAGGAAGGCGGCGAGCCGGTCGCCGACCTGCGGGTGCGGTTCTCGGCGCTGAAGGGCATCGAGGTGCCGGAGGCGCGGGCCGCGAGCATGATCGACGAATACCCGATCCTCTCGGTCGTTGCCGCCTGTGCCGAGGGCACGACGGTGATGCGCGGCGTCAAGGAGTTGCGGGTGAAGGAGAGTGACCGGATCGACGCGATGGCGCGGGGCTTGGAGGCCTGCGGCGTGCGGGTCGAGGAGGAGGAGGACGTGCTCATCGTCCACGGCATGGGGCCGGGCGGGGTGCCGGGCGGCGCCACCGCGAAGACCCATATAGACCACCGGATCGCGATGTCCTTCCTGGTGCTCGGGCTCGCGGCGCAGAAGCCCGTGAGCGTGGATGACGGCTCGCCGATCGCGACCTCGTTCCCGGTCTTCGAGGGGCTGATGGCCGGCCTTGGCGCCGAGATCGTGCGGGCGGGCGCGTGATCTTTGCCGGCCCCTTATTTCATCCTTGAGGCGACGTAAGCCGTCGACCAAGAGTGACCTGATGCCTCGGCCATGGCAACGGCCTCCGTCACCCGCCCGTCGCGCACCAGGAAACGCGCGAGGTCTGCCCTCAGATCGCGCAAGGCGATTTCGGTGTCGGGCAGGCCCTCAAGTTGCTTCAGGGTGGCAAGGACACCGGGCAAATCGCCGGCCCTGACCTGCGCCCGGCCCAACGCACCAAGGGCCTTCGGCAGGTAATCGGGCGGAAGAAGGGCCAAGAAGGCCTCGACCTTCGGCTGACTGGAAAAATACAGGGCCTCGACAGAGTCGGACACGGCTTCTTCCTGCCACAAGCGTTCCGTCAAATGCGCGAGACCTATCCGGGCCGCGTCGAAATCCAACGCGACGGAAGCGGCGATGATGCGGATTCTGTCGCCTCTGGCGATTCCTCTGTTGACCGCTTCAAACTGCCGCAAGTAGGCCAGCGCACGGTCTCTGTCGCCGCCGCGGGCGTAAACCTCGGCAAGAATTTCGAGAACCCAGAATTTCTTCCAATGCCGTCCGCGCAACAACGGCTCATCTGCGATGGCGAGTGCGTCGGACAGACGGCCCGCTTCGGCCATCTTCAGCGCGACCTTGGCCAGAGCTTCTGCCCGGTCGGTGCGGTCGGCAAAGCGCCGCACAAGAGCCAGCGCTGCATCCAGACCCTCGGTTTGCAGGACATGGGCAAGGGATGCCTGGCCAATTCGGGTGGCGATATCGCGGTCAGGCACCAGCCGTAGCAGACCGAAGGCGGCATCGATCTGGCCGATGGCGATCAGGCCCCTTGCAGCGTTGAGGGTGAAGTCCTTGCGGTCATGCCAGCGTGCCGCCGCGATCTCGGCTTCGATACCGGACACGTCATTGCCAAGGCCAAGCTGGTAGAGCCTGAAATCGGCCTCCTTTTCCGGATCGGCCTTGCGGTCATAGATATCGGCGACCATTTCGCGCAGGGCGGATATTGTTTTCGGCGCGCGGCCGGGCTCGGGCATGCCGGAGAACTCCTGGCTAATGCCCAGTCCAAACAGCGCGAAACCCAGATCTGTCCGGGCCTGCCGCGGGTCGGCCGCGCGGGCGGTGACCGAGGGCCAAAGCAAGTCCAGCGTGGCAGCCCAGTCGTCGCGACCCGAAGTTTCCTGGAACATGGCGGTCACGATTAGGCTCCAGACTCATTGATCGTCAAAGCCAGAACAGGACGGTTGCGGCGAGTGCGACGGCGGAAAGGAAGGTCTTGGCGCATCTGTCGTAACGGGTTGCGACCCTGCGCCAGT
>NZ_JAPDOG010000023.1 GCF_026013545.1 Defluviimonas salinarum | reverse complement strand
CCGCCGCCGCCGTTGTCGCCGCCATCGCCGCCATCGCCGCCGCCATCGCCGCCGCCATTGCCGCCGCCGCCGTTGTCGCCGCCATCGCCGCCGCCATCGCCGCCGCCATCGCCGCCGCCATCGCCGCCGTTACCGAACGGAGGGTCGTCCCTGCGATCGCCCGAATCCGGCTCACCGATCGACGCGGTCGGGCCCGAAGCGAGCACCGCCGCGACCGCCGGGCAGTTCTGGAGCGCGTACTCCAGAAGGGCGGGGAACTGCGGATGTCTCTGAAGCCGATTCAGTTCGCTGCGGGTAAACTGGGTCCGTTCGCAATACTGCGAGAAAGCCACCTGCTCGGGTACGGTACGAACGCCCTGAGCCGAGGCGGGTGCGGTCACAATCATTTGTGCGGTAAATGCCGCTAAAACATTCGTCAAAAACACATAATTTTTCATTTCTTACCTCGCATTCAAGGTCTTGATGGGACTTGGCGACCAGTTCGCCCAATCGCCGCTCCCGATTGAGCCAAGCGTGCCTCCACCCACGAATGATGTCAAAATCTAGACAACATTGCGACACAGAATGTCCACTTATAGTCACATTTTTGCCCATTTTTGGGTAATTGTTTCGACAACCTCGACGCGACACGGCGGACTCGATATCCGCCACCATTAGATTCAGAGACAGCAGCCCCTGAGGTCTGAGCACCTGATATCGGCTCTGCTGGAGGTCGATTTTCGCACGCCACCCCGCGCCGCGGCCATCGCCGCGGATCATCCGATCCGCGAAAGCGTCCAGTTTCGGCAGATCGATGGCGCATATCGCCGAGCTGATGGCCCGCACCTGATATCGCAGCGCCTAGCGGACGAATTGGACGTGTTTCTGCCTAAGCCCTCCGCCGCGCGCTTGCGGCAGCCCGTTTCGGGGCACGGTCAGGCGTCAAGGAGGATGTTGTACTCGGCGCGGATCCTCGCCTCGGCCGCGGGATCGAGATAGGCGGGGTGGTGCGTCGCGAGCACCTCGCGCGCTGCCGCCTTCGCCCGCATCCAGGCATCGGGCTGGCCTTTCTCTGTCCAGGTGATCGGGGCGTCGCGGTCGGCGAGACTCGGATAGAAGTAGTCGCGCTGCATCGCCGCCAGGGTATGCGCGCCGCCGAGGAAATGCCCCTCGCCCAGAACCGCCTCGCAGATCGCGTCGAAACCGAGCGTGTCCGGCGTCACCTCGATCCCGCGGAGCGCGCGGTAGATCATCGCATGCATCTCGTTGTCGAGGACGAAGGCTTCGAACGAGGCGCCGAGGAGCGAGGCCGTCATGCCCGAGCTCTCATAGATCAGATTGCCGCCCGCGAGACCGGCGGCGAGCGAGGAGAGCGCCTTCTCGACGCCGTATTGCGCGTCGATCGCCTTGGCGTCGGTCATCGAGGAGGCGACGCCCGAGGGCAGGCCGAGCCAGTTCGAGATCTGCGCCGAGGCCGCGTTCAGCACCGAGATCTCGCCGCCGCCGCCCGCGAAGGCGCCGGTCCTGAGGTCGATGACCAGCGGCCAGTTGGAAAAGACCATCGGATAGCCGGGTTTGAAGACGTTCACCATCATCAGGCTGCCGAGCGTCTCGGCCAGCGACTGCGCGAGGAACCCCGCGAGTGTCGCGGGCGCCGTAGCACCCGACTGCGCGGCGGTGATGCAGGACAGGGGCAGTCCGTGTTCCATGCAGGCAAGCGTCACCAGCACCGCGTCCTCGCCGAAGCGCATCGGCGAGATCACCGGGCTGATATGGGCCTTGAGGAAGGGCGTCCCGAGGAACGCCCCTTCATGGCCGAGCGCGATATCGACCATGCGCAGGATCGGCGCCACGTGTTCGGCCAGCGTGAAGGAGGTCGCGACCGGCTTCGTCGTGCCCTTCAGAAGCGCGAAG
Source organism: Defluviimonas salinarum (assembly GCF_026013545.1). Lineage (GTDB taxonomy): Bacteria > Pseudomonadota > Alphaproteobacteria > Rhodobacterales > Rhodobacteraceae > Albidovulum > Albidovulum salinarum. The sequence goes on along the minus strand of NZ_JAPDOG010000023.1, from coordinate 66,987 downwards.
ACGGTGTTCACGTCGAGATCGAAGCTGTCGGCGACGTCGGTCGCGACACAGCAGCGGGTGAACCAGCTCACGTTGGTGAGCGTGTCCTGGAGCCGGGTGAAGTCGTAAAGGTCACGCAGCGTCGAGGGCCGATAGCGGCCAGTGTCGAGGTCGAGGGTCTGGACCGCAGCACCACCGGTGCCGAAATGGACCCGATCGCCGCCGACCTCGATCGAGCGGGCGGGGTCGCGACCGTGAAAGGTGAAGGTCTTGGCGGCAAGGCCGATGCACCGCTCGACCATCTCGCGCGGGAACAGGATGCGCACGCCGGCCTTCCGCGCCCCGGCCGAGAGGAAGCGCCGTTCGAGCACCTCGGGCACCTCGCCCATGCCAAGTTCCGCCAGGAGGCGCAGCGCTGTCTCGTAGATAGTGACGATTTCCGGCTCGGACAGCGGCTTGTAGAAGCCCCCGACCTGCCCCGGCGCGCAGGGATTGACCTCGGGCGCCGCCAGCCGCTTTGCGACGCGTTCAGCGCGCCCTCCGGCCCGACCGCCCATTGCACCGCGCGTCATTGCACCCTCCAACCCTGACACGCGCATTTCGCGCGCCGGTGCAGAAACTGGCAAGAACCTTGGACACCGTTCGGAAACGCGAATGCGCGAAAACGCATTTTCCGAATTCGCGGCCCGCAGGTTGCGGGACGCGTCGCCCATCGCGCTTGATCGGTCGCGACGGCGCACGAGGCGTCCGGAAACTCGAACCGACAGGAAAGTGACGGGTCATGGTCATCTCTGGATGCCAGCGGCATGAGAGCCGGAGCGATCGCCGCCAGTGCGGCGGCGGCCGACCGCCATATGCGGCACGCCCACGTCACGGCGCCGGTCGTCGCGCATGCACAGGATCCCTCCGGCCGAAAAGACCGGCTGGACAGACAGAGCAAACATTTGTACGGTTTACTATCTATAAACAAACAAACGTTCTCTCAGTGGCAACAAGCACGGATATCCTCGAACGCCTGCAGACGCTGCGACTCGACACGACGCCGGAACTCGCGAAGCTGTCCGGCTACCTGCTCGATCATCCCGCCGAGATCGGGATCAGCTCGATCCGCCAGCTCGCCGCGAAGGCCGACGTCAAGCCGAATACCCTGGTCCGGCTGTCCCGCGCGGTCGGGTTGGAGAGCTACGAGTCGTTCCGCGAGATCTTCCGCAACGACATCCGGCAGGGCCGGGAGACCTATCCCGACCGGGCGCGGTGGCTGCAGGGGATCTCGCGGCGGGGGGAACTCGGTCAGCTCTACGCCGCGTCGGCGGAAGCCTCGATCGACAACCTCGAAGGCTTCTACGCCTCGACCGACCATGACGCGATCGCGGCGGCGGCCGCGGCGATCGTCGCGGCGCGGCGCACATTCGTTCTCGGGGTCGGCGTGACCAACCCGGTCGCCCAGAACTTCGCCTATCTCGCGGGCATGGCCATCGACGGCGTGCGCGCCCTACCGAACGGCGGAACGCTGCCGGTGGACGGTCTCGCGCGGGCGGACGAGCGCGACGTGCTCATCGCGATGACGTTCCATCCCTACAGGCGCGAGGTCGTCGATGCCGTGACCGCGGCGCGCGCGCAGGGCGTCCGGGTCATCGCGGTGTCCGACAGCCTCGCCTCGCCGATCATGGCCGACGCGAGGCACCGCTTCCTCGTCCCGACGGAGACGCCGCAGTTCTTCACCTCGACCGTCGCGCTAACGGCGTTCTTCGAGGTGCTCATCGCCTTCGTCATCGCCGAAGCGGGCGAGGAGGTGGTCAGTTCGATCGAGGCGTTCCACAGCCGGCGCCACGCGCTCGGGATCTATGTCGACGAGGCGCGGTCGGGCGGATGATCGCGCGACGCACCGATGGGGTGGCCGGTATCGGCCGCCGCGAGCACACGAACGAGAACCGGGCGAGCCGGCGGACCTGTCCATGCCAAAAGGGAGAACTCACTTGAAAACGACTGTTCTGAAAGCCGCGATCGCGGGCGGGGCCCTCGCGCTGTCCGCGCAGGCCGCGCTGGCCGAATGCGGCGAGGTCTCGATCACCGAGATGAACTGGGCCTCGGCGGCCGTGGTCACCTCGGTCTCGAAGTTCCTGATGGAGAACGGCTACGGCTGCACCGTCACCGTGGTGCCGTCCTCGACGCTGCCCGCCGTCACCTCGATCGCCGAAACCGGAGAACCGGACATCGCGACCGAACTCTGGATCAATACCGCACCCGCCTATCCCGAGCTCGAGTCGGCCGGCAAGGTGAAGACCCTCGGCGACGTCCTCTCGGACGGCGGCGTCGAGGCGTTCTGGATCCCGCAATACCTCGCGGACGAACATCCCGAGCTCACCACGATGGAAGGCATCCTCGCCAATCCCGCGCTCGTCGGCGGCAAGTTCCACAACTGCCCCGAAGGCTGGGGCTGCCGGGTCACCAACGACAACATCGTCAAGGCCTGGGATTTCGAGGGCAGCGGGCTCGAGGTCTTCAACCACGGCTCGGGCGAGACGCTCGCGGCCGCGATCGCCTCGGCCTACGAGAACAAGGAGCCGTGGTTCGGCTACTACTGGGCGCCGACCTCGGTCCTTGGCAAGTACCCGATGGCGATGGTGAACATCGGCGAGTTCGACGCCGACACCCATGCCTGCAACGCCAGCGCGGACTGCGCGACGCCGGGCAAGTCGCCCTATCCCAGCGCCCGCGTCGTCACCGCCGTCACGACGACCTTCGCCGACAGCAATCCCGAGGTCGCCGAGATGATGTCGAAGGTCACCTTCACCAACGAGCAGATGAACGAGGTGCTCGCCTGGCAGGAAGACAACAAGGCCTCGGCCGATGAGGCCACGGCGCATTTCCTGACGACGTACAAGGACGTCTGGGGCGCCTGGCTGAGCGACGATGCCCGCGGCAAGCTGGCGGCTCTGCTCGAATGACCTGAAACCGGGCGGGGGCGGTCGCTGCCCCCGCCTGCGGCCGAGGCCGGGCCAACCGGCTGAACAGAAGTGAAGGGGGCGGCGATGGCGGCTTATTCGGGTTTCTTCGAGGCGCTCGGCCTCAAGGAATGGTGCGAAGCGGGCAGCACCGGCGGCCCCCAGTCGCTGGCGGACCTGCTGGCAAAGACCGGCAAGGTCGCCGAGACCAGCCCCTGGGACATGCCCTTTCCCTCGCTCGATGCGCTGCACGAGGCCTGCGGCGCGATCCCGCGGACGCGCGAGCTGACGGCGGGGCTCGAACGCGTGTTTCTCGACATCAAGGACCCACTGAAGTTCGTGCTCGACCCGCTGACCCAGCCCCTGAGCTGGGCGATCGACGGCGCGCTCTGGGCGATCCTTGCCATGCCATGGTGGATCGTGATCCCGATCTTCCTGATCGTCGTCCAGTTCGCGGCGCGCTCGGCGCGCGTCACCCTGTTCGTGGCGATCGTTCTCGTGATGCTCGCCTTCGTCGACCATTACACCTACGCGATGCAGACGCTCGCCATCATCCTTGTCTGCACCGTGATCTGCGTCCTCATCGGCGTGCCGATCGGCATCGCGATGTCGCGCAGCGACCGGCTCCAGCGGTCGGTGATCCCGGTCCTCGACATGCTCCAGACCCTGCCGACCTTCGTCTACCTCATCCCGCTGATCTTCCTCTTCAGCGTGACGGAATCGAAGCTCTACGGCATCGCCATCATCCTCTACGCCATCGTTCCGGCGATCCGCCTCACCGATCTTGGCATCCGGCTCGTCGACAAGGACGTGCTCGAAGCCGCCGAGGCTTTCGGCATGTCGGCGCGCCAGAAGCTCTTCGGCGTGCAGATCCCGCTCGCGCTGCCGAACATCATGGCCGGCGTCAACCAGACGATCATGATGTCGCTCGCGATGGTGGTGATCGCTTCGCTGGTCTCGGCGCCGGGGCTCGGGGCGCTGGTGCTGAGGGGCATCAACAAGCTCGAGCTTGGCGTCGGCATCGTCGCAGGCCTCGCGATCGTGATGCTGGCCATCGTCCTCGACCGCGTGACCAAGGCGGCCCTCGCCCAGGTCAACCGCGCCACCAAGCACTGAGGGGCCCGGAATGAACATGCAAAGTCCGAAGCCGAAACTCTCGATCCGCAACCTCTACAAGATCTTCGGCTCCGACCCGAAGGCGATGCTTGGCCATGTGCGCGCGGGCGTCGGCAAGCAGGAGCTTCTGTCCAGGTACAGCCATGTGCTCGGCCTCGAGGACATCAACGTCGACATGCATGCCGGAAAGATCACCGTCATCATGGGCCTTTCGGGCTCGGGCAAGTCGACGCTGATCCGGCATCTCAACCGCCTGATCGAGCCTACCGCGGGCGAGATCCTGCTCGACGGCGCCGACGTCACGCGGCTCTCGCACGAGGAGTTGCGCAGACTGCGCCAGACACGGATGTCGATGGTATTCCAGAAGTTCGCGCTTCTGCCGCATCGAACCGTGCTCGACAACACCGCGCTCGCGCCGACGATCCGCGGCGAGCCGGGCGCCGGCACCCGCGAGAACGCGCGCCGCTGGCTGGAGCGGGTCGGTCTGAAGGGCTACGAGACACACTATCCCCACCAGCTTTCGGGCGGCATGCAGCAGCGCGTCGGCATCGCCCGCGCGCTCTGCTCGGAAGCCGAGATCATGCTGATGGACGAGGCCTTCTCGGCGCTCGACCCGATCATCCGCACCGACATGCAGGCGCTCTTGCTGGAACTGCAGCGGGAACTGCACAAGACGATCATCTTCATCACCCACGACCTCGACGAGGCGCTGCGGCTCGCCGATCACCTCGTCGTCCTCAAGGACGGCCGGATCGTCCAACAGGGCGAACCGCAGGAGATCATCCTGAAGCCCGCGGACGACTACATCGAGAACTTCGTCCGCGACATCAACCGGGCGCGGGTCCTCAGGGTCCGCTCGGTGATGGCGGCCGCGGACGGCACTGCGGGGCAAGACCGGATCGACGCCGAGGCGACGCTCGAGCAGGCGCTCGAACGCGCCGGCGGGGACGCGGATCACGCCTTCGACGTGACCGAGGACGGGCGCGTTGTCGGCAAGCTGGCGATGCGGGACCTCTTCAAGGCACTGGTTCCGCGCCGCGCGCGGCAGGCGGCCTCCTAGGGGCGGGCGTTACTCCACACCGCCCCGGCCGGTGGCCAGCGCCCGCCGCATGGAGCCGTCACGCTGCACCCGGTTCTCCGCCGGGTCGTTCATCGCGGACAGGTGCTCGATCCGCAGGCCGACGCAGTCGGGCGCCAGCGAACCCGCGTCGCGCAGGCCCGCGTGCCGCGCATGAACGAACCGCTTCTTCGTGACCTGGTGCGGCTGGGTGTCGTTCATGTAGGCGACATCCACGTCGCGCCCTAGCGCAAGCGCCCCGTCGCGGACCGCCGCCGCGATGAGTTCCATCCCGGCGCGGGTGCGGATCAGGAGCGAGTTCACGCCGGGATCGGTTCTTGACGCGTCACGATCCGGGCTCGCGCCGGGCCAGGTGTCGGCGGCGGCGATGTCGGCGCCCTCGCCGATGCCGTCGGGGCAGATCTTGCAGCGGAACGGCAGCGACCAGGCGCTTTCATCCTCGCCCCAGAAGTCGAGGTAATGCATGGAGGTCTCGCTTCCGTCTGCGAACCCGACCGTCGTCGGCCCCGGACAGCCAAGCCCCCGGTAGCGCAGCCGCGTCATCTTCGTCCGATCGATCCCGCGATCCGCGAGCACCTTGGTGAGCGAGCTGTCGGGCATGTAGCCACCGCAAACCGGTGTCAGCCAGTAGCGGATCAGCCGGCTTACCCTCTCGTCGAGATGGGCGAGGTTGCGCACCGCATTGAGATCGCAGGGCTTGGCAATCAGCGCGAAGGGCTTGCCGAGCGCGAGTGCCGCATCGAGGTTGATGAGTGGCGCGGTCGGCCCATAGCGGGATCCCGCGCCGGCGAGCACCTCGGCCTCGGTGCGGCTCAGAACCGCCTCGCCAAAGCTCGGCTCCGCCACCGAGGCCCGGACATGAAGCACGAAATCCACGCGACCGGATCGCAGCAGGTATTGTCCGAGCGCCGTCAGAACGCCCGCGGTCGAGCCTTCGTGCCGGACGGCGGGATCGGCCGCCCAGCCGAGCACGACGCGATGGAGCGGCCCCCAGACCCGATCGGTGACCGGCGCCTCCGCCGCCAGATCCGGCGGCAGCCCCTCGGCCCGGGTTCCCGGACAGGTGGCGTAGACGCGGTTCATGGCGGCATGATCCAGAGCCGGCAGGGCCTCGGGCCGGAGCTCGCCGTCCGCCGCCTTCCCCACCCTGATCCCGTCCCGCCCGGCCACCGACTGGCAAAGCCCGCATCCGATGCAGAGGCCGCAATCGACGATCCGTCGCAGGCGCGCCCGCGGTGTCATGTCCCTGCCCGTCATCGTTTGCCGTTGCCGTTCCCGAGCCCGATCAGGCCCATCTGCTCGAGCTTCAGGATCACCTGATGCGCGCAGTTGTCGACGTCGACGTTCTCGGTCTCGACCTTGAGCTCGGGGTTCTGCGGCTCCTCGTAGGGATCCGAGACGCCGGTGAACTCCTTGATCTTGCCCTCGCGGGCGAGCTTGTAGAGCCCCTTGCGGTCGCGGCGCTCGCATTCCTCAAGCGAGGTCGCGACATGGACCTCGATGAAGGCGCCGAAGGCCTCGATCATCTCGCGCACCGCACGGCGGGTCGCGGTGTAGGGCGCGATCGGCGCGCAGATCGCGATGCCGCCGTTCTTGGTGATCTCGGAGGCCACATAGCCGATGCGCTTGATGTTGAGGTCGCGGTGCTCCTTGGAGAAGCCGAGCTCCGACGACAGATGCTTGCGCACCACGTCGCCGTCGAGAAGCGTCGTCGGACGTCCGCCCATCTCCATCAGCTTGACCATCAGCGCGTTGGCGATCGTCGACTTGCCCGAGCCCGAGAGCCCGGTGAAGAACACCGTGAAGCCCTGTTTCGCGCGCGGCGGCGAGGTGCGGCGCAGCTCCTGCACCACCTCGGGGAAGGAGAACCAGTCGGGGATCTCCAAGCCCTCGCGCAGGCGGCGGCGAAGCTCGGTACCGGAGATGTCGAGGACGGTCGCGCCCTCGGGGATCTCGTCCACCGGGAAATACTGCGCCTTTTCCTGCACATAGACCATCTGTTTGAAATCGAGCATCTCGATGCCGATCTCCTCCTGGTGCTTCCTGACCAGTTCCTGCGCCGCATAGGGGTCGTAGAAATCCTTGCCCTGGCTGTTCTTGCCGGGGCCCGCATGGTCGCGCCCGACGATGAAATGCGTGAGCCCGTGGTTCCTGCGGATGATCGCGTGCCACAGCGCCTCGCGCGGGCCGCCCATGCGCATCGCGAGGTTGAGAAGGCTGAGATGCGTGGTCGCGGCCGGGTACTTGTCGAGGACCGCCTCGTAGCAGCGCACCCGGGTGAAGTGGTCGACATCGCCGGGCTTGGTCATGCCGACGACCGGGTGGATGAGGAGGTTGGCCTGCGCCTCCTTGGCGGCGCGGAAGGTCAGTTCCTGATGCGCGCGGTGCAGGGGATTGCGGGTCTGGAAGGCCACGACCTTGCGCCAGCCGAGCTTGCGGAAATAGGCGCGGAGCTCGTTCGGCGTGTCGCGGCGAGCCTTGAAATCGTAATGCACCGGCGGCTGGATGCCGGTGATCGGGCCGCCGAGATAGACCGAGCCCGCGGTGTTGTGGAGGTAGTTGACCGCCGGATGGGCGAGGTCGTCGGCGCCGAAGACGCCCTCCGCCTCGCGCGCCTTGTTCGGCACCCACTTGTCGGTGACCGAGAGGATCGCGAGGATCACGCCCTCGGCGTCCCTGAGCGCGATGTCCTGGCCGGGCTCGACCTTCTCGGCGAAGGCCTCGGAGACGTCGAGCGTCACCGGCATCGGCCAGAGCGAGCCGTCGGCGAGCCGCATGTCGGCGACGACGCCGTCGTAGTCGGCCTCGGTCATGAAGCCCTTCAAGGGGTAGAAGCCGCCGTTCATCAGAAGCTCCAGGTCGCAGACCTGGCGCTGGGTGAGGTCCCAGGACGGCAGCGCGCCGGCCTCGTGCTTCAGCTTCTGGGCAGACTCGTACGAGACGTATAGCTCCGGGATCGGAGCGTGCCGGGCCATGAGCCCGGCCGGCTTCCTTTGCGCACTCTCGCTACCGTCCTTCATGCCGCGAACGCTCCCACCCGGATCCGGTGTTCGTGAAGCCGATCGTAATGCGGCTTCATCCGGCGGTGCACCTGCTTCACGCGGGAAGGCGTGTCCTCGAGCGTGACGTACTTGCGCGCCTGCGGCTTGAGCCCGGTCGAGTTCTTCAGGTTTTCGTGGAACGATCCGCCGTCCCACCAGCTGTACTGGCCGGTATCGGCGCCGGGCGCCCAAGTCAGCGCCTCGGGGATGAACGGGATGCCGACCGCCGCGCAGAAGGCCTCGGTCATCTCGTAGGGGTTCTCGAGCAGGTCGTCGCTGTCCACGACCGGCGGCGGCGTGCCGTTCAGCGCGGTGAGAAGGTCGAAGAGGGCGCGCTGCTCGGGAAAGCCGACCTCGCCCTCGTCGAAGTCCGGCCATTTGTCGTAGATCGAGGTGATCGTCTTGGCCGGGTCACGGATCAGGAAGGCATGGGTGAAGTGCGACAGGAAATCCGCATCCCACATGTGGTTGATGTAATGCGGGAAGTCCTTGATGAAGACCGGCTTTTCCTTCGCCGCGGCCTTGAGGTCTTCCCACACGCTTTCGAGTGTCAGGCCCGGCGTCGTCCGGTCGCCCTCCTTCCAGCGCTGCCAGAGCGGCGCCTCGCCCTGGTACCAGGCCTCGCCGAACGGCTCGTGGAAGCAGGCGAGGTCGCCGCGCTGGCGCATCATCCATTCGAAGGCGGTGGAGGTGGACCTCGGCACGGCCCAGAGCGCTACGATCTTGTGCATGAGGTCATCCTTTCAGCGAGGAGAGAAGCTTGCCCTGCCGGGTCGTTGGCGCGAGGCCGAGGGTCTTGAAGATCCGCCAGTAGAGGGCCGTATCGTGGCCGATGACGGGCTTGCCGAGCATCTCCTCCAACTCGACCTCGAGATGCACCGGGCGTTGCGCGAGGCCGTCGCCCGCGCGCCGGAAGTTGCACATGCCGTTGATAAGATAGGCATCCGCATCGGGTGCCTTGTCGGCGACGTATTCGAAGCTCTTGCGCGCCAGATCACCGTCAAAACACCAGATGCAGTCGTTCACCTCCTCCTGCGTCTCGAACCAACCCTGGTCGACGAAGTTGCCGGCCCAGATCACGTCGAAACCGGCCTCCTTCCAGAACGCCACCGTGCCCTGCCACCAGCCCGGCCAATGATAGGCGCCGTTGAGCGCGACCTTCTCGACATTCATCGCGCGGAGCGCCTCGACCATCGCGTAGCCCGCCATGTGGAAGGGGGTCTGGTACTTCTCGCTGAGCATCTCGCAATGCTGGCGGACACCCTCGACGCCCAGCCCCGAGGCATGCACCCAGTTCGAGCCAACCTGGCCGCAGACATCGGCGCCATTGTTGGCCATGCAGTGGACGAAGTCCTCAAGCATGTCGAACTTCTGCTTACGCTGGTCGAGCTGGTGCCGATATTCGGGCACATGCAGCATCCAGCCATGGACGCCCACGGTCTCCGGCGCCATGCGGAGGAAATCCGAGGGCGCCGCGTCCCAGTCCTGCGGCGGACAGGTGAATCCCACCTGATGGGGGAAGAGCTTGTTCTTTGGATCGGCCCAGTGGGCGGGTTTGACGTAGTCCGGCATCGCGCGTCCTGCCTCTCGGTTGGAATGCGCCAAGGTTCGCCGCTGACCGCGCCGATTTCCATTGCTTTGTGCGCGCCATTCCATATCAATTCGGATATGGGACAAAGGCGATACCGGATACCCTCCACGAGTGCTCTCGTCGCCTTCGAAAGCGTCGCGCGCCTTGGCGGCATCGGTCGAGCGGCCGACGAGCTGAACACCTCGCAATCGGCCGTCAGCCGGCACATCAAGCATATCGAGGATGAGTTCGGCACGCGGTTGACCGAGAAGTCCGGAAGGGGAATCGTCATCACCCGCGCAGGCGAGGCATATCTGCGTGTCGTGACCACCGCGCTCGAAAGTCTCAACGCCGCCGGAAGCGCCCTTCGGGCGGCGGACGAGGACGTGACGATCGCCTGCACGCACGAGGTGTCGCACCTCCTGCTGATGCCGCATTTCGCAAGATTGCGTGAATCGCTCGGCCGCGGCGCCCGGATCCGGATCCTTACCTGCGAATACGAGACGGTCCCGCTGATGGTGAATGCCGGCGCCGACCTGACGTTCGAATATGTTGAGGATGTGCCGGAAACCGGCTGCATCGAGATCCTTCCGGAAGAAATCGTTCCCGTTGCCTCGCCGTCTTTTTTGGCGATGCATGCCGGGATATTGGCGCAACAGCCCGGGGCCTGGCGGGGGGTGCCGCGACTCGCGCTCACGAAGGCCAATCTCGGCTGGGCCACGTGGGAGGACTGGTTCGCCGCCATCGGTACGGACGCGCCGGCGACCGAGGTCGAGACCCACGACAACTATGTCTACCTGCTCGAGGCGGCCGCGGCCGGAGCGGGGCTGGCACTGGGCTGGAGAGGCTTCGTCGACCGGTACCTGCAGTCCGAGGCGCTGGTCGCGGTCAGCGGACGTTGGATCACCCGTCCCCCGAAGCTCGTGGCGCGGCTGACACGCCGGGGCGAACGCAACCGCAACGCCGTGCGGTTTCTGCCGCTCCTGTCTCGGCTTCTGAGCAACCGACGCACCTGAACATCGCTCCGCCGCGGGCCGGGCCCTGAAACCGTCCTTTCAAGGCGGGAGTGCCCGACGGCCGCACCGGTCATGTACCGATGGGCGCGCGCCAGCGGCACCTGACGCAGAGAGGCACCTTTCGGGCTCCCCTGGACAAGCGCGGGCGCAGGCACCGCAAACGCAGTGCCCGCACCCGCCATCGGGCCAATGATCGCAGAGGCCTGAGGTCGAGCGGCGACCGGCTTCGCCGCAAGCGCCGGCTCGCCGGTGATGGGCATCGGTGCCGTGACGGGCCTTGCACGGCTTCGCGTCCTGCGGGGCGCGTGTAACGGCTGACCGGCGCCGGCAGGCGGTCTGCCTGCAAACGCGATCGCTCGCGGATCGAACCGCCCGCGCCATCCCGCAACCCCGCCTTGACCTGCTTGTGACGCCCACCACCATCCGCGCTGGCTTCCGCAGCCGCAGGCGTTGAAGGTGTCACCGCCCCCCGGCAACGCCTTTTACAAAACGCCTCCAAACCAGACCACGAGACGGTCGAGGCGTCGCAGAAAAAGAAGTGATTTCAACGGGAAGGATGGTACCGCCTCCCCGGCTCGAACGGGGGACCCCCAGATCCACAATCTGGTGCTCTAACCAACTGAGCTAAGGCGGCACTCGAGGGGGATTTAGCTCCCCGCCCGCGCGATTGCAAGGGCAGATTGCGCAAGCTCCGCCAACTCGGAGCGTCAACGAAAGCTCTGGGAGCAGGTCATCTTCTCTCCGTCGCTGGCTGGTCCGGTGGCCGATCCGATGACGCGGAAGCCGGGCGCGGCACTGAGCGCGCGGCGGCTCGATCCGGTCCATACGCCCTTCTGTCTCGCAGGATGATCGCGGGCATGCTTCGCCGCCCTACAGCCACCTTGTCTCGGCCGGCCATTCGCGCTAGCGGGGGCGGATCACTGACGGAGGCCAGCCATGGGCATCGACAAGGAAAGCGACATCGCCGCCAATCTGCAGATCGGGCCGACCTCGCTCGGCATGGTCCGGATCTATGTCGAGGCCGAAGGCATGGAACTGCCGCTCGACTTCGATCCCGAGGAGGCCGAGGAGATCGCCGAGGAACTGCGCGCCGCCGCCGAGGCCGCGCGCGACATGGGCGGATCGGTCAAGGGAAAATCCCCGAAGCGGTGACACCGGGGTCGCGGTAGCCCTGCAGCCGGAGCGCGGCGTGGCGGGCGAATTTCTGCACCATCACCTTGCGCCGCGCGCCCGCGAGCGGCGCCTCGGGACCGATCCGCAGGATCTCGGCGTCATAGGCATCCGCGAGGATCAGCCCGGTCCCGTCGGGCAGGAGCTCGGTCGGGAAGTCGGCGTCCACCGCCCAGAAGAAGCGGTCGCCCCATTCGAGGTAGTTGCGCCACTTGCGATCGGAGGTGAAATCCGTCCGGCTCGACTTGCATTCGACGATCCAGATCTCGCCCTTCGGACCGAGCGCCATGACATCGACCCGGAGCCCCGGCGCGGGCACCAGTTCTTCCACGGTCGCGAAGCCGTGGTGGAGAAGGTGGCGGCACACGCCGCGGGCCAGGAGCTGGCCGGGTTGAAGATCGTCTGGCATCGCCCAAATATGAACGCAACGTGAACATCTGTCCAGTGCGGCGGAGCCGGGGCCGCATCAGCCCCCTTGCCGTGGTGTGGACTTCGCCCTATCTCTGGCGCTGGCGGGTTCTGCCCCTCTCGTGCGAGGCCCTTTTCCAGTGGCCGATAATCATTTCCGAGGGAGCTGGCTCTGTCAGGACCGTGGTCTTGATACCTGGCGCCCACCTGGTTGAACCAGGCTCTCGGGAAAAACACGCCTTCACGGCTGCCGCGGTTCCCGCCACCTTCGTTCACCGAGGCCCCTGAGCCTCAGGGCGCCTGCCTCCGGCGGAGATGCTTGCAGCAATATGAAGACCGGTCAGCGGCGTCCGGCGGGGACCGGGGCGGCGACGGGCGTCGCCGACGATGCGGGCACGCGGTCTGGCTTGCCTCCGCCATCCTCGTCCTCGGCCAACCGCATCACCGCGATGCCGAACTGCACGCCGGAAAATACGATCCCGTTGAACACCACGAGCATGATCACCGCGATCCAGCCCTCCTCGGTCGCGCGCACGAGATGCCAGAGATTGGCGACGTTGAGCCACAGGAGGAGCCCGGTGAATGCGAGCCCGAGCACGAAACCGATGGCGACATGGCGGATGTAGAGGCGGACGAGTGCGGGCATGGCGAGTCTCCCTTTCGATCCAGTCTAACGCCGATCCGCGACGGATGTGAGGGGCAAGCGGTCGCGCCACCGCCCGGCGGGCTTGATTCGCAGGGAACCGTGCTATCCTGCGCCGGTACCGGCGATCAAGGGGGATGCCATGCTGTTCCGCCAGTTCTTCGACAAGACCTCCAGCACCTATACCTATCTGCTCGCCAGCCGCGCCGGCGCCGAGGCGCTCTTGATCGACCCGGTCTACGAGCAGACCGAGCGCTACCTGAAGCTCCTGGAGGAACTCGACCTCAGGCTCGTGAAGGTGGTCGACACCCATGTCCATGCCGACCATGTCAGCGCGATGGGCAAGCTGCGCGACGCCACGCGCTGCGTCACCGTTATGGGCGAGCAGTCGCCCGCCGACATCGTCTCGCTAAGGGTCCGCGACATGGATGCGCTGACGATCGAGGGGATCACGCTCACCGCGCTGCATACGCCGGGCCATACGTCGGAAAGCTACAGCTTCCTGATGGACGACCGGGTTTTCACCGGCGACACGCTGCTGATCCGCGGCACGGGGCGCACCGATTTCCAGAACGGCGATCCCTATGCCCAGTATCATTCGCTCTTCGAGCGGCTCCTGAAGCTGCCCGAGCAGACCTTCGTCTTCCCCGCGCATGACTACAAGGGCGACACGGTCAGCACGATTGGCGAGGAAAGACGCTACAATCCGCGGCTGCAGGTCCGATCGGTCGAGGAATATGCCGAGATCATGAACAATCTCAACCTCCCCAACCCGGCGATGATGGATGTCGCGGTGCCGGAGAACCTCAAGCTCGGACTCCGGCTCGAGGCGCAGCACCGGGTGCCGGCGGTCGAGGTCGAGGAGCTCTTGGCCGCGTGGCCGCCCGAGGGCGTGACGCTCGTCGATATCCGCGAAGAGGGAGAGCGCGCGCGGTTCGGGGTGATTCCCGGATCGATCCACGCGCCGTACGGCCAGTTCGACCAGTATTGCGGCCGCTCCGGCCCGCTCGCCGGGCTCGCGAAGGATGGGCGGATCGTGCTTTATTGCGCGGTGGGTGAACGCTCGACCCTCGCGGTCGAGATCGCCGGGGAACTCGGGCTGAAGAATGTCGCCCATATTCCCGGCGGGTTCAGCGCATGGAGCCGGGCGGGCGGCGCGGTGGAGCGGGTCTGAGGCTCAGAACGCCTCGGGCCGCGCCTCGCGCGCCATGTGGTCGAGGACGGCGTTGACGAATTTCGATTCCTTCCCCTCGGGGAAGAAGGCGCGGGCGACGTCGACGAATTCGGTGATCACGACCTTCGGCGGGGTCGCGGGCAGGAGGAGTTCCGCCCCGGCAGCGCGGAAGAGCGCCCGGAGCACCGGGTCGATCCGGCCGATCGGCCATTTCGCCACCAGCGCCCGGTCGGTCATCTGGTCGATCCGGGCCTGGAGGTTCACCGCCTCCTCGATGATCTGGCGGAAGAGATGCGGATCGCCCTCGGCCATCTCGTCCTCTTCGTAGGTCGCGCCGAAGCGGTGCGTCTCGAATTCGCGGCGCACCTTGTCGACGGTCTGGCCGGCGGCCTCCATCTGGAAGAGCGCCTGCACGGCATAGAGCCGCGCGGCCGATTTCATCTGGCGTTTGTCGGCGGCGGTCGTTTTGGGGTCTTCGGCGCTCATGCGCGGGTCGGTCCTTCGGGTTCTCCGGCGATGCGGAATTCCTCGCCCGCGGGCTTGAATCCGATGCCTTTCGTCTGGCGCGCCCATTTGCGGGAAAGTGCGACCAGATGCAAGGCCGCCGCGGCGGCTCCGCCGCCCTTGTTCTGGTCGGCCGGATCGGCCCGGACCTCGGCCTGGCGGCGGTTCTCGACCGTGAGGATGCCGTTGCCGATCGCCACCCCGTTCAGCCCCAGAAGCGTCAGCCCGCGCGACGAATCGTTGCAGACCGTGTCGTAATGCGTGGTCTCGCCGCGGATGATGCAGCCGAGCGCCACGAAACCGTCGTAGTCGGCCATCCGGCTCGCCATGCCGATTGCGGTCGGGATCTCCAGCGCGCCCGGCACCTCGACGAGGTCGACCTCGGCCCCGGCCTCGGCCGCGACCGCCTTCGCCCCGGCGATGAGATTGTCGGCGATATCCTTGTAATAGGGCGCGACGACGATCAGGAGTTTCACCCGCTTGTCGAATGTCGGCAGGTCGAGCGTGTGGTGGATTTCCTGTCCGGCCATGGATCAGTCCTCGCTGATGGGCCGCGTGCCCGCGATGTGGAGGTCGTAGGCGTCGAGCCCGAGATACCGGGTCAGTGGCGAATCCGTGAGCAGGATCAACTGCTTCAGCCCCATAGCCGAGAGGATCTGCGCGCCAAGCCCGGTCTGCTTGACGGTGCGCGGTCCCTCATCCGCCTCGACCACGAGTTTCGACTTCGGATCGCGGAAGAGGCAGACCGCGCCCCTGCCCTCTGCCGCGATGATCTTCATCGCGCGCGCGAGCTCGCCCTCGGGCGAAGGGCCGAGCGCCAGCACGTCCTCGAGCACGTTGAGCGCATGGGTCCGCACCAGCACCGGCTCGGGCGTGGTGATGTCGCCCTTGGTCAGGACGACATGTTCCGTCCCCTCGGTCTGGTCTGTGAAGATCCGCATCGTCCAGTCGCCGCCATAGGCGGAGGTGACGGTCTTGCGGCTCGTCTCGCGCACGAGGTTGTCGTGGCGGCGGCGATAGGCGATGAGGTCGGAGATCGTGCCGATCTTGAGCTTGTGCCTGGCGGCGTATTTCACGAGGTCCGGCAGCCGCGCCATGGTCCCGTCCTCGTTCATGATCTCGCAGATCACGCCCGAGGGGTTGAGACCGGCGAGCCGCGC
Organism: Defluviimonas salinarum; assembly: GCF_026013545.1. Taxonomy (GTDB): domain Bacteria; phylum Pseudomonadota; class Alphaproteobacteria; order Rhodobacterales; family Rhodobacteraceae; genus Albidovulum; species Albidovulum salinarum. The sequence goes on along the minus strand of NZ_JAPDOG010000023.1, from coordinate 51,183 downwards.
CACGTCGACGGCGGCCTCGGTATGGCCGGCGCGGACCAGCACGCCACCGTCGCGGGCACGCAAGGGGAAGATGTGGCCCGGCGTCGCGATGTCGGCCGGCCCCTTCGAGGGGTCGATCGCAACCGAGACGGTCAGCGCGCGGTCATGGGCCGAGATGCCCGTCGACACGCCCTCGCGCGCCTCGATCGAGGTGGTGAAGGCGGTCTCGTGGCGCGAGGAGTTCTTGGCCGACATGAGCTGCAAGCCCAGCGCCTCGATCCGCGCCGAGGTCAGCGTCAGGCAGATCAGGCCGCGGCCATGCGTGGCCATGAAGTTGATCGCGTCGGGCGTGCACATCTGCGCCGGGATCACGAGGTCGCCCTCGTTCTCGCGGTCCTCGTGATCGACGAGAATGAACATGCGCCCGTTGCGCGCATCCTCGATGATCGCCTCGATGGGCGAAATCGCGTCTTTGAGATCGGCCGTCATCGCATCCGCCCCGCTCTTGTCATCCAACGGTGGCGATAGCCCAATGCCGGAGCTTTGGCCAGCCCGGAGGCGACGCTCAGATGCCGCCCACCGCCGTTTGGCCGCCGAAATAGCGCGCGGCGGTCAGGAACCCCGCCATCCGCGCCGCCGCGACCCAGTCGCGCTCCAGCGCCGTCTCTCCGATTACCACCACGGCGCCGGCCGGTTGACCGCCCTCCGCCAGGAGGGTGCGGAGCGCCGCGCGGGTCTCCGACCAAGTCTGGGCGAGGCCCGGCGCGCGGGCCGCCGCCCCGATCGCGACGCCCTGCCCCGCAAGCCCTTCGCGCACGAGGCCCGGATCGAGCGGCGGCTGCGCCGCGAGAAGCCGCGACACGCCGCCGAGCGCGGCGAGCTTCGCGGCATCCGCCGGGGCCATCCGGTCGCCTTCCCGGATCAGGCGGAGCGCATTCGTCGAGAAGAGAAAAGCCACGATATCGTGGCCCGAAGTGGCACGAAAACCGGCATAGGTCCGGTAATCGAGCCCAAGCTCGGCGGCGCGTCTCACGCGGAGCCGCACGATCTCTACCGGCAGCGTCGGCAACAGCGCGGACCGCGCCGCGCTCCAGCAATGCCGGCGCCAGCTTGCTCCGGGCTCAAGCGTCGGACCGCCGTTGTGGCCGGGATAATTCATCTGCAACCGCCATTGATGCCGTTCGGTCAGGCTTGCATCCGCCGGCCGCTCTGGCAAGCCGCGCGCGCCGCGCCCCGCTGACCCAGACCCGGATTGCCCGATTAACCGGCACGCGCCCCTCCGTCCGGTCGAAAACGCAGCAGGCCCGGAACGGCTTTCAGCGTGCCGACCAGTCCCGGAGGCGCGCGACGTAGCGCGCGAGCGTGTCGATCTCGAGATTGATCCTGTCGCCGACCTTGGCCCGCCCCCAGGTGGTGACCTCCTTGGTATGCGGGATGATGTTGACGCCAAACTCGGCGCCGTCGACCTCGTTCACCGTCAGCGAGGTGCCGTTCAGCGCCACCGAGCCCTTCGGCGCGATGAAGCCCGCCAGCGCCTCGAGGGCGCGGAAGGTGAAGCGCGTCGAATCGCCCTCAACCTTCATCGCGACGATCTCGGCGACGCCGTCGACATGGCCCGAGACGATGTGGCCGCCAAGCTCGTCGCCCACTTTCAGCGCACGTTCGAGGTTGATCCGGTGGCCAACGGTCCACGCGCCGATATTGGTCTTGGCGACGCTCTCGGCCGAGATGTCGACGTCGAACCAGCCGCGCGGTTCTTCGCCGGTGGCGACGACGGTCAGACAACAGCCGTCGCAGGCGATCGAGGCGCCGATGTCGATCCCGTCTACGCGGTAGGCGGTGGCGATCCGGGCGCGCAGGTCGCCCTTCTTTTCCAGCGCGACGACCTCGCCGATATCGGTGACGATCCCTGTGAACATCGGAGCTCTCCCTTTGCCCCCTGCCTAGCGCCGCGCCGGTCGCGCCGCAAGGGCCGGGCGCGGCCCCATAGGTGCAGCGGGAATGTCGCGGCTCCGCCATAGTCTCGCCGCGACGCCCTGCCAGAAGCGGAAAGGCCGTGACAGGCGACCCATTCCGGGGCAGACAGGCCGTCAGGATCACAACGGAGCAGGCTTGCAATCAACGCCGTTACATGGGGACAGGACGCGACGGTTCCTGATGCTTCAGGGACCGCACGGGCCGTTCTTCCGCCGTTTGGGCGACATGCTCCGTGCCGCCGGCGCGGAGGTCTGGCGCGTCGGCTTCAACAAGGGCGACGAGGTCTTCTGGGGCCGGAAGGGCTACATCCCCTTCACCGGCCGGGCCGAGGGTTGGCCGGCGACCTGCGCCAGCCTCCTCGACGATCTTTCGATCACCGACATCGTGCTCTATGGCGACGGCCGCCCGGTCCATGCCGCCGCCGTCGCCGCGGCGCGTGAGCGCGGCCTTACCGTCCATGTCTTCGAGGAGGGCTACCTGCGGCCCTACTGGGCGACCTACGAGCGCGGCGGATCAAACGGCAATTCGCGACTGATGGCGATGTCGGTGGCCGACATGCGCACGGCGCTCGCGCGCTCCGACATGGAGCTGCCGAAGGCGCCGGCCCATTGGGGCGACATGCGCGAGCATATCTTCTACGGCGCGCTCTACCATTTCATGGTGCTCGCGCTCAATCGCCGCTACCGCGGCTTCCGGCCCCATCGCGGCATCACGGTCGCGGCCGAGTTCCGTCTGCATCTGAAACGCCTCCTCGCCATGCCCTGGCACCGGCTCCAGCGCCGGATCGCCACCTGGCGGATCCGCTCCGGTGGCTTTCCTTATCATCTTGTGCTGATGCAGCTCGAACATGACGCGAGCTTCCGCGAACACTCCGACTTCGCCTCGATGACCGAGTTCCTGACGCTCTGTCTCGACTCCTTCGCGACCGGGGCGCCGCGTCATCACCATATCGTCTTCAAGGCCCATCCGCTCGAGGACGAGCGCGCCGCGGTGGGCCGCACGATTCGCGACACCGCGCGCCGGCTCGGCATTTCCGGGCGCGTGCATTTCGTCCGCGGCGGAAAGCTCGCCCAGCTCCTCGATGCGGCGCGGAGCGCTGTGACCGTGAACTCGACCGCCGCGCAGCAGGTGCTGTGGCGCGGCCTGCCGCTCAAGGCTTTCGGGCGGGCGGTCTACAACCAGCCGGAGTTCGTCTCCGCCCAGCCGCTGACCGCGTTCTTCGCCGAACCGCAGCGCCCCGATGGGCGCGCCTATCGCGACTACCGGCATTATCTGCTCGAAACCTCGCAGGTGCCCGGCGGCTTTTACTCCTCGCGCAGCCGGCGCCGCCTGCTCAGGCAGGTCGTCGACATGATGCTTGCCGCCGACGACCCCTATGACGCGCTGGTCTCCGGCACGGCGGCGCCCCGACAACAGTTGGTAGCCGTCGAATAGTTGCACTGGCCTTCACCGCTCCGGTTGGCTAGGTTCTCGCGCATTCTTCAGACTCATCCCCGCAAGAGGAGCCCCGAGCAGTGAATTTCGTCGCAGCCCGTTGGGCCAGATCCGTGACCCTTGTCGTTGCAGTGGCGAGTCTCGCCGGTTGCGGCCTCCCGCGCTCCGGCCCGACCAGGGGCGAACTGCTCGAAACCGATGCCACACCGGGCGACAACGCCGTCGTCGTGCCAGTCGACAGGCGGATCGCGCGGGCCGCTTCCATGACGCCGGCGCTCGGCTTTTCGAAGGATTTCCAGTCGGCGGGCATCGTCGGATCCGACGACATCCGCCCCGGCGATGTGCTCGGCCTCTCGGTCTGGGAGAACGTGGACAACGGCCTTCTCGTCAGCCAGGGCATGAACTCGACCGCGCTCACCGAAGTGCAGGTCGACGGCGACGGCTTCATCTTCGTGCCCTATGCCGGCCGCGTCCGGGCCGCCGGAAACACGCCCGAAGCTCTGCGCCAGCTCATCACCGGCAAGCTCGACCCCCAGACGCCGGACCCGCAGGTAACCGTTTCCCGAATCGCGGGCGACGGCGCCACCGTCACGGTGCTGGGCAAGATCGGCGGCCAGGGCGTCTATCCGCTCGAACGGCCGACCCGGACGCTGTCGGCTATGCTCGCCAAGGCCGGCGGCGTGGTGATCGAGCCGGAGGTCGCGCAGGTCGTCGTCACCCGCGGCGGCCAGACCGGCCGGGTCTGGCTCAAGGATCTCTACTCCAATCCCCGCATGGACATCGCGCTCCGCCCCGGCGACGTGATCCTGGTGGAAAAGGACCAGCGCAGCTTCACCGCCATCGGCGCGACCGGCGCGCAGAGCCGCGTCCAGTTCGAGACCCAGTCGCTCTCGGCGGTGGAAGCGCTTGCCCAGGTTGGCGGTCTTTCCACGAATTTCGCCGATGCGACCGGCGTCTTCGTACTGCGCGACGAAACGCCGGCGGTGGCGAACGCGGTGCTCGGCCGCGCCGACATCGCCGAGCCGCAACGCATCATCTATGTTCTTGACCTGACCAAGCCGAACGGCCTGTTCAACGCCCGCGACTTCATGATCCGCGACGACGACACGGTCTATGTGACCGAGGCGCCCTATGTGCAGTGGACCAAGACCTTCGCGGCCGTGAACGGCAGCCTGTCTCCGGTCAACTCGATCGCCTCGCTCACCGGGAACTGATGATCGCTCAACCTGCAGACCCAGCCGCCGGAGCGCAGGCCCGGCGGCTGTTCGTCTTTTCCGGCGGCTTCCTGACCCAGCCGCGGATCCGCCGGATCCTGACGCTCGCGGGCTACGACATCCGGATCGGCAAACCGCGCGCGGAGAGCGACCTGATCGGCGTCTGGGGCAAGAGCCCGACCGCGCCGCGCGGCGAGGCGGTCGCGGATTGGACTGGAACTCCGGTCGTGCGGATCGAGGACGCCTTCCTGCGCTCGATCCGGCCCGGACGCGAGGGCGGCGAACCGCCGCTCGGCCTCCTGATCGACCCCAGGGGGGTGCATTTCGACAGCTCGGCACCGTCGCAAATCGAACATATCCTCGCGACCGACCCTCTCGACGACGGCGCCGTTCTCCAGCGCGCGCGCGACGGGATCGAGCGGCTGAAGGCGCTCCACTTGTCGAAATACAACAATTTCGACCCCGCGCTGCCGGTTCCGGAACCGGGCTATGTCCTTGTCCTCGACCAGACCCGGGGCGACGCCTCGATCGAGCATGGCGGCGCGAATGCCGCGAGCTTCCGCGAGATGCTGGTCTTCGCCCAGGAGGAACATCCCGGCGCCCGCGTCGTCATCAAGACCCATCCCGAGACCGCCGCCGGCCGCCGCCCCGGCCATTACACCGAAGGCCATGCCCACGGCCGGATCTCGGTCCTGTCCGATCCGGTCTCGCCCTGGGCGCTGATGGAGGGCGCCATCGCGGTCTACACGGTCTCCTCGCAGCTTGGCTTCGAGGCGATCATGGCCGGACACCGGCCACGGGTCTTCGGTCAGCCCTTCTATGCCGGCTGGGGTCTGACCGAGGACGAGAACCCGGTCGCGCGACGCGAGCGCCGGCTGACCCGGGCCCAACTCTTCGCCGCGGCGATGGTTCTCGCCCCGACCTGGTACGATCCCTGCCGCGACCGGCTCTGCAGCTTCGAGGAGGCGGTCGACCATCTCGAGGCGGGGGTGCGGGCTTTCCGCGAGGATCGCAACGGCCATGTCGCGGTCGGCATGCGGCTCTGGAAGCGCCGGCATCTGCAATCCGCCTTCGGGCGCGAGCGGCGGCTGGTCTTCGAGGACGATCCCGGCCGGGCCACGGCGCGGGCGAAAGCGGAAGGCCGCGGGCTCCTGGTCTGGGCCGGCAAGGAAAACGACAGGTTCCAGGAACTGGCGGGAGATCATGCGCTTGTCCGCGTCGAGGACGGTTTCCTGCGCTCGCGCGGACTCGGCGCCGAACTGGTCCCGCCCCTGTCGCTGGTCGCCGACCGGAGCGGGATCTACTACGACCCCTCGCGCGAGAGCGACCTCGAGAAGCTGATCGCGGACGGCCCGCCGGCCGGCGGCGAGATGCGGGCGGAACGGCTGGTAGCCCGGCTCGTCGCCGCGCGCCTGACCAAGTACAACCTCGCTGCAGCGCCATTGCCGGACCTGCCCGAGGGGCACCGCATTCTGGTGCCGGGCCAGGTCGAGGACGACGCCTCGATCCGGCTCGGCGCCGGACGGGAGCGCACCAATATCGCCCTGCTTTCCCGCGTCCGGTCGGAGAATCCGGAGGCGGTGATCCTTTACAAACCCCATCCCGATGTCGAGGCCGGGCTGCGCGCGGGCGCGGTGTCGAAGGCAGAGGCCGAGGCGCTCGGGCTTGCCGACATTGTGCTGTCAGGGGCCGATCCCGTCAGCCTGATCGACGCGGTCGACGAAGTCTGGACGATCACTTCGCTTTTGGGATTCGAAGCACTCATCCGCGGCCGCAGAGTCACCTGCCTCGGCATGCCCTTCTATGCCGGTTGGGGGCTGACTCGTGATCTCTTCGAGGTGCCAGCCCGCCGCACCGCCCGGCCGAGCCTCGCGGACCTCGCCCATGCGGCGCTGATCGCCTATCCGCGCTATGTCGATCCCGTCTCGGGCCTGCCCTGCCCGCCCGAGGTGATCGCCGAGCGTCTCGCGGCGAACGACATCCCGCTGCCGGGGCCGGCGAACCGGATCCTCTCGAAGCTCCAGGGGCTCTTCGCGAGCCAGTCTTGGCTCTGGCGGTGACCGGCCGAGAATGGCGGGCGGTGGATGCCTTCGGTAGGGATATTTCGGGCAAGATGAAGGGGATCAGTCCCTGGACCAAAGGCTGAGAAGGTCCGGGCCGTGTGCCGAGGTCGAGACGAGGCGCAGGCGCGGCGCGGAGGCAAGCCGGGCGAGGCCGAGCCCGCCGATCGCGGCGCGGCCGTCGGCGCCGAACGCGAGGCCGGCGGAGAAGAGCGCGAGCTCGTCCACGAGATCGGCCTTGAGGAGCGCCGCGGCGAGCTGGCCGCCGCCTTCGCAGAAGACGCGCGTGAGGCCCGTCAGTCCGAGTGCGGCGAGCATCACCGCCGGATCGAGCCCGTCGGGCGTCTCGGCGCATTCGATGAGCCGGGCGCCGACAGATGCCCAATGTGCGCGCCGCGCCTCGGGGGCGACGGGGCCGTGCAGCAACCAGAGCGGCACCTCGCGCGCGGTGCGGGCGAGATTGCCGTCCGCGGGCAGGTCGAGGGTGCGGGCGGCGACGATGCGGACCGGCTGATGCGTCACGCCGAGGCCACGCACGGTAAGCGTCGGATCGTCGACCCGCGCGGTGCCCGCGCCGACGAGCACCGCGTCGTGGGCCGCGCGCATTGCATGAACCTTCGCCCGCGCCTCGGGGCCGGTGATCCACTGGCTTTCGCCGGACGCCGTGGCGATCCGCCCGTCGAGGCTGGTCGCGAGTTTCAGCGTCACCATCGGACGGCCGAGCCGGACGCGGTTCAGGAAGCCTTTCTGCAGCGCGGCCGCCTCGGCCGCCATCACACCGGTCGTTATGGCGGTCCCCGCCGCCCTCAGCATCGCATGGCCGCGCCCCGCGACGCGGGCGTCCGGATCTTCAAGCGCCGAGACGACGCGCGCGACACCGGCAGCGATCAACGCCTCCACGCAGGGCGGGGTCTTGCCATGATGGGCGCAGGGTTCGAGGCTGACATAGACGGTGGCGCCCCGCGCTGCGGCGCCAGCCTCGGCCAGCGCCACGGTCTCGGCATGTGGCCGACCACCGGGCTGGGTCCAGCCGCGCCCGAGGACGCGGCCTTCCTTGACGATGACGCAGCCCACCGCGGGATTGGGCCAGACCCGGCCAAGCCCGCGCCGGGCGAGGCCGAGGGCATGGGCCATGTGCCGCAGGTCGTCGGCGCTCACTCTTCCGCCGCGCCGGCCGGGCGCAGTTCGGAGACGAACTTGTCGAAATCGTCGGCAGCCTGGAAGTTCTTGTAAACGCTAGCAAAACGCACATAGGCGACGGTGTCGATCCGCGCCAGCGTCTCCATCACGATCTCGCCGATCGTCTTCGACGGGATGTCGGTCTCGCCCATGCTTTCGAGCCGCCGCACGATGCCGGAGATCATCTGGTCGATGCGCTCGGGGTCGATCGGGCGCTTCTGCATCGCGATCCGGATCGAACGCTCAAGCTTGTCGCGGTCGAAATCCTCGCGCTTGCCGGAGGACTTGATCACCACGAGGTCGCGGAGCTGGACCCTCTCGTAGGTGGTGAAGCGCCCGCCGCAGGCCGGGCAGAAGCGGCGGCGGCGGATCGCGACGTGATCTTCGGCAGGCCGTGAATCCTTAACCTGCGTATCGACATTTCCGCAAAACGGACAGCGCATTCCCTTCCCCTCGGCCCAGATCCCTTCTTATCCACAGGTACTATAGGCGTACCTCTAGGATTTGGGTAGGGGGCAATTGGCGCCACCAGATACCGGAAATTGGACCTTTACCGCAAAGAGGCGCAAGCTGTGTCCCTTCCCCGCGCTCAAGCGTGAGAGTCGCAGGGTCAAGGATGGAGGACACAATGACCGTCGCCCGCGTCACCGAAATCTCCGCCACCTCCGACAAGAGCTTCGAGGATGCCGTCAACCAGGGCATCGACCGCGCCTCAAAGACGCTGCGCGGCGTCACCGGCGCCTGGATCAAGGAGCAGAAGGTCACCGTCTCCGGCGGGTCTATCGCCAGCTACCAGGTCAACATGATGGTGAGCTTCGTTCTCGACGACTGAGCTAGCGGCCGAGCCAGGCCACGACCTCGCGCGCATGCGGCGCACGGCGGTGCTCGAAGAGGTAGACGCCCTGCCAGGTACCGAGCGCCGGGCTTCCGGACAGGACCGGGATCGACAGGCTGACCGGCAGGAGCGCGGCCTTGATATGGGCCGGCATGTCGTCCGGCCCCTCGTAGGTGTGCGTCAGGTAGGCCATCGCCGGATGGTCGGAGGGCGGCACCAGCCGGCGGAAGAACTCGGTGAGGTCGCGCCGGACCTCGGGGTCGGCGTTTTCCTGGATCGCGAGCGAGCAGGAGGTGTGGCGCACGAAGAGCGTGAGCAGCCCGTCGCCTTGCCCGGCACAGAAGCCGCGCACGCGGTCGGTGAACTCGTAGAGGCCGGGGCCGCGGGTGGCGATCGTGAAGGTCTCGTGCCGGCTCATCGCGCGGGGCTCGGGCGACGCGCGGGACGAGCGGGGATGCGGGCGGAGCGTCGGGTCATGCCCGCACTATAGCGCCCGTCCCGGGGGTTGCCAGCGCCGTGGCTATGCCCCGGCCGCCGCTGCGTGAGCGATCCGGCGGTAACCGGCCTCACCATGCCAGAACCCGTCCGAAAACGGCACGCCGAGCTCCAGCGCGTCGAGCCGGGCCCCGGCGTCGTCGGGGCCGATCTCGCCATCGGCAAGCAAGCGGAACACCTTGGCCACCGCCACCATGTCCTGCTTCTGCGGCCCGAGCCTCAGCGCCGTCACCCCGAGCGTGACCATGTCGGGCACCGCCCCGGAGAGGTTCACATAACTCCGCGACATGGTCTGGATGCCGTTCACGATCAGGAAGGCCTTGCCGTCCATCGTGTCGAGATCCATGCCGTCAGGATCCTCCTCGCAGACGAACTGGCAGTTGTCCTTGGTCCGGCCATGCGCGCGGGCGTGGTAGCAGCGCGCCGAGAGCGCGAGCGAGGCGCGGCCGAAGACCTGGACCTCCGTCCCGACGCCGAGCGCCTTTGAGCGCGCGGCCAATACGGCGACCGAGGCGCGCGGCAGTTCCGCGGGCAGCGCGAAATGGGTGGCCCCCCTACCTGCGAGGAAGGCCATCGTCTCCTCGTTGTAGACGTTCATGTAGGGCCCGACCCGGTGCGGCCTGCCGCTGAGATGGAGGAGTGCCGCGGCGTTGTTGGCCTCGACCTCGCGCCCGTCCTCGCCGGCGCAGAGCCCCTCGGTCGCCTTCCGCTCCCGCTTCAGCATGATCTCGGCGAGCGAGGAAAAGACAACGCGCTTGCCCGCGCGTTCCAGCCGGTCTGCGATCTCGGGCAGGTCGGCCTCGAAGAACGGCGCGCGTTTCGAGCAGATCACCTCGCCGAGATAGACGGTATCGACCGGCGCCTCGTCGGCGATCCGAGCGTAGAAGTCGCGCCGGGCCTCGGCGGACCAGTGGAAGGGGATCGGCCCCAGCGTCAGTTCCATGTTCACCGCCATGTCTTTGTCTTGAAGGCGCCCTGGGTCTCCTTCTGGCCCTCGGTGAGCGCCAGAAGGTTCGCCAGCTCGGGTTCGCGCCCGGCGCGGATCGCGTCGACCGCGGCACGGAAGGCCGCGACGACCTGGCGCACATAGGCGCGCGACCGCTGGCGGCCCTCGATCTTGAAGGCGTGGACACCGGCCGCCATCAAATCCGGCAGGAGCCGAGAGAGGTTGAGGCTGATCGGCTCCTCGAAGGCGTAGTAGCCGTCGGGCTGGCAGGGGGCGCGGTAGCGGCCCTTGCAGATCGTCGGGTAGCCCGCCGTCTCGTCGGGCGCGAAACGGTCGATGGTGAAGGCGCCGAGCCTCGTCGACATCGAGCCGTCGGCCTCGCGCCGGTACTCGACATCGTTCGCGGGCGAGCAGACGCCGTCCATGTTGGTCGAGAGCCCGGTCGCGTAGTTCGTCAAGGAACAGCGCCCCTCCACCATGAGCCCGTGGTTGCCGAAGATGAAAGTCTCGATCTCGCAGGGGATTTCGGCGGCGAGCGCGCGGATCTCCGGCACGGTCAGGATCCGCGGCAGCACGACGCGCTTGATATCGAAAGCCTCGACATAGTAGCGGATCGCCTCTGGGCTGGAGGCCGCGGCCTGGACCGAGAGGTGCAGGCGCTGGCCGGGATGGGTGCGGCGGATCCAGTCGGCGACGCCCATATCGGCGACGATCATCGCGTCGACACCGTATTTCGCGCCGAGATCGGCCGCCTCCTGCCAGAGGCCGAACTTGCCGGCCGGCGGGAAGGTGTTGAGCGCGAGGAGCACTTTCGCGCCCTTCCGGTGGGCATAGGCGACGCCTTCGGCCATCTCGTCGGGCGTGAAGTTCAGCCCCGGGAAGTTGCGCGCATTGGTGGCGTTCTGAAAGCCGCAATAGACCGCGTCGGCGCCGGCGTCGACGGCGGTGCGCAGAGCGGCCGGCGTCCCGGCGGGACAGACGAGTTCGGCGGTGGTCATGCCCGTGCCTCCTTATGGCGCGCCCGTTCTCCGGCCCGGCGCATCGCCGTCAGCGCCGCTCGGCCCGGCGCGCCGAACATGCCCGCGACCCGCTCGGCGATCGAGCCGTCGATGTCGTCGAGCGCGTTGCGCAAGGAGACCACCGCCTCGGTATTGCCCTCGATCACCAGCGCGCGCGAGAAAAACAGCGCATCGCCGTCGAGATCGGCGTCGATCAGTTCCAGAAGGTCGAGGAACTTGCCCGAGATATGCGCGGCGTGGGGCGGCAGCGCGCGGCGCGACACGGCGCGCAGGATCGGCTGCTCGCGGTCGGGGCGCAGGTGCAGCGCGAAGGGAAGGTTGATGGGGTCGATGATGTAGTCCGCCCCGACCCAGGGGCCGAGGCGGTTGAACATCGACGGGTTCTCGGCTGCGACCCGGCGCACGATCCGCGATAGGATCGGCTGCAGAGGGAACAAAGGCAGCGGAAGCAGGATCATGCGGGCGGGGCGACCGGACTCGGGGGCGTTCATGGGGCCCGGGTATCATGGATGGCGCGGCGCCGACTTGATGTTTGTCAAGTTCGCCGCTCCGGCAATAGTGACCCTGCCCCCGGCGGCTTCATGCTAGGCTGCAGTTTTGGCAAGCCGGAACGGAGCATCAGATGACCCGACTGACCGCACAGGATTTCAGCCCCGAACTTCTCGAGCTTTACGACTTTTACGCACATGGCATGATTACCAAGCGCGAATTCCTTGATCGGGCAGGGAAATACGCCGTCGGCGGCCTCACCGCGGCGGCGCTCCTGTCGATGATGAGCCCGGATTACGCGCTGGCCGAACAGGTCAGCTTCAACGATCCCGAGATCCGGGCCGACTATGTCACCTACCCCTCGCCGAACGGCCACGGCGACGTGCGCGGCTATCTGGTGCGGCCTTCCGCCGCGGAGGGCAAGCTGCCCTCGGTGGTGGTCGTGCACGAGAATCGCGGGCTCAACCCCTATATCGAGGACGTCGCGCGCCGCCTCGCCAAGGCGGGCTACATGGCGCTCGCGCCCGACGGGCTGACCTCGGTCGGCGGCTATCCCGGCAACGACGACGAGGGACGCGCGTTGCAGAAATCCGTGGATGGAACGAAGCTGATGAACGACTTCTTCGCCGCCATCGAGCATCTGATGGCGCACGAGGGCTCGACCGGCAATGTCGGCATCGTCGGCTTCTGCTATGGCGGCGGGGTCTGCAACGCGGCCGCGGTGGCCTATCCCGAACTGAAGGCGGCGGTGCCGTTCTACGGCCGCCAGGTGGCGGCGGAGGACGTGCCGAAGATCAAGGCCGCGCTGATGCTGCACTACGCCGGGCTCGACGAGCGGATCAACGCGGGCTGGCCGGATTACGAGGCGGCGCTGAAGGCGGCCGGGACGGACTACCAGGCGTTCATCTACGAGGGCGTCAACCACGGCTTCCACAACGATTCGACCCCGCGCTACGACCAGGCGGCGGCCGAACTCGCCTGGGAGCGCACGCTCGCCTTCTTCGGGGAAAAACTCGGCTGAAGATGGGCTCGCCCCGCTGACGCGGGGCCTAGCCTGCCATCCGGCCTCAGCGCCGCCGCTCGCGCAGCTTGCGGCGGAACTCGCAGAGACCCAGGGCATGGCCCGCCGTAATCCCCGCGCCTGTGGCGCCGAGCACCGCGAGGCCGGTGGAACTTGCCGCCGCATCGGATCTCAACGTGAACCGGATCCCCTCGCCAGCGCGGCGCGGCGGTTCGGAGGCGCGGTAGATCATCTGGGTCGGATTGAGCTTCAGCACCCGGATCGCGTAATCGCCCGCGGCGCACCAGAAATCCGACGGGCCGCCCCGGCCGCGCCAGGGCACGAAGAAGCTGTCGGGCCCCTCGGGCTGAACGACGAGCCCGTTTTGGGAGATAAAGGCCGAGGCAGGCGTCGCCGCGAGGGCGATGACAGTGGCATAGGCGGTTAGAGTCAGGCGCATCGTTTCTCTCCGTGTCGTCCCGCGGATATTGGCATGGACGGCGGGCGGGGTCGATCATGCTCGCGTGTTTTGGCGCCAATATCCCGTGCCGGGCCGCGAAATGAGCGGCGTGGGTCTCGGCTCGGCGAGAGCGGCGTGGATTTCCCGCATTCACAATGGGGCCGGGCACTTCGGGACGGACGCACCCGAAGGGCTGACGACGCAGGTTCTCGCGAGCGCGCCCGCTCTCCGCGCAGGAACCAGCCGCCAACCTAGTCGTCTCGGTCGAAGGCGCCGGCCTCAAGATCATCCAACCACCGCAGGAAGTTGGTCTCGGCGGGAGATGCGGTTTCACGCGCAAGCTGTGCAATCGCTCGGCTTCGGTCTTGAAGTCCCGCCAAACGATGCGACAGGGCGGATACGAACGCAATGCGCGCATGTGGCGCGCCATATCTCCTGCCAGCGGATCCGTCACGGATTCCGGCTTCCAAAGTCGGCCATCGCTCTACGAAAGCTCCCGATATCGACGGGAAATGCTCGAACCATGACTCCGCCGTCAAACCGATCAGAAGGCGCAACTCAGCGACGTCGGAGGCAGAAATCTCCTTGGTCGGCCACCATTTGTCCTCAAGCCCGCCCGGTGCAAGTTTCGTACGAAACCAGCAGGTCTCGGGCTCCACACGCCCCTCGGGAAGCGGCAAGTTGAGATGAGGTTGCGTGAAAAGTTCTATACAGAACTTTCCCTCATACAGCCCCTGCCCCCTCCCGATACAAAGGAAGTCGGAGAAGTCGGGACGCTCCCGGCGGAACCGTCGTCGCCTCGCAGTGAATCCCCTGCTTTCGAGCAAGGGCGTCAGATGCGAGGCGACAACATCATCAAGCGTCACTGCGGTCGTGACATCCGGCGTTCTTCATTTCCGCGCAGCGCCGTTCGATCCCGCCTACCCTCACTGATCGAGGAAGCTCCTGAGCTTCCGGCTGCGGCTTGGATGTTTCAGTTTCCTGAGCGCCTTCGCCTCGATCTGGCGGATCCGTTCGCGGGTGACCGAGAACTGCTGACCCACCTCCTCGAGCGTGTGGTCGGTGTTCATGCCGATGCCGAAGCGCATCCGGAGCACCCGCTCCTCGCGCGGCGTCAGCGACGCAAGCACCCGTGTCGTCGTCTCCTTCAAGTTCTCCTGAATGGCGGAGTCGAGCGGCAGGATCGCGTTCTTGTCCTCGATGAAATCGCCGAGCTGGCTGTCCTCCTCGTCGCCGATCGGCGTCTCGAGCGAGATCGGCTCCTTGGCGATCTTCATCACCTTGCGGACCTTCTCGAGCGGCATCTGCAGCTTCTCGGCCAGTTCCTCGGGCGTCGGCTCGCGGCCGATCTCGTGCAGCATCTGGCGGCCGGTCCGCACCAGCTTGTTGATTGTCTCGATCATGTGGACCGGGATGCGGATCGTGCGGGCCTGGTCGGCGATCGAGCGGGTGATGGCCTGACGGATCCACCATGTCGCATATGTGGAAAACTTGTAGCCGCGGCGGTACTCGAACTTGTCCACGGCCTTCATCAAGCCGATGTTGCCTTCCTGAATGAGATCAAGGAATTGCAGCCCGCGGTTCGTGTACTTCTTGGCGATGGAGATGACGAGGCGCAGGTTCGCTTCGACCATTTCCTTCTTGGCCTGGCGGGCTTCCTTCTCGCCCTTCTGGACCTGGTTCACGATGCGGCGGAACTCGGAGATGTCGACGCCGACATACTGGCCGACCGTCGCCATCTCGTTGCGAAGCCCCTCGACCTTGTCGCTCGACTTCTCAATCAGCGTCTGCCAGCCGCGGCCCGACTTCTCGGCCATGCGGTCGAGCCAGGTCGGATCGAGCTCGTAGCCGCGGTACTCGTCGATGAACTCGCGCCGGTTGATGCGGGCGGCATCGGCAAGCTTCACCATGTTCGAATCGATCGACATGATCTTGCGGTTTATGCCGTAGAGCTGGTCGATCAGCGCCTCGATGCGGTTGTTGTGCAGGTGAAGCTCGTTCACCAGCACCACGATTTCCGAGCGCAGTTTCTGATAGGCGGTCTCGTCGGCGATCGAGAAGCTGTCGTCCTCGTTCAGGGTCGCCGACATGCGCAGGTCCTGCATCTCGGACAGCGTGACGTAGTCGTGGGCGATGTTCTCGAGGATCTCGAGCACGCGCGGCTTCAGCGCCGCCTCCATCGCCGCGAGCGACATGTTGGAAGCGTCGTCTTCGTCGTCGTCGTCACGGCTGATCGGGTTGCCGTCGGCATCGAGCTCGGGCTCCGCTTCGGCCTTGCGCTGCGGCTGGGCGTCGCCCCCGTCGACAACCGGCGCCTCCATCTCCTCGTCATCGTCGTCGAGCGAACGGCCGAACGTGGTCTCGAGGTCGATCACGTCGCGCAGGAGAATGTCCTCGCTCAGAAGCTCGTCGCGCCAGATGGTGATGGCCTGGAAGGTCAGCGGGCTTTCGCAGAGCCCCGCGATCATCGTGTTGCGGCCCGCCTCGATGCGCTTGGCGATTGCGATCTCGCCCTCGCGGGAGAGCAGCTCCACCGTGCCCATCTCGCGCAGGTACATCCGTACCGGGTCGTCGGTGCGGTCGAGCGTCTCGCCCGAGGAGGTGGCGATCGCCACCTCGCGCGAGGTCGAGGCTTCCACCACGGCGCCGCTGCTGCCGCCCTCGCCCTCCTCGGCCTCATCGTCCTCGATGACGTTGATGCCCATCTCGGAGAGCATCGACATCACGTCCTCGATCTGCTCGGAGGAGACCTGTTCGGGCGGAAGCACCTGGTTGAGCTGGTCATAGGTGATGTAGCCGCGCTCGCGCGCGTCGGCGATCATCTTCTTGACCGCGGCCTGGCTCATGTCGAGCGAGTGTTCGCTTTCGTCGGTGTCGGGCTTCTGCTCGTCGGTGTCCTTGGCGGCCATAGGGGCTCCTTCAGAGGTCGGGCGACTCGGTGGACGAATCGGTTCCCGGGTTGTAGCGAATCGTGAGCGCGAATCACAGGGGGCGCGGCCGCGCCCAACGCGTCGGGCTCAGCGTTTCTTCTTCTCCCAGGCGGCGCCGTCGATCAGGCGCTGGAGCTGGGCCGACAGGGCGGCGCGGTCCTCGCCCATGTCGCTGGTATCGTCGAGCTTGGAGCGGTCGGCGCGGTGCCGCGCCTCGGCAGCCTGGCTCAAACGCCAGGTCAGGCCCTCATCGACAAGGCCGGTCAGGTCCTCCATCGCATCCTCGATCTCGGCTACCGCGCCGCGGCGCGCCTCGAGTTTGGCAAGCTCCTCGGCGAGGCACATGGTGGCCAGTTCGGCATTGGCGGCGTTGCGCACGGGAGGGGCGCTCTGGACGTGGGCGAGGCCCATGAGCTTTTCAAGGTCGGGCCCGGCTGTGTCCTCGATTTTTCTGCGAATAATCGCGCTGTCCGCAGCCGCCGCGCCCTCGTGGGCGGCGGCGATGAGCGCGTTCAGGAGGCGCTCGTGGCCGGGGTCGCGCATTTCGACGGTCTCGAGCTGGCTCTCGAAGCGGGCGACGCAGGCGGGGTGAGTGATGGCGATGGCAAGGATCATCGCCTCGCGGAGGTAATCCTCGACCTCGTCGCCGGGCGCGGCGGCGAGCAGCGAGGCGCGGGTCGCGGGCAACGGCTCGGCCGTGGCGGGCCGCCACTTGCCGCCCGGACCGCCGCCGGGGCGGAAGCCGGATCCGGCGCGGTCCCCTCGGCGCGCGGTGCCGAAAAGCTCCCAGCGCAGACGCTTGATCTCTTCGCCGTAATGGGCGCGGATCGAGGGATCGGCGATACGCTTGATCGCGGCGCGCAGGGACTTGTCGAGGGTGGCCTTGCGTTCGGGGCTGTCGAAGACGCGGCCTTCGGTCTCGCGCCGCCAGAGGAGGTTCACCATCGGCTGCGCCTCGGCGACGAGGCCCGCCATCGCCTCGCGGCCGCGGAGCTTGATGAGGTCGTCGGGGTCCATCCCCTCGGGCAGGATCACGAACCTGAGCCCCTGCCCCGCTTCAAGCAGAGGAAGCGCCAGATCGACGAGACGGGTGGCGGCACGGATCCCGGCGGCGTCGCCGTCGAGCATGATCAGGGGCTCGGGCGAGAGCCGCCAGAGGAGCCGGAGCTGGTCCTCGGTGATCGCGGTGCCGAGCGGGGCCACCGCGGCCTCGAACCCGGCGCCGACCAGCGCGATCACGTCCATGTAGCCCTCGGCCACGATCAAGGGCTGGCCCTTCCCCGCGGCCTCGCGCGCGGGGCCGTGGTTGTAGAGGCTGCGGCCCTTGTCGAAGAGTTCGGTCTCGGGCGAGTTCAGGTACTTGGCGTTGTCGTTCGGGTCCATCGCCCGGCCGCCGAAGGCGATGCAGCGGCCGCGCGCGTCGCGGATCGGGAACATGATCCGGTTGCGGAACGTGTCGTAGGGCGCCTTGCCCTTGGTGCTCGGCCGGGCGAGGCCGGCGCCGAGGATCAGGTCCTCGGCGATGCCGCGGGCCCTGAGCGCATCCCAGAGCCCCTGCCAGCCCTCGGGCGCGAAGCCGATCTCGAAGCGGTCCTGCGCCGCCTCCGAAAGCTTGCGGCGGGTGAGGTAGTCGCGCGCTTCGGCGCCGGCGGCGGTCTTCAGTTGCAGCCGGTAGTGGCGGACCGCCTCCTCCATCACCTGCGCGAGTTCGGTGCGGCGGTCGGCGCGTTCGGCGGCCTTCGGATCCCGCGCCGGCATCTGCATCCCGGCATCGCGGGCCAGCGCGTCAATCGCTTCCATGAAGCCCATGTTCTCGGTCTCGCGCAGGAAGGAGACCGCGTCGCCCTTCGCGTGGCAGCCGAAGCAGTAGTAATAGCCCTTCTGGTCGTCGACATGGAACGAGGCGGATTTTTCTTGGTGGAAAGGGCATGGCGCCCAGAGATCGCCCTTGGCCTGGTTCGACTTGCGCATGTCCCAGGTGACCTTGCGCCCGACCACGCGCGAGAGCGACGTGCGGGTGCGCAGTTCATCGAGGAAGCCGGGAGGGAGACTCATGGGCCGACTATATCGGCATTGCGGGTCGCCGGGGCAAGAGACTTGGCCATCCGCACCGGGAGGTCACGGCAGCGCGCGCGCGAGCATGATCTCGCAGCGGCCGCAGGACGGGCCCTGCGCTTCGCTGGCCGGAACCGGCGCGAATCCGACCTTCGCGTAGACCTCCTGTGCCACCCGGTTCGCCGCGCCGACCTCGAGCCGCATCTCGCGGATCCCGGCCGCCGCCGCATCCGCCAGCGTGGCGACGATCAGCGCCGGCGCATGGCCGCGCCCGCGCGCGGAGGGTGCCACGAAGACCGAGGTGAGCCAGCCGCGGGTCTGAAGTTCGGTGTCGCGGGACCAGCTGGCCGAGCCGACCGGCTCCGCGTTGTCGAAGGCAAGGAAGACCGGGTTGGCCGCGATCTGCGCGGCGAAATCGGCGAGCGGCCGGCTTTCCCACTCGGCATGCCGGGTCGAAAACGCCTCGGGCGCTGTGGCGAGCGCGAGAAGCCGGATCCGGCGCCAGAGTGCGGCCTCCTCCGGGGTGATCCGCCGCACCGTCATTCCGGGTGAACAGGCGCCTTGTGCGAGGGCGCGACATAGGGGCGGGTCACGTCCTTCAGCGTGAGGTCGAGACATTCGACCTCGGCCGCGATCGCGCCGTCGCCCGCGAGCGTGAGTTCGACTCGTCCCGCGCCGTCCGCGCCGGGATGCCAGGCGATGGAGAGAAGCGACAGAACGGTCGACTTGTCGGTGCGGTCGATGCCCTGCGAGGCGACCCCGGTCACGCCGCCGATCACCAGAAGCGCCCGCACCCGCTCGTAGGGCCGGCCGCGCGCCTCGGCGGCGCTGCGGTCCTCCCAGCGGAAGCGGTTGACGAGCAGCGCAAGACGGCGCGCCTTCGGCTGCCAGCTCATGTCGGTGATTGCGAAAACCGCATCCTGCACCAGCGCCGAAATCACCGGCACGTCTTCGGCGGCTTCGGCCTTGAGATGGAGCGGGCGCTCGGCCGCGTCCTCGAACCGTGCGTCTTCGCCCATCACTCGCCCTTCACCCGTTCGATCCGCGCGCCGCAGGCCGAGAGCTTCTCCTCGACCCGTTCGTAGCCGCGGTCGAGGTGATAGACCCGGCTGACCACGGTCTCGCCCTCGGCGCCGAGCCCGGCGAGGATCAGCGAGACCGAGGCGCGCAGATCCGTCGCCATCACCGGCGCGCCCTTCAGCCGCTCGACCCCGTGCACGGTCGCATGGCCGCCGTGAACCTCGATCTCGGCGCCCATGCGCATCAGTTCCGGGGCATGCATGAAACGGTTCTCGAAGATCGTCTCCTCGAGCACGCTGGTGCCCTTCGCAGTGGCCAGAAGCGCCATCATCTGCGCCTGAAGATCGGTCGGGAAGCCGGGGAAGACCTCGGTCTTCACGTCGACCGCGCGCGCCCGGCCGTTCGACCGCGCGACCTTGAGGCCCAGCTTGGTCTCGCTGACCTCGATCCCGGCGCCGTGGAGCTTCTCGCAGAAGGCGGGCAAGAGGTCCATGCGGCCGCCGATCAGCTCGACCTCTCCGCCGGCGATCGCGGGCGCGATCATGTAGGTGCCAAGCTCGATCCGGTCGGCGACGACCGGATGGGTGGCGCCATGAAGCCGGTCGACGCCCTCGATGGTGATCGTGTCGGTGCCCTCGCCCTCGATATGGGCGCCCATCGAGTGCAAGCACTTCACCAGATCGACGATCTCGGGCTCGCGCGCGGCATTCCTGAGGACCGTCGTGCCCTTGGCGAGCGTTGCCGCCATCACCACGTTCTCGGTCGCGCCGACCGAGGCGAACCGCTGCTCGATCACCGCACCCTTCAGGCCGCGCGGCGCCACCGCGTGCAGATAGCCGTCCCTCAGCTCGATCTCGGCACCGAGCGCCTCGAGCCCGGCGATGTGGATATCCATCGGCCGCGCCCCGATGGCGCAGCCGCCAGGCAAGGACACGACCGCCCGCCCGGCACGCGCCAGAAGCGGCCCGAGCACGAGGTTCGAGGCGCGCATCTTGCGGACGATGTCATAGTCAGCGGTGAGGTTGTCGAGGTCATGGCTCGACATCGCCAGCACCCGGCCCTCCTGCATCGAGCGGACCTCGGCGCCGAGCGATTCGAGAAGCGTCGTCATCGTCTTGATGTCCGAGAGCCTCGGCGCGTTGGTGAGCGTCAGCGGCTCGTCGCTCAGGAGCGTGGCCGGCATCAGCGCGAGGCAGGCGTTCTTGGCGCCGGCGATCGGGATCTGGCCCCTGAGCTCGGTGCCGCCGGTGACGATGATCGAATCCATGCCTCAGCTTTCCTTTTCATTCCCGTCGGGCTTGGCGGCGCGGGCGCGCGCCTGCGCCTTGCGGCGGGCGAGATTGGCCTTGAGCGCCGCCTTGAGCCGCGCCTCGCGCGTCTCCTCGCCTTTCGGGGGCGGGGATTTCGGGGATTTCCTGTCCATGGCGCCCTCTCTACAGCGGACTGCAGAAAGCGTCCAGATTGCCCTTGCGCGGGGCGAAAATTGCGTCTAACACCCGCCCCACGCAAACGGGCTGCGGTAGCTCAGTGGTAGAGCACTCCCTTGGTAAGGGAGAGGTCGAGAGTTCAATCCTCTCTCGCAGCACCATCAAACATCCGAAGTAACAGCACTTTACGGCGACCTCCCGTGCGGGCAAGGCCCGTGCAGGCCGCGACCGTCCCGCCCCCTTGGCGATCTGCATCCCCAGTCCTCGTTCTATTGTCCGACCGGAGAACGCGATTGCGCCCGGCCGTGCCACGATGCTTGATACGCGCGACGGGGCACCGCCGTGCGGGCCCGATTTCGGGAGTTCGTTATGACCAGGGATATGGCCGGATTCGCTGTCACGCTCGGCTATGGCGATCTGCCCGAGGCGCTGCTCGCGCTTCTCAGGCGCAGCTTTCTCGACACGATGGGCGTGGCGGCGATCGGCTCCACGACGGGGCTGTCGCGGATCGCCCGCAAGGGTGCGCTTGCGCTCTTCGGGCCGGGCGAGGCTGGCGCGGCGCGGATGCTGATGGACGGGCGCCGGGTGAGCCCGGCCGGGGCGGCGATGGCCGGGGCGTTCATGGTCGACAGCATCGACGCCCATGACGGCACCACGCCCAACAAGGGCCATGCCGGATCGGCGATCTTCCCCGCCCTCCTCGCCGTCGCCGATGCCGAGCGCGCCCGGGGACGCGCGATCACCGGGCGCGACTTCGCGCTCTGGCTCGCGCTCGCCTACGAGATCAGCTACCGCGCCGGGCAGGTCCAGCACGCGACCTGCCCCGATTACCACACCTCGGGTGCCTGGACCGCGGTCGGCGTCGCCGCGGCCGCGGCGCGGATGCTCGGCTGCGACCGCGAGCAGATCCGCCACGCCGCCGGGATCGGCGAATACCACGGGCCGCGCAGCCAGATGATGCGCTGCATCGACTTCCCGACCATGGTCCGCGACGGCGTCGGCTGGGGCGCGCCCTCGGGCGTCACCGCCGCCTATCTCGCGCGCGAGGGCTTCACCGGCGCCCCGGCCCTGACCTGCGAGGGCGCGGCGGCCGAGCCCTTCTGGCAAGGGCTCGGGGAAAGCTGGCTGACGCTCGATCACACCCATTACAAGGCCTATCCCTGCTGCCGCTGGGCGCATCCCTCGATCGACGCAGCGCGCGACCTGATGCGCGAAAACGGCCTCACCCACGACCGGATCGCGGGCGTGGAGATCCGCACCTTCCACTATGCGACCCGCCTTGCCGGGCACGAACCGAAATCGCTCGACGAGTTCAGCTACGCGATCGCCTTCCCGGTCGCGGCGATGATCGTGCGTGGCCGGATCGGCGTCGGGGAGCTGACCGAGGAGACGCTGCGCGACCCCGAGATCCTGCGGATCAGCCGCGCCACCACGCTCATCGACGATCCCGAACTGACCGCCCGGAGCGTCGCCCAGCGCTGGGCGGCGGTCACGCTGATCACCACCGACGGCCGCCGCTTCGAGGCGCCGCCGCGCACGCCGCGCGGCGACACCGACCAGCCGCTCGGCGACGACGAGATCCGCGCCAAGTTCCACGGCTTCGCCGATCCGGTCCTCGGCGCCGAGCGCGCCGCGGAGATGGAACGGCTGGCGAGCAGGTTCGACACGCTGGGCGCGGACGGCTTCGCCGCGCTGTCCGATCTGGTCCTGACCCGGACGGAGGCATAGCGGGTCGTTACTGGTGCAGAAGTCGCGAACGCACGTCGTAGGGGGTGACGCCATAGCGGTTCTTGAAGACGCGCGAGAAATGCGAATGGGACTCGAAGCCGCAGGCCAGGGCGACCTGACTTAGCGAGAGCTTGCTCCCTTCGATCAGGATGCGCGCCTTGTGAAGCCGGATCTGGCGATAGTACTTGTTGGGCGATGTTCCGAGGTACCGGGCGAACAGGCGCTCCATCTGCCGGGTCGAGACCATGATGCTGCGCGCGATCGTATGGGTCGAGATCGGCTCTTCGGTGTTCATCTCCATGAGCGCCAGCGCGGCCCGCAGCGGCCCGTCCGGCAGGTTGGGCATGTTGCTGACACCTTGCGGCTGTTCGGCGCTTCCGATCCGAAAGCGTTCGAGCAGCAAAATCCGCGCCACGGTTCCGGCGACCTGTGGCGAACAGAACTCCGCGATCAGGGTGATCAGCGCGTCATAGGCGGACGCCATGCCCGCGCTGGTGACAAGCTTGCCCTCTCGGAGGAAAATGACCGGCACGCAGTTCGGGGCAAGGCCTTCTTCTTCCAGAACGGCGCGTGTTTCCCAATGAACGGCCGCGCGCTCGGTCATTCCGGCGACCAGCAGGGCCCGCGCGGCATCCGACATCGCGAGCGCGCAGCCGCCGCGATGGTTCACCCGGTGCAGTCGCGGCAGAACGTCCCGCAGGCAATCGGAAATTCCGCTTCCGCCCGGAATGATCAGAAGGTCGGGCGAGGTCGCCGCTTTCGCGACCGGGACCGCCGTCACCTCCATGCCTCCAAGCGACGTGACGCTGCTTTTCCCATTGGCGGAGACGATCGCCCACTTGAAATGCTCGCGCCCTGAAACGCGGTTCGCGATGCGCAGGCAGTCGAGCGCCGCGGCCAGTTCGGTCGGAACGAACCCCGGCGCGATGAGTATTTCCGTGCGAAGCGGATCAGGCACGGACGCGGACGTTTTCGGGATCGTAGAGGCAGCCCTCCACCACCTCGGCCGCGACCGGCGCGCCGATCACCTCGACCGAGAGCCGGGTTCCGGGCGCGGCGAAGCCAGGCTCGACGAAGCCCATGGCGATGTTCCTGCCGATGCGATGCCCCCACCCCGCCGAGGTGACGGTGCCGACGACGCGGCCCTCGTGGATGATGCTGTCCCCGCCATGCGCGGGCGCGTGGGTGCAGTCGAGCACGAGGCTCACGAAGGCCCGCCGCGCACCGGCCGCGACCATCCGCTCCAGCGCCGGCTTGCCGGTGAAATCGGGCTTCGCCATCGCCACGAAGCGGTCGAGGCCGGTCTCGAACGGGGTGAATTCGGTCACGAGGTCGGCCTTCCAGTGCAGGTAGCCCTTCTCGAGCCGCATCGATTCCACCGCGTAGGAGCCGAAGAGCCTCAGACCGTGCGCCTCGCCCGCGCGCCGCAGCGCGAGATACGCGGCATAGAGCGAGGCATTGGGGACGTGGATCTCGTAGGCAAGCTCGCCCGAGAAGCTCACCGACATCACGACGGCCGGCGCGATGCCGACGAAGGCGCGGCGGACCGAGAGCCAGGGGAAGGCCGCCGCAGTCCAGTCGCCGCGCGAGGCGGCCTGCAGCACCTCGCGCGCCTTCGGCCCGGCGAGGACGAGGATCGTCCAGTCATTGGTGAGCGAGCGGAGCTTGACGCTGCCGTCCTTCGGCAGATGCGCCGTGAGCCAGTCCATGTCGTGATATTCAGACGCCGCCGCCGAGCCGTACCAGATCGTACCCTCGTCGAGATTGGCGAGCGTCGCCTCGGCCTTGACCATGCCGTGGTGGTTGAGGAGATAGCCGAGCCCGACCTTGCCCTCTTTACGCGGAATCCGCCCGCAGACCATCCGGTCGAGCCAGTCACGCGCGCCCGGCCCGGTGATCTCGATCCGGTTGAAGCCGTTGACCTCGGTGAGGCCGACGCCTTCCTGCACGGCCTTGACCTCGGCCGCGACCACGTCGAAGGCCTCGGTGAAGCGGAACGAATGGGTCTCGTGGAAATCGGGCGCGGGCTTGATGTAGGCCACCCGTTCCCAGCCGTTCACCGTGCCGAACTCGGCGCCCTCGGCGGCGAGGATCGGGGTCAGCGGCGTGGTCTTCATCGGCCGCCCGGCGGGGCGATGTTCGTGCGGGAAGTGGAAGCGGAACTCGTTCTGGTAGTCCTCCACCGCCTTCAGCGCGGTCAGCTCCACGTTGGCGTGCCCGGTGAAGCGGCGCGGGTCGATGACCCAGGTGTCGTAGCAGGCCTCGCCGTGGACGATCTGCTGCGCCAGGAGCCAGCCGTGACCGCCGCCCTCGCCAAGCCCGGCGCGGAGCCCGATGATGCAGAAGGCGTTGCGCTTGCCGGGGATCGGGCCGACCAGCGGCGCGCCATCGATCGTGTAGGTGATCGGGCCGTTGACGACGGTGTGGATGCCGACCTCGGTCAGCGCGGGCATCCGCGCGAAGGCGCCTTCCAGCACGTCGGTCACGCGATCGAGGTCATCGGGGCAGAGCGCGTTGACGAAATTCGGGTCGATCCCGTCCATGCCCCAGGTCTTGCAGCCCTGTTCGTAGAACCCGACCAGGAGCCCGAACTTCTCCTGCCGGCAGTAGTAGTCGCTGATCGGGCAGCGCAGGAGCGGCATCCGGTGGCCCGCCTCGCGGATCGCCGGGATCTCCTCGGTCAGGAAATACTGGTGCTCCATCGAGGCGACCGGGTGGTGCACCCCCATCATCGCGCCGACCTCGTTGACGCGGTAGCCGCAGGCATTCACGACGATCTCGCAGCTGATGTCCCCGTGAGTGGTGTGCACGGTCCAACTGTCGTCCTGATGCTGCGTGAGCCCGATGACGGGGGTGTTGCGGTAGACCTCGGCACCGGCCTTGCGCGCACGGCGCGCGAGCGCCTGGCAAAGCTGGGCGGGGTCGATGTCGCCGTCCAAGGGGTCCCAGAGCCCGCCGATGAGGTTGTCGGTCGAGATCAGCGGATGGCGGCGGGCGCATTCGGCGGCGTCGATCACTTCAAAATCGACGTCCATGCCCTTGGCCATGCTCGCGAAATGGCGATAGCCCTCCATCACCCGCTCGGTATTGGCCAGCCGGATGCCGCCGTCGGCATGGTGGTAGTTGATGGGGTACTCCGGATCCTCGGCCAGTTCCTTGTAGAGCCGGATCGAGTGGCTTTTCAGCCCGACCATCGTCTGGGTCATGCCGAAGTTCGTCACCTGTGCGGCCGAATGCCAGGTCGTGCCCGAGGTCAGCTCGTTGCGCTCGACGAGGACGACATCGGTCCAGCCCTCCTGCGTCAGATGATAAAGCGTCGAGCATCCGGCGATGCCGCCGCCGATCACGACGACACGGGTCTGGGTCTTCATGGCGCGCCTCCGATTGCAGTCTTTGGAGCATGAGCGCGGAACCCCGGCCTCCGGTCAATCCGGCGCGGCCCGATTTCGAAAAACGGTTTCGGCGGGTCGGGGAAACCGAAACTCCCGCCCTGCCCGATCAGTCCGGCGCCGGTTCGGTCGGCAGGAGCGCGAGCCCGCCTTCGAGCCAGGGCAGCGCCGACACGCCCGGCTCCACCACCTGCCGGCGCAGGATGCCGCGCAGCGTGCCGCCGATAACGCCGGAGACCTCGTCGGTCCAGTCCGATTGGTGAAAGAGCGAGATCACCCGCGAGAAGCCCGCGAAAGGCAGCGGATAGAGATCGACCTGGCCGTGGAAGCGCCGCGCCCGCAGATAGCCGAGCGGCGTGGTGATCGCCCAGCCCGCGCCATTCGCGACGAGCCCGAACAGCGCCTGGTTGCTGTCAAGCTCGATCCGCCCCTGCGGCGCCAGCTTCAACCGCGCGAGATGGGTCGCGATCTGCCGGCCGATGATCTGGCTCTTCTCGTAGCGCAGGAACGGCAGCGACCCGAGCGCCGCGATCGAGTCGGGCGGCCCTGGAAGGCGGCCGTGCGGAACCGCGAGAACGAAGGGATCGCGCAGGAGCGGCGTCTCCACCACGCCCTCGGGCAGGTCATGGGCGCGCGCCGCCACCCCGAGGTCGATCCGCCGCTCGGCGACATCGGCGAGGATCGTGTGGCTCAGGGCGGTCCGCAGCGAAAGATCGCAAGGTGTCAGCATCGCCGCGAGCGCGACCGCGAGCTTCGGCGTCACCTCGCCGTCGAAATCGTCGATGATGCCGAGCCTGAGGCTGCGGAGCCGCCTGAGATCCATCAGCGACAGCTCCGCCGCGCCCTGCCGCAGATGCGCGAGTGCGGCACGGGCATGCGAGAGGTAGGCGCGCCCCGCCCGTGTCGGCTCCAACGGGCGGCGGCCGTGATCGACGAGATCGACGCCCAGCGCGGCTTCGAGGTTTCTCAGTTGCTGCGAGGCCGCCGGCGGGCTGAGGCCGAGCTTGCGGGCGGTCTCCTGCAGCGATCCCGTGCGCGCGAGTTCGTCGAAAACCTCCAGGCCGCGCAGCGTGATCACCTTGCTGATTGAATCGGCCATCGCGCGCGCCCTTTCAGGTTTTCCGAATCCGTTCGCTAGAACGGCAGCCACCGGCCGTGTTTTGCGCCATAGCGGAAATTTTTCGGAATTGGCCGCCTGTTTGCGACGCTTCTCCCCGGCGTCAGGCCGGGGCGCGGAGGATCGTGATCAGGGTGTCACCGTAGCGGCGCTGGTCAAGGACCTCGACCCCCTCGGGCGGGACCGGTGCGGCGCTCTCCTCCCAGACGACGATCGCGCCGGGCGCGAGCCAGCCACCCTCGATGCAGGAGGCGAGCGCCGCTTCGCCCATGCCCTTGCCATAGGGCGGATCGAGGAAGACGAGGTCGTAGCCCGCCCCCCGGTTCGGCCCCATCCGGGTCGCGTCGCGGCGCCAGACATCGGTGACGCCCATCGCCTGCATCTTCTCGATGTTCTGCCGCAAAAGCGCCCGCGCCGCTGTGCCGTCATCGACGAAAGCCACCCGCGCCGCGCCGCGCGAGAGCGCCTCGAGCCCGAGCGCGCCGGTCCCGGCGAAGAGGTCGAGCACCCGCGCGCCCTCGACCGGATTGCCGTAGGGGCCGTTGATCAGGAGGTTGAAGATCGCCTCGCGGACCCGGTCCGACGTCGGCCGGAGATGCGCCGCCGCATCGCCCGCGCCGACCTCGGCGAGCTTCAGCCCGCGCCGCGCTCCGCCGATGATCCGCATCTACTTCAGGAGCGCCTTGAGATCGGAAGCGGGGTCCGCGATCACCGCCGGATCGGGCGACTTCCCCGCCTCGATCAGGCGCTTTCCGATCATGTAGGCGCGGGCGTCGTTCATCGCATCGATTGCGAGGAGCTTGTCGCCCCTGTAGTACCAGAAGCTGACCGAGGCGCCCTCGCCCCGGGTCACGATCCGGTCGTAACCGGTGTTGAGCCCGGCGATCTGAAGCTTCACGTCGTACTGGTCGGACCAGAACCACGGCTTGGCCGCATAGGGCTTCTCCGCGCCGAGCATGTTCTCGGCGACGATCTCGGCTTGGTCGATGGCGTTGCCGACGCTTTCGAGCCGGATCCGCCCGCCCTCGTGCGGGAACGAGGCGCAATCGCCCGCCGCCCAGATCGCCGGATCGGAGGTGCGGCCGAACGCATCGGTGCGGATGCCGTTCTCGATCTCCAGCCCCGCCTCCTCGGCGAGGATCGTGAGCGGCGTGATGCCGACGCCGACGATGACGAAGTCGACGGCGATCTCGCGGCCATCCGACAAGACGGCGCCGGACACCCGCCCCTCGCCCGTCAGCCGGTCGAGGCCGGTGTTCTCGAGGATCGACACGCCGTGATCGGCATGGGCCTTGCGGAAATAGTCCGAGGTCTCGGGCGCGGCCACCCGCTGGAGGATGCGCGGCGCCATCTCGATCAGCGTCACCTCCAGCCCGAGCTTGGCACCGACCGCCGCCGCCTCGAGCCCGATATAGCCGCCGCCCACGATGAGAAGCTTGCGCCCGGCCTCGAATTCCGGGGCCATCGCGTCGACATCGGCGAGCGTGCGGACGGTGTAGACGCCCTTCAGATCGCCACCCACCGCCGCCGGCAGCCGCCTTGGGCGCGAGCCGGTGGTCAGCGCGAGTTGGTCGTAGGAGATCGTCTCGCCGTTCACCCGCACGGTCTTCGCGGTGCGGTCGATCGCGGTCACCGGCGCGCCGAGCTTCAGCGTGATGCCCTGCTCCTCCCAGAAGGCCGGCGCGCGGAGATAGAGCCGCTCCAGTTCCATGTCGCCGAGCAGGTAGCCCTTCGACAGCGGCGGGCGCTGGTAGGGCGGCGCCGGCTCCTCGCCGATCATCGTGACCTTCCCGTCATAGCCAAGGGCGCGCAGCTTCGCTGCAAGAGAGGCACCGGCCTGGCCCGCGCCGATGATAACGATCCCGCCCATGCCCATTCTCCCTCTGGTCGCCGGTCGCGGGGAGCCTATATCGTGGGTTCGGGAAAACGCAACGCGAGAGGATGAGAGAATGGCACTTTCCAAGGGCGACCGGCTGCCGGAGGCGACATTCGTGGAAATGGGCACCGAGGGGCCGCGGGAAGTTAAGCTTTCCGAGCGGCTGAAGGGCCGAAAAGTCGTGGTTTTTGGACTGCCCGGCGCTTATACCGGCCCCTGCACCGGCATTCACATCCCGAGCTTCGTCAAGACCGCCGACGCCTTCCGGGCGAAGGGCGTGGACGAGATCATCTGCATCGCCGTCAACGATCCCTTCGTGCTCAAGGCCTGGGGCGAATCGACCGGTGCCACGGCGGCCGGGATCAGCTTTCTGGGCGATGCCGACGGCAGCTTCACCAAGACGCTCGGCATGGAGTTCACCGCGCCGCATCTCGGCCTGATCGGGCGCTCGAACCGCTATGCGCTGGTGCTCGACGACGGGGTGATCACCGCCGCGAGGGTCGACAAGCCGGGGGTCTGCGACATCTCGACCGGCGAACACCTGCTGGCGGAGATCTGAGCGTGATCGCCGCGGGCGGGCGCCTGCCGGAGGCGGAGCTTCTCAGGATCGGCGCGGGCGGACCGGAGACGGTCCGCCTGTCGCCGCGGCTCGCGGGCCGCAAGGTGGTGCTCTTCGCGGTGCCGGGGGCGTTTACGCCGACCTGCGATTCGGCGCATCTGCCGGGCTTCATCCGCAGCGCCCCCGCGCTTCGCGCGAGAGGCGTCGAGGAGATCATCTGCGTTTCGGTCAACGACGCCCATGTGATGCGCTACTGGGGCGAGACCACGGGCGCGACGGCGGCGGGTATCACGCTTCTGGCCGATGCCGACGGCGCCTTCGCCCGCGCGCTGGGGCTCACCTACGACAATCCCGCCGCCGGCATGTTCGGCCGCTCGCGCCGCTACGCGATGGTGGTGGAGGACGGGGTTGTGACCGCCTTCGAGCTTGACCCAATCGGCCAGTGCAGCCTTTCGACCGGCGAGGCGCTGCTGGAGAAGCTCTGAGCCCTACTTGCGGGCGTGGATCTCGCAAAGGCAGGTGACGGGCTCGGAATGGTCGCGCTGCACCTCGGCGGCGCCGGCGATCTTGTCCATCCGCTTCGCGAGCGTGAGGTCGAGCGCCGACAGACCGCCGCAATCATGCGTGGTCAGCGTCACGTCGACCACGTTGTAGACGTTCGACCATTCCGGGTGGTGGTTCAGTTTCTCGGCCTGGAGCGCCGCGCGGGACATGAAGCCCCAGGCTTCGGAGAAGTTCCTGAACTTCCAGATCTTGCGGATCGCGTCGCGGCCCTCGACCGCCCCCCATCCGGCGTCGCCCAGCGCGGGCAGCTCGGCCTTGCGTTCGGCTTCGGTCAAAAGGTCCGCCATTGCGTCACTCCTTTTCGCTTCGCGCCGCGTCATCGGCCGCGCTTGCGCGCATCAGCGCCGGGCGCTCGCTGATCCGCGCCCAGTAGGCTTCGAGCGCTGGGCGCTTCTCGATCGTGCCGAAATGCATCCCGAAGCCGATCTGCGACCCGGTCGCGACATCGGCGGCGGAGAATCTGTCGCCCGCCAGGTAAGGATGCGCGCTCACCGCGCGTTCGAGCGCGTCGAGCGCGATGTCGAGCGGGCCGAAGCCGACCCGCCCGCGTTGCTCGTCCGGAACGATCCAGCCGCAGATCTTGGCGATCACCGCCGCCTCGAACGGCCCGGCCCCGAAAAACAGCCAGCGGTAATAGGCCGAGCGGTCCTCCGGCGCGAGCCCGGCCTCGGGGAAGGCGTCGGCGAGATAGGCGCAGATCGCGGCATATTCGGTGACGATGCGGCCCTTGTGGACCAGCGCCGGCACCTTGCCCATCGGGTTGATCGCGAGATAGTCCGGCGCCTTCATCGCCTCGCCGTAGTCGAGGTAGCGCACCTCGTAGGGCTGGCCCGCCTCCTCCAGCATCCAGCGCGCGATCCGACCGCGCGACATCGGGTTCGAATAGAGGATGAGGTCGGCGGCCATGACGTGGCACTCCCTTGCATCTCGCCGCGAATACTCCCGCCGGAGGAGAAAAACTTCAATGCCTCCGGCGGGGATATTTGCAGCAAGATGAAGGCAGGATCAGTCGCCACTTTCCGTCTTGCGGAAGGGGCCATAATCGGTCAGCACCGCGATCTCGCTGCCGACGGCATGTCGGTCGGCTTCGAGGTAGCGGGCGATGGCAGCGCGAAATGATGGCTCGGCGATCCAGTGCAGCGAGTGCGTCTCGACCGGCAGGTAGCCGCGGGCGAGCTTGTGCTCGCCCTGCGCGCCGGCCTCGACGCGGGACAGGCCGTGAGCGATCGCATGGTCAATCGCCTGGTAGTAGCAGCATTCGAAATGCAGGAACGGGTGGTCCTCGAGCGCGCCCCAGTAGCGGCCGTAGAGCGTGTCGGAACCGAGGAAGTTCAGCGCCCCGGCGACCGGGCGGCCGTCGCGTTCAGCGAGGATGAGCAGAACGTCGTCGCACATCGTCTCGTGGATCTCGTCGAAAAATTCCCGCGTGAGGTAGGGCCGGCCCCATTTGCGGCTGCCGGTGTCCTGGTAGAAAGCCCAGAACGCCTCCCAGTGCTCGGGCCGGATCGCGGCGCCGGAAAGCCGGCGGATCGTGCCGCCGAAGGCTGCGGCACCGGCCCGTTCGCGCCGGATCGCCTTGCGCTTGCGCGAGGAGAGTTGGCCGAGGAAGGCCTCGAACCCGGCATAGCCGCGGTTCTCCCAGTGGAACTGCTGGGTGACGCGGTGCAAGAGTCCCATCGCGCGGCCCGCCTCGGCCTCCTCGGCGGTACAGAAGGTGACATGGGCCGACGAAAGCGCATTGTCGGCGGCGATCTGTACCATCGCCTGGGTCAGTGCGGCGCGGCCCGCCACCTCCCAACCGGGGCGGGTGAGGTAGCGGCGGCCGGTCACGGGCGTGAAGGGGACCGCCGATTGCAGTTTCGGGTAGTACCGTCCCCCCGCCCGCTCCAGCGCATCGGCCCAGCCGTGGTCGAAGATGTACTCGCCCTGGCTGTGGCTCTTGGCATAGAGCGGCATCGCGGCGATGACCTCTCCGTCGACGCGGGCGACAAGGTGGTGCGGCTGCCAGCCGGTCCCGGCGCCGACCGAGCCCGAGCGTTCGAGCGCGGCGAGGAACCGGTGCGTGGTGAAGGGGTCTCGCGGCCGGCCCACCGCCGCCTCGGGGCAGGCGCAGGCGTCCCAGTCTGCGGCGGCGATGTCGCCGAGGCCGGAGAGGACGGTGATCTCGATGGCGGTCTGGTCCATGGGCGGGCGGGTTCCTCCCCCCTGACTTGGGGAGGCGCCCCCGCCCGCGTCAAGCCGGAACCGGCGCGGCATAGCCCTCGAAGGTGACGTTCGCGGCGACCTGGCGCGCCTTGGCCTCGGCCTCGGGCGAACGCACGGTCCAGCACAGCACCACCGCGCCCGCCCGCTTCAGCTCGGCCACACGGTCGCGGCCGAGATCGGCGGCCTCGTGCGAGATGAAGCTCGCGCCGACCCGGTCGTAATCGGGGATCTCGCGCAGTCGGTCCCGCACCGCGGCGGGCAGGAGCGGCCAGTCGGCCGCCGTGTAGGCCGAGGTGACGAGCCCGCGCGGACGGTCGGGCGCGGCCGCGGCGAGCGCGGCCACGGAATGGGGATTGAAGGACATCAGCGCCACCGGCCCGGCATAGTCGCGGAGCGCCGCGTCCACCGCCCGTTCCAGCGGGCCGACATCGGGCCCCATCGCGCCGTCCTGGTCCTTGATCTCGATGAGCAGCGGCACCCGGCCCGCGACGAGCGCGAGCATCTCGGCGAGCGTCGGCACGCAGTCCGCACCGCCAAGGAGCTTCAGCGTGCCCAGCTCCGCCGCCGTACGGCTGCCGACCCGGCCCGGCACCCCGGTCAGGCGCCGCAGGTCGTAATCGTGGAACACCATCGGCACGCCGTCGGCCGAAGGCTGGATGTCGCACTCGATCCCGACCCCCGCCGCGACCGCCGCGCGGAACGCGGCCAGAGAATTCTCCGGCCGGCCCGCGCTGCGGTCGTGGAGCCCGCGATGGGCGATGGGGGCGGTCAGGAAGGCGGCGGGCAGCGAAACCGGCCGCGGCGCCATCATGCGACCTGGAACACGGCCTCGATCTCGACCGCGACGCCGAGCGGCAACGCCGGCGCCGAGACCGCGGCGCGGGCATGGCGGCCGGCATCGCCGAGCACCTCGACCATGAGGTCGGAGCAGCCGTTGATCACCTTCGGCTGGTCGGTGAAGTCCGGCGTCGAGTTCACGAAGCCGGTAAGCTTGACCACCCGCACGATCCGGTCGAGATCGCCGCCGAGCGCGGCGCGGGCCTGCGCCAGAAGGCTGAGCCCGCAGCGCCGCGCGGCCTCGGCCCCGTCCGCGACCGCCATGTCGGCGCCGAGCCTGCCCTTGATCAGGCCGTCCGGGCCCTGGCTGATCTGGCCAGAAACGAAGACGAGGTCGCCCGTCCGCACATAGGGCACGTAATTCGCCGCCGGCGCGGGGGCGTCCGGCAGGGTGATGCCAAGGTCTGCCAAGCGTGCGTCGATCTTTCCGGCCATGTCGCAATCTCCCGATTCCAGTTTCGGCGGAAGTTACCCCCGGCGCGCGCCGAACGAAAGCCCGGACGCGGCGGTCGGTCACGGCAAAACACCGGCCCGAGCCGATCTGCTCCGCTTGCGGCTTGCCTCCGGCGGTTATGGCTTCTAAGCCTTGAATCGGGGCAGGGTCACGCAACGTCGCTATAGCGAGGGCGTAAGGGGCAGATGTCGGACACTTCTATTGATTCCGCGATCCGCGGCCGGTCGCTCGGACCGGTCCTCGCTTTAACCTGGCTTCTCGCGGGCTGCGCCGCGCCGCCCCCCGGCGTAGAGTTCAACGATCCCCACGAGGCGCAGAACCGGGCCGTTCACGAGGAGAACCTGGCAATGGACCGGGCGCTCTTCGGCGGCGGCAAGCCAGACAGGAAGCCGTTCCTGCCGGAGCCGGTCGCGACCTCGCTCAGCAACTTCGCGAGCAACCTCGACATGCCCGGCTCGGCGGTGAACAGCGTGCTGCAGGTGCGCCCGGGACCGGCATTGCAGAACACGCTGCGCTTCGCGATCAATACGACGATCGGCGTCGGCGGCCTGCTGGACCCGGCGACCGCGATGGGCATCCATGCCGAGAGTACCGATTTCGGCGAGACGCTGCATGTCTGGGGCGCGCCGGAAGGCGCTTACCTGGTCGTGCCCTTCGCCGGCCCCACGACGGAGCGCGACGCGATCGGCTGGGTCGCCGATCTCTTCGTCGACCCGGTCAGCATCCTCGTCGGCGCGCCCGAAGCCTATTACATCGTCGCGGCGCGGCTGGGCGGACGGGCAGCCGACCGCCAGCTCTATGGCGAGACGATCGACTCGATCCTATATGAAAGCGCGGACAGCTACGCGCAGATGCGGCTCATCTACCTGCAGAACCGCCGCTTCGAGCTTGGCATCGAAACCGACGTCTTCGACCCCTACGAGGATCCCTATGGCCAGTAACATCTCCCGCCGTCACCTGCTCGCAACCCTTCCCGCAGGCCTCGCGCTGGCGCACCTTCCGGGCGTGGCCGGGGCGCTCACCGTCGGCGAGGCACGGGCCCTGGTCGACCGGGTCGTGGACGAGGTCAACGGCGTGATCAACTCCGGCAAGTCCGAAAGCGCGATGCTGCGCTCTTTCGAGGCGATCTTCGTGCGTTACGCCGATGTCCGCTATATCGCCCAGAGCGCGCTCGGCCCGGCCGGGCGGCGCGCCAGCAAGGCGCAGATGGCGGCCTATATCAAGGCGTTCCAGGGCTATATGGCGCGCAAGTACGGGCGCCGCTTCCGCGAGTTCATCGGTGGCAGGATCGAGGTCTCCGACGCGCGACCGCTGAAGAGCTTCTACGAGGTGCGCTCGGTCGCGCATCTGCGCGGCCAGGCGCCGTTCCGCGTCGACTGGCACGTCTTCGACAAGTCCGGCCGCGATCTTTTCTTCAACATCATCATCGAGGGCGTGAACATGCTCGCGGCCGAGCGCACCGAGATCGGCGCGATGCTCGACCGCCGCAAGGGCGATATCGGCGCCCTGACCGCCGACCTGACGCGGGCGGGCTGAAGCCTGGGCGCCAGCCGGGATCAGTTCCGGCCGCCGCCGAGAATCGCGCCGAGAACATCCCGCAGAACGCTTTCGACCGGATCCCGGCGCGGCTGCTGGCCCTGCTGGGCAAACCCGCCACTCTGCTGGGTCTGGCCGGCCCAGGCCGGGGCCGGCAGCTGCTCGGGCCGGATCATCGGCAGCGGCGCGGGCGGCAGGCCCTCGTTGATCCGCAGCATCACCTCGTGCCAGATCTCGGCCGGCAGGCCGCCGCCGGTCACGCCGGTAAGCGGCGAGTTGTCGTCATTGCCCATCCAGACGCCGGCGACATAATCGGCGGTGAAGCCGATAAACCAGGCGTCGCGGTAATCCGAAGTGGTGCCGGTCTTGCCGGCCGCATCGCGGTCCGGAAGCCGCGCCCGCCCGCCGGTACCGCGTTCGATCACCTGGGTCATCATGTAGGTGAGCTGGCGCGCGGCCTCCTCGGAGATCACCCGCTCGCCCATGCCGCCCTCCTGGCCCATGAGCGCGGTGTCGTCGCCCTGGATGCGCAGCTCGGTCAGACCGTAGGGCTTGACCGAGGAGCCGCCGTTCAGGATCCCGGCATAGGCTCCGGTCATCTCGATCAGCGTCGATTCCGACGCGCCCAGCGCCACCGCCGGACCGGCCGCGAGGTCGGAGGCGAGCCCGAAATGCTCGGCCACCTGACGGACCGCCTCGAGCCCGACCCACTGGCTGACCCGCACCGTCGCGGTGTTGATCGAATTGGTCAGGGCCTCGGTCAGCGTGATCGGCCCGCGGAAGTCCTTGGTGTAGTTCTGCGGAGACCACTCGCCCGAACCCTTGACGTAAAGCGTGATCGGCGCGTCCTCGACGACCGAGTTCATCGTGAAACCCATGTCGAGGGCCGCGGCATAGACGAAGGGCTTGAAGGTGGAGCCGACCTGGCGGAGCGCCTGCGTCGCGCGGTTGAACGCGCCCGAGACCTTGGTCTTGCGCCCGCCCACCATCGCCCGCACGGCGCCGTCGGCCGACATCACCACGATTGCCGCCTGGGCCTGCGAGCCTTCCTTGACCTTGGTGTCGAAGACGAAGGCCAGCGCCTCTTCCGCCGCCGTCTGCATCCGCTGGTCGAGCGTGGTGCGGACGATCACGTCCTCAGTCGTGTCCTGGGTCAGGAAGCCCGGCCCCGATTCCATCACCCAATCGGCGAAATAGCCGCCGGCGCGAGCCTCGGCCGCCTGCGACAGCCGCGCCGGGTTGGCGCGGGCCTCGGCATACTGGGTGTCGGTCAGATAGCCCTGATCGTGCATGAGGCCGAGGATCACCGCCGCGCGGTCCTGCGCCCGGCCGAGATCGTTGGTCGGCGCGTAGTAGGAGGGCGCCTTCAGGAGGCCGGCGAGCATCGCCGCCTCGCTCGGGCTGACCTCGTTCGCGGACTTGCCGAAATACCGCTGGCTCGCCGCCTCGAAGCCGCGCGCGCCGGCGCCGAGATAGGCGCGGTTGATGTAGAGCGTGAGGACGTCGTCCTTGCCGTACTTGGCCTCGAGCGCGAGGGAGTACGGGACTTCCTTGATCTTGCGCACGAGGCTGCCGCGGCGGCAGTCGGCCTCGTAATCGGCCTCGGACTTCCAGGTCGCCGGGTCATAGGCGACACCGAGGCAGAGGAGCTTCGCGACCTGCTGGGTGATCGTCGAGCCGCCGTTGCCTTCGAGCGGCCCCCGCCCCTCGGCGAGGTTGATGCGGATCGCGCTGGCGATGCCGCGCGGGCTGACACCGAGATGGCGGTAGAACCGCTTGTCCTCGGTCGCAACGATCGCGTTCTTCAGATGCGGCGACACCGTGTCGGCGGTGATCGTGCCGCCGAAGGTCTCGCCGCGCCAGGCGAAGACCTTGCCGTCGCGGTCGAGCATCGTGACCGAGCCGCGCGTACGGGCGTCGATCAGCTGTTCGAGCGGCGGCAGTTGCGCATAGAAATAGAGCGTCGCGAGGCCGACGAGAATCGCGACCACCGCGCCGACGCGCCAGCCGATGCCCCAGACCACGCGCCAGATCAGCCCGGCGAGCCCAGTCACCAGCCTTACCGGCCAGCTTGATCCACTCGCCGCCCGGCGCGGTCTCGACGCCTTCGGCTTGCGCGTCTTCTTTTGCGCCGGTTTCGATTTTGGCGCAGCGCTCTGCGAATAGCGCCTCTCGGCGACCATGGGGGGTTTCTTGCCGCCCGATCTGCTCATTGATCTCGAACCCGATGCCTCTTTGTCAGGCCGGGACCATACAGGCACGCGCCGGGAATGTGGAGCCGTCCGCGTTCACGTTTCGCTTCGTCAACCGCCTAAAAAACAGGCAATCGGCGGAAAACGTGCGAAAGATGTGCGTATCCCCGGATTTGCCCCTCTCATCGCCGCTGCATTTCTTGAAATGCTGCACCGCAGCGTCTTGGCTCATCCCCGAGGCCCGCTCTGGGGGCTGGTTTTGCGAGGAACGGGACGTGAAATACATCATAGCGGCAATCAAGCCCTACAAGCTCGACGAGGTGCGCGAGGCGCTGACCGCGGTCGGCGTCCGGGGCATGATGGTGAGTGAAATCAAGGGCTTCGGAACGCAGTCCGGCCATACCGAGATCTATCGCGGTGCCGAATACGCGGTGAACTTCGTGCCCAAAGTGAAGATCGAGGTCGCGGTCAGCGCGGCGCTGGCCGATGACGTCGTCGAAACCATCGCCCGCATCGCGCGGACCGACAAGATCGGCGACGGCAAGATCTTCGTCCTCGACCTTCAGGACGCCTTGCGCGTCCGGACCGGGGAAACCGGGGAGGACGCGCTGTGAGTCGGCACATGGATGGCGGGAACGGAATGACGAAACTCGCTGGATGGGCCGCGCTCGCGGCCGGATTCGCCGCCCTGCCCGCGGTGGCGCAGGAGGCGACGGCCGAGGTCGCGCCGGTGATGGACAAGGGCGACGTCGCCTGGATGATGGTCTCGACGCTTCTGGTGCTGTTCATGATCCTACCGGGGCTCGCGCTCTTCTATGGCGGGCTGGTGCGGTCGAAGAACATGCTCTCGGTGCTGATGCAGTGCACGATGATCACCGCGTTGGTCATGGTGATCTGGGTCGTCTACGGCTACTCCTTCGCCTTCGGCGGCGGTACGGGACCGTTCTTCGGAGGCTTCGGTAAGCTCTTCCTCGCCGGCGTCACGCCTGACAGCATGTCCGCGACCTTCACCGACGGCGTGGTGATCCCGGAATATGTCTTCATCGCCTTTCAGATGACCTTCGCGGCGATCACGCCCGCGCTGATCGTCGGCGCCTTCGCCGAACGCATCAGGTTCGGGGCGGTGATGCTGTTCTCGGCGCTCTGGGTGACGGTGGTCTACTTTCCGGTCGCCCACATGGTCTGGGACGGCGCCGGGCTGATCTTCAACATGGGGGCGCTCGACTTCGCCGGTGGCACCGTCGTCCACATCAACGCAGGCGTGGCGGCGCTGATCGGCGCGCTCTTCATTGGGCCGCGAGTCGGCTACGGCCGCGACATGATGGCGCCGCATTCGATGACGCTGACGCTTGTCGGCGCCGGCATCCTCTGGGTCGGCTGGTTCGGTTTCAACGCAGGGTCCAACCTCGAGGCCAATGGCGGCGCGACGCTCGCCATGATCAACACCTTCACGGCGACAGCGGGTGCGATCCTCGCCTGGGCCGGGCTCGAAGCCCTACTGCGCGGCAAGGCCTCGCTGCTCGGCGCCGCCTCGGGCCTCATTGCCGGGCTCGTCGCGGTGACGCCGGCGGCCGGCACGGTCGGCCCGGTCGGCGCAATCGTCCTCGGCGCCATCGCCTCGGCGGTCTGCTACTTCTTCGTCGCGGTGGTGAAGAACAAGTTCGGGTATGACGACAGCCTCGACGTCTTCGGCATCCACGGAATCGGCGGCATCGTCGGAGCGATCGGCACCGGTATCTTCACCGCGCCCGGCCTTGGCGGCACCGGCGGCGAGGACTACGCGATCGCCGCGCAGACCTGGATCCAGATCCAGGCGGTCGCGATCACCATCCTCTGGTGCGGCCTCGCCTCGACGGTGCTCTACCTTATCGTCGACAAGACCATCGGGCTCCGCGTCGCCGGCGACGACGAGCGCCGGGGGCTCGACCTCACGGCGCATGGCGAGAGCGCCTACCACGCCTGAGCCGCGGCGCGGGAAGAACAAAAGGCGGGGCATTGCCCCGCCTTTTCTTTTGCTCCGGCGAGCCTGCGCCCCGCCCGGACGCCCGGCGATCAGATCCCTACGTCGAGGATGGCGCGGGCAAGGATCGGTACGGTCGTCGTGTTGAGACCGGCGATGTTGAGCCGCGAATCGCCCACCATGTAGATCCCGTGCTCGGTCTTCAGCCGCTCCACCTGCTCCGGGCTCGCGCCGAGGCGCGAGAACATGCCGCGATGCTCGGCGATGAAGCCGAAACGGTCCGAGCCGGAGAGCCGCTGCAGTTCCTTCGCGAGCTGCTCGCGCAGGCCGAGCATGCCGCGCCGCACCTCCTCGAGTTCCGCCTGCCAGTCGGCGCGGAGCGTCGGATCGGTCAGGATCATCGTCACCAGCCGCGCGCCGTGGTCGGGCGGGAAGGAGTAGTTCTGCCGGTTGAGGAAGGCGAGCGTGCCTTGCGTCACCTCGCGGTTCGTCGGCTCCGACAACGCGATCAGCGCGCCGGTGCGTTCGCGGTAGATCCCGAAATTCTTCGAGCAGGAGGCGGCGATCAGCACCTCGGGGCGCCGAGACGCGATCAGCCGCACCCCGGCCGCGTCCTCCTCGAGCCCGTCGCCGAAGCCCTGGTAGGCGATGTCGATCATCGGCACCGCGCCGGTCTTTTCCAAAAGCTCGGCCACCGCCTGCCACTGGGGCAAGGTGAGGTTCGCCCCGGTCGGGTTGTGACAGCAGCCGTGCAGCAGCACGACGTCGCCGGGCTTCGCGGCGGCGAGATCCGCGAGCATCGCCTCGAAATCCACCGCCCGAGTGTCGGCGTCGAAATAGCGGTAGGGTTCCACCTTCATCCCTAGGTATTTCAGGATCGACAGGTGGTTGGGCCAGGTCGGGTCGGAGACCCAGACGCTCGCCTCGGGGTTCGCCATGCGGATCAGCTCGAACGCCTGCCGGCAGGCGCCGGTGCCGCCCGGTGTCGCGACCGAGGAGATGCGGTCGGCCGCCGCGGCATCGCCGAGGACGAGCGTCGCCATCGCCGCATTGTACTCCGGCTCGCCCGCGAGGCCGGTATAGGTCTTGGTCTTCTCGGCCTCCCAGAGCTGCTTTTCCGCCGCTTTCACCGCGCGCATGACCGGCGTGAGCCCGGTCGGGTCCTTGTAGACGCCGACGCCGAGGTCGATCTTGTCGGTCCGGGGATCGGCCTTGAACTGGCCGATGAGTTGCAGAATCTTGTCCGCGGGTTGCGGTTTGAGAGTGCCCAGCATGGCAATGCTCCTGTCAGCCTTTGGCGACTTTGAGGTCGCCGTACATTCCCCATTCCGCCCAGGACCCGTCGTAGAGCGAATGGTCGCGCTTGCCCATCCGCTCCATCGCGAGGCTCAGGACCGCAGCGGTGACACCCGAGCCGCAGGTAGTGATCGCGGGTTTGGATAGGTCGACGCCGGCGGTCTCGAACACGCTGCGCAGCGCCTCGGGCGCCAGCATCGTGCCATCGCCGTTCAGGACCGCGCGATACGGCACGTTCTTCGAGTTCGGGATATGCCCGGCCCTGAGACCGGGTCGCGGCTCCTCCTCCTCGCCGCGGTACCGCGGGGCGCCGCGGGCATCGATGATCTCGTGGTCGCGGAGTTTCGCCGCGGCGGCAACCTGGGTCACGTCCTTCACCAGATGCGCCTGGCGGCTCACCGTTATGTGGCGGTCGCGCAGCACCGGCGGCATGTCCTCGATGGGGCGTCCCTCGGCGTGCCACTTCGGGAAGCCGCCGTCGAGCACCGCGACATCGGTCTTGCCCATCAGGCGGAAGAGCCACCAGACCCGCGCCGCCGAGAAGAGCCCCGCCCCGTCATAGACGACGACCTGGTGGCCGTCGCCCACGCCCATCGCCCGGAGGCGCGAGATGAACTTCTCCGGCGGCGGCGCCATATGCGGCAGCTGCGAGCGGTGATCGGAAATCTCGTCGATGTCGAAGAAACGGGCGTTCGGGATATGGGCGGCGGCGTAATCCGCCCTCGCGTCGCGCCCCATGTCCGGCAGATACCAGGACGCGTCGAGGATCCTGAGGTCCGGATCCTTCAGGTGCGCCTCAAGCCAGTCGGTGGAAACAAGCGTCTTCGGATCGTCCGCAGCCATGGAAATCCCCTCTCTGCCTGCCCTGCATTATCCGGCGCGCGAGGGCGGACGCAAGGCCACATTCGGCCGCGCCCGCTCAGCCCTGCTTCAGAAGCCGCTGCTTCTGCCGGTTCCAGTCGCGCTTGGCCTCGGTCGCGCGCTTGTCGGCGACCTTCTTGCCCTTCGCGACGCCGATCTTCAGCTTCACGATACCCTTGTGGTTGAAGTACATCACGAGCGGCACCAGCGTCATGCCCTCGCGCCCCACCGCCTGCCAGAGCCGCCCGAGTTCCTTCCGCGACACCAGGAGCTTGCGCCGCCGCCGTTCCTCGTGGCCGAAGATGCCGGCCTGTTTGTAGGGCGCGATATAGCCGTTGATCAGCCAGAGCTCGCCATCCTCGACCGAGGCGTAGCTGTCGGCGATATTCGACTGGCCGGTGCGGAGCGACTTCACTTCCGATCCAGTCAGCACGATGCCGACCTCGAGATCGCTCTCGATGAAATAGTCGAACCGAGCGCGGCGGTTCTCGGCGATCACCTTGTAGTTGGGGTCTGATTTCTCGGCCATGATCCGCCCGAGATAGGCGAGCGCGCGGGCCAAGTCCAGAGCGCCGGCGGGCATCCTTACCCGCCGGCGCCGAGGTTACAGCCTCAGGCCGGTCTTGCGGCCCTCGTGGAAGGCGTAGGGCGCCTGCCGGGGGGCCGCGGCGTCGCCGATGAGGTGGGTCTCGATCCCGGCGAGGTCGCCCGACAGCGGATCAAAGGCGCGGTTCGTCGTCGACATGACGAGGGCCGAGGCGTCGAGCCTGCTGTCGCTGCCGGTGAGCATGTTGCGGATTGTCGCCCCGTTGCCATGCCATTCGGCGATCAGGTGTTCGGTCAGGAAGGTCACGCCGAGCTGCGCCAGCCTCGGGCGGAGCGGAATGTCCGACGAGGTGCGCGCCAGTTCCTTGCCGATGAAGGGCTCCGGCGTGACGATCGTCACCTTCAGCCCCCGCTCGGCCATCGCCCAGGCGGTGCCGAGGCCGCGCCAGTTGCCGCCCTCGTCATAGAGGATGACGTGATCCCCGAGCTTCGCCTCGCGGCGCATGACGTCCTCGGGAGCGTAGATATTACCCTTGTCAATGCCGGGAAGCCGGTCGTCGCCCGGCATCCACCTCTGGAAGCCATCCTCGTCCGGCAGCGAGCCGGTCGCCAGCACCACGGCATCGGGGTTCAGCGCGCGGATGTCCTCGGCTTCTGCGTAGCTGTTCAAGTGGAGCCGGACCTGCAGCTTCTCGAGCTGGCGTTCGTACCAGTCCATCAGCTCAAGGATCTGCGCCCGGCGCGGTTGCTCGCCGGCAAGCCGGAACTGACCGCCGATGCGGGCCTGCGCCTCGAAGATGTCGACCCTGTGCCCGCGTTCGGCGGCGACACGCGCCGCCTCCAGCCCGGCCGGGCCGGCGCCGACGACGACCACGCGGCGGGGCGTCTCGGAGGGCGTGAAACGGTCGCCGCCCCATTCGAACTCGCGCCCCGCCGAGGGGTTGATCAGGCAGGAGATCCAGTAGTCGCGCGAGCGCCTGCCCCAGCACATCTGGTTGCAGGAGATGCAGCCGCGCACGTCCTCGGCCCGGCCCTCGGAGGTCTTGCGCGCCAGATGCGGGTCGGCGATCTGGCCGCGCACGATCGAGACCATGTCGGCCTGACCGGAGGCGATCACCGCCTCGGCATTCTCGGGCGTGCGGATATGCGCCTCGGAGGTGACCTTGGCGTGCTTGACGATCTTCTTCAGCTCCTCGGTGAAGGGGGCCGTCAGCTTCTCGCCGTAAAGGAAGGTCGGCATCAGCCGCTGGAAGTCGAGATAGCCGCCGTGACCGCAGGTGACATAGTCGATATGCCCCGTAGCGTCATGCGCCGCCACGACCTCGGCCAAAGCCTCGCCCTGAAGCGTCACGTCGTAGGCGTCGGATGTGCTGATCGCGAGGCCGATGATGAAATCCTCGCCGCACCGCTTTCGAATGCCCTCGATGATCGTGCGCGACATGCGGGTGCGGTTCTCGAGGCTCCCGCCCCACTTGTCGGTCCGCTTGTTCGACCACGGCGTCCAGAACTGGTCGAGGAGCGAGTGATAGGCGCCCCAGACCTCAACGCCTTGGAAACCGCCATTCTGGCAGCGCACGGCGGCGGCGATATGGGCCTCGATCAGCTCCTCGATCTCGGCCTCGGTCATCGCGTGCGAGCCGTCCGAGTCGTGATAGCTCGGCCCCCCGGACGGCCCCCAGTGGGGCGAAAAGCTTAGGTCGGAATCACCGTGCGAGCCGACATGGTAGAGCTGCTGGAGGAGGACGGCGCCCGCCTCCTTCACCGGCTCGGTCACTTTGCGGAAATGCGGGATCACATCGTCGGTGCCGTGGCGGAAGTTGCCTCGCGTGAGGACGCCGGTGCGGTGCACCGGCATCGGCTCGGCGACGATCATCGCCGCGCCGCCCAGCGCGCGTTCAAGGAGATAGGC
Source organism: Defluviimonas salinarum (assembly GCF_026013545.1). Classification (GTDB taxonomy): domain Bacteria; phylum Pseudomonadota; class Alphaproteobacteria; order Rhodobacterales; family Rhodobacteraceae; genus Albidovulum; species Albidovulum salinarum. Next base: position 7,635 of record NZ_JAPDOG010000023.1, on the reverse strand, counting down.
GCCGAACCGCTCTCCGGGCAGGCCCTCGACGCTCATGTTCGCGGTATGGGCACCGAAGACGATGCGGTTGCGGAGCGTATGTCCCCGAAGCTCGATCGGGGACATGAGGCGGGGATGGGCGGTGGTCATGGTCAGCCCCTTATGCGCTCGCCGGCCGCGTCGTAGACCGGCTCGGCCACGACCTTGGCGGCGCAGAAGGTACCGTTGATCTCGACCTGAAGCGCGGTGCCGTCGGCGGCCGCCGCGGGTGGCACATAGCCGAGCGCCACCGAGCGGCCCACATGATGGGCATAACCGCCCGAGGTCACATGGCCGATACAGGCGCCGTCTTGCAGAATCGCCTCGTCGCCAACCACATCGCGGTCGGTCTTGATGACCATGGTGACGAGCCTGGCCTTCGGGCCGCGCTTCGCCTCGGCCTCGGCCGCCGCCTTGCCGATGAAGTCCTTCTTCCAGTCGATGAAGGCGTCGAGCCCGCTTTCCGCCGCCGTGTAGTCGGGGCGGAAGTCCATCGTCCAGACTCCCCAGCCCTTTTCCAGCCGCAGGCTCATCAGCGCCCGCGCGCCGTAGGGCTTCAGCCCCAGATCATCGCCCGCCTCCTCCAGCGCCTCCCAGAGCCGCATCTGGTACTGGGGCGCCACATAGATCTCGTAGCCGAGCTCGCCCGAGAAGGAGAGCCGCATCAGAATCGCCGGCACGCCGCCGACGAAGGTCTTGCGGACATCGCGGAACTTCAGCGCATTAGCGGAAACGTCGTCGCGGGTAACACGCTCGAGGAGCTTCCGGGCATTCGGCCCGGCGATGGCGACACCGTGCAGGCTGTCGGTGATGTTGGCGTAGGCGACGCCCTCATCCGGCAGGTGGCGGGTGAACCAGCGCCGGTGCATCTCCTGCGCAGCACCCGAGCCGAGCAGCACGAAGTGATCCTCGGCGAGGCAGGTGACGGTGAGGTCGCCGTAAAGCTTGCCCTTGTGGGTCAGCACCGGCGAAAGCGCGACACGCCCCGGTTTCGGCAGCCTGCCGGCGAGCATCCGGTCGAGGAAGGCGCGCGCGCCCGGCCCCTTGACCTCGTGCTTGCCGAAGTTGGCGATCTCGATCATGCCGACCGCCTCGCGCACAGCCTTCACTTCAGCCGCGACATAGGCGTGGCTGCGGTTGCGGTCGAAGGTCGGCGCCTCATGCGCATCCTCGGGTCCGTTCGCGAACCAGAGCGCGTGTTCGAGCCCGAAGGAGGTGCCCATGACCGCGCCGCGACCGACCAGCCGGTCATAGAGCGCGGTGGTCTTCTGGCGCCGGCCCTTGGGCAGGGTCTCGTTCGGGAAGGTCATCACGAAGCGGCGCTCGTAGTTCTCAGACGACTTCACCGTGCCCCAGTCGGGGGTGGCGAAATCGCCGAAGCGGGCGATGTCCATGGCCCAGACGTCGATCTCCGGCTCGCCCTCGATCATCCATTCGGCAAGGCACTTGCCGACGCCGCCGCCCTGGCAGAAGCCCGCCATGACGCCCACGGCCGCCCAGTAGTTCGTCAGGCCCGGCACCGGCCCGATCATCGGGTTGCCATCGGGGCCGAAGGTGAAGGGCCCGTTGACGACGTTCTTGATGCCGGCGCGGCCGAGCGCCGGGATGCGGTCGAAGGCCAGTTCCAGCCGGTCGGCGATCCGGTCTAGATCGGGTAGCAGAAGCTCGTGGCCGAAGTCCATCGGCGTGCCGCCCACCTTCCAAGGGGTCGACTTCGGCTCGTAGGTGCCAAGGAGCATCCCGTTCCGCTCCTGGCGGAAATAGATGTTGGCCTCGTAGTCGATGCCTGCGGGCAGGCGCTCACCCGTCTTCATCCGCTCGGCGATCTCGGGGATCTCCTCGGTAACGAGGTAGTGGTGCTCCATCGGCTGGACCGGCAGGTGGACGCCAGCCAGCCGCCCCGCCTCGCGCGCCCAGAGACCGGCCGCGTTGACGACATGCTCGGTGTTGATCGTGCCCTTCTCGGTCACGACGTCCCAGGTCCCGTCCTTGCGCTGGCGCGTCTCGATCACCGGGGTATGGGTGTAATATTTCGCGCCGTGCACGCGGGCCGACTTCGCATAGGCGTAGCAGACGCCCGACGGGTCGACGTCGCCGTCAAGCGGGTCCCAAAGGGCGGCGATGTAGTGTTTGGGGTCGATCAGCGGGTGGCGTCGCGCGGCCTCCTCGACGGAGATGAACTCCTGGTCGAGGCCCATGTAGCGGGCCTTCGACCGCTCGCGCTTGAGGTAGTCGTACCAGACCTCGTTCGAGGCGAGGTAGAAGCCGCCCGTGTTGTGCATCCCCACCGACTGGCCCGAGGTCTCCTCGATCTCCTTGTAGAGGTTGATCGTGTAGCCCTGAAGCCGGCTGATGTTCGGGTCGGACGAGATCGTGTGGATCTGGCCGGCCGCGTGCCAGCTCGACCCGGAGGTCAGCTCGTCGCGTTCGAGAAGGATGACGTCCTTCCAGCCGAACTTGGCGAGGTGGAAGAGGATCGAGCAGCCGACGACGCCGCCGCCGATGATGACAACACGGGCGTGAGTTTCCATGGGTATTCTCTTGCTTCGCGAGGTTGCGGTCTCAGTACCATGCGTCCGGCATCGAGGCCTTCTTCTTGGCGATGTAGTCCTTCAGCGCCTCGTCGATGCCCTCGTCGAGATGCGGCGCCTGATACTCGCGCAGCTTCTCCTTCCAGAGACGGTTGGCGCGGGTCGCGGCATCGGTCGAACCGTTCGCCTCCCATTTCTCGAAGGGCTCGTTGTCGGCGGTCTCGCTGTCCCAGAAGGCGGTCTCGTAATTCGCCATCGTGTGCGCGCAGCCGAAGAAGTGGTTGCCCGGACCGACCTCGGCGAAGGCGTCGACGGCGAGCTGGTTGTCGTCGATCTTCACCCCGTCGAGGTAGCTGTGCAGCGCGCCGCAGAGGTCGGCGTCGAGCATGAACTTCTCGTAGGACATCGACAGGAGCCCGTCGAGGAAGCCCGCCGAATGCAGGATGAAGTTCGCCCCGCAATGGATCGCGGCCAGCATCGACATCACGCTTTCGGTCATCGCCTGGGCGTCGGGCACCTTCGAGGTCGTGAAGTTGCCCGAGCAGCGCAGGGGCAGGTTCAGACGCCGCGCCAATTGACCGATCACCATCGAGCCGATCGCTGGCTCCGGCGTGCCGAAGGTCGGCGAGCCGGAACGCAAGGACATCGAGGACAGGAAGTTGCCGAAGATCACCGGGGCGCCCTTGCGTTCGAGCTGGGTGATCGCGCAGCCCGCCATGGTCTCGGCCAAAGCCTGGGCGATGGCGCCGGCATTCGTGACCGGCCCCATCGCGCCGCCGAGGATGAAGGGCACGATGACCGAGCCCTGGCCTGCGCGGGCATAGGCCCGAAGCGACTTGGTCATCGTCCCGTCCCAGACCAGCGGCGAGTTGACGTTGACGTTGCCCATGATGACGCAGTTTTGGTCGACGAACTCCTCGCCGAAGACGATCCGCGCCATGTCGATCGAATCCTCGCTGCGCTCCTCGGCGGTGATCGAACCGAGGAACGGGCGGTCGGAATAGCGGATATGGGCGTAGACCATGTCGAGGTGACGCTTGTTCACCGGAACGTCGGTCGGCTCGCAGATCGTGCCGCCGGAATGGTGGAACCACGGCGAGGACTGCGCGAGCTTGATGAAGTTCTGGAAGTCCTGGAGCGTGCCGAAGCGGCGGCCGCGGTCGAGATCCATCACGAACGGACAGCCATAGGAGGGCGCGAAGACCACGTTCCGGCCGCCGATCTGCACCGAATTGGCGGGGTTGCGGGCGTGTTGCGTGAACTCGGCCGGCGCGGTCTTCAGGATCTCGCGCAGCATGCCGGGCTCGAACTTCACCAGCGTGCCGTCGACCTTGGCGCCGGCCGCCTTCCAGTAGCCCAGGACAGCGTCGTCGTCGCGGAACTCGATCCCGGTCTCGGCGAGGATGCGGTCGGCTGCGGCCTCGATCTTCAGGAGGTTCTCTTCCGACAGGACGTCATAGGTCGGAATGTTCCGCACAATATAGGGCCGCCCGGGCCCCGTCGCCTTGTGCGACCGCTCGCGCCGCCGCGCCTCGCGCCCACCGTGCCGCGCCTTTGCCGTTGTGTCCTCGCCAGCCATTTCTCTCTCCTCGGCGGTTGCGCATTCCGGGCCCGATTTTACGGGCAGCGCAGCCGCCGGGGAAAGTAGCCATGGCGACATTCCGAAGGGGCGAAATGTCGTTTTGCATCGACATTGGGTCGGTGCCGTCCGGCCCCGCCGGACCGGTCCGGGCGGGGCTCGATGCCCCGGCCGGACCGCGCTTGGCTCTTATTCGGCTGCGAGATCGGCAGCCCAGCCCGAGATCGCCTTGACCTCGAGGAACTCCTCGATCCCCCAATGCCCGCCTTCGCGCGCCCGTCCCGACGCTTTCACCCCGCCGAAGGGCGAGCCGGCACCACGGCTCTGGCCGTTCATCTCGACCATGCCGGACTTGAGCGCGAGCGCCATGCGGTTGCGCCGCGCTCCGTCCTGGGTCTGGACGTAGTTCGTGAGTCCGTAGGGCGTGTCATTGGCGATCCGGACCGCCTCGGCCTCGTCCTCGAAGGGAATGATCGACAGCACCGGCCCGAAGATCTCCTCACGCTCGATGGTCATGCCGGGTGCCACATCGGCAAAGACCGTCGGGCGGACATAGAAGCCCTTGTTCATCCCCTCCGGCAGGCCGAGCCCGCCGGCGATGAGTCGCGCGCCCTCGTCGATGCCCTTCTGGATGAAGCCCTGGATCTGCTCCCACTGACGCTTGTTCACCACCGGGCCGATATGGCGGCCGGGTTCGGAGGCCGGGCCGACCTTGACCGAGGCCGCGACCTCCGCCGCCGTCTCAACAGCCCGGTCGTAGACCGAGCGCTCGACCAGCATCCGGGAGGGCGCGTTGCAGCTCTGGCCCGAGTTCTGCATCAGGTGCAGCACGCCGCGCTTCACCGCCTTCTCGTCGGCATCGGCGAAGATCACGTTGGCGCCCTTGCCGCCGAGTTCCAGCGTCACCCGCTTCAGCGTCTCGGCCGCCGCCTTGGAAATCGCGATGCCCGCGCGCGTCGAGCCGGTGAAGGAGATCATCTCGACATCCGGATGGGTCGAGAGCCGGGTGCCAACCCCCATCCCGTCGCCGTTGACGAGGTTGAAGACGCCCGGCGGCACGCCCGCGTCATGGCAGAACTCGGCGAAGAGCATCGCGTTGAGCGGGCTCTCCTCGGAGGGCTTCAGCACACAGGTGCAGCCCGCCAGAAGCGCCGGAATCGCCTTCAGCGCGATCTGGTTCATCGGCCAGTTCCACGGCGTGATGAGCCCGACGACGCCGATCGGCTCCAGCGCGATCCGGTCATTGGGCGCATGCGGGCCGAGCGGTTTCACCCACTCGATCTCGTCGAAGGCGCGGAGGAAGTTCTTCAGATGCCACGGCAGGCAGGGCGCCTGGCTGTCGCGCGCCATGTCGATCGGCGCACCCATCTCGCAGGAGATCGCCTCGGCCAGTTCCTCCTTGCGCTTCTCGTACTGTTCGAGGATCCGCACCACGACGGCGCGGCGCTCGGCCGGCGGGGTCGCGGCCCAGGCCGGGAACGCGGCCTTGGCGGCGGCGACGGCCCTGTCGGCATCGGCTTCTGAGCCGAGCGAGATCACCGCGCAGGGCTCCTCGGTCGAAGGGTCGATCACTTCGCAGTCGCGGGGGGCAAGCGGGGCGACCCAGCGCCCGTCGATGTAGAAGTCGCGTTTCTCGATCATGGCAAACCTCGTCAGATGGCGGCGGCACATTGTCAGGCCCGCAAGCGGCCCACAAGCGTTGGCGTATAATTTGATCAAATTTTTGAAAAAGGCAAGGGGGCACCCTGTCCCGGCGTACCCCGGCGGGTCCAATAGCCAGTTTCGATTGAGAAACTCACCCCGCGACGGAGCGTTCCAAAGCGGGCGGACAGGGCTGGACATCGGAACGCCGCCGGGGTTCGCCGGGCCGGCGCGCGTGGTCGGGTGACTTCCGGCCACGCGGCTCGTGACATAGATCAAGGCGGCCGGTACGCTCCCGAGGAGAATCACGCGGCGGGCGGTTCTATCTGGCCGCACGCCAGCTGACGACCGCCGGTGGCGGCGCAGACTGCGGAACGGGCATGACGCCGACCGATCAATTCCTATCGAAAGGAAGCACAATGGCTCTTCGCCTCAACGATACCGTTCCCGACTTCACCGCCCAGACCGATCAAGGCGTGATCCGTTTCCACGAGTGGATCGGCGACAACTGGGCGATTCTCTTCTCGCACCCGAAGGACTTCACGCCGGTCTGCACGACCGAGTTCGGCGCCGTGGCGCGGCTCGCCGACGAATGGAGCAAGCGCAACACCAAGGTCATCGGCATATCGGTCGACGGCGTCGAGGAGCACAAGCGCTGGAAGCGCGACATCGAAAAAGCGGGCGGCGTCGCCCCCTATTTCCCGATCATCGCCGACGCCGGGCTGCATGTTTCTAAAGCCTTCGACATGCTGCCGCACGAATACTACCTGCCCGAAAAGCCCAGCCCCGCCGACACCGAGACCGTGCGCGCGGTCTATATCATCGGCCCCGACAAGAAGCTGAAACTGTCGATGACCTATCCGATGACGGTTGGCAGGAACTTCGCCGAGGTGCTGCGCGCGCTCGACGCGCTCCAGACCTCCGCACGCGCGGGCGTGTCGATGCCGGCCGACTGGACCCCCGGCGGCGACGTGATCATCCCGCTCGCGGTCGACGACGAGGCGGCGAAGAAGAAGTTCGGCGAATTCAGGGCCGTACTGCCCTATCTGCGCTTCACCAAGCAGCCGGGCTGACGCACGACGCGGGCGCCACTTCGTGAGCGCCCGCGCCGGTCCGATCGCGGCGGTCAGGCGCCCCGGTGGCGCCGGCGGCCTTTACACGCTTGGCTTTCGCGCCTAGCTAGGCCGGAGCCCGCGCCGCAGAAGAGCCTATCCGCATGTTCCGCAAACTGCTTGCAAGGTTGTCCGACAGGATGCTGTGGCGGCTCCTGCGCGAGAACATGCGGCTGCAGGTCTTCAACTACGGCACCGCGATCGCGGCGATGGTGGTGATCGCGGTGACGACGGCGCTCACCGCCTGGATCATGCGCGACATCATCGATTCGATGATGACCTCGGGCGACCGCGCCCAGGTCTTTGCGGTCGCCGCCTCGGTGGCGCTGATCTTCGCGGTCAAGGGGCTCGCGACCTATCTCCAGGTGGTCTCGCTCAGCCGCGCCGGCAACAGCATCGTCGCGGCCCAGCAGCGCAAGCTCTACGACCGCATCCTCCAGCACGGCGTCGCCTTCTTCAACGACCGCGCCTCGTCGGACCTGCTGATGCGGATGACGCTCTCGGCGGAATCGGCGCGGCGGGTCATCGACACGATCGTGATGTCCTTCGTGCGCGATCTGCTGTCGCTGCTCGGCCTCGTCGCGGTGATGTTCTACCAGCAGCCGGCGCTGTCGCTCTTCTCGCTGATCTTCGGCCCGGCGGCGATGTTCGGGATCCGCAAGATCCTCGGCCGGGTGCGCCAGATCATGGAGGCCGAGATGGCCTCGGCGGCCGAGATCATCAAGGTGATCCAGGAGACCTCGGCGGGGATCCG
>NZ_JAPDOG010000022.1 GCF_026013545.1 Defluviimonas salinarum | reverse complement strand
CATCTGCTCGTCCGTCAGCCAGAAAAGATTGCTCATCATCAACCCCGTCAGTCTGGAGCCTTGAATCACCCGGCGGCGGCAGCTTCAAGCAGATCAATGGGTCCTGACCCTAGAGAACACCCTGGGACACTGCCCCTGAACATCGCAATCAGCCGCAGTATCGGGCTTGGTCAGTGAACTTTACGGTGCCGTGGCGGGTCATCAAGGGAATCTATTTCAGTGCCAAATAGAGCGCGCTTGCTATCAGTATCGCCGCTGTACAAAATAAGACCATGATTAAGGCTCTGTCGAAACGGGCACGCCGACTCAGAGAGCGGCGTAAATCTTCTGCTTCGATGCCCGGGAAGCTCTTCACTAGCGCCGAGTAATAGCGATCGTCGTTCTGTTTGTCTTTGGCTGCCAGGTCCAGCAAATATCGTGCATGCCCGACCGGTAGATTCGTCACCCAGTACCGCACGGCTTTCGATTGATCGCCAAGAGTCGACAGGCGACTACAGAAATCTTCCGCGGTGTTGGGTACAAGAACGAATCTCATGATGCTCGATCTTACTCATGATTTGTGGAATCCGGCAAACGCAACACAAATCAGAACTTACTCGCTAAAGATGTCGGCCCCACAGTTCAGCGCCACGGAATTGAGGGTTTCGCACAGCGCAAGGCAGGTGACGGCGGGGGGCAGTTCGTGCAGGCAGAAGTAGCGGCAGGTCTGCCGTTTGCCGAGATAGAAGCGTTTCTCAGTCGCGCTCAGGTGCGGATCGGCAAGTTTCGCTTCTGCAAGTGTGGCTTGCCACAGCCAGATCCAGCCGATCACGACATGCCCGAACGCATCGAGGAATACCGTCGCATTCGCCATCTACCGCTCGGGATCGGCGCAGCCGAGAAGGGCTGAGACGGCCCGGTCAAGCGTGGCCAGCGCCGCATCGAGGCGGTCGCAGGAACTCGTCAATGCGTCGTAGCGGCGTGCGTCCGTCACGGCCTGCCGGATACGGGCGGTCAGCGCCCACAGCGTCCGGGCGCCGTCGGCGCGGATCTTCCGTCCGACCAGGTCCAGCCCCTGAATGCCGAAGGTACCATCGTGGATGTGGTTGAGCCGGTTGTCCCGGTATAGGCGCTCCAGCGGGTAGTCCCTCGTATATCCGGATCCGCCGAGAATCTGGATCGCCCACTTGTTCGCTTCCAGGCAATGTTCCGACGGCCAGGATTTCACCACAGGCGTCAGCAGGCCCAGAAGCTCTTCCGTATGATCGCGTTCGGTCGGGTCGGCCGCGGAGGCGATGTCGTCGACCAGTTTGGCGCAGAACATGCAAAGCGCCTGTGACCCTTCGACGGCGGCCTTCTGTGCCAGGAGCATACGGCGTACATCGGTGTGCTCGATGATCGGAACCTGGGGCGCCGCCGGATCGGACGCGCCCAGCCGGCGCCCCTGCGGCCGCGTGCGCGCGTATTCGACTGAGTGCAGATATCCCGCCAGACCGGCCATGGTTGCGGCATGGCCGACCCCGATCCGGGCCTCGTTCATCATCTGGAACATGTAGGCCCGTCCGCGGTTCGGTTCACCGATCATCCAGCCAAGCGTTTCGCCAGTTTCGCCGAAATTCAGCAGACAGTTGGTCGTGCCGCGCTGCCCCATCTTGTGGTTCAGCCCGGCAAGCGCGACGTTGTTCGAGGCCGTGACGCCGCCCTCGGCATCGGTCAGCATCTTGGGGACCCGGAACAGCGATATCCCTTTGGAACCGGCCGGCGCATCGGGAATCCGCGCCAGCATCATGTGAACGATGTTGTCCGTGATCGCCTGATCCCCGCCCGAGATCCACATCTTGTTGCCCGTCAGTGACCAGGTTCCGTCACCTTTCGGTATGGCCGTCGTGCGGATGTCGCCGAGAGACGAGTCCGCTTGCAGTTCGGACAGGCACATGGTGCCGAACCAGCGGCCCTCCATCATCGGCGGCAGGAAGCGTGCCTTCAGCTCCTCAGAGCCGAACGCGTCCAGCAGGTTTGCCGCCGCGACGGTCAGGAAGGCGTAGTTCGACACCGGCGTGTTCGCAGCCACCGCCATTCCTGTCGCGGCGGAATAAACGATCGCGGGCGCTTGAGGCCGCCGGCCTCTTCATCGAAGGTGAGGGCGAAGAACCCCGCTTCGGCCCAGGCGCTCAGGGCGGCGCCGGTGGCGGCGGGCTGTTCCACGCGCCCGTCCACGAAGCGCGGCTCATTGGAATCGACCTCGGCCGCGCAGGGCAGAAACTTCTCCTCTGCGAGCGCTTGGGCCGTGTCGAGAATCTGGGTGATCGCGGTGCGTTCGTAGCCCGAAAACCGGCTCCGCCCCGCAAGCCGGTCGGCCTCGAGCATCTCGAACAGAACAAAGTCCAGATCCCGCCGGTCAACAATCTGCGACATGTGCGTCTCGTTTTTCGGCGCGGCTCTCTCACGCGCAGCTGCGGGCATCCGTGTCCCGTGGCGATCATCGATATAACTTGACTCGATACCAATGGGTATATACTCATCGGTATAAACCAACAAGTCAAAAGCGTCGACGGGAGCGACCGGTGGCCTTGTTGGCGCGCGACCGGGACCCGACTGAAGACGTTGCGTGCTGCGTTTGAACCAAAGGTGAGGGAAGTTTGATGCCGGCATCCAGAAAGCACGCCAAGGGCGTTTCAACTGAGACCACCCCTGCGGGCTCTCCCCAGGCCGAAGCCGAATCGGCCCGCCGCAACGTCCGGGCGGCAGGTCAGACAGGTCGGGGATCACCCGAGATCGGTTTGCGCGGCAGCGTCGTACGCGACCCGGAGCAGCGCGAAACCCAGCGGCAGGAGATTTTGATCGCGGCCAGCAGGGTATTTGCCCGCAAGGGATATGAAGCCGCCACGATGAACGACATCGCGGCCGAGATGGGCGTCAGCAAGGGCATTCTCTATTACCAGTTCAAGAGCAAGCAGGACCTGATCGTCGCGACGCGGCGGAGAGAGACGATAGGGGCGGGTCAGCGTCTACAAGAGATATGCGACAGGCCAGGGCCGGTTCTCGACCGGCTGGAGGCCGAAATGCGCAACCAGATCGAGAAGAGCTTCGATGAGACGACGCGCCACATGATCCTGACGCCGGGAACGATCCGGCTTGAGGACGTACATCTGGCGAAGATCCGCGAACCCGAGCGCGCCTATGAACGGCGGCTCGCGGCGCTAATCGAAGAAGGAATCGCCACGGGCGAAATCGCGCCGGTCGATCCCCTTGCTTTAGCCTACACGATGATCCGCGCCGCCCAGTCGCCGGCCACCTGGTTCCGGCCCGGCGGACGGCTCGACAAGGACGAGGTCATCGCCGTCCTGATCGGCTTCATCATGCGCGGCGTGCGCGCCGCGCCGACTGAAGTGCAACCGAGTGCGACGCCCAAGGGCAGCCGGCCTGCCGCGAAGACATAGGTACGGAGGTCACATTGGGCATTCTCTTGATTGCAAATCGCGGGGAAGTCGCCATCCGCATTGCCCGCGCCACGCGCGAGCTCGGGTTGCGGTCGGTCGGTATTTGCGCGGAAGACGATGCCGCATCCCTGCACACCTCCTACATGGACGAATGCCACACGCTGCCCCGCAGCGGACCGGCCGCCTATCTTGACCAGGAGGCAGTTCTCGAGGTCGCCCGGCGCGGCGGTTGCACCCTTGTCCATCCGGGCTACGGTTTCCTCAGCGAGAACGCGGAATTCGCCCGCCGCTGCACCGATGACGGGTTGATTTTCGTCGGTCCTACGGCCGACGTGCTGGACCAGTTCGGCGACAAGATCACGGCGCGCGTTCTGGCCGGGGCCGTCGACGTGCCGGTCATGCCCGGCACGTCGGAACCAACAAGCCTCGCCGATGCGCGGGCCTTCGCGGAAACGCATGGCGCCGTCATGCTGAAGGCAATGGCGGGCGGCGGCGGACGCGGGATGCGGGCGGTGCGGACCGTCGCGGAGCTGAACACGGCCTACGAAAGCTGCCGTTCGGAAGCGATGCAGGCCTTTGGTCTCAACGACCTCTATGTAGAGAAGCTGCTGACCGATGCCCGCCATATCGAAGTGCAGGTGATCGGCGACGGCACCGGGGCGGTGTGCCACCTCTGGGAACGGGACTGTTCCGTTCAGCGGCGCCATCAAAAGGTCATCGAGATTGCTCCGGCGCCGCATCTCTCGCCCCCCCTGCGCGAGCGCATGTTGTCTGCCGCGGTCGCCCTTGCGCAGCATGTCCGGTATCGCGGCCTTTGCACGATCGAGTTTCTCGTCTCCGGTGAAGACTTCTGGTTCATGGAGGCCAATCCGCGCCTACAGGTCGAGCACACCATCACCGAAGAGATCACGGGCGTCGACCTGGTTCAAAGCCAGCTTCGGATCGCCATGGGTGACACGCTGACCGATCTGGGCCTTGATCAGCCCCCTGCCCCACACGGCTTTGCCATTCAGGCGCGCGTCAATCTGGAAACGCTCGGCGCTGATGGCGCGCCGATTCCTCAGGCCGGTGTCCTCACCAACTACACGCCGCCTGGCGGACCGAACGTGCGGGTCGACGGCTATGGCTATCCCGGCTACCGCACCAGTCTGCGTTACGACTCGCTTTTGGCCAAGGTCATCGGACGCGGTCGGACCTTCGGGCGCGCGGCGGTCAACACGGCCGCCGCGTTGCGGGAATTCGGCATAGGGGGCGTGGACACGAACCAGCCCCTTCTGAAAGGCATCCTCCGCCACCCGGCCTTTCTGTCAGGTGAGTTCAATACGTCACTGATTGGCCTTCATCTGCCCGAACTGCTGGCCGAGGCGGCCAACTGGCAGACCCCCTCCCTCCCTGGCGGCGTGTTGGCCTCCGACACCCAGCGCAAAGCCAGATTCGAGCTGGGCGAAGGTGAAACTGCATTGGCGGCCCCCATGTCAGGCACTGTCATGTCGCTTCTGACCGAGCAGGGTGCAGTGGTTGCCGCGGGCGACCCGATCATGATCCTCGAAGCGATGAAGATGGAGCATCTGATCCGGGCACCCGAAACCTGCCTTGTCGAGACCCTCGCGGTGTCGGTTGGCGACTCGGTCAACAAGGGTGATCTTCTGTGCGGCATGCGTCCGGCCGATGCTGGGGGCGTCTCTGCAAGCGCCCCGCGCGATGTTGTGGAACCTGAGCCCGGCTGGCAGGAGGAGGTCGACGAAATCCACCGCCGCCGCGCGCTTGCGAAGCGGATGGGTGGTGCCGCGAAAGTTGAACGCCAGAAGCAGCAAGGCAAGCTGACCGCGCGCGAGCGGATCGAAGAGCTTGTGGATGCAGGAACCTTCTCTGAAATCGGTACCCTGACCGGCTTTGGCCAATACGACGAAGACGGCAATCTCATCGATATCCTGCCTGCGAATTTCGTGGCGGGTACGGCGCGTGTGGGCGGGCGCAAGCTTGTTATCGGCTCGGATGATTTCACCATCCGCGCGGGTTCCGGCGACGCCGCGATCCACGCCAAGCAGATCTTCGCGGAAAACTATGCGCGCGAGATGCGCCTTCCCATGGTGCGGCTACTTGACGGGGCCAGCGGCGGCGGCAGCGTGAAGATCGCGCAGGAGTTGGGCTATCACTACCTGCCGGTCAATCCGGGCTGGGACGCGGTGGTCGACTTGATGTCACTGGTGCCGGTCGTCTCGGCCTGCCTTGGGCCAACGGTCGGGCTCGGGGCCGCGCGGCTGGTCATGTCCCACCTCGCCGTGATGGTCGACGGCACGGGTCAGGTGTTTACCGCGGGCCCGCCGATCGTTCTGGGCGCCACCAATGAGGATCTGACCAAGGAAGAACTCGGCGGCACCGAGGTGCATCGCACGAACGGCATGATCGAACGCATCGTCGGCAGCGAGGCCGAGGCGATCGATGTGACGCGCCGCTTCCTGTCCTACCTGCCGCAGAACGTGTTTCAACTACCCCCCGTGGGGGAGGCCCGCGCATCGGTGCCGCACGACGGCGACGCCCTGCTCTCGGCGATCCCGCGGAACCTGCGGCAACCCTACGATGTTCAGCCGATCCTTGACGCGATCTTCGACGCAGGCTCAATCTTCCTCTATGCCGATTACGGCAGTTCGGTCGTCACCTATCTGGCGCGCCTGGACGGCCACCCCGTTGGCGTCATCTCGACCGACCCGATGCGCGGCGCCGCGTTGACGGTCGAGGCCGCGCAGGCGATGACGCGGCTGGTGGATCTGTGCGAAACCTTCCATCTGCCCATCGTCAGCCTGACCGATCAGGCCGGCATGTCCATCGGGCTTGAGGCCGAGCGGCGCGGCACGATCCGCTATGGCGCCCGCGCCATCAGCGCCGTCTACCAGTCGCGGATCCCGCAGGCCGAACTGATCCTGCGCCGGGTCTTCGGTGTAGGCGGCGCCGGCGCGGTGAACCGTCACCGGGCCTCGCGCAGCTGGTCTTGGCCGTCGGGCACCTGGGGCTCGCTTCCCAAGCAGGGCGGCATTGAGGCCGCGTTCCGCACCGAACTGAGCCGGACCCAGGATCGTGACGCCGAAATCGCGCGCCTGTCGCGCGAACTCGAACAGATCGGCTCGCCATTCCGGACCGCGGAGAAGTTCGGCATCCAGGACCTGATCGACCCGCGCGAAAGCCGGGCGCTCCTGTGCGACTGGGTGCGGGACGCCTACGCGATCCTACCCGAACAACTGGGACGCCCCGCCTTCGGCCCGCGCCCCTGACCGAACATCGAAGGACATATTTCAGGGAGGATGAAATGAACCGCGATACGTCACTTGAAGTCAAGCTGACCGAGGCGCTGACTGCTCAAGGCGATTTCATGTTCGAGCGCCTCGACCATTGGGCGGAGGTTTCCGGCGAAAAGACCTTTATCTACTACGGCGAAGACGACATGGCGATCAGCTATGCCGACTTCGCGCGCCGCTCGGATGCGATCGCCGGCAACCTTGTCCGACTGGGCATCCACAAAGGCGACCGCGTCAGCGTCCTCAGCAAGAACGTGCTGGTCAGCACGCTGGTGATGTTCGGTATCTGGAAGGCCGGCGCGGTCTATTGCCCGATCAACTTCGCCTTCACAGGGCGGCTGCTGTCCTATCAGCTGAACGATACCAAACCGAAGCTGGTGATTACCGATGGCCACCTACTTCCAGTGGTGAACGAGGTCGCCGAGACGCTTGAGGAGAAGCCTTCGGTCGCAGTCTACAACGCGCTGGAAGGCGCGCATGACTACCTGCCCGAACCGCCCGAACCGCACGCCCTTTTCCCGGTGATCGGCTGGGACGACCTGACACAGGATTGCGCGGCACCGGGTGTCTCGCTCGTTTTCGACGATCCGGCCAACCTGATCTACACCTCGGGAACCACAGGCCCGGCAAAGGGTGTGCTGCAGCCTCATCGCTGGATGGTCAGCTACATTTTCGGCCTGAGTTCGATGGTCACGCGCGACGATGTCATCTACAACGATCTGCCCATGTACCATGTCGGCGGCGCCATCGCCAATGTCTGCCGCGCGGCTTGGGTGGGCTGCGAAGTCGCGGCCTGGAACCGCTTCAGCCCGGATGAGTTCTGGGGCCGCATTGAGCAGCGGGGCGCCACAACAGCCATTCTGCTGGATGTGATGATCCCGTGGCTAACCAAGAAGCCCGCGCGGGACGACGACCGTCGGAACTCTCTGAACAAGGTGCACATGCAGCCGCTGTCGCTGCAGCACCATGAGTTCGCGACCCGCTTCGGCATCGACTTCGTAAGCTCGGGCTTTGGCCAGACGGAAAGCGGCGCATCGTTTTGGACGGTCATGGAAGAAACAGCCGAGGGTGATGGTACGCCCGCCGAGCTCTACCGTGGCTACTCGCACGTCCAGATCCGTGAGATCTGCCAACGGCACGACATGCTCTTGCAACCGGGTGCCGGGGTCAACCGAAAGGGACTGATGGGCAAGCCAATGCAGTTCGTCGAAGTCTCGGTTCGCGATGAGAACGACATGGTCTGTCCGCCGGAGGTCGTCGGCCAACTGGCCCTGCGTCCCCGGGTGCCCGGCATCCTGATGCACGGCTATCTGGGCAAGGCCGAGGCCACCGTATCGGCTTTCCGCAATCTTTGGTTCCATACCGGAGATGCGGTTTTGCAGGGTGAGGATGGACAGTATTACTTCGTCGACCGGATGGGTGACCGGATCCGCGTGCGCGGCGAAAACCTCTCGTCGTTCCAGGTCGAGGATATGATCAATCAGCATCCCGGCGTGCAGATGTGCGCGGCCCTGTCGGTCCCCAGCCGGGAAGGCGACGAGGACGAAGTCGTGGTGTTCGTCGTGGCGATGGATGCGGCACTTGACGAAAAAGCGATCCACGATTTCGCCGCCGACACGATGCCGAAATACATGCGCCCGGCCCATGTCCGCATCATTGCCGACCTGCCGCGCACGCCCACGAACAAGGTTGAGAAATACAAGCTGCGCAAGCTCATCACCGAGGAAATGGCGAAAATGGCTTGAACCGTCCGACGTCGGTCATGTGGCCGGATGGTCTGGCCACTACATGCCGGTCCAGAAAACGCGTGGCGGGTGTCGCCAGACCAAGCCTCTGACGGTTGACGGCCCCGAACCTGGCACCCGCGCAGGCCCGGAGCAATCCATGCAGAGGAAGCACCATGAAGGATCCTTCTGATCTGACGGGTCGCGTGGCCTTCGTCACCGGCGCCAGCCGCGAGATTGACGCGGGCATCGCCAAGTCCCTTGCCGGCAGGTAGTGTCGCAAACTTTCAGCCTTTCATCGGAAGAGGCGATGCTGAACATCGGGTCGGGCAAAACGCGTGAGCAGGCTGGGTAGGATGGTGATTGATTTCAAAGGGATGCACCACCCGAAGCCCGTGATCCTGCGCGCGGTGTTCTTCTATGTCCGCTATTCCGCCTCCTACCGAGACCTAGAAGAGAACCTGGCCGAGCGTGGCGTCGCGGTTGACGACTCCACGCTGAACCGTTGGGTGGTGAGGTTCGCGCCGCTGATCGCCGCACAGACTCAGGCGCGGAAGCGTCCGACGGCCAATTCCTGGCGGGTGGACGAAACCGACATCAAGGTTCGCGGCAAGTGGACCTACCTCTACCGCGCCTTGGATCGGAATGGCCAGGCGCTCGATTTCATGCGCTCCGGGCGTCGGGATATGGCCGCGGCCCGGAGATTTTGCAGGCGGGCGGTCGCCACGAACGGTGTGCCGGATCGGGTCGTCATCGACAAGAGCGGCGCCAATCCGGCGGGTCCAGAGGCGGTCAGCGCGACCTTGAAATTTACCGGTGCCAGGCGGATGATCGAAATCGGCAGGCCAATTACCTCAATATTATTCTCGAGCAAGACCACCGTTTCATCAAACGCATCACCGGCTCGATGATGGGCGTTAAGGCATCTCATTCAGCTACCGCGACCCTGGTAGGCATCGAGGTGGCACACATGATCCCCAAGGGCCGGTGCGCAGAGAACCATCTCTCCGCCTTCGAGTAATTCGCCCAGCTCGCAGCATAATCATGTCCGTCCAACGGCCCGTATCGGCAGCGTGGGATATCTGCGACGGAACCACGCTCTTAATGGCAAATCCGCCCATGACATTGCGTCCGTCGCCTTGGAAGCCGTGGCGCAGATCGACACGGTTTTCGACATCGAGCATGGCATCAACGGCCTGAAGGTTGCGAAACTGCGGGCGACCAGGCACCAACTGTCCCATCCTTTCGTCGAAGCACTGCGCGACTGGCTGTTTGCCGAGCGCGACAGGATGCCGAAGCACAACCCAGTCGCCAAGGCGATCGGCTACATGTTCAAGAGGGACTGCAGGGAGGCGTTCACGCGCTTCCTCGAAGACGGCAGGGTCTACTTGACGAACAACGCTGCCGAACGGGCGCTGAGGGGCGTGGCTCTCGGTCGGAAGCCATACCTCTTCGCCGGTTCCGAGCGCGGCGGCGATCGCGCCGCTCACATGTATTCCATGATCGTCACAGCGAAGATGAACGACATCGACCCCCAGGCATGGCTGGCCGACATCCTCGCCCGGTTGCAGGACATGACGGTCACCCACGTGCCGGGCCTGCTTCCCTGAGACTTGGCAACCTTCGGAGCACAGACAAGTCGCCTGACCGCGGCCTATGCCGGATGCAGACTGACAATCTCTTCCGGCCTGTGCCGCTTCGTAGCCATTCCGATCCTCCGTTTTCCCAAACATAATGGCTGACCACCTCACTGAGGGAGTATCACCTTGATAAATCCGGATTGTAAGATCCACGCATCACCCGACGCTCGTACAAGCTCCCACTTCATGCAGTGCGGAAGCCTCGGCACAAGTGCGTCTGTAACGGGCCACTAATCCGTCATCAGAGCCTGCGAGCAGCGCTTCCGAGGTCACGCAATCTGTGATTCAAAGCCGCAATCAAGTTCCAGCTCGGCATCAAGCCCGATACAGACCACGCCGATCGGATGGCTGCACGCAATCGATTCGACGGTGTAGCGGGGGCCGACCACGTGAAGAAGCGCGTAGCCCGATGGCGTTAGGACGAACCCCTTCGCCCGCGCGACACCGGGATTGGCGGCAAGCGCGGACGCCATTGCCTCGGCATCAACAGGCCGTTCCGGCCGCAGGACCACGCTCTTAAACCGACTGTGTCCGTTGAACTTGTCCGCAGGGCCCGCGCCATGCGCTGACAAACTGCCCAGAGCCACGTCCACTGGCACGGCGCCGAATTGCGCATGTACAACCGGCCGCCGCGGTGCGATAGTTTCCAGCCAATTGGCGGTGGCGGCAAGCTCCTCATCAGGGACGAGATCGGGCTTTGTCAGAATCAGAAGATCGCCCTGGCGCAATTGCCGGGTGATCGTGTCCGCCAAGTAGCTGCTGGCCGCATTCCGTCGGATCTGTTCGGCATCGGCCAGAACGAGCGTACCGTTGAACCACAATCCTGCCGTCAGTTCGACAGTTGCTGCGATGGAGCCGGGAAGTGATACGCCGGACGCCTCGATCAAGACGTGATTAGGGCGCGGCCGCATTTCGAGGACGCTGGCCAACGCTCGGGAAAGGTTGCCGCCATAGGCACAGCAGACACAGCCTCCGGCAATCTGGACGACGGTCCCGTCGTCCGCTTCGATCAAATCGGCATCAATGGGCAAGTCCCCAAAATCATTAACGAGGACGGCAAGCCTGCATCCCTTCGCATTGCGCAGCAGATAATTGACAAGCGTCGTCTTGCCGGAGCCGAGGTACCCCGCGATCAAAGTAACCGGCAGCGGCATCAGATATCGGCCGCGGCAAAGATCCGCCCACCCTGGACCGTGCCCCAAACCCGAACGTCTTTTAGCGATATAGGATCGACTTCTGTCGGGTCGCCTTCCAGCACTGCGAAATCGGCGCGTTTGCCCACCTCGATCGACCCGATCTCATCGTCCAGCTTGAGCGTGTAGGCCGCGCCGAGCGTGATGGCCCGCAGGGCCTCGTGCACTGAAATGCACTGGTGCGCGCCCAGAACGCGGCCGGACGCCGTTAGCCGGTTCACCGCAGCCCAGGCGGTGAAGAGCGGGGCGAGGGGTGTGACGGGCACGTCGGAGTGAATCGTCATCGGAACACCGGCTTCGAGCGCCGTCCGGCAGGCGTTCATCCGCTTGGCCCTCTCCGGGCCCACGGTCAGATGGGAATGTTCGTCGCCCCAGTAGAAATGGTGGTTGGCGAAGAGGTTCACACACATGCCCAGGCTTGCCATCTGGCGGAACTGCGCGGTCGAGGCGAGTTGACAGTGCTGGAGTGTGAACCGGTGATCGGCACTGCCGATCTTGCCCAACGCCGATCCCAAGCAGTCGATGGCAAGCTGTGTTGCTTCGTCGCCATTAGTGTGGGTGTGGACCTGTACGTTCTTCATCAGGGCCAGTTCGTAGATCTGCTCCAGCTGAGACGGCGCGATGTACCAAAGACCGTTCTCGGCGCCGTTGTAGTAGCCGGGCCAGCGAAGCCGCGCCGTAAAACCCTGTATCGATCCGTCCGCGATCACCTTGATCCGGCCGAGATCAAGCCGTTCGGTGGTGCGGTTCCGCGTCGAGACACAATAATCCACCAGATCGGTTGGCGTCGCGCCGAACGCGATGCGCAGCACCACCAGACATACGGGATAGTCGGGTTCCCCGGTGACGTTTTCGTATAGGCCGAGCAACGTGTCGTCGAGTTCCACACCAAGGTCGGTGGTCGTGGTCACACCTGCGCGCACGCACAGCCGGGCGTAGTTGCGCAAGGACGCCTCGTTGGCCGTGACCATCACGCTGTCGAGGCCGAAATGCCGACCGACGGGCGTCATTATTTCCGGGCTCTTCAACTCGCCGGCCGGCAGCCCGTCATCCCCGAGGGGAATACCGGGATGGGTATGCCCGGTCCGCAGCATCCCGGCCAATTCCAGCGCACGGGTATTCACGTTCATGATGTGGCCGGAAGCCTGCATGACCACCACGGGTCGGGTCGTCGACACGCGGTCAAGATCGGCGCGGCCAATGCGCTTGTTCGACATATAAATCGGATCGAATCCCCAGCCGATCACCGGCGTGGTCTGATCCGTCATCTCGTCGCCCGCGCGTTTCAGCCTCTCGACGACGTCATCGACCGACTTTAGCCCGGACCATCGCTTTCCATCCGAATCGACATCATCGAACCATCCGACATAGACATGGTCCCAAAGTGCGCCCGCTGCTGAATGGCCATGGCCCTCGACGAAACCCGGCATCAGGACCTTATCCTTGAAACGCTCGTCCAAGACGTAGTCGCCCCAGCCCTCCAGCTCGGCAAGCGTGCCCGCTCCGAGGATCCGTCCGCCCCGAACCGCGACGTGTGATACGTTGGGCCGGTTGGCGTTCATCGTTATGATTTTCTTGGCGGAATAGATCGTCGTCCGCACGCGCCCTCTCCATCGCTCGTGAACTGGACGGTAAGTTAGGTTAGATTCAATCAACCAAAAACTGTATTTATTTGTTGATTAAAACCTATTTTTCTGCCCAATAGCTGGCCATGCACTACACATTGAAGCAACTCACCTATGTCGAGGCGGCCGCGCGGCTGGGGTCGATCGCCAACGCCGCCGCGGAACTCGCGATATCGAACAGTTCGATTGCGGCGGCCATTGATGGGTTTGAGGAAACGCTAGGCTACGAGATTTTCGTGCGCACGCCCGCCAAGGGTATCGCCCTCACGCCCCGGGGATCAGACGCGATGTTGGTGATCCGGCGGCTCCTGCACAGGTTGCGGCATTTCGATGCCGAAATGCAGTCGCTCGACGGCACCGCGCGCGGACGGCTCAGGATTGCCTGCTACAGCACGGCGGCGCCGGCCGTTCTTCCGCCGATCTTGCGCAGCATGACGGAGGTGATGCCCGAGGTCGCGATCACGGTTCTTGAAGGCACCATGAAGCAGGTCCAGGAGTTCATCGAAACCGGCGAAGCTGACCTTGCCCTAAGCTACATTAACGACATCGCGCCCGGACAGGTGTTGGAGCCCCTCTTTTGCCCGCCACCGTACGCGCTTGTCCCGGCAACGGATCCGATTGCCGGGTCGGCACGCACCACGCTTGCGGAACTCCTGACGCGACCATTCATCATGCTCGACTTGGCAGGCGCGCGCGAAACCTATGCCGCGCTTTTCGAATCCGAGGATCTTGCACTCAATATTGTGCACACGACGCGATCGTCTGAAATCCTTCGCGCACTGGTCGCGAGCGGGTTCGGCGTGGGCTTACTGAACATTCGTCCCTTCGACTATCGGGCCGGCGAATCTGGTTACCGGGTCCTGCCGATCGAAGGCGTAAAAGCGTCAGAGGTCTTCGGCATTCTGCGGCCAGGCAGCGCGCGACCGCCACTGATCGTGCAAACCTTCGTCGAGAACTGCATCGCGCTGCGGGACGCCGGGGGCTTCGACCATCTCTTGGTGAAATGATCCCCCGATCGGAAAGCCCCGAGAGGTTGTCCGCCCGGAACGGGTGCAGGCCCTTTCCCACTGCGCCGGTGCGGTATGCGTGTACGCGACGGGACCGGCGAAAGCTTCCCCGTGTCATCGCCATCACGTAGAGCCGCCGTCGGTCAGTATGGCTATATCAACTATTTTTTGTTTTTATTAGCAACGATAAATATATTATTCGAGTTAATGAACATTCGCTATCGTCTCCGGACAACCTCGTGGACGGCACAAGACAAACCCAACTCGGAGACTAAGCACATGGAACTTAGGAGAAGGACCTTCATTGGTGCCATGATGGCGTCGACCATGCTGGTACGGGCCGGCATGGCGCAAGAAACCCCGACCAAGGGCGGGACGCTGATCATCTCGCAGGCCGATGGGACGCCGCGTGTGCTGAACCCGGCGGTTCAGTCCGGGACCGGCACCGGATTGCCGGGCACCAAGCTTTTCGCCACGCCGCTGCGCTTCGACGAAAACTGGAACCCTCAGCCCTATCTGGCGGAGGCTTGGGAAGTCAGCGAAGACGGTCTGCAGGTCACGCTCCACCTGCGGGAGAATGCAACCTTCCACGACGGCGTGCCGATCACGTCCGACGACGTGGCCTTCTCGATCGACGTGATCAAGAACAACCATCCGTTCAAGACCATGCTTGCGCCTGTCACGTCGGTGGACACCCCCGATCCGCTGACCGCCGTGATCAATCTCGAACATCCGCATCCGACCCTGATCCTCGCCATGTCGGGCCCGCTTATGTCGATCATCCCGAAACATATCTACGGCGACGGCCAGGATCTCAAGACCCATCCCCGCAACAGCGAAGACGTCGTCGGCTCCGGCCCCTTCAAGTTGGTCGAGTTCCAGCGAGACGAGCACATCATCCTGGAACGTTACGACGGCTACTGGGAAGACCATCTGCCGCATCTTGACCGGATCGTGATCCGCATCCTGCCGGAAAGCTCCGGCCGCACGATCGCGATGGAAAACGGTGAGCTTCAACTCACCGCGTTCGAAAGCGAGCCAACCGTCATCCAGCAGCTGCAGAAAGCAGACGGCGTGACGATCACGAACGACGGATACGGCGGCATCGGCCCTATTGACTGGCTCGCGATGAACACGACGCGCGGGCCGCTGCAGGACAAGCGGGTCAGGCAGGCCATCGCCTATGCCATCGACAAGAACTTCATTCTGAACGCGCTTCTGTTCGGCACCGCGAAAGACGCCAGAACCGGAATTCACCCGGACAGCCCGTTCTACAACCCAGACGTTCCAACCTACGAGTTCGATCTCGACAAGGCCGCGGCGCTGCTCGATGAAGCAGGCTTCCCACTCAAGGACGGCAAGCGCTTCGAGTTGAACATCGAACTGCCGGGCTTCCCCGGCTACCGGTCGCGAACGGAATATGTAAAGGCGGCATTGGCCAAGGTCGGAATCGAGGTCACAGTCCGCTCCTATCCCGACTTCGCGAGTTGGGCGGATGTGATGGGTAAGATGGAATTCGATCTGGCCTGGGACAACGTCTACAACTGGGGTGACCCGGTGATCGGCGTCCACCGTACCTTTATCTCGTCGAATATCGGCAATGGCGTCTGGTCGAACACGCAAGGCTATTCCAATCCGAAGGTCGACGAGATCCTGGCCCTTGCCGCCAACGAGAATGACCAGGCCAAGCGGAAGGCGCTTTACGACGAGTTCCAGGCAATCGTCGCGGAAGACCTGCCGCTCTATCCAGTGAACGCGACGCCGCTCTACACCGCCTATTCCGACAACGTTGGTGGCCTGCCGAAGGGCATCTGGTCGGTCTTGGACCCGATGGACGGCGCATATTTGAAGGCGTGAACGCCGCGCCCTGACGCGCGAGCGTCAGGGCTTCTCTTCATCCACGCAGAAAAGGATGCGGCTTTGGATGTCCTTCGCATAACCTTTCTCCGGATCGTCTATTCAGCGCTGCTGCTCGCCGCAGTTGTCGTGCTGAACTTCGTGATGATCCATCTCGCGCCAGGGGACGTGGCGGACACGATCGCGCAATCGATGGGCGGTGCGGATGCCGAGATCCTGGCGCAGATCCGGGCGGACTATGGCCTTGATCAGCCGTTTATCGTACAACTTGGTCAGTATATCTGGAAGGTTCTGCATTTCGATCTAGGCAGTTCCTACTACTACAACCGTCCGGTTACAGAACTCATCCTCGAACGCCTGCCGGCGACGCTCCTGTTGGTGATCACCGCGCAGACTCTTGCGCTGGTCATCGGCGTCGTAACGGGCGTCTTTTCCGCGCGTCGCCCGAATGGCTTTCTCAGCCATCTGGTCACCATCGTCGCCTTTTTCGGCCACGCAGCGCCGGTTTTCTGGACGGGCATCCTGCTGCTGATCGCCTTTTCCCTCCAGATCCACTGGTTCCCGGTGGGCGGCATGCGCGATGTTACGGTCACGGGCGGGTTCTGGGCGCATTCCTTCGACGTCGCGCGGCACATGGTGTTGCCCGTCTTCACGCTGAGCACAACCTTCCTCGCGCTCTACTCTCGGCTCTGCCGGGCCTCGATGATGGAAACGCTCGGCTCGGACTATGTCCGCACCGCCAAGGCCAAGGGTCTGCCCATGCGCTCGGTCGTCTACAAGCACGCGCTGAAGAACGCGCTTTCGCCGGTCATCACCCTTGCGGGGCTGCAATTCTCAGCGGTCATCTCGGGCGCGGTCCTCGTGGAAACGGTCTTTTCCTGGCCGGGGCTAGGAACCCTTGCGTTTCAGGTGATCGTCGCCCGCGACACGCCGACGATCCTCGGCATCCTGTTCTTCTCGGCGCTCATCGTCATCGCCGGGAACCTGCTCACTGACCTAGTGCAACGACTTGTCGACCCCAGAGTGAGGACGGGCCAGTGACCAGCAAGAACGAGACCGGACCCTTGAACGCTCCCACCCTTTCAAAGGAAAAGGCCAGTTCGCCGCTGTCCGAAGCCTGGACGAAGTTTCGGGCCAACCATTCGGCAATGGTTGGGCTTTTCGTGCTCGTGTTGATCATGCTTGGGGCCATCGTCGGGCCCTTGCTGTACCCGACCGACCCCTTTGAACTTGTCTGGCGGCCGTTTTCTCCGCCCGGTGCTGACGGGTTCCTGCTTGGGACGGACTACATCGGCCGGGATCTGGTGGCCCAGATGCTAGTGGGCGCACGCGTTTCGCTTGTAGTGGGTGTAGCCGCCGCCATCGTGACAATCCTGATCGGGGTGGCCGTTGGCGCACTCGCCGGGTTCTACCGCGGCTGGGTGGAAGAGATCCTCATGCGCATCACCGAGTTCTTCCAGGTCCTGCCCACGCTTCTCTTCTCGATGGTGATCGTTGCCCTTTTCGGCGCATCGCTGCTGATGATCACGCTCGCAATCGGCATCGTCAGTTGGCCCGCCGTGGCCCGGATCACCCGTGCCGAATTCCTGCGCATCCGCGAGCTCGAATACGTCACCGCAAGCCGGGCAGCGGGGGCGACCCCGGCGAAACTGATGCTGAAGGTGATCCTGCCGAATGCGCTGCCGCCGATCATCGTCCAGGCCGCACTGATGACCGGTTCCGCGATCCTGTTCGAAGCGGGTCTGAGTTTCCTTGGCCTTACGGACCCCAACGTGATGAGCTGGGGGCAGATCATCGGCTCCAACCGCGAATTCATCCTTCAGTCGGCCTATACCGTGACCATACCCGGCATCGCGATCTTCGTCGCGGTTCTGGCGATCGCGCTTGTCGGCGATGGGCTGAACGATGCGCTCAATCCGAAACTGAGGCAACGTTGATGTCTTTCCTCCTGAAAGTTGAAAACCTCCGCATCGAGCTTCGCATGCGCGCGGGCGTCGCGCCGGTCATCGACGACCTGAGCTTCGAACTCGCGCACGGGGAATCGATCAGCTTCGTCGGCGAGTCGGGGTGCGGCAAATCCATGACGGCACTCGCGATCATGGGGCTTCTGCCCGAGGGGATCGGACGCGTCGCGTCAGGCAAGATCTGGTTCGATGGCGAGGATCTGGTCGCGGCCAGCCCAGCGCGCCTGCGCCATATTCGCGGGAACAAGATTGGCATGATTTTCCAGGAACCCATGACCTCTCTAAACCCGGTCTATAGTGTCGGAGAGCAGATCGCCGAAGTCCTGCGCGAGCATCAGGGGCTGAGTAGGAAGGCCGCTTGGGCCGAGGCGATAGAGCTTCTCGATGCGGTGCGGATACCCAATCCCGAGACCCGCGCCACGGCCTATCCGTTCGAGATGTCAGGCGGCCAGCGGCAGCGCGTGATGATCGCCATCGCCCTCGCCTGCAAGCCCAAGATCCTGATCGCCGACGAGCCGACAACCGCGCTCGACGTGACTGTTCAGGCGCAGATATTCGATCTGCTGCGCGATCTCCGGCGCCAGACTGGCACGTCGCTTATCATGATCACGCATGATATGGGCGCGGTCGCGGAAATGGCGGAACGCATGATCGTCATGTATGCGGGGCGCAAGGCTGAAGAAGGGCCGGTCGACAAGGTAATCGCGCATGCGCGCCATCCCTATACTCAGGGACTGATTTCCTGTGTGCCGCATCTTGTCGCGCACCTCACGGAAGAGCGCCAAGACCTGAACGAGGTTCCGGGGATTGTTCCCGGGCTTGCGGAATTTGGTCAGGGCCGCTGTCTCTTCGCCTCGCGGTGTGCGCGCGCGACCGAGCGATGTCTCACGACGCGACCTGAAGAAATTGCCTTCTCGGATGTGCATCGTTCTGCCTGCTGGCATGCGGAGGGCATGTGATGAATGATCTGATCGAGGTTCGAGACCTGTCGGTCCACTTTGAGATCCGCGCGAAAGGTATCGGCGGGGCGCGCCGCAATCTCACGGCAGTCGATGACGTTTCCCTCACCGCTAAGAGGGGACAGACGCTTGCTATCGTCGGAGAATCCGGGTCCGGCAAGACGACGCTGGCGCTTGCGATCGCGCGGCTCGCATCCGGCAAGACGACCGGAGAGGTCAGAATTGATGGCAAGGATGTCGTGTCCCTGACGGACGGTGGACTCGACTGGATGCGGCGCAAGGTTCAGGTGATCTTCCAGGATCCCTTTTCTTCGCTCAATCCGCGTCAGCGTGCCGAGGATATCGTGCGCGAACCCTTGGACAACTTGACCACCAAGACCAAGGCGGAGAAGGCCGAGATCGTCGACCGGTTTTTCAACGCAGTGGGATTGCGACCCGAACAGAAACGATTGTTCCCGCATCAGTTTTCCGGTGGTCAAAGACAGCGCATCGGCATTGCCCGCGCTCTGTCGACCCAGCCCGAGGTGATCATCTGCGACGAGCCGGTCTCGGCGTTGGACGTCGCCGTTCAGGCCCAGATCATCAACCTCTTGCGCCGCCTTCAGGACGAGTTCGGGCTGACCTATCTCTTTATCAGTCATGATCTCGGTGTCGTTCAGCACATGTGCGACAGCGTGGCGGTCATGTATATGGGCAAGATCGTCGAACATGCCGACCGGCTGCAGCTTTTCAATGATCCGCAGCACCCGTACACGCGCGCGCTCATTTCCGCCGTGCCGGCCGTCGATCCTGACCTGCGCAATCGGGGGCAGAAGCTCGCGCTTGTCGGCGATCCGCCGAACTTGCTGAATCTGCCAAAAGGATGCCGATTCGCCTCGCGGTGCCCATTGGCGGAGCCACGCTGTTTCGAAACCGAGCCGCCACTGCGCGTGCGCGTTGGTGGCCACCGCGTTGCCTGTCATCTCGTTGATCTGGGGCCGGAGGCATCTGCGGAGGCGGTATCACCAAGCGCGCCCGAGTTTCCATGACATCCACCCGCACGTGCCAGACCCGGCGACTTCTGGCCAGGCAGATGCTTGGCCTCTTCCACGAATGACATGGTGTGTCGCGGCGGGCGATTGGAGTGCCCCCACTGGAGTGGTCCACCAACTGGGATAGATTTATCCCTTCTGGTCTTGACCCTGTCTTTGGTCCGGGCTTCATGCGACCTTCCGGGCTGGTTTCAGCTGGGCCGCAAAGGCGCTCGGCGTCAAGTTTCGGAGTGCCGAATGCGGCCGCTGGTCGTTGTAGTCGATCCTCCAGTCATTGATCCGCCGGCGGGCATCGTCCATCGACAGGAACCATGACGCGTTCAGGCATTCCTGGCGCAGGCGGCTGTTGAACGCCTCGATGAAGGCATGGTCCCTGGGCGTTCCGGGGTGGGAGAAGTCGAGCTCGACCTTGTTCAGCCAGGCCCACTGGTCGAACAGCAGCCCGGCGAATTCGGGGCCGTTGTCCAGACGTATGCTCCGAGCCTTGATAGTGTCCCACCGGATGGTGTAGGAACGCCGACCCTCGGAGGGGTTCGAGGCTGATCAGGATGCCACGGCGGGCAACCTGACATTGGAAGTGTCGGTGACACGGGCGAGGGTTTCAAGGCTCATGTAGCGCCGCGCCACGGCCCATTCGTCATTGGTCTCCAGCATCAGCGCCCCGACCAGGCGGACGATGGCGGCGTCGTTGGGAAGGATCCCGATAACGTCGGCGCGGCGCTTGATCTCCCGGTTCACGCGTTCGAGGGGATTCGTGCTGGCGATCTGGGGCCAGTGTTCGCGAGGGAAGGACATGTAGGCCAGAACGTCTTCGCGCGAGGCGTCCATCAGGGCGCCGAGCTTGGGCTGCTTTTCCCGCAAAGCGTCGGCAACGACCTCCCACTGGGCTTCGGCATCGGCCTTGGTTTCCTGGGCGAAGATGGTCTTCAGCATTGCTGCCACCGCCGTGCGCTGCTTGGCCGGAGCATGGGCGAGCGCGTTTCGGAGCCAATGAATGCGGCACCGTTGGTGAGTGGCATTGAAGACCCGCCGCGCGGCAGCCCGCAGCCCCTTGTGATCATCGGCAATCACCAGCTTCACGCCGCGCAGGCCGCGGTCGGCCAGCGAACGCAGGAAGCCCGTCCAGAACGTCTCAGCTTCCGAAGGGCCGCTGGCGACGCCCAGCACCTCCCGCTTGCCGTCCTCGTTCACGGCCACGGCGATTATCACAGCACGGCTCACGATCCGGCCGCCCTCACGGACCTTGAGATAGGTGGCGTCGAGCCACAGGTACGGCCACGCCCCTTCCAGCGGGCGGGCGAGGAAGGTATTCACCCGCTCATCGATCTCGGCGCAAAGGCGGCTGACCTGGCTCTTCGACATGCCGCCCGCGCCCATGGCCTTCACGAGATCGTCCACCGAGCGCGTCGAAACTCCGTGGACATAAGCTTCCTGAATGACCGCCACGAGAGCCTTCTCCGCTGTCCGGCACGGTTCCAGAAAGCTCGGCAGGTAGCTCCCCTTGCGCAGCTTCGGGATTTCCAGCGTGATCCGGCCCGCCCGCGTGTCCCAGTCGCGCTCCCGGTATCCGTTGCGCTGCACCTCGCGAAAGGGCGACCGTGACCCTTCGCTGCACCGGTCCGCGCCTCGACCTCCACTTCCATGATCCGGTCGGCCGCGAAAGCCAGCATCTCGCGCACCATGTCACCATCGGCGTTCGGGGCGGCGTTCGGACCGGTGGCGCGCTCGCCCCTCACTCTCAATCAGCTCGAGCAGCGCCATTCTGTCGTCGGTCATCGTCATCTCCGTTCTTGGTTCCAGGTCTTGCAACCCGAACCTTCTCCGAAGATCGACGGTGACCGCCAGCGTCACCCACGGCCGCGCGCTGCGCTACGCCGAAGGCTCCGCGCGCGGCCTCCTACACCACTTAGCGCAATCGACACGCCCCATCCGCGGCCTTCTTCCTTGCAGGATGGGATCTGTCGCTCCGGCACTCTGCCGGAGCCTGAGCAGGGAGGACGCAATGGGAATGTTTGCAGCGCTGGACGTGTCGCAAGAGGAGACGGCGATCTGCGTGGTGCGTCGGGATGGGACGCAGGTGGCTGAGGCGAAGGTGCCGACTTGCCCGGACGCGATTGCCGACTGGCTGACGGAACGAACCGAAAGCCTCAAACGGGTCGGCATGGAGACCGGCCCGCTGGCCGTCTGGCTCTGGAACGCGCTGACGGAGCGGCAGGTACCGATCGTCTGCATGGATGCCCGCCACGCGAGCGGCGTGCTGAAGATGATGCCGAACAAGACCGACCGGCATGATGCCCGCGGTCTCGCGCAGATCGTCCGCACCGGTTGGTTCAAGGCCGCGCAGATCAAGAGCCATGATGCCTATGTCAACCGGGCGATGCTGACGGCGCGTGAGGCCCTGGTCGGCATGCGTGTCAGGCTGGAGAACGAGATCAGGGGGCTGCTGAAGACCTTGGCGTCATGTTCGGCAAGCGGGTTGGCGGGTTCAGGCGCCGGGCCGCGGAGATCATCGAAGGCGAGTTGGCAGTCGCCCCGGACCTCGTGCCGATCTTCGAGGCGCTCATGCGGGCGCGCCGGGACATCCTGGCCCGCATTGCCGCGCTCGACAGCCGGATCCGGTCAATTGCCAAGCGGCATGCGGCCGTCCGCCTGCTGATGACAGCGCCCGGCGTCGGACCAATTACCGCCATGGCGGTTGTCGCCGCCTTCGATGATGCCTCCCGCTTCCGCCGTTCGTCCAGCGTGGGTGCCTATCTGGGGCTGACGCCAAGACGCTACGAATCCGGGGAGATCAGCCGGAACGGGCGGGTGTCCAAACGGGGAGACGGCTTCACCAGGAAGTGCCTGTTCGAGGCCGCGAACGCCATCTTCTGCCGAAACCTCGGCGGCCCACGGCTGCGGGACTGGGCCAAGGCGATTGCAGAGAGAACCGGTCCGCGCAAGGCCAAGGTCGCGCTGGCCCGGAAGCTGGCGGTGACCCTGCATGCCATGTGGCGCACCAACACGCCCTTCCGGGAGGTCGTGATGGCGTAGAGCTCGAATCTGATCCGACGCTGATCTTCAGCGCGACCGAATGCGTCCAGCCGGGACGCGCGGCGAGGGTGAGATCGCTCCCCGGGCTGCGGCAAAGACCGCGCACACCACTTCGATCTGCCCGACCCTGAACGCAAACGTGCGGCGTCCCAAGCGACGACCGCGGAGAGAACCCCAGAGCCCGGCGCGCAGGATAAAACGCTGCGAGATCAGCACTTGACCAAGGCGATTAGAGAACCCTGGGACACTGCCGTTGCGCGGCAACTCAGGCAGCAAAACGAGATGCGCCGGTGTCTTGTAGCGGGCCAGTTGTCCCGTACATGCCGCATGCAATTGCGGCAAGCTCAGGGACGCGCCGTCCTTCAGCACAGTGACCGCGCAACCAGCCTCGCCCCATTTTGGATCCGGGACGCCGATAACCGCCACTTCAAGGATCTGGTCGAGCTCATAGAGCACATTCTCGATCTCGGCGGGATAGACGTTCTCCCCGCCTGAGATATACATGTCCTTTACCCGGTCCTCGATCGTGACGAACCGTCCGCGTCGATGCGGGCGATGTCGCCGGTACGGAACCACCCGTCGACAAAGGCGTCTTCGTCGGGGCGGTTCCAGTAGCCCGGCGTGACAACCGGGCCGCGCACGCACAGTTCGCCCAGTGTGTTCGGACCGGCCTCGGCGCCGTCAGGGTCGAGGATCTTCGCCTCGATATGCATCGGCGGCTTGCCGGCCGAGCCGATCTTTTCGGGCAGGTCGTCGTGGTCCATCAGGCAAACGCCGGCCGTGGTCTCGATCATGCCATAGGCTTCCAGAAGCGCCACACCGCGTTCCCTGTACCACCATTAGACCAGCGGTACCGGAACCGTTTCCGCCCCGGTCACTGCGATCCGAAAGCGCGAAAAGTCGGTTGTCGCGCATCTTGGATGCTCGTTCATGGCGTTGAAGATGGCGGGGACACCAAGGAAATGGCTGATGCCAAGGGCCGCGTCGTCGATGAGGCCGAGCGTTTCTCCCGGCTCGATCCCACGCTGGATAATGGTCGTGCCGCCGACATAGAGGATCGGGAAGGTGAAGGCGATGAACGACCCGATATGTAAAAGCGGCATCGCGGTAAGGTTGACGCTGCGGTTAGTAAGCTAGCCGCACAGGGTCACGTGGAACGAGGTGAAAAGCATCATCAGATGGGTGATGATCGCGCCCTTCGGGCGGCCGGTCGTTCCCGCGGAGTACATCAGCATGCACATGCCTGAAAGCGGCTGCGCGATCGACTTTTTCAACCGCGGCTGAACCGTTCCGAGAGCTGTTTCATAGTCCGAGGGCCACCCAGCCCCTCGGTTTCGATCCAGGTTCGGGCCCCGGTCATCGTGTTCAGTTCTGTCACCACCGGCGCCAGGTTGGCGTCGTAGAACACCACCTCAGGCGTTGCATCAGATATGATGAAGGACAGTTCCGGCGCGCTCAGGCGCAGTTGAGCGCGAGGGCGACCGCGCCGACCCGCCATGTGCCCATGACGATTTCGACAATATCGGTCGAGTTCGGCATCAAGAACCCGACGCGCGTACTTGGCGCGACGCCCAGCCTTGTCAGCACGGCCGCGACGCGGTCGACGCGCTCATTGGCTTGACGTTAGGTGTCCCGCCGGCCACTCGCGACGTCGAGCAGTGCCAGGCGGTGTGGGGCGTCCCTGTCATGACGCTCGATCCAGTCGAGTGCGAAGAACCCGCCGCCGGGATCCCCAACATCGGTGCGGCGTTCATGCAACGTGTCCAACACCCTCAGCTCCCTTTGCCGCTGGTCGGGTTGCACGGTCACTTTCCCTTCAGATAGTCGCGGATGACATCCGCCGCGTTCATCACGAAGTCGTCCATGTCGACGTCCAGTGACACCGGCTGCGAAGACTGCTTGATGATCGCCATGCCCCGTTTGCGGTCGATGATGATCCACTGTCCGTGTATTCCGATGGCGCTGATCCATTCGCTGTCTTCGGTCGTGCGGACCCACCACTGGGCCCGATAGCTGAAGCCGCCACGGGCCATCATTCCCACGGCATTCGGGCCTTTCAGAAACGCCTTCTGATCACCGCCTTTTTCAAGGGCCTCGATCACCGGGAGCGGCACGACCTGTTGGCCAGCGCATTTGCCGTCGTTCAGCATCATCATGGCAAAGCGCGCAAGGTTGTGCGGTGTCGCGTTCAAACCGCCGCCGGCGATTAGGTTCGCGTTGTTGTCGAGCAGGATATAGGTTTCACCTTCAGCCCCGAACGCGTCGAAGAGGCGGCTCATGTTTTCCTCGTACGAGCGCCCGGTGGAGTTGTTGACGATCCAGTTCACGACCTCGGTTTTCGGCGTGCAATAGGCAAAGGCCTCGCCGTGTTCGAGCGCGCCTTTCTGGAGTGTCGTCGTGTAGTCAAAGACGTTATCGGCGACCAGCGTCTCGCCGGGCGCCGCTTCGAGGAAGCCTGCCACCTTGCCGTAGGTCTGGATATCGGAATCCGGGTTGGCGTAGTCTTCATCGAATGCCATCGAATTGGTCATGTCGAAGATCTGCTGCACCGTAGCATGTTCGAATGCGCCGGCACCCTTGAGCTGCGGGATATATTCCGTCGGATGGGCATCTTCAGAAACGCGTCCCTCATGGACGGCCATCAAGCCCAGAAGCCCCGTGAAGGATTTGGTGACCGACATCATGATATGCGGCTGGTTCGCGTGGCTTCCATTGAGGTACCGTTCGAACACGATCGCGTCGTCTTTGATCACCACGAACGCGTCGGTGAAGCTTTCCTTCAGGAAATCGTCGAACGTCGCGGCTGAACCGTCTGCGCGGGAGATGGAAAGCCGCTCGATGCCGCCATCCGGCGCCACCCTCACCTTCCGTGGGTTGGGAGAAGGCGCAATGTTGGCGGAAGGGAAGAGCCTGCGCATATTCTGGTAGGCCCAGCGGTTTCCGGGCACGCCGTAAATCGAGTCTGCCCGTCTGACCCGCTTGTCTGGCGGCGGCGGATATCCCTTCATGATGTTCAGTTCGTGATGCGTTGCGTATTTTAGATCATCAGACATGGGTAGCCTCGTTTTCCGGACGGTTTGTACGTATGTCCCGAACTTCGTATCGGTGTGATGCGCCGCGACGGGGCTAGATCGCTGCCGTGGTCATCGCGGCGCACCGTTCATGCATTCGGTTTTCGTCGGGTGGCCATCAGAACTTGAAATTGGCCATGGCGAAGACCTGGAAGGTCGTCTTGTCGGTCCCGAGGATCTGTTCGGCGGCCTTGCCGGGGAACAGCGCCCCTACGCCACCCAGAAGATAGACGTTCTCACGCCCCCACCAGTCGACCGCGAGATTAATTTCGTCCCCGAGATGCGACGCCGTTGCCGGCCCGGCGTAGAAACCGCTCGGATCGACGGCATCGAAACGGAGCGCCTGAAAGAACACGCGCGTGTTTTCGTTCGCGAAGGCCTGAACGCTCAGTTGGTGTACGTTCATCGCGGCGTTGAAGTAGAAGTAGGACGCACCAACGTGACCGAGCGCCCATTTGTCCAGATCCGTGAAATCATAGAAGAGCGGATCGAACATTTCCTGCTTGCCGTCAGCCAGACCGTCGGGATCGCCCGAGAAGTGGGAATAGCGATAGCTGACGATCGGGGTCCACGGCACATTCGCGAATGTGTAACGCGCCTCGCCCGAATAGGCGGAAGTATCATACTTGATCCCGTTGTCGGAACCGAACTGCTTGGCGAGGTTGCCCGACACTGTCAGGTTCTGCACGCCGGGAACAGCGATGTCGTTGGCACGGACCGCGATCGTGTCCATCCCCTTGTAGCCAAACAGGGGATCTTCGATCAGGTGCGACGCGTTGATGCCGAGCTTTCCCCATTCGGCGGTATAACCCACATCGCCGCCGACGACCTCGCGGTGACCAAACTGATCGTCGGCCTTGCCGTAGAACCCGGTGATATTCCAGGTGTCGTTCGAGACGGTAGCCTGCGCGGCTTCGCGGAACGCCGTTCTGGGAGCGAGGAGGAGCGTCGTGTCCGACCCACCTTCGATATCAGCGTCGCCCCACAGGAAGCCGTCATCGGGTTTGATCGTGAACGCACCAATCTTGGTATCGAACGTCCAGCCGCCCGGGAGGTCGAGCGCCAGTCCGACATAGGCTTCGTCGAGGGCGAGATCTTCCTGGTCCTTCGATCCGGAGAAGGCTGCGTCGTCATCTCCGCGCGCCATGGCCCCAATCGCCGAAACCCGTCCATATAGGCTTCCGCTGGCAAGCGGGTACTCGGCGTCGAGCGACGGACGAATAAAGCCTTCGGCCCAATCGTTCGACCCGCCGACCAGACCATGGAAGGCATTGTTCACGTGGAACAGGCCAAGGCCGATTTCGAGGCCCGGGGTCACGGAAAGATTGCCAAAGGTCAGAGTCTCGCCCGCTTGCGCGGTGCCACCCTGGAATGTGGCAGCGGCGAGCAATCCCGCGCCGATGGCGAGGGGCCGCGTCGGCC
This sequence comes from Defluviimonas salinarum, assembly GCF_026013545.1. Taxonomy (GTDB): domain Bacteria; phylum Pseudomonadota; class Alphaproteobacteria; order Rhodobacterales; family Rhodobacteraceae; genus Albidovulum; species Albidovulum salinarum. The sequence continues at coordinate 43,091 of NZ_JAPDOG010000022.1, read as the reverse complement.
ATCTGGCTGGTTTCATGTCCCTTTCTCCTTCGTTCTTTAGCTTGCTGTGGTTGCTTTGGCGGGCGTTCCGAGTGTGAATCCGACGTAAACGCCCCGATGTCAGGTGCCGATCGGATGATGGCAGGTGACCCGATGGTTCGAAGCTCGTTCGATCTCGTCGGGCTGTGGATCCTTGCGGCAGAGATCCGTGGCCCGGCTGCAGCGGGATGCAAAGTGGCACCCGGCAGGCCGGTTGCTTGGGCTCGGAATCTCGCCCGACGGCGGCCTGGAAAGACGGCGATTCAGTGGATCAAGGCTCGGCGCCGAGTCGATCAATAGCCGCGTGTAAGGATGGCGCGGATCCCGGAAAATGTCGTCTGCCGGCCCCTTCTCGATGACCCGACCCAGATACATCACGATCAGGATATCGGCGAGGTACTCGACCGTGGCCAGAGAGTGACTGATGTAGAGATACGAAAGGTTCTTGCGGGCCTTGAGATCCTGCAAGAGGTTCAGCACCTGCGCCTGGACCGACACATCGAGAGCCGATGTGGGTTCGTCCAGAACAATTAGCTTCGGTTCAAGCGCAAGCGCCCTGGCGATTGAGATGCGCTGCCTTTGGCCACCCGAGAACTGATGCGGGTAGCGATCCATTGCGTCGGCGGTTAGACCGACATCGTTGAACAGCTTAGTCACGCGGTCGTGCAGACTCCGGCCACGCAACTTTTCGTGGACACGAAGCGGCTCGCCGACAATGTCGCCGACACGCATCCGCGGATTGAGTGATGACGCCGGATCCTGGAACACCACGCCGATTTCGCGGCGCAGCCTGGTCAACGCCGAACGCGAAGCGCCGATCAGGTCGGTCCCGTCAAAGTTGACCTGCCCGGATGTCGGAGCGACCAGCTGAAGAACGCTCAGCGCCAGCGTGGATTTCCCGCAGCCGGACTCGCCGACCACCGCCACTGAGTGGCCCACGGGAATTTCGAAACTGACATCATCGACAGCATGGACGGTGCCGCGTGGCGTCTCGTAGCGTTTGACCAGATTTCGAACGGAAAGCAGTTCGCTCATACCACGCGCCCCTTGTCGGATCCGACGGGATTCCAGCACGCGAACCGCCCGGCTTCGGTGGTCACCATTTGCGGCAGTTCGGTTCTGCACCGCTCTGTTGCGGCCGCGCAGCGCGGATGGAAGGCGCAGCCCGAGGGCAGCGCAGCCGGTGACGGCGCAGAGCCGGGAATGGTTTCGAATGCCTGCGCGGAGCCAAGATGGGGCATGGAGCCCAGCAGCGCGCGCGTGTAGCGGTGCTGCGGGTGGTGGAAGAGACCGGCGACCGGCGCGGTCTCGCAGACCCGCCCGGCGTAGAGAACCACGACCCGGTCGCACAGCTCGGCCACGACGCCAAGATCATGCGTAATGAACAGCACGCCGATGCCGCGCGATTTGGCCAGCTCGCGGATCAGGTGCAAAACCTGCGCCTGAACGGTGACGTCCAGTGCCGTCGTCGGTTCGTCCGCAACCAGCAGCTTCGGATTGCATGACAGAGCCAGCGCGATCATCACCCGCTGTGCCTGTCCGCCAGAGACCTGGTGCGGATACCGTGCCATCGCACCTTCCGGGTCGGGCATCTGCACGTCTTCCAGCGCCGCGAGCGCGACCTTGCCCGCGTCGGTGCGCGACATGCCGGTCTGTGCCGATATCGCGTCGACAAGTTGCCGGCCAAAGGTCGCGTAGGGTGAAAACGCCTTGAGCGGCTGCTGAAAGATCAGCGACGCGCGCCCGCCAAGGATTTTGCGGGTTGCCGCGGGATTGGCAATGTCGAGCGTCCGGTTCTCGAAACGGGCCTGACCACCGATGACGGCGTTTGCGGGCAACAGGCCAAGCATGGCGAGCGGCGTGGTCGATTTCCCCGACCCGGATTCCCCGACAAGGCCGACGATCTCGCCCGGCCGGATGTCGAGCGACACACCATGGAGCACCTGCACGACAGCGCGGCGATTGCGAAAGCCGACTCTCAGGTCATTGATTTCGAGCAAAGGGGCGGTCACTTGCTGTCTCCTTTCGGATCGAGCATGTCGTTCACACCGTCGCCGATCAGGTTGACGGCAAACACGGTGAGGAAGATCGCCAGGCCAGGGACGAGCGCTACCCACCAGTAATCGAGGAACTTGGATCGCGAGAGCGCCACCATCAGACCCCATTCGAGGTCGGGCTCCTTCGCACCGATCCCGATGAAGCTGAGCGAGGCGGCGGCAAGGATCGTGTAGCCGAAATCCATTGATGCCTGGATGATCGCTGGGATCCAGGCATTGGGCAGCACATGGCGGAACATGATGCGGAGGTTGGAAAACCCCTGTGCACGCGCCGATTTCACGAACAGTTGGCCCGAGATCCGCTTCGCCTCGCCGTGGACGATGCGGGCGTACCAAGGGAAGAACGACACGGTGAGTGCCAGCATCGCTTCGTAGAGGCCCTGCCCCACAGCCGCCGTGATCGCAATCGGCAAAAGCAGCGGAGGGAAGGCGATGAAGACATCCATCATCCGCATGATCGCCCATTCTATGCGGCCCCCGAAATATCCGGCCACCAAGCCAAAGGGCGTGCCGATCAGGGCCGAGAGCACAGTCACGATCAGGCCAATGGTCAGTGAGGTCCGCGCGCCGTAAACCACGCGCGAGAAGATGTCGCGCCCAAGCTCGTCCGTGCCGAACAAATGCGCGGTCGAGGGGGCCGCGAGTTTTGCCGTGAAGTCGATCTTGAGCGGATCATGCGTGGCAATCAGCGGCGCGAAAACCGCGACCAGAATGATCAGCCCGAACACGACGACGCCCACGAAAAACGCAGCATTGCCGCGAACCCGCTCGAATGCCCCGGCGAACCGACCTTTGGGAAGCACTGCTGCTTCGCTCATGGTTTGCCCTCCCTCAGCGCAGACGCGGGTCTGCCGCGAAATGCAGCAGGTCGACGATGAGATTTGCGATCAGATACGAACTGGCCAAAACGAGCGTCACGCCCATCACGGCCGGGTAGTCGGAACGGACAATTGCACCGACCATGAAGCCGCCGATACCTGGCCAGTCGAAGACGTATTCGACGACGACCGACAGGCCGAGCATGTATCCGAAAGTCATCCCGATGACGGTCAGCAACGGGATCAGCGCCGCCTTCAGTGCGTAGCCGTAATTGACCTTGCGCGGTGAAAGCCCGTAGGCGCGCAAGGTCATGATGAACTCTTCGCCCAAGGCCTCGATCATCATGCCGCGGGTGATCCGCATGATGATGGCCAAAGCACTCAACGACAGCGCCAAAACCGGCATGATGAGATGAAGAAGACAGCTCTTGAACGCGGCCCATTGGCCGGCCAGCAACGAGTCGACCGTGTAGAACCCGGTCACGGTCGGGAATTCGTAGTCGAGCTGGATCAACCCGTCGATGCGGCCCTGCAGCGGCAAGACGCCCAGCCATCCCGAGAAGACAAGTTGCAGGATCATCGCGACGATAAACGTCGGCATGGCCGCGCCCAAGGCCGAGACAGATCGCGCGGCATAATCGCTTGTGGAATTCTTGTGCAGGGCCGCGCTGACACCCATCGGAATGCCCGCGCAAACCACGAGGATCAGCGAGAAGAAGACAAGCTCGAGCGTTGCCGGGAACCGCTCGGCGATTTCGACGAGCACCGGGCGCTTGGTCAGCAGGCTCGTCCCGAACTCTCCGCGCAGCGTATCGCCGATGTAGAGAAGCAGCTGCTCGGGCATGGAGCGGTCAAGGCCGAGCTGCTCCCGGACGGCCGCGATCTGCTCTTCGGTCGGCCTGGCGCCAAGCATCATTTCGACGGCGGACCCGGGAAGCACCCTTGAGATCACGAAGGTGATGACCAGGACGCCCAAGAGAATGAGCAGGAGCATCCCAAGACGTTGAAGGATATAGCGTGACATTCCCGTTCCTCGCAGGTCGAGTGAATGATGCGCGTTGACGGTGGGCCGCGCCGCCGGGCGGGGCGGCCCGAGGGTTGGATCACTCGGTGATCGGATCGAAGAAGATGGCGCGCGAGTAGGCCGGGTTGTAGCCGACCCCATTCAGGTCGGCCCGATATCCCACGACGAAGTTGAGATCCTGATCCCAGACCGCCGCGGCGTCCTGCACCAGGATGCGCATGGCATCGGCATACGCCGCCTGACCGGCCTTGATGTCGGTGGCCTCAATGGACATGGCTTCAAGCAGCTTCGCGTCGTATTCATCGCTCTGGTACATTGAGAGATTGAAGAGCTTTTCCTCGCTGTAGAAGGCCGAATAGAGCAGGTCGGCCGGCGAGCTGATGATCGGCCCCCAGAACATGCTCAACATGTTCGACGCCGTGCGCTCATCCTGGGCCGCGGCCCACAGCGTACCCCAGTCGTTGGGCGTCAGTTCGACCGTCAGCCCGGCCTGCGCGGCGTTCGCCTGAAACAGAACGGCATCATTCTTCATCTCGTCGCTCTGGGTGAAGTAGGCCACGGTGATCTTCAGTTCATCTGAGGACAGGCCCGACTCTGCCAGTTCGGCTTTGGCGGCTTCGATACTGAAGTCCGGCAAATTCAGGTCCACGGCGCCGGGCTGACTGGCAGCGAGAGGACCGATCGCGGGCGTTGTGTACCCGTTGTAGATCCCCTCGGACACGGTCTTGCGGTCCCAAAGATGCTGAATCGCGCGGCGGACATGGATATTGTCGGTCGGCGCGATCTTGTTGTTAACGTACCAGAAGCCCATCTGCCACGTGGGAAACGAGACGGCCTTGACGTCACCGCCCGCGCTCACGCTCTCGATCTGGTCCGTGGGGATGTCGAAGGCGAGGTCTGCCTCACCCGAGGACAGCAACTGGATGCGCGTCGAGGCTTCCTTGGCGATCCGGTGGACAATGCGGTCAAAGCCACCTCCCTTCAGCGGCCCGCCCCAGTAGTCGGGGAACCGGTCGATAACCAACTGCTGGTCCGGCAGGTGTTGGCGCAGCATATACGGGCCGGTGCCGAACGAGGCCTTAGCCTCCGTGAAATCCTCGTCCGTCGCCTCGGACGAGAACATGTACGCCCCGAGGGACGACGACGCGAAAAGCGGCATGTTGGCGGGGTATTTCGTGGTCAGTACGAGGGTATAGTCATCCGGCGCTTCGGCTTTCTCGACCGCGGCCCAGATAAACCCCACGGGTCCTGCCGCGTTCCTTTCGATCGAAACCTTCGCATCCTCGGCGGTAAAGTCGGTGCCGTCGTGGCATTTCACGCCCTCACGGATCTTGAAGGTCCAGACCAGGCCGGACTCATCGACGCTCCACTCGGTGGCAAGGCCGGGACGAAATTGCTCTTCGGAGTCAGGGTCCGCCCAGACCAGAAGATCGTAAATGTTGGGGAAAAGCACCTGCTCCACCCCGGCCGCTTTGGCCGGGTCCCAGTCGAAGATGTCCTGCGGCCACGCGACGGTCAACACGTTCTCGGCCGCATCGGCAGGCGTCGCGAGCGAAAGCCCAAGGGACGTGCAGGCGGTCGCGGCAGCAAGGATCGCGCGCCGTGTGAAGGTGAAAGGCATTCGATTTCCTCCAACAGTTTCGCCGTTTTTCGGCACCATCCCAGAGCTTGCGGCCTTCCTCCTCGAAGAATCGCAAGACATACCATCGTACAGTGAATCTACCGAAGGTAACATTGCGTTTCAACAAATTTTTATAACCGCCTATAAAAATTAACTTGAAGGGAAAAATTAACGAGACTCGTGCTGTTGGCGGAGTCATCGGTGATGGTCCGGTTGTCAGTCGCGAAATCTGGACAGGTGATAGGTGCGGCCCTGTGGAACTCACGGTCACAATTTCATGCGTGGTTTCGGTTGGCCCCAAGGCGGTCATCGGCGGACTCGCATGCGTTTCCGCGTTGAGGTGACCAAGGCGGTTAAGGTTTGCGGCCGGCGTCAAGCTTCAGGAGCAAGACAACGGCGTCGTCGGCGGGCTTATGTTCGCTGCTGCGAGTACCCTACTCTTCAGGCGTAATGTGTTGCCGTTTGCGTATCGCCCCCCACGAGGCGTCTGACGCTACGCTCCAAGCCTTACCCGATCTCGTCGGGCGGAGCCACGTCTCCGACAAAGCCCTTGCACTGATCGGATGCAAGAGCGTGCGGACCAGCCGATCCCAGACCCCGGCATGAAGCTTGAGCAGCGGACTCAACTGCACCCCGTTTGCATCTGGCCAAAGCCGCATGGGATAATTATGGCGTCGGCTGCAAAAGTAAATCTCATCTATTTTTGAGTTGAAATAAAAAATTGTGCCCTGCATCGACATGTTGTACTGGATTCGCATGCCAAGTTTACGTGAACGACAGAAAACCAAACGGCGCGAGCGTATCCTGCGCGCGGCCGTGTCGCTGTTCCAATCTCAGGGGTTCCAGGCAACGACGCTGGAGCAAATCGCGGTATCCGCCGAGATCTCTACCGGAACGATCTACAACTACTTCCGCAACAAGGCCGAACTGCTGATCGCCATCGTCGACGCCAATGCCAAGGCGGCGTATGAGATCGGCCTGAAGGTGGTCGAGAATCCGCCGGCTGACCCGGTCGAGGCGGTCGAGTTGCTGACGTTCAAGATGTGCGAGGGACTGCTTGACCCGCTGACCAAGGAGATGTGGCGTGAAGCGGTGGCGATCGTGATCAGCCAGCCGCACACGCAATTCGCGACGTCTTACATGGACAACTACAACATGGTCGAGGAACTTCAGCGCAAGCTGCTGCAAGCGCTGATGGATCAGGGACTCTTTCGCCCCGATGTGGACGTCATGTTGATCGGGGACATGCTTTCTGAATCGATGTCGATGCGGCAACTCTTCTTCTTCCGCGATGACGATGCGGATCTCGATGACCTGATCGAGTCGATACGGCAAAGGACACGGGCGCTGATCGGGCTGATTGCCGTGGGTAACGAAGTGATCCGGACGGATGCTTAGGGCCAGGGCCGAGCCAATCAGCAAAAAGGCCCGGAAGATGAATGCGCCGCGCATCGCTGAGGCGCGCAGGGTCGCGATCGGTGACCAGCTTCCACCCGCCAAGCAGTTCTGAATTGAAATTCGGCCTCAGGGCTCAAGCGCAATCTTACCTTCGTCCTTGCGCCACATCACCCGGTCCAACGCTTCGGGCGCGGGCCCAGACGCATCGCCGCATCCATCACGAGCCGCACTTACCTCCGCCTACCTCGCGAAAAGCTCTGCCATGTTCTCGGCGAACAGGGCCGGCTTGTGGCGGGCAAAAAGCCCTCAGGGAGTGCTTCGAATAGTAGCATAAATCACATATATAATAGAAATGGATTGCAATATTATATCTGATATGAAAAATAGCATCGGACCCGGAGTCCGGGAGCCAACGACTCGACCGGACGGGCCGGCTCCTGCTGACGCGAGACTGCGAGGGGTATGAGCCGTTGGCCATATGGCCTGCCCAGACGCCGGGTCGCGGACGATGACCGACTTCCTGGGGTCCAAGCCTCAGGGCACCCGCAACACAGGAGATGTCATGGACTTCGAATATTCGCCCAAGGTACAGGCGCTCCGCGAGAAGCTGCAGCGCTTCATGCAGGAGCACATCTTTCCGAACGAGCAGGCTTTCAAGACCTACATCGAGACCACTGACAACAAGTGGAAGACCCCGCCGCTGTTCGAGGACCTGAAGCAAGAGGCAAGGCGCCAAGGCCTGTGGAACCTGTTCCTACCCCATAGCGAACACGGCGCCGGGCTGACCAACCTCGAATACGCCCCGCTTGCCGAAATCATGGGTCAGGTCTGGTGGTCGGCCGAGATCTTCAACTGCATGGCGCCGGATACCGGCAACATGGAGACGATCCAGATGTATGGCACCGCGGCGCAGAAGACGCGCTGGCTACCGGGCCTTCTGGCGGGCGAGATCCGGTCTGCCTTCTGCATGACCGAACCGGCCGTCGCATCGTCGGACGCAACCAATGTATCCTGTGCCATCGTGCGCGATGGTGGTCACTACGTCATCAACGGACGCAAGTGGTTCTCAACCGGCGCGATGCGCGAGAACTGCGAAATCCTTATCGTGATGGGCAAGAGCGATCCCGACAACCCCAACCGCCATCAACAGCAATCCATGATCCTGGTGCCGAAGAACACGCCCGGCGTCAAAGTGCTGCGCGCGGTCAAGACGCTCGGTTTCGACGACGCGCCTTATGGCGAGCCCGAGATCGAGTTCGACAATGTGCGTGTCCCCGTCGAGAACATCCTTCTTGGCGAGGGCCGGGGGTTCGAGATCGCGCAGGGGCGGCTTGGCCCGGGGCGCATTCATCACTGCATGCGGCTGATCGGCGGCGCGCAGCGCGCGCTCGATCTGGCGTTGGAGCGCGTCGAGAAACGCCAGACCTTCGGCAGGAAGCTGAGTGAGCATCAGTCGGTCCGCGAAGACCTTGCCAAGTCCTATTGCGAGATTGAGCAGGCGCGGCTTCTGACCCTGAAAGCCGCCGACAAGATGGACCGCTACGGCAACAAGGTCGCCAAGGATCTGATCGCGGCGATCAAGATCGTCGCCCCGACGATGGCGCAGACCGTGATTGACCGGGCGATGCAAATGCACGGCGCGGCCGGTTTGACCGACGACCTGCCCCTTGCGGAGCTCTACAATTACGCCCGTCAGTGCCGATTGGCCGACGGGCCGGACCAGGTCCACATGATGGCACTCGGTCGGCAGTTGGTGCGCGAATATCAGGGCCGCAACTCCCGCGCCTAAGACACCTGCCTCGATCGCCGGGCTTTTCGACTGGAGGACCCCATGGACCTGAACAACCTTTTTTCGCTCGAGGGCAGGATCGCCTTGGTAACGGGCGGTGCAACTGGGATCGGGCGGATGGCCGCCGAGGCGCTGGTGGCCGCCGGGGCGCGCGTCCTCATTGTCAGCCGCAAGGGCCATGCCTGCGAAGAGGTGGCGGCGGAACTAAACGCGGCGGGTTACACGGGGCGGGCCGAGGGCTTTGCCGGTGACATCGGTACCGAAAACGGGGTTCGGGCCCTTGCCGCCGAGATCGGCAAGCGGATCGACCGGCTGCATATTCTGGTCAACAATGCCGGCGTCAGTTGGGGCACGCAGCTCGGGGAGTTTCCCTACAGCGTCTGGGACAAGGTCATGTCGGTCAACGTCACCGGGCCATTTGCGCTGACCCAGGCGATGTTGCCGCTTCTGAAGGCGGCGGCAACGGAGGACGACCCAGCGCGCGTCATCAACACCGGTTCGGTGATGGGCGAGGTACCATTGGGCGAGACCGTCTACAGCTATGCCGCCTCCAAGGCCGCCGTGCATCACATGATCCGCGTCCTTGCCAAGGAGCTCGCGGGCGCGCGCATCACCGTCAATGCCATCGCCCCCGGGCCGTTGCAATCCAAGATGACAAGGTTCGCGATCGGCCACGACGAGGGGGAACGGAAGATGCAGCGCCACGTTCCGCGCGGCCGGATCGGGCGGCCTGATAATATCGGCGGGTGTCTCCTGTTCCCGTGCGGTCGCGGCGGCTCTTTCCTGACCGGTGCGATCCTGCCGGTGGCGGCGGCATCAACGTCTCGACCGGGCCGGCGCTTTTCGGCGGCGACTGAGCGGGCAGAGCGATGGCGGAGCTGACACTCGTGCGGCATGGGCAGGCCTCGCTCGGCGCCGCGAACTACGATCAATTGACCGAGATTGGTTTTCAGCAGGCGCGCTGGATTGGCGTGTATTTCGCCGAATCCGGCGACAGGTACGACCGCATCGTCTGCGGTTCTCTGGCCCGGCAGGGGCAGACCGCGGAGGCGCTGGATGCAGTTGTCGAGGTCGTTGAGGGGCTGCAGGAGTATGACGCGACGGACCTCCCGAACGCGGCGGGCTTTCACGCGCACCCGGCATCCGACCGGCACCTTCACTTCCGTCAACTGCGCGAGACGCTCCTGCGCTGGACCGCCGACGCCCTGAACGATGCGCCCGAAAGTTGGGTGGACTTTCCGGCGCGCATCGACGTGGCACTCGCGAAGCTCGCCGCATCTGAGCGGACTTTGGCGATTACCTCCGGCGGGGTGATCGCCACGATCGTGACAAAGGCCTTGGGCGTGGAGAGCAGCCGGATGATCGACCTCAACCTGCAGAGCAGAAACACCGGTGTCACGCGGCTGATCCGCCTGGCGCGTGGGCTCATGCTGAACCTGTTCAACGCCGTGCCGCACATGGCGTCAGCGGAACGCGCGGCGCTCGCGACCTATAGCTGAGGAGGAACCTTCGAAGATGGTGAACATCACCCAAACCCTCGATACCGAAGCCGTTGCGACCTATCTGGCCGCGCATCTGCCGGGTTTCGAAGGTCCGGTCGAGGCCCGGAAATTCGCGGGCGGACAGTCCAACCCGACCTTCCTTCTCACCGCGCCGTCGGGGCGCTACGTCCTGCGCCGCAAGCCGCCGGGGCAGCTTCTGAAATCCGCGCATGCGGTCGATCGCGAATTCCGGGTGCAGTCGGCGCTTTCGGGCTCTGATGTGCCGGTCGCGAAGATGCACCTGCTATGCGAGGACGAGTCGGTCATCGGCTCGATGTTCTATGTCATGGACCATGTCGACGGGCGCAGCTTCTTCGATCCGCGCCTCGAAGACCTTCCACGTGCAGACCGCGCGCCGATAATCGACGAGCTGAACCGGGTTCTCGCCGCACTGCATTCGGTCGATATCGAGGCAGCCGGTCTTGCCGATTACAGCCCGCCTGGTGATTACTTCGCCCGCCAGATCGACCGTTGGGCAAAGCAATACCGCGCCGCCGAGACCGAATGCATCCCGGCGATGGACAAGCTAATCGAGGAGTTGCCCCAGCGTATGCCGCCCGATGACGGACAGCGAACCCTGGTCCACGGTGACTACCGGCTCGACAACCTGCTGTTTGCCAAGAATTGGCCGAGCTGTCTCGCGGTCCTCGACTGGGAACTGTCGACCATAGGCCACCCATTCGCGGACCTTGCCGGCGTCATCATGCAATGGCGTATGCCCGTAGGGGCCGAGGGCCGCGGGCTGGCCGGCGTCGATCGCGTAGCACAGGGCCTTCCGTCGGATGAGGCGTTCATCGCGCGCTACTGCGCGCGCCGCGGACTGACGCACATTCCCGATTTCGGCTTCTATCTCGCCTTCACCTTCTTCCGCATGGCCGGGATTCTTCAGGGCGTGAAGAAGCGCGCGCTTAGCGGCAATGCGTCGGATGTGGAACACGGGCTGAAGATGGGCGCCCTGGCGCCGTCGTTCGCCAGACAGGGCATGGAGGCACTGGATGGCTGACGGGCGCTTCGATAACAAGGTGGTCATGATCACCGGCGCGGCGAGCGGTTTCGGCGCGATCGCCGTACGACGCTTCGCCGCCGAGGGCGCGCGGCTAGCCTTGTCCGACATCGCCGCGGCCGGAACGCCCGAAGGGGCTGAGGCGATCGTCGACCGGGTGGATGTCACGGACGAAGCACAGGTCGCAGCGCATGCCGTGCGGACCATCGAACGGTTCGGCCGGATCGACATCGCCATCAACAACGCTGGCGCGGGCCAATCCCCCACGCCGCTTCAAGACATGTCACTCGACACTTTCGAACGGGTCTTGGCCATCAATGCGCGTGGCGTGTTCCTGGGGATGAAATACCAGCTTCCCGGGATGATCGAGAACCGTGCAGGCGTAATCCTCAACATAGCTTCGGTTGCGGGCCTGCGCGGATCGCCGCAGATGTCTGCCTATCTTGCCGCCAAGCACGCGGTGGTAGGCTTGACCAAAGCGGCGGCGTGCGAAGTCGCTCACAAGGGCATTCGGGTGAACGCGCTTTGTCCGTTCTTTGCCGCAACGCCGATGGCCGAGGAGTTTGCCGCCAACCTTGGCGCCCGTCGTGGCGGTGGCGTGGAAGAGGGCATGGCCCAGCTGGGCTCCGGCACCCCGATGCGCCGTGTCGGCCGCCCCGAAGAGATTGTCCAGGCGATGCTCTGGCTCTGCGATCCGGTGAACAGCTACACGACCGGCCAGTCGATCGCCATTGACGGCGGGAAGACCGCGATATGAGCTGTGCCGCCAAGCCTATCGGAGCCCGGAAATGAAATCTGCCAGACACTTCGAACTGCGGGCGATGAACATCGGCATGGCGGGCAACCTATTCATGGGCGCCGCTGGCATCCTGGCCGCTTACCTCTCGAACTCGCAGGCAATCCTGCTCGATGGGTTGTTTTCGCTGATCGGTTTTCTGGCGGCCTATCTCGGAAAACGAGTGTCGCGCCGGGTGACGCGCCAGGCCGACAAGTGGCGCCCCATCGGCTACTCTGGCGACGAGGCGGTCTTCGCGACATTTCGGTCGTTGTCGCTGATCGGCCTGGTCCTCTTTGCCTCATTGAGCGCACTGCTCGGCATTGCCGACTACCTGCGGGGTGAACCGCCGCAGGAACTGATCTTCGAACCGATGGTGGTTTATTTCCTGTTCATCGGGCTGACCTGTGTTCTGCTCTGGGGATTTCATTACCGCGCGTGGCGAAAGACCGGGCGCGTCAGCGATGTGTTGCGGATCGAGGCTCAGGCGGCCGCGTTTGACGCCCTGATCACCGGATCGGCCGCCGTGGGTCTGTTCGGCGTTCACATCTTTCGCGACGGTTTCCTCGCCCCGATTGCTCCGGTCGGGGATTCCATCGTCGTCCTGTTTCTCTGCGTCGCTGCGGTCTCGCAATACTACAGGGACTTCATGTCCGGCCTGGGTGAACTCGCGGGCGTCACCGCCCATCCCCGCCATATCGCGACCGTCCGACGGTCCGTCCGCCCGGTCGTGCAAGACGATGCCGGCGCGCTCGTCGACCTTTCGGTGTCCAAGTTCGGGCGCCAGTTCCTCGTGATCGTCTATTACAACCCCATGAGGCCGATTACCGCCGCGCATGTCGACGCCATGGCCCGGAAAATGGAGCGCGCCTGCGCGACCGCGCTGGCCGCTGGCGTCGACCTGACCTTCATTGTGTCGGAGCACGGGCGCGTTCTTCCCGGCGTCGATGGCGAAACAGAGGTGGCCGCACACGCCTGAAAACAATGCCGCGCGCCCGAACCGTGCGCGCGGCATCTGCACGCTGTGACAGCAAAGGCACATCGCAGTCCTTGTGTTTCGGGCGAGGCCTGGCCGCTACAGGGCCATGGTCACGGCCTTGGTCTTAAGAACGCTGTCAAGCTGTTCACGTCCCATGTCCTTGCCGAAGCCCGAGGCTTTGACACCACCAAAGGGCATGGCGCTGTCCAGAATGTCGTGGCAATTGATCCAGACCGAACCCGCGTTTAACCGTTCCGACACACGGACCGCCCGGGCGTTTTGGGCAGTCCAGACACTGGCTGCCAGCCCGTATCGCGTGTCGTTGGCGAGGCCGATCACCTCGTCTTCCGTCTCGAACGGCAAGACGACGAGGACCGGACCGAAGATCTCCTCCTGCACCAGCGGGTGCTTGTTGTCGCGCATGGCGATTAGGGTGGGGTTGACGAAAAACCCCGGGCCGTCAGGCTGTTCGGCTCCCATCAGAACTTCGCCATCCGTGCGGCCCATATCAATGTAACGACGGACGCTGTTGCGTTGCGCGGCGGACACCATGGGGCCCATATCGCAGTCCGGGTTGAGGCCCTCGCAGACGTTCATGCGGCCGATCCGGTCCACGATCACTTTCACGCCCGCATCGTAGACATCCTTGTGCAGATACAGCCGCGTCCCGGCCGAACAGTTCTGCCCTGTGTTGAAATAGACGCTCCAGCGTGTGCCCTCGGCCAGGGCATCGAGATCGGCGTCGGGGAATACGCACATCGGGGATTTGCCGCCGAGCTCGAGCGTCAGGGTCGTGAAGTTGTCCATGGCTGCGTGCCCCACCGCGCGACCCGTGGCGGTCGAGCCGGTGAAGGTCAGCTTGTCGATACCGGGATGCCCGGCCAGAGACGCCCCGACTTCGCGCCCCGCGCCCGTCACGACATTGAACACACCTTCGGGGATGCCTGCCTCTTGCGTAAGGCGGGCGAAGATCATGGCGCTCATTGGCGTGATTTCGGAGGTCTTGACGACCATCGTGCAGCCAACGGCCATCGCCGCTGCGAACTTCCACAACAAGGTGTTCAGAGGGAAATTCCAAGGTGTGATCGCGCCGACAACGCCAACCGGCGCCTTTCGCGTGTAACTGAAGAAGCCCTTGCTCGAAATATCGCGCGTCGCGCCTTCGATTTTCGTCGCCCAACCGGCCATGTAGCGCAACAGATCGGCCGAAGAGAGAATGTCGGCCTCCAGGCAGGGACCGATGGCTTTGCCGGTATCCAGCGATTCGATCTCGGCCAGGTGCCGGGCGTCTCGTTCCATCAAATCGGCCAGCTTGTGCAGGATACGTTCGCGCGCATTAGGGGCCATGCGTGGCCAGGGCCCCTCGTCGAATGCGCGCCGCGCTGCGGCGACAGCCGCGTCGACATCCGACTTTGCCCCCATGAGAACCTCGGCTATCTTCGCCCCGGTAGAGGGTTCGATCACGTCAAGAGTACCGGTGGCGGCGCCTTCGATGAACTGACCGTTCACGAACAATTTCGGCGCTGCTCCCAGAAAAGACCGCGTTTGCGGCGTGATGGAGTATCGGTCGAGATATGCTTTGACGCTGTCATGCATGGGACTCTGTCTTTCTGGTTTTTTTAACAAGCGACTTGGCCGGGCGCGTGATCACCTAGCGCTGCTCGTCGAGGATAAACTTGGCCCCGTTTGCCCCGATCATCATCGAGGGCACGTTGAGCCCGCCAGTGACGACGATCGGCATGATCGAACTGTCGATGACGCGCAGGTTCTGCATACCGTGCACACGCAGCTTGGGGTCGACCACGGCCATATCATCGACACCCATCTTGCAAGTGCCGCTCGGGTGGTAATGATTCGCGAAGTAGCGCGACGTGTGTTCGTCGATCTGCTCATCGGTGACGCAATCTGGCCCCGGCGCGATTTCCTCACCGCGATACTTGTCCAGCGCCGGTTGCTTCAGCAACTCGCGCGCGATGCGGAACGCCTTGCGGTTCAGGATGCGGTCGTCCTCGTGGCTGAAGAAGTTGTTGTGGATCACCGGCGCCGCCGTGGGATCGGACGAGCGCAGACGCACCGTGCCCCGGCTCTTGGGGTGGACCAGCCCCCAATGCACGTTGAACCCGTGGTGCTTGAAATCATAGGTGCCTTCGCTGTGCGGGTTCACCGCGGCCGGGAACATGTAGAACTGCAGGTCGGGCAGTTCGACCTCCGGGGAAGATTTCACCAGCCCGCTCGACGCCATCGGGAACAGCGTCGCCGGCCCGCGCGAGAGGAACAGCCACTCCAGCACGGCACCAAAGGCCCGGATCGGGTTCTTGTAGCGATAGTAGGTGATCGGCAGAAGACAGTCGTGCTGGACGAAGCTGCCGAGTTGATCCATCAGGTTCTGGCCCACGCCGGGCAGGTCATGCACCACCCGAACATTGTGCTCTTTCAGATGGGCGGCCGGGCCGATGCCCGAAACCATCAGGAGCTTGGGGCTCTGATAGGGGCTGCACGACACGATCACCTCGGCATTGGCGCGCGCCTCATGCATCTGGCCCTTGCGCTCATAGCGCACACCCACCGCCTTCTTGCCGTCGAGGACGATCTTGTGCACGGTTGCGCCCTTGCGAATCTCCAGGTTCTTGCGGGTCCAGCGCGCCTTGAGCAGGAACGCGTAAGAAGCCGAGCACCGCAGGATCGGCCAATGGTAGTGGGTGTGCTGGCAATGGCCGAACCCCTCCGGCTCGGGCCCGTTGAAATCGTTGGTCTCGCGGTAGCCCGCCTGCACGCCGGCGTCGACGAAGGCCTGGAACATCGGATTGCCAGAATAGCCGCGCGCCGTGCGCAGCGGCCCTTTGTCGCCGCGATATTCGTTGCCGCCGCCTTCCCACCGCTCCATGTCGCGGAACAGCGGAAGAACGTCCTTGTAGGCCCAGCCGTCGTTGCCCATGCGCGCCCAACGGTCGTAGTCGCCGGGATGGCCGCGGAAGCAGAGCTGGCCATTGATCGAGGATGAGCCGCCAAGACAGCGCCCGCGCGACAGGACCAGGCGATGATTGCCCAGACGCTCTTCGGGTTCGCCTTTGAAGGCCCAGTCCCAGCGGGTTTCCAGGAGCTGGGTTTCCCCAACCGGGGCCGCGACGAAGGGGTTGATGTCGGTTCCGCCGGCCTCAAGCAGCAGCACCCTGTGGCGGCCGCTGGCCGAGAGCTTCTCCGCCAGGACGCTGCCCGCGCTGCCCGCGCCGACGATGATATAGTCGAAGACTTCCCGCATGTCTGATCTCCTCATTTCGGGACCGGGAGGCCCAGTTGGTGGGCCAACTTCCGGTTGAGAGCCTTGATGTAACGGTCGAACACGATGGCCATGCCGGCGATACCGAGCCCGGCCATAAGCCCGTCACCCGGGTTCACCCGCGAGATCGCCACCAGGGTAACTTCCTCCAGGCCGCGTGTGCCGACGAGCGCAGTGATCACCAGCATGCCGAAGGCCATCATCACGACCTGGTTGAGCCCGAGAAGGATGGTTGGAAGGGCTAGCGGCACCTTGACTTGCCAGATCATCTGACGCCGGTTGCAGCCCGACATCATCGCGCCTTCAATCAGGTTCTCCCTGACTCCGCGAATGCCCGCCGCAGTGTAACGGATGCCCGGTGCGATCGCATAGAGAACGATCGCGACGAAGGCCGGAAAATCGCCGATCGAGAACAGCATCACGACCGGGATCAGGTAGACGAAGGTGGGCAGGGTTTGCAGAATGTCGACAAGAGCGGTCAGCGCGCGGTTTGCCCGGTCCGACAGGCCACCCCAAAGCCCGAGGGCAAACCCGATGATCATGGATGCGAACACCGACAGAACGACGATGTAGAGTGAGATCATTGCTTTCTTCCAATAGCCGAGCAGAGCGATGGCCGTGAAGATCGCAACCCCGAGGAGCGCTAGCCGCCAACCGCCCAGAGCCCAGCCGACAACGCCCACAACCAGGACGAAACCCGCCCACGGAACGCTGAGGAAGAAGATCTTGGTCGGTTTCAGGAACCAGACGATGGTCCCATCACGCAATCCGGTGATCTGGGCGTCGAAGGTCGAGCTGATCCAGCTGACCACGCCGTTGCCGAAGCGGCCGAGTTCGACCGTCCATGCATCGGGATAGGTGTGCAGGGCGGGCAGGACAGTCGACAGGGCGATCGTCGCGGCCATGGCCGCCAGGCAGGACACAAGCAGCTTGTTGCGTTGTAACCACCCGCGTGTCACCGTTTCGTGGACGTGGCGGCGCATCGCTACGGCATACGAGAGGCGGTCCAGCGTGATCGCCATGAAGGTGATCGCAAAACCCGAAGCAAGCGCATCGCCCATCCGCACCGACCGGAGCGCCTTGAGCACATCGCCGCCCAGCCCGCCAGCACCGATAAGGGATGCGACGATCACCACCGCGAGCGACAGCATGATGAGTTGGTTGAGCCCGAGCAGCAGTTGCTTGCGCGCCGCTGGTACCAGCACCCACCAGGTGCGCTGGAACCGCGTTGCCCCGGCGATCCGTCCGAACTCCTTCACTGAGTTGGGGACCGCGTTCAGCGCCTGCGTGGTGACGCGGGCCATCGGCGGCAACGCGAAGATGACGGTGGCCATGAGCGCGGCGATGGGGCCAAAGCCGAAAAAAAGAATCATCGGCACAAGATACGAAAACAACGGCAGTGTCTGCATGATGTCGTAGATCGGCTGCAACAGCGCGTCGACCCACGGCTTGCGATAGCCTAGCACCCCGAGAAGAACCCCAATAAACCCGCCGATGATCACCGCGATCGTTACCGACGATAGAGTCAGCATCGCCGATTCCCACAGCCCGAAGACAGCGAAGAAGAGAAATGTGGCGGCGCTCCAGAGTGCGAGCCGGGATGTGCCGACGTGATGGGCGACCAGCACGATACAGATCGTGATGCCGGTCCATGGCAGCGGAGGGATCACGAAAGGTTCGGCATCGACACGGTAGAAGGTAAAGCCCGTGCCCATGACACCGCCGAGAATCTCGAAAGGTTGAGAGACCAGCCAGCCCAGGAAGCGGGTGATCTTGGCGAATTGCAGGCCGAAGACATCGAAATCGCGCGACAGGTATTTCATCCAGTCGGTCAGCGGCGTTGCCCAGTCGACGGTCCAATCGGCGGGGAACACCACCAGACCGTTGCTGCGCGGCAGGAGATAGCAGAAAGCAGCCGCAACCGCGATTGCGGCCAGGATTGCCGTGACGCGGATCGCGGCCGAGGCCTTGCTTGAACCTTGATGCGACATGCCGGGCCCTCCTCAGAGCAGGTAGGGGCCGAGTTCACTGCGATGCAGCGATCCGATCACTTGGCCGGCAGCGTCGATGACCGGATGCCGCCCGTCACCGGCGATGACCTGTTCGGCAACGGACTGAAGGCTCGCGCTTGCCTGTAGCGGCTGATCGTTTGTGGGCGCGTCGGATCCGTTGGCGATGGAGCCCACCTTTAGAACCTTGTCTTTCGGAATGTGCTTGGTAAATTCGCGAATGTAGTCGTTGGCTGGATTCAGGATGAACTCCTCCGGCGTGCCCATCTGCACGATCTCACCATCCTTCATTACCGCCATCCGGTCGGCCAAGCGGATGGCTTCGTCGAAATCGTGGGTGATGAAGACGATGGTCTTGTGCAGCATCGCCTGCAACCGCAGGAATTCCGACTGCATCTCCTGACGAATGAGCGGATCGAGAGCAGAGAACGGTTCGTCCAGAAACCATACCTCGGGCTGGGTGGTCAGGCTGCGGGCGATACCGACGCGCTGTTGCTGGCCGCCAGACAGCTCGTCGGGATAGTAACTTTCGCGACCGCTAAGACCGACAAGTTCGATCATCTTGCGGGCAGTTGCCTCGCGCTCTGCGCGCGGCACGCCCTGCACCTTCAGGGGAAAGGCAATGTTTCCTAGGACCGTTAGATGCGGCAACAGGGCAAAGTCCTGGAACACCATCGAAATCTTCTTCCGGCGCAGCTTGACCAGCTCTTTTTCAGAGATGTTGTTGATATCGATGCCATCGATCAGCACATGGCCCGCCGTCAGTTCGTGCAGCCCGGTCATGCACCGCACGAGAGTGGATTTCCCCGATCCGGAAAGACCCATGATGATGAAGATCTCGCCCTTGGCGACGCTCAGGCTGGCGTCACGCACACCTGCGATCAGACCGTGTGCTGAGAACTCCTCGGTGCTGGCCTCGCCCCCCGGATTGGTGGCGAAGTCTTCCGCGCCGGGACCGAAAACCTTCCAGACACCTTTGCATTCGAGAAAAGCTTTTTGCGTTGTCATGGTCTTACCGTGGCTCCTGTTGGTCGTGACTCTGTCGTGTCGTCCGGGCCGTTTTTCTTCTTGTGTCCGGTTCAGTTTCAGGTGCGGATTACACCAAAGACAGAGCGGGATACTGTGGTTCAGTTTTGAGTTTCTCAAAGTAAGTGGTCGAACTGACACCGAACACGCGAAGTCCGGCGTCAAAACCCCTGACGTACGCGGCGCTCCTCTTCGCGCAGCAGCGCGCGGACCGTCGCAAGCAATACCCGCGCGCCTGCCTCGATTTGTTCCGCCGACGTGTATTCCGCCGGATTGTGGCTGATGCCACCTTGGCTGGGGACGAAGATCATACCCGTCGGACAGAACCCGGCCATGATCTGGGCATCATGGCCCGCGCCGGAATTCATCCGCACGAACTTGACGTTCGCTGCCTTGCAGGATGCTTCGATTGTTTGCACGATCAGGCCGTCCATCACGGCCGGTGCTTCGCGCGAAATCATCCGCGATTCCACGGCGACGCCATGGGCTTCGGCGATGCTCCTGGCGATCTCGTCGGTTTCCTCCGCAACTGATGAGATGAGCGCTTCGCTCCCGGCCCGGATCTCACACGACAGCACAACCTCGGCGGGAACAACATTCGTGGCGCCCGGTCCCACGTCGACCTTGCCGAAGGTGATACGGGTTTCGTCCGGAAAGGATTTTTCCACCTTGTCGAAACACGCGTTCACGGTTTCGGCGGCCGCGCGAAAGGCGTCGTGGCGCAGCCTGATCGGCGTGGTGCCCGCGTGATTGGCCTGCCCGCTAAACGTCAGCTCGCCGGTATGAATGCCGGTGATGCTTTCGACGACACCGATATCGACCGCGGCCGCCTCCAGCACGGGACCCTGCTCGATATGCAGTTCCAGATAGGCGGCGAAATCGCTCGCGGGGCGGCGGGCGGCCGCGAACTCCTCGGGGTCCAGCCCGAAATCGACCAGCGCGTCGCTCATTTTTCGTCCATCACGGCCAATGTTCTCATGGATCTCGCGTGCGGTTAGATCGCCCGCCATCGCGCGCGCGCCCGCCTCGCTGAGATAGGCGCCCTCCTCGTCGGAGAACGCGATCACCTCGAACGCGAGGGCCATCTTGTTCTGGTGTTGAGCGAGGGCGCGCGCCACGGAGAGTCCCGCAAGCACCCCGAGCGCGCCGTCATAGGCACCACCCCCGGGGACGGTGTCGATATGTGAGCCGCAAGCGATCACCTGGGCGTCTTCGGGCCCAATTCGCCCGATTATGTTCCCGGCCGGGTCCACCCTGGTCACAAGCCCGGCCGCCTGCATGCGGGCGATGAGCCAAGCTTGCGCCTGCTTATAAGCAGCCGAATAGGCCGGACGCGTGATCCCGCCAGAGTCCGTGGCGCCAATCTTCGCCAGTTCGCTCAGATCAGAGACAAGCAGATCCGGTTCCAAAGAAGAAAACCCGAGTTGCGACACGTCCGACCTCCTGCATTCGCCATCGCCTGCGCCGATCGCCCAGTGAGATCGGGAGGCATCGTGTCTGGTCCGAGTATCATCCCGCCCTCGCAACTAGGATTGCTCGTATCAGGCGTTCACTTTAGCGTTCACAAAAGAATCGTCAGCGGCGCTGCGGGGGTGGCCAAAGAATGAATCGCGTTTCCGACATCGATTTGCGTCTGCTGCGGGTATTCGTGGTTGTCGTGGAATCCGAGGGATTTGCGGCGGCCGAGTCCGTGCTGAACGTATCGACTTCGACCATCTCCTTGCATATCGGCAACCTCGAAAGCCGGCTTGGCATCCGCCTGTGCGAACGTGGGCGGCGCGGGTTCAGCCTGACGGAAAGGGGCAAGGTCGTCTTCGAAGAAACCAAGCGCCTGCTGAAAACCATAGACGATTTCTCTGGCATCGTAGCCAGCACTAAGAGCCTGCTGGCCGGGCGCCTGGTGGTCGGCATGGTCGATGCGTTAACTGCGCATGCCGACTTTCCGCTCGCCGAGGCAATTCGTGAATTCAACAAGGTCAAGAACGAGGTGGAATTCGACCTGATCGTCGGCACCCGCCAATCCCTGGAGCGCGATGTCCTGTCGGGCCAGATTCATGCCGCTCTTGGGCCATTCAAGAGGGACAGCGACGCGCTGAACGTCACGCCGCTCTTCTATGAGCCGCACGATCTTTACTGCGGCGAAGGGCACCCGCTATTCGGTGCGACGATCAACGATGTCAAGAACGTTGACTTTACCCAATACGCCACGATCCAGCGGCCCTATCATCGCGGTTTCAGTGTCGAGCATTTCGACGCGGTGCGTGAGGGCGGTGCCGTCAACAGTATGGAAGGTATGCTGACGATGCTCTTGTCCGGGGGTTATCTCGGCTTCCTGCCGCGTCATTTTGCGAAACCGTGGGAGCAGCAGGGCAAGCTGTACGCCGTTGACCGCGTCAGCATGACTTACGTGTCGGAACATGCGGTCATCACCAAGAAGGGCGCAAGGGAGTCGATCGCGCTCAACCCCTTCGTCGCAGCGCTGAAGAAGGTTGCCACGCTGCGGCGGCGTGAGGACGGCTGATCGGGCCGTTTCACTTTGATCTTTCCTCAAGTGTGTTCATGGGACTCATGATTTTCGCTTAAGCGATCTCATGTTGAGACCCGTTCATGCGGCGTCGGGGCAACGACAGCCAATCGTCGCCGTGGCTGGGGGTTCCGCGTTGCCGTCCGCACATCCTCTTTGCGCCTGGGGACGGTTCGGATTTCTGCCCGACTATTTGAGAAGTAGGAGATCATGGCTAACCTTCCCGACCTTCAAGACATCTACGCGGCGCGCAAGCGGATCGCAGGCGCGGTGGTCCGCACGCCGGCCATCGCCTCGGCGCTTGTGGGGGCGGGTGGCGTTCCGTTTCACCTCAAGCTGGAGACACTGCAACCCTCCGGCGCATTCAAGCTGCGCGGCGCGACCAATGCGATCCTGAACCTCGACATCTCCAAGGCTGAGAATGGCGTGGCCTGCTGCTCGACCGGCAACCATGGGCGCGCCGTTTCCTACGCCGCCGCCCGCCGCGGCATCCGCGCCGTCGTCTGCCTTTCCGAACTTGTGCCCGACGTGAAGGTCCGCGCCATCGAAGCCCTGGGTGCGGAAGTACGCCGTGTCGGTCAAAGCCAGGACGAAGCCGAAGAAGAGGTCCAAAGGCTGGTCGCCTCGGACGGTGTGACCAACATTCATCCGTTTGACAATTTCGACGTCCTTTGTGGCCAGGGCACGCTCGGCATCGAGCTGATCGAGGACATTCCGGAGCTTGAAACGATCCTGGTGCCGCTGTCGGGTGGCGGCCTTGCCGGCGGCATCGCCCTGGCCGCGAAGTCCCTGAATCCGAAGATCCGGGTCATTGGGCTGAGCATGGATCGCGGCGCGGCCATGGCCGAAAGCCTGAAAGCGGGGCGGCCTGTCGAGGTGACCGAGGTGCCGTCGCTCGCGGATTCTCTGGGTGGCGGAATTGGGCTGCGGAACCGCTTTTCCTTCGCCGCCTGCCAGCGCTACCTCGACGACGTCGTCTTGCTGAGCGAGCAGGAGATCTACGACGGCATGCGCGCTCTATTCCTCGAAGACCGGCTTGTCGCCGAAGGCGCGTCGGCTGTCGCACATGCCGCCATCCTCTCGGGCCGCCTGACCCTTAGCGGACCTACGGCCACGATCATCACCGGGCGCAATGTCGACATGAGGCAATTCTCTGCCGTGGCTGCGGGGCGCCCCGTGACGCTGGGCGATCTGACCGTGAAGGGGTCCTCCAAATGAATGATATCCTCATCCTGAATGAAACCGAGCTGCGCCGGGCCGCACCCTTGAACCTTGAAGCCATCGACACGGTCGAGAGCTGTTTCCGCGCTCTGGCCGGGCCGGGCGTGGTGATGCCGCCGATCCTGTCGATGGAGATGAAAGAGGCCAATGGCGAGGTCGATGTAAAAACGGCTTACCTGCCCGGCATGGACTCGTTCGCGATCAAGATCAGCCCCGGCTTCTTCGACAACCCCAAGATCGGCTTGCCCAGCCTGAGCGGCATGATGGTCGTGCTGTCGGCCCGGACGGGGCTGGTCGAAGCGCTGCTGCTCGACAACGGGTATCTTACAAATGTGCGTACCGCCGCCGCAGGCGCGGTTGCGGCGCGGCACCTGGCGCCGACGGTGGTGGAAACCGCCGGGGTCATTGGTGCGGGTGTACAGGCGCGCCTGCAAATGATCGCGGCCCATCTGGTCCGGCCTTTCCGCCACGCGCTGGTCTGGTCGCCGGACGACGCCCTGAACCAGGAAGCCGCCGCCGAGATTACGGCCGCCACGGGCGCTTTAGTCAGGGTGGCCGAAAGCGCGGAAGAGGTGGTGCGCCAATCCCACCTTGTCGTCACGACGACCCCGGCGCGCACCCCGGTGCTGATGGCGGATTGGTTGCATCCCGGCCTGCACATCACCTGCATGGGATCGGATCAGCACGGCAAAAACGAGATCGACCCCAAGGCCATCGCGGCCGCCGATCTCTATGTCTGCGACCGTGTGAGCCAATGCGTAGCGCTGGGGGAGTTGCGGTCTGCCCGTGCGGCCGGATTTCTGACGGATGTGACGCCGCCGGAGCTGGGCCAGATAGTCACCGGTGCGGTAGCTGGCCGGCCGTCATCCGAGGCGATCACCATCTGCGATCTGACCGGAACCGGTGCCCAAGACACCGCGATCGCCAATTTCGCCCGCCGCCGCGCGGTTGCCGTGGGCGCCGGAGCCGCGTTTGCGCGCTGATCTGATCATCACCAATGCTCGGGTCCTGACCATGGACCCGGCCTGCCCCCGGACGGAGGCACTCGCCATACATGGCAATCGCATCTTGGCGCTGGGAAGCGTTGCCGACATCGCAGCCCTACGCGGGACCAACACCCGGATACTCGATGCCCGGGGTGCCACGGCCACGCCGGGCCTTATAGAGTCCCACCTTCACCTGTTCATGGGCGCCGCCTCGCTCGAACGGCTAAACCTGTCAGGCGCTGAGAGCTTTGAAGCAGTTGCCGAACGGATCCGCGTCTTTGCCGCAACCCGGCCGCAGGACGCCCTGATCCATGTGGAGGGCGGATCCTACGCGATGTTCGGCGGGGCTGTGATCGACCGACACGCGCTGGATCACATCTTGCCGGACCGGTGCCTTGCGATCATGGATGCCGGGCTGCACACGGCTTGGGCCAATAGCTGTGCATTGAGCGCGGTGGGGCTCTTGCGTGGCGGCAAGGTGCCGTTCGGCAGCCAGGTCGTGATCGGGCAGGATGGCACGGCGACGGGCGAATTGCTTGAGGCCGGCGCCTTCGGCCCGGTTCTGGCCCTTGGCCCGACCGGAGGCCGCGATGCCCTGGGATACACGACCGGGCGCGAGCCCGATCCCGCGCCGGATGGGACCGCGCGCGCCCGTGACCGGGTGATGCTTCTGAACGGGATGACGCATTGCGCAACTTACGGGTTCACCTCGGTCCACAACATGGACGGCAATCTCTACACGCTTGAGCTGTGCCGCGAGATTGACGTTGCGGGCGATTTCCGCCTTCGCGTGCAAAGCCCGTTTCACATGACAAGCGACAAGGCGCTGGCCGATCTCGCAATTGCCGAAGAAATGCACCTTACCTACTGCGACGACCGCGTACGCTCCGGCCGGGTCAAGCTCTTCATGGACGGTGTGCTCGACAGCCACACCGCGTTCATGCTGAACGATTACGCCGACAAGCCGGGACATCGGGGGGCGGCAAATTTCGACTTCGAAACCTGGGCGAAGATCGCGATCGAGGCCGATGCCAGGGGGCTGCAGCTGGACCTGCACTGTATCGGCGACGCGGCCGTACGGCGTGCCCTGGACGGGATCGAGATAGCGATACGGGAGAACGGACCCAAACGCCGCCGGCATCGCATCGAACACGCCGAGCATGTGGATCCCGCCGATCTGCCGCGATTTGCAGAACTTGGCGTAATCGCCTGCTTCCAGCCCACGCATTACCCGGGCTACATCCTTCCCGCGGATTTCATCCTGCCGCGCGTTCAGGCAGACCGTTTGGGCAACGGCTGGGCTTGGAGCCGCCTGCGTACCGTCAGCCCGGCCATGCCGTTTTCCAGCGATTGGCCTGTGGCCCCCCTTGATCCTATGGTCACGTTCCACGCCGGTATGACCCGGCCGCGCCTGCGCGAGGATCACGCCGATGACAGACAAACGCTGATGCAGATGATCGCCGGTTATACCTGCGACGCTGCCTATGCGGAGGGGATGGAACATGTGAAGGGGCGGCTTCGACCGGGCTATCTGGCGGACGTGACCGTGTTTTCGCAAGACCTCGAAACGTTGCAACCGGAGGATCTTCTTGACGTTCGAGCGGTGCTGACCGTCTGCGATGGCAAGATCACCCACGAGGGGTGAATTGCCCCCCCTTTCCGTCAATCGGGCGTATACATCACGGTGAACTTGCGCATTCGCGCCGATTGGCGCCAGTAGCCGGTCCAGCCGTTCTCGATATAGGCCACATCGCCCCTGCGCAGTTCAGTTACGGTGCCGTCATCGGATTCAAGCCGGGCCTGCCCCTCAAGGATCACCATCACCTCGGCCACGGGATAGTTTTCGATGCGCTCTTCGTAGGCATCGGCCTGAAAGATCCCGACATCGAACTTTCCATCGACACTCGCAAATGACGCGCTGTGCTCGTTTGGCGATCCGCTCAGGACCATAGCCGGATCGATGTCATGTACGCGGGCAAGTCCGCCCTCTGGTCCAGTCGAACTCAGAACCATGCATTTGGGTGCCATTCTCTCATCCTTCTCGATGAAGCTAATCTCCACCACGGGCTAACAAACTGAGTTGTCGGTAGGAGACTGGACACCACAAGTAAGCTTTGGCCATGCTCGAAGCATTGGTCGCCCCTCAGAGCCGAACTCCGTCGGTTTAGTGTTTCTCAAAGTAACGTTGAGCCACTGTCCCTTCTTGAAAACCTGAAAGTCCGCATCCTGCCTCTGAAGGTCTGCCCGGCATCGGGCGACCGGCTTTCATCCACGGGGAGAGACGAATGAAAACCACTGCAACAGTTCTGGGCATCGCCGCAGCTTCCATCCTCTCGACAGCGAGCAGTGCCGTCGCGCAATCAGCCGAGCCGGTTCGGATCGCAGTCATTGACTCGACTGATGGCGATTTCCTGACTTACACGCTGGGCGGCGTGCTGAAAGAGGCCGGGATCAACGTAGAGTATGTCCGGGTGGATTATACCGCGCTCGTCCCCGCGCTGGAAACCGGTGACATCGATGTTGTCGCGGCCTTCTGGGATACTGCGGGATGGCACACCTTGATGGACTCGGTGGAAGCGGGAGCTGTCGTGAACTTCGGTACCTCCGGCGTTCGGATCAAGGAAGGCTGGTGGTACCCGGACTACATGACCGAAGTCTGCCCGGGCCTGCCTGATTGGACGGCGCTTCAGAACGAAGCCTGCGTCAAGGCGCTCTCAACGGTTGAAACCGAACCGCGCGGCCGGTACGTCGACGCACCCGCCGATTGGGAAACCGACGGCCAGCGTCGCATGGACGCGCTGCAACTGAACTTCGAGGCCATCAGCTCGGGTTCGCCGGTTACGATGGTGGCCACGGTCAAGGGCGCGGTCGACAACGAGGAACCGATCCTCGGCTGGGGTTTCGTGCCGCACTGGTATTTCGAACAGGTACCGGGCGGCTTCGTCGAATTCGGCGAACATGACGACGCCTGCTATGAAGACGCCGCTTGGGGTCCGAACCCGGATGCCACCTATGATTGCGGCTATTCCGCAGGCTGGCTCTGGAAGATCGGCAGCAAGTCCTTCAGCGATCGCGACCCGAAAGCGGCGCGTCTGGTCCATCTGTTCCAGATGCAAACGGCCGCGGTTTCAAACGCCACCGGCGAAGTTGACGTCGAGGGGCGCGATATTGAGGCGGTAGCGCAGGAGTGGATCGAGACCAACCGGAGCATGTGGTCAGCCTGGATGAACTAAGAATCTGAAAGTATTAACAATAAGCGGTCGAAGAAATTCGGCCGCTTTTCTTTTGCCGTGACCCAACGATCATAATTCTTTGAGGTTCTTCAAAGTGAGTTCGAGTTCTCGTGGGTTCAACAATAGTGAAACCTGCGCTTCAATCCCAAGGAACGGCCCGGCGAGCGATGTTCCGATCGGGCTCAGATCGCGGGAACCTCTACGGTGACATTCGGTATTTCATTTGGTGAGGGCCTCATAATGACCGCTTCGGTTTCAGCAATCGGCCCGATCTGTTTGGGCATCGCGTGCTGCCGCAACGCCAACATCAACGTTAGCACGATGACCCGCCCGAACTCGACTTATCACCTGGTTGCCGGCCGCTTGGCCTCCGACACGACGAAACATGCTGCCCGTTCATGAGGATGCTCCCTGACCGGTTCGCGCTTCGGCGCGGGCCGGTCTCTTTTCCTACCCGATCTGACAAGGCGCGAGGGATGGCGCCCGCCGACCGTGATCTGATCGACCCAACCCCCAGCTGCTCCGCCGGAGCGACTGCCCCTACCGACCAACCAAGAAGGACACTCAGAATGCCCGAACATGGCGATCTTGTATTTCCACAGGCGGAGTTCGACACCCGTGTCGCGAACCTGCGCAAGCTGATGGCGGCACGCGGCCTTGATGCCGTGATCATGTCGATGCCGCACGATCTGTTCTACCTTTCCGGCTACCAGACCCCTGGCTACTACTGGTTCCAGGTCATCGTGGTTCCGCTCGACAAAGAACCCTTCATGGTCACGCGCCTGCTGGAATCGAGCAACATCCCGGCGCGCACCTGGATCAAGCATTCGCGGCCCTATGCCGACTTCACCGACCCGACGCGCGTGCTGGCCGACGCCCTGATTGAATGGGGCCTCGACAAGGGCAGGATCGGGCTCGACATGAACGCCTATTTCTTCCGCAAGCACGAACAGGAAGGGCTGATCTCGAAACTGCCGAACGCCAAGTTCGCCAACTGCACCGGCATCGTCGAAGAGCTGCGTGTCGTGAAATCCGATCTCGAGATCGAAAAGATGGAACTGGCCGCCAAGACGACTGAGGCGGGCATGATGGCGGGCATCAAGGCCGCCGGTCCGGGCGTGTCGGAAAACGACATCGCCGCCGAGATCTATCACGCGATGCTCAAGGCCGGATCGGAATGGCCGGCGATGGCGCCCTTCGTCGCGACCGGCTGGCGTGGTGCGGTTGGTCACATGACCTGGGAACGGCGCGTGACCAATGCCCAAGACTATGTCTTCCTCGAGGTCGCGGGCTGCTACAACCGCTATCACGCGCCAATGATGCGAACCGTGACCATTGGCAAGACCCCGCAGGAGATCAAGGACGGCGAGAAGGTCTGCCTCGAGGCCATGCAGGCGACGATGGAAGCGATCAAGCCCGGCGTCCCCGCATGCGATATCGACAAGATCGCCCGCGACATCATCAAGAAGGGCGCGCCGCATGTCGAACAGGCCGCGCGGACGGCCTATTCCATCGGGATCGGCTTCCCGCCCGACTGGGGCGAAGGCCACATCCTGTCGATGGTGGACGCCCATGACCGGCCGCTGGAGAAGAACATGACCTTCCACCTGATCCCCTGGGTCCAAGTTCCGGGCTTCGGCGGCGTCGGCATCACCGAGTCGATCGTCGTGACCGAGAGCGGTTGCCGCTCGCTTTTTGACTTCCCGAAGGAAGTCTTCCAAGCCTGAGGCAACAGTTGATCGGCTGCCTAAGATCCTCCGGTGCACCAGCGCCGGAGGATGTTTCTTGAAATAGGCTGGCAGCCCATCCCTCGCCGTTGGCGCAACAAGGAGAGTGCGATGGCAAGACCATTGAAACTCGACGCCTTTGACTTCGCTATCCTGCGAGAGCTACAGCGGAACGGACGCATCACCAAGACGGCGCTCGCTGAGCGGGTCAACCTTTCGCCGAGCCCCTGCTGGGAACGCCTGAAGAAGCTTGAAAAGGCCGGATTGATCACCGGTTATCGCGCCATGATCGACATTCGTGCTATCGCACCCGTGACCGAAGTTCTCGTCGAGGTTACGCTTGCCGGACACAAGGCTGGGGATTTTCGCCGGTTCGAGCAGGCCGTGCAGGGGGTCGAGCAGATCCAGGCCTGCTGGGCGACCGGCGGCGGCATCGACTATATCCTTCGGGCGGTCGTGGCGGATGTGGATGCGTATCAGCGCCTGATGGACGTGCTTCTCGATAGCGATCTGGGGATCGAGCGGTACTTCGGCTACATCGTCACCAAGACCGTCAAGGACATCCCCGAGGAGCTTCCGGCAGCAGGCAGATAAAATCCGTGGATTCACCGTCGTAACTTACTGTTTCTTCTGATTTTCAACGCGAGAACAGAGACACCCACGGACCGCGCTGCACTATTCTTTCGGCCAACGAAAGTGCAACTTTTTCGAGGTCGCGTGATGAACCAAGAAACCTCCCCAACCGGAATTCCGGTGGCTGACGCCAGGCTCGTCCGGTCTTTTTCCTATATCGGCGGAAAATGGACCGCTGCAGCCGACGGCGCCGTTCTGGCCGTTAGCGATCCGGCCACCGGTGCGCTGCTGGGCGAGGTCTCGGCGCTTTCGGAAGAGGAAAGCACGGGCGCGGTCGATGCGGCGCAAGGCGCCTTCGCCGGCTGGGCCGGAATGCTGCCGCAGGACCGCGCCGCGATCCTGCGCCGCTGGTTCGATCTGGTGATCGCCGCGAAGGAAGACCTGGCCCGGATCATGGTGCTCGAACAGGGCAAGCCCGTTTCGGAAGCGCGCGGCGAGATCGACTATGCTGCCTCGTTCATTGAATACTATGCCGAAGAGGCAAAGCGTCCGAACATCGAGGGCGTGACCAGCCATCTTAACGATGCCGAGGTTGAACTCTGGCTGGAACCGGTGGGGGTCGTGGCGCTGATCACGCCCTGGAACTTTCCAGCCGCGATGCTGACCCGCAAGGCGGCAGCGGCGCTGGCCGCCGGCTGCACGATCGTCGCTCATCCATCGTCGGAAACGCCGTATTCGGCGCTGGCGCTGGCCGAACTGGCCGAGCGCGCGGGCTTTCCGCCGGGGGTGTTTAACGTGGTCACGGGCCGCGCCTCGACCGTCGTTCCACCCTGGACGAAAGATACCCGCGTGCGCGCCCTATCGTTCACCGGTTCGACCGAGGTCGGGCGGCTGCTTTACCGCCAGTCCGCCGATACCGTGAAGAAGCTGGTCATGGAACTGGGCGGACATGCGCCGGTCATCATATTTAAAGGCGTCGATCTCGACCATGCCGTGACCGAGAGCATCAAGGCCAAGTTCGCAACATCGGGGCAGGATTGCCTTGGCGCCAACCGCATCTTTGTCGAACGTCCGGTCTATGACGCCTTCTGCGCGAAATTCATCGCCGCAACGCGGGCGCTGACCGTCGGCAAGGGGATGGACGATCCCGATATCGGGCCGCTGATGAACGAAAAGGCCGTGGCCAAACAGGAAGAGCACGTCGCCGACGCGTTGGCAAAAGGCGCCCGGCTTGGCTGTGGCGGCAAGCGTCATGCACTGGGTCCGCTTTTCTACGAGCCGACCGTGCTGACCGACGTGCCCGCCGAGGCGCTGATCATGCGCGAGGAGACCTTTGGCCCGGTGGCGGCGATCACGCCGTTCGACGGCGAGGATGAGGTCGTCGCGCTGGCCAACGACACCGAGTACGGCCTGATCGCCTATCTGCACAGCCACGATCCGCGGCGCATCTACCGACTAAGCCGGGCGCTGCAATACGGTATGGTCGCGGTCAACCGGACCAAGGTCACGGGCGCGCCGATTCCCTTCGGCGGGACCAAGCAATCCGGTCTGGGGCGCGAAGGCGCGAGGTGCGGAATGCAGGAATTCATGGAGATCAAATACGTCTGCCGGGACTGGGCCTGAGAAGGGAAAGGAAACACGATGCTGCACAATGACCAACTTGAACAGTGGGACCGCGAGAACTTCTTTCACCCCTCGACCCACCTCGCGGAATTTGCCCGCGGCAACCTTCCCCAGCGTGTCGTCACCGGCGGTTCGGGCTGCCATATCCAGGACCGCAACGGAAACCGTCTGCTCGATGCCTTTGCCGGGCTCTACTGCGTGAACGTCGGCTATGGCCGCACCGAGATCGCCGAGGCCATTGCCGAACAGGCGCACCAGCTTGCCTACTACCATTCCTATGTCGGCCACGGCACCGAGGCGTCTATCACGCTTGCCAAGATGATTCTCGATCGCGCGCCCGATCACATGAGCAAGGTCTATTTCGGCCTGAGCGGATCGGACGCGAACGAAACCAACATCAAGTTGGTCTGGTATTTCAATAACGTGCTGGGTCAGCCCGCGAAGAAGAAGATCATTTCGCGCTGGCGCGGCTATCACGGCTCGGGTCTGATGACCGGGTCGCTGACGGGTCTCGACCTGTTCCACAAGAAGTTCGACCTGCCGCTGACGCAGGTCGTGCACACCGAGGCGCCCTATTACTTCCGCCGAAGGGACCTCGCGCAGTCCGAAACCGATTTCGTTGCCCATTGCGTGGCCGAACTCGAAGCGCTGATCGAGCGCGAGGGCGCGGACACGATCGCCGCCTTCATCGGCGAGCCGGCGCTTGGCACCGGCGGCCTTGTGCCGCCGCCGGCCGGCTACTGGCCGGCGATCCAGGCCGTGCTGCAAAAGCACGACATCCTGCTGATCGCCGACGAGGTCGTCACCGGCTTCGGCCGGCTCGGCACGATGTTCGGGTCCGAGCATTACGGCATCAAGCCCGACATCATCACCATCGCCAAGGGTCTGACCTCGGCCTATGCGCCGCTGTCGGGCTCGATCGTTTCGGACAAGGTCTGGACGGTGCTGGAACAGGGCACCGACCAGTTCGGCTCGATCGGCCACGGCTGGACCTATTCGGCCCACCCGATCGGCGCCGCCGCCGGCGTCGCCAATCTCAAGCTCATCGACGATCTCGACCTGATCGGCAATGCCCGCGATACCGGGGCGTATTTCAAGGACGCACTTGTCTCCGCCCTGGGCGATCATCCGAATGTCGGTGACATCCGGGGCGAGGGCCTGCTCTGCGCGGTCGAGTTCGTCGAGGACAGGGCTGACCGCACCTTCTTCGATCCGGCCAGGGCGGTGGGTGCGAAGGTGAATGCCGCGCTTCTGAACCGCCGGGTCATCAGCCGGGCCATGCCGCAGGGTGACATCCTTGGCTTCGCGCCGCCCTTCTGCCTTACCCGCGAAGAGGCGGATGAGGTCGTCGGCAAGCTGGCGGACGCCGTAAAGGAAGTTTTGTCCTGAACGCTACCTCGGAAGCTGCGACGACCGGAGCTCAGAATGCCCGCGCTAACATCGCGAACCCTGTCCTCATCAGATCGGAACTCCGAAATGACTCAGACCTATCGCACTGAACGGGATTCGCTCGGCGAGGTACAGGTTCCAGCCAGTGCCATGTATGGCGCACACACGGAACGGGCACGGGGGAACTTTCAGTTCACCGCGCTGAAGCTGTCGGACTTTCCCGAGCTTGTCGTGGCACTGGCGATGATCAAGAAGGCCGCGGCCCTTACCAACCGGGATCTGGGCGTGCTTTCCGCAGAGAAGTCCCAGGCGATCTGTGAAGCCTGCGAAGAGGTGATCGGCGGGCAGCATCATGACCAGTTCGTCGTGGATATGGTGCAGGGTGGCGCGGGCACCTCGACCAACATGAACGCCAACGAAGTGATCGCCAATGCGGCTCTGGCGCATCTGGGATTGCCCTTCGGGGACTATCGCGTTCTGCACCCGAATGACGACGTCAACCGGTCGCAGTCCACGAATGACGTGTATCCGTCGGCGTTGCGGCTGGCCATGTTGGCGGGAATTGGCCCACTGAAAGCCGCGATTTCCTCGCTCGTCGCGGCCTTCAACGAAAAGGCGGATGAGTTCCGTCCCATCATGAAGGTCGGACGCACCCAGCTTCAGGATGCGGTGCCGATCTCGTTGGGAGATGAATTCGCGGCCTTTGCCGTGACGTTTTCGGAGGACTGCCGGCGCATTGATGAGGTAGCGGCGCTTTTGCATGAAATCAATCTTGGCGGCACTGCGGTTGGCACCGGAACCAACACGCCGACGGGTTACGCCCCGCGTGTCATCGAAGAGTTGTCGCGGATATCTGGCCGCCCGCTTCGGCTTGCCGACAACCTGATCGAGGCCTCCTCGGAGCTTGGTGACATCGTCATGTTTTCCGGCATGCTGAAACGCATCGCGGTCAAGATATCGAAAGTGTGCAACGATCTGCGCCTTCTGAGCAGCGGACCGCGCGCTGGGATCGGCGAACTTGTCCTGCCCCCGATACAAGCCGGTTCGTCCATCATGCCGGGCAAGGTTAATCCCGTCATTCCGGAGGTGGTCAATCAGGTCGCGTTTCAGGTCATCGGCAATGATCTCACCGTCACGCTGGCGGCGGAAGCCGGTCAGCTGCAACTCAATGCGATGGAACCAATCGCCGCGCTCAATGTCCTGCAATCCATGCGGATGCTCAGTCGCGCGTTCGAGCACCTTGCGGAGAAATGTGTCCGCGGCATCAAGGCGGATGAGCAGCGCTGCGCCTCGCTGCTGGCGAACAGCCTGGTTAATGCCGTCGATCTCGTACATCAACTGGGCTATGAGCGAGCAGCGAGGGTTGCGAAACATGCAATGACCTTTCGCTGCACGCTCGTAGATAGCCTGTGCGAAGTAGAAGGCCTGTCATACGCCGAGGCGGCACAGCTTCTGCAGTGAGGTATGGACCGCACCACCCCGTGAGACGCTTCTCCCTCCTCTAAAACTCCGGCGACGATCCTGACTTCTCGTTGGATGCTGACCTCGACCGGCCAGCGCGGCGCATGATCGCGTGTCGAACAATGCGGTCATGCGCCGGCAGCGATCCAGGTCAACGTTTCAAAACGGCTTCTTCGCCGCCGACATGCGCAACCCCTTGACAAGCCACTTGCGGGTATCGAAGGGGTCGATCACGGCGTCGATCTCCTGGTAGGAGGCCACGTTGAGCGCGCCGCCTTCGGCATAGGCGCTGGCCACCAGCTTGTCGTAGAGTCGCTGCCGCGCCTCGGGGTCCTTCTCGGCCTCAAGCTCTTTCGCGAAGCCAAGGCGGACGCTTCCCTCAAGCCCCATCGCGCCGAATTCACCGGTGGGCCAGGCGGTTGCGAAGACCGGGTTGGCAAAGCTGCCGCCTGCCATCGCCTGCGCACCGATCCCGTATCCCTTGCGCAGCACGACGAGGAAAAGCGGGCTGCCCAGATGCGCACCGGCACCGATGAGGTCGCTGGCTGCGGCGACGCCGCCCTGGCGTTCGTTTTCGGGCCCCACCATGAAGCCGGGTGTGTCGCAGAGCGACAGGACCGGCATGCCGAAACGCGCGCAGAGCTTCAGGAACCGCGCGCCCTTGGCCGAGGCCGGAGCGTCAAGCGCGCCACCCAGATGATGGGGATTGTTCGCGATCAGACCAAGGGGCCGTCCCTCGACGCGCAGGAATCCGGTCACAAGACCCGGCGCGTGTTTCGCGCCCAGTTCCAGGAAACTTCCGGTGTCGGCCAGTGTTTCGATGACGGAGCGCACCGGGTAGGCGCGCATTCGGTTCTCAGGCACGATGTGGCGCAGATGCCGCTGATCTGCGGCGTCCCAGTCGGCAACCGCGCCCTGAAAATAGGACAGGACCTGCCGCGCGAGCCTGGCCGCATCTTCGTCATCCTCGGCCAGTATGTCGAGCAGGCCGGTTTGCGCGTGCATCGGTGCCGGGCCGATCTCCTTGGCCGAGTAGCTACCCAGACCGCCGGCCTCGATCATCGCCGGCCCGGCGAGACCGATCCAGCTGTTGCGCGTGGCGATGCGAATGTCTCCTGTGCCGAAAAGCGCCGCGTTCCCGGCGAAGCAGTAGCCCGAGTTGACCGTGATCCGCGGGCCCCAGCCCTTCAGCCTAGCAAATTCGCTGAAGGTCTTGATATCCAGCGCCGAGTGCATCGTATCGGCGAAATCCACATCGTTCGGCCGCCCACCGCCGCCTTCGGTGAAGAAGATGGTCGGCAGGCCCAGATCGTGGGCGACCTCGATCATCCGGTCGGTTTTCTTGTGGCCGAAAATGCCTTGGGTGCCCGCCATGACCGTCGAGTCATAGGCCAGGATTGCAACCTGATTGCGCTCTTCCGTGAACTGTTCAGCATTGACGGAGCCAACGCCGGTCACAATACCGTCGGCCGGCGACACTTCCAGCAAGGCCTCATGCCCGAGTTTGCGGCGCTGGCCGGCAATCACCAGCTGGCCATATTCGTGGAAATCCCCGCCTTCGCAAAGCGCAGCGACGTGTTCGCGGGTGGTCCGCTGCCCCCGATCGCGGCGGCGCGCAACTGCGCGCGGACGTTTCTCATCAAGCGTCAACTCGATCCGGTCGCGCAGTCGCCGCAAGTCGGGGCGCACCCGGTCAAGATCGACCGCCGTACTGGCTTCGGTCTCGGCGCCCGCATCTGCATTCGGCTCGACGGCGATGATGGGGTCCCCTCCGCCGACAACGGCGCCCGCCTCGGCATAGATATCGATCACGGTACCCGCGCAAGGTGCGGTCAAGACGTGCTGCATCTTCATCGCCTCGATGACGGCAAGTTCCTGATCCTTGCTGACCTCGTCACCGGCGGCGACGGACACGCCGTAAAGCACCGCCTGCATCGGGGCACGGACGACTTCGGCCCCGTCCGGCACGTCGATGTGAGCGGCCGCGGACGGGCTGCC
Source organism: Defluviimonas salinarum (assembly GCF_026013545.1). GTDB lineage: Bacteria > Pseudomonadota > Alphaproteobacteria > Rhodobacterales > Rhodobacteraceae > Albidovulum > Albidovulum salinarum. The sequence goes on along the minus strand of NZ_JAPDOG010000022.1, from coordinate 7,021 downwards.
CTGCTCTTCGAACCTGTCGAAATACCGGTTGCGCGAGCCGTGGTCGGCGCTTGAAGCGAGTTCGCGGATCTTCGCGTCGATGGCACGGACGTCCACGCGCCATTCCGACAGTTCCGGCAGGCGCAGCAGGCGGCGGAGAAACCGGGCATTGGTTTCGACACCTCCGACATGCAGTTCGGAAAGCGCGCGTTCCGTCCGCGCAAACAGACGCGTCAGATCGCCTGATTTCTCATGGACGATCACCTTGGCCAGGAGTGAATCGAAGTTCGGGTTGGTGCGATAGCCCGCGTAGCCGTAGGTATCGACGCGCACGCCCGGGCCTGACGGGGCCTCGAATGCGGTCAGCACGCCGCCTGTCGGGACGACGTCACCGTTCTCCTTGAACGTCTCGGTATTGACGCGCGTCTGGACGCAGAACCCCAATGGCGGCGCGGGGTTCGCGACTTCGAGGCCGATGTCGGCCAGCGTCTCGCCGCCGGCGATGCGCAGCTGGATCTCGACCAGATCGCGGCCAGTGATTTCCTCGGTAATCGTGTGTTCGACCTGAATGCGCGGGTTGGTTTCGATGAAATAGAAGCCGGCGCGCCCGGTCGTCCCGGCCTCGACGAGGAACTCGACCGTGCCAAGTCCACGATAGTCGCAGGCTTTGCCGATCGCGACCGCCGCGTCGAGAAGCCCCGCGCGGGTTTCGGGGTCGAGGTTCGGCGCGGGGGCAAGTTCGATGATCTTCTGGTTGCGGCGTTGGGCCGAGCAGTCGCGCTCCCACAGATGGGTGACGTTTTGACCATCGCCGATCATCTGCACTTCGATGTGCCGCACTGAGGGCAGGAACCGTTCGGCATAGACCGCATCTTCGCCGAAGGCGGCCAGTGCCTCGGCTTGGCACTGCCGGAAGGCACTTTCTATTTCGTCCGCCGCATGGACGACGCGCATCCCGCGCCCGCCACCGCCGTTAACCGCCTTGAGCATTAGGGGCTTGCCGCCTTGCGTTTCGAAGAACGCCCGCGCCTCCTCGGCCGAGGTCAACGGCTCGGATCCTTCAATCACCGGCACCCCTGCCCGCTTGGCCAGCGTCCGGGCCGAAACCTTGTCCCCCTGACTGGCCAGCATTCCTTCGTCGGGCCCGACAAAGGTGATGCCCCTCACCGCGCAGGCCCGTGCAAAATCCGCGCGTTCGCTCAACAGGCCATAGCCCGGATGCACCGCGTCGCACCCGGTCTCGGCCGCAATCGCCACGATCTCTTCGATGTCGAGATAGCCTGACACGCCCGGCTTGCTGAGCTTCCGAACCTCGTCGGCATGCTTGACGTGCAGCGACAGCGCATCATCCGGCGAGTGGATGGCCACGGTCTTGATGCCCATCGCCGCAGCAGTCCGGGCGATGCGAATGGCGATTTCACCACGGTTGGCGATCAGGATCTTTTTCAGCACCGGTTGCCTCCAAAATTCCCTGGCTATGCTCAGCCAGGTCCTCACGCAGCAAACGCGGCACCAGTTTGGCCAGCGGTTTCACCCTGACGGTCCGGCCCAGGTCATCCGCGCCTACGCCAGTGACGGACGCCGATTCTTGGTCTCGAGCCGCGCGCTCATGAAATGGGATACAAAACCTACCACGGGTCAGTCAATAGACCATTGGTAATATGCTTGACTTCAAGCAATTCGCAGGTGACAAAATCGCATGACCGAATTCCGTGGCTTCCCGACGAAAGATGAACTGCGCGAGATAAAGCGACGCGAGATCGTTCGCTGCGCATCCGAAAAATTCGGGCGGGAAGGGTTTGACAGCGTCTCCCTGAACTCCATCGCGTCCGAACTGGGCGTCACCAAAACCGCGCTCTACCACTATGTGAGCAGCAAGTCCGACCTTCTGATGCAGTGCTATCAGGCGGGCTTGGAGAGCATTTTGGAGGCCATTCGCAAGACTGCGGAAGGCCCGGGTTCGGCAGCCGAGAAACTGCACAAGACGATCGTCGAATACATCAAGATCGTGACCCGAAACGACATGCAATATCTTTGGAACTATGTTCCGCCAGTGGTCAAGGAAGCCGATGGAACCATCGTTCAGGAACGACGGGACGAGGTTGACACGATCATCCGCCAGCTGCTTGCCGACGGGGTGAAGGATGGCTCCATGCGGGCGGACCTCGACCCCAGGCTCGCCAGCCTCGTCATCCTGGGCGCCGCCAACTGGGTCGGCATCTGGTTCAGGCCCGGCGGCAAGATGAAACCCGCCGAGGTGGCCGAAAACATCGCCCGGGAGACTTTGCAAGGGTTTCTCGCCTGACCCGCATCGCGGGCGCGGTACATCTGCTTTGAATGCTGGTCGGAACATTCCGCGCCCAGCGTTTCCTGCGCCGTCTGTTGGGGCGCAGGCGCGAGCCCATCCGATCGACACGCCATCGGCTTGACGCCGTTCGATCGCGCGGGATTTCCCGCAGATGCCTGAATACAAACCGTTGATTCGCCGTGATGGACCGGGAATGCCGTGTAGTTCGGGCGCGACATCGACAGTCGTGAACGGTCGGAACGCAACGTCACTGCGGATCGCCTCGCCCCCCCCCGACACCGGGGCCGCGCGCGCAAGCTATTGAATAGCAACATTAAAACCTGGCCACGACGCCTCTTTCCGCCACTCGGGAAGCGGCGGGCGCCCTATGGGGTGGGGATCGGAGAAATTTAAGTTACCATTGGTCAGTTTTTTTACTGTAAGACCTTTTCTAGACTATTGGTTTTCTGCGGTGCCTGCGTTGGATCGGGCGGTGGGCAATCGCGAATATACCGTTCGACGAGGAGTTACGAGATGACACTTCCATCCGGAGAATTGCTGTCCCGGGCCGCGTTCGAGGCGCTGATGGGCAAGGAACTCGGTGTATCGGACTGGTACACGATCACGCAGGCTCAGATCGACCAGTTCGCGGACTGCACTAACGATCATCAGTTTGTCCATGTTGATCCCGTTGCCGCTGCGAAGACACCCTTCGGCACAACGATCGCCCACGGGTTCCTGACCCTCTCTATGCTGTCGTCGATGGTCTACGAAATTCCGTCGATCGAAGGCGTCGTGATGGGCGTGAACTGCGGGTTCGGCAAGGTGCGTTTCGTCTCGCCTGTCAAGGTGAACGCCCGCGTGCGCGGCCGTTTCGTCTTGACCGAGATGAAAGAGATACGCCCGGGGGAACTCCAGATCCTTCTCTCGGTGACGGTGGAAATCGAAGGTCAGGAAAAGCCGGCGCTGATCGCGGAATGGATCGGCCGCCGGTACATGTCGGAGGGAAAGGAATGAGCGAAGTCCGTTTTGATGGCCGCGTGGCCATCGTTACAGGTGCGGGCGCAGGTCTGGGCCGCAGCCATGCGCTGGGTCTTGCCGCGCGCGGCGCCAAAGTGGTCGTTAACGATCTGGGCGTGTCCAGAGACGGCACAGGCTCCGGTTCAGACGCTGCACGCTCCGTTGTCGCGGAAATCCGGGCCGCCGGCGGCGAAGCGATCGCCAATGGCGCCAACGTTGCGAATGCCGAACAGGTTCAGGCAATGGTCGACGCAGCGATTGCCGAGTTTGGCCATGTCGACATCCTGGTGAACAACGCGGGCATACTTCGCGACAAGACCTTCGCGAAGATGACGCTGGAAGATTTCCGGACGGTCGTGGAGGTCCATCTGATGGGCTCGGTCAACACCACCCACGCACTGTGGCAGCACATGGTTGCGCGTGGATATGGCCGGATCGTCTACACGACCTCCAGCAGCGGCATGTACGGCAATTTCGGCCAGTCGAACTATGGCGCCGCCAAGTCCGCCATGCTCGGCCTGATGAACGTGCTTTCTCAGGAAGGGGCCAAGTACGATATCCGCGTGAACATGCTGGCGCCGACCGCAGCGACACGGATGACCGAGGGGCTGCTGAATCAAGATCTGCTCGAACTGCTGCAGCCCGAGACGATCACGCCCGGGCTGCTGGCGCTCGTCAGCGAAGCGGCGCCGACCAAGATGATCATGGGTGGTGGTGCGGGCTGTTTCGCCGAAACCCGGATTTACGAGACGGAAGGCGTCGCCCTGCATGGCGCCGACCTAACGCCTGAAGGCGTTCTCGCCGCGATGGACAAGATCCGTGATCCGTCGAACCAGCAGGTGATGGACAATGCCTTTGTCCAGACCCGCAAATACGCCCGCATGGCGGCGGCGGCCGGTGGCCTGCCACTGCCGTGGAATGAATGACCTCCAGCCTCAGGACACCCAGAATGCGTGGTGCAGTCATCGTCTCCACCGCCCGCACCCCGATCGGCAAGGCCTTTCGCGGCGCGTTCAACAACACCTCGGCGCAGGAACTGATCGGCCATGCGGTGAAGCACGCCGTTTCGCGTGCCGGGCTGGAAGGCCATGAGATCAGCGATTGCGTGATCGGCACGGCCATCCAGCAGGGCTCGACCGGGGGCAATATCGGCCGTCAGGCCGTGATCCGCGCCGGTCTGCCGGTGTCCATCGCCGGCATGTCGTTGGATCGCCAATGTGCCTCGGGCATGATGGCGATCGCTACCGCGGCCAAGCAAATCATCCATGACGGCATGGAGATTTGCATCGGCGGCGGCGTGGAGTCGATTACGCTCGTCCAGAACGAGAAGATGCGCACGGACTGGCTGGCCGACCCCTGGACCCGGCAGCACAAGCCCGAACTTTACATGACGATGCTGGAGACGGCGGAGATCGTGGCGGCTCGCTACGGCGTTAGCCGCGAGGATCAGGATGCCTATGCGCTGCAATCGCAGCAGCGCACGGCAGCGGCGCAAGCGGCCGGAAAGTTCGACGAAGAGATCGTGCCGCTGACCACTTCCATGGCCGTCATGGACAGGAAAGCCAAGGAGATCTCCTACCAGGAGGTCACGCTCGCGAAGGACGAAGGCAACCGCCCCTCGACCACCCTGGAGAATCTGCAGGGCCTCAGCCCCGTGTTCAAGGATGGCCAGACCGTGAAGGAAGGCCGTTTCATCACCGCAGGGAACGCTTCGCAGCTTTCCGACGGTGCATCGGCGGCCGTGATCATGGAGGCGAAGGAGGCCGAGAAGCGCGGTCTGCAGCCGTTGGGCCGCTACGTCGGCGTCATGGCCGCGGGCTGCGAGCCCGACGAGATGGGCATCGGCCCAATCTATGCGGTGCCGAAACTTCTGGAGGCCCACGGGCTGACAATGGATGACATCGGCCTTTGGGAACTGAACGAGGCCTTCGCGAGCCAGGTCCTGCAATCGGCCCGCGTTCTGGGCATCCCGAACGAGCTTCTGAACGTGAACGGCGGCGCGATCTCGATCGGCCATCCTTACGGTATGTCGGGCGCCCGCATGGTGGGCCACGCCCTGATCGAAGGCAAACGCCGTGGCGCCCGGTACGTCGTCTGCACGATGTGCGTGGGCGGCGGCATGGGCGCAGCCGGCCTCTTCGAAGTCCTGTAGACCGGCTGTTCGCCGGCAGGCAAGGCGGACCCCAACGTTTTGGTTCCCTCGTGAGCCTCCCCAACTGAATTGGTCCACCGCTATGTTTAGGGAACGGAGGACCAGGAATGGCGAACAAGCGACACAAGCCGGAAGAGATTGTCACGAAGCTACGGCAGGTTGACGTGCTGGTGGGTCAGGGAATGGCGCGCGTGGATGCGATCCGCGAAGTGCGCGTAACCGAGCAGACCTACTACCGCTGGCGCAAGCAGTTTGGCGGGAAGGGAACCGACCAACTGAGGGAGCTGAAGCGGCTGCAGAAGGAGAACGAGCGGCTGAGGAAGGCCGTCTCGGACTTGACCTTGGACAAACTCATCCTCACCGAGGCCGCCCGGGGAAACTTCTGAGCCCTTCGCGTCGTCGCGCCTGCATCGATCATGTCCGCACGCGGCTGGCAGTATCGGAGCGTCGGGCTTGTCAGGCCCTTGGCCAGCATCGATCCACTCAGCGACATCGACCGAGGGGTCGTGCCGATGAGGAGCTTCTGGTGGCCGACATGATCGAACTGGCGCGCCAATACGGACGTTACGGATACCGTCGGGTCGCGGCCCTGCTGAGAGACGCGGGCTGGCAGGTCAGTGACGGTCGCATTGAACGGCTGTGGCGGCGCGAGGGGCTGAAGGTGCCATCAAAACAACCAAAGAAGGGGCGGCTCTGGCTGCATGACGGCTCGTGCATTCGGCTCAGACCAGAGTATCGCAACCACGTCTGGTCCTACGACTTCGTCCATTGCCGGACCGATGACGGCAAGGCATTCCGGACGCTGAACATCCTGGACGAGTTCAGCCGGGAATACCTGGCGATCCGGGTCCGTCGGAAGCTGAACTCGACCGACGTCATCGATGCACTCACTGACCTCTTCATCCTGCGTGGACCGCCCGCCTACATCAGATCGGACAACGGCCCGGAGTTCGTGGCGAAGGAGGTCCGCGACTGGATCGGAGCGGTCGGTGCGAAGACCGCCTACATCGAGCCGGGATCGCCTTGGGAGAACGGCTATTGCGAGAGCTTCAATGGCCGATTCCGAGATGAACTGCTCGACGGCGAAATCTTCTACTCGCTGCGCGAGGCTCAGATCATCATCGAAAGCTGGCGACGGCACTACAACACCAAGCGGCCACACAGCGCTCTCGGCTATCGATCACCGGCACCCGAGACCATCATCCCAGTGGCGCAGAGGCCGCTCATGCACTAACAATCAAACTGGACCAGTCAGGTAAGGCTGCTCACTGGGCTGGATCCGGGATGGGTTGATCACGGGCCGGATGCTACGGGAGTTGGAGGTGACACCGGCGATGCCGAGGGTGCGGCCGTGGAAAAGACCGTGAGGTCGGTTTGTTAGATGATCGCCGCCATTTGCTGCTTCGCCAACAAGCGACGGCAGTGCGGGACAAAGTCCCAATTCGTCGCGCCTGGGCAAACGGTGGGTTTAGGCTCCAGACTCATTGATCGTCAAAGCCAGAACAGGACGGTTGCGGCGAGTGCGACGGCGGAAAGGAAGGTCTTGGCGCATCTGTCGTAACGGGTTGCGACCCTGCGCCAGT
>NZ_JAPDOG010000021.1 GCF_026013545.1 Defluviimonas salinarum | reverse complement strand
ATTCGCATAGTGTCAACGCGACGGATACGGCATCGCCGCGGGGCGGCGATCGGTATGTTTCCTGGCCCTATCCCTCCCCGACCTGAAGGACGGGGTCTCCCGGGCGTTTTGATGAAAAGTCCGTCGCGATGGACCGGTATCGGGAAGCGACAAGCGAGGTCAGGATCGCCCTGAAGCTGAAGCCGGTGCGCTACGACCTGGCAACCCCTCCGGGAAACCGCGGTGAGACCAGGATCATCACCCGCGACACGCCCGCGACGGTGATCCAGCGCTCGCACCGCGACCGTTACGAGGTCGACAAGAAAGACCTCTCGTCCCGGAACATGCGCTTTTTCTCCGAGAACAACGCGCCCGTCAGCCGCACCGTCATCCCCGACCGCGCCGGCGTGGTGGAGGATATCGAGGATCTGCGCCAGGCGCTTCTGCGCTTCGCGGCCGGGCTCGCCGACCGGATGTCGCCCGACCGTCTCGGACTGGCAGGGCTACCCTCGCCAGATGATCTCGTCGAGATCATGCGGGAGGCGGCCAACCCGGAGAGCGGGATCCGGGTGGAGCAGCCCGAGGACGGCTTTCGCATGTAGGCGGGCGGCGCGCCACGCCGGAAGGCATCAGGGGTCGGTCGCGAAGAGGCGCCCGTCCCGCAGGACCGACCCGGGCGCATCGAGGCGTTCAGGCTTTGAAAATAAAAGGCGTCTGGACCCTAACAGTAGTTTCCATGCGTCTGGCACCAGGCTGTTCCATTGCCATGACAGCACTTATAAACTTGCCAGTAGCAACAAACGCCGTAACCGCAGGATGTATAGCCAGACGGACAGTAACTTTGAGCGAAAAGATCGTCGACAATAGTCGACTGTAAGATTTCTGGATATAGCTGGCCATTCAGATATTCAAGGGCTGGTGCCGCCAATTCACCCTGCAAAACACTCGTTTCAAATTGATCCATGTTGGCTGTGACTGGAGAGGCGATTAGCAGCGCAATAACAGAAAATACCCAAGGAAAACGCATGAGTAACCCCCATTTGCTTTACTGTAGCACAGACTCATATTTTTAACATAAATTTACGATTGGTTCTACCGGCGCAACAGTTTTTGTTCGGCAGCTAAGGTCAGGAATCACAACCTAGTCATGACGACCAAGGCTATGCAGATGGCTGAGAAAAAGATTTCGTCACATCTGTCGTAGCAGGTTGCAATACAGTACCAGTTATTGAGGCGGCCGATCCGGACAGCGCGATCGAGGTCGAACATCCGGAGGACGGAATCCGGATGTGAGCGGGCGCCGCCGCGCCGATCCGGAAAGGCATCAGGGATCTGTCGCGAAAAGGCGCCCGTCCCACAGGACCGGTTCGTGCAGGCTCGTTTCGACATCCCGGAACTCCGGATGGCCCGGGTTGATCAGGACGTTGCGTTCGACCCTGGCGACGACACAGGGGACGATCAGGATCAGGCTGCGCCGGGCCTGGCACCAGTCCTCGCCGAAGATCTTGCTGGCGACGGGTGGCACTGCGTCCCAGTCCTTCAGGCCGGCCGCGGTGACCACCTCGTAGCTTGCGCCCTTCGGGATCGTGATCGTGATGCTGTGCTGGTTCTTCGGGATCTGCCCGGAACCATGGACGAGCTTTTCGAGCATCGCCGTCGCGAAGTGTTCCGCCGCGTAGATCACCGGGCTTGCCGGTGTGTTCCAGCGGCCAGGGGCGATCGTCGATCCGGTTGCATCGAAGATCGGGAACCGGCCGTTCGGGTCCCCGATCCTGTAGCATGTGAGCGTACGGTCGAGGACCTGCGCGGTCATGCGGCGCTGCCGTATTGCAGGCGGCCGAGGATCTGCGAGACGACCTCCCCGCCGATCTCGCTTTGAAGCGTGACGTCGAGCGGGCTGCGGCCGTCGAGCATGGGATGGGGACGGTTCAGGAAGGCGCGCGCATCCTCCGCATCGCCCCAGACCTCGAGCGCCTGCGACCAGATCGCTGCGAGGCGCGCCACCACCGCGCCTTCGGCGGGGCTGAGGGCGCCCTCCTTCTTGCGGCGCGAGAGCGTGGCCTTCGCGACGATCCGGGAGATGACGTAGCCCGCGTTCGGAGTGACGGTTTCCGCGATTTCCGCAAGCGCCCCGACCGGCAGGCCGTCCTCGATCCGCGCCATGAGCTTCAGGGGCGAGGCCGCCTCGCCCTTGTTCTTCAACCCGAGAAGTCCTGGAACCGATGCATAGGCAAGCATGGGAATCTCCGTTTCATCTGAAACTAAATATCGGATCACATGGAACCAAAGTCAACGTTGCGCACGGATCCTGGCGCTTCTGGAAGCTCGGGTTTTTCGCCGGAACCGGATAGTCTTCCCGGAGCAAAGACGATACCCATGCCATTCCGTACGAGAAGGAAGCCGCGCGATGATCCCGCTTTATCACGGCACCACCCAGGCCTCGGCCGAGCATTTCCTGCGCGCCGGCTGGGCGCCGCTCTCCGGGGAGCGTGGCGGCCAGCCGCGCCACCTCCATCTCACCACAGACCCGGAAGACGCGCTCCGGCATGCCGGCGAGAAGGGCGAGCGCACGGTCTTGCGGATCATGGTCGAGCCGTCCGAGATCATCGTCGATCCCGAGGGCGGCGTTGGTGCGAGCCTTGCAGAGGAGCTCTCGCTGCCGCAGGGCATTCCGGGGAGTTTCGCCCTGACCCGGCCGATCGGGCCGCACCGGCTGTCGCTCCACGCCTTCCCCGCGCCAGAACCGCAGCCGGAGTTCTGATCCCGATGCCGCGCCTCACCCTCTGGCACGGATCACGCGAAGCGATCGCGCGGATCGATCCCGGAAGGACGGTCGATGGCGGCTTCCATGCCGGGACGGAGGCCCAGGCCAGGATGCGCAACGCGCGCGTCCTCCACGAGATCGAGGTCGATGTCCGCAACGTCCGGCGTTCGCGCGACCGCGGCGGGGACTGGAAGGGCCGGATCGCGGCGGCGCGCGCAGCGGGCTTCGATGCGATCGTCTACCTGAACCGCTACGAGGGTATGTCGAGCGAGGTCATCGAGCGCCTGGCCGCCGCCGGCGATCTCGCCCGCCTCGACGACCTTACCGACGCCGCATTCCGGAAACTCGTCCCGGAGGCCGAGGACAGCTGGATCCTGCTTGATCCGGAGGCGGTGCGGATCGTCCGGATCATCGACCGGGACGCCGCGGAACCCGCACCGGAGGAGGACCGGCCGGCCCCCTGACGGGCAGCGCGGTCCGCACTGAGGCGGCTCTCGATCCATCAGGCCGCAGCCGGGCGACAAGGTGTACTACAAGGGCAGCAGGAGCGTGGGCACGAACGTCAACGCTCCCCCGAAGCGGTTCCTGCCTGTCGGCCCGTCGAAGAGGGCGAACCCGGCGCCGACCGGTTGCAGCAGAACCGGGCTGGTGTAGGCGGAAAGCCACCCGGACTCGCAGGTCACCTTGAGGTCGAGACCCTCGCTCCAGGCCATCAGCCGGCTCGGCGCGAGACCGCCGGAGCCCTCGTTGCCGGCGGACAGAAGGGATGGCTGATCGGTGCTCATGAGCAGGACCGAGCCGGGCCCCTCGACGAGATGGAGGCGCATCCGGCCCTGAAGAAGGTTTCCTATCCTCAACGTCCAGCGGCTGTTCAGCCTCGGGTTGCCGACCACCCCGTAGAGGTACTTCGGGAAGTAGCCGACCCGCTCCCCCTCGCCGAGGCGGATCTCGATGATCCTGCGAACATTGCCGCAGGGAAGGCTGACCTGCTGCTCGCCCGGGTCGAAGTCGAAGAACTGGAAGGCGTGCCGGAACGGGATGAGCCGTGCCATCGTTTGCCGCAGCGGCTGGTAGGGGAGGAGCCCCTTCGGGGCCTTGCCGTCGACATGGGCGCCGTATCGGATCCGGTACCGTCCCGGAGTGCGTAGCGGGAGGCCGCCCTGGTCGCTGATCGACACGGACGGCGACGCCTTGTCCCCGTGCCGGGCCTGACCCATGGAAATCCGTCGGTTGAGCGACGGATCGGCAAAAGCGGTCCGGCCCGTCATGAACCCGTAGCTCTTGAAGATCGCGATGGCGGCGATCAGCATGGATACCGCGGACAGGACCTCGCTGAGGCGGAATGCCAGGAAGACCTGCCGTGAGGTTTCCGCCTTCAGCCATTCCGACGCGGTCAGGATGGAGGCATTCGCCGTATTGGCCGAGGCGGCCGTGACGGTGCCGCTGGCCTCCGCGCCCGCCCGGAGCTCGCTCTCCAGGGAGGATTTCAGTGTCGAGCGGGAACGCATGTACCGGCCGTCGAGCGCGATCGCTATCTCCCGCCAGATGCGGCATTTGAAGTCGAGAGGGAAGCAGTCGTCCTTATAGTTGAAGGCGGCCGAAACCCCGGTTTGTCCGGCCTGGAGGTTCTGGGTGCCCAGGCGGTTCGGGATCGCCTGCTCGAAGAGGGTCAGGGAGGCATTGACAGCCTCGTCCACCTGCCTGTCGGCGGCGACCTTTGACTGGCCAACCGCGCCGCGTGCGACTGTGGAGGCCTCCGTGAACCAGTAGGTTGTCGATGTACGGATGTCCCGCTCGAGGTCCCGCTGCGGGCAGAAGGGTTCGCGGACATAGATGATGGAGGGGTCCGCGTCGGGCTCGCACCGCGACGCGTCCGGAGCGAGCCCGGACTCCTCCGGCAGGGCGATCCCGTAGGCAAGGCGCAATTCGGCCTCGTGAATGCCCCCGTTGAGAAGGGTCGCGGCACCCACGATGGCGCCGAGCGGAAGCCAGAAAACCGCGGATTTGAGCAAGAGGCGCAGGACCCGGCGGCTCCGCATCCGGCCCCAGAAGTCGGCATTGTCGAGCACGAAGGCGCGGGCCGCCGCGGCCGCGACAAGAAGAACCTCCACGACCGCCAGTCCCGCGAGCATCGCGGCCCGCCCGGCCGGCATCCCGGTATCGGCACTCACCGGCAGGGGTGTCATCGCAAATGCCGCGGTGACAACCGGAACGCCGAGCAATACCCAGGACCCAGCCGGGAAGAACAGCATGAACAGGATGGCCAGCGCCACGACCGCCGTGACGGCCAGGCGAGACCAGATGACGACATGGATCCGGTCGATGACGGCCAGCAAGCCCTGCTGGCTCGCCCCCAGCGCGGCGGACCGATCGCTCTCGCCCTGCGCGAGGACGCCCCTGCGCAGGGCGATCCTGGTCTCGAGCTTGGCGATTTTCTTCTTGATCTTGGCATTCTCGGTCCCGATGCGCTTCTCTTCGCGCAGGCACTCGATGTTTAAATAGTCCACGCCAGCCTCGCCTGAATCAATCGACAAGCATTTCGGAACCTTCGCAAGGCCGGCTTTGAGCGCCTCGACGTCGGCGACCAGCTCTTTCACCTCGGCGTCCTCCTCGGCCGACGCGTTGGGCGTGCTATTCGCGTAGATCGCCTCCGTCAGGGCGATGAGCGCTGTCCTTTCGCCGGGCCTGAGCAGGAGATCGACGAGGAGGCCGGGCGGGGCCGTAGGATGGGGGTCCGCGGCCGCGCCCCCTCCTGTCGCCGCCAGGTCGGCCACCGGGTCCGGGCTCCGCAAGAGCGTGGAATCGGTGCTCAGTTCCGGGGCCGGCGAGGCCGCGACCAGGACCGGAAGCAGCGCCGCCAGGAGGCATGCCGCCCGCTCGCCGCGTCGCAGAGCCCGCCAGCCGAAGGCGGCCGCCTGAAGCGCCACGACAGCCAGCGAGACCATTGCGATCCTGAACCCGGTCGTCCCGGCGAGGTGGCCCCATGCGGTCTCGAAATGCCAGGCCGGGCCGAGGGCCGGTGCGGTCGTCGACACCACGAGGATGCCGAGCGTGACGCTAACCACTGCCGCCTGGGTGACCAAAAAACTGGTTCTCATGCGCGATGACTCCGGAGCCAGAAACGGCTCGGTCTTATCATCAGTGTGCATGAATGCGGATTTTTGACAATCGGCCGGATGAAAAGTCCCCGACCTGCATCACCCGGCGCCGTCGCTTGCCGCGTTGGATCAGGGCGGCTGAGCCTAAAGCCCGTCCCGCCCTGATTTCCCCACCCGCTTCACGCGCCGGACCGATCCGGCGGCGCGGGGTCGGTAGCGCAACCGCCGCGCCGAGTTTCCGATCAGACCTCAGCGATCAGCGCGCGATCGAGACCCGCCCCTCGGGCAGGCGGCCATTGATGTCGGCGAGGAAGAGATCGAAATGAGTGTCACCGAAAGGGAAGTCGACGACGGACCGGTTCTGGTTGTACCAGATCCTGGTCGAGACCAGGAACACGGCGTGCTGCGTATCGCGCGCCAGGCGCTCCGGGTAGACGATCGCGCGGGTTCCGGTGGCATGAATGTCTCCGAGGCCGCCCTCGTCGTCACTCTTGTAACGGATCTCGCTGCGGGCAATGATCTTCGCCGCACGGGCGATCTCGGATCTGCCGGGGCGGCCGCCATGAAGCGAGTGGTAGTAGAGCAGCACGGCTTCGGGCGCGTGCCGGCTCGGATTGACGAAGGACACGGCCTTTCCGGTGCCGCCGATCTCCTGGAGATCGTTCGCGAGTGCGAGCGCGGCGAGCGCCCGCTCGCCGTTCAGGACCGGGTTTCGCCGCCCGGCCACGTCGAGCAGGACGAGGGAGGGGGAAATCTCGGCCGAGAACATCTCGCCGATGGTTGCTTCTTTCATTTTTCGCATCCTTACTGCTGGAATTCGACGAGGTATTTGAGCCGCGCCTGGGAGGTCCGGTAGACGATCATCTCGTTGTTCATGACCCGGTCCTGGCCGCCGCGCGCATAAACGGAGTCGTGGCCTGCAGGCGGTTTCACGTTCGATCCGGTCCGGTCCGGGTGCCAGGGCCGCCCCATCGCGACATCGGCCAGGAACATGTAGCAGCGGCTGTCCTTGGCGCCGCCGTCCCAGTAGCCATAGGCGTAGTTCAGCGACTTCGTGGACTGGTCGCTGAAGTAGAGGCCGTCGCCGAACATGCGCCCGGTGACATGGATAGAGCCGTTGGATTTCGGGATGATCAGGCCGCTCTTCAGGATCGACATCAGGTTGTGGGCGCGGGTGCCGTGCCAGAGCTCCATGACGCCGCCGACCTTCGCGCCATCATCCTCGTAGTCGCGGTCCATGCTGCCGAGGGAGACCTCGAAGATCCGCGCCATGCCGAGGCGATGGGAGGCGTGGCTCCGGTTCCGGCCCCGCTCGAAGAACGCCTGGACGTGAGCGCGAAGCCCGGGATCCTCGGAGACGGACATCCTGACGTCGAAGATGCCCTTCGGCGCCGCATCCGGCGAGTTGGCGGCATCCCTGATCCGCTGGGTCGCGACCCCGATCGAGGCATCGAGCTGGTCGAGCAGGGCGCTCTGCTGGACGAGGGACTCCATGCCGGTGATGAAGTCGCGATGCCAGCCGCGGCGCGACCCGACCTTCTGCGGCACCAGCATCAGGTATTCCTCGAGGGTCTCGAGAAAGCCGGGATGGTCGAAGTCCTGTGCCTCCACGAACCGCTCGAACCGCCCGATGAGGGTGCGCGCCTTGGCGACGTTCGCGGCCGTCACGACGCCCACGGGCGTGCTGATGATGCCGGTCGTGAGGTCGAGGCTCATCTGGCCGCCGGAGGCGGCGAGGATCTGGTGTCGGTTGATCCCGGCGAGCTCGCGCACGAGCGCGGCCAGCACCGGGTTGCCGCGGGCGATCTCGTCTTCCGCCGCGGTCGCGAGTGCCGCCCCGTCAAGGCCGGATGCGCCTGCCCCGGCGACGATCTCGACCTGGCGGTAGCCCTTGCGCTCCTTTTCGCGGATCTTGGCCTGGAAGAGGTTTTGCCCGGCGCCGAGAACGCGGGATTGGCCCGCGGATCCGACGCGGCCATTGCGGCTCGACACGCTGCCGCCGGCATCGATCGAGACCTCCCAGAACTTGTTGTTGTTGGCCTGGGTGTCGGTCAGGATATACATCCTGGTCTCGGCGGTATGCATGCAATCTACCGTTCATATGTCTATTTTTCGCATTTCATCCTATGCGCGCTATGGCCCCCGTTCAAGCCTCCGGATACCCTGCCGGGATGGATTTCCCCAGGATTCGCACAAGCCGCCTCCCGCGCCGTTCAAGGGGTTCGGGACGGCCCGGCTGCCGGTTCGTTTTTGCGAAAATCCGTCTTTACATCGGTAATTCTTTTTCCTATTCTCCGGGCAACGATCCCATCCCGGAAGGTCTCCCCCGATGAAGTCCCTCGCAGCGCTCCTTCTCTCCGCCGCCCTCGCCACGGGCACCGCCGCGCCGGTCCAGGCCGGTGGCAAGGATCTCGCGAAGGGTCTTGCCGTGATCGCGGTCATGACCGCGATCGCGAAATCCACCGGCGGCGCCCGGGCCGCGACTCCTTCCTACGGCGACGGCGGCTATGGCCGCAACACCTACGGCCGCAACACCTATAGCCACGGCGCCTACGACCGCAGCGTCTATCAGGACTACCAGGATCCCGAGCAGGCCTCCGGCCAGGCCTTCATGAGCCTCTCGCCGCTTGCGCGCCGCTCGATCGAGGAGCGTCTCGCCCGGTACGGCTACGAGACCGGCCGGATCGACGGCCGATGGGACCAGGCGACCTGGTTCGCGGTGCAGGACTATGCGCGGGACGTCCGGATGTCCCGGAGCCTTGGCAGTCAGGACGGCGCGATGGGCGTCTTCCACCACATCGTCTCGTAGGGGCCGGGAAATGCGCGAATGCTGCAAGTCTTCCGGGAACCTCGTCTGGGTCAACACGATCTCCGACGCGGAAATCCCGGAACTGGACAAGGACGGGATGTGCCGCGGCGCGGTCGCCATCGCGGACTGATCTGGAAATCGAGGACCGAACTGATGGACACTGAAGAACTGAACAAGATGGTCGAGCTGCAGGAGGTGCTGAGGGACGCAACCCAGCGTGCGGCGACCCTCTACAACCAGCGTGTCAAGGAGGCGGGCCACACCCGCCGGGAATACGAGTGGTTCGGCACCGAGGAGGCGGACTCCTACGAGATCGACATCTACAAGAAGGTCGTCGAGATCAGAGGCAGTGAGAACTGGCGGGGCGGTGTCGACCATTTCGATTGCAAAATCCCCTTCGACTGCCTCGCCGACGAGACGTGGGAGAAGGCCACCCGCAAGTCGGCGATGGACTTCATCCAGAAGAAGAAGGAAGAGGAGGAGGCCGCGATCCAGAAGGAACGCGAGCGCAAGGAAGGTCGGCGGCGTGTCCTCCGGGGCGAACTGGCGAAGCTCGACGAGGAGCTGGACGAATGAGCGGGGTCTGCCGGGGCGCGCGCCTGAAAACGGAGGCTCTCCTGAACGTGCCGCACCGGCTGAAGGCCCTCTTTTGGGCGCTTGCCTATCTCGCCGTCATCGGCGCGGTCACGGCCAGGATCCTGGCCGGTTATCCCGCATTCGGCGAGAGCCCGGCAATGCGCCTCGCGATCGCCGTTCCGCTCTGGCTCGGCGGTATCGCCTGTGCCACGATCTGGTTTCTCGCCCGCTACCCGCGCCGAAAAGACTAATCCCGAAAGGACATCCCGATGCCGCTTCCCGGACATGGCCCCATCGACTGCCGGCTCTGCTGGCAGGATTGCGGCAGCGCGACCGCGCGCACCCTCGAGGAGGGCCGCTACCGCCTCGTCAACGATCCCGGAGCCTGGGGCGCTCGCGATCCCAAGATCCTCGTTCTCGGCATGACCAAGGGCAACACGCAGTCCGGCGCGATGGCTGCGGCCATGGCGGACGGCAGTTATGACGGGGTGCCCTTCGCGAGTTTCCGGCCGCGGCTTCTCGAGGTCCTGAAGACGGTCGGGCTGATGGCGGGGGTCTTCGACATCGACCGGTTCTTCCGGGAAGACGAGGCCGACTATGGCTGGGGTTCGCTCCTGCGCTGCTCGTTCACCGCGCGCGATGCGAACGGCACCTATCTTGGCAAGAGCGGCCCGGTCATCACCGGCATGTCCCGCAAGGAGGGCTTCGCGGTGCTCACGGCCTGTGCCCGCCGCCACCTCGAGGGCCTCTCGTCCCGCACCCGGCTCGTCGTCCTTCTCGGCAATGATGACCGCTACATGGCACTCGTGGCCCGCGCGATGGCGACGGTTTTTCCCGATTACGCGGCACATCCGGAGCTGGGGCCGGTGGTCTTCCGGGCTGGCGGGCGGTTCTTCGTCCATGTCGCCCATCCCTCGAAGGGCAACGGCTGCTACGGCGCTTTCCTGACCGGTCCTGGCAACACCGGCCAGGGCGCCAAGCGCGCGAAGGCGCGGGCCGGCATCCGGGGCGCGCTCGGCATGGCCAGCGCCACGGCATGAACAGGGCTGGCGCGGCGCGCGAGCCCCATCCCGCGCGCCGCCTTGCGAAGATCAGGCCTCGAGGGAGTTGACCTCGACACAGAGGAGCTTCGCCGCCTCGGTCATGATCTCGACCTGGGCGTCGTCGCCGAGCGCGGCCCAGGCCTCCTCGCTGCCCTCGATCCCCCGCATCAGGGTGCGGATCCGCGCGGACGCGCTGTCACGCAGCTGCCGCCGCGTGGCCTCGTTGGCGCCTTCCGGGATCCGCTTTCCGATGAGTGCGACGATCTCCGCGGGAACGCCGAGGGCGAAATCTCCGATCTCGAAGCGGCGGAGATTGTCGGCGGTGCCGGCGCGCATCTCCGCCTTGTAGTCGAGCACCATCACCATCGCGGCCGCAAGGAGCGATGCCGCCGCGACTTCGGCCGCCTCCCGCGTACCGTGCGTACCCGGCGCGCCGATGACATTCGGCATGCCGCGCGGCGTATCCTTCAGCACGAGCATCGCGCAGAAGGCGCCGTCGCCGGCATCCGCGACAATGAGGCTGTCGAGATGCCGGGTCTTCAGCCCGTAGTGAAAGCGCATCATCTCTCGGGCCGTCCCGGCGGCCTCGCCATCCTCGACCAGGCGGCCGGCCGCGGCGCGGGCCGCGTCGAGTCCGGACTTGAGGCGCTTCTTCCCGGAATAGAGGTCGGCCTTGCCGATGGTGTTCATAGTGCCCTCATGTTTCTTTTTCGCATCGCATGCATACCAGCCCCGCAGAAGTCCTGCCAGCGCGCGAAAGTGCCGGATTGTGGAAAACCGATTTGCGAATAATGTTATCGTAGGCTAATCTCGGCCAGGATTTAGAGGAGACCGAGATGACCCCCCAGGATGCCGCAACCGCTCTCGATGGCAACCAGTACCGCGAGGAGGGAAGCTGCGAGCTTTTCCGGGAAATGAGGGCTGCCGGCCTCGTGGCCGTCTTCGGCGCCTCCGACGATCTCGTCGAACTGCGCGGCGCGATCGACGACGAGCTCGGGCGCGGCCCCGTCCTGCTGGGACCCGAGGGGCTCATCATCAATCGCTGCGACGATGACCGGTGCCCGCATTTCCGCGAGACCGCGAAGAGCGCCGTGACGATCCGCCCGGTCTTCCATTCGCGGGGCTCAGCTGATGGCTGCTGGACCTACGAGACCGACCTGCCGGTCGCGACCTACCGGATTCTCGAGGATGACGTGCCTTATTGCCGGGGCATCGTCTTTGCGATGGCGGACCTGAAGGCCCGCTTCCAGCCGGAACCGCGGCCTTCCGGGGAGACAAAGGCGCCCGGCGCGCTGCGGCTCGTCTCGGCCCGGGACCGCGACATCGGCGCCATGCTCCTCCTGAACGGCAGGCCGGTGGCGCGCTGCGATTACGATGCGCATGGCTCGGCCGGCCCGGAGATCCTGTCCGAGACCGCGAAAAACCTCTCGGCGATTCTCGGCCTCCCCCTCGTGGAGGAAGAGCTCGACGACGACGAATTCCTGGAGATGCGCGATGCGCTCGATGACTGACCCCCAGCCCGGTGAGGATCCTGCGAGCTTCGATCCCTCGAAGGATCCCGATATCGCGGCCGCGGATATCGCAGCCGCGCGCCTCGGGTGCAGCCCGGACCACATCCCGGAAGGCCCCTATTGCTACAGCCGGGTGCCGGCCGGACCGCGAGGCGCATCCCGGATCGCCCGCTGCCCCTACTGGACGAAGGTCCGCGCCCTGCCGGAGCAACTCGACGGCTATTGCGCCTATCTCCGCGAGGGGGACTGGGGCGAGGGGCTGAGCCACCTCTTCGATCAGCTGAAGGAATGCGGCGAGAACGAGAATGCCGACGAGGATCTCGAGCCGGATATGGCGATCGAGGCCGCCGCCCCCTCCGAGGTCGACACCGCCACGATCTACGCGCTGCATCGCGGTTTCCGGGAACTCCACCGCTATACCGGCGGCACCGAGTTCACCTCATGGGAGAACCCGCTGCCGAATCTCACCTGGTCGCGTCAGCCGATCGCGAAGGTGAAATCCTGGCTCGAGGAGGGCGGCTTTCCCTGGGAGGTGCGCGAGGCGCTGAAGCGCAAGGCCAAGGGAAAGAGCATCGAGGAGGAGGACGAATGACCGCTGCAAACGGCATGCACCCGGCGCAACCCGGGCAGACCGGCTGCGAGGCTCCCGAGCACCTGCGTATCGTCTGCTGTGACGGGCTCGGCCCCGGAATCTTCGGCTCGGCCCATATCGGCGGCGAATGGGTGAAGACCTACCTGCGCGCCGACGGGGCGGTCGCGAGCGGGATCCTCGAGTTCCTCACCCAGCTCGTGAACCAGCCGGATGTCGTGATCTCCGAGGAGATGCGATTTTCGGCGGAGCGCCATATCCTCAAGCTTCGGCAGTCCAGGGATCCGGGATCAGGCAGATGACAGCGAAATTCGATTTCCAGTTTCCGGACCACCTGTCCGACCTGGTACTTCTCGATTGTGACGAGGTGCTGCTGAACTGGACCGGCGCCTTCGGCTGCTGGGTCAGGCGGGATCTCGGGATCGCGCTGAATGGAGATGAACCGCTCGATTTCGGCATGAAGCTTTGGTTCCCGGAAGCTCATCGTGAGCGGATCTGGGATTATGTCATGACCTTCAATACCGACCCCGGTCTCGGCTTCCGCACGCTCGAGCCGCTGCCGGGCGCCGTCGAGGCGGTGCGTGCCTTGCGCGAAAGCGGGCACCGGATCCGGGTCATCACGGCCTGCTCGACCGAGGCGCCGATCATGGCCTCCCGGCTCGACAATCTCGCCGCGGTATTTGGGCCGGACGCCTTCGAGGACGTGGATTTCGTTCGGATGAGCGACAGCAAGGCCGAGAAGCTCTCGCGGCACCCGCCCTCGGTCTGGATCGACGACCGTCCGGGCCACGTCATCGCCGGGGTCGAAGCCGGGCATTACGGGATCGTCATGGAACAGGCCACCAACCGTCACGAACGGACGGATACGGCCTATGCCGCCCTGCCCTGGATCGAGGGCTGGTCCACCTTCCTGCCGCATATCGGCGCGCTGCCGCGTGCGCTCCGGGCCGACGCCGGACTCCCCGTTCCCGGCTGACCGGTCTCGCTTGTCCACAACTTCTCCGCCGCTTCCCCGCAATCGCCGTGGCGAGGTTCCGCCCGCGCCGGTATATTGCGAATAATACACCTTTGAGGAGAGCCCAATGACCCGCGTCACGTCCGCCGAATTCCAGAAGCATTTCGGCGATTACAAGAGGCAGGCCTTGAGCCAGCCGGTCACGATATCGATCCATGGCAAGGACACCCTGGTCCTGCTCTCGCACGAGACCTATGAACAGCTTCTCGCCGGCAATCCCAAGGCGATCAAGACGCCGATGCCCACGGAACCCCGCCAGGAGGACGAGCTCGACCAGCTCGCGCGGATCGCGAACGGCAAGTCGTCCGATATCCGCTTCCAGGACGATCTGATGGACAGCAAGGCCTGATTGCTGAAATCTCTGCGATTGTCCCGGACTCCGCCGGAAATCCGGCGGAGTTTTTTTGTCGCCGCGGCACAATCTTGAGATTGCGAAAAACTATCCTGCAATATAGATTCATCCGGAAAGCGGAGGCGGCGATGAGTGGTTGCGACTGACTATTGCTGCGCGGAAGTGCCGGAAGGGACGACAATGAACCACGAACACCTGACCACGTCCTGGAGGGTCTTTCCCGGAGAGACCGAGGTCCCCGACCATCTGTTCGCGATTGCCGATGTCCATGGCCGGGACGACCTGCTCGAAAGCCTGCTCGCGCGGATCGCGAAGGTGCCGCTCGAAGCGCGCCTGAGCCGCACGCTCATCTTTACCGGCGACCTCATCGATCGCGGCCGCGGGAACCTGCGTGCGATCCGGCTCGCCCTTGCGGCCGAGCAGATGGCCGATAAGCGGGTCATCCTTCCGGGTAACCACGAGCTGATGATGCTCGAGGCGATCGAGAACCGGCCTGACAGCGGGCATCTGCGGTGCTGGTATGAAAATGGCGGCTATGCGGTGCTCGACGAGATCCCCGCCGCCAATCTCGCCCCGCAGGCGGAGATCCCCGGGATCGTGCGCGCGGCACTTCCCGAAGGCTTTGTCGACCTCATCGACCGGGCACCCACGCACCATGTCTGCGGCGACCTCATCCTCGTCCATGCCGGCCTCGCGCCGATCGGCGACCGGGCGGCCCATCTCGGCCAGCCGCACCGCGATAGCGGCCGTCACCACTGGGCCTGGATCCGGGAGCCGTTCCTGGGCTGGCGGCAGGGCTGGGATCCGGAAGGCGCGCCGCGCAAGACCGTCGTTGTCCATGGCCACACGGTCGAGACCCGCCTGAGGATCGGCGACGAGCAGAATCTCTTCGCCGAGGTCGACAAGGTCGCGGACATGGCGCGCATCAACCTCGACATCGGTGCGGTCTTCTTCGGGCAGATGGTCGCCCTCGAGGCGAAGGGCAACCGGTACCGGTTCCACCTGGTGACGGAAAATCGATTCCTGCCGTAAGCGACGATACCCCCGCGTGAAAATCTGAACGGAAGGTGTGTCTTGAACTATCCGGAATACCTGCGACAGGAGGCGAAGGGTCGCCGCCACATCGACCCCCTGGCCGCAAAGGTCATGGACGGCGCCGCCGCCGAGATCGAGCGGATGCTCGGCCTGCTGCCAGGCACCGGGCTGAATAGGGAGCAGCAAGCGCAGCTCACCGATCTCGTCTCACTGGCGATGGTCGGCGTCGCGCTCCTGAAGAACCGGCACGATCCGGCGCCGGTCGAGGCGCATCCCGCGATCGCGGCCTTCTGGCCGCTCGCCGGGTCCGAGATCGAGCGCCGGCGCGAGGCCGGCCGGCAGGAGGCCATGCGTCGCTGGAACCCCGACCTTTGGAACGACGAGATGATGGCGCGCGCCGCCGCGTCGCCGGATCCTGCAGCATGATCGTGGATCCCGCCTCCCCGGTCTCGTCACCCGTAACACGCCCCGACCCGGAACTGATCGCGTCGCTCGACGCGATCCGCGCCGAGGGTCTCCCGCCCTCGGAACTGCTGCGGGCACGAAACCTCGCCGGACGGCGCGGCCTCGATGTCATCAGCGATCTCGACGCGGTCCGCGCGCTGCGCGCCGCCGGGGAGGCATTTCCCGAAACGCAGCCCGAGCCATTTCTTCCCACCGCCCCGGCGAACGACCCCGAAGCGCCGCCGCAGATGCCGGCACTCGGCGTGATCGAGCGCCTGCGGGACGCGTCGCTTCTCCGCCGCCGCCGTCAGGCCGTTGCCGCGGCCGCCAAGTTCGCCGCTTTCGTCATCGCCCCGACCGTTGCCGCCTTGGTCTATTTCACCGAGGTCGCAACCCCGCTTTACGCAACTTACTCGGAATTCGTGATCCAGAGGCCGGATCAGCCCGCCTCTCCCGGAGCCGGCATGGCGATGGCCGGCGCCGGGCTTGCCAACCACCAGGACGCGATCGCGGTCCAGGGATTCCTGAAGTCGCGCGCCGTGCTCGCGATACTCGACCAGGCCGAGAAATTCACCGAGCATTTCTCGAATCCAGAGATCGACCTTCTGCGCCGGATCCCGGCCGGGGCAGACAGCGAGGAGATCTTCCGCGCCTTCGAGCGCCATGTCGAGGTGAGCTTCGATCCGGCCGAGGGCATCGTGCGCATGCGGGTGATGGCCACCGACCCCGAGACGAGCGAGCGTTTCTCGCGCGCCCTTCTCGGCTATGCCGAGAGCCATCTCGACCGGATGACCGCGAAGCTGCGCTCCGACCAGGTCGCCAGCGCCGAGGCGGCCCGTGCCCGCGCCGACGCGGCGGTTGCCGAGACCCAGGTGAAGCTCATCGAGATCCAGGAGCAGCTCTCGGTGCTGTCCGGCGATCTCGAGATGGGCATGATCAGGGAGCAGATCTCCCACCATGAGGCCGAGCTGCAGCAGGAACTGCTCGACCTCGAGCAACTCATGGCGAACGCCCGGCCCAACCCGACCCGGGTGACGGTCGCCAGGGACCGCATCGCCGCCCTCGATGGTCGCATCGGCGAACTCAGGTCGCGGATTTCCGAACGGCCCGACGGGGCACCGTCGATGACCCGCGCCCAGGGCGAGGTCGCGCTCCTGCAGGCCGAACTCGCCTCGCGCCAGGAGGTCCAGACCGAAGCGGTGATCGCGCTGGAGCGCGCGCGTACGGAGGCCAACCACCAGGCGCGCTATCTCGCGCTCGGCGTCGAGCCGATACGGCCCGGCGCGCCGGAATTTCCCGCGCCGCTCGAGGACACCCTGATCGCGTTCCTGGCCTTTCTTGGTATCTACCTCTTCGGCTCCCTGACGGTGACCCTGGTGCGGGAGCAGATTTCAGGCTGAGTGGCGGCCGGCCCAAATGTTGCGGGCCGGTCGGTCGCAATCAGGTTTTGCGAATATCTGTATTCTACTTGGATTTATTGCCCATTCGGGTGATGATGCCCTTATTTCCCGAATGGATTATCCGCGGATGGCCAGAGAACGATGGGAAGCTGGCCACCATCATCGGATACGGATGAAACCTGAGCGAGATATGGCAATGCCAGCGGGTGACCGAATGACCGATACGTTGCATCAGGCACGAACCGAAACCGTCCTGATGTCCGAAGGCCCCGGGTCCTGGGACCCGCCAGAGGCGCCGCTCGACATGCCGCGCCAGGATCTCGAGCGCGGCTCCGGCCGCTTCTGGTTCGCCAGGCTGTTTCGAGCGCTCCAGCCGGGCCAGCACGATCGCGGAAGTGCGAATTTCGGTTTCTGATTTTCATTCGACAACTTTATCCTGGCAGAACCGTAGCCATTTGGTTGCGCTGGCGATGAGTTATCCGGAATATGAAACTGACCGACCTCCACAAGACGCTCGACAGTTGGGACCGCCGGAACCGCCGGGTCTTCACGATCGGCGATCTTCGAACGATGTTCCCGGAAGGGTCGGACGACGCCTTTCACGTGCGCCTGCGCAAGCTTGCGGCCGAGAAGGATTCGGTGATCGGGCGCGCGGCGCGCGGGGTCTATTTCTACAGCCTGACCCGCAACCCGGTCGCCAATCTCATCGAGGAGGTGGCGCGGGCCTTGCGGCGCGGTCACCACACCTACGTGAGTCTCGAGAGCGCGCTCTCCGAGCACGGTCTCATCTCGCAGATCCCGGTTGGCCGGCTCACGCTGATGACGACCGGAAGGTCCGGCGAGTTCGAGACGCCCTGGGGCGTCATCGAGTTCACGCATACCGACCGCAATCCCAAGGACTTCGTCGACGACCTGCAGGATGTCGGGCGCCCCTTGCGGATTGCCGGTCCGGGCCGCGCCATCACCGATCTGCGCCGGGTCGGACGCAACACGCATTTGATCTGCCTGGAGGCGGACGAGGAGGCCCTTGATGCGCCGTTTTGCTGAGATCGTCGATCATGCCATGCGCAACCCCGAGCTTTCGGGTCTGCGTCCCGTCGTCGAGAAGGAGCTGCTTCACTACGACATCCTCTTCGCGCTCGAGCGCGAAGGGCTGTTGCGCGACCTGACCTTCCAGGGCGGCACCTCGCTCCGGCTCTGCCATGGCGCACCGCGCTTCTCGGAGGATCTCGACTTCGTCGGCGGCACCGGCTTCGCGCCGGCGCAGCTGCGCGAGATCCGGGCCTGCGTCGAGGCCCATATCGGCGCGCGCTACAGTCTCGACATCCATGTCAAGGAGCCCGCCCAGATGCGGGTGGACCCGACCTATTTCGGCGTCGCCATCGATCGCTGGCAGGTCGCGGTGGTGACCAATCCCGGAAGGTCCGACCTGCCCAGGCAGAAGATCAAGCTCGAGGTGGCCAACGTCCCGGCCTATACATCTGAGCTGCGCTCGCCGATGCGGAACTACCAGATGCTGCCGGCCGGCTACGAGGACATCCTGATCCCGACCGAGACGCTCGAGGAGGTCATGGCCGACAAGATCGTCGCGCTTGTCGCCTGCACCAGTTACCCGCGGCATCGCGACATCTGGGACCTGCGCTGGCTCCGCCAGAATGGCGCCAGGGTCAATGCCGATCTGGTCGCGAAAAAGGTCGAGGATTACCGGGTCGCCGGTTACCAGGCCGGCCTTGAGGACAGGATTGCGAATATCGAAGAAATTGTGAATGGCAAGGCTTTCATCGACGAGATGTCACGCTTCGTCACACCCTCCGCCCGCCAGCGGACCTTCGACCGGCCCGGCTTCACCGCCTATCTCGGCCGCGAGGTGCGCCAGGTCCTCAGCGAGGCGAGGGAGGCCCTGTACGGGACCCGGCCGGAACCGGAATTCGTGATGTGAGCCGCCGGAACCGCCGCCGGTCAGGCGACGGTTCCGGCGGCGACAACCGTCCCGCGAGCCCCGGCAAGCCGCCGCAGGCATGAGACGCAGAGCCAGGTCTTGCCGATCCGGACCGCGCCGCTGAGCCGTGCCCGGCTCTCCAGCCAGTCAAAAGGGATGCCATCCGCCACCGATTGCCCGACGATCTGGTCCAGGCATGTCGAACAGCGAAGCTCCACCCAGACCGGAAACCCCGCCGTCCTGGCGGCCGCCGGCGGGGTCGTAATCCGCGCTGGCCCGGATTGCGCCATCTCCATGCCCGGGCCCACCTAGAGCGGCCGGAACAGGATCTCGATCCGCCGGTTCGCGGCCTGCGCCGCGGCATCGGTTCCGGGCACCAGCGGGAATTTCGCGCCGAGCCCGGTTTCCTTGAGCCGCGAGCCGTCGGCACCGCGGCTCATGAGCGCCGCGCGGACCGCCTGAGCGCGCCGGCGGGTGAACATCCAGGCCTGGTAGTCGCTCTTCGTCTGGCCGTGATGGGCCACGATCTCGGCCCGCAGGCGCTTCTGGCGGATGATCGCCGGGGCGATCAGGGTGAGGAGCGCCACGCCGTCCTCGCTCAGGCGGTCCTTGCCGTTCACGAAGAGCATCGCGGCCGGGATCCGGAGCCGCAGGTGATCCTGCATCATCTCGGGTTCGAGCGGCAGGCCGATAAGCGCCCGGTCCATCTCCCTGGCGAGAGCGCCGAGACGGATGCGGTCGCCATTGTCCGGCGCGCGATTCTCCCAGGGATCATGCGCCGGCATCGCGGCCGCGGCGTGTCCGCGGGCCGCCACCAGGAGCCCGCCGAACGCGGCCGCGCCGGCGAGGAAGGACCGGCGGCCGGTCGCGGAAGTCAGGTCTTTGGGCATCTTGCGCTCCATGGTAAATCGGGGATCCGGTTTCGGGTCATCATAACGGCTGAAGCCTGTTCTTTCATGACTTGCTTGCCGATATTCACATATTTCGATCGCGGAGCGGGTCGGATCGTCCGGCAGGAGGCATGTCGCGCATTCCTCGGGTGGTTTCATCGCCGACAGCGACCGCCGATCATCCCGTCGGCAGGGCCGGTTCAGGGTTCGAGCGGAACCGGATCGGCGACTTTGCCGTCATCCGGCCAGATCACCGGCTCAGGGCGGTAGGCGGCGAGGACCGTCACGTTGTCGATTTCGTCGAAGCGCCTGTGGAGCGTCGCCAGGACCTCCTCGCGGCTGGTCAGGGCCTTGTTGCCCGCCTTGCCGGCATAGTAGGAGCGGCCCGCCTTCGGTCCCGAGAGCACCGGCAGCGCGGCCCAGGCTTTCGCCAGGCAATTGCCGACCTTGTGCGCCTGCGCGTCGGATTCATAAAAGTCGCATCGGGTCATCATCAGCCGCGCGAGGCTGTCCTGGGTGCGCTTGTTGAACTTCTTGCTGCGATCGATGCCGTTCTTCTCGACCAGATGGACCAGCGACTTGCGGATGAACTGGTAGCGGCCGACCGCGCTCGACTTCGCGCCGGAATTCTGCAGCTCCTTCTGGAAGGCGATCACCTCGTCGATGGTCATTTCGGTAAGTGCCTTCGGAGGCTGAATATCGGAGGTCAATGTTACCGTGTCATAGCCGTCAGGTCCCTCGATCTCGCCAAGGAGATCCAGGAACGGGCGGTCATTGACAGGCTGGATACCCAGGTCCTGCGCCATCGCGGCATTTGCGCCTGTGCAGATCGCCAGCGATAGGAGCGCGGTCCTCAGCATTGTTAGTCTCCGGTGTAATTTCAGATTTTCGCAAATTAGCACGCTGCTGCGAAAGCGGGAAAGATGCAAACTTGCGCAACTCTTGCGCATTTTTCGCAGCTCGCGCCGGGTCGGCGGAAATCCGCCAATATCAGGCGATTTCGATCGCGAGGGTCAGGCCGAGCGCCGACAGGATCGATGTGACCATCCCGAAGCCCATATCCATGCACCTGCCATTCTCGATGGCCTCGATGCGCCCCTTGCTGACGCTGGACTTGTCGGCCAGCTGCTGCTGCGTCAGTCCGCGGCGCTGCCGCTCAAGGCGCACCTTGTTTCCGATTTTCGCGATTTCCATGATCAATCTCCAATTTCGGCCTCTGTCGTCCGGGCCGTCATGGGTATATTCTGTTGATGTGGAGATATTTCAATGAAATTCTCTGTTTTGTTTTCGCATATCCACAACTTCGCCCCCGATCGGCGCTTCCCGGCATCGCGTTGAAAAGGGCGCCCGAAGGCGCCCTTTCTGTCCGGCTGGCGATGGTGCGGATCAGTAGCCCGCCGGCCGCGGTCCGCGGCCGACATCCATCCCGTCGTCCTCGAGAACCTCCTCGTCCTCGTCGTCCCAGTCGAAGTCCACCTCGGCGCCGTTGTCGTGGCGCAGGTCCGCCTTGATCGCGCGGAGCGCCTCGAGGTCCGCCTCGCTCGGCACATCTTCCGCCGTGAAGTTGCGCAGGAGCGCGGCGTCGACATTGATCTCAGCGATGCGGGAGGCCGAGTCCCAGGCATAGGCATAGGCTGCGACCCGGTCACGCATGAGCAGGATGTCGGCGCCGTCCTTGGTGTAGATCTTGCCGCGCCACTGGTCTTCGTAACCCGGCATGCCATCGGCGGTCACCGCACGGATACGCGGCAGGATCGCCTCGCCGGCAGCCTTGTTCTCGTGCCGCGCAAGCTCCTGGGCGAAGGTCTTGAAGCCGGTATGCGACAGGGCGCGGCGCTCGATCTGCATGAGCGGCGTGGTCGTCGCCACCGAGAACAGCCGGCGGGCGAGATCCATGTTGCCGCTACGCGCCATGATGGAGGACTGCGCCGCGGTGAGACCATTCGGGTCACTCGGGAGCGACTCCATCAGGTCGCGGGCCGCCTCACCATCGCCCTCATAGGCCGCAGGCATGCGGGCGCCGCGGGCCTCGGCGTGACCCGGCGCGAGCATCGCGATCTCGGCGCGGAGCCGGGCCGCCTCATCGGCACGGGCGCGTTCGGCGGAGGTCAGCTCGTCCCGGGTCAGCTCGCGCAGACTCGCCATGAACGTGTTCAGTTCGCTGATCTCCTTTTCGGTGGCGAGATCGTCGGAGCGGGCTGCTTCCACGGCAGAGAGCACACAAGCGACGAAGCCCGGGACACGATCGAAGGCGTTCTCGGCGAAGACCGGCTGGCGGTCTTCGGGCTCGGCCGGGGTTTCGCCGCGGCCGCGGGCGGCCTCGTAGTCGGCGCGCGCCTTGGCGTTCGCCTCGGCCACTTTCGCGGCGTTGTCGCGGGCGGTGTTCCGCGCGCCGAGCACGGAGAGCGTCGCATCCATCATGTCGCCGGCGGCGATGCGAAGGTCCGAGCCGTCGGTGCGGCGGACGAAAATATAGATGTCGTTCTTAGCGCCGGCATCGATGACCGCGCCGTTGCGCCGCTCGCCGTCGTTCCAGCTGACGAGCATCTGGCCGCCGGCAACGCCCTGGCGGATGCTCGCTGCGTCGAGATCGCCGGCGAGTTCATCCGTCACCGGCAAGAGCAGCGCCGGCTGGCCTTTGTATTCGGCGCGCAGGCCGAGGTTCGCGAAGGCGTCACGAAGAGAAGTGGGCATGATGGTCTCCTTGCATATATCTGTTATTCGCAAATCTAGATCTGGCGGGCGAAAGTCGCAATCGGCTATCTGCCAGATTCCGGTGGGTCGGTAGTTTCTATATCGACGGCGCCTCGGCAGCAGATCCTTTCAGGAAAACGGGATCTCGTCATCGCCGTGATCCCTATCGGCATCAGGTGGCACGCGGCCCGTCCCGCTGGTGAGGCGCCGCTGCAACTCGAGCCTGGCATTGGCATTGGCGGTCACGAGGGATGCGATCGGGTCCTCGTCCGGCGGGAGGCCCGGCCGCCCCTCGGGTTCGGCACCCGAAGCCTCGGGGGCGATCCGCGCCGCGGTCCACTCATCGATCTTGCGGCCGGTATGGCGGATCAGGTTGATGAGATGATCGCCGCCCATATCCCGAAGCGCGATCCTGTCGCCCTCCGCGGTGGTCCAGACATGGTCGCCGGCCGCCTCGAGCGCCTCCGCACCCGCATCCGCCCCGAGATTGCGCATCCTGCGCTCGATCTCGGCCCCGGCATCACGCATCTTGTCCGCCCCGTCCTTGCTCTTCAAGTGCTCATCCTGGATTCGATCGGAAGTGGAGATCGTTTAATATCATTGATTTTCGCACATCGCCTGATAGAGTGCCAGAACCAATTTCAGGAGCCCCACATGACCGCCGAGACCCCCGCCGAAAGCATCTGGCCCGACTTCGATGCCGCGATGCGCCATCTGGTGCCGGACCTCCATCCGCAGGCGATCGTCTATGCGGTCGATGCCGGCGAGCCGGACGCCGTGAACACGAAACTCGACGCGGCCCTCGTGATCGACGGCAAGATCGTGCCGGGAACCGAAAGAGGCCGGCTCGTCGAAAGGGCGTGGCTCGCCGAGTTCTGCGGGCGCTTCAGGGCGGAAGCGGATCGGGTGCCGGGTGAGGACGGCCTCGCGCCATAGATTCCCGGCGGGACATCGATGCCCGGATCAGGCCGCGGCGATCATCGCGGCCACGTCCGGATGCTCTCTGAGCGCCGCGGCGAGGTGCCCTCTCCATTTTGGGCCGCGCCCGACCGCATTGTCGTAGCTTGCCTTCAGTTCCGCGGGTCGGTCCTCGGCCAGCGATGGCCGAAGTGGCGGTCGACAAGATCCCGGTAGGTATTCTGGACAGCGAGCGGCAGGTGGTTCATCGGTTACCTTCACCGAAAACTTTATATTGAAGGCATGGCTCTGCCGGTGGATTTGCAAGACCGGCGCGCCGGTCACCGCAACTCGAGACGCGCGTCATCCGGCTCCACTTGGCGCCCGGCCTGCCGAAAGCTGTTCTCCACCATCTCGAGATCCGCCAGGCCGACCCCGCGGTCCCGCATGACCTGGCGCCAGCTGGCCCCGACCACCGCCGACATCTCGTTGGCGATCGCCGCCGCCTCCTCGAGCCGCAGCCCGAGGCTCGGCCCGCCGGAGATGGCGTTCTCCAGCGTCGCTTCGCGGCCCGAGCCCGGCTTCCCGAGATGCAGGAAGAGGTGCCGTGTCGTCCCGGCCTGCAGCGTCGGCGTGACGTCGTAGGCCGGGCTCAGGCTGTAGCGCCCGCCCGGCTCCAGCAGGAAGGCGTGGTTGCGGTAGTGATCGTCGGTATTGCCGCAGAGCACGTTCATCACCATGCGGCGGAAGATCGCCTCGCCGTGATCGCCCGCCACGCCATGCCGGCGCATGCCGTCGTAGAGATCGGCATATCCCGAGGCGCCGCGGTCCGCCTCGTGCGCGCCAAGGAGGGTCAGCGAGGAGATCATGTGCCGGCGCCGGATGTCCCCCTCCGCCTCGACGCGGTCGAACCTGCTAAGAAGCAGCGCGGATCGCCCGGCGATCTCGATCACGTCGCGCCGGCAGGTCTCGATCCCGGCCATCTCGCACAGGTCGAGGCAGGCCGCCTCGATCCGCGCCATGTCGATGCGGTCCCGCTCGAGGCCGAACTTCACCAGCCAGGGGAACCCGTCGACCATCACCGTCGCCTTGGGGCGCGCGCCGCCGAGATCGGAGCCCGGCGCGATGAAATCGGCGAGATCTACCGGAAGCCGCTCGAACCGCTCGATCGCATCGACCGCCTTCCGGAAATCGCCGAGGTCGCCGAGATGGATGAAGCCATCGACCGGCGGAACGCCCTCGATCGGCCCCGGCCCCGAGGCATCCGGGCCGAACCGGAGCCCGCCGATCCGGTTGCCGCTCTGCGAGGTCAGCAGGTATTCCGCCTCGCCGGCCGGCCGGCCGAGCGCCCGGATCATGTGGCGGTCGATCAGCTTGCGGCCCCAGGCGTCGGGCGCCGCGTCCCGGATCCCGTTGAAGATCGGGAAATCATCCGGCGTCCGCATGACCTCGAAGCCAAGCGGCAGCTGGACCGGATCGAGGGCGACCGCGTCGGGCCGCTCGAGGTATTTCCGGCCGTAGGCGAACTCGCTCATCGAGTAGCGCCCATCCTCCAGGATGCGGATCTTGCCGGCGGGGACGGAAACCCCGTCGAGATCGATGAAGACGACAGCCCGATGCTGCATGATTGCCTCCGTCAGAAGTCGAGATCGCCGAAGTCATTTCCGGTATCGGCCCGGACCCGCTTCGGCTGCGCCAGCCGCGCCTCGCGTTGAAAGACAGGATCGTTCCCGGGGTCGAAAGCCGAAAGCAGATTCTGCTCGAGCCCCATGATCCAGCCGGCGACCGCATAGGCGCCGAAGCTGACCCGCGGGTCCCCCTTCTCCATGTTGATGACGGTCTTCCTCGCGACATTCATGCGGCTCGCGAGATCGTCCTGTGTCAAGCGCCTGGCTTTCCGCGCCACGGCAAGGTCCTCGCCCATACGGCGCAGGAGCGGAACGAGCGCGTCGGGAAAGGCACCGGAGATGCGGCGATCTTCCATGTAATTGTTCCTCTTGGACCACATTGAGTAGCTATATGTAACCTGTGAGGTACTTTTCAAGGATAAAGCATATCTGGATCTCCGGCTGGATGCCTGCGAGGATCGGCAATCCCGACCCTCGCCGCTGCCCCCGAATAATCCACGCACTTCGACATGCGATCCGGGCGCGCCGCGCCTGAATACAAAGGGCCGGCCCCGCGAGGGCCGGCCCGTTTCGTTTCTTCCGCCTGGCGTTGCCGGTCACTCGCCCGCGATCGCCGCTTCGACCGGATCCGGAATTCCCGGGTTGGCCCGGTTCCAGCGGATCGAGGACCAGAGCGCGATCCCGATCAGCGTCGCCCCGAAGAGGCCGGTCACGACTTCCGGGATATGGACCATGGTCTGGGCGAACATCACGATCGAGAGCGCGAGGATCGACCAGAAGGCGCCGTGCTCGAGGTAGCGGAAGGCCGCGAGCGTCTGGCGCTCGACGAGCATGATCGTCATCGAGCGGACATACATGGCGCCGATGCCGAGGCCGATCGCGATCAGGAAGAGGTTCTGGGTCAGGGCGAAGGCGCCGATCACGCCGTCGAAGCTGAACGAGGCGTCGATCATCTCGAGGTAGAGGAAGGCTCCGAGCCCGCCCTTCGCCGTCGCGCCGACAACCTCGTCCTCGGCATCGAGCACATGGCCGAGGACCTCGACCAGGAGGAAGGTCAGGAGGCCGGCAACCGCGGCGAAGAGGAAGGTCCGCACATCCGCCTCGGGCAGGATCGTGCAGAAGCCCATGATGATCGAGAGCACGATGGCGATCTCGACCCCCTTGATGCCGCCCATGCCGGCGAGCATCCGCTCGGCCGCGGCGAACCAGTGGACGTCCTTCTCCTCGTCGATGAAGAAGCCGAGCGCCACCATGAGGAGGAAGGTGCCACCGAAGGCCGCGATCGAGAGATGCGCCTCGCCGATGATGCGGGCATATTCCTCGGGCTCCGAGGCGGCGAGGACCAGCGCCTCGATGGGCCCGATCTTGGCGGCGATCGCCACGACCGCCAGCGGGAACACGATGCGCATGCCGAAGACCGCGATCACGATGCCCCAGGTGAGGAACCGGTGCTGCCACTCAGGCGTCATGTCCTTCAGCTTGTTGGCGTTGACGATCGCGTTGTCGAAGGAGAGCGAGATCTCCAGGACCGCGAGCACGGCGCCGATCATCAGGAACGACAGGGCGCCCGGCATGCCGCCGTAGTGCCAGCCGAGCCAGGTTGCTCCGGCCAGGCCGACAAGGGTCACGGCGAGAGCGCCGTAGTAGTAGCTCAGCGTGGATTTCACTTCTTGTGTTCTTTCCTGACAGGGCCGGGTTCGCACCAGGCAATTGTTTTACGCAAATTAGCAGTCGATATGCGAAAGTGGAAGGTGGATTTACGGAGCCAAGAGTTATTTTCGCGTTCCTCATTCAGACATACTGACCGACGCGACTTCAACGGCGCGCCGGCCCTATGACGGGATCCATGTCCGGGGCTTTCTGGTTCAGGGACGTGCTACGAGGCCGGGTGAGGCAGGTCGTCGAGAATGCCGTCGATCAGCCCGTCATCGACGATCACGTCGACGACGCGGCGCAGAAGCTCGTTCACCGAGATCTCCCGGCGCTCGGCATGCGGCTTCAACCGGTCGAGAGCATCGGTCGGAAAGACGACGGTGCGGCCGTTTCTCTCGGAGGGCCTGGTGGCGCGAGGCATGGCTTCCCTCCGCTACCGCGCGACCCGGGGAGCGGCCGATTTCAGTTCGTCCACCCAGGCGCGGAACGCGGAGAGGATCGGCTGCACGTTCTTCTCATCCGCCCACCCGGCGAAGCCGATGAAGCCATCACGGTTGAAGGTGACTGCCTCACGCCGGTCGAAGTAATAGGCCCGGCAGTAGATTTCCGCCGCGATCCCCGTCCCGATCCGCGTGATGCGGGGCGCCCCGGCGGCCCGGTAGCCCTCGATCAGGCCGGACGAGCGCAGGGCGGCGTCGATGATCTTGCGCAGCCCCTTCAGGCTATGCCCCGTCAGATCGGCATAGGTCAGGCCGGATGCGGCCCAGTATGCGCGGGCGTCATCCCTGGTCATGCCGCGCCCCCGGTGTCGGGTTGCGGCGCGACGGATGCCGGCCCGAGATCCCATCCGAACCCCATC
Source organism: Defluviimonas salinarum (assembly GCF_026013545.1). Classification (GTDB taxonomy): domain Bacteria; phylum Pseudomonadota; class Alphaproteobacteria; order Rhodobacterales; family Rhodobacteraceae; genus Albidovulum; species Albidovulum salinarum. The sequence continues at coordinate 44,258 of NZ_JAPDOG010000021.1, read as the reverse complement.
TTCCACTCTACCATTTGTGATTTTCGCATCTTCTGGATCAAGCGGTCCGCAGTGCGGTAGGCATGGCGGGCCGCGACGCCGCGATCGGCGAGCAGGCGCTCGAGGATCCCGATACCCTGCGCGCCCTCGCTGCGGATCATTGCCACGAAGGCATCAGCCGCATCGCGCTGCGCCGCCGACGCCAGCATGACGCCGCCGACCGCCATCGGCCTGAACTCCGACTCCGCCACGCGCGTAAGCCGGGACGCTTCGCGCTCGATCTCGAAGAGGTCGACCGGCCACGCCGGCTCCTCACGTCCGGCATGCGGGCGCTCCCCGGCCAGCCGGTAGACGGCCTCGTGGAAAGCGAGAAGGTAGGCGCGGTTCGGGTTTTCGGCTTTCATTCTGTCACTCCATGCGCCGGCGGTCCTGCCGGCTCTTTCGGGCAATCGAACCTAGAGCCCGGGCGATCCCGGCTCGGCCGGGATACAGGCCTCGAGAAACTCCTGAACAAAGTCGATATGGATATCCTCGACGAAGACCTCGAGCGGCGCCTGGACGAAGCTGAACTCGAACCCGTCCCGGTATGGCTCCCCGCGGTTGGCGCTGGCGAACTTCAGCCCGTGCGCATCGAGCCGCAGGCTGGTCCGGTCCCGAACCGCCTCAAGGAGGCGGCGCACCTCGTCCGGCAGCAGTTCTGCCGCGAGCCCAGGCGCATAGTCAGGCTCGATGCCGACCACGACCCGACCGGAACCGATCCGGAACAGGTAAAGCGTATCGCCGTCACGCTCGGCGAACCGTACGGTCCGGAACGCGACCGGTGACGTGTTGCTGCTCATTGCCCGCCCTCCACGCCGGCGCGCCGCTGGCGCGCGTTCTCGATCTGGATGACCACGGATTTCGGCACCGGCTTCCCGGTGTCGCGATAAAGGAGCCCGACACCTTTCCAGTTGCTGCCGTCATCCGGATCGCGGCAGACGTCGCATCGCCCCATGGAGGTGTAGTAGCCCATCCCGCAGCCGGCGGTGTAGCGCTGCGGATACTCGCCCGCGCCATCGCAGGCGCCGCAGCGGCGGACGTAGTCAGGCAGGTCGTCATCCTCGATCTTCGTCTTCGGCGCGCTGTCACACATGGTGGTTACTCGCTGGCAGTTATTGTTTTTCGCAAACTAGCAGCAGATCGCCCATATGAAAAGAGGTGTCTGATTTTTTCGCATTTCTCTATCTCTCCCCTGCCGGTCTTGTTACGATGCGAAAATCAGACACCCGGAGCCAGCATGTCGACCCTTCTTTCCGCACTGATCATCTTCGCGCCGACCGGCATCGCCGGCCTCCTCATCCTGCGGTCCAACTGCAAGCGCCGGGCCGCAACCAGCCCCGGCGACCGCGCCCGGCGCTTCGACGAGGATCTGCACCTGGACATCGCGACCGACCCCTCGGCGATCCGCCGCGGCGTCCCTTCCGCCGATCGCGCATTCCCGAACGCGGATGCGGCTTCCGGAAACGCCAGGACCCGGCCCGCCAGTTCCGGAAGCCGCCGCGCCGAGCCGGCCTTGACCCGGCCCCACCACTCCGGCCGCACCGCGGCCATGGATGATGCGGATTTGACCACCGTGATCGCGGGCAGCAGCGGCATTTCCCACTCCGCGAGCGGTGGCGGCTGCTCCTCGTCCGCGGACGGCGGTTTCGACGGAGGAAGTTCCTGCGACTGATGCGCGCGGCGCGGCCTCAGGCCGGACAGGTCCGGCGCCACCCGGTCTTCAGAGGAGCGCCGGAAAGGCGATCCCGAACCCGACGATCATCGCCGGCGGCAGGAGGATGAGCGCGGGTCCCTTCAGGTTGGCGCCCCTGGCGACCGCGACGCTGCCGATAGCCGTGCCCACAGTAAAGGACATCGAGAGCTGGAACGTCGCGATCCAGTGGCCTGGTGCGTAGATCGCCGCACCCGCGAGCAGCATCGCGAAGAAGGCCGCGAGTGTGGCGGCCATCGCCCAGCCGATCCGGGCGTCGTGACCTCGAATCTCGTCGAGGAACTCGCGCACGTGGCTGTCGGCCGCGAGCGCGGCGAGCGCGGCGCGGCGGTGCAGGCCGAATGAAAGAAGCAACGCCGCAAGGGCGACGGAGATGGCGGGGGAGAGGAGGATCAGGGGAACCTGCGGCATCATCGTCGTCCTCTATCCGGTCTGCGGTTGCCCGGCAAGAGCGGGCAGGTCCGCCGGAGTTAATGCGAATATCGAATTTCCTGTTTCTCTTGTCTAGTACCCGGCCTATCCTTTGGCAAGATCCATGCCCCCCCGGAGACCCTCATGTCCGCCGCCCCCAGCCTGATCACCGCCTTCCAGTTCGTCCTCGATCTCGCCCGCCAGGGCATTCTGGAGGTCGACGATGCCGGAACGGAGGCCGAGGCCGTCGACCAGGTAGAGGATCTGCTCACGAACAACCACGAAGCGATCGAGGGCTTCCTCGAGGTGAAGGGCGGCGCGGACGTGCTGCGCGTCGATGGCGGCGGCTTTCCGGAGATCGATCTCGACGGGATCCGCGGGACCACCGACGATCCCGCCAACGACGCGATGGCGATCACCTTCGAACTTGCCTGCCGGCAGTTCCGCGACGGCGGCTACGAACAGGACACGCAGGTGACGATCGAGGGCGAGACCGCCCAGGCCGGCGAGCTGCTCGACATGGCCGGCGCCTTCTGGGAGCGTTTCGGCCGCGAGATCGGCGAGAACATCATCGACATCACGCTTCCGGAGGGCTTCTTCGATGAGCGCGCCGAACCCGGCCTCTGAGCCGCGGCGGGATCCGGCCCGCTTGCCCCCGACCGATGATGCCGAAGCCCTGACCGTGCTCGCGGTGCTGCGCTACTGCGCGGCCTCGTGGGTTCCGGAGGCCCGCATCGTCGGCAATATCCGCGCCGGCGACATCGTCAGGTCTCTCGAACCGATCATCAGCAAGGCGCTCGCCGCCGGCGTCGATATCCCGGACCTGTCGATCGAGGACATCGTCCAGTCCTACGATCCGGATATCGAGGGCCCGGAGGCCCCGGAGGCGTAAGGCGCGCGAAGCCTGGCGAACCGAGGCTCATCTATGCCGAAGGACCGGAATCCGCGCCGGAGGAGGCGGCGGGCGCGCCCTCCCCCTGATCCTGTCCGGGCTCCGAATAGCCGTGGCTGAGCCTGAGCTTCAGGATCTTCGCGCCGATCCGGCCGACCTCTTCAATCGACCCCGAGCCCCGGATCCGGACCTGGCCGGCCCGGCCAATCCGGCCCCATTGCACGACGAGCGCGCGTTCCGCGAAAAGATCCGGCTCGCTCCGGATGTTGTAGAACCGGAAGCAGTTCGCCTCCGGGTCGACCTTCTCGAGATAGATGTCCATGGGAAGACCCCCGGCAATCATGACCCTACATTTCGAGGTAGACTGCGGTTTTCTTCGCAAATCAAGTGTTTTGAACAGAAGGAGAACGTCTGGAGGCGTCAGATGCGCGAAGCTGCTCATGTTGTCCTCTCAAGCCGGGTCTGATCAGGGTGCCGGGCTCTCGATCCTGGAGTCTTCGTGGATCTGCTCGAGCCGGCAGATGATCCCTCCCACCCGCCCGGAGATATCGAGGCAGGCGTTGATCTCCTCGAGGATGCGGGGTCCGGCCACCGGATCTGCGATCGCCGTCCAGGGAATGACGATGACCTGGACCGTCGGATCGATCGGGCGGATCCGTGCCGCCTGAGCCTCCACCAGGTCGGGCAGGCCGTGCTTTTGCAGGCAAGCGCCATGCTCGTCCGTCGTCCAGGCGAGCGCGATATCCGTCTCTCCGAGAATCCGCTCGTCACGACCCTCGCCGAAGGCGAGAAGTCCCGAGACGGGTTTGCGATGGTAGGCTGCATTCATGGCGGTATTCCCCGTGGCCGATTGCGTCGACCGCGATCCTAGCCCGCAGGTGCGAAAACGGCGCTCCGGAAAAAGCGGGCTATCCGGGTTCAGAGGACCCGCGAGACGGCGCGCTCGATCGCTGGTTCGCACCAGTAGGTTCGGGCTGCAGTCCGGAGAGAAGCACCGCTATTTGCGGTGACTCCATATGTCGCCCGGGGGCACGCCGATTATGTTAGCGATGAAGTCCTCGATCCTTCGACTTTTACTCGTACCCCTGCAGACTTTGGAGACGGAAGGCCGCGTGACGCCGAGCTCCCGCGCCACGCGCGCGTGGGTGTATCCCCTCCTGGCAAGTTCGTGATTGATCGGATTCGAATGCTCTCGGGACGGCATCGGGGCGTCGCCAGGGGGCATTCTGAAGATATTCGAGATGAAATCCTCGATCCTCCGACTCTTGCTCGTGCCCTTGCAGACATTGGCGACGGAAGGTGGCGTGACACCGAGCTCCCGCGCCACGCGCGCCTGGGTGTACCCCCTCTTGGCAAGTTCGGTATTGATCGAGTTCAGACGCTCGCGGGACTGCACCGGCATGTCGCCAATGGACATACCGATTATGTTCGAGATGAAATCCTCGATCCTCCGACTCTTGCTCGTGCCCTTGCAGACATTGGTGACGGAAGATGGCGTGACACCGAGCTCCCGCGCCACGCGCGCCTGGGTGTATCCCTTCTTTGCAAGTTCGTTATTGATCGAGTTCAGACGCTCTCGGGACTGCATCAGTCACCTTATGATTAGGCTATCAACAGGTCGTAGTTGGATCATCGGGACCTTGCAAGGGAAACTGTTCGCGCGCGTCCTCGAGAAGTGGCTTAACCCGGGTATCGCGGCGCGCCGGACCAAGAACATGGCGCTGTCGGAGTTCGCGGAAGAGATCGAACGAACCGCGGGCAAGGTCGCCGCGGGTCGATCTCTGGCAGAGCTATTTCGGGGCGGCTCGATCTGCGCCGGGGCTCATGCTCCGAGGCGCGCACAGGCCGCGGAGGCCCGGCGGTCGAACAGGGGATCCCGCTCACCGTCCGCCCTCATGAGGACGCTTTCGAAAGACCCGTCGAAATTGGCGATGCAGGCCAAGCGTACTCCTCCGGGCTTTCCGTACAGATTTCCCGCCAAGGCGTCCCGCCATTGCGGGTGGATCTCGTGGATCTCTTCTTCCCGGAGCACCCGGTGCGGAGTCTCGCTGTCGATATAGGTCAGCCAAGCCTTCGTTTCCCAATACTCCGCGAGGAAGGCCAGGGCGCAACCGATGGTAACAAGTCCGGCCGCCATGGTGAGGTAGACAAGTGGGTCGTGCTTCTTGTTATCGATGGCCAGAAAGGCGAACACCATCGAGGTGAGAACAATGGCAAGAACGACGAGTGGGATTACGATATATTCCAATTCCGTCTCTCCAATCATGAACGCTTCGCCGCCGATCCGGTGCTTTCGCGTTTCCGCGCTCTCGCGGCCATCGATCGGAGGGTGAGCCGGTGGCCCGCCTCGGTGTAGAATCGGGCAAAACCCTGCCAAAGCGCCACCGTAAGTGGTTGTTTTCTTTGACGTCAGATTCGATCCCGCCAACAAGTCTGCCAGAACAGGCGCCAAAACCTTGCCAAACTGAGCACGCCCTCTATCGCTGGGTTTTTTTGAGAAAACCAGGGATGTCGGGAAAAAAAGAGCCCGCTCGGAGGCGGGCTCAGTTCACGTTTTCAGAACGAAGTCAAAAGCCGAGCAAGTCGGACCTCCGGTACAGGCGCATGCCAAGATCTGAAGGATCGGCAATCGGAGCTATTCCTGCACGGTCCAACTGTGGACGTAGCTCCCGATGATGAACGCGCCGCTCACGAGAGAGCGCCGCCAGGCCGACGTGATCGCGGGCGAAAACTTCCAGGGCCGCCTTCGGCACTTCCTTCCAGCTGCCGCTGCTCTTCTTAGCGAATACGGTTACCGATGGCAGAAGCGGTCCGCCGGGCCGGTCTGCGATGAGCGATTTGACCACATTGGGTGCCACGCCAAGCGTCTTCTGAACGGTGCTCAGCTTCACGGTCGATCGCGGCGAAAGCCGTCCGCGAACGGCTCGCAACTCCTCGGGATCGACCAACAGCGCGGCCAGTCCGCGAGCCCCCTCCTTGCGACGCGGGCGCTTGAGAAGGCCGGCCGTCAGCCATGGCACGAGGACCTCTACTCCGCACCTGGATCGGGTCGCGGCGTCGGCCAGGTCGAGAAGGTCTCTGCCATCGTCGTCATCGCCCAGCATTGGCACGACCCGCTCGAGGCTGTCGAGAAACTGATCGAGCGCCCGGCGCGAAAAGCTGATCTCCCCGATGCCATCCCCGTCCGCGGCCCGAATGATCGGGTGGATCAAACCGTGCCTGGCCAGTAAGTTGGCGTGGACCCTCGAGCAATTGAGGTAGTCCGGCAGCCGGACCTTCGGGATGGCATCCTTGAGGTCTGACGCGAGGCGGCTCCCGGCCTCGGCAGGAAACACGATGTGGGCCGACGAGCTGTTGACGTCTTCGGGTCCGGCAAGGCCGGCCGCGAAGACAAACTTGCGCAATCTTGCCGGGTGAAGTTTGAACTCGCGGTGCAAGCTCGCCACCGAATGCATGTGCCGCGTCTTCACCTCCTTGCCAAGGACGTTGGCTCCGGGAGCGATCGCGACCGTATCCAGTATGTGTTCCCGCATGAGATCGAGGATCGGACCGACATCGCTGCCGCGTCGGCCGAAATTCAGCCACTTGTAAAGGCTGCCATAGATTGCCTGAGGCCCGCTATGGCTCATCTCACCCTGATGCCGACACCGGATATCATGCAACGCCGTGCGGATTGCCGTCTCTCCCTCCGACGCCACGGCGAAGCCCTCGCGGCCCGCCTCGTCCCACATGTCCGGGGTGAAGGTGTCGAGATTCGCCCTGGGTCCATGCACCAGGACCACGCCGAGCATTTCGCAGGCGCGCACGGCCTGCTCGAGGGAGTTGGTTTCCAACCAGCCTCCGGGTGTCGAGACCGGCTGTTCCAGCCGCGCCACGGAGTAGGCATCCAGCGAAGACGGTGTGCGAGACCGCGCCGCGCGAACGAGAATCGGGATTTCACGGTGGAGTTCCGAGAAGAGACGGGCGTAGTCGTAGATCTTGTGCGCCGTCTCCTGCGGCCCCGAGGAGATGAGGACGACTTGATGGCGAAGGCAGGTCCGAACCGGGCGGAACTGCCAGATGTAGCGATAGTGGCAGTCGAGCTCGGCCCTTCCCTGCCCCCGGGCCAGGTCATCCTCGACGCAGAGCGGGCAAACCGTGAAGGACGAGCGCCGCAACAGCTCGCGGCTGAAGTCCTCTCCACGGGCGGAGTACATCCGGCCGCCGGTTGCTTCGACAGCACCCCGCGCGAGCGCGCATTCGGACACACCGGAAACCTCCGCCAGTCGGTGAATGGCCGCCTTCACGCCGTCGGCGAGGCTTTGCAGCGTCAACCCGATGTCACGCAGGATACTGTGTACGCTCCCGCCGAGATGAAACGCCGCCAATCGACCGGCAAACCCGTGGGCGGTCTCATCCGGATGAAGCGGCAGATAGGGTGTGAGAATCTCGTTCCCGCTCATCAAATCCCCCGTTTCGCGGTGTCTGCGCCCGCCGCGACGGTCAATTCCTCGGTTTGACGGACGAAGCCCGCCTTCGTCTCTGCGAAATATTCCACGTCAAAGGGATTGAAGGTGGACTTCCGCCCCGTGAACATCGCGAACGCCTTCGAATAGTCATTGAAGGACAGCGCCTTCGCCCCTCTTTCAAGCGCCGGGCGCGCGGCCATGATCGTGAGTTCGAAGCAGCTTCCGAAGCCATAGTTGACGGCGTGAAACAGGCGCGGAATGAACTCATCGTCCCGCGGTGTGGCAAGTCCGACATGACGGCACAGCGTGGCGAGGTAGTGCGACATCGCCTCGGCGTCAGCGGACTCCATGACCGGGTCGAGATGGAGCTTCAGAAACCGCCGCGACGCCTGCGGATCGAGGTCGGTGAAATTCGCGAGCTCGGGAATGCCGGAAAGGATGAGGGCGACCGCGTGATCGCCTTTCAGAAGTGTCTTGAACGTGTTGCAGACCTCGAGGACATCCGCGATCCGCCCGGCCCGGAAGACATGCTGGCCCTCGTCCACCCAGACGAGCCGGATTCCGTTCTGGACCAGGCGGTGGCGGGCGGCCTGCCAGATCTCCCAGCTCGGGCGGCTTTCCTTGATCACGCTGTAGCCGGTCTTCTCGATGATCGCGACGCCGAAACTCTTGAGCGTACAGGCCGGCGGCAAATCGATCCTGAGAACTTCCGGGGGCAGTTTTCCCCCGATCGGATCGACACCGAACTCCCTGCACAGGTTGCGCCGGATCAGGGTCGTCTTGCTGCTCCCGCTTTCGCCGGTCACCATCAGCCCGCGCGCCTCGCGGTCGATCCCGAAACGCGCCGGTTCGGGGAGGAGGCGTCCATCGCCCCCTCGGACGAGGATCTGGCCGAGGCGCTCGAGAAACTCGCCGTCGCGGAAGGAGCTGACATAGCGGTCGTTCAGCCAGGCCAGCTTCTGCCCGACGTCGGCGTCTTCCGGCAGCTGAGGGATGGACTTTGCCGTGGTGGTCATGGGTTACTCCAGGAAGCTGTCGTCGGCCGGAGGAAAGCCGGGATTGGAAGGATGGGGTGCGGCCGCGGCGCGCGCCTTTTCGCCGTTCCGCCCCGGCTTGCGCCGGGACTTGCGGGAGGTTTTTCTCGGAGGCGTTTTCGTCGCCGAACCGGGCGTCGGCTCGGGGCGCGGTGCCGGCACTACCGGGCTTGCGTGGAGCCCGAGGCCCGCGCCGTCCGCCATGATCGTTTTCGACGTTCGCAGGAACGCCAGGGACGTGTCCTCCATGCGGCGGATGACGGAATCCGACCATTCCCGCGAGACCACCGCATGCAATGCCGCCTCCCTCTCCGTGATCTCCTCGATATAGTCATAGACGCGGGCCCGGATTTCCTCGGCCCTAGCCTTGCGGCCGGCATAGTCCGCCTCCGCGCGCGCCGCGGCGAGCTGGACATGGGCGGCGCTCTTTCCGACAAAGGCGGGATCCGACACCGGCACCTGCAGCCAGGTCCCTGGCTCGACTTGAACCTCGATACTGCCCAGGTCGTCGGGACGCCAGCGGACATCGAAAGTGGTCGTCCGGTTCCGGTTCGCCCACCTTTGCAGGTCCGCGTCTTGATAGTCGATGTTGAACACCCGAAGCCCGGTCGCGTGGAGTTTCCGCTTCAGCGGAACACCGAAAACCCACCACGACTTGCGGCGATCGAGCGGCCGGACGCCGGTGTGGCGAACCGACGTCTCCCAGAGCTCGGCCGGCGACTTCTTGCCGAGGGAATGGCGCGGACGGTCGTGATAGTCATCGACGATCCAGCGGATCAGCACCTGGATGAAGCTCTCGAGGCGCAGGGTCGCGCGGGCCTCGGACGGGTAGTCTCCTCTTTGGAAGATGTTGGAAAACGTCTTGCCGGGAAACCGGCTGACGAGACGGGTGACGATCGTGCCGAACAGCCGCTCGACGCGCCCCTTGAGGCGTGGCGTTTTTCCCGGCCCGCGGAGAACCGTGCAACCGAGATCGAGCGCAGCGCAGCGAAACTCGAGCGATCTATAGGCGGGTCCGGCATCCGTATAGATGACTTCGGGAACGCAATGCATGTCCCACGGGCAGAGCGCCTGCACGGCGCCTGCCAGATGGTTTTTCGGCATCGTCACCATTTCGAGCGTTCGCAGGGCGTTTCTCGTCGTGGCGGTGAACGACACCTGCAACCCGAGAAAGGCGCGGCTGTAACGGCACATCGCCGCGCCGATCCAGACGCGAACCGGTTTGCCGGTGAGCCCGAAATCCTCGCGCTCCTTCTCGGAGAGCAGCTCGAGAATACCAGAATCCTTGAGAACGACGAACAGGTCCGCCTCCCACTCATCGATCTCGATTTCTTCTCCGGCGCGGCTGGTTTGCGGCCCCATTCCGATCGGCGCCCGCTTGTTCTTCACATAGTCGGCGCCGTAGCGGCGCAGATCCTTGATGAATGGCTCGACCTCCGCGATCGTGCGCCGGATCATGTCCCGTTTCGGGACGTCGAGCGCCGGACGCGGCGGATCCTCCGCCGCACGCGACCGGTTGAGCTTGGCGAACTCCTGCGTGACGGCCTCGATGATCAGCGTCTCGTGGTACATCTCCATGTTGATCTGTTTTTCGACGAAGATCTCGAGATGTGCCCGGACTTCACTCGAATAGTGGTTGGTGCGGTTTCCGCTCTGACAGCGGCGGTCGAGAAGCCCGTGCAGGCCATCGAGGTCGTAGAGTTTCGTCCACTGCCGCAGCGAGCGGGCACCGGGCGGGTTGTCGATGCCGACATCGCCGATACCGAATCGCGCCGATCCGACTTTGCCGGTCAACTCGGTGAATTTCGCGCGCGCAAGGAGAAAGAGCTCGTTCGAGTTCGCGGATCCTTTGCGGATATGCTCGTCGCCGTACGGAACCGGGTTTTCCGGTCGCGTCCGCATCTCCCGGTAGGCGAGGACGCAGGCCTCCTTGGCGACCGCGGCCCGCAGCGTCTTGATCGGAGTCGTCGACATCAGCATGTCGCGCGACTGCAGGCGCTTCGAGACGTGCTTCGGTGCATAGTATTCGTCGTGAATCCTGACCTTGCCGGTCGCGACGGCGCGGCTCATCACGCCGTGATCGATCACTTCCGTGATCTGGGGCGCCATGACCTGAGAGAGCGTCGTCACCTGCAGGTTCTGCGCGATGACCCTCCAGTCGACGCCCTGGTATTCCAGTCGATCGTCGGGATTGAAGCGATACCGGACCGGCGGGGCGAAATGGGTGCTCATTCACTCACTCCGCGGTCGACGACACTTGCGTAGCCGATCCGCTCCCGGTGGCGGAGGACAAGGACGCCGGCGGTGATCAGGCGCACGAGCGCGCGGTAACCCTGCCCGTCGAGGCCGATCTCTGCCACCAGTTCCCCCAGTGTCTTCGCTTCGGCCATGGCGCTGACGACGGCAAGTGCCGCAGCGTCGGCCTCCAGCTCCGGGTCACGCATGCCGTGCTGCAGTTTCGCGTTGAAGACATCGATCGGATCGTAGTGCTCTTCGGTGACCAGGAACGCCTGATCCGCGAAACCATCGGGCCACTGCCCGGCGACGAGTGCGAGTTCCGCTTCGAAATCAGTCTCGGCCGCGCGGCGCTTCGGTTTTACCGCGTAGACACGGCGGCGGCCATCATGGAGCGTCGCGCCGAGATCGAAGTAGTGCTTCTTCACGACGCCATCGGCATCGTGGTACCCGACGGGTGGAAGCTGCTCTGCGATCTCCGCGACGCTTGCCTCGTATTCGATGCAGAGGCCGCTGAGATACTCGCCATAGCTGTCGATCTTGAGGATCCGGGAGGGTCCCTTGGCAACCACGCGCTCGCCCTTGTAGCTGCCGCGGTTCGCGACCGCGACCTTTCTCGCGGCCCGCGACGCCAAGGGCGGCGTCCAGCGGGCGTATTTCGATTGATTGGTGTCGATCTCGTCCATTCAGGCAACAAATCCCTGTCCGGCGCGTGCCGCGCCGGCGCCGTGCAGCGCGCTGCACGGCCGATTACGCATGAGTTGCCGCGAAAGCCCTTGCGTCCCTGAACGGGACGTCTATGTTCGGGCTTGATAAAGCAGGCGAGGCAACTCGGCTAAGACTTCATGCGCGACCCCGGTCGCGCATTTTTCTTTTCATCCGTCCTTCATTTCGGCTCCTTCTGGCGGTGTCTCCGGCGGCCCGCTGCCGGTCGCGCGATTCGACTTAGCCAACGCGGCCGAAAAACCGAAAGCGGAAACTTCCGCGTGACGGCCGCCGAAGGGGATTACCACATAGAGGTTTCGGCGCAAGTATTTGAATAATATGCGAAAAATGAACGACCCCCGCAGACCTCAAACATGTGGATAACTACGCGCCGCGGCGCCGCCCGCGGCAGAGAAGCGAGCTTAAGTGATTGTTTAAGAAATACTTTTTCGCAAACCGATTCGCCGATCGCCGCGAAGCCGAGGCCATCCGCTTCCGAGGGGCGGCATCCGCGACGTGCCGGACTGTCCATGAGCCCGACCGACCATCCCGTGCGCCTGCCCTTGGACCCCTCGGTCAGCTCCCCCGGCGATCATGGAGTCCAGATGATCCGCAAATGCGCCCGACACCGGCTACGGAAAGAAAACCACACGCCACGGAGGACGCCAGCGGTTCGATGGCCAGCTCAAAGAACCCCGAATCTGCCCCTTGACGCCGCCCGCGCCTGCTGACAGGTATCGCGCATGACAAGCCGCACCCGCATCGTCTCGATACGCTGACCGGCTCCCCTCGCGGGAGGCAGCGGAGGCATGCCGGCGAAGGACGTTCCCCCTGAGTACGGCACCGGCCCTTCGAACCGGACGCGTCTTCCTCGCCTTCCACATCCCAATCCCGTCTATAACCCGGAGGTCGCCCGTGGAGCGCCGTCACCCTATCGTTCAGTTCATCCGGCATTCGTGCCGGTCTCAGGCCGATCTCCGGCACAGGGTCCGCGACCGCATCATCGAGCGGCAGCGCGCGGCGATGCGCCCGGAGGCGGAAGCCTGGCTGGAGGAGGCGCGGCGCGCGCATGAGCGGGATCACCCGGGCCGCCCGTTCCCGAGCGGCATCGCCGACTGCCCGTTCCTGCCTTACGACCTGACCGACGCGCAGGCGGCCCGGCTCGGATCCGCCGCGCGGCGTGTCTGGTCCTGGCTGCCGCCGGAAACGCGGCTGCATGGCAAGATCGATGCCGACGAGAAGGCGGCGCTGGCCGCGCTCTCGAAATCGGCCCGTGCGGTCCACCTGACAGAGGCCGAGATCGACGTCGCGTTCGCCGGGATCCACGCGCAGGCGCCGTGGCTCGCGCGGCTCACGGAGACCGCCTGGACGGAAGCCCGACGCCGGGCTTGCCGGGGCCTGCCGGCGGGCTTCGGCCCGCTCCTCGTGCTCGGTCCGCCGGGGATCGGCAAGACCCGCTGGGCGCGCGCCGCGGCCGCCGCCCTCGGCGTCCCTTTCGGGGAGGTCGATGCCGGGGCGACGGGCGGCGTCTTCGGCGTGCAAGGCACCGAGACAGGCTGGGGCACGGCGAACCCGGGCGCGCTGGTCCGGCTCATGCTCGACCGCCGCATCGCCAATCCGGTCTTCCTCGTCGACGAGCTCGATGCCGGCGACGGCCGGACCGACACCACGAAGGGCTCGCTGCCCGGCCTGCACCGCGTCCTCCTCGGCCTCGTCGAACCCATGACGGCACGGGCCTGGAGATGCCCGTATTTCCAGCTGCCCTTCGACATGGCCTCGGTCTCCTGGGTGATGACCAGCAATACCGCGGGGCAGATCCACCAGCCGCTCCTCGACCGGCTGACGGTGGTCGAGCTGCCCGACCTGAGCGCCGCGCAGCTCGCCGGTTTCGCGCGCGGCGAGGCGACCGCGCGGCTCGGCGCGGAGATCGCCGAGATCATCGCCGCGGAGATCCTCCGCCGCGCCCGGTCGGGCCAGCGCCAGTCGCTGCGCCACGTCACGCGGATGATCGAGCGGGCGGAGGCGGTGCTCGACCAGCCGATCCTGCAGTGAGGCGGGGCGGGCAGCGACGCCCCGTCCCCGCGGCGCCTCAGTCCTCGCGGAAGGCGCGGGCCATCTGGTCGCGCAAGGGCTTCACGAGGTAGCTCGCCGCGGACCGCTCGCCGGTCGAGATGAAGGCCTCGACCGGCATGCCGGGGACGAGCTCCTTGCCCTTAAGCCGCGCCAGCTCCGCAGGCGCGACATGCGCGGTCACGAGGTAGTAGGGAATGCCGGTCACCTTGTCGACGAGCGTCGTGGCCGAGACGAGGCCGACCGTTCCGGCAAGCTCCGGCGTCGACATCTGGTCGAAGGCGGAGAAGCGCAGGCGGACCTCCTGGCCGGCATGGACCTGGTCGACGGATGCCGGCGCGACTTGGAGCTCGAAATCCATGCTGCCGTCATGCGAGACGATCTGGGCGATGACGCCGCCGGGCGGCACGACGCCGCCGAGCGTGACGACCTGCATGTCATGCACATAGCCCGCCGCCGGTGCGCGGATCTCGACCCGCTCGAGCTGCTTTTGCGTGCTGATGATCTGCTCGGTCAGCTCGCCCGTGGTCGTCGTGACCTCGCCGAGCTCGGTCACCGCCCGTTCTCGGGCCTCGCGCACGAGCTGGATCATCTCGAGCTCGGTGTCGCGGACCGAGTTTGCGCCGGAATTGACACACGGCCTGGCAACCCAGGGCAACCGCGTTGGTTCTGCTCGAACGGCGGACGGCTATTATCGAGAAATTGTGCGGCGATGTGGTCGGCCGGACGGGCTACTCCCCGTAGTAGCACTTCAGATCAAGCCGCCCCTTCAATTGCGCCGGCCGGTAAGGTTTGACCTCTCCGCATTGTGCTAGCTGCCCACCGGCAAACTCAATCGGATCGGTCTGCACGAACACCCCCGCCGCCGGGTCGTAGGCCCGGGCACGGTAGTGGTAGAGCCCACTTTCGGTGTCGTATTCGCGGCCCGTGTAGCCGTAGGGCTGCGAGAGCGTCCCTGATGTCTGGGTAAGGCGTCCGTAGCCGTCGTATTCATACCCGGCCACCACCTGTCCGGTCGCCGGTTCCGTCACCCAGATGACGGACCCCTGCCGGTCGGCGTAGAGCGCGTGTTCGGTGCCCGCGCCCACGCCCGAGGACGCGGTGTATTCCTCGAAGCCCACCGGCTCGTCCACCGCGTCGGAATGCATCCAGCGGCGGGTGAGGATGCCGTCACTGTACTCCATGACGATGTCGTCATTGGCCAGCGGATCCTCGGGCGAGATATCGTAGACATAGGCGGTCTCCGCCCCGTCCACGGTCTTGGCGACGCGCCGGTCGAGGGCGTCGTAGGCGTAGCTCGCCGTGGTCGCGGGCGACGTGTAGCCCACCAGCCGGTTCTGGCTGTCGTAGGCGTAGCTCTCCACCGCCCCGTCGGCCTTCGTCGTCCGGCTGACCCGGTTGCCTTTCAGGTCATAGGCGTAGCGGTAGCTGTCGTCCTCCAGGAGCTGGTTGTGCCCGTTCGACTCGTGGATGCCGGAGAGATGCGAGGCGGTGCGGTTGCCCTCGCCGTCATAGGCATAGTCCTCGACCGGCACCGGCACCCCGCCCTGCGCCACGGGCACGCCCTCCGCGACCTGCACCAGCCGGTTCAAGGCATCATTGGAGATCGCCTTCGACTTCGCCGGATCGAGAGTGTCGACGATCGCCGTCAACTGCCCGTCGGGATCGTAGGCATAGGTGAGATCGGTCAGCGTGACGCCCGACTGCGCATGGGAAAGCGCGGTCAGAAGGCCGTTCGTGTAGCCCCAGGACGAGGCCCGGCCCGAGGTCGAGGTCAGCGAGACCCGCCGCCCCTCCCCGTCATAGCCGAAGGAATAGACCGTCCCCCAGGGCGCCGTCAGCGTCGAGAGCCGGTCCTCGACGTCCCAGTCGTAAGAGGTTGTGCCGCCGAGCGAATCCGACATCGTCAGCCGCCGGTCGAGTTCGTCGTAGCTGTAGCTCAGCGTCACCTGCGGCTGCGGGCCCACGGTGCCGTCGGTCGTGGTCGTGGCGAGCCGGTTGCGGTTGTCGTAAGTGAAGGTCACGCGGCTGTCGCCGTCCGCAGCCTCGGTCAGGTTGCCGCCCGGATCGTAGGCATAGGCCAGCGTGTTGTCGGGGGTCACGACCCGCGTGCGCCGCGAGAGCCCGTCGTAGCTCGCCGTCTCCACGGTCCCGTCCTCGCGGGTGAGCGTGGCGAGGTTGTCGCGCGTGTCATAGGCCCCGGCCATCACCTCGCCGACCGGGTTGGTGCGGGTGACCATCCGGTCGAGCGTATCGTAGGTGAAGGCGGTCAGCCCCCCGCGCCCGTCGGTGACGGAGGTGACATTGTCCTTCGCGTCATAGGCGAAGCGTTTGACATAGCTCTCGGGGTCGGTCGTCTCCGTCAAGCGGCTGACCGCGTCATAGGCGTAGCGGTGGGTCTCGCCGTCACCGTTGACATGCTCGGTGACTTCGCCGGCGGCATTGTAGGTCCGCCGGATCGTAATAGCGCGCGGTGGTGCTGCAAGCCCTTCTCCACATCATATTGCTGGCAGCTGAAGCCACAGCCCGGATCCACCGCGCTGGCCAAAATGGTCCGCCTACGAATGGCCAATACCGATCAGTTTTGCTCCCAGAATCTGTCGTTGCTGCTCCGACGCGCGCCAGCGCTCGAGGTCCTCGACATAAGGGTCGAGCAACTCGCCGTCAGGGTCGATCGTGAACAGGACCGGATCGTCAAGCTCCCTGCGATCGAACGTGGCCTCGGGATCGACACCGAGCGCTTCGAGATAGTCGCACAGGATGTTGCGGTTGAAGCGCTCGGTCTTGATCCGTTTCTTGTAATGGTCCGGGTTCTCGAACGGCAACGGATCACCATATTGCCGGAAGAAGCTCTTGCCGTTCTGTTTGCCCGCGGTGATGCTGCGGACCAGACCGTCCGGGCGCACCAGCGACATGCTGTTAAAAGCGACCGGCTGTGATGGAATTCGTGGGGGATCATAGCTCGGGGAAGAATCGTAGATCGTGTAGCGGGTTGTTGAACTGAATTTGTATACCACAGCCCCGCTGACTATCGAGATGTTGAGATCAAAAAGCGGCCAGGTACCTCCGAGCCCCTCAAACTCGACAAGAACCAACTCCAAATTCGATCGTACTCTGGAAAGGCGAAAGATACCCCGCAACGGGAACAGATTCTGATACCACTGAGGTTTTCGCAGAAACCGCTCCCTGTCTACATCGTATTGGAACGCATAGTCGAAAGGCTCGCCTATCCGAGCACGGTCCTCGCGCAGCATCGAATAGGGCTTGTCGGGCTCGCCCTGAACTTCAATCATATTGCGTTTGATTTCTAGTACGATCCCACGGAACAGGGACTCGACCGTTTTCAGCGGAGCCTCGACCAGAAAAAATCCAAGCTTTGCCTGATCCGGCAGGCGTTCTCCACCACTCGTCACCGCCTTCTTCCTCGCCAAAGAAGCCAGGCTGCGTTCGGATCGGCGCGCAGCATCACGATTGCCTTCGCCACCTCTCTGTAGATCGCCGAACTGACCGACATTTCCTCCAGCATATGAAGCTCACCTCCCGCAAAGTTGTACTGCAGGTCGGGGCGGCAGGTGCTCACACGCTCGAATCCAGCATTCACCTGAGGGCGATCTTTCATGAAAGACCCCACGTCGATTGCGCCCTTTATCATCTTGGCGCCTTTTTGCGCGGCCAGGTCGTTCATTCGCCATGTGATCATCGCGTCATGCGCTGGTCCTCCATGCGTACGACCAGTGTTGAGATCGTCAAAGTTGAATTTATCGCTCGAATTCAGCGAATGGCACTGTGCAAGCTTCTCGTTCATGGCCTCGAACGGGTTGAAGGGCGATCGGCCCATGTTGCCGCCAAAGGTCATCCCGCTGCCACTGCCGCCGGCGCCATAGAGGGTGCCGAGGAAATCCGCCGCCTCCCCGAGCGACTTCAACAGATAACCCATGGCACCACCGGTGACCAACTCGGCATAGATGCCGTTCGAGGTCGCATCATTCGCGAAGGCGAGAAACGGCGAGGTCGCATTGAGGCCGAGCGGATCGATCTTCTGATAGGGTGTATTGGCGACATAGACATAGGCGTTGCGCGGTCCGTCCGGGAAGCCCAAGGGATCGGTCGACAGGAACCGCCCCTCCGCCGGATCGTAGTAACGCGCGCGGTGGTACTGCAAACCTGTCTCAGCATCATATTGCTGGCCGGTGAAGCCATAGCCTGGATCCACCGCCTCGGCCACAACGCTCCGCCGCCCGAAACTGTCGTAGCGATAGCGCGACACGACCGCACCTATCGCGGAATCGACCACCGCGGCGATGCTGCCGAGATAGTCGGTGTGAACCTCGTAGCGCGCGCCCGTCCCCGGCGTCGGCGTGGCCGAGGCGTAGTCCTCGAACCCGTAGCGCTTATCGAGGCCATAGGCGTTCATCCACCGGCGCGACGTAGTGACTCCGTCCCGCGTCGTGAAGACGAAGAGGACGTTCGGCCCGTCGTAGACGAAGGCTTGCTCCGTCACCGCGCCTTCCGTACCGGTCACGGTCTTGCCGATGCGCCGCTGCTGGGCGTCGTAAAGATAGCTCACCGACCATCCGTCCGTGGATGAGACACCGATCAACTGATCCTGGGCGTCCCAGCTGTAGGTCAACGTCTCGCCCGTCGCCCTGCCGGTCCGAGACGTTCGGTTGCCGTTCGCGTCGTAGGTGTATCTATAGCTCGCCGTCTCCAAAAGCCGGTGGTTCGCATCATACTCGTAGCCGGAGGTCAGGTGCGAAGCGGTGCGGTTGTCTTCAAGGTCATAGGAGTAATCTTCGGCCGGAATGGGCATACCACCTTCGGAAACCGGAAGACCTACGTTTACGCCGACCAAACGCCTCCCGGCATCGTGGAGCAACGCTCGCGACTTCGTCAGGTCCAGTTCGTCCCGCAACTCGATCAACCGACCGGCCCGGTCGTAACGAAACGATTCGTGGAGGAAGTCCAAGCCAGCGAAGCTGTGCTTGAGCCCCGCCAGCCGGCCGCCGGCATCGTAGTTTGCAAAGGTCACCGTTCCGTTCTGATAAGTTTTTGAACGAACCCGCCCATCCGGATCATAGGTGAAATCGATCGATCCACCCCAAGGCTGGGTTACGCTTGTTTGTCGGTTTTCGGCGTCATAGTTAATTTCAACCGTTCCGCCGAAGCTGTCGGTCGTTCGCGTTTTCCGGCCAAGCGTGTCGTACTCATAGCTTAGCACAACCGGGGCGGGCAGATTGGGATAGTTGAACGTTTCTGAGGCAAGCCGGTTCATCGCGTCATACGTTGCCGAGATCGATGTGTCATTGTCGGTGGTTTGGAGAACATTGCCCGCAGCGTCGTAGCTGTACATGTAGGCGTTGTCGGCCGTGGCCATCGTGAGCAGTCGACCGTTCCCGTCATATCCGAAACTCACAGCATCACCGTTTGCGGACACAACACCGACAACATTGTTACGAACGTCGTACTGCGTCGTCACGATTTCGCCCGAAGGCTCCTGAACGACTACAGTGCGGCCCAGATCATCGTACTGGAACGAGGCCGTCCCTCCCTTGGCATCAATCATTGTCGCCACTTGGTTGGCACTGTTGTAGGTGCCCTCGCGAGCGGCCCCATGGGCCTCAACTATCTTCGAGGGTCGCCCCAGGATATCGAACTCTGTCCGATCGGTTCGTCCCTCGGCATCGGTAGAAACGATCTCAGTCTCACCTACGCTATAGGATACGGTGGTGTCGCCCGTTATCGGATCGTTGCCCCCAACCTCACGATTTAACTCATCAAAATATATGACGGACACTCGACCCGCAGCGTCTTCGAATCGAGTGAGATTGCCGACCGGATCATACCCGTACAGGATAGCGTTCGACAGCGCATCAATTTGCGAAATCGGACGGTTTAGAAGATCGTAAGTCGCTTTGCGCACCCGTTCTTCTGCGCTCCCGGAGGCTTCAGCAAGAGTCGTCACATTACCGCTCGCGTCGTAGGTCGTCTGGGTGACCGACCCGTCGGCATAGGTGACGGAGGCGAGGTTGCCGCGCGCGTCGTAGGCAAACTGCGTCGCATTGCCGTTCTCGTCGGTCCGGCTCGCGAGCTGGCCTTGCGCCGTGTAAGTCATCAGCCGCGTGCCGCCTTCGGGATCGGTGACCCTGGTCGGCAGGCCCGTGGCGTCGTTTTCGTATGCCGTCACGAAGCCGCCGGCATCGGTCGTGGTCGTGACCTTGCTGAAGACCGGCTCGTACCCGTAGCGCGTCGTGCGCTGCGCGGGCGTGCCGACGGCCTCGGTCATCGCGGTGACGTTCGCCACGTCATCGTATTCCAGCGTGTCGACGCGGGTGCTTCCGTTCGCCCCGGGCCGCTCGACCCGAGTGACGAGGTTGCTCTCGTCGCGGATGAAGCGGCTCGTGCGTCCGAGGGGGTCGGTGACGCGGATCACCGAGCCGAACTGGTTCACCTCGACCGTCGTGACCTCGCCCTTGCGGTCGGTAACGGTCGTCACCCGGTCTTCCGGTTTCACATAGATCAGCGGCTGGGTCGCCGGCCCTCCAAGTCCGTCGACCAGACCGAGCGACGCCGCCACCTGGTTCTTGACCGACGAGCTGTCGGGCAGCGTCGCGCCGTTCAGGTTGCCGACCGCATCGTAGGAGTAGCTCGTGGTGTTGCCGTTCTGGTTCGTCGTGGAGATCAGGCGGCCGTTCGCATCATAGGCGAAGCCGACCTTGCTGCCCGCGGGCTCGGCGATATCCGTGAGATTGCCGATATCATCGTATGTGAACGTCGTCGTCCGCCCGTCGGGATAGCTGATCGAGGCAAGCCGGCCCTCGCCGTCATACGCAAAGCTGGTGACGCCACCGACCTGGTCCACGATCGTCGCGAGCCGCCCGTCGGGACCGTAGCCGTATTCCTTGCGGTTGCCCTGCGGATCCACCACCGCCGTCTGCAACCCGGCCGCATCATACTCGATGACGGTGCCGTCCTTGTAGCGTCGCTGCCAGGTGCCGTCAGCGAGACGTTCCAGTGTCGAGAATTCACCCTTGCCGGACACGAACGTGCCGCTGGCCGAAGGTTTCGAGAAATGCACGGTGACGCTGAACCGCTGCGTCGAGATCAGATCCAGGCTCCCGTCGCCGTTCAAATCGGCCAGTTCGGTGTCGCTGAACCCGTAGTCGACCAAACCGATCTCAAACGGGGCGAAGGTACCGTCGCCGTTGCTTCTGTACACGGCGATCTCACGGCCGCTGGTTACGATCAGATCCACAATACCGTCGCCGTCGGCGTCACCGAGGTTGACCGGTGTCGCGTCGGAAGCGCTTGGCGGACGCGGCAGCAATCTGGGCGCGCCGAACGCCTGGCCGGTGGTGTTGAGCAGGATCTGGAGGTCGTTCGGCGTGGCGTAGGCGATATCGAGCTTGCCGTCGCCGTTGAAGTCGGCGAGCCTGCCGAAGTTCCCGAGCACGTTCAAACCGCCGTTTCCCGCCCTGAGGTTTTTCCGGCTGTAGGACCGGTTACCATTGTTGAACAGGAAATCCATGCCTTGCCGGGTGCGCAGGGCAACGTCGTCGAAACCGTTGCCGTCGACATCGTCGACGATGACCTGAAGCGCGCCCGCTCCGCCGAAGGTGGAGCCGGCGTATTTGACCAGGGTGCGACCATTGGGACCGCCGTAGCTGATCCAGATCTCATCCGTGAGATAGGTGAAGAAGCCGGAATTGGCGACATAGATGATGTCGTCATAGCCGTCCCGGTCGATGTCGCCCACCGCCACGTCGAGCGCGCGGCGTCCGAGGCCAAGAGATTCGAACGCTTTGAAGAAGCTGCCGAACCCGTCGTTCTCGGCGTAGCCATAGCCCTCCTGCGTCTGCATCACGTAGGCCATGTCGGGCGCACCGTCGTTGGTCAGTTCGCCCACGGCGATGGCGGCAAGGTTGGGCGGGTACAGGCCGGTTTGCGGCACGGCGCTGGGATTGGCGACCCGCAGGGTGTCTTCCTGCTGAAACGCGCCATCGCCGAGATTTGTCAGAACTCCGAGACTGCCGGTCCCGCTCTCGCCATAGAATACGTCGATGTCGCCATCGCCATCCGCGTCGCCGGACCCGATCCCGGCCGTACCCACGGTCGGGAAGATCAGCGGTTCATCCTCGAACTCGGTCAGCGTCGGCTGGGGATCGAAGGTCGTGACGCTGTCGTCGTCAGTGATCGTGACCTTCCCGTCCGGGCCAAGCACCAGCCGCTGCAACCGATCGATCGACCAGCCGTTGCCGTAAGGACTGTCCGTCCCGTCCTGGACGTAGAACTCGGCGTCGTGCGACCCGCCGACGGTGGAACAATCGTACTGCGCCCGGCTCGTGAACCGGTAGGAATACCGGCCGCTGCCCAGACCCGAGCCATCCACCGGAACCGACTGCCGCAGGGTCACCTTCTCGCCCACGAGTGCTGGGGCCGCACCGTCGAGCGCCTGGCGTGGCGTCCAGTGGCGGCTGTCGGAGAGCGACAGGCCACCCGCCTCGATCCGGGTTCCAAGGGTCACCGGAAGCGACGCGTCCTCGGCGATCGTCACGTCGGCGGCGACGATGATCGTCGGATTGGCCGCCTGGGAATGATAGCTCAGCGTGACCTGCTGCGCTTCGCCGAACGCGGTGTATCCCGGCAGCGTGTAACTCGCCGCATTGTCGCCCTCGAAGGGCGTCAACGCCCGCATGCCCGTCGGTTGGTCCGCTGAAACAATCGTCTGCGGCGCCTGCGGCAGGAATGTGAAGAGGTCGCTTTCGTCGAAACGCGAGAGCGTGCTGCTGACGGTCGCCCCGCCGGCATCGACACCCGCATCCGCCGTTCGGCGGAAGCGCCCGTTCAGGCTGCTGACACGCCAGAGCTCGAGCCGCGTCTGCTCGGGCAGGTTGTCGAGGTTCGGCCCGGTGATCGTCATGCCTTGCGTGAACACCGCCCCCGGCGCGTCGAGCGCGTAGATGCGGCAGGCCCGGGTGCCGTCCACAAACCCGGGATGTTCGAAAAGATCCGGCAGCGAGCCCAGGCACACGTCTCCCGTGTAGGCCGCGCCGGAGGCGTCCTTGACCGAATTCGCGGGAATGGACACGGTCAGGCCGGAGTCCGCACCGGACAGCACGGTTTGCTGCCCCGCGACGACCGTAGCGCAGCCGTCGTCCAGCGGAACCAGCAGGAACTCCGGCGACAGATCGCGGTTCTGGTTCTCGGTGACCGTGATCGCCCGCACCTCGCCCAGATAGCCGCCGGGACCGCCATCGGCGGAGGGGTCGATGGTGACCTGGTCACGGCCCGGCGCGAGGCTGCCGAAGCTGAACGTGCCGTCGGCGGCGGTCGTCGTCATCAACGCGGCGTCCCGAAGCCGCACCGGCATGCCGGCAAGCGGCGTCTCGACGCCGTCGGCGAAATCGTTCGCGTTGAGCACGCGGCCGTGGACCGAGGTGTCGTCGGCCGTGCCGGCCACGACGTCGACGGTCAGGATCGCGTGGTCCGTCAGCGTTCCGTCCGACACGCCGACTGTGAAGGAATAGGTGCCGATCTGTCCCGCCTCGGGACGGAACCGGATCGCGCCGCTGTTCGCGTTCAGCGCAACTCCCTGCGCAAGCGGCAGCGGCGTGGCGTAGAAGGTGATCGGATCACCGTCCGGATCGGTCCCCTGGAGGTCGAGCGCGAACTCGAGGCCCAGCTCGACGGTGTAACGGTCGCGCAGGTCGCCCAATACGGGCGGGGCGTTGCGGGGCCGCGCGGTGATGTCGAGGCTGCGGGTCGTCGTCAGAAGCCCGTCCGAGACGCTGACCTCCAGCCGGTAGTTGCCCGGCAGATCGGCCACGAACCCCACCCCGCCATTTCCAAGATCGGCAAGGAGAGGGTCGGCGCCGGTGGGCTGTGCCGTGATCTGGTAGGAATAGGTCAGCGGATCGTTGTCAGGGTCGCTCGAGGCGGCGGCGGAGTAGCTGGTCTCGGCGCCCAGATTGATTTCAGACGGGCCTTCCAGCACGGCCACTGGCGCACGATTGGGCGCGGTCATCGTGATCTCGACCGGAGCGGAGGTGAACTCGTAATCGGAGACCTCGAGCGAGAGTGTGTAGCTTCCGCGGCGGTCCGGCGACAGCGTTGCGATCGGGCCGAACGGGTCGGAAACGGCCGCGCTGCTGCCCTGCGGACGACTCGTCAGGGTCCATCTGTAGTTCAGCACATCGCCGTCGGGATCGTGGGATGCCGTACCGTTGAAGGTCGCCGTCTCTCCGACATGGGCCTCCGTGTCGCCGCTGGCCACCGCGACCGGCGGCGAGTTCACGACTTCGACCTCGAGGACCACGGGGGCGCCGAGAAGCGCGCCGTCATCGGCGGTGAGCTGGATCAGGTAGAGCCCGACACGGTCTGGCGCGAAGGCGAGACTGTCGCCGGCGACCGTCTTCACGGCGGGATCGGCCGCGATCGTCGCACCGCTGCCGCCGGGGCGGGAGAGCAGCGACCAGCCATGGGTGAGCGCGTCGCCGTTGGCGTCGAAGCTCAAGGGCGGCGCCGAGAGCGAGACGCCTTCGCCACTCAGTACGCTGAGGCGCGCGCCACGGGTGAGCACCGGGCGCAGGTTGATGTTGCCGATCACCACGGTGTCGGGCCGGGATATCCCGTTCTGACCGCTCACCACGAGCTGGACGACACCGGCGCCCGGGCCGGTGCAGACCGGGTTGTTGCGGTTGAACGGGTTCTTCTTCACACGGTCGCTTGCGACCTGCTGGCCGCCGACCCAAGCCACCATGTCCTGATTGCCGATCTCCGGAGTTGTGACATGCACGGAGACGCGTCCCGGCACCGCATGGTCGCCGAGATCCCGACCGTCCGCGGTTTGCAGCCGGACGACCCGGGTATGGTCATTCTTGTTCTCGATCTCCCAGACGAGCAGCGTGCCCGTACCGGTCGCCTGCTGGCCACGCGAATGGAGCGTGATGCCTACCGGCTCGGCCGCACTGGCACCGGCGATATCCGCGGGCAGCCGAACGTCGAAATCGCACAGCCCGCCCAGGTCGCTGCGCTTGATGTGATAGACCGAGGAGGAGCGGATCACGTCGCGGAACCGACCCTGGCGGATGTCGAGCGAGAGCGTCGGTGCGACGAGAGAACCGTCATCGAGCGTGCCGGAGGAACCGCTGCCCGTCAGGCCGATCGAAGCCCAGGAATGGGTGAGCGGAGCGCCCGTCGAGAGGGAGCCGTCGAGCGTGACCTGGCCAAGGTTCCCGGCGAGACGGTCGGCGCCGGCATCGGCATCGGGCAACGGCGCGCCAACGACGAAGGCCCGCGTCGCGGGCACACCCGCGGCCGTACCGTCTTCCACCTGCAACTGCACGACGTAGAGTCCCGGAAGATCGGGAGTGAAGGCCGCCTCGGGGCCGCTCGCACCGGAGATCGCCACCGAACTGCCTGCGGGCCGGTGAAGCAGGTGCCAGTCGTAGCTCAGAAGATCGCCGTTCAGATCGTAACTCTGGGTTCCGTCGAGGATTGCTTCGCTGCCGACGGCAAGACCGGATATGTCGGCGATCCGGGCGACGGGCCGCAGACGGGCGTCGGCTCCGGAGGCCACCAGAATCTGGTCCTGAGCGGACCAGATGCCGTCCATGACGCTGAGCGAGATGAGGTATTCGCCGTTCAGATCCGGTGCGAAGCCGATTCTGCTCTCGGCATCGGACTGAAGCGTCGCGGCAGATCCCGCCGGCTGCACCGACAGGCTGGCGTCGGATACGAGCACGCTGCCATCGATATCGCTGCTCTCGTAGGGGTCTATGACGACCGTCCGGCCTGGCTGGACCGCGACCTGGTCGAAGCCGCCCGACGCAACCGGCGCCACCTGGCGTCCTCCCACGCCCTCGTAATGATCGACCCCGAGGTTCTGCAGATCCGCGCGCGACAGGTCCGCGCCGATGATGCCGTTCAGCGTGACCGACCCGCGTCCGGAACCGAAGATGAACGTGAGGTCGTCGCCCGCGGGATCGGGCGACATCCGGGCATTGGTTCCGTCGTCGGCATCGAGCTCGAGGACATTCGCGAAATCGAGAAAATCCTGCGGAGTCGTCAGCGCGTAATCGACCCCATCGAGGGTCACGGTGAGCGTGTCGGCAATCCCGGTCACCGCGTCATCGAGGGTGAAGGACGGGACGTAGTCATGCGTTCCGCCCGCCATCGAGCGGTCGCCGAGCGCGATGATGTCCGCTACGGCCGTCCCGGCCGAATGGGTGACGTCGTAGGACAGCCGGTAGACATCCGTCGTGCCGGAGTTCGGCAGGTACCGGACCTCGTACATCGCCATTGCGGAGGCCGCGCCGCTGTCGTCCGCGACGGTCAGGCCGATGAGATAGGAGCCCTCCAGATCCAGCGACAGGCCGGTGATCGGCGCGCTCGAAACGCCTATCGCGGCGGCGCTGCCGGCCGGCGCCGCTTCGATCGACCAGGCATAGGTCAGAGCGTCGCCGTTCACGTCGTAGCTGTCGGTCGCGTCGAGCGTGAGCGGCGTCGAACCGCCCGGATAGCCGCGCGCGACGATGGCGGCGACCGGCGCGAGATTGCCGGTGCCGAACTCGACCCGAGTCGTATGCAGTGGCGCCGCCGCGGCCGGATCGGTGGCATCGTAGAGCGCGAGTTCGGCGACATAGGTGCCGGGGACATCCGGCGTCACCGAGGGTCTGAGCACATCGGTCGCGCTGAAATCCGCGACGCTCGTCGCAGGCCGGCTGACCCAGCGCCATTCGGGGCGAAGCCGCTCCCCCGGCGCCGCCGCAAACCCGTCCGTCGGATCGAGCAGGACGCTCCTTCCAACCGACGCAACGATCGGAAGCGAGACACCTTCGGTTGCAAATGCGGGAGTGGAAAAGGTCAGGAAGGAGAGAGCGGCAGCCAGGATGCCGTGACCGGAAAGCGTCTTCACATACGTCCCCTTCGAACAAATCAATCTACTTTTGGGTGAACGCTACGCAGCACGCGGCATAAATCAAGAGAAAGTTTTACAACACGAACGCGCGGTCAGCGTCGAATTTTATTACGTTATTTTCTTATGTTACTTGCCTCACGCCGAAACCATGCGGACGATGTCGGGGTGAGATGGCCTTTCCACGTTGGTCTTGCATGGCCTCTTGCGAGCCATGGCCGACGGCATGATTCAACCATAAGGCACATGCTGACACGACCGGATGTTTCCGCTTCAGGGACGAAGAGTTGTCCATCAGGGGACAATGACCCTCGATGCGTAACGACGATCCGAAGTCAGAATCCGAGCGACCGGGCCACGTTCTCCTCGGACAGCACGCCGCGCGCCATCAGGTCGCTGGCGTGCCGCTCCATGGTCACGAAGCCCGACGCCGCCGCTGCCTCGCGCAACGCCTGCGACGAGTGCCCCCGCGCAATGCCGCCCGCCAGTTCCGGAGTGATCTCCAGAAGCTCGGAGACGACCGTGCGTCCGCGGATGCCACTGCCGTCGCAGCTCGCACAGCCCCGTCCGCCGCAGGCCGTGCAGTTCTTCTGAACGAGCCGCTGCGAGAGAACGCCCCTGAGCGTCGCCGAAAGAAGATACGGCGGCACGCCGAGGTCCAGGAGCCGATCCACGGCCGCAAGCGAGTCATTGGTATGCACCGTCGATAGCACCATCCGCCCCACCAGCGCCGCGCGCACCGCGATCTCGGCGGTCTCCTGATCGCGGATCTCGCCCACCATGATCACGTCCGGATCCTGTCTCAGGATGGCCCTGAGCGCACGCGCGAAGCCCATCTCGATCTCGGGCGCCACCGCCACCTGGTTCACGCCGGCAAGCGCGTATTCGATCGGATCTTCGACGGTGATGATCTTGCGATCCTCGGAGTTGATCCGGCTGATCGCGGTATAGAGTGTCGTCGTCTTGCCGCTGCCGGTCGGGCCGGCCACGAGGAATATCCCGTTCGGCGCATTGACGATCCTCTCGATCCGGCGAACGCGCGCCTCCTCGAAGCCGAGTGCGGTCCAGTCGAGCGCCACCTGGCGCCGGTCGAGGATCCGCAGCACGACGCTTTCGCCGAACTGTGTCGGCAGGGTCGAGACCCTGAGATCGACCGCGTTGCCGCGCACGACGACCTGGGCGCGCCCGTCCTGCGGCCGGCGCTTCTCCGAAATGTTGAGATGGGCCATGACCTTCAGCCGCGAGGTCACGGCGGCATGTTCGTGGTCCGACAGCCTGCGGCGCGTTCGGAGGCCGCCGTCGACCCGGTAGCGGACCCGGCCCTGCGCCTCCATGGCCTCGATATGGATGTCGGAAGCCGAAACCTGGACCGCCGCCGCCACCAGATCGTTCACGAGCCCGATGATCGGCCCGTCATTGGCGAGCGCGCGCAATTTCTCGACGTCGGTTTCCGCGGCCCCGTGCAACGCCTCGGCCGCAGGGCCATCCAGCCGATCGAGCGCCGCCCGGATCGTCGAGGGGGTGGCGAGGACGACCCGAACCTCTCGCCCGAGATGAAAGGCGATCCCCTCGAGCGCCGCTCCATTGTCGAGCGCGCTGACCGCAACGGTGATTGCATCGGTCTCCTGCCACGCAGGCACAACCATTGCGCGACGAAGAAACTCCGCGCTGAGACCAAGCTCGACAGGGAGCCTGTCCTCGATCTCACCGATGGAAATCAAGCGCAGGCCGCCGAGCATGGCCAGTGTCTCGTAGAGCGCCTCTTCCTCTACAAGCCCCAGTTGCAACAGCGATGCCGCGAGGCCGGTTCTCGTCTCGGCGCCTGCCGCAGCCGCCCGTCTGGCGGCCACCTCGTCGATGGCGCCGGCTTCGACAAGTGCCGAACCAAGGTCGGAATCGTATACGCTCGGCATCAAGACCATTGACGGACGCCCCGCAGGTAGGCAGTTTCACGCCCATGAATACTGAATATTTTAATCCAGGCTAGCGAAAATGCCGCGAATGCGGCGACGTGAGAATTGGGAAGGTTGACGCTTCTGCTGTCCGGTTTCGTTCAAGGGCTTGCCGCCAACCTGTCCGGACTTTTGCCGGATTGGTTCTGCGCCATGTTTCTCGGCCAGCCCCTGGCCGCAACCGCCGTTTTTTCCGATCAAGACGGCGACGCACAACAATCCAAACGCGAAATCGTTCTGCCGCCATCCTTGCTCTGCGAATCCGGCATTCCCGGCAGGATTGCTTCGGCCACGACCATCGACATTCGCCTTCCGCGCGAAGTGCTTCTGCGCCGCGAGATTCCGATCCCGGCCGGATCGAGCCGCGCGGCCGACAGGATCGCCGCACTCGATCTGGCCCGGCGTACGCCGCTGCGGCCAACCGATGTCCATACGGTGCTGTCTGCTCCGAAACGGATCGACGGCGCGCGCATGTCCGTCCAATGGGTGGCCAAGAGCAGCGAGGTCGCCGCGCTCAGGGCGCGGCTCGCGTCGTCCGGCTATACCGTCCGCAAGGTTTTCGTTGCGGACGGGCCGACGCTGGCGCCGCTCGCCGACTTCAGCGCCGAGATCGCGCCGCGGCGCGCGCTCTGGCGGCGGGCGAACGCGCTCCTGCTTCTTGCGGCGACCGGACTTCTCATCCTCGGCTGGACGCGTCCGGCGCTCGAGAGCCGCGAAGACCTGCGGAACCTCGAGGCGATGCTCGCGACGCTGCGGACCGATGCCGTGACACTGCGCCGCGAGGTGGATGCGCTCGAGGGGAGCGCGGCGGAGAGAACGGCTTTTCTCAGTTCCGTAGTCGATCGCCCGAAACTCGTGAACACCCTGCGCGACATGACGGTGGCCCTCCCGGACACGGTCTGGCTCAGCGATCTCTCCTTCAGGCCCGAGCGGCTCGTGCTCACGGGCAGTGCGGCCGACTCGGCGGCTGATCTCGTCCTGACCCTCACGGGGCGTGCCGGCCTGTCGAACCCACGCTTGACGGGACCGGTCTCCCGCACGCCCGACGGATCGGAACGCTTCGAGATCGCCGTGGACCTGGTGGCGGCGCAATGATCATTGCGCAGTCGACCCGACGGCGAGCCCTTGTGATCGCCGGGTTGCTGGCGTTGATCTCTGGCGCCGCGGGTGCGGTTGCTCTCCCGATCTTCGACTGGCGCCGGTCGATCGAGACGGAGTTGGCCACGGCCGGAGCCGAATACAAACGCCTGTCGGAAAGTCTCGACGCGCTGACGGTGCGCAAACGCCGGCTGACCGAAACCGGCGGCCAGCTGGCGCTGTGGCAAGCCCGGCAGACGGGCGAAGCCACGGCGCGGGTACAGTCGGTGGTGACCGAGCTCGCACGGGCCAGCGGCGCAAATCTCCGCGCCCTCGGACCCGGTCCGTCGCACGAATTCGGCCTCGTGCAGGCCGTGAGCCTTCGCCTTGAGAGCGAAGCGACGCTCGACCAGCTGTCCGCCCTCCTTCAGAAGCTCGAGTTCCACGCCCCGCCGCTTCTGGTTGAGACGGCTACCCTTCGCCGCCTCAACCGGCCCGGACACGCGACCGAACAGCCACTGCTCTTCGTGCAGATCGACATTCTCGCCCCCGTCAACCTGTCCGAGGAGAGCGAATGACCCGGCTGCTCCCCGTGCTCGGAACCGCGTTGCTCGTTATCCTCACGGCATCGTCCTGGATTCGGATGCCCGGGAATGCGGCGGATACGCGGCTCAAGGCAATCACGGCACCGTCACTCGAAGCAAACGAGCCCGAAACGGACGCCGCTCCCGCGACCGGACCGGTCGCGCGACCCGCCGTCTATTACAGCGCCATCCTGCAGCGTCCGCTCTTCGAGCCGGGGCGGCGTCCGCTCTCGCCCGACCGCGGCGCCGAGCCGGAAGAGAACGCCATCGCCGAGCCCGCGCCGGCGGTCACGGACAATTCCGCGCCCGGCGTGATCCTGCTGGGTATCTTGCGCACGGGCGCGGAAGACACGGCGCTCATCGCCATCGACGGACAGGCGCCGGAATGGATTGCGCAGGGAGCCGCGATCAACGACTGGGTGATTGCAACAATCAGCAACGACTGGATTGAAATGACAAACTCCGATCGGACCGTTCGAGTGGACATGTATCAATGACGAAATTGAAGCTCTTGACCCGCGGCACCGGAGCCCTCCTGGTCATGCTGCTGTCGTTGACGGCCTGTGCCGACGGCGAACGGCAAAACCCCTCGCGCCTGCTCGCCAATCGCGACAATCCGTCCGGCAGTTCCGCCTACCAGCAATTCGCCGAAGCGTTGAGCGGGCGAACCGCCGACAGGCGGCGGCTCGGAACGGACGCGTTCATGGGCGCCGCGGGGGCCGACCGGCCGCTCGTCGACGTCACCGACGGCGACGAGGTCACCGTCAACCTCGTCGGTGTGCCGATCGAGCAGGCGGCCAAGGCCGTCCTCGGGGATGCGCTCGGCCGGAACTACACGATCTCGCCGGACGTCAGTGGCGAGGTCACGCTGCAGACGACGCGGCCGGTCTCCAAGGCGGCACTTCTCGAGACCTTTCAGACCATCCTGGAACTCAACGGCGCGACGATCGAGGCCTCCGGCGATCTCGTCACGATCGTCCCCTCCGCCGGGGCGGCACGGCGGGTGTCACGGCTCGGCGATGCCGCCGCCGGATCGCGCGTAGTCGCGGTACCGCTGCAATATGTCGGCACCGCCGAGATGACCCGGCTCCTGGAGCCCATTGCGGGCTCGTCGGTCACGCTCCAGCCGATCCCCGCGCGCAATATCCTTCTGGTTTCCGGCAACCGCAGCGAGATCAATGCCGCGATCGATGCGGTCAATCTCTTCGACGTGGACGTGCTCGAGGGCAAGTCGGTCGGCCTTTTCAAGCTGAACGCCGCCGAGCCAGAAGCGCTGGTCGCCGAGCTGAACGTCGTATTCGAGACCGCCGAGGGCGGCAGCCTGCAGAATGTCGTCTCGTTCGTCCCCTCCAAGCGCCTCGGCGCGGTGCTCGTCGTCACGTCGCGCGCGCGTTATCTCGCGGAGGCCGAACGCTGGATCCGCGAACTCGACGGTGCCGCGGGCGGCATCAAGCGCCGGCCCGTGGTCTATGCATTGCAAAACCGTGCCGCAAAAGATCTCGCGCCGATCCTGACCGAGATGATCGCCGATGTCGAAAGCGATGAGAACAACCCGGTCACCGGCCGCCCGCGCATCGTCGCGGACGAGACCCAGAACGCGGTCGTCGTCTGGGGCAACGACACGGAGCAGAGCGACTTCGCCCGGCTGATCCAGACCCTCGACACGACGCCCGTGCAGGTGCTTCTCGAAGCGACGATCGCGGAGGTGTCGCTGAATGACGAGCTGAACTTCGGACTGCGCTGGTTCTTCGAGAACGGCCAACTCCGGGGGACCTTCTCCGACGCGTCGAACGGAGCCGTGAGCTCCAGCTTCCCGGGCCTCTCGTTCACCTTCCAGGGCGCCTCGGCCGGGGTCGCGCTAAACGCGCTCGCCTCGATCACCGACGTCGACGTCGTCTCCTCGCCGAGCCTCGTCGTGCTCGACAACCAGGAGGCGCGGCTGCAGATCGGCGACGAAGTGCCGATCGCCACGCAGCAGGTGCAGGACACCGGCAATCCGAACGCGCCGATCGTCAACACGATCTCGTTCCGCGACACCGGGATCATCCTGACGGTCCGGCCGCGCGTCTCGGAATCCGGCCGCGTCATCATGGACATCGAACAGGAGGTCAGCAGCGTTTCCAGCACCACGACCTCGGGGATCGACAGCCCGACCATCTCGACGCGGAAGATCAAGACCAGCGTCGCGATGTCGGACGGTCAGACCATCGCGCTCGGCGGCCTGATCGAGGACGGGAGGAACCGGACCAATTCGCAAGTGCCCGGCGCGGGCAAGGTGCCGGTCGTGGGCGCGCTCTTCCGAAACCGGAGCGACAAGATCAACCGGCGCGAGCTCCTCGTGCTGATCACGCCGCGGGTCATCCGCAACGGCGCCGAAGCCGAATCGATCACTGCCGAGCTGCGCCAGCGGCTCAAAGGTGCGAACGGCCTCGTCGGATCGGGCGTGACCGATCCGGGCACCGGCCACCGGATCATCGACTGACGGCTCATGCCCGAGTTTCACTACGAAGCCATGGACGGTGACGGTGCCTCGGTCAGGGGCGAAGTCCGCGCCGCCAGCGAGATTGCGGCGCTCGACCAGATCGCGAACCGGGGCCTGATCCCCGTCGCGATCTCGGAGGGCGGACGGCCGCTGCCGTGGTGGGCGCGGGAGGTAAGCCTCTCCGGCAAGGCGCGGGTCGCCGGCCCGCGCGATCTGGAGCCGTTCTTCGCGATGCTGGCAGCGATGCTGAAGGCGAAACTCTCGCTGCCCCGAGCCCTCCAGTTCTGTGAATCACAGGGCCGGGACAAGTCGTTCCGGCGCGCTATCGCCGCCATCCGCGCCGAGATCGAGGACGGCCGCAGCCTGACCGAGGCGCTACGCGGCTCGGGCGGGCTCATCCCCGACCGCTACGCCGCGTTTCTGGAGCTTGGCGAGCGCGCCAACCGGCTTGAAGAGACCGCAGCGGCCGCCGCCGCGATGCTGAAAGGCGAGGCGGCGCTGCGCCGCCAGGTCCGCTCGGCGTTCCTCTATCCGATGATCCTCATGGCCATGTCCGCGCTGGTCCTCGCCCTTCTGATCTTCCACCTGGTGCCGTCGCTGATGCCGGTCTTCCGATCGGCGGGCGCCGCGCCCCCCGTCGCCCTGCGGGTGCTCGACGCACTCCGCACGACAATCGTGTCCGACTGGCCCTGGTTGATGACGGCTCTGGCGGTGATCACCGCCGGCCTCCTTCTTCTTCGCGAACCGGTTGCGCGCATCTGGCGGACGCTGTTGTTCCGCGCCCCGGCCATCGGTCCCTTCCTGCGCCAGCGCGAATCCCAAAGGCTCTGCCAGACGCTGGCGATGGTCCTCGAAAGCGGCGCGCCCCTGCCGCGGGCGCTGGAGATCACCCGGGCTGCGACCGGCCTCCCCACCTATCAGGCGCTTCTCGACGAGGCGCTCTCGACCGTGACGGCGGGCGGGACGCTGTCGCAGACGCTGGCCGCAAGCCCGCTCATCGCGCCCCTCGCCCAACCGCTGATCCGCACCGGCGAGGAAAGCGACCGGCTCGCCGAGATGCTCAGGGTCGCCGCAGACACGCTCGCGGCCGAGACCACCGTGTCCGTCAACCGTGCGGTGGGCCTGCTGACCCCGATCCTGACGCTCGCCATCGGCCTCGGCATCGGATCGATCATACTCGCCACGATTTCCGGGATCATGGACCTCAATGATCTCGCGTTCTGAATCCCTTGCCCGGAGCGATGCGGGGTTCACGCTGATGGAGACGCTGGTCGTTCTCGCCATCCTGTCGCTCATCCTCGGCGCTTCGGTCGCGACGCTCCGGCCCGGGGCGCCGCAGCTTGCGCTCGAGAAGCGTGCCGCGGGGGTGATCCGCGAGGCCGCATCGCTGCGCCGGCAGGCGATCGCCGAGGCGGCTCCCCGGAGGATCGAAGTGGAGACCTGCCACGGCGCGCGCCAATCTGTCGCGTTTTTCCCGGACGGCACGGCCGCGGGGCCGGATCTCTGCCTGGCGGAGGGCGACCGGGAACTCCTGCTCATGCTCGATCCTATGACCGGAACACTTGCGCCGGGAGAAGGACCATGAACCGTGGATCGGCCGGCTATTCGCTCCTCGAAGTGCTCGTCGCCTTTGCGATCATGTCGATGGTCCTTGCCGCGCTACTGCCGGCGCAGTCGCGACTTCTGCAGCGCAGCCGATCGGCCGACGAGGGGCTTCTGGCGCAGGAGCTCGCCCTGTCACGGCTCGCGGAGGTCGGTGTCGCCATTCCCGATCCCGCAGGCGTGCGGGAAGTGCCGTATCGCCGCTGGATCCTTCGCGAAGTGACGGTTCGTGAAGGATTGGGCGACGGTGAACCCGACATGATCCGGCTGCGGGTGGACGTGCTCGGCCCGGACGGCCGGCTGCTCGCGTCCGAAGAGGCCGTGAGGCTCGCCGAATGATCCGTCGGCCGCTCTCCAGGTTCGGACCGTCGGCTGGACTGTCGCTCCTCGAACTCCTGGTGGCGCTCGCACTCCTCGCACTTGTCGCTGGCGGGCTCGCGAGCAGCCTCCGGCTCGGAATCCTCGCCTACGAACGCAGCCGGGCGACGGGTCCGACCGCGGCGGGGCTCGCGCTCAGGGTGCGGCTGCGCGACTGGTTGGCGCAGGTTGTGCCGCCGCACCAGCTTCTGCCCTATCCGGCCGGGTTCGAGGGCCGCGCCGACCGCCTGTCCTTCATCACCCTGGCCCCAACTCCGTTCATGCCGGACGCGGCGGCGCTCCGGGTGGAGGTCCGGCTGAACGGATCCGACCTGACGCTGTCGGCCAGCGGTCTTGATGACGACGGCATCGCTCTTGACACCCATTCGGGCATTCTGACCGCGAATGCAGGTCAGGCGGCCTTCGGCTACTACGACCGCACACAGGGGCTTTGGCTCTCGGACTGGACGGACGGGTCGCGTCTTCCCGACCTGGTCCGCCTCGAGGTGCCGCCCGGCTCGGATCCCGACTGGCCGGTCCTTGTCGTGCGTCCGCTGCTTGGCGCCGCCCCCCCCGGTTAGAAACTCAGATCGGCATCCTCGCCGGCACCGCCGTCGCGGCCGTCCCGGCCCAGGGACCGGATCGAGAACCCCTTGGCATCGTCCAGTGCCGCGTAGAGATAGTCCCGCCCCCAGGGATCGCTCAACCCGGCCGCGGTCGTGATATAGGGACCGTTCCAGCCTTCGGCGCCGGCCGGCGCCGCAGCGAGCGCGCCCAGCCCCTCGGCATCGGTCGGGTAGCGTCCGAGATCAATGTAGTAGAGTTGCACCGCATTGCCGAGGCTCTTGATCTGCAACGCCGCCGTTTCGGACTTCGCGCGCCCGAGGTAGGAGATCACGCGGGGGCCGGCAACTGCCGCCACCATGGCGATGATCGCGAGGACGACGAGAATCTCGAGAATCGTCAGCCCTGCGTTCCGTCCCCACGTGCCGCGCTTCGTCGTTCGGATCATCCCATGCTCCCGTTCATTCTGACCGCCCACGCAGAAAGACAAAGGAATGGCCCGAAAGCAACCGCCGATTGCACAGTCAACGCCGATTGTCCGCGGCGGGCGGCGAGGCCCGCGCCGAGCGTCGCGGCGCCCGCGACCGCCGCGGCCATGACGACGGTGTTCATGCCCAAAAATCCGATCCAGGCGGCGAGGCCGGCGACGAGCTTCACGTCGCCGAGCCCCAGCCCGTCGTATCCCCGCAATCGCCGAAAGCCGGCGGCAACCGTCCAGAATGCCGCGGGCCAGAAGGCGATCCCGATGACGCGATCCGGCCAGGCCGACGGCGCGGCGGCACAGGCGTCGAGCACCCCCGTGACGACGAGCAGCGCCACCGCGAGGTCCGGGATCTCGAACCGGACAATATCAATGGTACTCATCCAGATCAGAAGACCTGCGAAGACCAGTTCCGGAGCGCTCGGATGATGGCCGGAGATCAGTGTGACCGCACCATAGGCCAAAACGTGAATCGCGACCAATGTCAGTGACTTCAATGTTTCAAACCCGCACGATGCGCTCTAGCTTGCGCCCATGATATGCACAGGCTCCTCGTCCAAGCGCAAGTCGGGCTTCGCCCTGATCGTCGTTCTCGGATCTCTCGCGATCCTGACCGTGTTGGCGTCGGTGGTCGGCGACCGGGTCATGGCACGGCTGCAGGCGAACCGCGCCGAACGAACACTCAACACCCGGAACGCGGTTCAGGCGTCCTTGCTCGGCCTTGCGCTCGACTGGAAACGAGCGACGCCCGACGCTTCCGGACCTCTGCGCGTGACCGTGGCCGGCGAAGACTGGACCCTGATCCTGCAGGATGCCGGCGGGCTCGTCGACCTCAACACGTCCTCTCCGGAACTGCGCGCCCTGCTCTTCGCGGCCCTTGCCGATGACGCCGCCGAAGCGGCGGAGATGGAACGTCGCTACCGGGACTGGCGGCGCTCGGGCCGCAGGCTCGCGCGCGTCGACGACCTCTACCGGATCACCGGACTCGAACGCTCGGCGGAGCCCGATCTCACTACGGTTGCAACCGTGCATTCGGGTCGGCCCGGCATTTCGGCCGAACACGCCCCGGTGGATCTCCTGCGGATCGTCACGGGGCAGGAGGCTCAGGGCCGCGACACGCTGGTCCCGCGGGTACCGCAAGCGCTGGCATCGGCACCGTCGGGCGTGAACTATCTGGTGACCGCCATTGCGGCTGACGGCGCGCCGGTCTTGTCGGGCACGATTCATGTGCCGGGCTCCGAACGCGGCGCGCGCATCCTGGACATGCGCTAGATGTGAAGTCTCGGGAAGAGGTTCACCCGGGCCGGGTTGAGGCTGCAATCGCCAACTTTCACCTCGACCAGGTCACTCCCCTAATGCAAGCGGATCGAGGTCTTCTTCGATCAAGACGGGTGCCGACCTCTATTCGGCGTCGCCGGCCGATGATGGCGATTATCGCGCCGCGCTGCCGAGCGGTCCGTAACGAGACCCGATTACCGGCATGTGCATCTGCCGGGCAACGCCCCCATTCGTAAAGGGCGCAATCGCGCGATACGGCTGACCCGATGCCGCACCGGAGCGGATTTCGCCTTGCTCCCCCAAAAGGACGGAGTGCATGGCGGGAGCTTGCGCCTGATCTTTCATCCACAGGCAGGCGCGCAGAGCGACCCGCATCCGGTCCATCGTGGTTACGCCCTGCGCCGCGATGTGGACGCCCCCGTGCCGATCGCCCGCGCAAACCGACTGCGTTCGGTCTTGGCAAGGTTTTCCCGGTTTTTTGGCAGAGATGACCACCCGTTTGGCAGATTTATGCCCGAATCCACAGGCCAGCCACCGGCCATTCATCAGCTGCAGGCCGACCAGCCGCACTGCTTGCAGGTCTTGCAGCCGTTCTCCACCACGACGTCGCAATTGCCGTAATCCGGGCAACCGTCGCGCTGCGCCCTGGCGCGGCCGAGATCCGGGACCGCTGCCGCACCCTGCCCCGCCGCCTTCGCCTCGGCGAGCTCGGCCTTGGTGAGCTTGCGGCCGCCGGCGATGAAGCCGATCTCGCGCATGTGGCCGTCGATCACGTCCCCGATCGCGGCGACGAGCGACTTGACGTAGCCCTTGCCGGGCAGGAACTGGCCGCCGCGGGCATCGAACACGCCCTGGAGTTCCTCGGCGACGAATGAGACATCGCCGCCGCGGCGGAAGACGGCCGAGATCATCAGGGTCAAGGCCGCGATCCAGGACTGCGCCGCGACATCCTTCGTGTTGATGAACACCTCGAAGGGGCGCCGCACGCCGGCCTCATCCAGGATGTCGTTGACGGTGATGTAATAGGCGTTCTCTTCCCATTTCAGCTTGTAGGTGCGCCCTTCGAGCGCCTCATGCCGCGGCATCGGATGGGAGAGGTCGCGCGGCAGCAGGGCGGCCGGCTTCTGTTCTTCCTTTTTCGCAGTCTCGACCGACAGCACAGACCCGGTCACCTCGTTCGGGCGGTAGGTCGTGCAGCCCTTGCAGCCGGCATCGAAGGCGGCCATGTAGATTTCCACGAAATCCTCGAAAGAGATGTCCTCGGGGCAGTTGATCGTCTTCGAGATCGACGAGTCGATCCACTTCTGGGCCGCGGCCTGCATGCGCACATGATCGAGGGGCGCGAGCGTCTGGGCGCTCACGAAGTGGGCCGGCAAGGGCGCGTCGCCGTGCAGCTCGCGCCAGAGCTGGACGGCGTAGTCTACGACCTCCTCCTCGGTGCGGCTGCCGTCAGGGAGCAGCACCTTTCGCTTGTAGGCATAGGCGAAGACCGGCTCGATCCCGGACGAGACATTGCCGGCATAAAGGCTGATCGTGCCGGTGGGCGCGATCGAGGTCAGGAGCGCGTTGCGGATGCCGTGCTCGCGGACCGCTGCCCGGACATCGTCGTCCATCTGCATCATGTTGCCGGAGGCGAGATATTTCTCGGCGTCGAAGAACTGGAAGGCTCCCTTCTCCTTCGCGAGATCGACCGAGGCGAGATACGAGGATCGCGCAATCGCCTTCATCCAGGTCTCGGTCCGGACGGCCGCCTCTTCCGAGCCGTAGCGGAGACCGACGAGGAGAAGCGCGTCGGCAAGGCCGGTGACGCCAAGGCCGATGCGGCGCTTGGCTTTCGCCTCCGCCTCCTGCTGCGGGAGCGGGAAACGCGAGGCATCGACGACGTTGTCCATCATCCTGACGGCCGTTCGCACGAGCTCGTCGAGCGCCCCGAGGTCGATCTCGGCCTCGGGCGTGAACGGGTTCTTCACGAGGCGCGCGAGGTTGATCGAGCCGAGCAGGCAGGCGCCGTAGGGAGGCAGGGGCTGCTCGCCGCAAGGATTGGTCGCGGAGATGGTCTCGAGGTAGCCGAGGTTGTTCATCTTGTTGATACGGTCGATGAAGATCACGCCGGGCTCGGCATAGCCGAAGGTCGCGCGCATGATCTTGTCCCACAGGCCGCGCGCCTCGACGGTCTTGTAGACCCTGCCCTTGAAGACGAGATCCCAGGAGCCGTCGGCCTTCACGGCCTCCATGAACGTGTCGGTGACGAGGACCGAGAGGTTGAACATGCGCAGGCGCAGCGGATCGCGCTTGGCCTCGATGAAGGCCTCGATATCAGGATGGTCGCAGCGCATCGTCGCCATCATCGCACCGCGCCGCGAACCCGCCGACATGATGGTGCGGCACATCGCGTCCCAGACGTCCATGAACGAGAGCGGGCCCGAGGCATCCGCGGCCACACCCTTCACCTCCGCGCCCTTCGGCCGGATCGTCGAGAAGTCGTAGCCGATGCCGCCGCCCTGCTGCATCGTCAGCGCGGCCTCCTTGAGGTTGTCGAAGATCCCGGTCATCGAATCCGGGATCGTTCCCATGACGAAGCAGTTGAAGAGCGTGACCGCGCGGCCGGTGCCGGCGCCGGCGGTGATGCGGCCGGCGGGGAGGTACTTGAAATCCTCAAGCGCGGCGTAGAAGCGGTCCTCCCACTGGCCGGGATCCTTCTCGACCGAGGCAAGGGCACGGGCGATGCGGCGCCATGTGTCCTCAACGGTCAGGTCGACCGGCGTGCCGTCGGCCTCCTTCATCCGGTATTTCATGTCCCAGATCTGATGGGAAATCTTGTTGGCGAAACGGGTATCGGTCCCCGAGGCGAGGCTGTCAAACATGAGGGTCAATCCTTCGGTCCGTCCTTGACGAAAGGACCCTCCCGGGCGGGAGGGCTGCTGGATATTCTGGCGGGCGGCGCCGCGCTGGCGCACGTCTTTTTTTCGCAAAATCCACATTACTCACGGCCGCGAAAATCCGCAATGCGAAAATAGGTCTCTCGAAAAAAACGCAACAGGGAGTCGCGCGCATCAGTTCGCCCACCAGATATGGTGATTATCAGAACCGGACCGCGATGCCGGCCATCGCCGAGACGTTTTCGACGCCGGCCCGATGGCCGTGGTTCCGGCTCGCGGTCAGCCCGAGGCTCAGCTCGGTGCCACGGCCGACCGCGGCCGCGTATTCAAGCCCGATATCGAGCTGTCGCGCCTCCGGCGCGAGCCCGACGCCGGTCCTCTGGAAGACGGCGCCATCGGCCGAACTGGCAACCGGAAGATCCATCATCGCGTGACCGCCGCTGACGCCCGCGGGCCGTCCGGCGAAGAGGGTGAGGACATCGCCGCCTGACAGCACGTCCGCCCGGTCGAGCGAGAACCGGATCCGGTCGTAGCGCAGGTTGTCGATGGCCGTGATCATGCCGGCGCCGCGGCCATCAGCCATGCCGATCTCACCCTCGAGACGGATCCCGGTCGCCTGGCCGATCCGCCCGGCATAGCCGAACGCAACCGATCCCGAGCGGCCCTGGATGCCGTCCTCGTAGCCGGGCGCGGTGATGCCGAGCACGCCGCCCCGCTCATGGAGCGCGGAGATCCCGAGCTCGAACCTGCCGGCGCCGGCCTCGACGCCGCGCGCGAAACCGAAGCCGGCGCTTTCCCCATCGAGGCCGATGAGCGAGAGCCGCGCGTCACCGTCCGCCAGCACCGTCATCTCGCGGCGGCCGGAAAGCTCCATCGCGGTGAGGTCAGGGGTAAGGCCGTTGCCGGGCGCGTAGCCACCCCTACCCTCGACGCCGGCAACGAGTGAGGCCCGGGAAAACTCGAGGCTTGCCGGCGAGATCGCCGCAAGGCGTGCCTCCGCCAGGTCGGCCGGGGCGCTCGTCGCCGCGAGCATTCCGGCATCCGAGCGGAACACCCCGTCCATCCTGTCGATGGCGATGACGGTCGCCTTCGACAACGCGGCCTCGGCCGAGTTGCCGGTCAGGGCGCCGCCGGAGATCGCCGCCGTCCCGGCCGCGATCATGTCCGTGGAGCCGGCGACGGGGACCGCGGCGCCGCCGATCGGCAGGAGCGCGTCGCGCAGGTTGATGAACCCGTGACCGAATTCCTCGTTGTAGCCGTGGCTGATCCCGCCGGCGAACGTGACGGACCCGGTCGGTGTGAAGAATCCGTTGTCGGCGGTCACGATCAGGCGGGCGCGGAGCTGTTGCGCCGTAAGGTCGGGAAAGGCTTCGGCCAGAAGCGCGATCGCGCCCGCGACCTGGGGTGCCGCGAAGGAGGATCCGCTGCCGAGATGGTAATCGGCGTCTCCCGTATTCTGCGCCACGATGTATTGGCCATTGGCGGTCAGGCAGTAACGAGCGGTCTCGAGACAGGCCGCGGAGACCCGGGTCGCCGAGAGGATCCTCTCCTCATCGAAGACCGGGATCGCGTTAACGACCGAGAGGTAGCTCGTCTCCAGGTCCGGAAAGGCGACGGCCAGGGCTGCGGAGGCGGGCGCGCTCGTGGCGTGGTAGTCGTTGCCGACCGTGAAGATGATGACACCGCCCTGCGCGAACCTTCGCATCGCGGCGAGATAGGTGGCCCGCGCGCCCGAGGAGAAGGTGCTCTTGATTTCGGTGTTCGCATAGGTCGAGTCGGTGGTCGACCAGGAATTGTTGGAAACGATGGCACCGAGGCTGCGGGCATCGTCGAAATGGCCCGCGAGATCCCGCCAGTCGATGCTGCGGGTATAATCGATATGGCCGATATGGAGATCGGCGCCAGGCGCCACGCCGATCGTACCCCCCTTCGCGCCGTTGCCGGCCGCGACGGAGGCGACCATGGTTCCGTGCCGCGCGCCGGCCGGGGTTCCGCTGAGGTGGATCACCTTGCCGTCGAACTGCTCGTGGCTCGCGAGAATGCCGTCGTCGATGATCGAGATGACCTGCCCCTTGCCAGTGAGCCCGGTTGAATGAGCATGATCCACCCGCGCGGCGCGGAGCGGGTTCGACGTGATCGTGACGCTTCCGTCGAGCGTGGGGTGACTGGCGATATTGAGGGTGTAGCTCATCTCGTTGGCGAGATGTCCGGCCGTGCGCCGCACCGCGCGCACCACCTCCATGTCGAAACTGGTGACGAAGGCGCGGAGCCAGTCGCTGACCGGCGCCGGGGCAGGATCGGCCGGCACGTTCACGGACCCGCCGCCGTCCTCCCCGCCGCAGGCGGCGAGGAAGAGGGTGATGGCAAGAAGGCTGACCTGGTGTCTCATGG
The DNA here is from genome assembly GCF_026013545.1 of Defluviimonas salinarum. Taxonomy (GTDB): domain Bacteria; phylum Pseudomonadota; class Alphaproteobacteria; order Rhodobacterales; family Rhodobacteraceae; genus Albidovulum; species Albidovulum salinarum. The sequence goes on along the minus strand of NZ_JAPDOG010000021.1, from coordinate 2,174 downwards.
GCGCTCCGGCGGATCGTTCGGTCAACGATACCAGTCTGAAACTGGCTTTCTCATTCGCTTTTTCGCATTATCCCCAATCATCGCGGGTTCGGCGCCGGATCAGAAGCGGAAGTCGACCGAGAGAAGGCCGGTGCGCTGCGGCTCCGCCTGGGTCACGAACTCCTCCGACAGCCAGGCCTGGCCGAAGAAGACGCTGACCCGGCCGAGATCCGCCTGGATACCGGCCCGCGCCCTGAGCCGCGTCCTTGTCGCCGTCACATCGCCGTCGGACGGCAGGTAGATGCTGTCGAAGACCCGCGTGGCGTCAAGACCGGCAACGAGGCTCCAGCCGTTGCCGGTGGCGTCGCGATCGCCGGCCAGGGGCGTTCCGGTCACCGGGTCGCGGGACAGGTGGCTGGCCCCCGCCAGGGGGCCGAGGAAATAGTCGACCCCGGCCGTGACCGTGCTCTCGTAACCGACCCCGGCGCCGAGATACGGCCGCAGGCGGTGGTTCCCCGCATCGTAAGCCATGGCGACCTCGCCCGCCGCCAGGCCGTGGACCCCGTTCTCGAGATGACGGTCCTTGCGCGTCTTCGGGTCATAGGCTTTCTCGAGGCCGAGGGCGTCGTGGACCGCGCCCTGCAGATGCCACAGGCCGGTCTGGTCGCCGGTGACGAGGATCTCGGCGCCGAGCACGTAATCGAGCCTGCCCGCGGATCCGTGCGTGAAGGCGCCAAGCCCGATCGCGTTGGCGTATATCCGGTCATTGGCCGGACCCTGCTTCGTCTTCGTCCAGGGCGAGATGATCTCGTCGCGAAAGCGCAGCTCGAGGGTCCTGCCCAGAAGGCTCTCATCCCAGAACCAGCTCCGCGAAGACGAGGCTGTCCGCCAGCGGTCATGGCGGTCACCGAACGTGTCGTTGACGAAGATCGAGGCCTCGCCGGCATAGACGCCGAGCGGACCGCCTTCGGCGCGGGCCATGTTGACAAGGGAGGTGAAGGCGGTTGCCGCCATCGCGGTGCCGAGAATGATGCGGGAAACGAGTTTCATGGAGAAGTCATGGGTGACTGATGGAGACATCGTAGGGCGTGCCACTCCAGATTTTCCATTTCCATTATTCGCATATCCACAGGCGTAGCTTTCGGGATGGTGCTTCCGGTTTTCGGGGGAAGGTTCCATGTTTCTCGCCGAGATATCGGCAGGAGAGATGCATGCCCGCGCCCGCACAGACCGACAGCCCCCTGATCAGGATCCTGCGGGAGTTCTGGCACCGCAAGTCCGACGGGGTCGGTCTGGCCGGACGTTTCCCGCAGGCCGGCCGGGTCTTGCGCGAGATCCACGATCTCCTGCCGGAACGGCTTCGCGACTTGCCGGACCGGGATGCCGCCCATCTCTGGGGTGCCGCACCAATGGTGATCAGGAAGCTTTTCGACCGGCTCGGCACCCCCCTGCAGGACCAGATGAAGGAGATGGCCCGCGAAGCGCTGCTCGATGCGGCCATGATGGGGAACGCGGATGCCGCCCAGGTCTACGGGGCAATGGCGGCCGCGGAGGGCAAGGGGCCGCTCGACCTCGCCGGGGGCAAAGCCGGGGACGCGGTCACCGACCGCATCGTCGAAATCGCCGGCGCCGCCATGGCGATCGTGGCCTACGAGGCGCTGAAGAGCGGCGAGGACAAGCTTCACCAGGCCGAGCTGAACTGGCACCGGGAAAACGGCGTGCCAATCGAACCCGGCTCGCCGCTCGGCAGGTGGGTGGGCCTGGAAGGCCCGGCGCATGACCTCGGCGCCACCGCGGCGCTGCTGGACGAGTTCCGGAACAGGAACCCGTTCCGGGAAGCGATCGATGCGCTCGCCGCAGACAAGGCCGCGCCCCGTCCGCCTTCCCGGGATCCCTTCGAGGAACTGCTGCAGAATGGCGGAAAACGCCGTCGGACAACCGCCTCATTCGAGGAACTGCTCGACGCCGATCGCGAGTTCCGGGACGGCCCGGCTCCGATGTAGCCGGCGTTCCGGAGCGACGGCCAGGACATCGGGAGTGCCGCATTTCCGAACCTGATCATTTCTGATCCGGTTCGGATTCATCAAAACGCCCGGGAGACCCCGTCCTTCAGGTCGGGGAGGGATAGGGCCAGGAAACATACCGATCGCCGCCCCGCGGCGATGCCGTATCCGTCGCGTTGACACTATGCGAAT
>NZ_JAPDOG010000020.1 GCF_026013545.1 Defluviimonas salinarum | reverse complement strand
TATGTGAAGAGCGCGTCTGCCGGGGCGCGACGCGTTCCCCACACTCAACGACATGCACGCTCAACTGGCCGAGTTTTGCTCCGCCACGTGGACGGTTTTTACGCCGCCGTTGACAAGAAGCGGCGTGGCCAAGCCCGGACATCCCGGCGGCGCTTCGCGGATTTCGCGGTATCCTAGCAGAAGAAGCGGCGTGGCCAAGCCCGGACCGATGCCAACGTGGCGTTCCTGTTTAAGCAATCCTAGCAGAAGAAGCGGCGTGGCCAAGCCCGGACTACCTGGCTCATCAGGCCACCTCATCTGCTAATCCTAGCAGAAGAAGCGGCGTGGCCAAGCCCGGACCAAGGGCGAGCGCATGAAGAACGCGGAAGGATCCTAGCAGAAGAAGCGGCGTGGCCAAGCCCGGACTCAACTCCCATATCGTCCTCTCAGTGGGGCATCCTAGCAGAAGAAGCGGCGTGGCCAAGCCCGGACTAGCCGTCGCACTCGCCGATGGAGCGCAGGGATCCTAGCAGAAGAAGCGGCGTGGCCAAGCCCGGACCGTGGCCGTCAGCTTGCAGCGGTAGACCCCATCCTAGCAGAAGAAGCGGCGTGGCCAAGCCCGGACTCTGACCGGCAATACATCATCGGCCACAATATCCTAGCAGAAGAAGCGGCGTGGCCAAGCCCGGACGCACTCGACGGACGGGACGCAGGCGACGGCATCCTAGCAGAAGAAGCGGCGTGGCCAAGCCCGGACTGCGCCACCTTGTCGAACAGGGCGCCAGAAATCCTAGCAGAAGAAGCGGCGTGGCCAAGCCCGGACGCCTTCGAGCAGGGGCAATGTCGGTCGGATCCTAGCAGAAGAAGCGGCGTGGCCAAGCCCGGACCTGCGTAACGGACCAGTACGAGTGCTGGCAATCCTAGCAGAAGAAGCGGCGTGGCCAAGCCCGGACTGGTAGGTCAGGCGGATAGTGTCGTTATCAAATCCTAGCAGAAGAAGCGGCGTGGCCAAGCCCGGACGATGTCGTCATTTCCATGGCCTCCATTCTATCCTAGCAGAAGAAGCGGCGTGGCCAAGCCCGGACCAGCGCCTCGATTGCGTCGCTCATGCGTTCATCCTAGCAGAAGAAGCGGCGTGGCCAAGCCCGGACAACTATGAGTGCTCGCAAGAGACGACAGAAATCCTAGCAGAAGAAGCGGCGTGGCCAAGCCCGGACGCCGCTGGCGATGCCGCGATGCATCGGCCGATCCTAGCAGAAGAAGCGGCGTGGCCAAGCCCGGACGCCAAGAGAACGAGCGATGTCGCGAGAATCATCCTAGCAGAAGAAGCGGCGTGGCCAAGCCCGGACCGTATAGCTGTTGCCAACGGTGATCGCGTTATCCTAGCAGAAGAAGCGGCGTGGCCAAGCCCGGACTGGTGCAGCCAGATCGCGGTGTGATCGGTCATCCTAGCAGAAGAAGCGGCGTGGCCAAGCCCGGACATCCTCGGCGGCGACACGCTCCACGCCGAAATCCTAGCAGAAGAAGCGGCGTGGCCAAGCCCGGACAGCTATTGCCTCAAGGATCAGTTCACCCATATCCTAGCAGAAGAAGCGGCGTGGCCAAGCCCGGACTGGACGGGCAGTGTTGTCTTCGACCCCGTTGCGCGCAAACATGAAATGGGGTTGGATCGCAGGGCCGCCTGCACTGGAAATGGAACTGCGAAACGACCAAAACCGAACGGCAAATTTTTCCATTTATTATCAATTCATTACAGAAATTCACCAAATCTGCGCAGTCATCAGGTCCAGAGAATCTCGGCCCTGAGAGACCGCTTTCGGCCCTCCTTGCGTATGACCAAGTGCTCAGCCTCACCTGCATAACCCTCGAAAACAACGAGAAATTGCGGCCGATGCCGGGCGCGGAGAAACAGTTTCCTAGGGCAAGTGGCGGATGAGGTGGGATTCGAACCCACGGAACCTTTCGGTTCGCTGGTTTTCAAGACCAGTGCCTTAAACCGCTCGGCCACTCATCCGCATTGGTCATCATGCCGGAACCCGATCGCCGTGATCGCATCCCGCAGGCATGACCGGTAGAGCTTCTACCCGCTTCCCGTTTCCCGGTCCAGCGCCGCCGGGGCGGTCCAGCCTGGGACACGTTCGCGGGTCGCGCAGCTGCCCGGACCGCTCTTGCCGAGGCGACGCCTAACCGGGGCCGGACGATTCTGAAAGGCGGCTCGCGCCGATTTCCGCCCGGACACATGGGTGGCCTTTCCTTGCCTGCGGCGAGCCGCTACAATCCGGCGCAAGCGCGGTAAAGGCGCATAGGGTTGGGCGTGAAGGTCGGGCGGTCTTCTTCGGGGATCCTCCGTACTTCTTTTCTGGGCAGTCCAAGCGCGACGGGAGAGTTCGCGCGTAATCGGGGGCGAGGATGAATAGGCTGGGGATGGCGAGAAGCTGCGTGGTGATCGCGACCATGCTGGCGCTTGCGGGGTGCCAGAACACGGGGCAGAACTCGGGTGCCGGACCGTCGTCGGGTGTCATCGGAAAAGCGGCTGCGGTCGAGCGCGATGTCGAGTCGCCGGAAGTCTTCAACCTGACCGGCGACGGCTTGTGGGACGGCCGCCCCTCGCTCGGCGGCGTCTGGGTGGCGCATTCGACCGTGACCGATCCCGAACGGGTGATGATCCGCAATACCGCCAACGGCAAGTCGGTCGTGGGCGCGCTGTTCCGACGCGAGCGCGAGAATCCGGGGCCGAGCCTGCAGGTCTCGTCCGATGCGGCCGATGCACTTGGCATGCTCGCCGGCCAGCCGGCCAAGCTGAGCGTGGTTGCGCTTCGTACCAAGGAGGTGCCGGTGGCGCCGCCGGCGGCGCCGGAAGCCGCGGTTCCCGCGAAAGCCGCCGAGCCGCCCGCCACCAAGCCTGCCGCAAAGCCTGCGGCGACGGGCGCGGCTGCGCCCGCGGCGGCAGCTGCGGCAGCGGCCGAAGCCGCGCCGGAGCCGAAGACGGGCGGCCTTTTCGGGATGTTCCGCAAGAAACCCGAGGCGCCCGCCGCCACCGCGGAGGAAGCACCGGCCACGGGTGTCAAGAGCGGCTCGAGCATCGAGCAGTCCAAGCTTGAACCGGTCACGGCCGCCGCCGAGGCGGCGATCGACCGCGCCGAGAGCGAGGCCGCGGCCAAACCCGCCGCGGCGGCCAAGTCCGAACCGGCGGCCAAGGCGGCGGCGGCCACCGCGCCCGCCGCGGGGGCGGCGCCGAAAAGCCCCTTTGTCCAGGTCGCTATCTTCAGCACCGAGGCGAATGCCAACAGTGCCGCCAAGCAGCTCACGGCCGCCGGGCTGGCCGCATCGGCCCGCTCGGGCACGAGCAACGGAAAGCCGATCTGGCGCGTCCTCGTCGGCCCCGCGGCCAGTGTCGCCGAGCGCGACGCCCTCACCGCGCGGGTCAAAAAGCTCGGCTATTCCGACGCCTATCCGGTGTCGAAGTAAGGAAGGAGCATGATCCTAGTGATGACCCGTCTTGCCGCTTTCCTGATCCTCGGTCTCATGGCCGCCCTGCCGGCCCGTGCCTTCGAAACGCTTGCGGGCGCGGCCTGGGTCTATGACATCACGACCGGTACGGTGCTGCTGGAAAAGAACGCGGATGAACCGCTTCCGCCCGCGTCTATGTCGAAGCTGATGACGCTGAACATGCTGTTCGAGGCGCTCAAGGATGGCCGCGCCAAGATGGACACGACGTTTTCTGTCTCGACCAAGGCCTGGAAGATGGGCGGATCGAAGATGTTCGTGAAGCCCGACGATCGCCCCACCATCGAAGAGCTGATCCACGGGATCATCATCAACTCCGGTAACGACGCCTGCGTTGTCGTTGCGGAAGGGCTGGCAGGCTCGGAGAGCAATTTCGCCTCGCTGATGACGAAGCGCGCGCAAGACCTGGGCATGACGCAATCGCACTTCGCGAATGCCTCGGGCTGGCCCGACCCGAACCACAAGATGAGTGCGCGCGATCTGGGCTTCATCGCCACCCGTCTGATCACCGAGTTCCCCGAGTTTTATCCGTATTTCGCCATGACGGACTACAACTACAAGGACCGGGTGCCGGCGAATTCGCGCAACCGCAATCCAATGTTGCGAACGAGCGGAAGCGGCGACTGGACCGCCGACGGCCTCAAGACCGGCCATACGTCCGAGGCCGGCTACGGCCTCGTCGGTTCGGCCGTGCATGAGAACGGCCGGCGCATCGTCTTCGTTCTCACCGGGATGGCCAGCGAAGCCGAGCGCGCGCAGGAGGCCGAGGCGATTACCAACTGGGCCTTTCGCGAATTCGTCCAGAAGACGGTAGCCGCCAAGGGCACGCGGATTGCGGACGCCGATGTCTGGCTCGGCGCTTCCGCGCGCGTCGGTCTCGTCGTCGGCGAGGACCTGCAGCTGTTGCTGCCCTCGCTCGCGCAGGACAAGCTGAGTGCGAGCGTCGTTTACACGGGGCCCATCGAGGCGCCGGTGGAAGCGGGACAGAAACTCGCCGACATGGTGATCGAGGTGCCGGGCATTCCGCCGATGACCGTGCCTCTGGTGGCCGAGAACGCGGTGGCGAAGGGCGGCTTCACGTCCCGGATCAAGACTGCGTTCGGCATTCTCGCCAAGCGGGTCATGGCCGAAATCGGAAGCTGACGGGCGGGATGTTCATCACCTTCGAGGGGATCGACGGGTCGGGCAAGTCCACCCAGGCGCGGCTTCTGGCCGATCACCTGCGCGGTGCGGGGCATGACGTGGTTCTGACCCGCGAACCGGGCGGCAGTCCGGGGGCGGAGGAGATCCGACGGCTGGTGCTCGAGGGCGATCCCGACCGCTGGTCGGCCGAGACCGAGATTCTCCTCTTCACCGCCGCGCGGCGCGATCACCTGGAGCGGACGATCTTGCCGGCGCTCGCCGCCGGCAAGATCGTCATCTGCGACCGTTTCGCCGATTCCACCCGGATGTATCAGGGGCTCTCGCGCGGCGACCTGCGGGCGACGGTCGATCAGCTTCACGCGATGATGATCGGGCGCGAGCCGGACCTGACCTTCGTCATCGACATGGATCCCGAGCTTGGGCTGGCCCGCGCCAAGGGGCGCAACGGGGCCGAGGAACGGTTCGAGGATTTCGGCGCCGATCTGCAGCGCCGGATGCGGCAGGGCTTTCTCGCGCTCGCCGCCGAATATCCGGGTCGCTGCCATGTGATCGACGGCAATCGCGCGCCCGAGGCGGTCGCGGCCGAGATCGCCGCGATCGCAACGAAGGCGCTGGCATGAGCGAGACGGGGCATCCGGAACCCGACCGGATCGAGGGGGCACCGCATCCGCGCGATACCCTTCGGCTCATCGGGCAGGAGGCTGCGGAGGCCGCGTTTCTCGACGCCTACGGCACCGGCCGGCTGCACCACGCCTGGCTCCTGACCGGGCCGCGCGGGGTCGGCAAGGCGACGCTCGCCTGGCGCATCGCGCGCTTCCTTCTTGCGACGCCGGAGGAGGCCGGGGGCGGGCTCTTCGGCGATCCCGCGCCGGCGCCCGACACGCTCGACATCGCCCCGGAGCACCCGGTCGCGCGGCGGCTCCAGGCCGGAGCCGAGCCGCGGCTCTTCGCGCTGCGCCGCGCCTGGGACGAGGACAAGAAGCGGCTGAAGACGGTGATCACGGTCGACGAGGTGCGACGGATGAAGAGCTTCCTGCAGCTCTCCGCGACCGATGGCGGCCGCCGCGCGGTGATCGTCGATCCGGCCGACGAGATGAACACCGCGGCCGCGAACGCGCTTCTGAAGATGCTGGAGGAGCCGCCCGCGGCGGTCACCTTCCTGCTGATCAGCCACCAGCCCTCGGGCCTTCTGCCGACGATCCGCTCGCGCTGCCGGGAGCTGCGGCTCGCGCCGCTGTCGCCGGAGGGTCTCGCCGAGGCGATGGCGGCGGCGGGGGCGGAGGCGGGCGACACGGGGGCGCTCGCGGCGCTGGCGGGGGGCTCGGTCGGCGAGGCGATCCGGCTCACCAATCTCGACGGGCTGGAGACCTACGCTGCCATCGTCGCGCTCTTCGCGACGTTGCCGCGGCTCGACCGGCCGCAGGCGCTGAGGCTCGCTGAAAGCGCGGCGCAGCGGGGGGCGGAGGAGCGGCTGGCGCTGTTTCTCGCGCTGATGGAGCTGTTCCTGTCGCGTCTCGCCCGCGCCGGCGTTCTGGGGGCGACGGGGGACGAGGCTGCACCGGGCGAGGCGCAGCTCTTCGCCCGGCTGTCGCCGGACGCCCGCGCCGCGCGGGCCTGGGCGGAGCTGCACCAGAGCCTCGGCGCGCGGGCGCGGCATGCGCGGGCGGTCAATCTCGACCCGGCGGCGCTGGTTCTCGACATGGTGCTGAAGATCGACGAGACCGCGCGGGAGCGGCTTGGCGGATAGCGGGAAGGGGGCCAGCCCCCACGCGGTGCGGGGCACCGCGTTCCCCCGGGATATTTCGGGCAAGATGAAGGGGAAGCGGCGGGACATGGGGCGCGGTATTGCGATTTTCTTCCGCGGCGAAACGCGCTAATGGCAGGCCATGACCGATAGCCCGCGCCTCACCGACAGCCATTGCCATCTCGACTTCCCGGATTTCGGGGAGGACCTCCCCGAGATCGTCGCCCGTGCCCGCGCGGCGGGCGTTCACCGCATGGTGACGATCTGCACGCGGCTGAGAAACGAGCCCGCCGTCCGCGCCATCGCCGAGGCGCACGAGGGGGTCTTCTACGCCGCGGGCACCCATCCGATGAGCGCCGCCGAGGAGCCGATGGCGACGGTCGAGGAACTGGTGGCGCTGGCGCGGCATCCGAAGTTCGTCGGAATCGGCGAGACCGGGCTCGACTACCACTACACCGCCGACAGCGCCGAGGTGCAGCGGCAGTCGCTCCGCATCCATATCGCGGCGGCGCGCGAGACCGGGCTGCCGCTCATCATCCATGCCCGCGCGGCCGACGAGGACATGGCGCGGATCCTGGCCGAGGAGCACCGGGCGGGGGCCATTGCCTGCGTGATGCACTGCTATTCCTCGGGGCCGGAGCTGGCGCGGGCCGCGCTCGATCTCGGCTTCTACCTCTCGATGTCCGGCATCGCAGCCTTTCCGAAGAGCCGGGAGCTGCGCGACATTTTCGCCGCCGCGCCCGTGGACCGGATCCTCGTCGAGACCGACGCGCCCTATCTCGCGCCGCCGCCGCACCGGGGCCGTCGCAACGAGCCGGCCTATGTCGCCCATACCGCGAAGGTGGGCGCGGAGGTCTATGGCCTCTCTCATGCCGAGTTCGCGGCGCGGACCGAGGCGAATTTCGAGCGGCTCTTCTCCAAGGCGGCGGCGGCCGCGAAGGTGGCGTGACATGGCGGTGATGCGCTTCACCATCCTCGGCTGCGGTTCCTCGGGCGGGGTGCCGCGGATCGGCAACAACTGGGGCGACTGCGATCCGGCGAACCCGAAGAACCGCCGCAGCCGCTGCTCATTGCTCGTCGAGCGGATCGGGGACGGCGGCACGACGCGGGTCCTGATCGACACGTCGCCCGACATGCGCGAGCAGCTTCTCCGCACCGGGATCGATGCGCTCGACGCGGTCGTCTACACGCATTCGCATTCCGACCATGTCAACGGGCTCGACGACCTGCGCCAGATCGTGTTCCTGACACATCGCCGGGTGCCGGTCTGGGCCGACGGGCCGACGCAATACGAGCTGCTGGCGCGCTTCGCCTATGCCTTCGTACAGCCCGAGGGGTCCTCCTATCCGCCGATCTGCGATCTCTATACGATCAAGGGGCCGGTCCGTATCGAGGGCGCGGGCGGGGTGATCGAGCTTGACCCGTTCGAGGTCGATCACGGCGATATCGACGCGCTCGGCTTCCGGATCGGGGGGCTCGCCTATCTCCCGGACGTGCTGAAGATCCCCGAACCGGTCTGGGAGAGCCACCTGAAGGATCTCGACGTCTGGATCGTCGACGCGCTTCGCCGCAAGCCGCATCCGACCCATGCCCATCTCGCGCTGGCGCTGGAATGGATCGCGCGGGCGAAGCCGCGGCGCGGGATCCTCACCAACATGCATGTCGACATCGACCATGCCACGGTCGAGGCCGAGACCCCGGACCATGTCAGCGCCGCCTATGACGGGATGGTGCTGGAAGTCGAGGTCTGAACCTCTTGCCGGCGCTGCCGATCCAGGCGCTTCTGGAGGTCACGCTGCCGGTCTTCCTGGTGATCGGCTTCGGTTATCTCGCGGTGCGACTTCGGGCCTTCAGCGATGCCGGCGTCGACGGGCTAATGAAGTTCACCCAGAATTTCGCGATCCCCTGCCTGCTCTTTCGCGCGATATCGACGCTCGACCTCGGCCAGAGTTTCGAATGGCCGCTGCTTTTCTCGTTCTACGCGGGCGCCACGGCGGGGTTCCTGACCGGCATCCTCGGCGCGCGGGTGATCTTCAACCGGCCCTGGCCCGACAGCGTCGCGATCGGCTTCTGCTGCCTCTTCTCGAACTCGCTGTTGCTTGGCCTAGCGATCACCGAGCGTGCCTATGGGGAAGCGGCGCTCGCCGCCAACTACGCGATCATCGCGGTGCATTCGCCGTTCTGCTACGCGCTCGGCATCACCACGATGGAGATCGTGCGCCACGGCGGGCGCGGCATCTTCACGATGATCAGGGCGGTGCTGACCGCGATGTTCCGCAATGCGCTGGTGATCGGCATCGCGCTCGGGTTCGCGGTCAATCTCTCGGGCACCGAACTGCCCGGCGTCTTCACCGAGGCGGTGGACCTGATGGTACGGGCGGCGCTTCCGGCGGCGCTCTTCGGGCTTGGCGGCGTTCTGGTGCGCTACCGGCCGGAGGGGGATCTCTTGACGGTGCTTTTCATCTGCGCGGTGGCGCTCGGCCTTCATCCGGCGATCACCTGGAGCCTTGGCACGGCCTTCGCGCTCGAGCCTGCGCCGTTCCGGTCGGCGGTGCTGACGGCGGCGATGGCGCCGGGCATCAACTCCTACATCTTTGCCAACATGTACGGCGTGGCCAAGCGGGTCGCGGCGACGGCGGTGCTGGTGGCGACCGCCTTGTCGATCCTCACGGTGTCGGTCTGGCTGACGATCCTCGGCTGAGGCTTTGCGCCGAACTGTGCCCGGGGCGGGTTCAGTCCGGATGGTGATCGCGCACCGCGCAACTGGACTCGAGCGCGATGGCGAGCCAGAAGATCCCGGCTTCGATGCCTGCCTGATCAAGGAATGTTTCCTGAAGCTTGTAGGCATCCCACTCCATCGCCTGATCGCAATACCAGTGGCGCGCATGGGTCTGGCGATGGTGGACGAGTTCGTGCAGCAGGATGCTGCGGTCGTAGACCCTGTCCGCGAACCACGGGCGCTGCAGGTAGATCGTGGCGGTTTCGGCGTCGTAGGCGCCGCGGGTCGCCGGGCCGTGATGCGCGGTCCCGGCGCTGATCGCCGCCATCTTGCCCGCCGGGACCAACACGATGCGCGGTCTCACGGTTTCGACGCGGGGGTAGGTTCCGAAATGGTCGATCCACGCCTCGAGGACCGGAACGGCGTCCTCGATCGCGGCAAGTTCGGCGTGTGTTTTCGCGCCGGAAATGGTCGTCTCGCCCTGAGCGGGCAGCGCCGCCACGGCGAGCACGGCCGCGGCCCCGAGGGTTGCAAGATACGGAAATCGCATAAACCTTCCTCCGTCGCAGGGACCATGCGGGAAGGATGAACCGGCGGCCTCAAGCCCACGTCAGTGCGCGATCAAGCCGCTCTCAAAAATGCCCGAAAGCGGGATTTCTGGCCGGATTGCGCGAGGCAGACGGTTCCTGAGGAAAGAAAACCGCGCGTCGCTCGGACGCGGTGAGGGCTTGCCGTGTCCCTGCTACTCGGACGCTTGCTTCGACCGCGCCGTTGCTGCCGTTTCCGGCAACCCGGCCGTGCGCAGGTCGTCGAGATAGCGTTGCTCATCCGCCGGATCGCGGTACTTGCCGCGGAAGTTGAGCCGCACGGCCTCGACCGAATAATCCGGAAAGGTGTCGAGCAGGACGCCGATCTCGCGCCGCGCCGCGTCGAGGTCGCCGCGGCAGACATGAATGATCGCGAGATCCCGGCGGGCGAGCGGTGGCATTCTCGATACTTCGTTCATTGCCCGCAGAGCGCCGTCGCAGTCGCCGCGCAGCCAGCGGATCCAGCCGAGATTCCATTCGTACCAGTCCGGGTGAAACGGATCGAGGCGGCTGGCCCGGAGTACCAGCTCCTCGGCCTCTTCGGTCCGCCCGGCATAGCCGAGCGGCTCCGACAGCATGGCCATGACCTTCGTCGCATTCGGATTGAACTCGAGCGCGGTCTCGTAGCGTACGATCGCCGCGTCGAGCTCTCCGGCCTGAACGTGCACATAGGCCATCGCTTCGTGGGAGGTGTAGTCGTCGGGTGCGAGGTCCAGCGCCTTCTGCGCCGTTTCGCGTGCCGCCTCGAGCGCGTCTTCACGGCTGAGCTCCGACCACCCCCAGCGGTAGCCGTTGAGATGGACATAGGTCAGTCCGACATAGGCCTGGGAAAAGGTCGGGTCGGCCCGCAGGGCGGCAAGATTGGCCTGCCGCGCCTTTTCCGTCCCGTCGCGCGTGAATTCTCCGAAGTGTCGCTGAGCCTGCAACTGCAACTGGTAGGCGTTGAGCGTTGCGGGGTCGGCGCGCTTGGCTTCCTCGCCGGTGCGGACGAGAACCGAGCCCGCGACCGTCGCGGCGACCGTGTTCGTGATCTCGTCCTGTACCGCGAAGAGGTCGAGAATGTCGCTATCATAGCGTTGCGACCAGACATGGTTGCCTTCCAGCGCGTCGATGAGCTGGGCGGTGATGCGCAGCCGATCGCCGTCCTTCTGCTGGCTGCCCTCCAGAATGTAGCGCACGCCCAGTTCGCGCGCGATCTTTCGGGCATCGGTCGCGGTGTCGCGATAGTGGAAGCTGGAGTTGCGGGCGATCACGAAGAGCTCGGAGAAGCGCGACAGATGATGGATGATGCCCTCGCTGATCGCGTCGCTGAGATAGCCCTGATCCGCGCCCGCGCTCAGGTCGTCGAAGGCGAGGACGGCGATGGAGGGCTTGTCGGGGAGCGGATAGGCCATCGTCGCGGCATCGACCGGTTGGAACTCCGGACGGGTCTGCACGATGAAGGCCCCCGCCGCGAGCAGGGCCAGCAGCGCGGCGCCGGCGACGCGCATCCAGAACCCGCGTCGTGGGCCCGGAGCGGGCCGCTCGGGCCTTGGCTCGTGAGCCGCCCACTTCGGTGCGGAGCGCTCGTCGAGGATGCGCTGGTAAAGCCCGGTCGTCTCCGCCTCGGGTTCGGTTCCAAGCTCGTCAGCCAGGCTTTCGCGCAGCCGCTCGTATTCGTCGCTGGCGGGCCCGATCTGACCGGCGGTCGCGTGATGGGCCATGAGGCTGCGCGCGGCCGTCTCGCTGTAGGGATCGAGGTCCTGCAGCCTGTGGGCGGTCGCGACCATCTCCTCCTCGTGGCCCTGCGCCGTTTGCAGAGCCAGAAGCCGCGTCAGCGCGTCGATGGCTTCCAGTCGCAGGCGCCGCTCCTCGGCGAGCTGCCAGTCCGCGAACGCCGGCGTCGGCGCCGGAAAGCCGTCCAGAAACGGGCCCGCATAGAGTTCCCGCGCCGCCAGGAGGTCGTCGTGGTCGCTGCTTCGGGCGCGCCGGGAAAACTCCGGCACGTCGACCTTGATGCCGGCGGTCGAGAGGCAGATCGTCTCGGGATTAACAGAGAGAACGTCCGCATGGACTCCGAGGGCCTTGCGCAAGGCGTAAATCGCCTGACTCAGGGATGCGCTCGCCTGCTTCTGGGCGCTGTCGCCCCAGAGCAGGTCGCTGGCCGCTTCGCGCCCCATCGGCCTGCCCTGTTGGAGCGCAAGCCAGGCAACAAGGGCGCGCACCTTGCGGGGCAGGGGCAGCGGATCCCGGCCGCCGATCCCAACCTTGAGCGTGCCAAGCAACTGTACTTGAAGTTTCGCCATCCTCCCCGAACGCGCATCCAGTCGTGTGTTCCAGTCTAGCACACATGCGGCGGCAATACCGGCCCCTGGATGGCCAGGGTCGCGGACCGGCCCGCAAGCATGGTTCGCCGCGTTTCCACTCGAATCGCGGCCACGGTCCGGGCAAACGAAAAGGCCGGCCCGAAGGCCGGCCTTTCCTTTCGGTTCCGCCCGCCTCAGGTCGGGCTCATGCCGCGCAGGCGTTCCGAACGCCGGCGCAGGAGCTCGAGCGTGGCCAGAAGAAGGACCGAGAAGGTGACGAGGACTGTCGCCACCGCGAGGATCGTCGGCGAGATCTGCTCGCGAAGCCCGATGAACATCTGCCAGGGCAGCGTCTTCTGCGCCGCCGAGCCGACGAAGAGGACGACCACGACCTCGTCGAAGGAGGTGATGAAGGCGAAGAGGCCGCCCGAGATCACGCCCGGCAGGATCAGCGGCATCTGCACCTTGAAGAAGGTGCGGACCGGCCCGGCGCCCATGTTCGCCGCCGCCCGCGTCAGCGACCGGTCGAAGCCGACCAGCGTCGCGGTGACGGTGATGATGACGAAGGGAATGCCGAGCACCGAATGGGCGAGGATCACCTTGACGTAGCCGATGAAGTCCTTCGACATGCCGAGATTGCCCTCCATCCAGTTGCCGAGCTTGGAGTAGAAGAAGAACATGCCGGTCGCCGAGATGATCAGGGGCACGATCATCGGCGAGATCAGGATCGCCATGATGGCGCGGCGGCCGGGCACATGGCTCTGGCTGAGGCCGATCGCGGCGAGCGTGCCGAGCGAGACCGAGATGATCGTCGCCAGGGGGGCGATGACGAAGGAGTTCTTCAGGGGCCGCGTCCAGTCCGGGTTGGACAGGAAGTCCCGGTAGTGCTTCAGCGAGTACCCGTCTGGATCGAAGGCCAGCATCTCCGGCGTGAAGGTGAAGAAGTCCTGGGCGTTGAAGCTCAGCGGCAGCACGACGACGATCGGCGCGATCAGGAAGAAGAAGATCAGCCCGCAGATGAACTTGAAGCTGTTGCTCCAGAGGACGTCGCCGGCGGTCGCGTAGGACGGGACCGAGCGGCGGTAGTCGCCGGTCGAGAGCCAGTAGGCGAACCAGCTCAGGATGAGGCCGATGATCGCCCCGGCGACGAGGCCTGAGGTGCCGGCCATCGCGAAGCCGGCAATGCCGGCCACCGCGGCGGTACCGAGCCGCCCGGTGCGGCGGTCCGGAACGAAGCTCGCGAGCACATAGCCGAGCGCGGCGGAGAGCACCGCGCCGGCCACGGCGCCGATCAGCGGCTGGCCGTTGGCGGTGCCCACGATGTAGCCGAAGCCGAGGCCGGCGGCCGCCATCAGGGGCAGGGTGAAGCCGGTGAGGCTCGGGGTCGGGATTTCGGAATGAAGGCTGCTCATGTCTGTTACCCCAGCTTCACGTTATCGATGCCGACGATCTTGTCGTAGACGTAGTAGAGCAGCAGCACCGCTCCGAGCAGGATCGAGCCGAGCGCCGCCGCAAGTCCCCAGTTCAGTGAGGACGAGATGTGGAAGGCGATCCGGTTCGAGATGAAGACGCCCTGAGTGCCGCCCACCAGTTCCGGCGTGATGTAGTAGCCGATGGCGAGGATGAAGCACAGGATCGCGCCCGCGCCGATGCCCGGCACCGACTGCGGGA
This sequence comes from Defluviimonas salinarum, assembly GCF_026013545.1. Taxonomy (GTDB): domain Bacteria; phylum Pseudomonadota; class Alphaproteobacteria; order Rhodobacterales; family Rhodobacteraceae; genus Albidovulum; species Albidovulum salinarum. The sequence continues at coordinate 61,331 of NZ_JAPDOG010000020.1, read as the reverse complement.
AGTAGACCCGCCAGAACGCCGTCCAGTTGGTCGCGCCAAGCGACTTCGCCGCGCGCAGGTACGAGGGCGGGATGGTCCGCATCACCGAGTAGAGCGGCAGGATCATGAACGGCAGCAGGATATGCGTCATCGCGACGATCGTGCCGAACTGGTTGTTGATCATCACCAGCCGGTTCGCGTCATCGACGAGGCCGAGCCAGACGAGGATGTCGTTGATCACGCCTTGCTGCTGCAGCAGCACCTTCCAGGCCGAGGTCCGCACCAGAAGCGAGGTCCAGAACGGCAGGAGGACGAGGATCATCAGCACGTTCGCCGTCGAGGCGCGCAGGTTGGCCAGGAGCCATGCCACCGGATAGCCGAGCAGCAGGCAGCAGAAGGTGATCAGCATCGACATCCACATCGTGCGCCAGAACAGCTTGAGATAGATGCGCTGCTGCTCGGGCCGGGTCTGAACCCCGTCGACGCCCTTTTCGAGGTCGACCGCGTTCAGGAAGTAGCCCGGCGTGTAGTTGCCGCTGTAGAGACGGATCGTCTCCCAGTTGCTGACCTTGTCCCAGTCCTTGTCGATGCCGACGAAGGTCTCCTTGTAGGAGAAGGGCTCGAACCCGGCGACGGCCGTGGCGGCTGGGGCGAGAAGCCCCGCGCTCGGGCCGCCCACGGCGGCGAGCGCCTCGGGCGAGGCCGTGGCGAGATCCTGCGCCAGCGCGGTGAAGAGGGCGGGCCAGGGCTTGGTGTCGGGCACGCCCTTGCGGCCGGTGGCCTGGGTGTCGCGGGCGAAGGTCCTGTAGGCGTCCGCGGTCAGCGGCAGCGCGTCGGCGGCCTCGCTGCGCGGGGCGAAGCGCGGCTCGCGCGCGCCGTCTTCCTTCGCGGCGGCCCATTCGGCCTGTTTCTCGAGCCAGGCGTCCGAGCCCATGAGCGCGGCCCAGGTCTCGCCGTCCTTCCACGCCTTGTCGGCGTCGGTGAAGCGGCCCATGAACTCCTTGCCGATGTCGTCCGCGCCGCGTCCGGTCTTGCGGAAGAGCGAGGAAATGCCCGGATCTTCGTAGTTCAGCCGCGAGCCGAGCTTAGTATGGATCTTCTGTTCGGCCGCGACCTGGAAATCCACCGCGAGGGCGGCGAAGACCGGCTCGTCCGGCGAGGCTTCGGATTTCGGATCCCAGTCCTTCAGCGCGCGCACCGTGTTCGGCAGCGTTTCCGAGACGATCTGGTTCTCGACCGAGCGGAACAGCATGTCCGCGATCGGCGCGATGAAGGTGACCAGCACGAAGATGAGAAGCGGCGCGATCAGCATCAGCGCCCGCAGCTTCTGGCGCCGGAGCGCGCGGGCGAGGCTCGTCTTCAGCGGCGTGCCGTCTGCGGCCCGCATCGGGCCGGTCTGGGTTGTGTCGCTCATGTCTCCCCCGTCAGAGCTTCTGGTTCTTCAAAGTCACAAACGAATGGGGTGGAAGGGGCCCGGGGGCCCCTTCCGAAGGCGTTAGGCGATTATTGCGCCAGCCAGGCCTGGAACTTGGCGTCCAGGTCGTCGCGGTTGTCAGCCCACCAGCTGTAGTCGTAGATGTGCGGGTTGGTCGCGTTGGCCGGGTCGGTCGGCATGTGCGGCGCCATGTCGATGCCGAGATCGGCGTGCTGGCCGACGAGCGGCGCCGAGGAGGCGCGGGCCGGGCCGTAGGAGATGTACTTGGCCTGATCGGCCAGACGCTGGGTGTCGGTCGCGAACTTCAGGAAGTCCATGACGGCGGCTTCCTTCTCTTCGGACAGGCCAGCCGGGACGATCCAGCCGTCGAGGTCATAGGACTGCATGTCCCACAGCATTCCGATCGGCTGGTTCTGCTCGGCGATCGCCGAGAACAGGCGGCCGTTGAAGGTCGAGCCCATCACGACTTCGCCGTCGGCGAGCAGCTGCGGCGTCTCGGCGCCTGCGGTCCACCACACGACCTGATCCTTGATCGTGTCGAGCTTGGCGAAGGCCTGGGCCTGGCCTTCATCGGTGCTGAGGACGTTGTAGATCTCTTCCTTGGCAACGCCGTCGCAGAAGAGCGCCCATTCCACGTTGTCGATCGGACGCTTCTGCAGCGATCGCTTGCCCGGGAACTTCTCGAGATCGAAGATGTCGCAGACGGAGGTCGGCGGCGTGTCGCCGACGAGGTCGGTGCGGTAGCCGAAGGTGGTCGAGTAGACGATCTGCGGGACGAAGCAGTCGTTGTTCAGCGTGGCGCCGAAGTCTTCGGAGGCGGGGGTTCCGTCCGGCGCCGGGGCCAGCTCGGTGTCGAAGTCGATCTCGCGGGCGAGGCCCTCGTCGCAGAGGCGGATCGAGTCGGAGACGGTGACGTCAACGAGGTCCCAGGTGATGTTGCCGGCTTCGTTCATCGCGCGGAGCTTGGCCACGGCTTCGGCCGAGCTTTCGTCCCAGATGATGTTCACGTCCGGATGCTCGGCCATGTAGGGCTCGGCATAGGCCTTCAGCTGCGAGGTCTGGTAGGCGCCGCCCCAGGACACGAGTGTCAGGTCGAGGGCCGAGGCCGCACCGGCCGCGAAGGTCAGCGCGGTCGTCGCCAGAAGGGTCTTGGTCACGTTCATTGCATACTCCCTATATGCTCCCGAATAGTCGATCTGGCCCCCGCTCCGGGACAAGCTGCCAGGCCAAACGGATTGCGGGCGCGGGGGCTTGCGCCCCGCGCCCGGAGGCTCAGGCGTCGAGCGCCCGGCAATCGGTCGGCAGCCAGCCGATCTCGATCTGGCTGCCCGGCTCGAGCCGCACCTGGTCGGGCGCGTTGCGGGTCTTGACGATGAACTCTTCGTTGCCCGCGACCTTGAGCCGGGTGCGGAAGATGTCGCCCATATAGATGAATTCGAGCACTTCGGCCTTGAGCGTGTGGGCACCGGGCTGGAGTCGAGCCTTGTTGAACTCGACCCGCTCGGGCCGGATCGAGACGCGGGTGCGCTCGCCGGGCTTGGAGACGTTCACGGGCTTGGCGTCGATCAGTTCGCCGTCGTCGAGCTGGATCAGGGCGACGTCGCCCTTGATCTCCTTCAGGGTGCCGAGAAGGGTGTTGTTCTCGCCGATGAACTGGGCGACGAAGCTGTTCTCCGGCTCTTCGTAGAGCACGGCGGGCGGTGCGAGCTGCTGGATCCGGCCGTCGTCGAAGACCGCGATGTTGTCGGACATCGTGAGCGCCTCGGTCTGGTCGTGGGTGACGTAGACCGTGGTGATGCCGAGCTCATGCGCAAGGCGGGTGATCTCGAACTGCATGTGCTCGCGGAGCTGCTTGTCGAGCGCGCCGAGGGGTTCGTCCATCAGAACCAGTTCAGGTTCGAACACCAGCGCGCGGGCGAGCGCGATCCGCTGCTGCTGGCCGCCTGAGAGTTGCGCCGGGCGGCGGCCACCGAAGGCGCCCATCTGCACCATGTCGAGCGCGCGCTTGACCTTCTTCTCGCGCTCGGCCTTGGCCATGCCGCGCACTTCGAGCGGGAACGAGAGGTTCTCGGCCACGGTCATGTGCGGGAAGAGGGCGTAGTTCTGGAACACCATCCCGATGCCGCGCTTGTGAGGCGGGATGTTGTTGATCGGGCGCCCGCCGAGCTTGATCTCGCCGTGAGTCGCGGTTTCGAACCCGGCGAGCATCATGAGGCAGGTGGTCTTGCCGGAACCCGAGGGCCCGAGCATCGTCAGGAACTCGCCCTTTCCGACCGAGAGGTTCAGGTCTTTGACGACGAGCGTCTCGCCGTCATAGCTTTTCTGAACGTGCTCAAACGATACAAATGCGGGCGAACCGCTTGCTGTGGCGCTGGTCAATGTCGGGCTCCCCGTTGGTGTTTTGATGTCTTCTGTACCCGTGTGGTGACTAAAACGGAACCGTTCCCCGATTTCAACATGTTGTTTCAGTCCGGCGTCGGAACCTTATTTCCCCTGCGGCAGGCGCGAAGTTTGTTCGTATAGCGACGGAATGGCCCCCGGAAACGACCTGATTGCGTCAGCCCGTCGCGTAATCGATTCGCCGCCCCGCCTGCGACGCGTCAGCCGCCGGTCATGTAGGGCATGAGCACGACCTCGCTGTCGGGTCCGATCTCGGTGAACCAGGCCTCGCGGTAGATCACGCCGTCGAGCGAAAGCGAGATGCCGCGCGCGATCTGGGGTTTGAGGCCGGGATATTCGACCGCGAGCCGGTCGAGGAGCTGCTTGAAATTCGCCGCCTCGACCTCGACCTCGGCGAGCCCGCCAGTTGCCTGCCGGAGCGAACCCCAGAGCAGGACCTTGACCATCAGGAGCCCCCGAGCGCCTTCAGGATGCGCGGCGGCGACATCGGCAGTTCGCTCATGCGCAATCCGATCGCGTGCGAGACCGCGTTCGACAGCGCCGCAAGCGGCGGGACGATGCCGGTCTCGCCGACTCCGCGCACGCCGTAGGGATGGCCGGGGTTCGGGATTTCGAGGATCACCGTCTCGATCATCGGCAGGTCCGAGGCCACGGGCACCCGGTAGTCGAGGAAGGTCGGGTTCTGGAGCCGTCCGTCCTCGCCGTAGATATACTCCTCGTTCAAGGCCCAGCCGATGCCCTGCACCGCGCCGCCCTGCATCTGGCCCTCGACATAGTCGGGATGCACCGCCTTGCCGGCATCCTGGAAGACCGTGTAGCGCAGGACCTTGGTCGCGCCGGTCTCGCGGTCGACCTCGACATCGCAGAGATGGACGCCGAACGACACCCCGGCGCCGTCGGCGTTGACCTCGTAATGGCCGGCGATCGGGCCGCCGGTCTCGGCGGAGACGGCGGCGATCTCGGCCAGCGTCATCGGCGGGAACTTCCCGGCATTGGGGCCGGCGGGCACCGCCGCGCCGTCCTTCCACTGGACGGCTTCCTCGTCGATCCCCCAGATCTTCGCCGCGCGGGCGCACATCTTCCGGACCGCGTCGCGCGCGGCCTTGATCGTTGCCAGCCCCACCGCGAAGGTCACGCGGCTGCCGTCGGTCACGTCGTTGTAGCCCAAGGACGACGTGTCGGCGACGATCGTGCGGATGTTGTCGTAGGGAATGCCCAGTTCCTCGGCCGCCATCAGGCTGATCGAGGCGCGTGATCCGCCGATGTCGGGGTTGCCTTCGGTGATGCCGACGGTACCGTCGGTGTTCACGTTGAGGCTCACGCAGGTATTGCCGCCGAAGTTGAACCAGAAGCCGCAGGAGAGGCCGCGGCCCTGGTTCGGGCCGAGCGGCGCCTTGTAGTGCGGGTGCGCCCTGGCGGCCTCCAGCGTCGCGACGAGCCCGATATCGGGGAAGGTCGGCCCGTAGGAGGATTTCGTGCCCTTCCGCGCGGCGTTCTTCAGGCGCACATCGAGCGGATCGAGGCCGAAATGCTGGCAAAGCTCGTCGACGACGCTTTCGACCGCGTAGATCGCGACCGGCGCGCCCGGCGCGCGGTAGGCGGCCTCTTTCGGGCGGTTGGTCATCACCGACCAGCCGTAAGTGCGCACGGCGTCGAGGTCATAGGCCGCGAAGGCCGCCTGGGTGCCGAACTCGGTCGTGCCGCAGGGGAAGGCGCCTCCCTGATAGCGCAGGGTCGCCTCGGCCGCCGTGATGCGGCCGTCCTTCGTCATGCCGATCTTGATGTCGGAGGACGACGAAACCGTCGGCCCGGTAGCCCGGAACACCTCGTCGCGGCTCATCACGAGCTTGACCGGCCGCCCGGCCTTCTTCGAAAGCATCAGCGCGACAGGCTCGATGAAGACCGTGGTCTTTCCGCCGAAGCCGCCGCCGATCTCGGAAGCGGTGACACGGAGCTGGCTCGCCTCCATGCCGAGGATCCCGGCGCAGAGCGTACGGACGTAGAAATGGCCCTGCGTGCAGCACCAGAGGTCGGCCTTGCCGTCCGAGGTGACCGAGGCGAGGCAGGCATGGGGCTCGATGTAGCCCTGATGGGTGGCGGCGGTCTTGAATGACCGCTCGACGATCTTGTCGGCCTTGGCGAAGCCCGCGTCGAGGTCGCCGTGGCCAAACTCGAAATGTGCGGTGACGTTGTCGGAGAAGCCCTTGGGCACGTTCTCCTGCACCCGGCCTTCCTGCACCACGGGCGCGCCGGGTTGCATCGCCGCGTCGACGTCGGTGACATGCGGCAGGATTTCGTAATCGACCTTGATGAGCTTCAGCGCCGCCCGCGCGGTCGCCTGGTCCACGGCGGCGACTGCGGCGACGGCGTGGCCGTCATAGAGCGCGCGGCCGCGCGCCATGCAGTTGTCCTGCACGTCGCGGGTGAAATCGTCCTCCGGCACGCCGAAATCCTCGGCCGTGACCACGGCTTTAACGCCCTTCAGCGCCAGCGCGGCGGAGACGTCGATCGAGCGGATCCGGGCATGGGCATGGGGCGAGCGCAGGATGCGGCCCCAGAGCATGCCGGGCGCGGTGGCGTCGGCCCCGTACATCGCCCGGCCGGTGACCTTGTCGACCCCGTCGGGGCGGCGGACCCGCGTTCCGACCTGCTTGAACTCGCGCTTGCGGTATTCGTCCAAGGACATCTCAGGCCCCCCTCATCTCGGCCGCGGCCGCCTGCACGGCGCGGATGATCTTGTCGTAGCCGGTGCAGCGGCAGAGGTTGCCGGCGAGCCAGTAGCGCAGTTCCTCGTCCGTCGGGTCCGGGTTCTTCTCGAGGAGCGCCTTGGCGGCGACGAGGATGCCGGGCGTGCAGACCCCGCATTGCAGCGCCGCGCCGTCGATGAAATGGCGCTGCAGGGGATGCAGGTCGTCGCCGTCGGCCATGCCCTCGATGGTCGCGATCTCGGCCCCCTCGGCCTCGGCGCCGAGGACGAGGCAGGAGCAGACGAGCCGTCCGTTGACGGTCACCGAACAGGCGCCGCAATCGCCGGTGCCGCAACCTTCCTTGGCGCCGGTGAGGCCGAGCCGGTTCCTCAGCACGTCGAGGAGCGTCTCGTCCGGCGCGCAGAGGAACTCGTGGGCGTCGCCGTTGATCGTGGTGGAGACATGGATCTTGGTCATCTGGAACCTCCGGCGCGGGCGTAAGCGATGAGCGCGGCGCGCCTGGCGAGCGTGCCGGCGGTCTTCGTGCGGAAGGCGACGGTGCCGCGCTTGTCGTCGATCGGCTTGCAGACTGCCTCGCAGGCCTGCGCCATCTTGGCGAGGGTTCCGTCATCGAGCCTGGTGCCGACGAGGAGTGCGGCCGCCGCGTCGACCGCGATCACGGTCGGCGCCACCGCGCCAAGCGCGATGCGCGCGGTCTTCACGGTGCCGCCCGAGTCGAGTTCCAGCGACACTGCGGCGGAGGCAACCGCGATATCCATCTCGGTGCGCGGGATGAAGCGCAGGTAGGCGTCGGAGGCGCGGCCGGGCCGGGCGGGCAGGAAGATCGAGGAGATGATCTCGCCCTTCTTCAGCGTGGTCTTGCCGGGGCCGGAGGGGATCTCGGCGACTGGGCAGTCGCGCTCGCCCTGAGGCCCGGCGATCCGCGCGACCGCATTCGCCGCCACCAGCGAGGGCACCGCGTCGCCCGCGGGCGAGGCATTGCAGAGGTTGCCAGTCATGGTGCAGCGCCCCTGCACCTGGGTCGAGCCGATGAGCTGCACGCCCTCAGTCACGCCGGGCCAGAGGGCGCAGAGCGCCTCGTGCTCGCCGATCTCGGCGCCCGAGACCGCGGCGCCGATGCGGAAACCGCCGGCCTCCGCCGTGATCTCGCGCATGCCGGGGATCTTCTTGATGTCGACGACGAGCTCGGGTTCGACGAGCCCCGAGCGGAGCTGGACGAGCACGTCCGTCCCGCCCGCCAGGACCCGCGTGAGACCGGTTTCCGCCGCCAGCGCGGCAGCGGCCTCGGCGGCGGTTGTCGCAGCCAGATATCGCATATTCCCTTTCCTCCCGACCGTCGTTGCGGCGCGCGGGCCAGCCCGTCACCCGAAAGTGCGGACCGGTCCCGAGACGTCACAATACCGGACGGGGCGAAAAGGGGAAGGGCGTGATCAGACGTCCTTCAGGAACCGCAGGCCATCGTAGATCGCCGCATGGGTGTTGCGGGCCGCGACCGCGTCGCCGATGCGGAAGAGCCGGAACCCGTCCTTCGGGCCGCCGTTCACGGTCTGCGGACGCCCGGCGATGAGCGCGTCGTAGTCGACCTCGCCGAGGTTCACCGACATCGGCTTCAGTTCGAAGTAGAGCTCGTCCATCGGCAGCGTACCGTGGTTCACCACGACCTGGTCGTAGTGCCGTTCCTTGGCGAGCGGCATGTAGTCCGAGCCGATCACCGCCTTGAGGCGGTTGCCGTCCCTCGCGACCGAGGTCAGGCGGAAGGTGACGGTGAAGGTCACGTCCTTGTCCTGCAACGACCGCAAGTAGGGGACGAGGTTCATCGCCATCACGTCCGGCGCGAAGCTGCGGTCCGGCGTCATGATCTCGACCTTGGCGCCGGCCTTCGCCGCGACCTCGGCGGCCTGCAGCCCGGCATGGTCGCCCGCATCGTCGTAGACGAGGACGTTCGAGCCCGGCTTCACATCACCCGAGATCATGTCCCAGGAGGAGACCACGAGCTCGTTGCCGGCCTCCAGCACCTCTGATTGCGGCAGGCCGCCGGTGGCGATCACCACGACATCGGGATTAAGCGCGATGACGTCGGCGGCATCGGCCCAGGTGTCGAAGCGGAACTCGACGTCGCGGGCCGCGCATTGCGCCATGCGCCAGTCGATGATGCCGATCATCTCCTTGCGGCGCGGGTTCTGGGCGGTGAGCCGAACCTGCCCGCCGGGTTTCGAGGCGGCCTCGAACACGGTGACCGAATGGCCGCGCTCGGCCGCGACGCGGGCGGCTTCGAGACCCGCGGGACCGGCGCCGACGACCACCACCTTCTTCTTCTCGGCCGCCGGTGCGATGTCATGCGGCATGGTCAGCTCGCGGCCCGTCGCGGCGTTGTGCATGCAGAGCGCGTCGCCCGCCTGGTAGATCCGGTCGAGGCAGTAGGTCGCGCCGACGCAGGGCCGGATGTCGTCCTCGCGCTTCTCGATGATCTTGCGCACGACATGCGGGTCGGCCATGTGCGCCCGCGTCATCCCGATCATGTCGAGCTTGCCCGAGGCGATGGCATGGCGCGCGGTCGCGACATCGGGGATGCGGGCGGCATGGAAGGTCGGCAGGCCGACCTCGGCCTTGATCCGGCCGGCGAAGTCGAGATGCGGGGCGGAGGCCATCCCCTGCACCGGGATCACGTCGGTCATCGCCGGGTCGGTGTGGATCTGGCCGCGGATGACGTTGAGGAAATCGACATGGCCCGACGCCTTGAACATCTTGCCTACGGCGATGCCTTCCTCCTCGCTGAGGCCGCCCGGCGCAGTCTCGTCGGCGGTGTAGCGCATGCCGATGAGGAGCCTGTCGCCCACGCGCTCCTTGATCGCGGCGAGCACGTCCATCGTGAAGCGGGCCCGGTTCTCGAGGGTGCCGCCATAGGGGGCGTCGAGCTCGTTCGTCAGGGGCGACATGAGCTGGTCCATCAGGTGGCCGTAGCACTGCAGCTCGATGCCATCGAGCCCGGCCTCGGCCATCCGCTCGGCCGCATCGGCGTAGTCACGGATGATGCGGGCGATGTCCCAGTCTTCCATCTTCTTCGGGAAGGCGCGGTGGGCCGGTTCGCGCTGATGCGAGGAGGTCAGCGCCGGCAGCCAGTCGCCCTTGTTCCAATGCGTGCGACGGCCGAGATGGGTGAGCTGGATCATCACCGCGCAGCCGTGGTCGTGGCACTCGTCTGTGAGCTTCTTCATCCAGCCCACGACCTCGTCCTTGTAGGCGAGGATGTTGTTGAAGACCGGCGGGCTGTCCTTCGACACCGCGGCAGAGCCCGCGGTCATGGTCATCGCGACGCCGGCCTTGGCGCGCTCGACGTGATAGGCACGGTAGCGGTCCTTGGGCATGCCGTTTTCCGGATAGGCGGGCTCGTGGCTCGTCGTCATGATCCGGTTCTTCAGCGTCAGGTGCTTGAGCTGATAGGGCTGGAGGAGGGGGTCTTTCGAAGCCATGGCGGTTCCTGTCCGAAGGCGCCCGGGTCGTGTCCGGGCGATTACGGAATCGGTTTTACGCCGGATTTGCAGGCGATGGAGGGCAAAAACCGACACATGTGTCGATTTTTTTCGACCCCGGTTCGCCGCGATCTGGTTATGAAGCGGCATGGAAGACATGGAATCGCTTGGGCGCGGCTGGCGCGGAACCGAGGCGGGCTGGATCGAGGCCGCCTATCAGCTCCTGATCGAAGGCGGGGTGGAGGCGGTGAAGATCCTGCCGCTCGCCCGGCGGCTCAGGCTGTCGCGGACGAGCTTCTACTGGCATTTCACCGACCGCGAGTCGCTGCTGGCGGCACTGGTGAAGCGGTGGCAGGAGAAGAACACCGGCAACCTCGTGCTCCAGACCGAGATCGCGGCGGCGACGATCAACGAGGCGGTGCTGAACCTCTTCGACTGCTGGGTGACGCCGGAGTTGTTCGATGCCGCGCTCGATGTCGCGATGCGGAACTGGGCGCGCACCGATTCCGACCTCGGGCGGGCCTTCGAGGCGGCGGACAACACGCGCCTCGCCGCGATCCGGGCGATGTTCCAGCGCCACGGCTACGGCGCCGAGGAGGCCGACATCCGCGCCAACACCGTCTACCTGACGCAGGTGGGCTACCTCGCGCTCGGCACCGCCGAGACGCTGGAGACGCGGCTTCAGCGCATCCCGACCTACCTTCTGACCTTCACCGGGCGTCCCGGATCGGCGGCGGAGCTGGAGACGTTCAACGCCCGGCACCGCGCCCGAATCGAAAGCTGATCCTCAGCCGCGGATCGCCGCGAGCATCCGGTGGACATTCTCGGGATCGGCGTCCGGCGTGATGCCGTGGCCGAGGTTGAAGATATGGGGGCCGTTCGAGAAGGCCTTCACAATGCGCCGCGTCTCCGTCACCAGCGCCTCGCCGCCGGTGACGAGGAGCGAGGGATCGAGATTGCCCTGGACGCAGCCGTCCGTCTGCACGTTCTCGGCCGCCCAGTCGGCCGCGACCGAATTGTCGAGCGCGACGCAATCGGCCCCGGTCGCCTTGGCGAAGCCGACATAGCGCTCGCGTGCCTCGCGCGGGAAGGCGATGACCGGCAAGCCGGGATGGCGTGCCTTGAGCGCGGCGATGATCCGATTGGCGGGCGCGACGGCGAAATCGTCGAAGTCCTGGCCCTTGAGCGAGCCGGCCCAGCTGTCGAAAAGCTTGATGACCTCGGCGCCGGCCTCGACCTGGGCCGAGAGGTAGTCGATCGTCGCCTCGGTCAGAAGGTCGATGAGCGCGGCGAAGGTCGCGCGGTCGGCGGCCTTCAGCGCGTGGGCCGGACCCTGGTCAGGCGTGCCGCGCCCGGCGATCATGTAGGTTGCCACGGTCCAGGGCGCGCCGGCGAAGCCGATCAGCGTGACCTCATTCGGGAGTTCGCGGGAGAGGATCCGCACCGTCTCATAGACCGGCGCGAGCGTCTCGTGAATCGCGTCGCGGTCCTTCAGCCGGGCGAGGTCCGCAGGTCCCGTGATCGTGGACAATCGCGGACCCTCGCCGGTTTCGAACCAGAGATCGGAACCGAGCGCCTGCGGCAGAAGCAGAATGTCGGCGAAGAGGATCGCGGCGTCGAAGCCGTAGCGGCGAAGCGGCTGCAGCGTGACCTCGGCGGCGAGGTCGGGGTTATAGCAGAGCGACAGGAAATCGCCCGCCTTCGCGCGGGTTTCGCGGTATTCCGGCAGGTAGCGGCCCGCCTGGCGCATCATCCAGACCGGCGGCACGGGCAGGGTTTCGCCGGCTAGGGCGCGCAGGATCGTCTTGGTCATCTCTCACCTCTCGGCCCCTTTCACCCCGCCCTGCGACGGGATGTCAAGCGGATGCGCCAGCGCGGCCCATTGCAAGGGCATTCTGTCGCGGTTATGCCGGGCTCATGCAGATGCCCGACGTAACCAGACCGCTGAAGATCGGCACCCGCGGCTCGCCGCTGGCGCTGGCGCAGGCTTTCGAGACCCGAACGCGCCTCATGGCCGCGCACGGGCTGCCCGAGGACGCCTGCGAGATCGTGATCATCAAGACGACCGGCGACCGGGTGCTCGACCGGCCCCTGAAGGAGATCGGCGGCAAGGGCCTCTTCACCAAGGAGATCGAGGAGGCGCTTCTCGCGGGCGACATCGACATCGCGGTCCATTCGATGAAGGACATGCCGGTCGCCCAGCCCGACGGGCTGACGCTCGACTGCTACCTGCCGCGCGAGGACGTGCGCGACGCCTTCGTGTCGCCGTCGGCCGGGAGCCTCGCGGATCTGCCCGAGGGTGCGGTCGTCGGTTCCTCCTCGCTGCGTCGGCGCGCCCAGCTCGCCAACCGGCGGCCGGATCTGAGGATCGTCGAGTTCCGCGGCAATGTTCAGACACGGCTCAAGAAGCTCGAGGACGGGGTGGCTTCGGCGACCTTCCTCGCGATGGCGGGGCTGAACCGGCTCGGCATGACCGGGGTTGCGCGGGGGCCTATCTCGGTCGAGGAGATGCTGCCGGCCGTTGCCCAGGGCGCCATCGGCATCGAGCGGCGGCTGGCCGACAGCCGCGCTGCGGAGCTGCTCGCGGCGATCCATGACCGGACGACCGGCGAGCGGCTCGCCGCCGAACGCGCTTATCTCGCCACGCTCGACGGCTCCTGCGAGACGCCGATCGCCGGGCTCGCGGTCCATGACGACGACGGACTCTGGCTCAGGGGCGAGATCCTGAGGCCGGACGGCTCCGAGGTGATCCGCGGCGAGCGCCGCTGCGGGGTCAGGGACGCGGCCGAGGCAGGGGCGGACCTCGCGCGCGATCTGCTCGGGCAGGCGCCCAAAGGGTTCTTCGACTGGCGCTGAGGGGCGCGACGACGCCGATGCCGTTCCGCCGGACTTGACGGGGCCGAACCGTTTCGGCCGACGGTCAGGCCCGGCTTTCGGGCACGGTCTTTCCGGGATTGAGGATCCCTTTCGGATCGAAGGCCGCCTTCACCGCCCGCATCATGTCGAGCGCCACGGGATCCTTGCGCCGCCGCATCGAGCCGAGCTTCGACCGGCCGATCCCGTGCTCGGCCGAGAACGATCCGCCGAGATCGGCGACGATATCCTCCACCGCCTCGGTGATCCGGTCGTCTAGCGCGGCATCCTCTCGGCCTGGAAAGATTGCGAGGTGGATGTTGCCGTCGCCGAGGTGGCCGACCGTGTTGGTCACGGCGCAGGGGGCGAGGGCATGAAGCCCGTCCTGCAGCCGCGCGAGGAAGGTCTCGACCCGGTCGAGCGGCAGCGCCACGTCGAGATCGACGGCATGGCCGACCCCGGTCGCGATCTCCGCCGCCGCCTCGCGCCGGGCCCAGATCGCCGCGCGCTGGGCCTCGGACGTGGCGATGACGGCGTCGAGAACCAGCCCCTCTTCCAGCATGGCGCCGAGCGTCTCCTCGAGAAGCCCGGTCAGGGGGACGCTGCCGTCAGGGCCGGGGTCGGTGTCGCGGGGTGCGGTCGCGCCGAGCTCGACGAGGATCGTCACGTCGTGGATCTCCGCGAACGGCTGGCCGAGATCGGGGCGCCGGTCGCGGAGCTGTTCCATGTAGTCGCGCGGCATGAACTCGAAAGCCTCGACGAGGCCGCCGGTCGCGTGTTGCAGCCGGTTGAGCAGCGCCAGCGCCGCGGTCAGCGAGGGCGCGGCGAGCATCGCGGTCGCATGGGCGCGCGGGGCGGGAACGAGCTTCATCACCGCCGCGGTGATGACGCCGAGCGTGCCTTCGGCGCCGATGAAGAGGTCCTTCAGGTCGTAGCCGGAGTTGTCCTTGTGCAACTCGGACATGAGATCCATCACCCGCCCGTCGGCCAGAACCACCTCGAGCCCGAGGCAGAGCGCGCGGGTGGAGCCGTAGCGCAGCACGTTGGACCCGCCGGCATTGGTCGAGAGCGCCCCGCCGATCGTCGCCGACCCGCGTGCACCGAACCAGAGCGGAAAGTAGAGGTCCAGCGCCGCGGTCGCGTCGTGGAGGGTCGACAGGATGACACCGGCCTCGACGACGGCGGTTCGCGCCTCGGGGCGGATCGCGCGGATCCGGTTCATCCGTTCGAGCGACAGCATGAGCGCGCCTTCGGCCTCGGTGCCGCCGGTGAGGCCGGTGCGCCCGCCGGCGGGGACGACGGGAAGCGCCTCGACGCTAGCGAGGCGCAGGATCGCGGCGACCTCCGCGGTCGTGGCCGGGCGCAGGACCGCGCGCGGTTCGGACCAGTACCTGCCGGTCCAGTCGTCGCGGTAAGGGGCCGTGTCGGCGCCGGTCAGGACGTTTGCGGGGCCGACGATTTCGGCGAGCCGCTCGATGAGGGTCATGCGGGGAGCCTCCGGAGTCTGGCGCCACTTTCCTGTCTATGCGCAGCATTGGCCAGCAGAAACTAACTCGCGCCGCGCGGCGCGGCGCCGATCCGGAGCGCGGCCCGGACTCGCGCGTTGACAGCCGCCCGGCGCCGGTGGAGCTTGGCCGCCAGAGCCCATGACGAGGGAAACCACATTGCCGCCGTTCGCGCGTTCCCGCGCCTTCCTGATCGCCATCCTCCTTGCCGGTGCGGGTGCCGGCGCCGAGGAGCGTCCGGGTATCGTGCCGGTCGCCACGCTCGCGCCCGCGGGGGAATACCGCCTCGATCCGGCCCATGCGCGTCTCAGCGTCGCGGTCAGCCATCTCGGCTTCTCGAACTACACCCTCTACCTGACCGGGCTCGAGGCCACGCTGGCCTTCGACCCCACCGATCCCGAGGCGATGGAACTGAAGGCGCGCGTCGAACCGGGGTCGGTGCGGACCCTCCACCCCGATCCCGAGGTCGATTTCGACGCCATTTTGGAGGGGCCGGACTTCCTCGACGCCGCGCGTTACCCCGAGATCACCTTCGAGAGCCGCGCGGTGCGGCTCGTCGCGCCGGAGCGGGCGGCGGTGACGGGGGACCTGACGCTCCACGGCGTCACCCGCCGGATCACGCTCAGCGTGACCTTCAACGGCGGTTATGCCGGACATCCGCAGGATCCCGGTGGGGCGCGGGTCGGGTTCTCGGCGCGCGGCACGATCTTCCGGTCGGATTTCGGGATCACCTTCGGCCTTCCCGCGCCCGGCACCACGCTCGGCGTGGGCGACGAGGTCGCGATCCGGATCGAGGCGGAGTTCATCAATCCCGATGCGCCGGGGCCGCAGCTTGGCCCGTGACGCGCGCCGGGCGCCTCACTCCGCGCTGTCGAGCATGTCCAGCACCTCCGGCCCGAGCCCCTCGACCACGAGCGCCACGCCCTCGGCGTTCGGGTGCAGCCCGTCGGGCTGGATGTAGGCGGCGATCGCGGCGGCGCGATCCTCCTGCGCGAGGATCGGAGAGAGGAAGGGCGGGGCGAGGCGGGCGCCATGCTCCTTGGCAAGCTCGGGGTAGATTGCGTCAAAGGCGTCCTTGTAGTCGGGCCCGTAGTTGCCCGGTGCCGTCATCGGTACGAGGAGGACCGGAAGCTGGCGTTCGTCGGCCCGGTCGAGGATCGCGTCGAGATTGGCTCGCGCCTCCTCCGGCGGCAGGCCACGCAGGAGGTCGTTGCCGCCGAGCGTCACGATCATCGCATCGACCTCGGGCGTCAGCGCCCAGTCGATCCGCGCCAGCCCGCCGGCCGTCGTGTCGCCCGAAACGCCGCCGTTCAGGACCGTGACCTCGGCGCCATGCTCGGCGAGCCAGCCTTGCAGCTGCTGCACGAACCCCTCTTCGGGCGGCAGGCCGTAGCCCGCGGTGAGGCTGTCACCGAAGGCGAGCAGGGTCAGCGGCTCGGCCGCCGCCCCCGCCGGAACGAGCGCCGCGAGCAGGGCTGTGGCGCGGGCGAGGTTGCCAGCGCGCCCCCGGACCCCATATGGATTCGGAAGGTGGAACGGGCGGATAGACCGGATGAGCGAGACGATCCTGAAGATGGAAGCGGCCCGGCTGGTGCTGGAGGGCAATGCCGGTCCGCTGGAGATCCTGCGCGGCGTCACGCTGTCGGTCGCGCGCGGCGAAAGCCTCGGTCTGGTCGGTCCGTCCGGGTCGGGCAAGTCCTCGCTCCTCATGCTGATGGGCGGGCTCGAACGCGCCACATCGGGCCGGGTCGAGGCTCTGGGCCAGGACCTGACGGCGATGGACGAGGACCAGCTTGCCCGGTTCCGCCGGGGCAATATGGGGATCGTGTTCCAGTCCTTCCACCTTATTCCGACGATGACCGCGCTGGAGAATGTCGCGATCCCGCTGGAACTGGCGGGCAAGCGCGACGCCTTCGGCCGCGCGGCGGCGGAGCTGGAGGCGATGGGTCTCGGCGCGCGGATGGACCATTATCCGGCGCAGCTCTCGGGTGGCGAGCAGCAGCGCGTGGCGCTGGCCCGCGCCGCCGCGCCGCGCCCGGCGATCTTCCTCGCCGACGAGCCCACCGGCAATCTCGACGGGGCGACCGGCGAGGCGATCATGGAGCTTCTCTTCGGCCTGCGCGACCGGCATGGCGCGACGCTCATCCTCGTCACCCATGCGCCCGAGCTTGCAGCGCGCTGCGACCGCGTGGTGCGGCTTCTCGACGGGCGGATCGCCGGTGAGGAACTGGCCCGCAAGGTGGCCGAATGACGCTCGCGCTCGCCGCCCGGATCGCCCGGCGCGAGATGCGCGGCGGGCTCGGCGGCTTTACCGTCTTCCTCCTCTGTCTGATGCTCGGGGTCGCGGCGATCGCCGCGGTGGGCACTGTCCGGTCGGCGATCGAGGTGGCGATCCGCGACCAGGGCGCGGTGCTTCTGGGCGGCGATGCCGAGATGTCCTTTACCTATCGCTACGCGAGCGAGGCCGAGCGCGGCTTCATGGAGCGCCGGGCCGAGCGGGTGGCCGAGGTCGTCGATTTCCGCTCCATGGCGGTCGCGGGCGCGGGCGAGACGGCCGAACGGGCGCTGACCCAGGTCAAGGGCGTGGATGCGGCCTATCCGCTGACCGGGCGGCTGGTGCTCGATCCCGACATGCCGCTGGCCGAGGCGCTGGCGGATGTGGACGGGGTGCCGGGCGCGGTGCTCGACCCGGTGCTGGCCGACCGGCTCGGGCTCGCGGTCGGCGACCGCTTCCGGCTCGGGCTGAAGGAGTTTCGTGTCGCTGCGCGGCTCCTGCGCGAGCCGGACGGCGCCACGTCGGGCTTCACCTTCGGGCCGCGCAGCATCGTGCGGAGCGACGCGCTCGCGGGCTCGGGGCTTCTGGAGCCCGGCAGTCTCTTCGACACCCATTACCGGCTCCTGCTGCCGGCGGGGAGCGACCTCGACGCACTCAAGCGCGAGGCCGAGGCGGCGTTCCGCGACACCGGGCTCCGGTGGCGCGACGCGCGGCGCGGCGCGCCGGGGATGCAGAGATTCGTGGAGCGGATGGGCTCGTTCCTGGTGCTGGTCGGGCTCGCCGGGCTCGCCGTCGGCGGTGTCGGCATCGGCGCGGCGGTGACCTCCTACCTGGAGGGCCGGGTCGAGACGATGGCGGCGCTGAAGGCGCTCGGGGCGGAAAGCCGAATGATCTTCGCGGTCTATCTCGTCCAGATCGGCGTGCTGGCGGGGATCGGCATCGCCCTGGGGCTGGTGCTTGGCGCGGCGTTGCCGGTTCTGGCCGGCCCGCTCATCGCCGCGCGGCTGCCGATCCCGGTCGAGATGGTCGTGACCGGCCGGCCGCTGGCCGAGGCCGGGCTTTATGGTGCCCTTGCCGCCGCGCTTTTCGCGCTCTGGCCACTGGCACGGACGCGCGAGGTGAAGGCGGCGGCGCTTTTCCGCGATCTCGGGCCAGGGCGGCGGCAATGGCCGGGCTGGCGGCTGGGGCTCGTGCTGGCATCCATCGCCGGTCTTCTGGTCGTCGTGGCCACGTCGCTGTCCGGCGTGCCGACCCTCGCGCTCTGGACGCTCGGCGGCGTCGCGGCGGCGCTTGTCGTGCTCGCCCTGGCGGCCTTCGCGCTCAGCCGGATCGCCCGGCGGATGGGCAAGCGCGCGCGCGGGCGCCCGGCGCTCAGGCTCGCGCTCTCGGCCATCGGCGGACCGCGCGAGGAGGCGCGGGCGGTGGTGCTGTCGCTTGGGCTCGGGCTCTCGGTCCTCGCCGCCGTCGGCCAGATCGACGCCAATCTCAGGGGCGCCATCGCCGAGGACCTGCCGGAGGTGGCGCCGTCCTATTTCTTCGTCGACATCCAGCCCGACCAGATCGAGGGCTTCCGGGCCCGGCTCGACGGCGACCGGGCGGTGACGAAGGTCGAGGCCGCGCCGATGCTGAGGGGCGTGGTGACGGAGATCAATGGCCGTGACGCGCGCGAGGTGGCGGGCGATCACTGGGTGGTGCGGGGCGATCGCGGTCTGACCTATGCGGCGGTACCTCCGGAGGGCACGAGGATCGTGGCGGGGGCGTGGTGGCCGGAGGATTACGCCGGGCCGCCGCAGATGAGCTTCGCGCGCGAGGAGGCCGAGGAGATCGGCCTGAGGCTCGGCGACCGAGTGACGGTGAACGTCCTTGGCCGCGACATCGAGGCCGGGATCACCTCGTTCCGCGAGGTGGATTTCGGCACCGGCGGCATCGGCTTCGTGATGTCGATGAACCCCGCGGCGCTCGCCGGCGCGCCGCACAGCTGGATCGCCACCGTCCATGCCGATCCGTCCGCCGAGGCGGCGATCCTGCGCGATCTCGCCTCGGTCTATCCCAACATCACCGCGATCCGGGTCCGCGACGTGGTCGACCGGGTCTCCGAGGCGCTGGCGGCGATCGCCCGGGCCACCGCGATCGCCGCCGGGGTGACGCTTCTGACCGGGGTCGTGGTGCTCGTCGGTGCGGCGGCGGCGGGCGAGCGGGCGCGGGTCTTCGAGGCCGCGGTGCTAAAGACGCTCGGGGCGACGCGCGGGCTGGTGCTGAGGAGCTTCGCGCTCCGTTCGGCGCTGATGGGGGCGGCGGCGGGGCTGGTGGCCGTCGGGTTCGGCGCCGGTGCGGGCTGGGCGGTGATGGTCTTCGTGATGGAGGGGGCGTTCCGCTTCGAGCCGGTCTCGGCCCTGTCCATCGTTGTCGGCGGGGCGCTGGCGACGCTGGTCGCGGGGCTTCTCTTCGCGCTCCGGCCGCTGGCGGCGCGGCCGGCGCAGGTCCTGCGGGCGCGGGACTGACGGCGAGGCCGGGGGGGCGCCGCCCCCCGGGACCCCGCGGGGTATTTCGGCAATGAAGAAGGATCAGGCCTGTCTTTGTCGCCAGGGGCCGGCGCGGCGGAGCCGGAGCGCGTTCGTCACCACGAAGACCGAGGAGAGGGCCATCGCGGCGGCGGCGAGCATCGGCGAGAGCAGCATGCCGTTCACCGGGTAGAGGAGGCCGGCGGCGACCGGGATCAGCAGCACGTTGTAGCCGAAGGCCCAGAAGAGGTTTTGGCGGATGTTGCGCATCGTCGTGCGCGAGAGCCGGACCGCGTCCGCGACCGCGCCGGGGTCGCCGGTCATCAGCACGACCTCGGCGGCCTCGATCGCGACATCGGTGCCGGTGCCCATGGCGATGCCGATATCGGCGGCGGCGAGGGCGGGGGCGTCGTTGATGCCGTCACCGGTGAAGGCGGTCGTACCTTGCGACTTGAGGGATTCGAGGGCTGCGACCTTGCCTTCGGGCAGGACCTCGGCCTCGACATGGTCGATGCCGAGGTCGGCGGCGATGGCCTCTGCCGTGGCCTTGGCGTCGCCGGAGATCATCGCCGTCTTCACGCCCATCTCGTGGAGCGCGGCGATCGCCGCCCTGGCACCCGGTTTGACCGGGTCCGCGACCGCGAGGAGCGCGGCCGGCCTTCCGTCGACGGCGATCAGGATCGGGGTCTTGGCCTCGGCGGCGAGGCGCGCGGTCTCGGGGACGAGCGGGGCCGCGTCGACCCCGGCCTCGACGAGCGCGCGGGCGTTGCCGATGAGGAGGTCGTGGCCGCCCACGCGTGCGGTGAGGCCGCGGCCGGGCAGGGCCGTGGCGGTCTCCGCCTCGGGCGGGGTGAGGCCGCGCGCCTCGGCCTCGGCGAGGATCGCGCGGGCGAGCGGGTGTTCGGAGCGCGCCTCGGCGCCGGCCGCGAGGGCGAGGACAGTGTCGGCATCGAAGCCGTTCGCCGGGATCAGGTCGGTGAGGCGCGGCGTGCCCTCGGTCAGGGTGCCGGTCTTGTCGAAGGCGACGATGCGCGCCTCGGAGAGCCGCTGCAGCGCGTCGCCGCGGCGAAAGAGGAGGCCGAACTCGGCGCCGCGGCCGGTGCCGACAAGGATAGAGACCGGGGTGGCGAGCCCCATCGCGCAGGGGCAGGCGATGATCAGCACCGAGATTCCGGCGACGAGCGCATGGGTGAGCGCGGGGGCGGGGCCGACGAGGAGCCAGGTGAGAAAGGAGAGCGCCGCGAGCGCCATCACCGCGGGGACGAACCAGAGCGTGATCCGGTCGACGAGCGCCTGGACCGGGAGTTTCGCGCCCTGCGCGTCGGCGACCATGGCGATGATCCGGGCGAGGACGGTATCGGCGCCGGTGGCGGTGACGCGGAAGCTGAGGGCGGAGGCGCCGTTCACGGTGCCGCCGGTGACCGGGGCGCCCGCGGCCTTTTCGACCGGGGCGGGTTCGCCGGTGAGCATGGATTCGTCGATCCAGCCATGCCCCGCGGTCACGATGCCGTCGACCGCGACGCGTTCGCCGGGTGCGAGGCGGATGATGTCGCCGGGGGCGAGATCCTCGACCGGCACGTCCTCGACGCCGCCGTCGCGCTCGACCCGCGCTGTTTCGGGACGCAGACCGATGAGCCGCCGGATCGCCTCGCCGGCCTGGCCCTTGGCGCGGGCCTCGAGGAGCCGGCCGAGCAGGATCAGCGTGACGATGGTGGCGGCGGCCTCGTAATAGACGCCGCGCGCGGCCTCGGGGAGAAGGCTGGGGGCGAAGGTCGCGACCGCGGAATAGGCGAAGGCGGCGAGGCTGCCGAGCGCCACGAGCGAGTTCATCTCGGGCGCGCCGCGCAGGAGCGCGGGAATGCCGTGGCGGAAGAAGAGGAAGCCGGGGCCGAGGAGGATCGCCGCGGTCAGAACGAACTGGATGCGCCAGGAATTGGCTTCGCCGAGCGTTCCCATGATCCAGTGGTGAAAGGCGGGCACCATGTGGGTGCCCATCGCGAGCACGACGACCGGGACCGCGAGCACGGCCGAGATCGCGACGGCGCGGCGGAGTTTTGCGGCCTCGTCGGCCTGACGGTCGCCCGAAGGTGCTGCTTTGAGGGCCGGCTTCGCCGTGTAACCGGCGGCGGTGACGGCGGCGGCGAGCGCCTCGGGCGTCGTGGTGCCGGAGGTGTAGCGGATGCGGGCCGACTGGGTGGCGAGGTTGACCTCGGCCTCCGCGACGCCCGGAACGGACTTCAGGGCCCGTTCGACCCGACCGACGCAGGAGGCACAGGTCATGCCCTCGACCTCGAGCCGGGTCTCGATCTCCGTGGCCGGGTAGCCCGCCACCTTGAGCGCCGCGGCGAGCGTCACCGCATCGGTGCCGTCGTAGTCGACGCTCGCGGTGCTGGCGATGAGGTTCACCTGCGCGTCCTCGACGCCCGGCACGGCTTTCAGTGCGCGCTCGACGCGGCCGACGCAGGAGGCGCAGCTCATGCCCTCGACGGTGAAGGTGGTGTGGGTGGTCATGGAGCCTCCTTCCGCCGATAGATGTGGGGCGGAGCGGGGAAAGTCAAACGCGCGCGTCGCCGCAGGACCGTCCGCTCAGGGTGCGCCGCGATCGGTGACCGGCGTGCCCTCGGCGATGGCGTCGGAGGGGTGCAGGATCACCCGGTCGCCGGGGGCGAGGCCCTCGGTCACCTCGGCCGCGGTGCCGTTCCGGCGGCCGATCGTGACCGGGGTCAGGCGGGCGCCGCCGTCCATCTCGCGGAACACCGCCCACTGGCCCTCCCGGCGGAAGAGCGCCGAAAGCGGCACCTGTAGCACGTCGGCGCCTTCCCAGGTGACGATGCGCAGATAGACCGCGAAGCCGTCGCCGAGCCCCTTGCGCTTCTCGGGCGGGCTGGTGATGTCGAAGATCGCGTCGACGCGCTGCTCCTCGATTCCGAGGGCGGAGACCTTGGTACGCGCCGATGGTTCAACCCGCCGCAGAGTCGCCTCGAGCGGCACCGGGCCGCCCCAGCGTTCGACGATGGCGCGGACGCCGGGTTCGAGGCCCACCGCATCGGCCGAGAGAAGGTCGGCGACGATCTCCAGATCGTCGGTGCGGCCGAGCGAGACGAGCCTCGTGCCGGCGAGGACCGGCCGCTCACTGACAATGTCGACCGACAGCACCGTGCCGGTGATCGGCGCACGGAGCGTGATGCAGCATTGCTCGCCGGGGCCGGAGGCCGCGCCCGGCTCGATTAGCGCGGCGCGGGCGCGTCGCAGGGCGCTGGTCGACATCGCGACATTCGACTGCGCGGCCTCGCGCGCGGCGAGGCGGATCGAGAGGATCTGGGCCGCATCCTCGAGCTGGGTCAGCGAGGTGACGCCGCGCTCGGCCAGCGTCTGGGCGCGGTCGTACTGGCTCTGCGCGTGGGCGAGTTCCTCCTCGGTCTGGAGGAGCTGCGCCTCGGCGAAGCGGAGCGCCGCCTCGGCCTCCTGAACTGCGGCCTGGGCCTGCTGGCGTGAGCGCGCGTCGAGGAGGGCCGGAGCCGCCGGCTCGACCACCGCGACCACCGTTTCGCCCGCGATCACAGGGTCACCGACCTCCACTGGCGCCCGGCGCGCGGTGCCGAAGATCGGGGTCGCGACATCGAAGACGTCATGGATCCGGGTCTCGCCGTCGGCATTCACGGTGACCAGCATCGGCCCGCGTGCAAGGTCAGCGATGTCGACCGGCACCGGCTCGGTCCGGAAACCGATCCAGCCGAGCCCGGCCAGCGTCGCGGCGCCGATGAGGCCGATGATGTAGTGGCGCGGTTGCAGAGCCATGGGTCACTCCCTTGTTTTCATGACCGCGACGAGGTCGAGCCTGTCGATGCGGCGGCGCACGATGAGCGCCGAGACGAGCGCGGTGACGAGCACGATCAGGCTCGCGCGGGCGAAGGTGGAGGGGACGATCACGAAGGGGATCTCGTAGAGGTCGCTCGTCACGCCCTGGGTGAAGGCCCAGGCGATGCCCATGCCGGCGAGCCAGCCGAAGGGTTGGGCGAGGAGCGCGAGCACCATCGTCTCTCCGACGAGGATGAAGGAGACCTCGCCGCGCGAGAAGCCGAGGATCCGCAGGCTCGCCAGTTCGCGGGCGCGTTCGGAAAGCTGGATGCGGGCGCCGTTGTAGGTGACGCCCACCGTGATCAAGACGGCGATGACGATGTAGACCGTCGCGGTGATGTCGATGTTCTTCTGGATCGTGTCCTTGAACGAGCGCAGCATGTCGGTGAGCATGGCCGTCCCGGCGAGCGCCGGCATCTCGTTGAGCGCGCGGTGGAATTCGGCCCTGTGGGCCTCGTCGATCGTCACGTTGGCGACCGAGACGCGCGGCGCCTGGCGGCGGATCGCGTTCAGCGTCTCGAAATCGGCATAGGCGCCGAGGCCGATGTATTGCGGGATCGTCGCGTGGAGTGGCAGCGACACTGTCTCGCGGCGGCCCGACAGGAACTCGACCTCGACGGGATCGCCGATGGCGAGGCCGAGCTGCTCGGCGAGCCGCTCGGTGAGGACGAGCCCGCCGGGCGCCACCGCGGTGACGCGGCCCGCGTCGGTGACGACGCGCGAGAGATCGGAATCGGGGCGGCGCGCCTCGATTCCGGTGTGCTTTTCGAGATGGCCGTTGCGGAGGATCACCGCCTCGCTCAACTGCCCCTCGATCTGCATGGCGCCGGGCAGGCTGCGCAACTCGTCGAGCGAGATCTCGGGCAGGTCCTCGGTGAACATCAGCACGACATCCTGCCGGTTGGCGAGGCCGAAGGTGGTGTCGAGCATCTTGTCGAGCGCGTCGTCGAAGAAGCTCGCCGCGGCGAGGACGGCGACGGCCATCGAGAGGCCGAGGGCACTTGCCGCCGCGCGGATCGGCCAGCGCACGAGGTTGCGCAGGATCATCATCGCCGGCTGCGAGAGGCGCAGGCGGGCCATGATCCGGTCGATGAGCCCGCGGCGGAAGCGCGGCGGCGCGGGTGGCTGCATCGCGACGGCTGGCGGCAGGCGCGCGGCCTTCAGCGCCACCCTGAGCGCGCCGAAGGCGGCCGAGCCGAGGCCGATCAGACCGGAGATCGCGTAGACCGTCCAGGAGCCGCGGAAGATCAGGTAGGGGAAGTTGAAGAAATCGGCGTAGAGCGTGGCGAGCCCGTGCGCCATCCAGGCACCGAAGCCCCAGCCGACGAGGATGCCGACCACCGCCGTCAGCCCGGCGAGCATCAGGTAGTGCATCGCGATCGCGGTGTTGGAATAGCCCAGAGCCTTCAGGAGCCCGATCTCTGAGCGTTCGAGCGCCACGATGCGGCCGAGCACCATGTTCACGAGGAAGGCGGCGACGCCGAAGAAGATCGGCGGTAGCACGACCGTCATGGTCCAGAGCTGGTCCATCTCGGAGGAGACGAAACTGTCGGAGATCTGGCGGTCGCGGCCATAGGCGCCGGTGCCGCCATAGGGGTCGAGCAGGGCGTCGAGCCGGTCGATCACCTCGGCCTCGCTCGCGCCGGCATAGAGCGCGATGGTCACGCTGTTGAAGGCGCCCGACATGTCGAAGGCGGCCTGCACCGCGCGTTCGGGCATCCAGATGACCGCGAAGCCCTCCTTGTCGGGCATCAGCGCGCCGGGGCCGAGCGCGTATATGAATTCGGGCGAGAGCACGGTTCCGGTGATCGTGAGCTCGCGCCGCGCGCCGTTCAGGTTGGCCGAGAAGCGGTCGCCGGGCCGGTAGCCGTTGGCGAGCGCGAAGGGCTCGTTGACCGCGACCTCGGCCTCGGCATCGGGGTCGGGCAGGCGGCCCGAGCGCAGGATCGGCAGGTTGAGGAGCGGCTCCCCCGAGGCGGGCAGCGAGAGGATCTGGCCGACCGCGACCTCCTCGCGCCCCGGCAGGTCGAGCATCACCATGCCCTCGGTCCGCGCCTCGGCGGTGCGGATGCCGGGGATCGCGGCGATCTCGGGCAGGAGCGACATCGGCGCGCGCCGCGCCGGCGCCCAAAGATCGGCGAGACGGTTGCGCCCGTAATAGGCGTCGCGGCTGTCGCCGAGCGCCTGGTACATGCCGAACGAGGTCAACAGCGCCGCGACCCCGCAGGCCAGCACCATCGAGATCGCGAGAACCTGCGCCCAGAGGCGGAAGAAGTCGCGCAGGAGCTTGCGGTCGAGCGCGTGCATCACCATTCGATCTCCGAGGGCGCGAGGCGGGTGTCATTGGTCTCGACCGAGGAGATGCGGCCGTCCTGGAAGCGGAGGACCCGGTGCGCCATCTTCCGGATCATCGCGTTGTGGGTGATCACCACGGTCGCGGTTCCGAGCTCGTCGTTCACGCGCTGAAGCGCCTCGAGCACCTGGACGCCTGTCTTGCTGTCCAGGGCGCCGGTCGGTTCGTCGCAAAGGAGCACTTCGGGCCGCTTGGCGATGGCCCGCGCGATCGCCACCCGCTGCTGCTCGCCACCCGAAAGCTCGGCCGGAAAATGGTCGAGCCGCGGTTCGAGCCCGACGAGCGCGAGGGCCTCGGCCGGGCGCATCGGGTGCTTCGAGACATCGGTGACGAGCTGGACATTCTCGCGCGCGGTGAGCGAGGCGACGAGGTTGTAGAACTGGAAGACGAAGCCGACATGGTCGCGCCGGTAGGCGGTGAGCTGGCGGTCGCCCATCCCGGTGAGCTCCAGATCGCGGAACCAGACCCGGCCCGAGGTCGCGGTGTCGAGCCCGCCGAGGATGTTCAGAAGCGTCGACTTGCCCGAGCCGGAGGGGCCGAGCAGGACCGTCAGCTCGCCCTCGTAAAGCTCCAGATCGACGCCGGCGAGGGCGTGGACCTTCACCTTGCCGGTGTCGTAGACCTTGGTGAGGTTCTCGGTTCTGAAGACGGGCGGGGCCATGGCTTGTCCTTTGCGATCCTATCGCCCGGCACGCGGGCCGCGTCATTGATCTGGCGCAATAGAAGGCCGGCGGATCGGGCACGCACAGGTCCGAGGATGGCATATTCGCGCCCTAACACGGCCAGATTCTTCGGAAAAAACAGATCGAAAAGGACAAATCTGGGTTAGACTGGTGGATGCGGCCTCGCGCGGGGGCGCTGCAGAGGAGAACGAGACTATGCCTGACCGTCGTGCGCTTGTGACCGGAGCCCTGGCCGCGGGGATGCTCGCCGCCCTGCCACCGGCCGCACGCGCCGCAACGGGACAGGCGCCCGCGGCGCCTGCCCAGCCGGTCCCCGGCCTGACCATCGCGCCAGAGTTCTACCCCATCGTGATGCGCGTCAAGCGCAGCTTCGTGCCGGGCTCGATCCACGTGCTCTCGTCGCAGCATTTCCTCTATTTCATCGCCAAGCCCGGCTGGGCGGTCCGCTACGGCGTCGCGGTCGGCAAGGCGGAGCTCGTCTATCGCGGCCAGGCGGTGGTCGGGCGCAAGGTCGAATGGCCGAGCTGGAAGCCGACGCCGGAGATGATCGAGCGCAATCCCGCCGCTTACGCGAAATATGCCGAGGGCATGCCGGGCGGGCCGAACAATCCTTTGGGCGCGCGGGCGCTCTATCTCTTCCAGAATGGCCATGACACTGCGATCCGCATCCACGGCACGACCGAGCCGAACTCGATCGGACGATCGGTGTCGAACGGCTGCATCCGCATGGTCAATTCCCATGTCGTCGATCTTTACGACCGCGTCGCGCTCGGCGCGCCGGTGATGGTCTACTGATCACACCCCTTCCGGCGCAGCGCCGGGGGCGCTATGAGGGGCCATGGCGCTGACGCTCACCTCCCTTGCCCAAGTGGCCGCGTTCGATTTCGACGCGGTGATCGACGTGCGCTCCCCCTCGGAATATGCCGAGGACCACCTGCCGGGCGCGATCAACCTTCCGGTGCTCGACGATGCCGAACGCGCCCGCGTCGGGACGATCTACAAGCAGAACTCGCCCTTCCGCGCCCGCAAGCTCGGGGCCGCCCTCGTGGCGCGAAACGCCGCGCGCCATCTCGAAGGGCCTCTGGCCGACATGCCGGGCGGCTGGCGTCCGCTCGTCTATTGCTGGCGCGGCGGTCAGCGGTCTGGCTCCTTCGCGACGATCCTCGGCCAGGTCGGCTGGCGGGTGGAACTGGTCGAGGGCGGCTACAAGGCCTGGCGCAAGCTCGTGGTCGAGGAGCTGCAGGAGCGCCCCGTCCGGGCGCCGGTCGTCGTGCTCGACGGCAATACCGGCTCGGCCAAGACCGAGGTTCTCGGGCTCCTCGCGGCTGAGGGGCTGCAGGTGATCGACCTTGAGGGGCTCGCCAACCACCGTGGCTCGCTCTTTGGCGACATGCCCGGCGGCCAGCCCTCGCAGAAGGCGTTCGAGGGGCGGCTCGCGACCGCGCTTGCGGGTCTCGATCCGGTTCGGCCGGTGGTGGTGGAGGCCGAAAGCTCGCGCGTCGGCAATCTCGCGGTGCCAAAGCAGCTCTGGGCGGCGATGTGCGCCGCGCCGCGCGTGCGGATATCGGCGCCGCTGGTGGCGCGGGCGGACTACCTCGCGCGCGCCTATGCCGACGTGACCGACGATCCCGCAAGGCTCGCCGCGGTGGTGGAACGGCTCCGGCCGGTCCACGCCGCCGAGGTGATCGAGACCTGGCTCGGGCTCGCGGGGCAGGGCGCCTATCCCGACCTCGCGCGCGACCTGATGGAGCGCCACTACGACCCGCGCTACGAAAAGCACCGCGCCCGGTTCGCGCCCGAGCGCGAGGCGCTGGTCGAGACCCCGAGCCTCGCCCCGGATGCGCTGCGCTCGCTCGCAAGCGGGGTGGCCGCGGCCGCGCGCAGGCTCACGGGATCCGCGCGGGACTGACCCCGCCCGAGTGCCCGTCGCCCTGGCGACGGGCGCGAGAGATCACTTGCGCCCGGAACGGGCGCTCCGATGGATCAGTCCTCGACCGTCAGGAAGGCCGGACCCTCGGTCAGCTCACCGATGACCGCCGCCGGCTCGCCCGCGTCGCGCAGCCGACGGACAAGATCCATCGCCGCCGCGGCCGGCACTGCGGCCAGAAGGCCGCCCGCCGTCTGCGGATCGAAGAGCAGATCGGCGCGCGGGTTTTCGGTCAGGAACATCCGCGCCATCACCGCGCGGTTCGCGGGCAGGAGCGTCGATCCGTGCCCCGCCGCCGCGAGCGCCTCGGCGCCGGGCAGGAGCGGAACATGGCGGAGCGAGATCCGCGCGGCGGTGCCCGAGGCCTCGAGCATCGTCATCAGGTGGCCGGCGAGTCCGAATCCGGTGATGTCGGTCATCGCATGGGCCTCGGGGCCGAGGATCCGCGCCGCCGCGCCTTGACTGCGCGCCATCGAGGCCAGCGCGCCCGCCACCACGCCGCCAGGCGCGGCGCGGGTCATCTCAGCGGCGAGGATCACGCCGGTGCCGATCGGCTTGGTCAGGATCAGCCAGTCGCCGGGCCGCGCGCCGGCCTGGGCGAGCGCGGGCTCCGCAGACAGGCCGGTCACGGTGAACCCGACGGTCAGCTCGGCGCCGAGGCTCGTATGGCCGCCGACGAC
Source organism: Defluviimonas salinarum (assembly GCF_026013545.1). Taxonomy (GTDB): domain Bacteria; phylum Pseudomonadota; class Alphaproteobacteria; order Rhodobacterales; family Rhodobacteraceae; genus Albidovulum; species Albidovulum salinarum. Next base: position 32,704 of record NZ_JAPDOG010000020.1, on the reverse strand, counting down.
ATCGGCACCCTCGGCGCCGAAGGTCTCGGCCGCCGCCGCCATGATCTCGCGCAGCGTCTCGGCCTGCAGCCGCGGCGACATGCGCGGCAGGATCACCTGCGCCAGCGCCGCCTGCGGCCGCGCGCCCATCGACCATACATCGCCCATCGCGTGAACCGCGGTGATCCGCGCCAGAAGCCAGGGATCCTCGGTGAAGGCGCGGACATGGTCGGTGGTGATCACCTGCTGGCCCTTGCCGTGGGCGAGCACCGCCGCATCGTCGCCGGGGCCCGAGATCACGTCGGGCCGGTGCGGCGCGGGCAGGCCTGCGAGCGCGGCCCTGAGATCGGCCTGGCCGACCTTGGCGCCGCAGCCGCCGCAGAGCGGCTTGCCGCGGCCAAGCTCCTCGCGCACCCCTGCCGCGACGCGCGCGGGCAGGGGTGGCGGGGTCATCTTGGGCAGATCGTGGAACTTCGCCATGAAACGACGGTCGATCCGGTCCTTCCAGCGCCAGAGCCAGGCGCCGTCCACGGGCAGTCCCCACTTGTCGGCGACCGCGTGCTTCGATCCGGTGGAGATGAGCTTGAGATAGTCCGATTGCGGCCGGTAGCGCCGCATCCGCCCGGTGCCGGTGAGCGCGACGTCGAGATTGTGCAGGAGCACCGGCGCCTGGCGCACGGCGAAGACCCCGGCCTTCGGGCGCGGCGCGTGGGACAGATGCGCGATGTCGCCTGCCGCGAAAATTGACCTGTCGCCGGTCGATCGCAGCATCGGATCGACCGTCACGAAACCGTCCCGCAGCGGCAGCCCGGTCGTGGCGAGCCAGCCTGGGGCTCGCGCCGCGGCGGTGCCGATCACGAAATCGGCCGGGACGAGCTGGCCGTCCGCGAGCCGCACGCCGTCGGGCTCCACCGCCGCGGCGGGCATTTGCTCGATCAGGGTGATCCGGGCGCGGTCGAGATGCGCCCGGAGCGCCCGGCCCGCTCCGGCGCCGACCGCGGCGAGCGCGTGATTGCGCTCAACGAGCGTGACCGAAGCCTCCGGCCCGAGCCGGTGGCGGGCGGCGAGCGCCAGTTCGACCCCGGCGACGCCAGCGCCGACCACGGCGACCCTGGCCCCCGACGCGCCGGCGGGAAGCTGGAGCACATAGGCCTCCCAGCGGTCAGCAAAGGCGTCGAGCGGCTTCGCCGGCACTGCGAAGTCGGAAAAGCCCGGCAGGCGTGGCATCTCGGCGGTGATGCCGATGTCGATCGAGGCGACGTCGTAGGCGACGTCGGGCCGCCCCGGCACGATCACCCGGCCTGATTCCCGGTCGATCCCCGCGGCGCGGCCGAGGATGAGCCGCGCCCCGGCGTGGCGGGCGAGCTGCACCAGGTCGATCTGCAGCGCCTCGCGCGGGTAATGCCCGGCGATATGGCCGGGCAGCATGCCGGAATAGGCCGCGGTCGGCGCCGGGTTGATCAGCGTCAGCCGGACGCCGGGCAGGGGCCGCATCCCCCACATCCGCAGCACCAGCGCGTGGGTATGGCCGCCGCCGATCAGGACGAGGTCGCGGGTGAGCGGAATCTGGGGCTGCATCGGGGCTCCTTTCCCGCTCTCCCTAACGCGGCGCGCGGGATTTGGCGATGCCCGGCCTTGGCCCCCGCGCGCCGACCGGCTATTCATCGCGCGAGGGCAGGGAGGACAGCATGCGCGTCTACATCACCGGGGCGGCCGGCTTCATCGGCTTCCATCTCGCGAAGCTCCTGCTCGACGAGGGGATCCGGGTTCACGGCATGGACGGGATGACCGACTATTACGACGTGGCGCTGAAGCGGGCGCGTCTAGGCATCCTGCTGCAGACACCGGGCTTCGGCTTCACCGAATGCATGCTTGAGGACGGCGCGGCGCTCGTGGCGGACATGGCCGCGTTCAAGCCCGATGTCGTCGTCCACCTCGCCGCCCAGGCCGGCGTGCGCTACAGCCTCGAGGCGCCGCGAAGCTACCTTTCCTCCAATATCGAGGGCACGTTCAACGTGATGGAGGCCGCGCGTGACCTTGGCGTGAAGCACCTGCTTCTCGCCTCGACCTCCTCGGTCTTCGGTGCCAATACCGAGATGCCCTACCGCGAGACCGACAAGGCGGATACGCAGGTGTCGCTCTATGCCGCGACCAAGAAGGCGACCGAGGCGCTGAGCCATTCCTGGGCGCATCTCTACAACCTGCCGACGACCTGCTTCCGGTTTTTCACCGTCTACGGCCCCTGGGGGCGCCCGGACATGGCGCCGTTCAAGTTCACCAAGGCGATTCTCGCGGGCGATCCGATCGACGTCTACGGTCACGGCCAGATGTACCGCGACTTCACCTACGTGACGGATCTGGTACGCGGCGTGCGGCTCCTGATCGACGCCGTGCCCGAGCGGCCCGCCGCCCCCGAAGATATCGCGGAGGGCGACAGCCTGTCGCCGGTGGCGCCGTGGCGTGTGGTCAATATCGGCAACGGCGAGAAGGTGGCGCTCGGAGATTTCATCGCGGCGATCGAGGCCGCGGCGGGCAAACCGGCGAAACGCAACCTGATGGAGATGCAGAAGGGCGACGTAAGGGCGACCTGGGCCGACAACAGCCTGATGCGGCGCCTCACCGGCTACGGGCCGGAAACCGACATCCGTACCGGGATGGCGGCCTTCGTCGCCTGGTACCGCGACTATCATGGTGTGTGAGGGCCGAGATTCGCCCTTGACGGGGCGCGGGGGCTGGCATACCTAGCCCGCGCAGTGGCTAGGTAGCTCAGCTGGTTAGAGCACGTGACTCATAATCACGGGGTCGGGGGTTCGAGTCCCCCCCTCGCCACCACTTCTCCTCCAGACAGACATCATCCTCGCTCCGCCGCCGCGATCAGCCAGTCTGCGAAGGCCGCGACGTCCGGATTTGCCAGCGTTCCCGCCTCATAGGCGAGGAAATAGCCATAATCATCAAGGGCATGCTCCGACAGGCGGCAGAGCCGGCCGGCGTCGATCTCCGGCTGCACCAGCGCGTCGTTGAGCGCGATTCCCTGGCCGTCGATCACTGCCTGGACGCGCACGTTCGGGTCGGCGACGGTCAGGACCGCGCTCCGCGCGGCGAAGGGCAGGCCGGCGGCGCGGTGCCAGTCGGCCCAGGCGGCGCTGCCGGAGCGGTCGGCGAGCAGTGTGAGCCGCCCGAGCGCGGCAGCGAGCCCCGCCTCGCGCACGAGTGCCATCGCTGCGGGTGCTCCGGTGGCGAAGGCAGGACAGCGAAAGAGCGGGCGGATCGCCACGTCGTTCCAGTCGCCCCGGCCCCAACGGATCGCGAGGTCGATGCCCTCGCCCTGCAGTTCGGTCAGGTCGACCATCGGCTGGATGCGGATGCGGACCCGCGGATGGGCCTCAAGGAAGGTCATCAGCCGTGGCGAGAGCCAGCGCGAGGCGAAGTAGGTCGTCACGCCGACCGTCACCGGCCTTTCGGGCGCCTCGCGCAGATCGGCGATTCGCGCCTCGACCGTGTCGAAGGCGGCCTTGAGCGTGGCCGCCAGTTCCTGCCCCTTGGTCGTTGGAGCGATGCCGCGCGGCAGGCGCGTGAAGAGCGCGAACCCGAGCACGTCCTCGAGCCCGCGGATCTGGTGGCTCACCGCGCCCTTGGTGAGGTTGAGCTCCTCGGCAGCGGCGGCGAAGCTCGCATGACGCGCGACGGTGGCGAAAATGCGCAGGCTGTCGTAATGGCGGAACCGCATCTTTTGCGTATAGAAAAACTATACGACAAGAGCAAATCAATTCGCTTGTCGATTTGCTGAACTGGCCTTTTCTATGGACGTATCCGGGCAATTCCGCATCCGGCGATCCAGCCAAGAGGCGAACCGTGTTGACCCATGAAGCGCCGGCAACCTCCGATACCGGTCCCGAGCGGCGGCGCGGCGGCCGCGCCCGGCGGGCTGCGGGCAACATCGCGGCGACCGGGGCGGGCCTCTTTCTACGCCGGATCCCGGCCTACAAGCTTCTCGGCGAGGAGGCGCTCGCCCAACTCGAGGAACAGGCCGACTGGATCCTCGCCGAGATCGGCATCGACTTTCGCGGCGACGCGGAGGCGCTGCGGCTCTTTGCGGCGGCAGGTTGCGAGGTGAAGGGCGAGCGGGTGCGGTTCCAGCCCGGTCAGGCGCGCGCGCTCTGCGCCACTGCGCCGGCAGAATTCACGCTCCACGCCCGCGATCCGCGCCACTCGGTAGTCCTCGGCGGCGATCACCTCGTGCTGATGCCGGGCTACGGCTCGCCTTTCGTGACCGATCTCGACCGTGGCCGGCGCTACGCGACGATCGAGGATTTCCGCAACTTCGTGAAGCTAGCCTGGATGTCGCCCTGGCTTCATCACTCCGGCGGCACCGTCTGCGAGCCGACCGACATTCCCGTCAACAAGCGCCATTTCGACATGGTGCACGCCCATCTGACGCTGTCGGCGAAGCCCTTCATGGGCGCCGTGACCTCGGTATCGCGCGCCGAGGACTCGATCGAGATGGCGCGGATCGCCTACGGCGCCGATACGGTCGCGGAGCACGCGGTGATGCAGGGCAACATCAACGTCAACTCGCCGCTGGTCTTCGACGAGACGATGACGGGGGCGCTGCGCAGCTATGCGGCGGCCGGGCAATGCGTCTGCGTCTCGCCGGCGATCTTCGGCGGCGCGATGGGGCCGGTGACGCCCGCCGCCGTCGCCGCCCAGACCCATGCCGAGGCGATGGCCGGGATCGCGCTCGCGCAGCTCGTCCGGCCCGGTTGCCCGGTGGTCTACGGCAGCTTCCACAACACGATGAGCCTCAAGTCCGGCGCGCTGACCTTCGGCACGCCCGAGGGCAATCTCGTGACGATGGCGCTCGGCCAGCTCGCGCGGCGGCTCGGGGTGCCGGTGCGCTCCGGCGGCGGGCAGATCACGGCGGCCAATTCGCCCGATGGCCAGGCGATGCAGGACAGCGCCTCGGCGATGTGGGCGACGGTCATGTCCGGCGCGAACCAGGTCTGGCACGCGGCCGGCTGGCTCGAGGGCGGGCTGACCATGGGCTACGAGAAATTCGTCATGGATCTCGACCATTGCGGGGCGATGCTGACGCTCGCCTCGGGGATGGAGGTCTCCGCCGACACGCTCACCCGCGAGAGCTACCATGAGGCCGGGCCGGGGCAGAACTTCCTCTCCACCAGCCACACGATGCGGCATTTCGCGACTGCCAACCACATGCCCGACATCGCCGAGGCCGGCCCCTACGAGAGCTGGGTCGAGGCCGGCTGCCGCACCGCCGAGGAACGCGCCAACGACCGCTGGAAGGCGATGCTCGCGGCCTACGAGGCGCCGCCGATGGATCCTGCCATTGCCGAGGCGCTCGACGACTATGTGGCCCGCCGCAAGACGGCGTTGCCGGACGAATGGTACTGACCCCGAAAGGATATCCCCATGACCGCACCCCTCAGCCGAACCTCCGTCCTTGCCGAGCGCCACCGCGCGCTCGGGTCGGGGCTCGAGGACTGGAACGGGATGGGCACCGCCTGGACCTACGCGACCGACCCCGAGGCTGAGCACGACGCGGTGCGCGAGGCGGCCGGCATGTTCGACATGTCGCCCCTGAAGAAGGTCTTCGTGCGCGGGCCGGAGGCCGCTTCGGTGCTCGATCATCTCACGACCCGCGACATCTCGCGGATCGAGCCCGGCCGGTCGGCCTATCTCTCGGTCCTGACCGAAGCGGGCACGATGGCCGACGATGCGATCGTGTCCAACAACGGCGGCGAATGGATGATCGTCCACGGCTCGGGCGACACGATGGCGCTGCTTGCGGCCTCGGCCGCAGGGCGCGACGTGACCTTCGCGCTCGACGACGACCTCCACGACATCTCGGTGCAGGGGCCAAAGGTGCTCGACATCCTCGACGCGGCCTCGCCGGATGACCTCGGCGCGCTCGGCTATTTCCAGCACATGCCGACCCGGCTTTTCGGCCATGACTGCCGGATCTCGCGCACCGGCTATTCCGGCGAGCGCGGCTACGAGATCTTCGCCCGCGCCGAGGTGGCTGGCGCGATCTGGGACCGGCTCGTCGAGGCGGGGGTGATGCCCTGCTCCTTCACCGCGCTCGACAAGGTCAGAATCGAGGCGGGGCTCCTTTTCTACGGCTACGACATGACCGAGGCCCATACACCCTGGGAGGTCGGGCTCGGCTTCACGGTAAGCGCGACGAAACCGGAGTTCCGGGGGCGCGCGGCGCTGATGGCCGCGAAGGGGCACGAGAGGATCCGCAATGTCGGGCTTATTGTCGATCACGGCGACATGCTCGCCGGCACGCTGGCGCTCGGCGGCGAAGAGGTGGGGGTGATCAACAGCCCCTGCTGGTCGCACCGGATGGCGAAGTCGCTGGCGCTTGGCCATGTCCGGGCGGACATCGCCGAGGGCACGGTCCTCGAGGTCATTGCGGACGGCGTCACCACCACCGCCCGCGTCGCACCGCTGCCGTTCCACGATCCGGAGAAGGCGCGCACCCACGGTTGAGAGCACCGCTCTCAGCCCGGAATGACCGCGACCATCGTGCCCTGGAGGACGGCGATCAGGCGGGTCTCGCCCGCCGCCTCTACCGCGACCTCGGCGGTGACGACGGTGAGCCGCCGGCCGGCCTTCACGACGCGGCCGGTGGCGACGAGCCGCTCGCCGCGCGCGGGGGCGAGGAGGTTGATCTTCATCTCGGCCGTCATCACCTCCGCCTCCTCCGGCATCAGCGTGAGCGCGGCATAGCCCGCTGCACTGTCGCCGAGGGCAAAGGTCAGACCGGCATGACCGACTTCATGCTGCTGGCGCGCGGCGGGAAGGATCGGCGCCTCGATCCGGCATTCGCCGGGCCCGAGCGCGACGATCTCGGCGCCGAAGGTCGCCATCAGGTTCTGGCGGGCGAAGCTTGCCCGCACCTTGGCCTCGCGGCCGGGATCGACCGTCCCGCTCATCCGTCCCCCCTCCGTCGCGGCATCGGTACCGCCCGCGCGACACGGCCGGTCAGCACCGCGAGCGCCCCCGGCGCCATCAGCCCGGCGAGCGCCCGGTCATCGCAGGAAAGCCCGCCGGTATAGGTGCCGTAGGCGGGCAGGATTACCCGCGCGTCATCGACAAGAAAGCAGGGCCGCGCCTGGCCCGCAAGCCGCGCCTTCGGATGGTAATGGCCCGAGACCTCGCCCGCCGCCCCCGTCTCGGCGATGTGCCGGAAGGTTAGCGGCCCGAGCCGCAACTCCGCCCGGTGCTCACCGCCGAGCCCCACCGGGCCGGGATCGTGGTTGCCCTCGATCCAGACCCAGCGCCGCCCGGCCATCAGCCGCGCGAGCCAGAGCGCATGCGCCTCGCCCAGCTCCGCCGCCCGAAGATCGTCGAACGTGTCGCCGAGACAGATCACCATCCCCGCGCCGGTGGCCGCGAGATCGGCATCGAGCCGCGAGAGCGTCTCCACGATCTCGTAGGGCGGCAGCAGCGCTCCCGCTCGACGCGCGTAGCGTTCGGAACGCCCGAGATGCAGGTCGGAAACGGTCAGGCAACCTTGGTCCGCCCAATGGAGCGCCCCGGACGGCAGCGCGGTCAGCGCCGCGCCTGCAAGAGTGAATGCGTATGCGCTCATGCCCGCGTTCCTGCCCCGCAACCAATGAAAAAACAATCCCGTCTTCTTCATTGCCCAAGTACCCCGGGGGGTCCGGGGGCCGCGCCCCCGGCCGTCGACGCAGCCGCCCCGGCCATCGCCTCAGCCGAGCCCAGCCTCCGCCATCAGCCGCTCCGCCGCCGCATCCATCAGCCGCTCGCGCGCCGCCCCCTCGACCGGGACGCGCCCGTGCTCGAGGAACAGGGGCGCCGCGAAGGGCGTCACACGCGGCAGGGCGAGAAGGTCGATCCGGCCTCCGGCGCGGTCCAGCATCGCCTCGATCCGGCCGAAGCTGACGAGCCCGCGCATCGCCTCCTCGCGGGTGACCTCGAGCAACAGATGGCCCGGATCGTAGCGCCGCAGCGTGTCGTAGAGGATGTCGGAGGAAAAGGTCGCCTGCCGTCCCGATTTGCGCGCGCCGGGATGGTTGCGCGCGATGAGCCCGGCGACGAGCGCCACGTTTCGAAAGGTCCGCTTCATCACCGCGTTGCCGGCAAGCCAGCCCTCCAGCCCCTCGCGCAATGCCGCCCGGTCGAAGAGCGGCGCCGGATCGGGCACCGCGTCGAGCCCCCAGATCAGGGTCGCGTAATCGGTCGCGACGAAGCCGAGCGGGTTCAGCCCTTCCTCCTCCATGCGTTTGGTCAGGAGCAGCCCGAGCGTCTGCTGCGCCGCCTTGCCGGCGAAGCCGTAGGCGCAGAGATGCGGCCGGCCCTCGGCCGGGAAGGTCTCGACCAGCAGCCGGTCGGGTGCGGGCAGGCGCGAGACCTCGCGCTGAAGCGCCAGCCATTCCGCGGTCGACGCTGGCAGGTCGGGCCAACTCTCCTGCCCGAGCATCGCGAGGATGCGGTCGCAAAGCTGCGTCGAGGTGGAGAACTTGGTGCCGGAATAGACCGCGATCTTCGGTTCCCGGCCGGGGGCCGGGGCCACCTCCAGCGCCATCTCGCGCAATCCGACATAGCGCACCACCTGGCCGCCGATGAGGAAGGTCTCGCCCGGTGTCAGCGTCGCGGCGAAAGCCTCCTCGACCTCGCCGAGGGGCTGGCCGCCAAGCCGGTTCTGCCAGCGCACCTTGACCATCTCGGTATCGGTGATCGTGCCGATATTCATGCGGATGTCGCGGCTCGCGCGCGGATCGCGCAGGGACCAGAGACCGTCGCGCCGCATCAGCCGCTGCCACCGGTCATAGGCCTTCAGCGCATAGCCGCCGGTGGCGCAGAACTCGAGGCAGGCGTCGAACCCGGCCCGCGTGAGCGCGGCGTAGGGGCCGGCGGAGGTGACTTCCGAATAAAGATCGCCCGCGTCGAAGGGGCCCGAACAGGCGGCGATGAGGATGTGCTGGCAGAGGACGTCGCGCGGCCCGGGGCCGCGTGGGTCGCCGTCGAGGTCATGCGCCTTCACCGCTTGCAGGGCGGCCTCGCACTCGACCACCTCCCAGCGGTTTGCCGGTACCAGCAGCGCCTTCGACGGCGCGTTGTAGCGGTGGTTCGCGCGGCCGATCCGCTGCACGAGCCGCTTGACGTTCTTCGGCGCGCCGACCTGGATCACGAGGTCCACATCGCCCCAGTCGATGCCGAGGTCGAGCGATCCGGTGCAGACCACCGCGCGCAACTCGCCCGCGACCATCGCCGCCTCGACCTTCACGCGCGCCTCGCGGGCGAGCGAGCCGTGGTGGATGCCGATCGGCAGGCCCTCTTCGTTGGCCATCCAGAGGTCGCGGAAGAAGAGCTCCGCCTGGGCGCGGGTGTTGTGGAAGACCAGCGTCGTGCGGTGGCGGCGGATCTCGGCGAGCACTTCCGGGATCGCGTAGCGGCCGCCGCCGCCGGCCCAGGGCGGCGGCGTGTCGGTCTCAAGCATCGCGATATCGGGGTCGGGGCCGGGATCGGCACGAATGATCGCGCAGGGGTCCGGGTGGCGCGCGAGAAAACGGGCGATGGCGTCGGGATCCTCGACCGTGGCCGAGAGCCCGACGCGGCGCAGCCCCGGCGCCAGCCGCGAAAGCCGGGCGAGGCACAGCATGAGCTGGTCGCCCCGCTTCGATTCCGCGAGCGCGTGGACCTCGTCGACGATCACGCGCGAAAGCCCCGCGAAGATGCGCGGCGCGTCCTGGTAGCTCAGGAGCAGCGCGAGGCTTTCCGGCGTCGTGAGGAGGATATGTGGCGGATCGGCCCGCTGGCGACGGCGCCTGGCTTGCGAGGTGTCGCCGGTGCGATCCTCGATCCGGATCGGCAGGCCCATCTCCGTCGCCGGCACCGTCAGGTTGCGACGGATATCGGCCGCCAGCGCCTTCAGGGGCGAAATGTAGAGCGTGTGCAAGCCGGCCTGCGTCCCACCCGTCAATTCGACAAGCGTCGGCAGAAAACCGGCAAGCGTCTTGCCTCCGCCGGTCGGTGCCACGAGGAGGAGCGCGGGGTTGCCGGCGCGATCCAGAAGCGCCTGCTGGTGCGGATGGATCTGCCAGCCGCGGGACGCGAACCAGTCGGAAATAGGGGCGGGCAGGGGCTGCATGGCCCCAGTCTAGGCGCGTTGCCCGGCCCGCGCCAAGCTCAGTGCAGCGCCCGCGACTTCATGCTGCGGAACATTTCCTGCACCTTGTGGGGCGGGGTCAGATGCGCGCCCTTCAGCGCGGTGTCGAGCGCCGTCTCCACCTCTCGCACCAGCGTCGTGACGCAGTCGACCGCGCCTCCGCCGGGCGCGACCGGATCGGCGAGGTCGTGGCCCGGCAACAGGAGGCCATCGAGCGTGTCGCCAGTCATCTCGAGAAGCCGCGCCTCGTCGATACCCTGCGCCTCGGCCCAGTCGAGGGCAATCCGCGTCAGCGCGGTCGCAGACGCCGCCAGAAAATCGTTCATCACCTTCGCAGCCATCGCCGTACCGAAGCCGCCCATCCGAGTCGCTTGGTGGCCAAGCTCGTCGAAGACCGGTGCGATGCGGCTGATATCATCCTCTTCGCCGCCGATAAAGAACGACAGCCGGCCTTCCTCGGCCGCGCGGAGCGAGCCGGTATAGGGCGCGTCGATCAGCGCGATCCCGTCACCGACGCGACCGCGGAGCGCGCGCACATAGCGCGGCGACAGAGTCGCCGCGATCACGATGGTCCGAAGGCTGGCCGCGCGTTTGGCGAAGGCCGGCCCCTCGAACAGCAGCGCCTCCGTCTCGGCGATGCCGCGGGGCGCGATAATGAGGCAGGTGAGACCGTTCGCGAAGACCTCGGCCTCGGCGGCGCTCGCCTCGTGCCCGGCGCCGTCGAGCGGCGCAAGGCCGAAGGCCTCGGCCATGATTCCAGCGGCGTTCAGCCGGGCGAGAAAGGGTCGCGCGATGCGAGCCGACCCTGCAATACCAATTCCACGCATCAGTGAATGATCTTCTCGTCGCGGACGAACATGTTGGCCCAGGCCCGGTCGATCAGTTCGGGCGACATCTGGTTGGGGATGCCCTCGAACGTGCAGATCGCGATCATCTGGTCGATCAGGAAAACCGGCTGGTAGTTCGCATAGACATTGTCGATCGTCGGGTACTTGACCTTCAGGAGGTGCAGAAGCGCCTGCTCGTCCAGGGGCATGTTCTTCCGCTTCGCGACCATCGCGAAGATCTTGAGGAATATCTCCTGGTTCGGACCGTCGATCTTGATCTTGAAGAAGATCCGGCGCAGCGCCGCCTTGTCGAAGATCTCGTTCGGGTGGAAGTTCGTCGAGAAGATCACCAGCGTGTCGAACGGCACCTCGAACTTCTCGCCCGACTGCAGCGCGAGGATGTCGCGGTTCTCTTCCAGGGGCACGATCCAGCGGTTGACGATCTTCTGCGGCGGCTCCTGCTGGCGACCGAGGTCGTCGATGATGAAGACGCCGCCGGTCGCCTTCATCTGCAGCGGCGCGGTGTAGGTCCGGGCCGTCGGATTGTAGGTGAGATCGAGCATCTCCAGCGACAATTCGCCGCCGGTGATCACCGTCGGACGCTCGCAAAGCACATAGCGGTTGTCGAAGCGGTTCGACGTGCGGCGCAGGCTCGTCGGATCGTCGACCGACGCCTCGGCCGCGGAATGCACGATCGGATCGTAGACCGTGATCACCTGGCCGGAATACTCGACCGCCTTCGGGACGTAGATCTTGTCGCCGATCGCATCGCGGATGCCGTTCGAGATCGAGGATTTGCCGTTGCCCGGTGGTCCGTACATCAGGATCGAACGCCCCGCGCCGACGGCGGGCCCGAGATGGTCGAGAAGCTCGTCGGGCAGGATCAGGTGGCCCATCGCGCCGGTGAGTTGCTGGCGCGTCATCTGCACATTGCGGATCGATTGTTTCCGGACCTGCTCGCGATAGACCTCTAGCGGGACCGGCGCCGCGCCGTAGTATTCCGACTGACTCAGCGCATCGAGCGCGCGCGCCTTGCCGGCATCGGCGAGCTGATACCCCATCTCGCCGCCGGAATTCGCGTGCAGCGTGCCCGTGGCCTCCAGGAGTTTCTGGCCGCGCGCAAGGTCGATCAGTTCCTGCGTGACGGGCAGGGGTAGGGCGATGATCCGCGAAATCTCCGAGGCACGCTCCAGATTCATGCGGAACATGGTCTTGAGGAGCAAGTCGCGCAACATCACGACGGAAAGGCCGGTCTCTGCCAGAGAGCGCGGCGGGGAGGGCGCGACGACGTTGGGTACCTGCATGTTCATCGGGTCGGGGCCTCCTTGGACGCCAGTCGACGGCAGCGCACGGGCTGTGACACGCGCGACAACCCTCGATCTGCAACGGGATTCACAGCGGCAATGTGCCGGGGCATTGTGGCCAAAAAATGGAAACAAATCCGGATCGAGGCGGCAATTGGCCTAGCTTTGTCATTGCCGCAGCGGGTGTTGCCCGCAGGTCGAACCCGCTCGGGGGAGGCGCTCGCCGCGACCGGTTTGCGCATGGAGGTGACGTAGCGGCATGAATCAGCACCGTGCACAACTCGGACTGGCGGAGCCGCGGCCCGCGCTGCACCGAGGCCGGAGCGATTGCGCCCGGATTGCGTCATGCTTCGGGCAGGAACGCGCGGATCGCAAGGTAGGCGACGAGCGTGCCGACGAGGGCGAGGCCCATCGGGAAATCCTTGCGCGTCCAGGACACCCAGTCCGGAGTCATCCGCCGAATCGCCGGGATCGCGCGGAGGAGGCGGTGGGCGCTGAAGGCACCGAGCAAGAAGGCGGCGAACAGCGGCAGCACCAGCGCGGCATGGGCCGCCGGGATGAATGGCGCTGCGGCGGCTGCGAACTTGGCGTCGCCAGCACCGAAATGGGCGACCGCGTTCAGGACGAAGCCGATCGCGAGAACCACCACGAGGTTGAGCCAGCGCCACGCCCAGAACTCTAACGGCAGGACGAGGACCCCTACGACCGCATAGATCCCGACCAGCGTAAAGACCGCGACGTTGGGGATCCGCATCGAGCGAAGATCCGACCAGCAAACCCATGCGCAGACCGGGAGAACACAGATCAGAAGGATCAGATACGCCTGCGAGGCAGGCAGGCCGAGCACCGGGTCAACCCTTCGTCACGCTGGCGTTGAGCGTCTCGAGCGCGCGGGCCGCCTGGTCGAAGTAGCGCGGGCTGGTCTCGACGGCATCCTCGAGAAGACCTTGTCCGATGGTCACGTCGCCATGCTTGATCGCGGTCAGGCCGGCGGTATAGAGCAGTTCCGCCCGTTCCTGCTGGGTCATCGGCACGATCGGCATGTCATATTTGCGCTGCGCCGAGCGAGCGAGGACGAGGTTGTTCTTGGTGGTGAAGGAGGACCGGTCGTAGGTCAGCGCCTCGGAGAACAGCTTCTCCGCGCCGGCGAAATCGCCGCGGGTCAGCTTCGAGTAGCCCCAGTTGTTGAGCACGCCCGACGGCCGCGTGGTCAGGCCGACGGCGGTTTCGTAGAAGCTGTCGGCCTTGGACCACTTCTTGTTCGCATCCGCCACCATTGCCTCGATACGGTAGCGATCGTAGGTCTCATGGGTCGGCGGGATCTGCGCCAGTTCAGCCTCGGCCTTCTTCCAATCATTGGCGCGGATCAGCGCGTCGGCCAGCGCGACGCGGTCTTCATTGGTGCCTTCGGCGCTGTCGATGACGGCCCGCCAGGCGATCGCGGCTTCGGTCGGCTTCTTGGCCCGCACCAGCGACTTCGCGAGGCCGCGCTTCAGGTCGATCCGGTCGGGGTACTGCGCGACCGTTTTCTGGAAGTAAGCCACGGATTCGTTGGGATCGGCGACCGTCAGCATGACGTCGTTGAGGTTGCTCTCGTCGATGACGTTGACGCTCTCGATCGCGCGCTTGACGTCGGCATCCGAGTTCTTCTCACAGGCCGGGAGAACCGACACGCCGGCGATGCAGAGCGAAATCAGGAAGGGATGGCGCATTGTCTGCGTCCTTTGCTGCCTCGTGCCTCAGTGTTTGGTGAGGAGCAGGAATTGCCCGTGCCCGCGCCGCACCAGCGAAAATTCGCTATTGTCGGAATCATCATAGGCCGGTTCTTCGAGCTTGGCGAGCGAGAGACGCAGATTATCGCGTATGGCGTCCGATCGGCCACTGTCGAGAGCGAAAGCGGCTTTGAAGACGCGGCTCGCCTCGGCGACCTCGCCGCGCTCCATCAGCACGACGCCGAGATTGTTCCAAGCGGGCACGAAGGTCTCGTCCGTTTCTATTGCGCGGCGAAGAATGGTCTCCGCCTGGCCGAGCCGGCCGAGCTGGAGGTTGGCAGAGCCGATTGCTGATAGCACGTCGACGGTCAGGCCATGTTCGGAGGCGGAGCGCATGTAGGCCTTGAGCGCCATCTCGTACTCCTTGGCTTCCATCAGCCGGTGACCGACGATGAGGCCGTCAACCGCCTCCTCGCCCTTGACCGTGCCTGATGGAGCGAAGGGTGAGTCGCCCATTGCGGCTTGGCCGCCGGTCGACTCGCAGCCCGCCAGGAGGCCGATCGCGACCACAAGTCCAAGAATGCGCAATGTCATGAAGTCAGGGACCGAAATTCGCGAACAGCTGGAGCATGTCGTAGAGCGAGGGCCCCACAAGGATGATCAGGAGCGGCGGCACGGTGAAGAGCATCGTACCGAGAGTCATCTTGGTCGGCAGCTTGTTCGCAGCCTCCTCGGCCCGCATCACCCGCTTGTCGCGCATTTCCGACGCATAGACCCGCAGAGCCTCGGCGATCGAGGTGCCGAAGGTCTGCGACTGGATCATCACGGTGACGAACGAGGCGACATCCTGCACACCGGACCGCTCGGCGAAGGCACGCAGGACCGAGGGCTTGTCCTTGCCGGCCTTGATCTCCTGGGAGACGACCTCGAACTCCTCGGCGAGGGCGGGATAACCCGCGGCTAGTTCCTTGGAAACCCGGATGATACCCTGATCAAGCGACTGGCCTGCCTCGACGCAGACCAGAAGCATGTCGAGCGCATCGGGAAAGCCGTTCTGGATCTCCTGCTGGCGGGTCTGTATCCGGCGCTCGATCCAGTATCGCGGCAGGTAGTAGCCGACCGCACCGGGTATGATGACGGAGAGGATCAGCTTGACGGAAGATATCTCATCGCTGGCCGAGGCGAAGATGGCGTAGACCACGCCTGCGAGCAGGAAGAGGATGCCGAGGATGAACTGGATCGCGTGGAAGGTCCGAACCGCGTCGCGGCCGCGATAGCCGGCACGGGTCATCTTCAGCCGCGACGTGCTCATTTCCTCTGCGGTCTTGGGTTCGAGGAAAGTCGCGAACTTGTCGAGCTTGTCCGAGCCACGTGCCGCCCGCAGCGTCTTCTTTTCCGGGGTTCGGACGGTTCCGGCGGCCGGGCCCGCGGTATCGCGCAGCTTGGCGTAGGGATCGGCCCGCTTCTTCAGAATCGTCGGCAGGGCGGCCGCGATCAGCAGCACGCCGAGCACGGCAACCGCGAAGAGCGGGCCGAGCGGGCCAAAGCTCTCGATCAGGAAGTCGTTGATCGCGTTGAGCATAACGGTCAGCCCCCCTCAGACCTTGATGTTGACCATCATCTTCATGAAGATGAAGTTTATTCCGAGCATTGTGAAGACGACCAGCGCCGCCGGGATGAAGGCAGCAGTGTCCTTCACGGTGTCGAAATAGGTTGGCTTGAAGACCTGGATCACCGCAAGAACGCCGAACGGGAACAACGACAGGAACGCACCGGACCATTTCGCTTCGGCGGTGATGGCGCGGACGCGCCGGAACAGCCGGAACCGGGCGCGGATCACCTTGGCGAGGCCGTCGAGGATCTCGGCGAGGTTGCCGCCGGATTGCTGCTGGATCGTCACGGCGACTGCGAGAAAGCGTAGATCCTGCATGTCCATGCGTTCAGCGAGATCCTTGAGGGATTCCGTGATATCGCGACCGTAGGCGCTCTCGTCTGCGATCATGCCGAACTCGGACCCGAGTGGATCGGCGACTTCCTTGGCGACGATCTGGATCGCCGAGGAGAAGGGGTGGCCGACGCGCAGGGAGCGGACCATGAGTTCCACCGCGTCCGGAAGCTGTTCCTCGACCAGGTCCATGCGTTTCTTGGCCTTGCGGGCGATCCAGAGATAGACCGCGCCGACGCCCATCACCAAGGCCACGGCGATCTGGATCGGGGTCGAGGCGGAGGTGCCGATCTTCAGCCCCAGGAAGGCGACGAAGGACAGGAGGATCATCATGCCGATCAGGGCCTTCGGCGAGAACGCGATGTTGGCCTTCTGTGCCTTGCTGGCGAGGACGGAGTAGAGCGGAATGCCCCTTGCCTTGAGGTGCTGGCTCGCCTCCTTGCGAAGCTGATCGAGCACCTGTTCGCGCTTGCCGCCCTTATCGAGCAGATCGAGCCGCCGATTCACCTTCGAGTTCAGCGAAATCGACTTGCCGAAGACGACGAGGTAGATGCCCTCGACCAGAAGAAGCACGGCCAGGAAGATCAGTGCATAGATGATCGGGGTGGGGCTGATGATCATGCGCGTTTACTCCGCGGCGATGGGGTCATAGATGGAGGCCGGAAGATCGTAGCCCCACTGGCGGAAGCGTTCGGCATAGGCCGAGCGCACGCCGGTCGCGGTGAACCGGCCGACGATCTTGCCGTCGGGGGCAATGCCGAGCCGCTCGTAGCGGAAGATCTCCTGCATCGAGATGACGTCGCCCTCCATCCCGGTGAGCTCGGTGATCGAGACCATACGGCGGGAGCCGTCCTGAAGGCGCGAGACCTGCACGATGAGGTTGACGGCCGAGGCGATCTGGGCCCGCACCGCCTTGATCGGCATTTCGATCCCGGCCATCGAGATCATGTTCTCAAGGCGCGAGATGCCGTCGCGGGCGGAGTTGGCGTGGATCGTGGTCATCGAGCCGTCGTGGCCGGTGTTCATGGCCTGCAGCATGTCGATGACTTCTTCGCCGCGGGTTTCGCCGACGATGATGCGGTCGGGACGCATCCGGAGCGCGTTCCTGAGACAGTCGCGCTGGGTCACCGCGCCCTTGCCCTCGACGTTCGGCGGGCGGCTTTCCATCCGGCCCACATGCACCTGCTGGAGCTGGAGTTCCGCGGTGTCCTCGATCGTTAGGATCCGCTCGGAGTTGTCGATGAAGGACGACAGGGCATTCAGCGAGGTCGTCTTACCGGAACCCGTACCGCCCGACACGATGATGTTCAGGCGCGTCGATACCGCGGCCTGAAGGTAGGCCGCCATCTCCTCGGTGAAGGCGCCGTAGCGGACGAGGTCGTCGACCCCGAGCTTTTCCTTCTTGAACTTCCGGATCGAGACGAGCGAGCCGTCGACCGCGATTGGCGGCACCATCGCGTTGAAACGCGATCCATCGGCGAGGCGGGCGTCGACATAGGGGTTCGATTCATCGACGCGCCGGCCCACCGCCGAAACGATCTTGTCGATGATGCGCAGGAGATGGCGCTCGTCCTTGAAGGTGATGTCGGTCAGCTCGAGCCTGCCGTCACGTTCGACGAAGATCTGCCGGGGGCCGTTGACGAGGATGTCGTTGACGGAGTCGTCCTTGAGCAGCGTCTCCAGCGGGCCGAGGCCCATGACCTCGTGGTAGAGTTCCTGGAACAGGTTGGCGCGCTCGTCCTTGTTCAGGACGACGCTCAGTTCCTCGAGTGCCTCGGTCGAGATCGCGACGATCTCCTGGCGGAGGTCCGCTTCCGTGGCGTGTTCCAGCGCGGCGAGGTTGAGGTTGTCGAGAAGCCGCTTGTGCAGTTCGACCTTCAACTCGCTCATCTTCTCCTTGCGCTTCTTCTCCTTGTCAGCCGCAATCGACTGGGCCGTCGGAGCCGCGGCGAGCGGCTGGCGCCGGACGGCGGCGACGGCCGGCGCGCTCGGCGCTTCCGCTGCCGGTCTGGCCTGTTCGGTCGCCGCCGGGGCGGCGCTGGCCGATTTCTTGTAACGGGAAAACATTGCGGTCTCTCCAGGTTACAGGGCGGCTTCGGCGGCCTTGTTCAGCTCGTAGATCGACTTCGCGAGCTTGACGATCTCCCGCCGCAGCGGGTTCTTCGCTGCCGTGTCCGCAAGCGGAAGGCCGTGATCGTTGGACTCGGTGACCTGCTTCGAGCCGTCCGGGAGCTGAAGCTCGATCGTGATTCCAAGGCTTTCCGCCAGACGCTTCACCCGGCTCTTGCCGGACAGGTCGGTGAATTTCGGTGCCCGGTTGAGAACGTAACGCAACTTTTCGTAGGGCAGTTCCTCGGCCTTGAGCGCCCGGATCATCCGCAGCGCGTTCTGCGCCGAACGCATGTCGAGCTCCATCATCGCGAAATAGACGTGGGACTGGTTAAGGACGGCTTCCGTCCATTGCACGACCGTCGAGGGCATGTCGACCACCACGAAGTCGAAATTGGCCTTCGCCACGTCGAGCACCCGGTTGATGTCCTCCGAGGTCACGATGTCGAGCGGCAGCATCTCCGACGGCGCGGTCATGACATGGATCTTGTCATTGAACGGAAGAAGCGCCTGCATGAAGCTGACATTGTCGATCGAGGTCGTGTCCGAGAGCATCTCGTAGACTGCCTCGCGCCGGGGCAGATCGAGATAGGTCGAGACCGAACCGTACTGGAAGTCCAGGTCGAGCAGACAGACCCGCGGGGAGTCGTCTTTTTGGACGGTCGCGAGTTCCCACGCTAGGTTCACGGCTAGCGTCGTCGCTCCGGATCCGCCCGCGAGGCCGTGGACCGGCAGGATCACGCCGTTGCGATCGCCTTTCGGTTTGAAGCCCGGCGTCTGGGCCGGCTCGTGCATGACCTGGGCGACGGCCGGCGCCCGGTTCACCCGCTCGATCGCCTCGCGCAGGGCGTTCTCGGGCAGGGGGTAGGGGACGAAATCGTCGGCGCCGAGCTTGAGAAGCTGGTGCAGCGCGATCGGGCTGACCTCTTCGGCGATCAGGATCACCTTCACGCCCTTGTCCTTCGCAGTCGTGATGATGCCGGAGATCCGCGCAAGGTCGTTCTCGTCCTGCGTGTCGACCGCGATGGCGACGAACTCGAGCGAATCGGCGTCCGGCTGATTGAGGAACTGCGCCGCATCGTCGAACGTCAGGTCACCCCAGCTTTCGCCGAGCTCCGTTTCCATATCCTCGATGAGGAGGTCGAAGTTGCTGACATCGCGCGAAATTGTGCAAGCGACGATCGGCGCCGGCTCCGGCTGCAATGCTGCTACGCTGCTCATTAACACATGTCCTTCTCTACGCGGGTGCGTCTTTCAAACCGGGGGCGTCGAGCGTCCGCTCTGCATCCCATATGGCCAATTCCGTTCACCCGGCGCGACTCGGGCGCCGCGCCATTGCTCCCGAGTTTCGAAACTCCGCGAGAATCTTGGCAATATTGGGGCTAAAAGATCGTAATTATGCGTTGTGGGTGGACGATGAGGTGAATTGGGCGGACTTTGTTGCCAAAGTCCGCCCATACACAGAAACAATCTCGGCAGAAATCAGCTGCCGGAGCCAGCCGCAGCGGCGCCCTCCGTCACTTGCGCTTGGCTGTGAACCGGCTCGGCGCTGCGCACATACTCGCGCCAGATCACCTGGGCGTACTTGCCGTTGAGGATCGTCGGATGCTTTTCGACGAAGCCGGACACCTCGGTGACGGTACGCCGGTTGCGCCGTTCCGGCGCCTGGACGAAGACCAGAGGCTGGGTCTTGCCGAACGAGGCGACAGCCTCAAGCCGCGAGCGGCTGATACCCTGGCTCGACAGATATGCCACGACTGCTTGCGCGCGACGCAAGCCGAGCGCCTTGTTGTAGGCGTTCGATCCGACAAGGTCGGTATGGCCGTAGACGCGGAACCGCACTTCCGGGAACTGACGGATCCAGTGGGCCTGCTGCCGCAGCGCCGCCTGCGCCTCGCCGTCGAGCTGGGAACTGTCGAAGGCGAAGTTCACGGTGTTCGGCACATCGGCCGCGAAGCGGCGCGTTAGATCGATCGCATAGGATTTCTGGCCGGTCTGCACGAGCGTGTTGTTCATCGTCGCATTGCCGAAGTCGCTGGTCTCGATCTCGGATCCGGCCTCGGCATAGAAGGCCCGGCCCATGTTGGTTTCCTTCGAGCAGCCAGCGAGTGCTACGAAGCCGGCCGAGAGGAGGAGGAGGCTCTTTGTCATTGGCATCGTCTTACTCCATCACGTAGCCGTAGGAACCGGAATAGTCCTGCTTGGCGACTTCGCCGACGGCACCGCCGGACGACGCGGTCTTGCCGAACAGGAACAACTCGGCCTCGCTCGGCGGCCGGACGCGGTCGGTCGGCAGCGCCAGCGCCTCGCCGCGGGTCGGCGTGACGAGATGCGGCGTGACGATGATCACGAGTTCGGACTGGTTGCGCTGGTAGTCGGTGCTGCGGAACAGCGCCCCGAGGACGGGAATGTCGCCGAGCCACGGAACCTGGTCGTTCAGGTCGGTGAAGTCGTCCTGGAGCAGGCCGGCAATCGCGAAGCTCTCGCCGTCGCGCATTTCGACCGTGGTCTCGGCCTCGCGGCGACGGAAGGCGTTGACCGAGATGCCGGCGGCCGTGACGCTTACGGTCGGGTCGATGCCCGACACCGCGGCGTTGATCATCAGGTTGATGACATCGCCGTCGACCACGCGGGGCGTAAAGGCCAGTTCGACACCGAACGGCTTGTAATCGACAGATATCGTGTTGTTGTCGCCGCGCACCGGGATCGGATACTCGCCACCGGCGAGGAAGCTGGCCTCCTGACCCGACAGCGTCGTCAGGTTCGGTTCGGAGAGCGTGCGCACCAGACCCTTGCTTTCAAGCGCCTCGAGCAGGATACCAAATTCGAACGCACCGGCCGAGAAGCCGAGAAGCGCCTGTCCGGTATTCTCGGAGTTCGGTATTACACTGGGGCTGATCGGGGCGAGCCCTGTTGCATCGTTCGTTTCGCCGAGCGCTAGGCCGGCCGATGGCCCGAGACCGAAGGCACCGGCCAGGTCGGACGTCGATACCGAGGCGGCGACGCCGGCCTGAAGCTGCTTCGCGACGCCGCGCCGCACTTCGGCGAATCGGACCTTCAGCATGACTTGCTGAACCCCGCCGACTCCCATCAGGTTCGAAACCCGCCCCGGCGCATAGCGTTCGGCCAGATCGAGCGCCCGGTCGAGCCCCTGCGTCGAGGACACGGTGCCCGACAGAACGATACCGTCATTCGCGGTGCGAACCTCGATCTTCTCGCCGGGAAGGATCTGTTCAAGGCGCTCCTTGAACTCCGCGACATCAAGCGAGACCTGGACGTCGACATTGGTGATCAGCTTGCCATCCGGCGCGAGAAGCGTGAGCGTCGTGCGCCCCGGGGCCTTGCCGAGAACATAGATCGTCCGGTCCGAGAGCGTCGAGATGTCAGCGATTCCGGGGTTGGCGATCGAAAGCTCGGCAAACGGTACGTCTGATTCGACCACTACCGCGCGGTTCATGGGGACGACAAGTGCACTCGCTACCGAACCACTGACGATTTTCAGAGTTTCCGCACCGGCGGAAGCGGGGATGGCCAGCGTGAGCGTCGCGCCCAGCAATCCTGCCGCAAATATTTTCTTCGTGCTCATGTGACCTGCCTCTCCGTCACTTCTTCAGGAACGGGTCGAATTTGCCCGGCTTGCAGCAAGATTGCGGGAACCTGCGTTTGTTTGCAACTATCAAGTGTTTGCACAAAGTTCTTTATGTGGGCGTGGGGCAACACTCCCACACGCGTTGTGAAAAAAGAAACGCCGGCCACCACATAGGGTGACCGGCGCGCCCTCGTTTCCGCGCGGGCGGATCAGTTGGTGCAGGGGATCACCGTCTCGACGATCTCGCCGCCCTTGTTGGTGCGGACGCTGCAGACGGGTTCCGGCGCGACTGCGGGCGCCGGCGCAGCTTCGACGATGCCGAGCAGTTTGTTGCGGTCGATCTCGACCGCCCCGATGACCGTTTCGTCACCGCTGCCGACGAGGGCCAGCGTCAGGCGCCCGGTCTGCTGGGCAAGCGCGAGCGCCGCCACCTGTTCCGGTTTCGCCTCGATGGTGACAGTGCGGGCAATTCTGGTCTCTTCGGAGCGGTCGGCATCGGCGGACTGGTCGATCGCGATCAGCTTCACGTTGGTATCGATCAGCTTCGCCGTGTCCTGGCCGTTGATATTGCCGCTCCAGTAGATGTCGACCCTGTCGTCGGGACGCAGGAAGCCTGAGACGCCGGACGTCACGTCGACACTGATGGCGAAGGCGCGCATGCCCGGGGTGAGAGTGGCCGTGATTCCGGCGTCCACTCCCGGATTGGTGATCTTGGACGCGAGCATCGGCTCGAACGGCTGGAAACTGCGCATCGCGGCGCGGGGCCGCGTTTCACCCTCCAAGAAGACCGGCACGATCGAGGCGTCGCCGCCCTTCGGCGCGGTAATGGCATTGAAGGCGCCTTCGGGGACCTTGCCTTCGTGCCACTTGATCACCTCGAGATCGTCGGCCGTAAACCGGTCGCCATATCTCAGTGGCCGCTTGGTCACGACGACATCCACGAGCTTCGTCGCCTGCGCCTGCCTCGCGGCGAGCATGTCACGCTCCGCCTGAGCCTGCTCGATATACCCTTGCGCCATGTAGACGGCAAAGCCTGCAAGGGCGACCCCGAGCACCAGGACCAGACCAAAAACCAGACGCATGTCGATTCCTTTCGTCGAATAGGCCTCAGGCGCCGCTCCTTCGCTGGGTGCGCCCATCCGCCTGCTTATCGTGGAATATCCGCGGAGAATACGGCGAAATGGTGGTCAAAGCGAGCCGGCAGGGAGGAATATCCCGCATCCGGGAAACACTCGGCAGGAAAATGCCGTGCCGAGCCGCACGAGCGGTGGACGGGCCCCACGCACATTGCCACTTGGGCAGGGGCTCGTTCTATCGGGCCGTCGAGGTTCAGGGGGCCTGAATGGTTTCGGGGACGGTCCTGGTGTCGAGATAACGCTTCACCGCATCGCCGACGCTGTTCATGCTTCCCTTCATTCCGAGCATCGTGGCCACGGAGAGAGCGCAGGCGCCAGCAGTGAGGACCACCCAGTCGACAGTGACGGCGCCGTCCTCGTCGGCAGCGAAGCGTTTTGATCTTCTCAAAATTTTCATGTCATGCCTCGCAATCGTCGTGCGATGTTTGCGGCGGTTGAACGCCAGATCTGCCCTCGCCCCCGGCCCAGTAGAGCCGCGCATCATGGCGCCAAAGCGGCGGGCATCGGTCATTTTTGCGCCCGATTTCTTGCGCTGTACGCCCGTCCGCATCGGAAACGAAAAACCGCGCCCTGAAGGCGCGGCTCTCGTTCGGTCGGCGTGACCGAAGTGCCGGATTACGGCGTGGTCGAGGATGCCCCGAGCATGGTGGCCGGAACCTCCGAACCATCCAGCCAGGCCTGGATCTTTCCGGCCAGACCGTCGCTGCCCTGCTGGACCGCGGCAAGGGCGGCGACGGCGAGGCCGACGACAGCGGCGGTCAGCACGACCCAGTCCACGGTCACGGCGCCGTCTTCTTCGTTGTGGAACTTCTTGAACAGTTTGAAGAACTTCATGTTTCTCTCCGTTTGCTTCGCCCGTTTCGCCATCCGCATCCGATCTTCCGAGGTATTCCAGGGCCTCGTCCCGGTCGCGGCATGGGCTAATCTGGCCCTCGAAACGTGGCATGATTGGGGCGGCGATCGTACTTTTTGTGGTTGCGTTAAGTATTTTTCAGAACTGCCTTAAGTCATTGATAAAGAAGAAAATAAAAAAATGATAGTGCCGCAGCTTCGTGTATCGACCTGTTGCCAAAAGGCCGAATCAGGTGGGATTTGGCCAGGAAGAGAGCGGTAAATGCTGGTTCCCGCAGGCAGATTCTGGGAAAAGAGTTAAAGAACAACCTCAAGAAGGCAGGGCGGGCATAACCGTGCGTCGGTATGGACAGGCACTATTCTATAGCGTCGTCGTGGCGCTGATCGCAGGCACGCTGCAGGCGGAAACCGCCGCGGCCCCCTATCCGGAGTTCACTTTCAAGCGGGTAGGCGCGCCGAAATCGGGAGGCTCGGCCCCCGGCACCAAGCGTATAACCGTGCAGATCGACCCCGCCGAGCAGGCGCTGCGGCTGGCGTCCACGCCGCTGCCGCCGCCGGAGAACCCGATCCCGCGCGGCGGGCGGGCGCCCGGCCTCGAGCCGGCGGTGCCGTCCGGGCCGCCTTCTCCGAGCGAATACGACTGGTACTGGAAATCTGTGTCGCCATCGCTCGGCAACTCGGCGGGACGGTTCGACGTCGCGCTCGCCACCTTGAGCCAGGGGCCGGGCGGCACGGTCGTCCCCGCTCCGCGGCTCCAGCACTTGCGCGACATCGCGGCGCGTCACGGCAGCGAGATCCTGAATGCGACGATCGGCACCGAGGTTTCGCCCGCGCTCGCGCTCGCGGTGATCGCGGTCGAGAGTGCGGGGCGGGCCGACGCGGTCTCCTCGGCCGGTGCGGTGGGGTTGATGCAGCTCATCCCGGCAACGGCGGACCGCTTCGGGGTGCGCAACAGCAAGGACCCGGTCCAGAACATCAGGGGCGGCGTCGCCTATCTCGACTGGCTGATGCGCGAATTCAACCGCGATCCGCTGATGGTGCTCGCCGCCTACAATGCCGGCGAAAACGCGGTGAAGAACAATGGCGGCGTGCCGCCCTATTCCGAGACCCGCGCCTATGTGCCGAAGGTACTCGCGGCCTGGACCGTGGCGCGCGGCCTCTGCCGCACGCCGCCGATGCTGGTGTCGGACGGTTGCGTCTTCGTGGTCGAAGGCTGAGTTGCCCGCGATGACCGAGGTGAAGCCGCTCGTCCTCGACGTAGACGGCACGTTTCTGAAGACCGACATGCCGCTCGAGACTTTCTGGGCGGGGCTCGGACGCGATCCGGTCGCGACCCTCGGCGCGCTGGTACGCAACTTCCGCCGGCCCGAACGGCTCAAGGCCGAGCTTGCGGCGATTGCGCCGCTGCGCACCGACCTCCTGCCGGTCAATCCCGAGATCGCCGATCTCGCGCTGCGCTCGCGCATGGCCGGCCGCGAGGTCGTGTTCGCCTCCGCCTCAGATCGTAGCCTGGTCGAACGGCTGGCCGCGGAATATGGGCTGAGCGAGGAGGTCTTCGCCTCCGACGGAGAGATCGACCTCAAGGGGCCGACCAAGGCAGAGGCGCTGGTTGCGGCTTTCGGCGAGCGCGGCTTCGACTATGCCGGCGACGCGGCCGTGGACATTCCGGTGTGGGAACGCGCAGAGAACGCACTCGTCGTGGGCCGGGTTCCGTCGGCACGGGCGCTGACCGCGCAAGGTCAGAACGTCGTCGAGCTGCCCGGCGGCTGGAGCCCGGCCGCTCTGATCCGTGCGCTCAGACCGCATCACTGGGTCAAGAACCTGCTCCTGCTGCTCGCGATGATCGTGTCGCTTCGCTTCGATCTCGCGACGCTGGTGCCGATCCTGTGGGGCATCGTCGCCCTCTCGGCCGCCGCCTCCGCGATCTACATCGTCAACGACCTTCTCGACCTCGAGGCGGACCGGCTGCACCCGACGAAATGCCGGCGCCCCTTCGCCAGCGGCGAGGTCCCGATCGCGGTCGGCATGGCCGCCTTCGCGGTGCTCGGCCTTCTGGCGCTCGGATTGGCGGCAGCGATCAACTGGGCGTTTTTTGGCGTGGTCGTGCTCTACATGATCCTGTCGCTCGCCTATTCGCTGAAGCTCAAGAGGATGCGATGGGTCGACGTGGCGACGCTTTCCGCGCTCTACACGATCCGGGTGATCGCCGGCGCGGCGGCGGGAGGGGTCGCGGTGTCGATCTACGCGCTGATCTTCCTTCTTCCGGTCTTCGTCACGCTCGGCTGTGTCAAGCGGCTGACCGAGCTGACGCTCACCACCGACGACCAACCTCTGCCGGGGCGGGGGTACGGGCGTCAGGACCGCGGCGATCTTCTGAACGTCGCCGGGCTCGGAACGGTGGGCGCGCTCCTGGTCTTCTTTCTGTTTTCGATCAGCGAGCAGGGACGCGTGCTTTATCCCGCGACCTGGGTCTTGTGGCTGTCGATGCTGCCGATGTGGCTCTGGCTCGTCCGAATGGTCATGCTCGGCTGGAACGGCAAGCAGGACTACGACCCGATCGTCTTCGCGATGCGCGACAAGTTGGGGCTGGCCATCCTGATGGTCACGCTCGGCCTGATGTTCCAGGCGGCGGGGCTGTGGGGAAAGTGGTTCGGGGCCTGACCCGTCAGCTTTTCGGCTTCAGCCGGTAGACGCCTTCGGGCAGGTTCAGCGCGGCGGCAAGCTCGCGCACCTGGGCCATCGACATGACGATCTTGCAGACCTCGTCCTTGCGCGGATCGTATTGCTCGATCGTCACGCATTCGGCAAAGCCCTGGATGGTCACATCCTCTTCGAGGTGGGGACTTCCCTCGTCGACGAGGGTGATGACGGTGGCGTCGAAATCGTGCTCGATTGTAAACATGGCCCCAGCCTAGCGCGGCCCGCGACCGGGCTCAATGGCGGTCTGCGACGGGCCGGAGTCGCCGCGAAAAGCGGATGTCCGCACGGGATCGTGAACGCTGGTCGCGGGGCCTTTCGCTGATCGCGGCGCAGCGCTAACTTGACCCTACGCAGAGCAGTCAAAGCGGCCCGGGAGAGGCGAATGAAAAAACTGGCGATCCTCGCAACCGTCATGCTGGCGGGCTGTGTCGAGACCGTTCCACAATCGCCTTATCCGCAGGCTCCCTATCCACAGGGACCCTATCCGACCGGGCCGGCCGTCGATCCCGGCCCCGCCGTTCCTCCCCGGGTCGCGGCCCGCAACTTCACCAGCGTCGTCAGCCGCATGGAGCCGGTGATCGAGCGCGAATGCTGGAACATGGGTGCCGGGAACTGCGACTTCCGCATCGTCGTCGACGACCGGCCCGGCCAGCCGCCGAACGCGTTCCAAACGCTCGACCGCTCGGGGCGGCCGATCATCGCCTTCACGCTTCCCCTGATCGCCGAAGCGCGCAACACCGACGAGCTTGCCTTCGTCATGGGTCACGAGGCCGCGCATCACATCGCCGGCCACATCCCGCGCCAGCAGCAGGAGGCGATGACCGGCGCGCTGATCGCCGGTGTGCTGACCGCCGCGACCGGGGCCGACTCGAGCGCGATCCGCGGCGCCCAGAACATCGGCGGCACGTTCGGCGCCCGCCGGTTCGCCAAGGATCACGAGCTTGAGGCCGACTCGCTCGGCACGATCCTCGCCTGGCAGGCCGGCTACGACCCCGAGCGCGGCGCGGAGTTTTTCATGCGCATTCCCGATCCCGGCAACCGTTTCCTAGGAACCCATCCGCCCAATGCCAGCCGGATCGATACGGTGCGCCGCACGCTTGCAGGGCTGCGCTGACCGCGGTTTCGACGGCTCTTGATTTGAATCAAGGCGTCGGCCATGGTCATCGCGCGATGGTGGCGCAAACGCGACGGATCGGAGGAAGGCGCGATGGGTAGTGTCGTGACGATGGCGGCGAAGTCCGGCGGGGCCGAGCTTCCCTATTTCCTGACCGAGGAGGAGACGCGGCGCCACGGCGTCGATATCGGCGAGGCGATCCAGTCGGGGATCCTCACGCTGGACGATTTCCGCGCGATCCTCGCGCTCTGCCGCGACTGCCACGAAGGCCAGGAACTGCGGCGCGAGCCCGGCCATGACCGCCACGCGCATGTAGCGCCCGAATGGTGCGCGAACCGCGCCGTGCTTGAGGGCCTGCGCGGCATCGTCTGAACAACGCCCGGCCGCAGGCTTGGCAGCGCCCGCCGCAGGTCCTATTCCCGGCGGCGGAGGTGCTATGCGGATCATCGAGAACGTGCTGAGCGATCGCGGTTCGAAATACGCCGTGTCGGGTGGCCCGGCGGCGAGCCGCGAGGCCGCGGCGGCGTTTCTGGCCGAACTCACCCGGGCGAAGAAGTTCGCGCGCGCCACCCATAACAGCTGGGCGCTGCTCCTTGACGAGGATGGGCGGCGCGAGGGGGTGAAGAACGACGACGGCGAGGCCGGCGCCGGGGCGGTGATCCTGCGGATGCTCGAGCGCGAGGGGCTGGTCAACCACATCGTCGTCGTCACCCGCTGGTATGGCGGGGTGAAGCTCGGCGGCGACCGGTTCCGACGTGTCACCGAGGCGGTGCGGATCTACCTGGCCGAGTGCGGCTGAGGCCGCTGCGGCGCGGGCGGCAAAATGTCGGCATTCCGTCGGGCAACGGTCGGCGATTGGCAGCCACCCCGGCACGGCGCTAAGGTCGCGGGAAGATCGACCGGAGGGACCCATGCGCGCCATCGTCACCGCCGAGCTCCGGCGCTTCGCCAATACCTGCATCTGGTCCTGGCAGGGCTGGTCGGCGGCCTGGGCGAGCGAGAAGTCGCTTCGCCAGTGGACGGTGGTCAACCTCGCCTCCGCGACGCTCGCCTTCGCGCTCGACCTGAGCGCGGGCGAGCGGGCGATGATCCTCGCGCTCGGCCTCCTGATCCTCGCGGCGGAGCTCTTCAACACCGCGATCGAGGAGATCGCCGATCTCGCCTCGCCGGAGCGCGATCCGCGGGCCGGCAAGGCCAAGGACTGCGGTTCGGCGGCGGTGGCGGCGACGGCGATCGCGGGCGGGGTGGCCTGGCTCGTGGTGCTTCTCGGCTGAACCCGCCGTTCGTCCCGCATGGCGTGAATCGCGTTCGTGTGGTAGAAAAGGGCACTTGCCTACAGACACTTAAGTGCATCGTCCGGCGCTTGATCGGGCGTTCAACTGTTTGGGAGGACAGCATGCCGACATTCATTCTCACCGGAAACTACGAGAGCTCCGCCATCAAGGGCATGATCGCGAGCCCGTCGGACCGCGAGGCCGCGGCGCGGGCGCTGATCGAGGCTGCGGGCGGAAAGCTGCTGCATTTCTACCTGACCTCGGGCGAGCGGGATTTCATGGCGATCTCGGAAGCTCCCTCGATGCAGGACATGCTGCCGGCCCTCATGGCGGTTGGCGCCTCGGGCCAGATCAGCCATATGCGGACGGTCCAGGCCTTCACCGCCGCCGAGTTCAAGGCGGCGCAGGAAAAGGCAAAGGCCATCGCTGCGGCCTACAAGCCGCCCGCGTAGCGCCAAGGAGAGCCGGATCGCCTGAGTGTCGTCACGCCTTCAGGCGATCCGCCCCCAGAGGTCGTATTCGCCGGCCTCGTCGACCTCGACGGTGACGATGTCGCCGGGATTCAGCGCCTCGAAATCCTCGTCTATGAAGAGGTTGCCGTCGATCTCTGGCGCGTCGGCCTTGGTGCGGCAGGTCGCGCCCTCGGCGTCGACCTCGTCGACGATGATCTCCAGCCGGGTGCCGACCTTGGCGGCGAGCTTCGCCTCCGAGATCCCTTGCGCCTTTTCCATGAAACGGTCCCAGCGCTCCTGCTTGACCTCGTCGGGGACGTGGTCGGGCAGGGCGTTCGAGCGCGCGCCGGCGACGTTCTCGTACTGGAAGCAGCCGACGCGGTCGAGCTGGGCCTCGTCCATCCAGTCGAGAAGGGTCTGGAACTCCGCCTCGGTCTCGCCGGGATAGCCGACGATGAAGGTGGAGCGGAGTGTGATCTCGGGGCAGATGGCGCGCCAGGCCGCGATCTCGTCGAGCGTCTTCGCGGCGGCGGCGGGGCGTGCCATGCGCTTCAGCGTCTCCGGATGGGCATGCTGGAACGGGATGTCGAGATAGGGCAGCACCAGCCCCTCGGCCATCAGCGGAATGAGGTCGCGCACATGGGGGTAGGGGTAGACGTAGTGCAGCCGGACCCAGGCGCCGAGGCTGCCGAGGTCGCGGGCGAGGTCGGTGATATGGGCGCGGTGCTCGCGCCCGCCGCGGCCGGCGCTGACCCCGTGTTTCAGGTCGAGCCCGTAGGCCGAGGTGTCCTGGCTGATGACGAGCAGTTCCCGCACCCCGGCCTCGACCAGCTTTTCCGCCTCGCGGACGACCGCATGGGCGGGGCGCGAGACGAGGCGGCCGCGCATGTCGGGGATGATGCAGAACCGGCACTTGTGGTTACAGCCCTCGGAGATCTTGAGGTAGCTGTAATGCCGGGGCGTGAGCTTCACGCCGGTCGCGGGCATGAGGTCGACGAAGGGATCGGGCGCGGGCGGCACTGCGCCGTGAACCGCGTCGAGCACCTGTTCGTACTGATGCGGGCCGGTCACTGCGAGGACGGAGGGATGCGCGCCGGTAATGTAGTCGGGCTCGGCCCCGAGACAGCCGGTGACGATCACCCGGCCGTTGGCCGTAAGCGCCTCGCCGATGGCCTCGAGGCTTTCCGCCTTGGCGCTGTCGAGAAAGCCGCAGGTGTTGACGATGACGGCGTCCGCGCCGGCGTAGTCGGGGCTGATCGCGTAGCCCTCGGCGCGAAGGCGGGTCAGGATCCGCTCGCTGTCGACCAGCGCCTTGGGGCAGCCGAGAGAGACCATGCCGATCCGGGGCTGGCCGGGGCGGGCGGGACCGTCGAAGACGGGCTTCGGCGCGAGATCGGGGCGGAGGTTCGGCGGGTTCTGGGTCATGGCGGCGGCGTATACGCGCTCGCGGCGGTCAAGGAAAGGGTCAGGCGCGCAGCCGCCAGCCGGTGCGGAAGATCGCCCAGACCGCGAGGAAGCCGAGCGCGAGGAAGATCGCGAGGGCGAGGACCGAGGCGGCAAGCGGCACGTCGGCGAGGCCGAAGAAGGTCCAGCGGAAGCCCGAGACGAGGTAGAGGACCGGGTTGAGCTTCGCCACCGCGGCCCAGAACGGCGGCAGCATCGAGGTCGAATAGAAGGCGCCGCCGAGGAAGACGAGGGGGGTGATCACCATCATCGGGATGAACTGCAGCTGCTGCCAGTCCTTGGCCCAGATCCCGATCAGGAAGCCCCAGAGCGCAAAGCCGAACGAGGTCAGGACCAGGAGGAGGAGCGCCAGCACCGGATGGGCGAGCGGCAGGTCGACGAAGAAGAGCGCGGTGAGGTAGATGACGATGGCGATGATCACCGATTTCAGCGCCGCCGCGCCGACGAAGCCGGCAACGACCTCGAGGAAGGAGACCGGGGCGCAGAGGATCTCGTAGATCGTGCCCACGAACTTGCGCATGAAGATCGCGTTTGCGGCGTTCGAGAGCGATTGCTGCAGCACGGTGAGGATGATCAGACCCGGCACGATGAAGGCGCCGTAGCTGATCTCCTCGACCGACTGGATGCGACTGCCGATCGCTGCGCCGAAGACGACGAAGTAGAGCACGGTCGAGACGACCGGAGCGGCGAGCGATTCCCAGGGCGTGCGCCAGAACCGGGCCATCTCGAAGTTGAAGATCGTAAGGATCGAGCGCGCGTTCATGCCATGTCCCTCACGAGCCGCAGGAAGACCTCCTCAAGCGAGGTCTGTTCGGTGGAGAGGTCGCGCACCGCGAGCCCGTGGCCGGAGAATTCCGCGAGCAGCCGGGCGATGCCGGAGCGGTCGGCATGGGTGTCATAGCGAAAGCGCACCGTGCGCCCGTCGGCGCCAAGGTCGAGCCCGAGGCCGGCGAGGGGGGCGGGCAGCGCGGCGACGGGGTCGGTCAGCTCAACGGTGAGGATCTTCTGGCCGAATTCGTGCATCAGCTCGGTCTTGTCGCGGACGAGCAGCAGACGCCCCTTGTCGATGATGCCGACGCGGTCGGCCATCTCCTCGGCCTCTTCGAGGTAATGCGTCGTCAGGATGATCGTGACGCCTTGCTTCTTCAGGCCGCGCACGACCTCCCACATCTCGCGGCGGAGGTTCACGTCGACCCCGGCGGTGGGCTCGTCGAGAAAGAGGATGCGGGGGCCGTGGGCGAGCGCCTTGGCGATCAGCACCCGGCGCTTCATGCCGCCGGACAGCTCGCGCAGCTTCGCGTCGCGCTTGTCCCAGAGTGCCAGCGCCCGGAGCACCGTTTCGAGGTAGGCGTCGTCGGGGGCCTTGCCGAAGAGCCCGCGCGAGAAGCGAACCGTGTTCATCACGGTCTCGAAGAATTCGAGCGTGATCTCCTGCGGCACGAGCCCGATCAGCGACCGCGCCGCACGGTAGTCGCGGACGATGTCGTGCCCGTCGACGCTGACCGAGCCGCCGGTGGGGGTGACGAGGCCGCAGGTGATCGAGATGAAGGTGGTCTTGCCGGCGCCGTTCGGTCCGAGGAGCGCGAGGATCTCGCCCCCGGCGATGTCGAGCGTCACGCCCGAGAGGGCATGGGTGCCGCTGGCATAGGTCTTGGAAAGGTCGCGGACCTCGATGATCGGTCGCATGGGGCCTCCTGTTCGCGGGGCGGAGGCTACGCGCAGGCGGCGGCGAAGGGAAGCACCCTCCTGCCGCCTGCCGCCGGGATCAGCGGCGCCGGTCGCGGCGCGAGGACATCGGCTGGAAGGCGACGCCGACATGGGCCTCGCAATAGGGTTTGCCGGGCTGGGCGGCGAGGCCGCAGAACCAGAAATCCTCGGTCGCCGGGTCGCCGATCGGCCATTTGCAGGTGCGTTCCGTCAGATCCATCAGGCCGATCTTGCGCGCCTTCTTCTCGACCTCGCGGACCGAGGCGAGCGCCTCGGGGCTGATCTCGCCGGCGGAGGGCTGCGGCGGCAGCGGCTGGCCGGCCGGGATGATCGGCTTGCGCGCGGGCGTCGCGGGCTGGGCCGCGGCGGGCTGGGCGGCTT
>NZ_JAPDOG010000002.1 GCF_026013545.1 Defluviimonas salinarum | reverse complement strand
CAAGAACGCCCGCCGTGTCGCCACCCGCTACGACAAGACTGCCGAAAGCTTCCTGGGTTTCATCGACATAACCTCGATCCGCCTCTGGCTCCGCCAATTGTCAACATGACCTAGATTTGCCTCGATTTATGCAGATATCGCGGGAAGTTATTTGCAATCATAGGAATGCTCCCTTGTCCAATTCACTCTACTTTGCCGCCGCCATCGCGGTTGCGGGCTTCGTCGGCTATCTCGGCCTCAAGCATTTCAACCCCGAGGCGGCTGCGGAACTGGGAGCCGTTGCCGATCTGTTGTCGGGCAAGATGTGCACGCCCGACTTGCAGCGGCCGGATGTCTACATGCCGAAGGACGAGCGCTGCCAGCCGGTCGCCGTGATGCTCGAGGCACCGTCCGTGAGGGGAGAGCGTGACGCGGAAGCCACGAAGAACATCGTTCTCACGATGGTCAACCCGAACGCATTGGGAAAGCATCGATTGGTGAGGGTACAGCGCCGCTATCAGCCTGAGGACATACTGCCCGCCGGGGAGAACCTGCCCAGCGGCAGCAACGAGAGCCGCGAAGTGATCAAGAAATGGGTGAGCGCGCAGGAGCAAGAAGCCTGCACGCTGCTCCCGGCAGATTTCGCCGCGACGTGCAGCGCGATGGAGAGCAGGATCCAACTTAGTGCCCTGTCCTCCGGCAAGCCCTTCATTGTGGAATTCGCGCTGACATATTCTTCGGCACAACCTATCGGCCCGCTTCCGGCGACCGGCGTACCGCTGGTGCTTCACTCCGAAGAGCCGCGGATTGCCCAGGACATGAACCAATCGCTGTCCGCACGGGTCAAGGAAGCCACAAGCAAAGCATTGGAGCGCTGCAGCAAGCTCCGCGAGCAATTTGGCAACTGCATGGTTTCGCTCATAGTCATCGAAGATACCGGCAACGCGTTGATCCGGATGAACTGGGTGGCTCCAGCCAAGGCGAGCTAAGCTCACTTGCGCGGCGCTGGCGGCTGTTCGATCGTCGATCTTGATCGACGCAACAGCCTCAGGGCTGCATCTCCACACAAGAGGCCGCTGATGATCTGATTGAGTTTAATCAAACGATTGATTAAACTCAATCAAGCGACTCACCCGGCCCCCCATGACAGACGCCCCCAAAGCTCCCGAAGGCACCGCCGCCGACCTCCTTGCGGCGGCTTTGCACCTGTTCGGCCGCCAGGGCTTCGCCGCGACCTCGACGCGCGAGATCGCCGCGCGGGCGGGCACCAACGTCGCCTCGATCGCCTATCACTTCGGCTCCAAGGAGGGCCTCCGGACCGCCTGCGGCGCCGAGGTGGCGCGCCGCATCGGCACCGTCATCGCCGCCGCCACTTCGGCCACACCGGGCAGCGCCGAACAGGCCGCCCGGCAGATGGAGGCGATCCTGCGCGCCATGGTCGGTTTCGTCGCCGGCGCGCGCGAGGCCGAGGACGTCATCGCCTTCATGCTGCGCGAGGTGGCCGAGGAAGGCGCGGTGCTCGACGCCGTCTACGGCGCGATGATCGAGCCGATGCACCGCCGCTTCTGCGCGCTCTGGGCCGCCGCCACGGGGCGCGAGGCCGAAGGCGAGGCCACGCGGCTCATGGTCTTCTCGCTGGTGGGCCAGGTCCTCTATTTCCGCATCGGCCGCCCCGTCGTCACCCGCCGCATGGGCTGGGAGCGGCTCGGCCCGGCCGAAGCCGCGCGGATCGGCGACCTTCTCGCCGCCAACCTTCATTCGCTCATCGCAAGGGAGCGCCTGCCATGACTGCCTTCATCTGCACCGTGCCGCTCCTCTCCGCGCTCTTCACCGTCTGCGCGCCGCCGCCACCCTTCGCCACCGGCTATGTCGAGGGCGAATACGTCCTGATCGCCCCGGTGGCGACCGCGCAGATCGAGGCCTTGAACGTTGCTCGCGGCGACCGGGTCGAGCCCGGCGCGGTCCTGGCGGAGATGGAGCGTCGCGACGCCGAGATCGCGCTGGCCGAGGCGCGGGCGGCGCTGGCGCAGGCGGAAAGCCAGCTCGCCAACCTGCGCGAGGGCCGCCGGCCGGAGGAGATCCGCGTCATCGAGGCCACACTCGCCTCGGCCCGGGCGCAGGAGGAGGAGGCCGATCGCGCGGCCGACCGGCTCCGGAACCTCGCGCAGCGCGGTGCGGCCACCGCGACGCAGGCCGATGACGCAGCGACCGCGGCGACCGTCGCTCGCGCCCGCGTGGCCGAGGCCGAGGCCAATCTCGCCGTCGCCCGACTGCCGGCCCGCCCGCAGGAGATCGCCGCCGCCGAGGCCGCGGTGAAGGGGGCGACGGCGGCACGGGCGCGGGCCGAATGGAACCTCTCGAAACGCCGGCTCATTGCGCCCGCGGCGGGCACGGTCTTCGACGTGATCCGGACGCCGGGCGAGCTTGCCGGCCCCTCGGCGCCGGTCCTCTCCATGCTGCCTGACGGCGCGGTCAAGCTTCGCCTATACGTCCCCGAGGCGCAGATCGCGGCGATCAGCCAGGGCTCCACGCTCGCGGTCAATTGCGACGGTTGCGCGCCCGGCCTCAGCGCCAACGTCACCTTCATCTCCGACGCGCCGGAGTTCACCCCGCCGGTGATCTACTCGCTCGAGAACCGCCAGAAGCTCGTCTACCTGATCGAGGCCACGCCCGAGGACGCGCCCGGCCTGAAGCCGGGCCAGATCGTCGACGTCCGCCTGCCCGGAGCCGAAGGGTGAACGGCGAAGCCGCCATCGAGGTCCGCGGCCTGACCAAGCGTTACGGCGGGCGGGCGGTCGTGGACGACGTCTCGCTCACCGTCCGGAAGGGCGAGATCGCGGGCTTCCTCGGCCCCAACGGCTCGGGCAAGACGACGACGATCCGGCTCATGTGCGGGCTCCTGACGCCCGATGCCGGCGAGGGCCATGTCCTCGGCCACGACATCCGCCGCGCCGGGCGGGCGATCAAGCGCGAGGTCGGCTACATGACCCAGCGGTTCTCCTTCTACGAGGACCTGACGATCGAGGAGAACCTCAACTTCGTCGCCGGTCTCTACGGTCTTAGGCCGGCCCGCAAGCACGTCGCCGACACGCTCGCCGGTCTTGGCCTCACCGCGCGCCGCCACCAACTGGCGGGGGCGCTGTCGGGCGGCTGGAAACAGCGTCTCGCGCTCGCGGCCTGCATCATGCACGCCCCGAAGCTCCTGATGCTCGACGAGCCCACCGCCGGGGTCGACCCGAAGGCGCGGCGCGAGTTCTGGGACGAGATCCACCGGCTCGCCGCCGACGGGCTCACGGTGCTGGTCTCGACCCACTACATGGACGAGGCCGAACGCTGCCACCGGATCAACTACATCTCCGCCGGCCGGCTCGTCGCCAAGGGAACGGTCGCCGAGGTGGTGCGTGATGCCGGCCTGACGACCGTGGTGCTCGAGGGCGAGGCCCTGGCCGAAGCGGCGCGGCGGCTTCGCGGCGCGGATGGCGTCGATCAGGTCGCGCCCTTCGGCGCGACGCTGCATGTCGTCGGCCGCGACGGCGCGTCCTTGCGCGCCTCCGCCGAACGGGTCGCGGCGGAGACCGGCAGCCGGATGAGCGCGGCCGAGACGAGCCTCGAGGACGTCTTCATCCAGCTCATGGGCGATGCGAAGGATACCGGTCGATGAGCCGCTACTTCTCCCTCGGCCGGCTGATCGCGCTCCTTGCCAAGGAGGTGATCCAGATGCGGCGCGACCGGATCACCTTCGCGATGATGCTGGGCATTCCCCTGATCCAGCTCGTGCTCTTCGGCTTCGCAATCAATTCCGACCCGAAGGGACTGCCCGCGGCGCTGGTGGCGCCGACGCAGGACCGCTACACCCGGGCGATGGTCACGGCGCTGGAACTCACCGGCTATTACCGCTTCACCCATCCCGCCGCCTCCGCCGCCGAGGCTGAGGCGCTGATCACACGGGGCGACGTCGCCTTCGTCGTCACCGTTCCCTCGGATTTCGGCCGCCGGGTCGCGCGCGGCGACCATCCGCAGATCCTGATCGAGGCCGACGCCACCGATCCCTCGGTCGCCTCCGGCGCGATCTCCACCCTCGGCACGGTCGCGGCCGAAGCGCTTTTGCGCGAGAGCGGCGGCGAGGCCGCCGCCGCCGAGGCCTCGGCCGCCGGAATCGAGGTCGTCGTGCACGAACGCTACAACCCCGAGGGCATCACCCAGTACAACATCGTGCCGGGTCTCCTCGGCGTGATCCTGCAGATGACGATGGTGATGATGACCTCGATGGCGCTGACGCGCGAGATCGAGCGCGGGACGATGGAGAACCTCCTGTCGATGCCGGCGACGCCCCTGGAGATCATGCTCGGCAAGGTGCTGCCCTATCTCGGGGTGGGCGCGGTGCAGGTCACGGTCGTCCTCGTCGCGGCGAAGCTCATCTTCGACGTACCCTTCGTCGGGGCGCTGCCGCTTCTTCTTTTGGGTGTCTTCGTCTTCGTCGCCGCGCTGGTGATCCTCGGCTACCTCATCTCCACCGCCTCGCGGACGCAGATGCAGGCGATGCAGCTCACCTTCTTCTTCTTCCTGCCGTCACTGCTGCTCTCGGGCTTCATGTTCCCATATCGCGGCATGCCAGAGTGGGCGCAGGTCCTGGGCGAGATCTTCCCGCTCACGCATTTCCTGCGGCTCATCCGCGCGGTGATGCTGAAAGGGGCGGACCATGCCGGCGTCGCGCAACCGATGGCGGCGCTCGTCCTCTTCGTCCTCGGCCTCTCGGCGCTGGCGCTGATGCGGTTCCGCCGGACGCTCGACTAGACACCGACCCGGCCGGAGACCAACGCACCGGGATCCGGCGCCTCCCCTCCCCCTCGTGGGGAGGGGATGGGGGTGGGGGGCGCCACTTCCCTCTCCCTCCCCCACGAGGGGTGAGGGTAGCGCCAAACCTCAACTAGCCCGCCCGGATCCGGTCATGGATCGAACCGCGGAGCCACTACCCCCGCGGCGCGGCGGCGCGGCGCAGGCGGTCGTTGATCGCGCGCCCGAGCCCCTTTTCCGGCACCGGCGAGACCGCGATTGTGCCCTTTGCCCGCGCATCCGCCTCGCGCAAATAGTGAAAGAGGTTCGCCGCCGCCTCGACCAGATCGCCATTCGGCGAAAGGTTCAGATCGGCCGCCGCCGCCTCGGGCCCGAAGCCGAGCCAGAACTCCCCGGGTTCCGGTCGCGTCACCTCGAGCCGCACCCGCGCCGAAGGTGCATAATGCGAAGCGAGCTGACCCGGCGCAGAGGGCTTTGCGGCGTCCCCCCCGGTCGCCAGCGGGCGCCCGAGGCAGGCCTCCAGCGCCTCGGCCGGGATGCCGCCCGGGCGCAGGATCACCGGCTCGCCCACCAATCCGAGAATCGTCGATTCGAGCCCGACTTCGCAGGCGCCGCCATCGACCACGGCGGCGATCCGGCCCTGAAGCCCCGCCATCACATGCTCCGCCCGCGTCGGGCTGACCCGGCCCGAGGGGTTGGCCGAGGGCGCCGCGACCGGCCCGCTGAAGGCGCGGAGAAGCTGTTGCGCCACCGGATGCGCCGGCACCCTGATCGCGACCGAGGGCAGGTCTGCAGTGACGAGCGGCGAGAGCCGCGCCGAGGGGCGGAGCGGCACGACCAGCGTCAACGGCCCCGGCCAGAAGGCCGAGGCGACGCGCTCGGCCCGGTCGTCGAAGACCCCGACCGCGCGGGCGGCGTCGAGATCGGGCAGATGTACGATCAACGGATTGAAGCGCGGCCGCCCCTTGGCCTCGAAGATCCGCGCCACCGCGATGTCTGAGCGCGCATCGCCACCGAGCCCGTAGACCGTCTCGGTCGGAAAGGCGACCAGCTCCTCGGCTTTCAGGAAGCGCGCGGCGCGGGCAAGTCCGTCGGGCGTCGGGGCAAGGATCTCTGTCACGGCCTCTCGCGCCTTTCGTGACGCAGCGTTCAGGTTGAAGGGGGCTGACGTTGCGGCAATCATGCGCCCCGAACCAAGGACATACGCGCCGCGGCCGGACTTGCCAAGCCGCGGGATCAGGAGTGCCCCATGCCCTACCGCTCGCCCGTCACCGATATCCGCTTCATCCTCGACCATGTCGTGCTGCTGGCGCCCATCGCCGCCACCGACCGCTTCGGCGAGTCGACGGGCGATCTTGCCGAGGCAATCCTGACCGAGGCGGCGAAGCTTTGCGACACCGCCCTCGCCCCGGTGCAGCGGGCGGGCGATCTGACCCCGGCGCGGCTTGAAAACGGCGTGGTCAGGACCTCTCCGGGCTATGCCGAAGCCTACGCGGCGATCCGCGACGGCGGCTGGGTCTCTGTGTCCGCGCCCGCGGAGCATGGCGGCATGGACCTGCCGCAGACGCTCAACATGGCGATCCATGACATGATGTCGGGGGCCTGCCTCTCGCTGCAGCTCCTGCCCTTGATGACCCAAGGCCAGATCGAGGCGCTCGACCACCATGCGAGCGATGCGCTCAAGGCGCTCTATCTGCCGAAGCTCGTCTCCGGCGAATGGGCCGGCACGATGAACCTGACCGAGGCACAGGCGGGCAGCGATGTCGGCGCGCTCCGGACCAGGGCCGAGCCGAACGGCGACGGCACCTATGCGATCACCGGGCAGAAGATCTTCATCTCCTGGGGCGACAACGACTTCACGGGCAATGTCTGCCACCTCGTCCTCGCCCGCCTGCCCGGCGCGGTCGCGGGCACCAAGGGGATCAGCCTTTTCCTCGTGCCGAAGTTCCTCCCCGACGCCGACGGCCAACCCGGCGCGGCGAACGCCGTCAAGGTCGTCAGCCTCGAACACAAGATGGGGCTTCACGGCTCGCCGACCTGCGTCATGGCCTACGAGGGCGCGACCGGCTGGCTTGTCGGTCAGGAGCACCGGGGCATGGCCGCGATGTTCACGATGATGAACAATGCCCGGCTCGGCGTCGCGATGCAGGGGATCGGCGTCGCCGAGGCCGCCTGTCAGGCGGCGACCGAATATGCGGCCGAACGCCAGCAGTTCGGACCGATCATCGGCCATGCCGACGTGCGCCGGATGCTCGGCGAGATGCGCGCCGACACCTTCGCCGCGCGCTCGATCGCGCTTGCCTGCGCGCAGGCGATCGACATGGGCACCGCGACCGGCGAGGCGGACTGGGCCGCGCGGGCCGCGTTCCTTACCCCGATCGCCAAGGCCTTCGGCACCGCGACCGGGATCCGCGTCGCGGAGACCGCGATGCAGGTACACGGCGGCATGGGCTTCATCGAGGAGACCGGCGTGGCGCAATTCTACCGCGACGTCCGCGTGACCGCGATCTACGAGGGCACGAACGGCATCCAGGCGATGGACCTCGTCGGCCGCAAGCTCGCCGATGGCGGCGAGGCGGCCTTCCGGCTGCTCGAGGAGATCGAGGCCGGCGCCGAGGCCGCCCGCGGCGATCAGCCCGACCTTGCCGGCGCGGTCTGGGCGGCGGCCGAGACCCTTCGGGAGGCGACCGAGTGGATGGTCGGGCGCGAGGGCGCCGACCGCAATGCCGGCGCGACCGCCTATCTCGAGGCCTTCGCCCGCGTGCTCGGCGCGCATTACCACCTGAAGGCGGCAATGGCCGAGGGCGGGACCGGTCCGCGCGCGGCGCTCGCCCGGTTCTACATTGGCCGCCGCCTGCCGCTCTACGCCGCGCATCTCGCCGCGGCGCGCGACGGCGCCGAGGCGGTCCTTGCGCTGACACCAGAGGCGCTGTCCTCGTGACCGCGATTCCCGCCATCGCGACGGACGGTATCCGCTATCCCTTCGACCGCGCGCCCGCGACCGGTGAGGCGGTCGAGGTGGCCGAAGGCGTCCTCTGGCTGCGGCTGCCGCTGCCGATGGCGCTCGATCACGTCAACGTCTACGCGCTCGACGACGGCGACGGCTGGACGCTGGTCGATACCGGGCTCGACACACGCCGCACCCGCGCGGCGATGGAGGCGGCGTTGGCCGGTCCGCTGAAGGGCAAGCCGGTCCACCGGGTCGTGGTGACGCATTACCACCCCGACCATGTCGGCCTCGCCGGCTGGTTCCAGGCGCGGGGGGCGGAGCTTCTGACCACCCGCACTTCCTGGCTCTTCGCGCGGATGCTGACGCTCGACGAACATCCCGTCCCGGTGGCCGAGACGCTCGAATTCTGGCGCGCGGCCGGAATGGCACCCGATCTCTTCGCGGCGCGCGCCGCCGAGCGGCCGTTCAACTTCTGCGACGTCGTCGCGCCCTTGCCGCTCGGCTATACCCGGATTGCCGAGGGCCAGCGGCTCAGGATGGGAGGGCGCGACTGGACTGTCCGCATCGGCCACGGCCATGCGCCCGACCACGCCACCTTCTGGGAGGTGGGCGGCAATCTCGTCATCGGCGGCGACCAGCTCCTGCCGTCGATCTCGGCCAATCTCGGCGTCTACGCCTCAGAGCCCAGCGCCGACCCGGTCGCCGAGTGGATCGCGAGTTGCGAGGCCTTCCGCCCCCATGCCCGCGCGGGCCAGCTCGTCCTGCCCGGCCACAAGCTGCCCTTCACCGGCCTGCCCACACGGCTCATCCAGATGATCGAGAATCATACCGGCGCGCTTGCCCGGCTGCAGGCGCATCTGACGACGCCGCGCACCGCCGCCGAATGCTTCGCGCCGCTCTTCAAGCGCCCCATCGGCGAGGGCGAATACGGGCTCGCTCTGGTTGAAGCGGTCGCGCATCTGAACCATCTTCTCCATGCGGGCCTTGCGGTGCGCGCGAAACGCGAAGACGGAGCCTGGCTGTGGCAGACCACGAACCCACCGACATGATCCATACCTCGGCCGAGGTCCACGAAGCCTCCGCCCTTCCCTGCGCGCGGGTCGTGCACACCGCGCCGGACGCGCCGAAGACCGCGGAGCTGGAACCCCTGCCCCAAAGCGTCGCCGCCCAGCCGATCGAGGAGAAGAGCCCGGCGCAATGGGCCTATGAGCGGCTGATCCTCTACATAAAAAATTTCGAGGCCCAGCTCGACAACGAGCACGAGGTGGCGATGGGCTTCACCGGCGGCGATGCCGGGGTGCTCCGGATCGAGGGGATCGGCTATTTCGACCCCGACATCGTGACCTTCTATGGCCGCGACGACGACGGCGGCCGCAACCAGCTGATCCAGCATGTGAGCCAACTCAACGTGATGCTGCGGGCCCTGCCCAAGGCGCCCGAGGTCGAGGAGCCACGCCGGATCGGCTTCCGCCTCGCCGCCGATCTCGACCGCAATTGACATCGCCTGCGACCGTGCCGCCGCGGTCGCCTCGAAGCGGGCCATGTTGTGCCGGCGGGGCGTGACAGGCCGCGCCAAATCGGCTATTCGAGGCGAAACGCGAACGCAGGAGCGACGATATGGCCGAACACAAGCACGGCAGCATGGATATCCGGACCCAGGAAAAGACCTTCGACGGCTTCGTTCGCTTCGTGACCTGGGGCGCGGCGATCTCGATCCTCGTGCTGATCGTCCTCGCGCTCGCCAACGCGTGATTCCGCCGGAAACCTGATCCGACGATGCGCCGGCTCGCCCTCACCCTCATGCTGCCGCTCGCCCTCGCGGCCTGCGGCGCCGAACCCGTCTGGGCGCCGGACGAGGCCGTAACCCGCGCCCGCTTCATCTCGGGCCAGCCGCCCTCGATCACGCTTTATACGGTCGTGCGCAAGAACGGCGGTTCGGGCGAGCATTCGGGCCTCCTGATCGACGCGAGCCAGCGGGTGATGTTCGATCCGGCGGGCACCTGGCACCATCCCTGGGTGCCCGAGCGCAACGATCTGCACTACGGCATCACCGAGAAGATGCGGAAGTTCTATATCGACTACCATGCGCGCGAGACCTACGACGTGATCGAATACCGCATCCCGGTCAGCCCCGAAGTGGCCGAGATGGCGCTCCGCCGGGCAGAGTCCTACGGCGCGGTCAACAAGGCCTTTTGCGGCAGTTCGGTGAGCGACATCCTCACCGGCCTGCCCGGCTTCGAGACCATCCCGCGGACCTTCTTTCCCAACAAGGTCATGAACGCCTTCGCCGAGCTTCCCGGCGCGACGATGAAGGTCCACCACGACGGCGATCCGGACAACAATTCCGGCGTCCTCCTGGTGCAGGCGAAATCGACGGTGGAAATCCAGAACATCAACAACTGAGCCCCGGCTGGCTCAGTCGAAGATCCCGGTCACCCGGCCGAGCAGCATGAAGGCGCGCGCGGTCCGGGTCTCGGCCAATGCCGTGATCTCGGCGTCGCTCGCGTTCTTCTCGAACTCGGTGACGGTCCGGTCGAACTGGCGCAGGAAGTGATGCGCCGCGTCGCGGAAGATCGTGTCCTGCCGCATCCGCCCCGCGGTGAGGGCGAGGCTCGAGCGGTCGCGCACACCGCCGAGACCGGCGATCACGCGGCCGCGCTCGCCTTGCGCGAAGCGGCGCCAGATCTCCGGCCGCGGCTGGTCGGGCACGAGGTCGTCCATGTAGATCCCGTCCTGGCTGAGGAGCGTCAGGACGTCCTGTGCGGCACGGATCAGCTTGGCAAGACCGCGATCCTCGAGCGCCCGGCGCAGCGCCCGGAATCCCTCGTTGTCGTTCGGGCCTTCCGGGAAGTTCATCGCCCGGACGAAATCCGCGACCGAGACCGGCGCAGCGAGCGCCTCGGCCGGGGTACCGAGCGCCAGCGCCGGCTGATCGTCGCCCGCGGCGGCGGGCTTCGGGGCGCGCAGCGCCGCCTTGCGATCGACGACCGGCTCGGGCGCGGCACCGTCGCGGCGCGAGGCGAAGGTGGCAACGGCGCTCACCGGCTGGCGCGCCGTCGTCACGATCTCGTCAAGCCGCCGCTCGACCGCGCCGCGCGCGGCCCCGCCGGCCTGGGCCTGGCTCACATAGGCATGCCTCATCGCGTCGATCGCCGCCTGCAGCCGCTGCGTCTCGGAGCGCATCTGGCGCGCAGTCTTGAGCGAGATCGCGGCGATCCAGATCAGCGCGATTGGCAGGAAGATCGCGACCAGCACCATGATCGAGCCAAGCGCACCACCAGAGCCCGCCGTTTCGCCGGCGAACAGGTAGAAGCCGCCCACGAGCGCCAACCAGACCAGGCTGACCGCCCCCGCCACGATGTCGCCGGGCGCGATGCCGCGATCCGATTGGAGTCGCGAGTAGATCCCGAAATCGGCGGGGGCATCGGCCGGGGGCTCGGTCCCCGCCGTGGTTTGCTGCTCTTCCGACATCTGGCGTCCCTCCGCGTCCCGCCCGGGCCCCGATCAGACGTAGCGGATGCTCAGGACTTCGTAGCTCTTC
Organism: Defluviimonas salinarum; assembly: GCF_026013545.1. GTDB lineage: Bacteria > Pseudomonadota > Alphaproteobacteria > Rhodobacterales > Rhodobacteraceae > Albidovulum > Albidovulum salinarum. The sequence goes on along the minus strand of NZ_JAPDOG010000002.1, from coordinate 326,944 downwards.
TCGCCGCCAGGCGTGCGCACCTCGACGCTGTCACCAGCGTCCTTGCCGATCAGCGCGCGGGCAAGCGGCGAGCGGATATTGAGAAGGCCGCGCTCGATATCGGCCTCGGCCTCGCCGACGATCTGGTAGGTCCGCTCCTCGTCGCTGTCCTCGTCGACGAGCGTCACCGTGGCGCCGAACTTGATCGCGCCCGAGAGCTTCGCCGGGTCGATGACCTCGGCGCGGCTGAGAATCGCCTCGAGTTCCTTGATCCGGCCCTCGACGAAGCTCTGGCGTTCGCGGGCGGCATGGTATTCGGCGTTTTCCGACAGGTCGCCATGCTCGCGCGCCTCGGCGATCGCCTTGATCACGGCGGGGCGCTCCACCGTCTTCAGGGCCTTCAACTCCTGGTCGAGCGCGGCATGCCCCGCGCGGGTCATCGGTATCTTTTCCATCTTCGCCCGTAATAGAACAATGCCCAACAATGCCAGCGCGCTGCGCAACACTAAGCTGTAAACCCGGTTCGCCGCCGGAAAGTCAATAGCCGGGCGCCGACGCGCCGGTCAGGCAGCGAGAAAACGCGTCGGGCGCGCGGGCAGGATCTGGCCCGAACCCGACGGGGGCGGCGCGAATCCTGCCGCTTTTGGCGCGTTTCCCGGAGCGCAGGCGCACTATTGTCGGCGCCGAACGGCAGGGCGGACGGCGCGCGGATTCTGCGCGGCGTCATTGTTGCGTCATGCCACTCGGTAAGCTAACGATCTTGCGCGACGGATGAGGCACTCAGGCAGGCGCAGGGAAAGGAACAGGAATGGCCCAGATCGAACGGGAATCGATGGAATATGACGTGGTGATCGTGGGTGCCGGCCCGGCAGGGCTTTCGGCCGCGATCCGCCTCAAGCAGCTTGACGCCGACCTCAATGTCGTCGTGCTGGAAAAAGGCTCCGAGGTCGGCGCGCATATCCTGTCGGGTGCGGTTCTCGATCCCGTGGGCCTCGACGCGCTCATTCCCGACTGGAAGGAGAAGGGCGCCCCGATCAAGACCGAGGTCAAGGCGGACAACTTCTACATGCTCGGCGAGGCCGGCAAGATCCGCATCCCGAACTGGCCGATGCCGCCCCTGATGAACAACCACGGCAAGTACATCGTCTCGATGGCCAATGTCTGCCGCTGGATGGCCGAGCAGGCCGAGGGCCTCGGCGTCGAGATCTTCCCGGGCTTCGCGGCCTCCGAACTCGTCTACGGCGAGAACGGCGAGGTGAAGGGCGTCGTCGCGGGCGTGATGGGCTTGAATGCGGACGGCACGCCGGGCCCGAACTTCGAGCCGGGCATGGAACTGCACGGCAAGTACGTCTTCATCTGCGAAGGCGTGCGCGGCTCGCTCGCCAAGGAGATCATCGCCAGGTACGACCTGTCGAAGGGCCACTGCCCGCAGAAGTTCGGCATCGGCATGAAGGAGATCTGGGAGATCGACCCTGCCAAGCACAAGGAGGGCACGGTCACCCACACGATGGGCTGGCCCCTTGGCAAGAACGCCGGCGGCGGGTCGTTCATCTACCACCTCGAGAACAACCAGGTCTATGTCGGCTTCGTGGTGCACCTGAACTACCAGAACCCGCACCTCTATCCCTACATGGAGTTCCAGCGCTTCAAGCACCACCCGATGGTCGCGGAGCTTCTGAAGGGCGGCAAGCGCGTGGCCTACGGTGCCCGCGCGATCTCCGAGGGCGGCTGGCAGTCGATCCCGAAGGTCGTGGCGCCGGGCGCCGCACTTCTGGGCTGCTCGGCCGGCCTCGTGAACGTGCCGCGGATCAAGGGCAACCACAACGCGATGCTCTCGGGCATTGCCGCGGCCGAAGCCGCCCACGCGGCGATCAAGGCCGGACGTTCGGGTGACGAGCTTGCCGCCTACGAGACCGAGCTGCGCACAGGGCCGGTGGCCAAGGATCTGAAAAAGGTGCGCAACGTGAAGCCGATGTGGTCGAAGTGGGGAATGATCCCGTCGCTCGTCCTCGGCGGCTTCGACATGTGGACCAACAACCTCTTCGGGGTCTCGCTCTTCGGCACGCTGAAGCACGGCAAGAGCGACGCGGCCGCGACCGGCGAGGCGTCGAAGTTCCCGGTGATTGACTATCCGAAGCCCGACGGGGTCCTGTCCTTCGACCGGCTCACCAACGTCTCCTTCTCCTTCACCAACCACGAGGAGAGCCAGCCGGCGCATCTGAAGCTCAAGGATCCGTCGGTTCCGATCTCGGTCAACCTGGCGAAATACGCCGAGCCGGCGCAGCGCTATTGCCCGGCCGGCGTCTACGAGGTGGTCGAGAAGGACGGCAAGCCGGAATTCGTGATCAACTTCCAGAACTGCGTCCATTGCAAGACCTGCGACATCAAGGACCCGAGCCAGAACATCAACTGGACGACGCCGCAGGGCGGCGACGGCCCGAACTACCCGAACATGTGATGGCCGCGCCCGGCCGCCGGGACGTCGCCGCCTTCGTCGAGGAACAGCTCGGCAGGCGGCTCGACCCGGTGGCCGAGGCCGACATCCTTGCCGCGACCGGCTGCGACGGCGACGGCGACGACGCCTTCGCGTTCCTCGAAGCCTTCGCAACCCGTTTCGGCACCGACCTGTCCGGTTATCGCTGGGAGTTCCATCATGCCGACGAGGGGTCGCTGTTCGATCCCGGCTGGCCGTTCCGTCCTCCCGGCCGCAGAGTGGCGCGAATCCCGATCTCTCTCGACCTCCTGACGGAGGCGGCGCAACGGCAGATCTGGCCGCTTTACTATCCGCCCCATCGCCCTGACCGCAGGCGGTTCGACCGGTTCCACCTTCCAATCGCCGTCGCGCTCGTCATCGCCGTGGTTCTCGTCCTCGCCCGCATCGCTGGGTGATTCGCACGCACCTCACGCCACGGCCGCAAAGCGCCGACTCTCCGGTAACGAGCACGCGAAACGCCGCCACAGCCGGGGGACTGCCCCAAAACCGACATAATCCATGTCCGATTTACGCAAAGCAACCGTTGCTTTGAGACGCCCGGGCCACTACGTTCGCGCCACGATCGTTCGGAAGGAGACCCACGTGCCGCAAGTGCGCCCCCTGCCCCTCGTTCTCGCCCTTGCCCTCACATTTGGTACCGTCCAGCCTGCTTTCACGGCAGATGGCGTGGCGGGTCCGTACCTTGCCGGACGGATTGCCAGCCGGGTGTCGGACTATGATGTGGCGGCGGAGTACTTCAACCGGGCTCTTCTGTCGGACCCGAACGATGCCGGGCTGCTCGAGAACGCGATGATCGCCCAGATCGGACGCGGCGCGATCGACAAGGCGCTGCCGATGGCGCAGCGGCTCGACGACGCCGGTATGTCGAGCCAGATCGGCGATCTGGTGATTCTCGCCGCCCTGGTTCGCAACGGCCAGTTCGAAGCCGCGCTGGACGAGCTCGACGGCGGCCGCACTGGCGGCCCGCTGGTCGACGGCCTGTTCCGCGCCTGGTCGCTCGTCGGCATGGGGCGCATGGCCGACGCGACAGCGGCTTTCGACGCGGTCGCGAGCAACGAAGGCTCGCGCGCGTTCGGCCTCTATCACAAGGCGCTGGCACTCGCGGCGGTGGGCGACTTCGAAGGCGCCGACTACATCTTCTCGGGCGAGGCGGATGGACCGCTGCGCGCCACCCGCCGCGGCGTCATCGCCCATGCACAGATCCTCAGCCAGCTCGAGCGCAACGGCGACGCGGTGGAGCTGATCGACGCGATCTATGCCGAGACCGGCGATCCCTCGTTCTTCGCGCTGCGCGAGGAGTTGGCGGCGGGCAAACCGGTTTCCTTCACGGTGATCCGCAACCCGACCGACGGCCTTGCGGAAGTCTTCTACACAGTGGCGAGCGCCCTCAACACAGAAGCGGCCGACGTCAACACGCTCGCCTTTGCCCGGCTTGCGGAATACCTCGCGCCGGACCAGTCGGAATCGGTGCTGCTCTGCGCCTCGATCCTCGAAGCCCAGGGCCAGTTCGCGCTGGCGAACGAAGCGTTCAACCGCATCTCGCGCAACGATCCCGCCTATGTCGCGGCCGAGCTCGGCCGGGCCGACGCGCTGATCGCGGGCGACAAGGCCGATGCTGCAATCGAGGTGCTGCAGCAGCTCAGCCGCGATCATGCCGACCGCTCCGACATCTGGGCCGCGCTTGGTGACACGCTACGCCGTCAGGAACGCTTTGGCGAAGCGGCAGACGCCTATGACAAGGCTGTGGCGCTCTTCACCGAAGAGGATCCGGCCCAGTGGGTCATCTACTACACCCGCGGCATCGCTTACGAGCGCGAGAAGGAGTGGCCGAAGGCCGAGGCCGATTTCCGCAAGGCGCTGGCGCTCAATCCCGACCACCCCTCGGTGCTGAACTATCTCGGCTATTCCTATCTAGAGATGAACACCAATCTCGACGAGGCCATGGCGATGATTGAACGCGCGCTGGCCGGGCGGCCCGACAGTGGCGCGATCACCGACAGCCTCGGCTGGGCGCTCTACCGGCTCGACCGCTATGACGAGGCGGTCGGCCACATGGAGAACGCGGTCGAACTGATGCCGCTCGACGCGGTGATCAACGACCACCTCGGCGACGTCTACTGGGCCGTCGGACGCAAGCGCGAGGCGGAGTTCCAGTGGAAGCGCGCGCTCTCGCTCGAACCGGCGACGGAAGAGGAAGCCCAGCGGATCCGCCGCAAGCTCGAGGTCGGACTCGACCTCGTGCTGAAGGAGGAAGGCGCCGAACCGCTCAAGTTCACCAAGAATGGCCAATGAGTCCTTCGCCGCGGCGAAGGTCAATCTGACGCTGCATGTCACCGGCCGGCGGGCCGACGGCTATCACCTGCTCGACAGCCTCGTGGTCTTCGCCGGCACCGGCGACCGGATTCGCGTGTCCGAGAGCGAAAGCCTCGGGCTGACGATCACCGGCCCGGAGGGAGCGGGTCTCGACGCCGGGGCCGACAATCTCGTGCTGCGCGCGGCGCGGGCTTTCGAAGTCGAGCGCGGCGCCGCGATCGAGCTCGACAAGCAGCTTCCGGTCGCCTCGGGCATCGGCGGCGGCTCTGCCGATGCGGCGGCGACGCTGAGCGCGCTCGCAAGGCTCTGGAACCTGCCGCTGCCGGCACCCGACGCGGTGCTCGCGCTCGGCGCCGACGTGCCGGTCTGCCTTGCCGGCAGACCGGCGCGGATGCGCGGCATCGGCGAGCGACTGGACCCGGTCGGGGGACTGCCCGAGGGGCTGGCGCTGGTGCTCGTCAATCCCCGCGTCGCCGTGCCGACGCCCGCCGTCTTCGCCGCGCTTGAGCGTCGGGACAATCCGCCAATTACCGAGATCCCCAAGGGCTGCGATGCGACCGACTTCGCGCTCTGGCTCGCGGTGCAGCGCAACGATCTCGAAGCGCCCGCGATCGCCATTGCCCCGGTGATCGCGGAGGTTCTTGCCGCGCTTCGCGCCTGCGGCGGTCTTTTGTCGCGGATGTCGGGATCCGGCGCTACCTGCTTCGGCCTATTCGCCGACCTTGCCGCCGCCACGCGTGCCGCGCGCCGGATCAGCATCGAGAAACCCGGCTGGTGGACCAGGGCCGCGCCGGTGCTGTCCGCGCCGGCGGCCTGAGCCCTCAGCCGGCGGCCTCGGCGCAGTGCCGCCGGAACGCCCTCTTCAGGAGATCGAGCTCGGCCCTGAGCAGGTCGAGTTCGGCGCGGATGTCGTCCTCGATCGCGACACCCGCGATGATCGTGAACTGGCCGAGCCGCTCACCGCTCGCGGCATCCTGAACGAGGAAGGTCTGCACCCCGTCCGACAACGCCGCCACCGGGATCGGCACCGACACCATCCAGGTGCCGGCCCGTGCCGCCGCCGCGACGGTGACGCCGTCGAGCTGGCGCTCCCGGTGCCAGATCTCGATCCGCGGCGGGGTCGGACCCGAACCGCCCAGTTCCGCCTCCCAGCGCCCCGCGCTGATCCGTCCACTGCCCAGAACGGCCGTCGTCATCGTCCCACCCTCACATCTCCGCCCGCGCCCGCCGGCTCAGCGTCACGTCGCGGAGCACGAACTGGTTCATCTCCGGTTTCTCGAAGATCAAGTCGATCCAGGCCCGCTCCAGCCGCTTCTCGTTCATCTTCGTGTGGGCGAGGTCGAACTCCGCCACCAATGCACCGTCTGCGGGCGCCACCCCGTGCACGACCTGCTCGGTGTTCGGCCCGTGCTTCAGGTTCAGCCGCACGAAGATCTTCCGGGGGGTTTCCACTTCAAGAGCGGCATCCAACCGGACGATGTGGTGCAGTGTCAGCCCGTCGACCGCCGCCGGCGGCAGCTCGATCACCAGCGACAGGAACGATCCCTCGAACCGTAGCACGTCCAGCTTCAACCCGTAGGGCGGAAGGTCGTCTGCACCCGCGTTCCGGATCTGGCGCAGCGTCACCTCGCGTGCGGGGCAATCGTGAAACAGCGTCGCCTCCGATCCGATTGCGCTGCGCGGTTCGGCCGGGGCGATGCCGCCCGGTGTTACCGGAGCGCGCCAGATCTCCGGCCGCCAGGCCCAGTCGCTCATTGGCGGACGGCGGATCGCCCGCGCGCCGCTCTCCGCCTGCGCCAGCCGCCCGTCGGCAACCCGCAGCAGCCGGTCGAGTTCGCTCCGAAGCTGGCGGGCCGGGCCGTGCAGGCGCCGCAGCACCGAGACATCCGCCGTCTCCGCACGCGACGCGATGCGCTGCCAGCGTTGCAGCGTACGCCTGAAGAGCACCTGCTCCAACAACCTGTCGTAGATCCGGGTCATCGCCTGCGTGGCCATCGTAACCTTGTCGCGTGAGCGAAACTGCACTTCTTATCGTTGTGTTTACGACACGGGGCAACCCTGGTTGCCCCGCGCTGGGTCAGGATGCCGGTTCGGTGGCGGTGGCCGCCGGTACCGGATTGACCGCCTTCATCTGCGCGACGAACCCCTCAAGGGCCCGGCGCTTCTCCGCCGCCGTGAGCGGCCGGTCCTGAAGGCCAAGCGCCGACAGCGTCACGATTCGCCCCTTGAGCGCGAGAATTGCGCGCCAGTATTCCGGCTCCACCGCCCGGCCATCCGACGCCGAGGCATCGCTGAGCCGCAGGTAGAGCACGTCGCCTGCCGCCGCCACTTCTTCCACCGTCACCGTCTCGGCCTTGCCCGAGCGGCTCAGGGCGGCGCGGCCGGGGGCGGAGCGGAAGAAGGCGGCAAGCCCCTCGAAGCTTTCCGCCATCGGCGCCGAGAGCGGCGCGCCGGGCAGGACCGAGGCGGTCAGCACCGCCGGCCGCACCGGCTGTGCCGCCGTCCGCGAGCCGGAGATCGCGGCGCAGGAGCCCAGAAGCACGAAGGCGCCCTCCGCCCCGTCACGGCTGACGCTCCTGTCGATGCAGTAGCCGGACGGGCCGGTCACCGTCACCTCGCCACCTGCGACGATGATCGCCCGGCTCGCGCCGCCGAAGCCGCTCGCCGCGCAGGCCGCGAGCCCGAGGCCGGCGGCCAGCGCGACGGCGGCCCTGGTCTTACTGGTCCATGTAGACATGACGCTCGGCCCTTGCACCGGGATGCGTCACCGCGCCCTTGCGGGCGCCACCAACGAGCTGCGCGTATTTCCAGAGCGCCCCGGAAGCGTATTGGGTCGGGCGCGGCCCCTTCCATTCGGCCTTGCGGCTCGCCAGCTCGTCGTCGGAGAGCGCAACCGACAATTCGCCGGTGATCGCGTTCAGCGTGATCATGTCGCCGTCCTTGAGAAGCGCGATCGGCCCGCCATGCGCCGCCTCGGGGCCGACGTGGCCGACGCAGAAGCCGCGCGTCGCGCCCGAGAAGCGGCCGTCGGTGATCAGCGCCACCTTCTTGCCCATGCCTTGGCCGGACAGCGCCGCCGTGGTCGCCAGCATCTCGCGCATCCCCGGACCGCCTGCCGGTCCCTCGTTGCGGATGACGATGACCTCGCCCTCCTTGTAGGCGCGCGCCTTCACCGCCTCGAACGCATCCTCCTCGCATTCGAAGACCCGCGCCGGGCCGGTGAAGACCTGCTCTTCCGGCTTCATGCCCGCGACCTTCACGATGGCGCCGTCCGGCGCGAGGTTGCCCTTCAGGCCGACGACGCCTCCGGTCTTGGTGATCGGGCTCGCCGAGGGATAGATCACGCGCCCATCGGCCTCGCGGGTGATGAGGTCAAGCTCCTCACCCATCGAGCGGCCCGACGCCGTGATACAATCCTCGTGGATCATGCCAGCCTTGCGCAGTTCCTTCATCACCACCGGCACGCCGCCCACCTCGTAGAGGTCCTTGGCGACGAACTGGCCGCCGGGCTTGAGGTCGACGAAATAGGGCGTGTCATGGAAGATGTCGCAGACGTCGAAGAGGTCGAAGTCGATCCCCGCCTCGTGCGCGATCGCCGGCAGGTGCAGCCCCGCATTGGTGGAGCCGCCGGTGCAGGCCACGACCCGCGCCGCGTTCTCCAGCGCCTTGCGCGTCACCACGTCGCGGGCACGGATGTTCTTCTCGATCAGGTTCATCACCGCCTCGCCCGAGGCCATGCCGTATTCGTCGCGGCTCTCGTAGGGCGCGGGCGCGCCCGAGGAGTTGAGGAGCGCAAGCCCGATCGCCTCGGACACGCAAGCCATCGTGTTCGCCGTGAACTGGCCGCCGCAGGCGCCCGCCGAGGGGCAGGCCACCCGCTCCAGCACCGCGAGCTCGGCATCCGAGTAGTTGCCAGCCTGATGCTTGCCGACCGCCTCGAACACGTCCTGAACGGTCACGTCCTGGCCATTCAGCCGGCCCGGCAGGATCGAGCCGCCATAGATGAAGACCGACGGCACGTTGAGCCGCACCATCGCCATCATCATCCCCGGCAAGCTCTTGTCGCAGCCGGCAAGGCCCACGAGCGCGTCATAGCAATGGCCGCGCATCGTCAGTTCGACCGAATCCGTGATCGCCTCGCGCGAGGCGAGCGAGGAGCGCATGCCCTCATGCCCCATCGCGATGCCGTCGGTGACGGTGATCGTGGTAAACTCGCGCGGGGTGCCGCCGCCGACCTTCACGCCCTGCTTCACCGCCTGAGCCTGCCGGTTCAGCGCGATGTTGCACGGTGCCGCCTCGTTCCAGCAGGTGGCCACGCCCACCCAGGGCTGGTGGATCTCCTGCTCGGAAATGCCCATCGCGTAGAAGTAGGACCGGTGCGGCGCCCGCGCGGGGCCCTCGGTCACATGGCGGCTGGGCAGTGCGGACTTGTCGAAACGGCGGTTCTTCATGGGCTGGCCTCCCGTCAAATGTCGGCCCTGCAATAGGCGAGCGCGGCGCGGGACACAAGAAGTGCCGCGCGCGAGAAGGTGCCGATTCCGCCGATTGTGGGCGCCCCCGAGAGCGGCTAGCCTCGCGGGAGCCATGATCCGCGCCTACGCTTCCCACGAGGACTATGTCGCGCCCGCCCGCCGCCGCCCGGCGCTCTGGCGGCTCTTGCCCGCATCGGCGCTGATCGTGGCTGCCTACCTCCTGCCGATCCTCGGCCTCAGCACCTGGCTCAGCGTCCAGTACGGACAGCCCGTCGCCGACGCGATGATCCGCCGGATGCTGGCCGGAGAGACGCCGGGCGGGATGCTCCTGCTCCTATGGTCCTTCCTCGGGCTCGCGCTCGGTCCGATGGCGGCGGTCCGGATCTTCCACCGCCGCAGCGCCGGCACGCTGATCGGCCCCTCGCCGAGAAGCGCGCTGCGCGACTTCGCCCGCGTCCTCCTGCCGATCCTCGCGCTCGAGATCCTGCTGCTGCCCCTGGCACTCCTCGGGCTCGAGGTCCGCCCCGGCCTCGGCTTTCTCGCGTTCCTCGGCTACCTGCCACTGGCGCTTCCCGGCATCCTGATCCAGACCGGAGCGGAGGAGCTGGTGTTCCGTGGCTACCTCCAGCAGCAGCTCGCCGCGCGCTTCCGCTCGCCGTTGATCTGGATCGGCATCCCCTCGGTGCTCTTCGCCTGGGGCCACTACCTGCCGGAGGATTTCGGCCCGAACGCCTGGCTGGTCGCACTCTGGGCCGCGGTCTTCGGCCTTCTCGCCGCCGACCTCACCGCACGCACCGGCACGCTCGGCGCGGCGCTCGGCTTCCACGCCGCCAACAACATCTCTGCGCTTCTCATCGTCGGACTCGCCGGCAATCTCGACGGGCTCGCGCTCTGGACGGTGATCTTCGACCCCGCCGACCCCGACGCTGCGCGCCCCGCACTCCTGCTCGATTTCGCCTCGATGGTGATCGCCTGGCTGGTCGCCCGGATCAGCCTGCGGGTCTGATTGCAATTCCCGCGCGCCCGGACTATCTGGAGGGCTTGACCGGCCCCCGCCGACCCGAGCTCAAGGCAGATGCGATGAACTGGATCACCAACTACGTCCGGCCGACGATCAATTCGCTGTTCTCGCGGCGCGAAGTGCCCGACAACCTGTGGACCAAGTGCCCCGAATGCGGGACCATGCTGTTCCACCGCGAGCTGACCGAGAACCTCAACGTCTGCACCAATTGCGACCACCACCTCGCGATCAGCCCGCGCGACCGCTTCGCCACGCTGTTCGACGGCGGCATCTTCAGCGAGGTGAAGGTGCCCGAGCCGATCGCCGACCCGCTGCATTTCCGCGACCAGAAGAAATACCCCGACCGCCTCAAGTCCGCCCAGAAGGCAACCGGCGAGAAGGAGGCGATGCTGGTTGCCGAGGGCGAGATCGGCCGCACGCCGATCGTCGCCGCGGCCCAGGACTTCGCCTTCATGGGCGGCTCGATGTCGATGTATGTCGGCAACGCGATCATCGCCGGCGCCGAACGCGCGGTGAAGCTGAAGCGCCCCTTCGTGCTCTTCTCGGCCGCCGGCGGCGCGCGCATGCAGGAAGGCATCCTCGGCCTCATGCAGATGCCGCGCACCACGATCGCGGTCGAGATGCTGAAGGACGCGGGCCTTCCCTACATCGTCGTCCTGACCCACCCGACCACCGGCGGCGTGACCGCCTCCTACGCGATGCTCGGTGACGTCCAGATCGCCGAGCCGAACGCGCTGATCGGCTTCGCGGGCGCCCGCGTCATCGAACAGACGATCCGCGAGAAGCTGCCCGAGGGCTTCCAGCGCTCCGAGTACCTCCTCGACCACGGCATGCTCGACCGGGTCACCCACCGCAAGAAGCTGAAGGACGAACTCACCGGGATCCTCCGGATGCTCACCCGCCAGCCCCCGGCGGTGAAGGGCGACCTGCCGAAGCCCGAGGCGAAGCCGGCCCCGAGCAGCATCGCCGCGAAGTAACCTTCATCTTGCCGAAAACATCCTCGGGGGGTCCGGGGGGCAGACAGCCCCCCGCGCCGACGCCCGACCCCAGCGCCAGCGAGGCCATGATGTCCCAAGGTTCCGACCTGATTCTCGCGCGCATGTTCGCGCTGCATCCCAAGATCATCGACCTGACGCTCGACCGGGTCTGGCGCCTCCTCGAAGCCCTCGACCATCCCGAACGCAAGCTGCCGCCGGTGATCCACATCGCCGGCACCAACGGCAAGGGCTCGACCCAAGCGATGATCCGCGCCGGGCTCGAGGCGATGGGCGACACCGTCCACGCCTATACCTCGCCGCATCTCGCCCGCTTCCACGAACGCATCCGCCTCGCCGGGGACCTCATTTCCGAAGATCACCTGACCGAGATCCTCGAAGAATGCGAGGCGGCCAACGGCGGCATCCCGATCACCTATTTCGAGATCACGACCTGTGCGGCCCTCCTCGCCTTCGCGCGCAACAAGGCCGACTGGACGCTGCTCGAGGTCGGCCTCGGTGGCCGCCTCGACGCGACCAACGTCGTCGACCAGCCGCGGCTCTCGATCATCACCCCGGTGTCGATCGACCACCAGCAATACCTCGGCGAGACGCTCCCCGAGATCGCCGGCGAGAAGGCCGGCGTGATCAAGCGCGGCGTGCCGTGCGTCGTCGGCCCGCAGGAGCCCGAGGGCCTCGCGGTGATCGAGGCGAAGGCCGCCCGCCTCGGCGCGCCGCTCCTCGCCCACGGCCAGCACTGGAACGTCTGGGAGGAACGCGGCCGGCTGATCTTCCAGGATGAGAACGGCCTTCTCGACCTGCCGCTGCCGAACCTTCCCGGCCCGCACCAGATCGACAACGCCGGCGCGGCGCTCGCAGCCCTGCGCCATCTCGGCGCGACCGAGGCCGCCTGCGAGGCCGCGGTGACGAAAGCCTACTGGCCCGCCCGGATGCAGCGCCTCGGCCACGGCCCGCTCGTCGATGCGGGGGGGGCTTGCGAGCTCTGGCTCGACGGCGGCCACAACCCGGCGGGCGGCATCGCCGTCGCCGCCACCCTCGCGCGGCTGCCGGCGAAGCCCACCCACATGATCCTCGGCATGCTCAACACCAAGGACATCGCGGGCTACCTGCGCCCGATCGCCGCCGCCGCGAAGACGCTCACCGCCGTCTCGATCCCCGGCGAGGCCAACACGCTGACAGCGGAACAGACGCAGGAGGCCGCCGCCAGGGCCGGGATCGAGGCCGGCACCGCCGAGAGTGTCCTCGCCGCTGTGCAGGCAATCGCCGCCAAGGATCCCGGCGCCCGGATCCTGATCTGCGGCTCGCTCTACCTCGCCGGCGGCGTGCTGAGGGAAAACGGCTGACCCTGCCCCGGCAGGGTCGACCGAACAGCCCGGCGCCCCTGTTGCTGCCTCCGAGGCAGTCCGGACAGCTGAGCATCCAAGAACAGCCACTTCCCCGGTGCTGCACTGAGGCGGCAATGGCGGCTTGACAGGCCGCGCCACTCGCGACCTAGTAAAGAGGGCGGCAATTCACTCACCCATGCCGCGTGCCGACCGCAGAAGATCGGTGTTCGGCTCGCAGGTTCTCAAACGATCGGTTTCCGAGATTGCGTTTCCTGATCAGCCTCCTTTGCGCGGCTCTCGTGTCCCTCGCCGCCGCGCGCGCGGACACCATCAGGAACCGAACCGACGGCCTGGTGACGCTCGGGACGCGCACGTTCGATTTGCGCAAGAGGACGCCGATCCAGGATCTTCAGGTCGAGAATGAATTCGTCTCGCTCTCGGATGTCGACTGGATCTGGGATCTGACGCAAGCTGATCCACATCTGCAAAACACGGTTATCCATATCAAGGATCAAACTGCATTGCATGCGGGCGTAGAGCCAACATGGGCCCCGGACGCAGCGTCACGCTTTCACCCTGATCCGACTCTGCCGCCGCTTTTTGATCTCGACGGCTATAAGGTCGGCTGGCAGGGCCTCCATGAAGCGCCTGCGCGGGGTGACGTCCTTATCTTCCCCGAGTTTGACTCGAAGCGCTTCTATGCGCGTTGCGGTTTCGATCGCGCAGAGCCGAAGCCAATATTCTGCGCCGTGAGTTTCCGCTATATCCCGGATCGAAATCTCTTGGTTACGACGCGCATATATCAGGTGACTGCGCCGCTGAACAACTTTGCCGAGATCGCGGCGCGGGTCGAGGCATTGGTGAGATGTCTCGACGTCACCGAGGCGCTTCGCGCGGGCGAGAAGATCCCGGCGATCCCCGACCTCGTGCCCGCCGATCTCGCGGCGGGCGGAAGGTGCCGAGCGATGCCGTCGAGCTGAACCTCCGGGCCGGTATCGCAAGCCGCACCGATAGCGCAGCCCCGCGGCACGTCAGCTGAGGACTCCGTCCACCGGGCGCAAAGGTTCCGGCGGCTCGCGGCCGAGCGCCTCGGCGGCGGCGATCTCAATCACCCGGCACATCGCGTCGAGGGGCAGGCCGTTCGCGGCGTCGCGGAACGGGTGCTCGAGCTCGTCGCTGACCGCGTTGAGGCCGAAGAAGACATAGGCGACGGCCGCCGCCACGGCGGGCGCGAAGCCGCCTGCGTTCTCGATCAGCGCGAAGGGCAGGATCAGGCAGTAGAGGTAGCTGGTGCGAAGGACGAGCAGCGAATAGACGAAGGGGATCGGCGCCGAGGCGAGCCGTTCGCAGCCCGCCTGCGCGAGCGCGATCCCCGAGAGCCGCTCGGCGAGCGCGCGCTGGCCCATGTCGGAGAGCCGCCCGGCCTCGGCCTCGGCGCGCAGGACGGCCGCGATGGCGCGCAGCGCCGCGTCGGGCGGGTTGCGGCGGCTGGCATGGTCGGGGGCGGCCGGATCCCATGCCGCCGCGGCGGCGATGGCGTCGGTGCCGCGCAGCCAGCCGCGGTGGAGATGGGCGAAACCAGCGAGGCCCTCCATGACCGCCGCGCGCGCGGGTCCCGCCCCGAGGAACAGTTGCGTCTCGCGGCCGAGGCTGCGCGCGTCGGCGATGAGTTGCCCCCAGAGCTTGCGCGCCTCCCACCAGCGGTCATAGGCGGCGTTGTTGCGAAACCCGAGGAACAGCGACAAGGCCACCCCGAACACGCCCATCGCCGGGATCGAGACATGCGGCAGCGCGACGATGTGACGGTCGACGAGGAGCACGCCGAGGGCGAAGAGCGCGAAGGCCATGATGCGGCCGGCGATCCTCGGCACGATCGAGCCCTGCATGACGAGGAGCAGCTGGATGAGGCTCGGCGTGTCGCGGACGATCATCAAGGCCCTCCGGGGCGCGGCGGTTGCGGACGGCCCTTGGTGCCGCGGCGCGAGCGGAGCCGCGCGCACGAAGGCGACATCGCGATGACGGCGACCGGCGTTCCGGGGGGCGGCCGTCCGGTCCGGCATCGAGCCCGCCCGGACGGCGCTGCCGCGGGACATGCCGGGCCGGCTACTCCGCCGCCCGGCCGAGGCCCCAGTCGCGGCCCTGCATCTCGCGCAGCCGGCTCGCGGTGCGCTCGAACTCGAAGGCGCCCTCGCCCTCCACATAGAGCCGTTCCGGCGTGTCGGCGGCCGAGGCGACGAGCCGCACCTTCGCCTCGTAGAGCGCGTCGATCAGCGTCACGAAGCGCTTGGCCTCATTGTAGTTCTCGGCCGAAAGGTGGGGGATGTCGTCGAGGATCAGCACCCTGACCGCATTGGCGAGCGCGAGGTAGTCGGCGGGACCGAGCGGGCGGCCGCAGAGCTCCCAGAACGAGGCGCGCGCCACCCCGGCATGGTAGTCCTTCAGGACAAGGTCGCGGCCCTTGATCCGGAGCCGGAGTTCGGCATCGCCGCCGCCGCCGGTGAGCTCGGTCCAGATCCGCGCGATCGCCGCGGCGGCCTCGGGCCCGGCGGGCGTGAAGTAGACCTGCGCCCCTTCGAGGCGGTGCTGGCGGTAATCGGTCTCGCTCTCGATCTCGCGCACCTCCATCCGGGTCTTGAGGAGCGCGATGAAGGGCAGGAAGAGCGGCCGGTTCAGCCCATCCTTGTAAAGGTCGTCCGGCACCCGGTTCGAGGTCGTCACCACGGTCACGCCGCGGTCGAAAAGCATCTGGAAGAGCCGGCCGACGATCATCGCGTCGGCGATGTCGGTGATCTGCATCTCGTCGAAGGAGAGAAGCCGCAGGTTCTCGGCAATCTCCTCGGCGACGGGCAGGATCGCGTCGTCGACCCCGGTCTTGCGGACCTCGTGGAGGCGCGACTGCACCTCCTGCATGAAGGCGTGGAAATGCACCCGCCGTTTCGCCGTGATCGCGACGTTCTCGTGGAAGAGGTCCATCAGCATCGACTTGCCGCGCCCGACCCCGCCCCAGAGATAGAGGCCCTTCACCCCCTCGGCAGGTTTCGCGAAGAGCCCGGCGAGGAGCCCCTTCTTGCGCCCGGTCGTCGATTCCAGCGCCGCACGGATGCGCTGCAGCTCGGGCAGGAGCGCGCGTTGGGCGGCATCCTGGCGCAAGGCGCCCGAATGGGTCATCCGGTCGTAGATCTCGGTCAGAGTCTCGCTCATGGGGATTCGATAGCCTGCAAGCCGCGCCCTGAAAAGCCCGCTTGGCTGGTTCGGACGGCGCGGGCCTCGTCACGCGGCGGAATTGTCGCGATCACAATTCTCGATTTGACCGGGCGGGCAGGCTCGGTCAGGGTCGCCCGGCACGAGGAGACGCCATGCAGAGCCGAGCCCCCCTCATCACGCCGGTGCTGGTCGCCGGCCTCCTGATCCTTCTGGTCTCGAACGCGATCCGGTCGAGCTTCGGGGTGTTCCAGATCCCCGTTGCCACCGAGTTCGGCTGGCCTCGATCCGAGTTCAGCTTCGCCATCGCGGTCCAGAACCTCGCCTGGGGAATCGGCGCGCCGCTATTCGGCGCGATCGCCGAGCGGTTCGGCGACCGCAAGGCGGTGATCCTCGGCGCGCTCTGCTACGCGGCAGGGCTGGTCCTCTCGGCGCGGGCGGTGAGCCCGGAGGCGCATCAGATGCTCGAGATCCTCGTCGGCTTCGGCATCGCCGGGACCGGTTTCGGCGTCGTCCTCGCGGTGGTCGGCCGCGCCGCCTCGGACGAGAACCGCTCGCTCGCGCTCGGGCTTGCCACGGCGGCGGGATCGCTCGGCCAGGTGCTCTCGGCGCCGGTGGCCGAGATCCTGCTTTCGCACTTTCCCTGGCAGACGGTGTTCCTGATCTTCGCGGCAGCGATCCTCTCGGTGATCGCGGTGCTGCCGCTGATGCGGGCGCCGGAGCCGTCGGTGACATCGGGGGCCGACGTTTCCATGGCCGCGGCCCTGCGCCAGGCGTTCCGCGATCCGAGCTTCACGCTGATCTTCCTCGGCTTCTTTTCCTGCGGCTACCAGCTCGGGTTCATGGTCGCGCATTTCCCGGCGATGGTGACCGAGATGTGCGGGCCGATCTCGCCGGCGAGCCCGCTCGCGGCGATCGGGATCACCTCGACCTCGGCGCTCGGGGCGGCGGCGATCGCACTGATCGGGCTCGCCAATATCGCGGGCACGCTGACCGCGGGCTGGCTCGGGCGGATCTACCCGAAGAAATACGTCCTCGCCGGGGTCTATACCGGGCGGACGCTCTTCGCGGCGCTCTTCATCCTGTTCCCGATCACGCCGCTGACTGTGGTGCTGTTCTCGCTCGGCATGGGGTCGCTCTGGCTTGCCACGGTACCGCTGACCTCGGGGCTTGTCGGCCATATCTACGGGCTGCGCTACATGGGCACGCTTTACGGTATCGTGTTCCTGTCGCACCAGATCGGGTCCTTCATGGGCGTCTGGCTCGGCGGCAGGTTCTACGACACCTACGGCGACTACACGCTGGTCTGGTGGGTCGGGGTGGCGGTTGGCGCGTTCTCGGCGATCGTGCATCTGCCGGTGCGGGAGCGGCGCATGGCGGCCCTGCCGGCGTGAGGGCGGCGAGGCCGGGGGCGCTGCCCCCGGACCCCCGGAGTATTTCCGGACAGAAAGTGGGGGGTCAGCCCTGCGCCGCGTCGAGAATGTAGCGCGCCGTCATCAGGTCGAGATGGGCGCCGCCGCCGTTCTTCGAGAGCGTGATCTCGTCGTCGGATCTTCGGGTGAAGGCGCCTGAGGCGAGGTCGTAGAAATCGGCGATCACGTCGGCCTCGGTGATCGCGCCCTCGGCGATCGGCACCATCAGCTCGCCGATATGGTGGATCGTCGTGGCGCGGGCATCGACGAAGACGCGGGCACGGGTGAGGGTCTCGCTGTCGGCCTCGCGCATGTCGGGTCGGTAGGCGCCGATCAGGTCGAGATGGGTGCCGGGCTTCAGCCAGGCGCCGCGGATCATCGGTTCGGTCGCCATTGTCGCGGTGGCGATCACGTCGGCCCTGCGCACCGCCGCCTCGAGGTCGGGCTCAGGGGTGGCGCCGGTCGTCTCGGCGAAGGCGCGGGCGCTTTTCTCCGACCGGGTCCAGACGTGGAAACGCGCCTTCGGGAAGGCGGCGGAATAGGCCTCGACCATCGAGGCGGCGACGGTGCCTGCGCCGACGATCAGGAAGGTCTCGGCATCCGGCCGCGCCAGCCGACGCGCGGCGAGGAGGCTGTCGGCGGCGGTCTTCCACTTGGTCACGAGGCCGAAGTCGATATAGGCCTCCGGCAGCCCGTCGCGGTCGGCGAAGAGCGCCACGATGCCGTTGAGATTGGGCAGGCCGAACCGGTGGTTCTTTGGGTAGATCGTCGCAGCCTTGACCGCGAGCCCCATACCGTCGATCCAGGCCGAGCGGGTGAGGAGCGTATCGGCGCCGCGCCGCAAAACCGTGTCGCCGACCTCGGCCCTCGGCAGTAGGTGACCGGCCTCCAGCGCCTCGGTCAGCCTGATCCAGTCGAGCTTCGCCTCGACCTCCGGTCCGATGATCGCGATCGTCATGACGCCTCCTTCTCGTTCAGCAATCCCAGCGCGACGAGCCGGGCGGCAAAGCCCGCCGGCCCGTCGAAATGATGAACCTGCCAGCCGCGCCTCTGCGCCGCCTCGATGTTCTCGGCCCGGTCGTCGGCGAAGAGGAGCCGGTCGGGGGCGATGCCGCAGTCCTCCTCGACGATCGCGTAGATCCGCGGATCGGGCTTGGTGACCTTGAGCCGGCCGGAGACATAAAGCCGGTCGAACTCGGCCAGGAACGGGTAGTGCGGTGCAGCATGGGCGAAGGTGTCGTCGCCGAAATTCGTAAGCGCGAAGACAGGCACGCCGCGCGCCTTCAGCGCCCGAAGGAGCCGCACCGACTGCGGGATCGCCGGCGAGGCCATGTCGAGCCAGTTGTCATGCCAGAGCCGGATCTTGTCCGTCCATTCGGGGTGGCGCGCCGCCCAGTCGTAGATCGTGTCGCGGAACGGCGCGCCGGCGTCGACCGCCTCGTTCATCGCGTGAAGGTCGATCTCGGCGAACATGCGGACCCGGTCGGCGGGCGCCATGATCGTGTCGTAGAACCGCTCCGGCTGCCACTGGATCAGCACGTTGCCAATATCGAACACCACCGCCTCGGGCCGGGACATCCGCGCCTCCTCCTCTCGCCTCGCGGCCGACACTAACGGGCGGTACGGGAAAGGGAAGCCCCGCTCATCGGGCCGGAGGCGGCCGGCGCGCCGCGATCCGCCGCCGCGCCGTGGCATCGCGCAAGAACAGGTAGAGCCCGCCGCCGAGGATCAACGCGATCCCGGCCCAAGTCGTGCCGTCGGGCCATTCGCCGAAAACGACAATGCCCCAAAAGACGGCGAGCGGCATCGCCACATACTCGAACGGCGCGATCAGCGCCGCCTCGGCCAGCCGGTAGGCCTGGCTGACCAGAAGCGCGGCCAGGCCATTTGCCACACCGAGCGCGACAAGGACCAGCCAGTCAGAACCCGGCGGCCAGACCCATTCGCGAAACAGGAAGGCTATCGGGCCGCTACCGCCGTCGGCGAGCCGGCCATCACCGAAGGCCAGGCCCATTGCCGACGAGACCAGGATGAAAACGAGCTGGATGTAGACTGCCATCGTGATCGCGCGCTCCGTGCCGCCGATCTTCCTCGTCAGGATTGCGAGCATCGCATAGGCCACCGCCGCCGCGATCGGCAGGATCGCGGCAGGCTGAAACGCCGCGCTGCCGGGCCGCAGCATCACGACGACGCCGGTAAGACCGGCGATGACCGCGACCCAGCGCCGCGCGCCGACCGTCTCGCCCAGGAGGACCACCGAGAGGACGGTGATCAGGAGCGGGCTGATGAAGAAGATTGCCACCGCGTCGGCAAGCGGCAGCACGGCGAGGCCGGCGAAGAAGGCGCTGTTGGCAACAACGACACAGAGCCCGCGAAGGCCGTGCATGCCGAGCCGCCGGGTCCGGAGCATCCGGTAGCCGCCGCCGAGCGGCACGATCACACCGAGCAGCATCGCCAGCGCGACGAGAGAGCGCACCAGAACCACCTGGTGCAGCGCGTAATCGCCGCTCAGGAACTTGATCGTCATGTCGTTGATCGAGAACAGGACCATCGCGCCAATGACGCTGGCGATGCCCGTCACCCGAAGCTCGGTCTGACGGGCGCTATCAGCTTCGGCAAGTCCCATGATCCCATATCGCCGGCGCGAATGCGTCGTGTCTCGCCTACCCGCGACATCGCGCTAGCGCGCGGCGGCGCGCATCATCCGGTCGAGCGCGTCGAGGAAGCGCGAGCGGTCCTGTTTCGAGAACGCCCGTCCGCCGCCCTGCCGGAACGGGTCGGCGGCGCGGAGGTCGGCCATGAGGTCTCGCGTGGCGAGCGCGTTGCCGATATTGGCCTCGGTCAGCGCCTCGCCGTTGTGCTTGAGGACCCGCGCGCCGGCGGCCACGCATTTCGCCGCGAGGGGAATGTCGCCGGTCACGACGACATCGCCCTTCCCGGCGCGTTCGGCGATCCACTTGTCGGCCTCGTCGGGGCCTTCGGTGACGAAGACCGTCTCCACCAGCGGATGCGCCGAAGGGCGGATGCCGCCGTTGCAGACCATGTAGACCCGCGCGCCGAGCCGTTCGGCGACGCGCAGGCATTCCTCCTTCACCGGGCAGGCATCGGCGTCGACGTAGAGGCTCACGGCTTGGCCTTCGCCTTCGTGCGCGGCACCTTGTATTCCTCCGGGATCGGCATCCGGTTGAAGGCGTCGAGCCCGGCGATTCGGTAGGCCTCGGCGAGCGTCGGGTAGTTGAAGGTGTTCTCGACGAAATAGTCGACCGTGCCCTTCAGGTTCAAGACCGCCTGAGCGATGTGGATGAGCTCGGTCGCACCTTCGCCGACGATCTGCACACCGAGGAGCCGCCGCGTCTTGAGGCTGACGAGCATCTTCAGCATCCCGTGCTCAAGACCCATGATGTGGCCGCGCGAGGTTTCGCGAAACCTCGCGATGCCGACCTCGTAGGGGATGCCCCGGCCTTGCGCCTCTTCCTCGGACATGCCGCAGGTGGAAATCTCGGGCACCGAGTAGATCCCGTAGGGGAACCACGGGCTTTCCGGCAGCGTCGGCGTTTCGAGCGCGTGGCAGGCCGCGACCCGGCCCTGCTGCAGCGAGGTGGAGGCGAGCGACGGGTGGCCGATCACGTCGCCGGCGGCATAGATATGCGGCACCGCGGTCTGGTAGGTCTTGCGGTCCACCGTAAGCCGCCCGCGATGGTCGGTCTCGAGTCCCACCGCCGCGAGGTTCAGCGCGTCGGTCGCGCCGTTCCGGCCGGCAGCGTAGAGCAGCATCTCGGTCCGCACATGGCGGCCATTGGCGAGGCTCACCTCGACATGGGTGTCCGCGTCCTCGATCTTCTCGATCGCCGATCCGAGCCTCAGGTCGAGCCCGTTCTCGCGGACCTGATGGGTGAATTCCTGGATCGTGTAGCGGTCGATGAAGTCAAGGAAGCTCTCGCGCGGCTCGATCAGCGTCACCCGGACGTCGAGCACGGTGAACATCGTCGCATATTCGACCCCGATCACGCCGGCGCCGATGACGCAGAGCGAGCGCGGCAACTGGCCGAGTTCGAGGAACTCGTCGCTGTCCACCACGGTCCGCCCGTTGAAGGGCACGTCCTTCGGCCGGTAGGTCTTGGTGCCGGTGGCGATCAGGAACTTGTCGGCGGTAAGCTGTACCGTCTCTCCTGCCTGGGTCGCCACCTCGATCTTCTGTGGGCCGATGAACTTCGCCGAGCCGAGCAGCGTTTCGACATGGTTGCGATTGAACTGGTGCTCCAGCACGTCGACCTCGTAGTCGAGCGTCTTGTGGAGCCGGTTCTTGAGGTCGTCGGAGCTGATGTCCTCCTTCACCCGGTAGGAAAGGCCGTAGAACGACCGCTCGCGCCAGCCTGAGAGGTTGAGGACGGTCTCGCGCAGAGTCTTCGAGGGGATCGTGCCGGTATGGACCGAGACGCCGCCGA
Source organism: Defluviimonas salinarum (assembly GCF_026013545.1). GTDB lineage: Bacteria > Pseudomonadota > Alphaproteobacteria > Rhodobacterales > Rhodobacteraceae > Albidovulum > Albidovulum salinarum. The sequence goes on along the minus strand of NZ_JAPDOG010000002.1, from coordinate 305,287 downwards.
GGCGATCCTTGCGGTCCACGACCAGCACCTTGCGCTTGAGCTTGCCGGCCTGGATCGCCGCCGCCTTCCCGGCCGGACCGGAGCCGATGATGATCAGATCGTACTGCGACATGGCTCAGTTCCCGTAGAGCGCCTCGGCATGGAAGGCGATGTGGTCGTGCATGAAGCTCGAGACGAAGAAGTAGCTGTGGTCATAGCCCGGCTGCATCCGGAAGGTACCGTTCTGGCGCCGCTCCATCATCGCCTGCGCCAGCGCCTCGGGCTTCAGAAGCTCGAGGAACTGGTCCTTGGAACCCTGGTCGATCAGCACCGGCCCGTCGAAGCCGAGGCGCTTCATCAGGAGCGTCGAATCGTGCGGCGCCCAGAGGCTCTCGTCGGCGCCGAGATAGGCGGCGAGCTGCTTCCGGCCCCAGTCCGACTGGCTCGGATGCGCGATCGGCGCGAAGGCCGAGACCGAGCGGAACCGCCCCGGCAGCCGCATCGCCATGGTCAGCGCGCCATGCCCGCCCATCGAATGGCCGGTGATCGCCTGGCGATCCTCGGCGATGGCGAAGTTCGCGGTGATGATGTTCGGCAGTTCCTCGGTGACGTAATCCCACATCCGGAAATGCGGCGCCCAGGGTTTCTCAGTCGCGTTGACGTAGAAGCCAGCGCCCTTGCCGAGGTCATAGGCCTCGTCGTCGGCCACGCCCTCGCCGCGGGGGGAGGTGTCGGGGAAGACGAGCGCGATGCCGGCCTCGGCAGCCCAGGCCTGCGCGCCGGCTTTCACCATCGCGTTCTCATGGGTGCAGGTCAGACCCGAGAGGTACCACAGCACCGGCACCGGCCCCTCCGCCGCCTGTTCGGGCAGGAAGAGGCCAAAGGTCATGTCGCAGCCGCAGGCGTCGGAGGCGTGGCTGTAGACCCCCTGGATGCCGCCGAAGGACTTGTTTTCCGAAACCGTCTGCATGGTCTTCCTTTCTTACGCGCCGGTGATCCAGCCGATCACCAGTGAAACCGTCACGATGCTTGCCATCGTGGAAATCAGGATCGAGGCCGAGACGCGCTGCGGCGCGACCCCGTAATGGCGGGCGAGGATGTAGACATTCCCCGCCACCGGCAGGGCCGCCGCCGCGATCATCACCCCCGCCGCCTCGGGCTCCACCCCGAAGACGAGAAGCGCCGCGACGGCCACCGCCAAGGGATGCAGTACCAGCTTCGCGGTGGAAAGCCAGACCGCAACAGACATCCTTTCGGCCGTTTTGGACACGAGCGAGGCGCCGATCGCGAAAAGTGCGCAAGGCGTGGCCGCCGCGCCGAGGAGTGCCAGGAACTCCTCGGCCGGCGCAGGCAGCGGCAGGCGCGCGGCCGAAAAGGCCATGCCCGCAGCCATCGAAACGATCATCGGGTTCTTCATCAGGCCGAGCGCCAGCGCGCCCCCGATGCGCGGCGAGACCTTGCCCTCGCGCGAGGCGGTGATGATGAGGGTGATCAGGCTCGAAAAGACGATGAGGTCGATCGCAAGCACCATGAGCACCGGCCCCGCCGCTTTCGGCCCGAGGATCGCGGTCAGCATCGGCACGCCGAGAAAGCCGGTGTTGCCGATCACCGCGCATTGCGCCTCGACCGCGGCCTCGGTCGCCGGCCGGCCGCGGGTCCGCGCGACGAGCGTGGCGAGGAGATAGACCGCGAGGCAGCCGGCGAGATAGGCCGCCGCGAACCGCGCGTCGAAAATCTCGGCGAGCGGCAGGGTCGCGGCGAAGCGGAACAGCATCGCCGAGAGCGCGAAGTAGAAAACGAAGCGCGTCAGCCACTCGCTCGCGGCCTCGGGAAAGACCCGCACGCGCCCGGCGGCCCAGCCAAGGCCGATCAGCGCGAAGAAGGGCAAGGTCTTGAGAAAGATCGCAAGCATCGCCGTCGCGCCTAGCACGGGCCGCGGACGGTAGCCAGCACCTCAGCCGCGCCGCACGGTCAGGATCTCGGCGAGCGGCTTCTTGATCTTCGCCGCCGCCGGCACGGTCGCCTCCGCCGCCGGATGGCCGACCGCGAGGATCATCACCGGTTTCTCGCTCTCCGGCCGGTCGCAGAGCGCATTCAGGAACCGCATCGGGTTGGGCGTGTGGGTCAGGGCCGAGAGCCCGGCATGGTGCAGCGCCGCGATCAGGAGACCGGTGGCAATGCCGACGCTCTCGGGGACGTAGTAGTTCTTGTAACGCTCACCCTCCTTCGTGACGCCGTAGCGCTGCGCGAAGACAACGATCAGCCAGGGCGCGATCTCCAGATGCGGCTTGGAGGCGCCGGTGCCGATCGGCTCCAGCGCCTTCAGCCATTCCTCGCCGCCACCGCCGGCGTAGAAGCTCTCCTCCTCGGCCTCGGCGGCGGCGCGGATCTCGGCCTTCATCGCCGGATCGGCGATGGCGACGAAATGCCAGGGCTGGTGATTGGCCCCCGAGGGCGCGGTGCCGGCGGCCGCGACAGAGGCCGCGATCACCGCTTCGGGCACCGGATCGGGGCGGAAGTCGCGCACCGTGTGGCGCTGGGCCATGTAGGCGCGGAACGCCTCGGCCGCCTTCAGCGCCTCGGCCTCCGGCAGTTCCACCCGGTCCGGGAGCGGCAGCGGCTCGTAGCGGAGCTGGTCCTTGGAATACATCGCGCCCCCTATCCGCCGCCGATCAGCACGCCCGCCGCGAAGACCAGCGCGCCGCCGAGCACGACCTGGAAGGTGGCGCGGAAGAACGGCGTCTCCATGAAGCGGTTCTGGATCCAGACGATCGCCCAGAGCTCGACGAAGACCACGGCGATGGCAATGGCGGTCGCGGTCCAGAAATCCGGGATGAGATAAGGCAGCGCATGGCCGAGCCCTCCGAGCGCCGTCATCACCCCCGAGGCGACGCCGCGCTTCCACGGCGCGCCGCGCCCCGAAAGGACGCCATCGTCATGGACCGCCTCGGTGAAACCCATCGAGATGCCGGCGCCGACCGAGGCGGCAAGCCCGACGAGCAGCGTCGTGTGCGGGTCATGCGTCGCAAACGCGGTGGCGAAGATCGGCGCGAGAGTGGAGACCGAACCGTCCATCAGCCCGGCAAGCCCCGGCTGCACCCAGGTCAGCAGGAACTGCCGGTGCGCGGCGCGGTCCTCCTCGCCCCGTGCCTCGGCATCGAGATGCGTCTCGGCGAGGTCGCCCGCCTTCTTCTCGTGCTTGGCCTCGGCGGCCGCGAGATCGCCGAGAAGCTTGCGCGTCTCGGCGTCCTGCGTCGCGGCGGCGGCACGGCGGTAGAAGGCCTCGGCCTCGCGCTCCATCGCCTCGGCCTCGGTCCGCATTCGCTCGAGCCCGAGGTTTTCCACCAGCCAGACCGGCCGACGGGCGTAGAACCCGGCCACATGCTCGCGGCGAATGAGCGGGATGACCTCGCCGAACCGGGCGCGGTGGCGCTCGATCAGCCAGTGGCGGTGCTTGTCCTCCTCGCGCGCCATCGCCTCGAAGATCTCGGCCGAGGCGGGATAGTCGGTGCGCAGCCTCTCGGCATAGGTCCGGTAAATCCGCGCATCGTCCTCCTCCGACGAGATCGCGAGCGCGAGCACTTCCTGCTCGCTCAGGTCCGAGAATCTGCGGCGGTTGGCGAGGCCGGGGATCATGACACACTCCTCTGGAACGGGATCAACCTAGGCGGCGGCGGCGGGGGCGGCAAGACGGGGTGTTATGCATGAACTGAACGGTTTGGTTCATTTATTTCTTGTATATCTGAACGTATCAGTTTAGAAAATACCCACGAAACGAAACCGTTCAGTTCGGAGAGATTCGATGCCCCGTTTCCGCCCCGCACTTGCCGCCTTCGCCTTTGTCCTGACAGCCACGCCCAGCCTCGCCTTCGGCTTCTCCGTCGACCTGCCGCGGCTCGACTTTCCGACCGCACCGACCGAGACCACGCGCGGCTGCGCAACCATCACGTCGCCTTCCGGCACGTCCTGCGTGCAAGGCGGCTGATGCATCGCTTCGACGCCGCGACGGGCGATCCCGCCCGTCGCGCCCCTCCCCGCCTTGCCGCCGCGATGCGGCGCGGTCTATCATCCGGGCCCGGAGGAGAAGAATGGTAGCGACACCCGAAGCCGTGACCGTCAAACGCGGCCGCAAGTTCGACCAGGTGCTCGAAGGCGCCCGGAAGGTCTTTCTGCGCGACGGATTCGACGGCGCGAGCGTCGACGACATCGCCGCCGAGGCGGGCGTTTCCAAGGCCACGCTCTACAGCTACTTCCCGGACAAGCGGATCCTCTTCATCGAGGTCGCCAAGGGCGAATGCCACCGCCAGCAGCAGGAGGCCGAGGCGCTCGCCAACCTCACCGCGCCGCCGGAATGCGTCCTGCCCGAAGCCGCGCGGCGGATCATCGACTTCTCGGTCTCGGAGATCGGCCGCGCCGTCTTCCGCATCTGCATCGCCGAGGCCGAGCGCTTTCCCGAGCTCGGCCGACAGTTCTATGAAAGCGGCCCGGCACGGGTGCGCGAGCGTCTCGCGGCCTATTTCAACGGCGCGGTGGCGCGCGGCGAACTCGCGATCGAGGACGTTTATCTCGCCGCCGACCAGTTCGCCGAGCTTTGCAAGGCCGACATCTTCACGCTGGTGAGCTTCGGCATCAAACGCGACTTCACGCGGGCCGACCGCGAGCGTGTGGCCAAGGGGGCGGTCGAGATGTTCCTCGCCCGCTACGGCGTCAAGCGCCCCTAGTCCACCCGCCGCACGTAGACGTGGTTGCCCTCGCGCTTGGTCTCGAAGCGCTTCAGGTCTGTGACGAGGTCCGAAAGCTTGCGCTTGCCGTAGGTCCGGGTGTCGAAATCGGGATTGTCGGCGGTGATGCGCTGGCCGATGAGGCCGAGGAGATACCAGTCGTCCTCCTGGTCGATCTTGTCCATCGCCTTGACGATCAGGTCGATCGCCTCGATCGGCGGCCGCTTGGCCTCCGACTTCGGTGCGGCGGCGCCCTTCGCGGGCGGCTCCTCCTCGACGATGTTCTCGATGAAGACGAAGCGGTTGCACACGTTGCGCAGGGCCTCGGGGGTCTTCGCCTCGCCGATGCCGATCACCTCGAGCCCGTCCTCGCGGATCCGGCTCGCGAGCCGCGTGAAGTCGCTGTCGGACGAGACCAGGACGAAGCCGTCGAACTTGCCGGCATGGAGGATGTCCATCGCGTCGATCACGAGGCCGATGTCGCTCGCGTTCTTGCCCTTGGTATTGGCCGACTGCTGGTGGGTGACGAGGCCGAGCGCCCGCGCCTTCTCCTTCCAGCCGCCAAGCTGGGGATTGGACCAGTCGCCATAGACCCGGCGCAGCGCCGGTTCGCCATAGGCGGTGATCTCCTTCAATATCGCCTCGGCATGCCGGGCGACGACGTTGTCGGCGTCGATGAGGACGGCCAGAAGCGGAATGTCGGCGCGCGCCATCAGGACTGCCTTTCGGGGGAATTTGTCATGGCCCGCACCCTGTCACAGATCGCGGTACATCACCAGCGCGTCCACATAGCCCTCGCGCGGATGCAGGAAGGCGCCGGGGAGCCGCCCGACGGTGGCGAAGCCCGCGCCTTCCCAGATCGCGATGGCACGGGTGTTGGTGGCGACGACTAAGTTGAACTGCATCGCCCGGTATCCCTGCCTGCGAGCTTCATCGAGCGAATGCGCCAGCAGCGCCCGCGCCACGCCCTTGCCGCGGGCCGCGGCGGTCGTGCAGTAGCCGGCATTGCACACATGCGCGCCTCCGCCCTTCTGGTTCGGCCTGAGATACGAGGTGCCGAGCACCCGCCCCTCGGATTCGGCGACGAAATTGACGGCACCGGCCGGGCGCCAGTAGGCGAAGGCGCCTTCGCGCCCGCCCCTCGGGTCGGCAGCAAAGGTATCGCCCGCCTCGATGACGGGCCGAAGGATCGCCCAGATGGCGTCGTCGTCGTCGGGTGTGGCTGGTCGTATGTTCATCTGTCCGGCCTCATCACTGTTCGCCCCGATATTCGGCCGCCCGGTGCGCAGCCGCAAGGTACCCCGCGCACCGGAGGCGGAGACGCGAAGGTTCGCACCGGTTCCTGCCGCGCACGGGGTCGCCGTGAATCGCCGCTCTCCGCCAATGGCTTGCGGCAGCGACAACGGAGGATTTCGATGACGCGGGCAGCGGAATCTGTACTGTGCTCTGACGGGCGGTCTCGGGCGCTCCGGCATGATCCGGCCCGATAGGGAGAGTGCAGCATGGAGCGGCTGAAGGCGCGCGTGATCGAACTCTACACCGGCCAGTCGCCGGCCGCGCGGCGGCTGCGTTACGGCCTGATCCTGTTCGACCTCGCCACCGTCGTCTATTTCATCATCTCGGTCCCGCTGCCCGCGTCGCCGGCGCTACGCGCGGTCAATACGGCGCTTGCACTCGTGATCGCGGTCGATTTCCTTTTCAGGTTCTGGATCTCCGACAGCCGCTGGCGCCATCTGGGGCGCATCTATGTGCTCGCCGATCTTGTGGTGCTTCTGTCGCTGCTGCTGGACCCGCTGTTTAGTCTCGACCTCACCTTCCTGCGCATCCTGCGCGGCATCCGGCTGGGCCACTCGGAATACCTGTTGCAGGACCTGCGGAGAGACTGGCGGTTCTTCCGCGAACACGAGGATGCGCTGGTGGCGTCGCTCAACCTGGTCATCTTCGTCTTCGTGACGACCTCGGCGGTCTTCCTGTTCTTTGCGGAGCGCGGCGGTTCCGCAGCCTATGTGGATTCGCTCTACTACACGGTCACCACCCTGACCACGACGGGCTATGGCGACCTGACACCGAACACGCCGGGGGAAAAGCTCGCCGCGGTGGTGATCATGGTGGTCGGCGTCTCGCTGTTCCTGCGCCTGGCCGGCGCGGTCTTTACCCCGTCGCGCGTGCATCACCCCTGCCCGAGCTGCGGGCTGACGCGGCATGACCCGGACGCGGTGCATTGCAAGCATTGCGGCGACTTGCTGAGGATCGAGACGCGCGGCGGGTGACGCCGTCCAGGCAAGCCGCCCATCGTGGTGCCCGCGCTCTACACCGCAGCCTGGACCGGACAATGGATATACATGTCGGTGTCGCGGTCCGATAGCGCGTCCGATCTCTTGAAACCCGCCTTCCGCGGCACGGCCGCCGAGGCGGGATTGCCATTTGCGACGCCCCCGAGGAGCGTGACCGGCCGCCCCTGCTCGGCGAGCCAGTCCACGAGCCCGGCCACCAGTTCGCTCGCATATCCCTTGCCCCACTCGGGTTCCGCGAGCGGGTAGCCGAGGTGCATCGCCGCGCCGCCCCCCTCGTCGGCGAACTCGGCCAGGATCAGAAGCCCGATCAGATGCCCCTGCGCCGCATGACGGACGGTGTAGACCGCGGCCTCGCGGCCCCGCCCCGCCACCCAGAGCGCAACGGCCCCCGCACCGGGCGCGATCTGAAGCGGTTCGGGCAGATGCTCCAGAACGCCGGGGGTCAGCAGCCGCTTCAATTCGTCGACGAGCCGGGATCGCGCGGGCTCGGCGGCAATCGCATCCGCCCAGGTCTCGACGATCAGGCGTCTGGTTGAAAAACCGTTCATTCGCCTCTTTCCGCACGGCTCATCCGCGGGCTCCGGCCGACAGCTAGCCGATATTCGTTCCCTCGCTTGACTTTTCCCGCGCGCCCATTAGTTAGGATGTCTGACTTACCAACGGGGGGGGGGGGCGCAATGGATTTGGCAAGGCTGATCGAACTCGTCCACCGCCACGCCCATCGCCAATGGGCGATGCAGGGCGGAGCATCCGGCGTGAGCCACAGCGAGTTCGAATATCTCCGCTCCATCCGCGAGCAGGAGGCACGGAAGACCGACAGGCACGATCACGGCCAGCACCTGCAGGACGTGGTCGACGAGATGGGGGTCCGCAAGGCCTCGGCCAGCGCGATGGTCGTGAAGCTCGAGGAGCGTGGCCTTGTCACGCGGATCCCGTGCCAGTACGACGCCCGCGCCCAGCACATCCTGCTGACCGAAGCCGGTATCGACATGCTCCGGCGAGGCGAAACCGTCTATGCCGCCGCCGCCCGGACGCTTCTGGACTCCCTGTCCGACACCGAGCGCCGGAAACTGGATGCCGTGTTCGACGGCCCCGCGCCGGCATGACCCGGCTGCTTAAACTTTGAGCCTACAAGTAAGTCAGGCTAACTAATCAACAACACAAACAGGAACTCAAGATGACCTTTGAACTCGTGCTGATCGGAACCGCCCTACACATCCTGATCTGGGAGAAGCTGCCGGAATGGGGCAGTTGGTTCAACGCGCTTCTGGCGCGATTGCCGGGCCCGCTGCGAGCACTCTACGGGCAATGGCACTGCCCCTATTGCGCCGGCTTCTGGATCGCGCTGGCGCTTCACGCACTGACGGGCCTCTGGACCGTGCCGGCGCTCGCCGGGCTTCCGGCAAGGCTCGGCCCGCCGGGCGACGCCATCGGCTGGTTCCTTGATGCGCTGGCCTCAGCGACGCTGATCTACGCCGCGATCCTGTCGCTCAAGGCGGTCGGCCTGCCGGCGATGAAGGCGCATCTGATGAAGGAGGACTTCGTCAAGTCCGCTTTCGGCGCGGAAGCCGGGGCGCGGAACTGACCAAATCCGGAGGTCCGGCACAAAAAGGCAAGGCGGTCGAAGCCTTGCCTTTCCGTTCGGGAAGGTTCCCCGCAGTTGCGCGCGGTCAGTAGACCACGACCGAGCGGATCGACTCGCCCGCGTGCATCAGGTCGAAGCCCTTGTTGATCTCGTCGAGCTTGAGCTGGTGAGTGATCATCGAGTCGATCTCGATCTTGCCCTCCATGTACCAGTCGACGATCTTCGGCACGTCGGTGCGCCCGCGCGCGCCGCCGAAGGCGGTGCCCTTCCACACCCGCCCGGTGACGAGCTGGAACGGCCGCGTCTCGATCACGGCGCCCGCCGGGGCGACGCCGATGATGATCGACTGGCCCCAGCCCCTGTGGGTGCATTCGAGCGCGTCGCGCATCACCTTCACGTTGCCGGTACAGTCGAACGAATAATCCGCGCCGCCGATCTGGTCGAACGGGGTCTTGGTGATGTTGACGATCTCCTGGACGACGTTCTCGCAGTCCTTCGGGTTGACGAAATGGGTCATCCCGAACTTCTCGGCCATTTCCTTCTTGGCCGGGTTGAGGTCGACACCGATGATCTTGTCGGCGCCCGCAAGCCGCAGGCCCTGGATCACGTTGAGGCCGATGCCGCCGAGGCCGAACACCGCCGCCGTCGCGCCGATCTCCACCTTCGCGGTGTTGATCACCGCTCCGATGCCGGTGGTCACGCCGCAACCGATGTAGCAGATCTTGTCGAAGGGCGCGTCCTCGCGCACCTTGGCGAGCGCGATCTCGGGCAGGACCGTGTAGTTCGAGAAGGTCGAGCAGCCCATGTAATGCAGGATCGGGTCACCATCCAGGGTCGAGAAACGCGACGTGCCATCCGGCATCAGGCCCTGTCCTTGAGTCGCGCGGATCGAGGTGCAGAGGTTGGTCTTGCGGGAAAGGCAGGACGGGCAGGTCCGGCATTCCGGCGTGTAGAGCGGGATGACATGGTCACCCTTCTTCAGGCTGGTGACGCCGGGGCCGACATCGACGACGACGCCCGCGCCCTCGTGGCCGAGGATCGCCGGGAAGAGCCCTTCCGGGTCCGCGCCCGAGAGCGTGAATTCGTCGGTGTGGCAGATGCCGGTGGCCTTGATCTCCACAAGGACCTCGCCAGCCTTCGGGCCGGCCAAGTTCACCTCCATGATTTCCAAGGGCTTGCCGGCCTGAACGGCCACGGCGGCGCGGGTACGCATCGGGGATCCTCCCATCGTCTTGTTGTGCTCGTCAGACCCTGTGGCATACTCGCCGCCAATGCAATTCGGGAAACGACATTCCAGTGAAAGCTTCTGCCATCTTCCTCGCGATTCCGCTTCTGGCCGCCTGCGTCGAGGCGCCGGCGAGTCCGGCCGTCCCTGCCGAGGCGACCTGCTCGGCCGAAAGCCTGCAACATCTTGTCGGGCAACCGGAAAATGCCTTCGATCCAACCGGGCTCGATGAGCCGGTGCGGGTGGTTCACCCGGACGAGGCGGTCACGATGGATTACAACCCCGGCCGGTTGAACGTCGAGATCGGCGCCGACGGGATGATTGCCGCAATCCGCTGCGGCTGAGCGACTCGACTCCGGCCGGGGCGGAGGGTAATATGGAACATATCAAGAACATTATGTCGCCCTCATGGTCCAACGCCGGATTCTCTCGCTCTGGTTCCCCCGTCTCGGCGCCGAACGGCTGGTGCGCCGGATGCGCGGCATGCCGGCCCCGGCCTTTGCCGTCGTCGGCGAGGAGGCGAACCGCCAGGTCCTGACCTCGCTCACCGCCGCCGCCGAGGCCGAGGGGCTCTATCGCGGCCAGCCCCTGCGCGATGCGCTGGCGATGAGCCCGGCGCTTGTCACCCGGTTCCGCAATCCCCGCGCCGAGGCGCAGTTCCTCACCGCGCTCCGCCGCTGGGCCGGCAAGTTCAGCCCCTGGGTCGCAGAGGAGCCGCCCGAGGGGCTGGTGATCGACCTGTCCGGCGCGGCGCATCTCTTCGGCGGCGAGGAGGGCGTGCTGGGCGCGGTGGCGGAGGATTGCGCCGGGCTCGGCCTGACGGTCGAGGCCGGCATCGCCGACACGGTGGGCGCGGCCTGGGCGCTCGCGCGCCATGCCGGGCGCGAGGCGGCGCGGGTCAGGAACGGCGACGCCATCGACCAGGAGGCGCGGGCGACGCGGTCACGCGCAGCCAAGCGGCACTGGATCCGCGGCGGCCCGGCGCCGGTGCCGGAGATGCCGCCGGTGCCGCAGGCCCGGATCTCGGCCCCCGGCCAGCTCCGGCAGAGCCTCGCGCCGCTGCCCTTGGCCGCGCTCCGCATCGACGACGACACGGTTCATGGCCTCGCCCGGCTCGGGCTGCGCCATGTCGGCGACATCATGGGAATGCCGCGCGCCGCGCTGTCGCGGCGCTTCGGCCTCGGCCTCATCCGCCGACTCGACCAGGCGCTTGGGGTCGAGACCGAGCCGGTCTCGCCCGCCCGCGCGCCCTTGCATTTCGCGGTGCGGCTGACGCTGCCCGACCCGATCGGGCTCGCGGAGGACATCATGGCCGGGATCGACCGGCTCCTGCCCGCGCTCGCGGCGCGGCTCCGCGACAAGGGCCGGGGCGCGCGGCGGGTGCGGTTGCAACTGTTCCGCGCCGACCAGTCGATGCAGGAGATCGAGCTCGGCCTCGCCCGGCCCTCGGCCGATCCCGACCGGCTGCGCCCGCTCCTGATGCTGAAGCTCGACGAGGTCGACCCCGGCTTCGGCATCGACATGCTGCGGCTCGAGGCGCATGTAACCGAGCCGGTCCATGCCCGCCAGGTCCGCGGCCCCAACGATCCCGGCGATGCGCCGGGGCGCAGCGCCGCCGAGACCGCGCTCGACGACCTGATCTCGAAGCTCGGGGCGCGGGTGGGGATGGAGGCGATCACCCGGCTCGCGCCGGCCGACAGCCACATCCCGGAGAAATCGGCGAAGATCCTGCCCGCCGCCTGGTCGAAGCCCGCCGTCGACTGGCCGCCGCCCCGTACCCCGCGGCCGCTGGTGATCTTCCGCCCCGAGCCGCTCGCCGCGCCCGAGGACCCGATGCCGCCCGCGCGGTTCCGCTGGCGCCGCCGCGACCTCGTCACCACCGCGGCCACCGGGCCGGAGCGGATCGCGCCGGAATGGTGGCTCGACGAGCCCGACTGGCGCTCTGGCACCCGCGACTACTGGCGGGTGGAGGTGGAGACGGGCGAGCGGCTCTGGCTGTTCTTCGCCCATGGCGGCGCGGTCTCGGGCGGCTGGTACTGTCAGGGCACATTCCGCTGAGCGCGCGGCGCCAAAGCGCCGGCAGGCTTGATTTGTTGCCAAACGAATGTAACATTTCTCTTATGACGGTCCAGACGCCGACCCCGTTCCGCGCCTCCCCTTCCCCGCCCGAGCAGGTTTCATTTGATCGTCTGGAGCTTGGCCAGATCCTCGGACTCTACGGGCGCATGGTGGCGGCGGGCGAGTGGCGCGACTACGCCCTGTCCTTCCTGCGCGACATGGCGGTGTTCTCGGTCTTCCGCCGCGCCGCGGAGTTCCCGATCTACCGGATCGAGAAGCATCCGCGGCTCAGGAGCCGCCAGGGCATGTATTCGGTCATCGGCATGGACGGGCAGGTTCTGAAGCGCGGCCATGAATTGCCCGTGGTGCTTCGGGTGCTCGAACGCAAGCTGATCCGTCCGGTGGACGATTGACCCCGGTGCGCGGGTGGCGGCTGCGGGAGCCTCCGGCGGGGATATTTTCGGCAAGATGAAGGGGATGGGCGCGCCCGGTCAGCGGCGGGCCGCGAGCCGTTTCACCGTGCTGGGGCGGCCGTCGCCCTGACGCGCGATGCGGGCGATCGCCTCGGCGGTCCCCTCATGGGCCACCGCCATGTGGAAGGCATTGGCGTGGATGAGCTGGGTTTCGCTGACCGCCATCGCGACATGGCCCTTCCAGAACAGGAGGTCGCCGCGCCGGTATCCGGCATCCTCGGGCAGCGGCGCGCCGAGGGCGGCCTCCTGCAGGTCGCTGTCGCCCGGGCAGGCGATGCCGCAGGCGAGAAGCGCGGCCTGGACGAGACCCGAGCAGTCGATCCCGGACCGCGCGTTGCCACCCCAGAGATAAGGGGTGCCGGTCAGGCTTTCCGCCACGCCGGCTGGGTCGTCCGCCCAGTCGCCGAGCGGCTTCAGATGCATCCGCGGCACGAAGAGCCCCTCGGCGGTCTCGAGGAAAGCGAGGTGTTCGGCCGTGACGGTCAGCCGCGCGCCGAGCGTGAGGCTCGCCACCTCCGGCCGCTTGATGTCGGGTTCGCGGTAGAGATGGGTCGCGGGGGCCGAGACCCAGTGGGTGGCGGCGCGGTCGGCGCCGATCACCGGCTCGGCGAGGTAGCCGCAATAGCCGTCCTTCTCGGCCTGGACGAAGGCGAAGCCGCCGTGCCGGTCGAGCACCAGCACCCGTTCGCCCATCAGCACCTGGCGGTCGCGCGGCCCGTCCGGTCGCGCGAGGAGGTCGGCGAGCGGCGCCGCGATCCGTGCCCAGTCGCCCGAAACGTAGCGGTCGGCCGCAACCTGGCCTTCGAGCGCGGCATGCGCGACCCGGCCGTTCGCCGGGGTGAGGCGCCGGTCGCTCACAGCCCGAGCACGCCCGGAAGCGCCTCCAGGAGCGCCCGCGCGCCCTGGCCGACGCCGCCCTTGGGTCGCCCCGGTTCCGCCTTAGGTTGCCATCCGTAGATGTCGAAATGCGCGTAGCGGGGCGTGTCCGTGACGAAGCGCCGGAGAAAGAGCGCGGCCGTGATCGATCCGGCCATGCCGCCCGCGGGCGCATTGTCGAGATCGGCGATGCCGGGCTCGATCATGGTCTCGTAGGGTTCCCAGAACGGCAGCCGCCATAGGGGATCCGCGATTGTCGCCCCGGCCTCCGCCAGTGCCGCCGCGATGATATCGTCGTCGCAGAAGTAGGGCGCGAGGTCGGGGCCCACCGCGACCCGGGCCGCGCCGGTGAGCGTGGCCATCGAGACGAGAAGGTCGGGCTTCTCCTCGTCGGCGAGCGCCAGGGCATCGGCGAGCACGAGCCGGCCCTCGGCATCCGTGTTGTTGATCTCGACCGTCAGGCCCTTGCGGCTTTTCAGGATGTCCTGCGGCCGAAAGGCATTGCCGCCGACCGCGTTCTCCACAGCCGGGACCAGAACCCGGAGCCGGAGCTTCAGCCCGAGCGCCATGATCATGTGGGCGAGCCCGATCACCGTCGCCGCGCCGCCCATGTCCTTCTTCATTAGCCCCATCGACGCGGCCGGCTTGATGTCGAGCCCGCCGGTGTCGAAGCAGACCCCCTTGCCGACCAGCGTGAGCCGCGGCCCCGCCTCGCCCCAAGTTAGGTCGAGAAGCCGCGGCGCACGGTCCGAGGCGCGGCCCACGGCGTGGATCATCGGGAAGCCGTGGGCGAGGAGATCGTCGCCGCGGATCACCCGGATCTCGGCGCCGAAACGGCGGCCGAGCGTGGTGAAGGCGTCCTCGAGTTCCGCCGGCCCCATGTCGGCGGCAGGCGTGTTGATCAGGTCGCGGGTCAGTGCCTCGCCCTCGGCAATCGCCAGAAGCCGCGCCGCATCGACGCCCGCCGGCGCTTTCAGCCGTGCGACGGGCGTCTTCACGGATTTGTAGCGTGTGAAGCGATAGGTCGCGAGCAGCCAGCCGAGTGCCGCCTCTTCGGCCTCCCGAGGGCTGAGATCGCCTTCGAGATGCCAGTCACCCGAGGGCAGGTCGGCCACCGCGCGCGCGATCTGGAACCGTCCGCGCCGCCGCGTTGCCGCGCTGCCCCAGCCGAACACCGCACCCGCCGGCGCCCCGTCGAGACCCGGCAGAACGTAGATCTGGCCGAGCGCCCCGGTAAAGCCCAAGGCGTCGAGCCAGGCGCGTTCCGCATCACTGCGCCCGGCAACGAACGCGGCGGCCTCTGCCGCCTCCACCAGGTGAAGAGGACGCGATGCGGCGGCGGGATCGGCGAAGGAAAACGGCATTCTGGCCTCGGAGCTGATTGCCCCGCCAGACTAGCCGCCCCCGCAGCGCCCGCAAGGGGCACCGCGGAAGCGCTGCCGTTCACGCTCAGACCGTCAGGTCGCGCAGGTCGCAGACCGCATTGAGGGACCGGTCACCGATCCGGATCAGTCGTGCCAGCGTCGCCGCCTGTGCGGCATGGTCACCCGCCTCCGTCGCCCGCACCACGTCGTCGGCGACGCGCGCGAAGCTGGGCATTCCGATCTGCTCGGCCACCTTGACCAGGAGCCGCGCGCTGCGCGTCAGTTGCGCGGTGCGCCCCTCGTCGACGAACCGCTGCATCTCGGTCAGCCGCGCGTTCAGTTCCTCCATTGCACGGCTCAGAACCCGTTCGGCCCCTGCCTCTCCCAGTTCGGCATAAAGCGCCACGAGGCAGTCCGGATCTACCCGGACTCCTTCCTCGTGGTGCAAAACCGCAAGTTTCGCCACCCGTCGCCCTCCGATGTCACGCCCCACGCGTGCGCTTACCGTGCGGCGCCTCTCTCAAGAATTTCTTGATGCGGCTCCGAAAAAAGTCTCGAATTCTAAACGCCTCGCGGCTATCCCGGAATACGGCCCAAATCACGAGGCGAGGACAAATGCAAAACGCGAAACCGCTGCCCTCCTACCTGGTGCATCGTTACCACGGCTGGAAAGCCACAACCTGGACTGAGAACCGCGCCTGGTACCGCCGTCTTGCCGATGAAGGCCAGCGCCCGCGCGCGATGGTCATCTCGTGCTGCGACAGCCGCGTGCATGTCACCTCGATCTTCGGCGCCGACCAGGGCGAGTTCTTCATCCACCGTAACATCGCCAACCTGGTGCCGCCCTACAATCCGGACGGCGAATATCACGGCACCTCCGCCGCGGTGGAATACGCGGTCACGACGCTCAAGGTCGCCCATGTCATCATCGTCGGCCACTCGCTCTGCGGCGGCGTCAAGGGCTGCCATGACATGTGCACCGGCCACGCGCCCGCCCTCGAGGAGAAGTCGAGCTTCGTCGGCCGCTGGATGGACATCCTGCGCCCGGGTTACGAGCGGGTGAAGGACCTGCCCGAGACCGAGCGCCTGCGCGCCCTCGAAAAGGAGGCGGTGCTGGTCAGCCTCGAGAACTTGATGACTTTCCCCTTCGTGCGCTCCGCGGTCGAGGGGGGCGAGATGACGCTGCACGGTCTCTGGAACGACATCGGCGAAGGCGGGTTGGAGCAATACGACCCCACCACCCACAAGTTCGTGCCGATCTGACATTTGAGAGCTGAAGAGCGCGGCCGGACTTTATTTCGAAGCGGCCGCGCCCTGCCCCTTGTTTTGGCCGCCGGCCCGGCTATCTACGCCCGAACTCAAAGCGGGGGTGACGGTGGACGCGATTCTTTCGGTCATGGGACAAAACCTGCTGTCCCCGATCATCCTGAGCTTCGCGCTCGGCCTTGCCGCGGCGCTCGCGCGCTCCAGCCTCTCGGTGCCCGAGGCTGCTGCCAAGGCGCTGTCGATCTACCTTCTCTTCGCGATCGGCTTCAAGGGCGGCGCCAGCGTCGCCGCGCACGGGCTCGACGCGCGGCTCGCGCTCGCGCTCGTCGCCGGCATCGGCCTCAGCTTCGCGATCCCGATCGTGGCCTTCACGCTCCTGCGCAGCCTGACCCGGATGTCGCGCGTCGATGCCGCCGCGGTGGCGGGCCACTACGGCTCGATCTCGATCGTCACCTTCGTCTCGGCGACCGCGATCCTGACCAGCCGCGCCATCGACTACGAGGGCTACATGGTCGCCGTCGCCGCCGCGATGGAGGCACCGGCCATCGTCGCGGCGCTCTGGCTCGCCGCGCGCGGCGGCTCCGGCGTGAAGATGGATGCCGAGCTCTGGCGCGAGGTGATGTTGAACGGCTCGATCGTGCTTCTGATCGGCGCCTTCCTCATCGGCGCGGTGACCGGCGAGCGCGGCCTCGCGGAGATCGAGAGCTTCATCGTCTCGCCGTTCAAGGGCGTGCTCTGCCTCTTCCTTCTCGACATGGGGCTCGTCGCCGGGCGCGGGCTGAAGCAGTCGCGCGGGCTTCTCTCGGCCGGCGCGGTCGTCTTCGCCGGGCTCATGCCGATGATCGGCGCGGCGATGGCGTTGCCGGTGGCGCTGATGCTCGGCTTCTCGGCCGGCGGCACGGCACTGATGATGACGCTGGCGGCCTCGGCCTCCTACATCGCGGTGCCGGCCGCGATGCGGGTGGCCTTGCCAGAGGCCAATCCCTCGATCTACCTGACGCTCTCGCTCGGCGTCACCTTCCCCTTCAACCTCTCGCTTGGCATCCCGCTCTATGTCGCGGTGGCCGGGCTTTTCGCCGGAGGCTGACCATGCAGACCCATCAGGCCAAGCGCGTCGAGATCATCATCGAGGCCCCGCTCGAACACCGGCTGACAGACGCCATCGTCGCGGCCGGTGTCACCGGCTTCACGATCCTGCCGGTGCTCGGCGGCTCCGGCCGCTCCGGGCAATGGAGCCGCGACGGCCAGGTCTCGCTCGCGGGCGGCATGGTCGCCGTGGTCTGCATCGTCCGTCCCGAGCGGGTGGACACGCTCCTCGACGCCGCCTTCAAGGTGGTCGAGCGCCATATCGGCGTCGTTTCCGTCAGCGACTGCGAAGTGCTGCGCGCCGAGCGGTTCTGAGCCGTTCCCGGTCCCCGCATCGTGACCGCGCGTGTTTGCGCGTCATGGTAGGCTGGGTCGCGACAGGAGGCTCTTGCCATGCATGGATCGCGCCCCGCGCTCCTCGCGGCTGGCATTGCGCTGGCCATGATCCTGCCGCCCGCACCGGCCATCGGCGGACACGGCTTCGGATATGACTACGGCGTCCATCACCGCTATGAGCGCCGTCAGGCCGCACCGCGCGTTGTTCCGCCGAGCTATTCCCGCGCCCTGTCCCTGTTCCAGCTGCGCGATTACGATGCCACCCGTCGCGAGCTTCGTGCGCTCGTCGAGACCGGGCCGGGCGACGCGGACGCCTGGACCCTGCTCGGCCTCGCGAGCCTGAGGCTGCGCGACTACACCGGGGCCGAGGACTACTACGCCGAGGCGCTGAGGCTCGACCCCGGCCATCGCGGCGCGCTGCAGTATCAGGGCGAACTCTACATCACCCAGCGCCGCTACGAGGCGGCCAAGGCCAATCTCGCGCGGCTCGAGGAGCTTTGCGGCAGCTGCGCGGAGCGGGATGAACTTGACCGCGCGCTGGTCCGCGCCGGCCAGTCCCCCGAAAGCGCGCCGCTGCTCAGGGCGCCTGGCGACGCCGCCGCCGGCGTGCGGCGCCTTGAGTTGCCCGAGGCGCCGAGTGACGGACCAAGGCGCCTCAAGGCACCAGGCGGCGGATCCTGACCCGGCGCCCCGGCCGTCAGGCCAGCCGCTCTGAGAGGAACCGGCCGGCCTCGATGGCCTCCTGATCGGCGCCGAGCCGCTCGGTCAGCGCGCCGTCGGCCCGCGCATTGCCCCAGCGGTCGTAATGGACGTGGTCGGTGATCGGCAGTCGCTTGCGCCAGCCCGCCGCCTCGAGTTCCGGCCGCGCATGGAAGCCCCGCACATGACCGACGCAGAGATAGGCAACCGGGATCACGTCCTTCGGCAGGCCGAGCACCCGCTTTAGCGCGCCGTTGTCGAGGATCGAGACCCAGCCGACGCCCAGCCCCTCGGCCCGCGCCGCGAGCCAGAAGTTCTGCACAGCGCAGACCGAGGAGAAGAGGTCCATCATCGGGATATGGGTGCGCCCGATCACCACCGGCCCTGCTCGGCTGCGGTCGCAGGTGATGCAGATGTTGAGGGGCGATTCGAGGATGCCTTCGAGCTTGAGGTTGCGGTAAACTTGGCGCCGGTCCCCCTCGAACATCATCGCCGCCTCGGCATTGGCCTTGGCGAAGAGGTCGTGCACCCGGCCGCGAATCCCGGGCTCGCGCAGGACGAGGAAGTCCCAGGGCTGCATGAAACCCACCGAGGGCGCGTGATGCGCCGCCATCAGCACCCGGCTGAGTCGTTCCGGGTCGACCGCGTCGGGCAGGAAGTCGCCGCGTGTGTCGCGGCGGTTGAGGATGGTGCGGTAGACCGCTTCGCGGGTGGCGGCATCGTAGCTGTCGGGCGGCGTGAGCCCGGTCTTGGTATCGGCCATCGGAGTCCCCTTGGATGGTCCCGCGCAAGCCGCCGTCCGCGCGGCCCGCGCCATCCCTTCCGGCCGGTCTTCTGACTCGGGCTCATTCCGCCCGGACCCCTTCCCGGCCCTACGGCCAGTGGTCATCGTCCGGCAGTCCCCCTCACAGCGCTGGGCACGTCGCGGAATTGCACCGCATTCCCGATTCTCCCGCGCGAAGGCGGGCACCGGAAGGTGGGGCGAACCTTACCCGGTGGCCCGGCGATGTCAGCCGGAAAGCGGGCGCGAATGCTGCCGGCAGGATGAGTGGAATTGACGCATGCCCCGGCCGGGCCGGATCCGAACGCCGGGCCCGGCTCAGAAGGCGCTGCGCAGGCCGACGACGACCCCGTTGGACGAGGCGCCGGGGCCGATGAGACCGTAGCCGTCCGATCGGTGATGCAGGCGCAGGAACACGCTCCGGTCCGCCTCGCGCCCGAGATCATGCGCAAGCTCGAAATGCCAGTAGATCAAGTTCTGAGCCGCTTCGCCGTCGCCGCGCCGCTCTTCGAGCGCCGGCACCTTGGAGGCATGGGAGGGACCGATGCCGAAGGCGAAGCTGTCGATCACCCAAAGGACCGGCCGCTTCGTCTCGAGCCGCGCGACGACCGGCAGGTTGAACTCCCAGTGGTCCTGAAGGTTGAAATGGCGGACCACCTGCGGCTCAAGCCAGAACGACAACTCGCCGACACGAGTTGCGACCGGATTAAAGAGACGGAAATCCGCCGCCACGCCCACGAGGCCCGGCTCTTCGTACCTGGCGTTCCACGGGGTGAAGACCAGCTCTTCCCAGGGATTGTCGGTGAGAATGCCGCCGAAGACGCTGATCTCGCGCCGCGTCTCCGCCTGTGCCGGCCGCTCCGTGATCAGGCCCAGCGCAACCAACAGGATCATGGTGCGCAAGGCCAGTCGCATGTGTCACCCCTTCTTCAGGCAGCGGTTCCCGAGCGTCTCGGCAATCTGAACCGCATTCAGCGCCGCGCCCTTGCGCAGGTTGTCCGAGACGCACCAGAGATTCAATCCGTTGTCGATGGTCGAATCCTGGCGGATCCGGCTGATGAAGGTCGCGTAGTCGCCGACGCATTCCACCGGCGTGACGTAGCCGCCCGGCTCGCGCTTGTCGACGACCATGACGCCGGGCGCCTCGCGCAGGATGTCGCGCGCCTCATCCTCGTCGAGAAACTCCTCGAACTCGATGTTCACCGATTCCGAGTGACCGACGAAGACCGGGACGCGGACGCAGGTCGCGGTAACCTTGATCGTCTTGTCGAGGATCTTCTTGGTCTCGGCGACCATCTTCCACTCTTCCTTGGTCTGGCCGTCCTCGAGGAAGACGTCGATATGGGGAATGACGTTGAAGGCGATCTGCTTGGTGAACTTCTTCGGCGCCACTTCCTGGCCCGGCACATAGAGGCCCTTGGTCTGGTCCCAGAGCTCGTCGATGCCATCCTTGCCCGCACCCGACACCGACTGGTAGGTCGAGACGACGACGCGCTTGATCTTCGCGCGGTCATGCAGCGGCTTCAGCGCCACCACCATCTGCGCGGTCGAGCAGTTGGGATTCGCGATGATGTTCTTGTTCTTGTACATCTCCACCGCGTCCGGGTTGACCTCCGGCACGACGAGCGGGATTTCCGGGTCGTAGCGGTAGAGCGAGGAGTTGTCGATCACCACGCAGCCCTGCGAGGCCGCGATCGGCGCGTATTTCTTCGTCGCCTCCGAACCGATGGCAAAGAGCGCGATGTCCCAGCCGGTGAAGTCGAAACCCTCGATGTCCTTGGTCTTGACGGTCTTGTCGCCGAACGAAACCTCGGTGCCGAGCGACCTGCGCGAGGCAAGCGCGGCGATCTCGTCGACGGGAAATTCCCGCTCGGCGAGGATGTTCAGCATTTCGCGGCCCACATTCCCCGTGGCGCCGGCGACAACGACCTTGTAGCCCATCTGGGGTCTCCTAACGTTAAGGACGAGGCCCCTTAGCCGATCGCGCCCCGCAGATAAAGGCCCCGCCGCGCCGCAGCGCGGAAAAAACGCCGCAGGATCACAATACTCGGGCGAGATCGGCGATCAGATCCTCAGCATCCTCGAGCCCGACCGAGAGCCGGAACACCCCGTCGCCGGCGAAGGCGCGGTAGCTCTCCCTCGCGGCACCGTCGAGCCGGAACGAGCTGTCCATCAGGCTGTCGGTCTCCATCCAGAAGATCAGGCTCCGGTGATGGCCGAGCGAGACCGCGTAATGGATGATCTCGAGCCGGTCGATGAAGCCCTGCGCCAGCGCCCGGCCCCGCGCCGCGTCGCCGACCTGGAACGAGATCATTCCGGATGTGTTGGTCATCTGCCGCCGCGCGAGTTCGGCCTGGGGATGCGAGGCGAGGCCAGGATGGATCACGCGGGTCACCGAGGGGCGGGTTTCCAGCCATTCGGCGATCCGGATCGCGTTCCGCTGGTGCGCCTGCATCCGCAGGGGCAGCGTCGCCATGCCGCGGGCGATCAGCCAGGCGTTGAAGGGCGAGAGAATCCCACCGTGATGGATCGCCGCCTCGGCCCTGAGCTTCGCGACAAGCTCGGCACTGCCCGCCACCGCGCCGCCGACCGCGTCGCCGTGGCCGCCGATGTACTTCGTCACCGAATGCATGATCAGATCGACGCCGAGCGCCCGGCTGTCCTGCCCCAAGGGCGAGGCGAAGGTCGCGTCGCAGGAGAGCAGCGCCCCGGCGTCATGGGCGAGCCGCGCCACCGCCGCGAGATCGGTGAGCCGGCCGATCGGGTTCACCGGCGTTTCGGTGTGGACGAGCTTGGTCTCCGGCCGGATCGCCGCTGCCACCGCGTCGAGGTCGGACATGTCGACCAGCGTCACCGCGATCCCGAGCCGGGGCAGCGTGTCGCGCGCGAGCTCCGCGACCCCGGCATAGGAGACGTCCGAGACGACCGCATGATCGCCGGCCGAGAGGAACGTCAGGAAGATCGCCGTCGCCGCCGCCATGCCGGAGGCGAGGCAGAGGCAGTCCTCGGTCCCCTCAAGCGCCGCGATCTTGCGCTCCAGCAGCGCGACGGTGGGGTTGCCCCAGCGGGTATAGAGAAAGCCGGCGTCGTCGCGGAGGTCATGGGCGGAAAAGCCGGCCACCTGATCGGTCACGAAGGTCGAGGACATGTGCAGCGGCGGCGCCGAGGCGCCGGTCGCGGGGTCCGGTCCCTCGCCGGCATGGATGGCGGTGGTGTTCGGGCCGAGCGATGCGTTGCGGTGATCCATGGCGGTCCTCTCCGGTTTTCCCGAAGCCTCGCCCCGAACGCCTGTGCGCGCATCCCCGATTGCGACATGGTCGCGGCGTTTACCGGTTCCGGGCGCTCAGACCCCGGCCTGGCTCACCCGGTTGTCTTCGCGCAGGAGCCGCTCGACGAACGCCTTCTCGGCAGCGAAATCATGCGGCACCTGATCGGCGCGGCGCGATCCGGTGAGCGAGAGCGAGGCGAAGAAGTCGAAGCCGTGAAGGCGGAGCGAGGCGAGCCCGCTCGCCGCCAGCAGGTCGATCAGCATCGCTCCGGTGGTCGGCGGCGCGCCGAGCCGGTCGCGCAAGGCCGCCCAGTCGGCGAGCGGATGCAGGTAGAAGCCGGGCGACGTCGCCACGCCCCACGGCAGGCGCTTGCGCTTGTGCGACATCCAGAGGATGCGGCTTGCGCCGATGCGGTGCAGATCCTCGGCGCCGATCGAGGTGGCGAGCGCCAGCCAGTCGGTGCGCCGCCCATGCGTGCGCGAGGCTGGCATCGGCGCCCGGTTGATGCGGATCACCAGATCGGCCGCGTCGATCTCGAACCCCTCGTCGCGCTCCGCGAGCGAGCGGGCATTGCCGACGAGCGCCACGCGCTTGCCGTCAAGCTCGGCGAAGAGGTCGGCCCGCGCCACCGACAGCGCCGCGAGCGGTGCCTCGCGCCGGAGCGCCCGCGCGAGGTAGAAGCCCCCCCGGTTCACCAGCTCTCTCCCGCCAGAAGCCGCCGGTAGAGCGCGACGATGGCAGCCGCCTCGTCCTCGATCCGGAACGCCTGCCGCACCCGCTTAAGCGAGGCCGCACCGGCCCTTGCCCGCATCTCCGCGTCATCGAGGAAGGGCGCCACCGCCGCCGCGAGCGCCGGAATGTCGCCGGGCGCCACCAGCGCGCCGGTCTCCTCCGTCACGATCTCCTCGAAAGCGCCGACGCGGGTCGCCACCACCGGCACGGCGCAGGCCATCGCCTCGATCGGCGTGAGGCCGAAGCCCTCCCAGCGTTGCGGCGCGACATAGAGGTCCAGCACCCGGTACCAGTCGGCAATCTCGTGGACCGGCACCTCGGGCAGGAAGCGGATGCGGTCAGCCAGGCCGGCCGTTGCGACCTTCTCCTTTAGCCCGGTCAGGAAGCCGTCATGCCCCTCGGTCGCCCGCCCCATCACGAGCGCCGTCACCCCTGGCCGCCCGGGCAGGAGCGCGAGGGCGGCCTCGACGAAGGCGTCGGTCCCCTTTTGCGCCCGGATCCGCCCGTAGCAGCCGAGGATCACCTGATCCTTGGGCAGGCCGAGTTTGCGCCTCAGCGCGGCGCGGTCCTCGGGCCGCGAGAACGCCTCGGTGTCGATCCCGTGCAGGATCACCTCGGCCCCGCGTTCGAGATAGGCGGCGGTCTTTCGCGAGGTGGCGATCACCCCGTCCATCCGGCCGATGAGCCAGCGGGTATAGCCGGTATGCTTGCGCTGCGAGGCCGACGTGAAGAGCAAACGCAGCCGCCGCCTCAGGACATGCTTCAGCATGAGCCCCAGCAGCATCTCGGTGTTGCGCCGGGCATGCCAGACCCGGACCCGGTCGCGCGGCATGAGGAAAAGCCGCGACAGGGTGACATGCGGCACATGAGGGGGCAGGCCCGGCCCGGTCGCGGCAATGCCGATCATCCTTGCCTGCAAGGGCACCAGCCGCACGATCGTCGCCGTCACCCCCGAAAGCCGCCGCTTCAGGTTCGGTGCAATCACCTCGATGTCACGGATGTCGGGGGCCATGTGCTCTCCTTCGCGGGATGGTTAGCCCATGGGGCGCCGCAATTCTAGCCCGTCGCGTCGCGGCTGAAGAGGTAGAGAACGAGGCCGATCAGCAATGGCACGAGGAAGAAGAGGAAGAGCGCGGCGAACGGCGCCTCGGGACTCGCGGCGCCCGCCTCCATCGCCCGGTGGAACCGGCCGCTGGTGAATTGCAGGATCCCGGCGCCGCCGATCCCGAACATATTGAGGAAGGTCACCCCGCGCCCGACGAGATGGGGCGGAAAGAAGCTCCGCCCATGCGCCATGATCGCCGGGAAGGACGAGCCGAAGAAGCCCACGGCGGCAAGAAGCGCGGTCGCCGCCCAGAACCCCGCGCCGGGCGCGAGGGCAAGCGCCCCGAGTGCCACCGCCCCGGCCGCATTGCCCCAGAAAACCACCCATTTCCGCGTGCCGAAGATCCGGTCGAGCGGCCCGTAGGCGAAATTCCCCGCGACCATCGCGAGCGCCATGACAAGCGTCACCCGCCCGATCGCGAGCGCGTCTACGCCGAAGACCTCGGCGAGATAGGGCCCCGCCCAGAGCCCCCTTATCGCGGCGGCCGGCGCATAGGCGACAGCCATCAGCGGCAGAATCGCCCAGAGGCCGGGAATGCGGAGGAGATCGACGACCGACCCGCGCCCGGTCTCCGGCGCCGCCAACCGCTCGGGATCGCGCACGAAGATCCAAAGCGCGAGCGCCACCGCGACCGTCACCGCGGCGAGCCCGGTGAGCGCCGGCCGCCAGCCGATCTGCTCGACGAGCCAGGCCAAGGGCGCCGCCCCGGCGATGTTGCCGAGCGAGCCCGCGCCGATGATCGCGCCCGCGAGCGTGCCGAAGACGGCCGGCCGGTAGACCCGCGCGAAGATGTAGTAGGAGGCCATGAGCACCGGCGAACAGCCGATCCCGATCAACGCCATGGCGAGATGCACCGCGCCGGGACTTTGTGCGAGCGCGAAGACAAGCGCACCGCCGCCTCCGCCAAGACCGAGCAGGACCGAGGCCGTCAGACGCGGTCCGATCCGGTCGAGCGCGGCACCCACCGGCATCTGCATCACCGCGAAGACAAGAAACCAGATGCCCGAGGAGAGCGCGAGATCCCCCGGCGCCGCGCCGATCTCGGCACCAAGCACCGGCGCCAGCACCGCGAGAAAGGCGCGGTAGAACTGGCTCAGCACATAGCCCGCCACCAGAAAGATGAGCCCCGCCCGCATGTTGCCTCGTTTCGCTCCGATGGCCGCGACCGTGCGGCAGAAACGGCGCTTGCGCAAGGCCGGCCTTGGATCGTCCCGCCCGCCGTCCTACAAGTCCTCATGCGCGCCTTTCTCGCCATTCCCCTGCCCGAGAGCGTCATCGACGCGCTGGAGGATTTGCAGGTCGACCTGCCGTTCGGCCGGCTCGTGCGCCCCGAGAACCTGCACCTCACCCTCGCCTTCCTCGGCGAGGAGCCGCCCGAGGTGATCGAGGCGGTCCACGAGGCCCTGCTGTCGTTCCGCGCGACGGACTTCGACCTGGAACTGGCCGGGCTCGGCACCTTCGGCGGCCGCGAGCCGGCAAGCCTGCACATCGCCGCGACGCGCAGCCCCGCCCTGCGAGACCTCCATGCGCGGCTCCGCAACCGGCTTCACGGCGCGGGGCTGATGTTGCCGCGCGAACGCTTCGCGCCGCATGTGACGCTCGCCCGGTTCCGCCGCAACAGCCCCGCCGCCGACCACCAGAGACTTGGCGCCTTCATCGCCGCACGGGGCGAGACCCGCCTCGCCCCCTTCCCGGTCACGCATTTCTCGCTTTTCCGCTCGATCCTCGGCGCCGATGCACCGGTCTATGACGAGCTCGCCCGCTACATGCTGGGTTGACAGCGCTGTGCCTCCGCCGGGGGAATACAGATGAGCGCCCGTTCCGGGCGCACGCCTTCTGGCACTTCGTGCGGTTTGCCTCCGGCGCGGATGCTTCTTGCAAGATGAAGACGTCACCGGCCTTCATCTTGCGAACAAATATCCGCCGCGGAGCGCAGCGAGTGACTGCCGCGCCCGCGGCAGGCGCGAGAGGAAAGGCTTGCGCCCGGAACGGGCGCACATTTGGGAAACTGTCGATTTCCGGATGTTCGGGAAATTGGTCGGAGCGAGAGGATTCGAACCTCCGACCCCCTGCTCCCGAAGCAGGTGCGCTACCAGGCTGCGCTACGCTCCGACCGTGCCGCGGGGGTTACCGATTCCCGCAGCGTTTGGCAAGGGAGAAAGGACAGGAATTTCCGGCACGGCGCGCACTGAAGCGCCGCGTTCGAACAGGGCCCGCAGGATGCGCGCTCTGGGCGTTTTGCGGACAACGCGGATAATGTAGGTCCGGGACGGTTAAAACGGCATGGGCGGCATGCAGGGCGACATTCTCACGCTTCTCGGCGGAATCGGCATGTTCCTCCTCGGCATGCGCCTGATGACCGAGGCGCTCGGCCAGCTTGGCAGCCGCCAGTTGCGCGCGGTGCTCCGGCGGCTCACGACGTCGCCGGCCACCGGAGCCCTGGCCGGGGCCGTCACGACCGCGGCGATCCAGTCGTCGAGCGCGACGATGCTGATGACCATCGGCTTCGTCGGCGCCGGGTTCCTGACCTTTCCGCAAGCGGTCGGCGTCGTCTTCGGCGCCAATGTCGGCACCACGGTCACCGGCTGGATGGTCGTGCTGCTCGGGTTCAAGCTGCATCTCGCGACCGCGGCGCTGCCTCTGCTCTTCGCATCCGGCCTCTTCGCGGCGCTGGGGCGCGGGCAGGCGGCGCGGGTCGGCGCGATGCTTGCCGGTTTCAGCCTCGTGTTCCTCGGCCTCGACATGATGCAGGCAGGGGCCGAGGGATTCGGCGGGATGATGATCCCGGAGGCACTGCCGGCCGACACGATCGGAGGACGCCTGGCGCTCCTCGCGCTCGGGGTTGCCGTGACGCTGGTGATCCAGTCCTCGAGCGCCGGCGTGGCGATGACGCTCGTCCTGCTCGGCTCGGACGCGATCACGCTGCCACAGGCCGCATCTATGGTGATCGGCATGGACATCGGCACGACGTTCAAATCCGTTGTCGCGACGATGGGAGGGTCCCGCGACATGCGCCGCACCGCCATGGCCCACGTTGCCTACAACCTCGTCACCGGGGCGGTCGCCTTCGCGCTCGTGGGGATCGCCGTGCCGGCCCTCGACCAAGCCTTCGGTGGCGACGGTCCGGCCGCGCTCGTGGCCTTCCACACGCTCTTCAACCTGATCGGCACCCTGCTCATGCTGCCCGTTGCCGCGCCCTTCGCGCGGCTGATCGAGCGGCTCATTCCCGGCAGCGGCGCCGTCCTCGCCGAGTCGCTCGACCGCCGCCTGCTCGCCGATGCAGAGGCCGCGCTCGATTCCGCCCGCGGCGCGACCTCCGCCGTCGCCGCGGCGCTCTTTGCCGCTCTTGGCGCACGGCTCAGGCGTGGCGGGACCGATGCGGCGCTCCGCGATCTTGCGCCGCGGATGGGGCCGGTCCTCGACGACATCGGCGATTTCCTGATCCGGATCCGCGTGCCCGAGGGCAAGACCGACACGCTCGCCCGGCGGACCGCACTCCTGCATCGGTTCGATCACTTGCAGCGCCTCTGGCACCGGACGCGCCAGAAGGAGCGGCTGCGGACACTCGCAGCCGATCCGGTGTTGCGGCGCCCGACCGAGACCCTGGGCGCGGCGCTCCGGCTCGCGGCGGCGGCCCCCGACACGGCGCCGAACGACGCACGGATGCGGCGCATCAACCGGCTGATCGGCGAGCGCACGGGACGGCTGCGCCGCTCGGCGCTTCTGGCCGAACATGCCGGCCTCGTCAGCCCCTCCGGAGTGTTCGAGCGGACCGACGCGATCCGGGCGCTTCAGCGCGCCGCGCATCATGCCGAGCGCGTGATCCACTACGGCCTTGTCGCCGCGGGCGAGGCGCAGGAGGCGAAATCGGCAGAACAGGAGCCTTGACCGGTTTCGCCCGCGGGACCCGGGAAGCAGGAAGGGGCGCCGAGGGCGCCCCTTTTCGCGTAGTATCGTGCCGCTTGAACGAGAGCGATCAGAGCGACGCGTCGAGCGCCGCAACGACCGCGTTGCCCATCTCGGCGGTCGAGACCGGCTTGCCGCCCTCGGGCCCCATCAGATCGGCGGTGCGGACGCCGTCGGCGAGCACCTTCTCCACCGCCTTCTCCAGCCGGTCGGCCTCCGCACCCTGGTCGAAGGAGTAGCGCAGCGCCATCGCGAAGGAGAGGATGCAGGCGATCGGGTTGGCCTTGCCCTGCCCGGCGATGTCGGGGGCCGAGCCGTGCACCGGCTCGTAGAGCGCCTTCGGCCGGCCGTTCGCCATCGGCGCGCCGAGCGAGGCCGAGGGCAGCATGCCGAGCGATCCGGTCAGCATCGCCGCGGCATCCGACAGGAGGTCGCCGAAGAGGTTGTCGGTGACGATCACGTCGAACTGCTTCGGCCAGCGGCAAAGCTGCATCGCGCCGGCATCGGCGTACATGTGGCTGAGTTCGACGTCGGGATATTCCTCGTCATGCACCTTCTGCACGACCTCGCGCCAAAGGATGCCCGATTCCATCACATTGGCCTTCTCCATCGAGCAGACCTTGTTCCCCCGCCGCCGCGCCAGTTCGAAGGCCGAGCGCGCGACGCGGGCGATCTCGGATTCCGTGTAGCGCTGGGTATTGATCCCCACCCGCTCGTTGCCCTCGGTGAAGATGCCGCGAGGCTCGCCGAAATAGACGCCCGAGGTCAGCTCGCGCACGATCATGATGTCGAGGCCCGCGACGACCTCCTTCTTCAGCGAGGAGAAGTCCGCCAAAGCGTCGAAGCACTGTGCCGGGCGCAGGTTCGAGAAAAGGTCCATCTCCTTGCGGAGCCTGAGGAGCCCGCGCTCGGGCTTCACCGAGAAGTCGAGCTTGTCGTATTTCGGCCCGCCGACCGCGCCGAGCAGCACCGCGTCGACCTCCTGCGCCTTCGCCATGGTCGCATCCGCGAGCGGCGTGCCATGCGCGTCGTAGGCAGCGCCGCCGACAAGATCCTCGCTGACGTCGAAGCGAAGCCCGCGCTTGTCGCCGTACCAGTCGATGATCTTCTTCACTTCGGCCATGACTTCGGGGCCGATCCCGTCGCCGGGCAGGATGAGGAGGGAGGGATTGGCCACGTCGGCACTCCTGAGGCTGGAAAGGGTTTCCGCTCGCCTAGCCAAAGCCCGACGCGGGGTCAAGCGCGGGGGCGTCGGAACGAGCGCCCGGATCACGCCGTGAGGCTCGGATTCGGGTTGGTTCTTCGTAGTCCGCACCTGTGCTAGGATGCCGTGTGGGCGAAACGGCCAGCGACGGCCCTAACCGGCCCAAAGATCCGGGACAACGGAGTTCGAGGCGTGCGTCCGCACCCAAGTGCCACCTGTCGAGCAGTACAGGCGAATTTGGGAGGACATGATGATCTCGATAAAAGCTGCCTTGTCTGGCGCCGCTCTGTTTTCGCTAGGGGTACTTGCCGGCAATTTGGACATTGCCGCAGGGAAGGCACAGGAGGCCGGTCCGACCGAGAATATCGGGATCGGTATCACGAAGTTGGGCGTCGTGCCGGAAGAGTCCATGATCAGGCAGATCGGTATCGACGGCTACTTTCTGCAATTGCGCATCGCCACGCTGGAACCCGGCGGCCAAGTTGCGCGGCATCAGCATGACACTCGTCCAGGCCTCGTCTATACATTGGAAGGTTCATGGATCGAAGGACGGCCGGATGGCGAACGCGAGTATCCGGCCGGAGAGGGGATCGCTCTGGTTGAGGACGCAGACGCCGATCACTGGTTTTTCAACCGCGGCGACGAGCCCGTGAAAGTCTTGATCTGCGACCTTGGGCTGGCCGGCTAGTCACTCGTGCGTCGCGCGGTGAAGGAAGAACCTCTCCGGAGGCGGGCGTCCGGACGTCTGTCGGATTGCGCGAGACCTTCCACCTGGAGCCTGCCGTGAAGGATTGGACGGAAATCCTGAGAGCTACGTCGTGGCCCGGCTTCAGGGAAGTTCGACATCGACCCAGACGAGACGGTGGCGCGAGGCGGCCTCGGCCTCGGCGGAACCGAGTTCCTCCGGCGCCGGCCACCAGACGCCGGAGCCAGCGACCGCGAGGTCGGCGGACGGCAGCACATAGTCGACGCGCAGGTTCCCCGGCCCCGGCGTGTCGCGCCAGTCGGCTGTGTCGAGCTTGGGATCGCCTCGTTGAGCGGCATTTGCGCCCCCCTGCTCTGCTCCCGCACGGACCGCACCGGCGCTCGACGGCACCGGATCCTGAAGCCGCGGATCCGTCAGCAGTGCCTCGAGTGCGCCTGCCCGACCGTCGCCGTCCACCGGGTCGAGGTTGGCGTCGCCGAGGATCACGAATGGCGCGGCCGGCGGCGCGAACGGCAACTCGCCGTCGATGAACCGCAGCCAGAACGCCGCCTCGTCATGGTTCCGGCGCCCGTTCCGGTCCTCCGGCCCGTCAAAGACCGGCGGCGTCGCGTGAAACGCAAGGAGCGTCAGCGACCGCCCATCGGCGAGCGTCACCGGCACCGCCCAATGCCCGGTGGTCGAGAGACGCTGGATCGCGGCCGCGTCAGAGGAAAGCGCCGCGCCACTGATCAGGGATTCGGGCAGGTCGCGCCAGAGGAAGGCGGAGAAATCCTGCGCGGTGGACGCTTCGATCGGCAGGCGCGACAGCACCGCCATTCCGCCCTCGCCCGCGAACCGGCCGAAACCCTGTGCGTCGCCCGGCCCGCCGAGTTTGCCGTCACCGTCGAGGTCGATGCCGCTCGCCCGCCCGGTATTCGGCCTGAGGGCGAAATGATGCGGATAAGCCATCCCATGCGCCGCGATCCGCTGCGCGAAGGCCTCAAGCGCGACCCCGTCGAGGTCATAGTCGAACCCGGCCAGCAGGATCACGTCCGGCGCCGCCGTCGCGATCACCTCGGAGGCGGCCTCGACCTGGCGGTCCGCGCCGGTCAGGATATCGCGCAGGAGAAGCCCCGGCCCCTCGCGCGTCAACTCGGCATTGAAGGTCGCGATCCGCAGCGTCTCGGACTTCGCCGGCATCGTGGTGAACGTGGCCGCGACGGCAGCGGCGATCAGACGGGAAGCAGCTCGGCCTCGGCAGCCATGTGGTTCTGCTTTCGCTTCTCGGCGATCATCCCGGCGATACGGCTCATCGCGATGCCGCGCATGAGGAGGGAAGCAGGAAGGAAAGCCCATGCGCTCATCGTCCAAATCAGGGTCTGCGGGCTTTGGAGCGTCACCGGTGAGAAGGCCAGCGACGCGAGCTTCACCGCCGCGGGAACGAGGAACGGTAGAAGGATGCCGAGCAGGATGTTGAAACGTGCGTCGCGCTGAAGCCGGCTGACGACATCGCCGCCGCGGGTCGGATCAAATGTCGGCAGGTTGATCCAGACATTGAAGGTGCCGATCCGCGCTGGCCAGCCAATCACCCGCATCGACGCGACGAAGGCGATCAGCGTCAGGAGCGAGATCATGTAGCTGATCCCCGACGCCGTGCGCACTAACTGCAGATGTTCGAGGCTTATGTCCTCGGGCAGCATCAGCACCACGAGACGCACCGGGCTGTAGGGCACATCGATCGCCTCGCCGAGGCGGCTGCCGAGCACCTCGATGAACGTCGTCAGGGTCGTCGGCTGGCTCTGGCCGCGCACGAGGGTCGAGAGGAGGAGAACCGTCGCGAAGAGCGACAGGAACCGCAGCCGGTTGAACGGCGGCGCATCGCGGAATTCCACTACTCCGGGATAGGTCGAGGCATATTCGAAGAAGGTCAGAGCCGCAGCGAAAAGGGCAACCAGGGCAACGATTTGCGTGGTGTCGCTACTCACATGGGGCAGCATGAGCGAGGGCGTCGCCACTAGCACCATTATCAACACTGCGCGCACCAGCGCACCTGTGAGCTGCGAAATCACTGCCCTACGTCCCCTGTCCGGCTGAAGCCGGTTCTTTGCCTCGCCTTGCGATCGGCGTCACTCCGCCAATCGTGGCGCTTGGCCTCAATTGTGACCGATTCTTGCCCAAATCGACCTCCACAACAACCAATGATGAGGTAGACCAAGGCTTTCGGACCTTTTCGTGGTGCAAGTGGTGCGACATTGCATCATTTCATGAGCAAGAATCCGCCGAGAATGGTTCAAAAATAAGGCCGCCCAAGAGGGCGGCCGAAATTTCATCGTGTTGACAATGGGTTCACACCCAGGGGCGAGCCTGCGCCGCACTGCTTTCGAACGCGTCGATCGCCGCAGCTTTTTCAAGCGTCAGGCCGATATCGTCGAGTCCATTCAGCAGGCAATGCTTGCGGAACGCATCCACTTCGAAGCCGAAGCTCTGCCCGTCGGAGCTCGTCACGGTCTGTACCTCAAGGTCCACGGTCATGCGCGCGTTGGCGCCCTTGCGGGCATCCCCCATGAGCACATCGACGGCGTCCTGGGGCAGCACGATCGGCAAGATGCCGTTCTTGAAGCAGTTGTTGAAGAAGATGTCGGCGAAGCTCGTGGAGATCACGCAGCGGATGCCGAAGTCGAGCAGCGCCCAGGGGGCGTGCTCGCGCGAGGAGCCGCAGCCGAAGTTGTCGCCCGCGACGAGGATCTGCGCGTCGCGGTAGGCCGGCTGGTTGAGCACGAAGCTCTCGATCTCCGACCCGTCTGCGTTGTAGCGCATCTCGTCGAAGAGGTTCTTGCCGAGCCCTGACCGCTTGATCGTCTTCAGGAACTGCTTGGGGATGATCATGTCGGTGTCGATGTTCACGAGTGGCATCGGCGCAGCGATCCCGGTCAGGGTTGTGAATTTGTCCATGCTTGTCTCCGTCGGAACCGGGCCCCGCCCGCGTTCCGGTTCAGTGTTTTACTTGAGCCTTCCGCCCATCGCGCGGAGGAAGAACGCCATCACGACGAACCCCGCCCCGTTGAAGAGCAGTTCGATACCGAGAAGGATCCCGAGGATGTTGACCGAAGCGGTGGCGAAATTCGCGAGGATGTAGCCGCCGAGCAGCACCGAAAGGGCGCCTGAAATCAGCATTGGCCAGAAGAACCGCGTGTCCCGCATACGCCAAGAAAAGGCGATCCGCACGATCCCGCTGCTGATCAGCAGGATCACGATCAGAAACGCCAGCGAGATCAAGCCTTCCAGCGGGTTGAAGAGGAAGGACACCCCCAGGAAGGCCATCAGCGCTCCGAGAAGGACGCTGAAGAACTTGCTGGCAGTGCCCTCTGCCGAGAATCCGCCGACAATCTGGAAAGCGCCGCTGACGAGGAACACGACACCTGTGAGTGTAGTGACCGCCAGGGACGCCGCGAAGGTATTGCCCAGGACGATCACGCCGAACACGACCGACAGAACACCCAGCAGCAGATATTTCAGCCATTCCTTCATCGAAAACCGCTCCTCGTACGTTGCACTTCAGGCATGGGTTAGCATGAAGTCCCGTACATCTGTCAGGTGCCCCGTAACCGCCGCCGCCGCGGCCATCGCGGGGCTCATCAGATGGGTGCGCCCACCCCGGCCCTGACGGCCCTCGAAGTTGCGGTTCGAGGTCGCCGCGCAGCGTTCACCCGGCGAAAGCTGGTCGGGGTTCATCGCAAGGCACATCGAGCAGCCCGCGAGCCGCCATTCGAACCCGGCGTCGATGAAAATCTGCGCCAGACCTTCCTCTTCCGCCTGCGCGCGCACGAGACCGGAGCCCGGCACGACCATCGCCCGGATCCCGGCGGCGATCTTCTTGCCCTTGAGGATCTCGGCGGCCGCCCTGAGATCCTCGATCCTGCCGTTGGTGCAGGAGCCGATGAAGACCGTGTCGATCTTGATGTCAGTCAGCTTCTGGCCCGGCGTCAGGCCCATGTACTCGATCGACCGCGCCGCGGCCTCGACCTTGCCCCCCTTGAAGTCTTCGGGCGAGGGCACGGCGCCGGTGATCGGCAGCACGTCCTCGGGGCTCGTGCCCCAGGTCACGACCGGGGCGATGTCCTCGCCCTTCAGCGTCACGACCTTGTCGAAATGCGCGCCCTCGTCGGTCTTGAGCGTCTTCCACCAGGTCAGTGCGGCTTCCCACTGCGCGCCCTTCGGCGCGTGGGGCCGGCCCTTCACATACTCGAAGGTCTTCTCGTCCGGCGCGATCAGGCCGGCCCGCGCGCCGCCCTCGATCGCCATGTTGCAGACAGTCATGCGGCCTTCCATCGACAGGTCGCGGATCGCCTCGCCGCAGTATTCGATGACATAACCGGTGCCGCCGGCGGTGCCGGTCGCGCCGATCACCGACAGGGTGATGTCCTTGGCGGTGACGCCCGGCCTGAGCTTGCCGGTGATCTCCACCTTCATGTTCTTCGACTTCTTCTGGATCAGCGTCTGGGTGGCGAGCACATGCTCCACTTCCGACGTGCCGATGCCATGCGCCAGCGCTCCGAAGGCGCCGTGCGTCGCGGTGTGGCTATCCCCGCAGACCACGGTCATGCCCGGCAGGGTCCAGCCCTGTTCGGGACCGACGATATGGACGATGCCCTGGCGGATGTCGGAGACGGGGTAGTAGTTGATGCCGAAATCCCTGGCGTTCTTGTCGAGCGCCTCGACCTGGATCCGGCTTTCCTCGTTCTCGATCCCCTTCTCGCGGTCGAGCGTCGTCGGCACGTTGTGGTCCGGCACCGCGATGGTCTTTTCCGGCGCCCGCACCTTGCGGCCGGTCATGCGCAGGCCCTCAAAGGCCTGCGGCGAGGTCACCTCGTGGACGAGGTGGCGGTCGATATAGAGAAGGCAGGTGCCATCGTCCTGAGTGTCGACGACATGTGCATCCCAGATCTTGTCATAGAGGGTCTTGGGGGACATCGGTCCGCTCCCGTTGAACTGTTGAGAGAAGGGCAGTGACTGTTTGCGCCGCGCGCGCGATCAGGCGCGGGCAAGCACGCTGAGCGTCGCTCCGAAGAAGCGCCAGGGCAGGCGCGCACGGTCATCCATGTCGAAAATGCGCTTCATGCGCGCAGGAGATACACTTTGGCCCCGAGTCCCGCAAGCGAAAGCGCGAGCCTTGCCACCGCCGCCGCGATGCTGGCACAAGAAGGCAGGACCAGGGAAAGGGCCAGATGGAAGGCGAATACGAAACGATCCTGTCCGGCCTCGAAGAGCTGTGGTCGATGCTCTGGCTCAACCTGCGGCTCCTGTGGTTGCCGAACCAGCTCGGCCAGCTGGCCACGATCCTCAGCTGCGTTGCCCTGGCCTGGCTTCTGGACCGCCAGATCGGTCCGAAGTTCGAGGACTGGATCCGGTCGCTGGAGGGCCGGCCGAAGTGGCAACTGCGCTGGCTTATCGTGCTGCGCAACCGGATGGCACTGGCGTATTTCGCGACGCTTTGCTGGCTCGCCTCTGGCGCGTTCTCGCTCATCTACACCTTCCCGTCGCGCCGCTACCTGCTCACGCTGGCCGCGACGATCGCCACGGCGTGGCTCTTCATCCGCATCGCGGCCCAGGTGGTGCGCAACCGCTCCCTCAGGCGGCTGACGGTCTGGGGCCTGACGATCTACGCCACGATCTACTATCTCGGCCTCGTCGACGAGGCGGCGATCCTGCTCGACGACATCTCGATCGAGTTCGGCGACTTCAAGCTCAGCGTCCTGGCGATCCTCAAGGCGGCCATCGTCACCGCATTGCTGGTGATCGCCGCGCGCACGGCGTCGCACACGGCCGCGAGACGGATCGGCGCGAACGAGGACATCAGCCCCTCGATGCGCGTGCTGACAGTGAAGTTCCTGCAGATCACGCTCTACTCGGCAGCCTTCTTCATCGGCCTGAAGGCGGTGGGGTTCGATCTGACCGGGCTCGCGGTCCTGTCGGGCGCCATCGGCCTCGGCCTTGGCTTCGGCCTGCAGAAGGTGGTGTCGAACCTCGTCTCGGGCGTGATCATCCTGCTCGACAAGTCGATCAAGCCCGGCGACGTCATCTCGCTCGGTGACACTTTCGGCTGGATCGAGGAACTCGGCGCGCGCTACGTCTCGGTCGTCACCCGCGACGGCAAGGAATACCTGATCCCGAACGAGGACCTGATCACGGGCCAGGTGGTGAACTGGTCCCATACGAACCAGTTCGTCCGGATCGACCTCTTCTTCGGCACCGCCTACGGCGATGATCCCCATCTCGTGCGCAAGATCGCGATCGAGGCGGCCCATTCGGTGAAACGCGTGCTGAGTTCCCGGCCCGCCGTCTGCCACATCACCGGCTTCGGCGACAGTTCGGTCGACTACATCCTGCGCTTCTGGATCTCCGATCCGGTCGAGGGGCTGACCAATGTGCGCGGCAATGTCTATCTGGCGCTCTGGGACGCGTTCAAGAAACACGGGATCTCGATCCCGTTCCCCCAGCGCGAGGTCACGGTGCTGAAGGGCTCGGAACTGCGGACCGAGACCATCCGGCCACGCCCCGACACCGGAAGCTGACCCCTGGGCCGGCCGTCATTGAGCTTTCCCCCCCGCGATGCTACCGTGGGATCATGACCAGCGCCGGGGTCGGGTCGGCGCACATCCCAGGAGGACGATGTCCTGTTTCATACTGCAAAGGCGGCCGCGTCTCAGGCCGCAGGGCCGGTGCCAATGACGGCAGAGCCCACCGAGATCCAGAGCGACGTTCTGCTCGCCCGGATTCTCTCCTCCCTCGATGACGACAAGGCCGAAGACGTGGTGACGATCGATCTCCGCGGGCGGTCCTCCGTCGCCGATTACATGGTGATCTGCTCGGGGCGCTCCTCGCGCCAGGTCGCGGCGATCGCCGAGAAGCTGGTAGAACGGCTGAAGCACGAGTTCGGCCGCAACTGCAAGATCGAAGGCAAGGATGCCGGCGACTGGGTGCTGATCGACAGCCAGGACGTCGTGGTTCACGTCTTCCGTCCGGAAGTGCGCGAGTTCTACCAGCTCGAGAAGATGTGGATGCCCGCCGGCGCGGGACTGGCCTCGCGCCAGAACTGATGCGCCTGCACATCTGCGCCGTGGGCCGGCTCCGGGCCGGACCGGAGCGTGCGCTGGTCGATGACTACCTGACACGGTTCGACAGGACGGGCCGGGCCTTGGGCCTCGGCCCGGTTTCCGTTCACGAGGTCGAGGACAGGAAGGGCGGCGGCATGGAGGCCGAGGCGCCGCTCCTGCGCCGCGCGGTTCCCGCGGGCGCCCTTCTCGCCATCATGGACGAACGCGGCCGCACCATGTCCTCTCCCGATTTCGCCGAGATGCTGGCGCGCTGGCGCGACGCCGGCCGGCAGGACGTCGCCTTCCTGATCGGCGGCGCCGACGGGCTCGCGCCGGGCCTTCGCGCCGAGGCGGACCAGGCGATCTCGTTCGGGGCGATGGTCTGGCCGCACATGCTGGTCCGGGTGATGCTGGCCGAACAGATCTACCGCGCCGCCTCGATCCTCGCCGGCGCGCCCTATCACCGGGTCTGAGCAGCGGTTTCTTCCCTTTCCGCCCGCGTGGTAGGCTGCGGGAAAGGAAGGAACGCGACAATGACCCCAGATCTTCGCTTGCGCCGGATCCTGCCGGCCCTCTGCCTCCTCGCCGCCTTCGCCGCACCTTTCGAGCCCGCCGCGGCACAAGACGCGAAGGAAGCCGCGCGGATGCTCGGTGCCGACGAGCGCCGGATGGACACCATCTACACGCTCGACTACGCGATGCGCGAACTGATGTGGCACCAGAGCATGTCGATCCTCGCGGCCTATGGCGGCTACAACTCCTATGAGCGCACTGATGGCAGCGCGAATTCCGGCGACCTCCGGCGGCTTACGAACCGCATCGGCCTGAATCGCGAAAGCCTGGCCGATTTCCGCCGCACCTTTGCCCGGGACCGGGACCTGCCGGAGGAGGATGCCGGGCTGGTCACCGGCGTGGCGGAGGATTACGAGGACCTCCTCGCTGCAGCCGAAACTGTCGCGGAACTTCTTGACGCGAGCGATGCAGAGGCCGCGAACATCGCCTATCGCGATGGCTCCGTGCCGGTCGCCAAGTCGATCGGCGCCGATCTCTACACGCTGCGCCGCGCCGCCCGTGACCGATTTCAGAGGACGGCACGGGCGCAGCGCTGATCACGGCCCCAATCAGAACGGGACCACCCGACCCGCCGGGAGGCGGCGGCCTTGCCCGCGCCCTGTTGCGGAGGCGCCCACGCCGTCCTAGAAGGTGCGGCACAAGAGGAAGGAGCCGTCAATGCCGAACCCCCGCCCCGTCGTCCTCTGCATCCTCGACGGCTGGGGCCTGCGCGCCGAGACCGAGGGCAACGCGGTCGCGCTCGGCCAGACCCCGGCCTTCGACCGGATCATGGCCTCCTGCCCGAACGCGCGACTGGTGACGCACGGTCCGGATGTCGGGCTGCCCTCGGGCCAGATGGGCAATTCCGAGGTCGGCCACACGAATATCGGCGCAGGCCGGGTGGTGGCGATGGATCTCGGCCAGATCGACCTCGCGATCGAGGACCGCTCGTTCTTCTCCAATGCCGCGATCGCGGCCTTCATCCAGACGCTGAAGGCCGATGGCGGCACCGCGCACCTGATGGGCGTGGTCTCGGACGGCGGCGTCCATGGCCATATCGACCATGTCCTCGCCGCCTGCGAGATGATCGCGGGCGCCGGTGTGCCCGTGGTGCTCCACGCTGTCACCGATGGCCGCGACGTCGCGCCGAAATCGGCCGACAGCTTCGTCGCCGACCTAGTCGCGCGCCTGCCCGAAGGCGCGAAGGTCGGCACCGTGACCGGGCGCTATTTCGCGATGGACCGCGACAACCGCTGGGACCGGGTGGAGCGCGCCTATGCCGCGATGATGAAGGCCGAAGGTCTAACCGCCGCCTCCGCGCCCGAGGCCGTCACCGCCGCCTATGCGCGCGGCGAGACCGACGAATTCATCCAGGCCACGGTGATCGACGGCTACCAGGGCGCGAAGGACGGCGACGGCTTCTTCTGCCTCAACTTCCGCGCCGACCGGGCCCGCGAGATCCTGCTCGCCGTGGGCGAGGACGACTTTGCAGGCTTCGCGCGCGGCATCCGCCCGCACTGGAGCGCGATCCTCGGCATGGTCGACTATTCCAAGACCCACGACGCCTTCATGGCCGCGGCCTACCCGAAGCGCCCGGTCGCGAACACGCTCGGCGCTTGGGTGGCGGTGCACGGGCTGAAACAGTTCCGCATCGCCGAGACCGAGAAGTACCCCCACGTCACCTTCTTCCTCAACGGAGGCAAGGAAGTGCCGGAGGAGGGCGAGGACCGCCACATGGCCCCCTCGCCCAAGGTCGCGACCTACGACCTTCAGCCCGAGATGTCGGCCCCCGAGGTTTCCGACACGCTCGTCGCCGCGTTCGGCAGGGGCTACGACCTCATCGTGGTGAACTACGCCAATCCCGACATGGTCGGCCACACCGGCGATCTCTCCGCCGCGATCGCCGCCGTCGAGGAGGTCGACCGCGGCCTCGCCCGCGCGATGATCGCGCTCGAGGCGGCCGGCGGGGCGATGATCGTCACCGCCGACCACGGCAATTGCGAGATGATGATCGACCCCGAGACCGGCGGGCCGCACACCGCGCACACGACGAACCCGGTGCCGGTCGTGCTGGTCGGCGGACCGGAGGGCGTGACGCTCCGTAACGGCCGCCTCGCCGACCTCGCGCCGACGCTGCTCGACCTGATGGGCCTCGACCTGCCGCCCGAGATGACCGGCCGGACACTCATCGAACGCGCATGAGGCTGCCCGCCCTCCTCCTCGCGCTTGCGTTTGCGCCCGGCCTGCCCCCCGCCGCCTCTGCGGAGGATCCCGCGGTCCCGGCAGCCGAACAGGCCGCGGAGAACCTGCGCGGCGCGATTGAGGCATTGAACTCTGCTCATGGGTCGCGCGACCGGGTGGCCGCGCTCACCCGGACGATCCAGGCCTACGAGGACGGGCTTGCCTCGTTGCGCGACACGCTCCGCCGTGCCTCGCTGCGGGAGGCGGAGATCGCCGCCGATTTCGACGCCAAGCGCGACCGGATCGGCCAGCTTCTCGGCGTGATGTCGGCGATGGAGCGCGATTCGGCACCGCTCCTGCTGCTGCATCCCGACGGTCCGGTCGGCGCCGCGCGATCCGGCATGATCCTCTCCGCCGTCGCCCCCGCGCTGGAGACCGAGGCCGACGCGCTTGCCGCCCAGCTCGCCGAACTTGCGCACCTCCGGCAGCTCCAGTCGGAGACGGCAGAGATGCTGGCCAAGGGCCTCGCGGGTGCGCAGGGCGCGCGGACCGCGCTCAGCAAGGCGATCCAGGACCGCACCGACCTTCCCCAGCGGTTCCTTGACGATCCCGAGGAGGTGACCGCGCTGGTGGCGAGCGCCGACAGCCTCGACGCCTTCGCGAACGGGCTCGCCGCGATGGAGACCGATATCGGCGCGCCGATGGACGATTTCGCCGGCGCGAAGGGCGCGCTGCCGCTGCCGGTGCGCGGCACACTCCTGCGCGGCGCCGGCGCGGCCGACGCCGCCGGCATCCGCCGCCCCGGCATCCTTGTCGAGACCAGCCCCGGCGCTCTGGTCACAGCGCCCTGGCCGGCGACGATCCGCTACCGCGGCCCGCTGCTCGACTACGGAAATGTGATGATCGTTGAGCCGGCATCGGGTTATCTTCTGGTACTTGCCGGGCTGGGCACCGTTTACGGGGATACCGGAGACGTGCTCGAAGCCGGCGCGCCGATCGGCCTCATGGGCGGCGCGGCGCCCGGTGAAGGGCTCACCGACGCCGAGTCCAAGGAAACCGGTGGCGAAGTGCGCACGGAAACGCTTTATATAGAGTTGAGACAGGGCAAGGAGCCCGTGGACCCCGGCCCTTGGTTCATTGAGACAAGGAAAGACTGAGCGATGAGGAAATTCGTGATGGCCGCGCTCGGCGGCACGCTTGCCGGCGTAGTGCTGACGACGCAGGTGGCGGGCCCCCTGGTCGCGCAGGAATCCGGCAGCGGCGGCTCGGTCTATGAACAGCTCGACCTCTTCGGCGACATCTTCGAGCGGATCCGCGCCCAATATGTCGAGCAGGTTGACGAGGGCAAGCTGATCGAGGCCGCGATCAACGGCATGCTGACCTCGCTCGACCCGCATTCGAGCTACCTCGCGCCGGACGCCTTCGACGACATGCGGGTCCAGACCCGCGGCGAGTTCGGCGGCCTCGGCATCGAGGTCACGCAGGAGGAGGGCTTCGTCAAGGTCGTCTCGCCGATCGACGGCACCCCGGCCTTCGACGCCGGAATCCAGGCCGGCGACTTCATCACCCATGTCGACGGCGAGAGTGTGCTTGGCCTCACGCTCGACCAGGCG
Organism: Defluviimonas salinarum; assembly: GCF_026013545.1. Taxonomy (GTDB): domain Bacteria; phylum Pseudomonadota; class Alphaproteobacteria; order Rhodobacterales; family Rhodobacteraceae; genus Albidovulum; species Albidovulum salinarum. The sequence goes on along the minus strand of NZ_JAPDOG010000002.1, from coordinate 264,203 downwards.
GTCGACAAGATGCGCGGGCCGGTCGGCTCGGAAATCGTCATCACCGTCGCCCGCGAAGGCACCGACGAGCCGTTCGACGTCTCGATCATCCGCGACACGATCAAGCTCACCGCGGCACGCGGCCGGCTCGAGGGCACGACCGTCGTGCTGCGCGTGACGACGTTCAACGACCAGACCTACGACAACATGGCCGAGGGGTTGAAGACCGCGGTCGAGGAAGCCGGCGGCATCGACAAGGTCAACGGCATCGTCCTCGACCTGCGCAACAACCCGGGCGGCCTGCTGACCCAGGCGATCGAGGTCTCCGACGCCTTTCTCGACAAGGGTGAGATCGTCTCCACCCGCGGCCGCAACCCGCAGGACAGCGAACGCTTCAACGCCGAGCCCGGTGACCTGGCAGATGGTAAGCCGATGGTCGTGCTGATCAACGGCGGCTCGGCCTCAGCCTCCGAGATCGTCACCGGCGCACTGCAGGACCACCGCCGCGCCATCGTCGTCGGCACCAAGTCATTCGGCAAGGGCTCGGTCCAGACGGTGATCCCGCTCCGCGGCGAGGGCGCGATGCGGCTGACCACCGCGCGCTACTACACGCCGTCGGGCCGCTCGATCCAGGCGCTCGGCATCTCGCCCGACATCGTCGTCGAACAGCCGCAGGCGAAGCCGGAAGAAAGCGCGGAAGCCGAGAGCTCGGCCGCGAGCCGCAGCCGCTCCGAGGCCGACCTGCGCGGCGCGATCTCCAACGATTCGATGACCGAGGACGAGCGCCGGATGCTCGAGGAGGAGCAGAAGAAGGCCGAGGCCGCCGCCAAGCTGCGCGGGGAGGATTATCAGCTCGCCTATGCGATCGACATCCTCAAGGGGCTCTCGGCCATCGCGGCGGCTGAATGACGCCGGAGGCGATTGCGCGCCTGCCCTACCGGCCCTGCGTCGGCGTCGTCCTGATCGACGCGCGGGGCCGGATCTTCGCCGGCCAGCGCAAGGACAGCGAGATCCCGGCCTGGCAGATGCCGCAGGGCGGGATCGACGATGGCGAAAAGCCGCGCAAGGCGGCTTTGCGGGAGCTGCGGGAGGAAACCGGGATCCCCGAGGATCTCGTCGAGTTCGTCGCCAAGTCGCCGGACTGGGTGACCTACGACCTTCCCGGTCACCTGGTCGGGAAGGTCTGGGGCGGCAGGTTCCGTGGCCAGAAACAGCGCTGGTTCCTGTTCCGCTTCAAGGGTACCGACGACCAGATCGACATTGCGACCGAGCATCCGGAATTCTCCGAATGGCGCTGGGTGACGGCGAACGAGATGCTCGCTGCGATCGTGCCCTTCAAACGCGCGGTCTACGAGGAAGTTGTCACTGCGTTCCGGCCGCATCTCGCCTGAGTGTAGCGTCACGATTGCGTTGGGGAGAGAAAATCTTTGAAGATTTTTTCCAAGAAAATTGAATTTTCTTGGACCGGCGGGACCGACGGGACCTGGCATCACACTCTTACATACCCGCCGAACCGCTGGATGCGCGCCTCGAAGTCGCGCACGTTCTGCGCCGCCTGACCCGATCGTGCCGCCATGGCCGCGAGCAGCATCTCGACCACGATGAAGGCGGAGTTGAGAGAGGGCATGAACTGCGGCCCCGCCATCGGCAGCGGGATCACCTGCCAGGCTCCGCGAGCGATCGGGGACCGATGGCTGTCGGTCAGCGCGAGGATCCGCCCGCCGCAGTCGCGGGCGATCTGGCAGGCGCGCACCACCTCGGTTGAATAGTGCTCGAAGCTGATCGCGACGACGATGTCGTCGGGGCCGACCTGCGAGAGCTGGTCCATGATCGCGCCCGGCTGAGCGGGCACGGTGGCGAAGTTGCCGAAAGCCATGCCGCCGACGTAGGAAAAGTAGTGCGCGATCGAATAGCAGCTCCGGACCCCGATCGAATGCACCCGCCGCGCCGCCAGCATCGGCTCGATCACCCCCTCGAGAAGGCTCTGCATCTCGGCCGAGAACACGACCTCGGCATTGGCGCGGTTGGCAGCGATGAGATCGCTGAAAACGTCGGTCCCGGTGCGGTTATGGAGCGCCGCGGCCCGCGCCGAATAGTCGATCGTACGGCTCCTCAGGGCGGTCTGAATCTCCGAGCGGAACGCGTCGTAGCCGTCGAAGCCGAGCTCCTTGGCGAGCCGGATCACGGTATTGGAATTGACCCCGGCTTGTTCCGCAAGCCCCCGAATCGAGTTGAAGGCGACCTCCGCATAGTGGTCGAGCACCCAGGAGGCGAAGCTCGCCAGCGCGGGCGTCCCCTCGCTGGCGATCCGGGTCAGGTCGGCATTCAGTTTTTCGAGCGATTTCATTGCCATGGCCGACCTTACGCATTCCGCGCGGCGGCAACACCCCCGGCGTGGCATCCGTCGCGATAACTCATTTGCGTTACTTTATTGACAGACATAACACAAATGCATCATTTCTAGGAAAAGCAAATTACAATGGGAGAGGAGATTTCGTATGAAACGTGCAACATTCGCGGCCCTGGTCGCGTTGGGCCTGGCCGCCGCTCCGGGCGTCGCCCAGGAAAGCTTCATTTCGATCGGCACCGGCGGCGTGACCGGCGTGTACTACCCGACCGGCGGCGCGATCTGCCGGATGATGTCCAAGACCCGCGCCGAGCACGGCATCCGCTGCGGCGTCGAATCGACCGGCGGCTCGGTCTACAACGTCAACGCGGTCCGCGCGGGCGAGTTGCAGTTCGGCGTCGCGCAGTCCGACGTTCAGTTCAAGGCGATGAACGGCGAAGGCACCTTCGCCGAGAACGGTGCCAACCCCGACCTGCGCTCGGTCTTCTCGATCCATCCGGAGCCCTTCACGGTCGTCGCGCGCGCCGATGCAGGCGTGGCGAATTTCGAGGATCTCAAGGGCAAGCGGGTGAACGTCGGCAATCCCGGCTCCGGTCAGCGCGATACGATGGAAGTGGTGATGGCCGAGATGGGCTGGACCATGTCCGACTTCTCGCTCGTGTCCGAGCTCCAGGGCGCCGAGCAGAGCCAGGCGCTCTGCGACAACAACATCGATGCGATGGTCTATACGGTCGGCCATCCGTCAGGCTCGATCCAGGAGGCGGCCACCGCCTGCGACTCGGTACTCGTGAACGTCGCCGGCCCGGCCGTCGACGCGCTGGTCGAGAAGCACCCCTATTACCGCAAGGCCACGATTCCCGGCGGCATGTACCGCGGCACCGACGCCGACGTCCAAACCTTCGGCGTCGGCGCGACTCTCGTGACCTCGGCCTCGGTTCCCGAGGAGACGGTCTATGCGCTCGTCAAGGCGGTGTTCTCCGACATCGACCAGTTCCGCGGCCTGCATCCGGCCTTCGCAAATCTCGACCCGAAGGAAATGACGAAAGAAGGTCTCTCGGCGCCGCTTCATCCCGGTGCGGAGAAGTACTTCCGCGAGGCCGGGCTCATCGAGTGACCCACGCGATCTGAAAGCAGCCGAATACCGAGGCTGCCTCTCGCGGGGCGCCGCACCTGACCCGGCGCCCCGTCTGACTTCCCGCCACCACCGTCCTGCATGCGCGAAGGGGAACGACGATGAGCGAGAATACCGAAGCCAAGGCCACCCAGCTCAGCGATGACGAGCTTCAGGATCTGGTCGCCTCGACCGACACCGGGGGACGGGTCCCTGAAAGCCGCGCGGTGGCGCTTCTGATCTCGGGCCTCGCGCTCGGCTGGTCGCTGTTCCAGCTCTGGATCGCCCAGCCGCAGCTCTGGTTCGGCCAGTACCTGCCGGTGATGAACTCGACCCAGACCCGGCCGATGCACCTCGCCTTCGCGATCACGCTAGCGTTTCTCGCCTATCCCGCGCTGAAGACCTCGCCGCGCAACCGGGTGCCCGTTTTCGACTGGATCCTCGCGGCCGTGGGCTTCTTCTGCGCCTTCTACATCTTCGCCTTCTCGAACCACCTCGCCATGACCGCGCGCTCCGGCCTGCCGACGCAGGCCCAGATCATCATCGGCGCCGTGGGCATCGTCGTCCTCCTCGAAGCCTCGCGCCGCGCGCTCGGCCCTGCGCTCACCATCGTCGGCTCGCTCTTCCTGCTTTACGCCTACATGGGCCAGGGCTGGCTCATCCCCGACATCATCGAGCACAACGGGCTCTCGTTCACCTCGATCGTGAACGCCCAGTGGCTCGACACCGGCGGCGTCTTCGGCATTCCGCTCGGCGTCTCGACCGCCTTCGTCTTCCTCTTCGTGCTCTTCGGCGCGATCCTCGACAAGGCCGGGGCGGGCAACTACTTCATCCAGCTCGCCTTTGCCGGCCTCGGGCATCTGCGCGGCGGACCAGCCAAGGCCGCCGTCGTGGGTTCCGCCATGACCGGGCTCATCTCGGGTTCCTCGATCGCCAACGTCGTCACCACCGGCACCTTCACCATTCCGCTGATGAAACGCGTCGGCTTTTCGTCGGAAAAGGCCGGCGCGGTCGAGGTGGCCAGTTCGGTCAACGGCCAGATCATGCCGCCCGTGATGGGCGCTGCCGCCTTCCTGATGGTCGAGTTCGTCGGCATCTCTTACGTCGAGGTGATCAAGCACGCCTTCATCCCGGCGGTGATCTCCTACATCGCGCTGGTCTACATCGTGCATCTGGAGGCCTTGAAGAAGGACATGCCGGCGCTCGGCGAGGCGAAGTCGCTGGCCCAGATGTTCCTCAAGATCTTCATCGGCTTCGTCGTCGCCGGCGCGGCCTTCACCGGTCTCATCTACGGCATCCAGGGCCTGCGTACCGCCGCACCCGGCATCGCCGACTGGGTCGTGCTCGCCGCGATCGCCGTCGTCTACGTTTTGGCGATCCGCACTGCCGCCGGGCGCGAGGATCTGGCGCTGGACGACCCGAACGCGAAGGAATTCCACCTGCCGACCGTGGCGCAGGTCTTCCCGACCGGGCTTCACTTCATCCTGCCGATCCTCGTCCTCGTCTGGTTCCTCATGGTCGAGATGCAGTCACCCGCGAAATCCGCCTTCTACGCGGTGGCGGCGATGCTCGTGATCATCGTCACCCAGCGACCACTCAAGGCGATGTTCCGTGGCGAGAACGTCAGAGAGGCCACGCGCGCCGGCTTCGACGACCTGATCGAGGGCATGATCGCCGGCGCCCGCAACATGATCGGCATCGGCGTCGCCACCGCGGCGGCAGGCATCATCGTCGCCACCGTCACCAAGACGCCGATCGGCACCGAGCTCGCCGGGCTCGTCGAGGTCCTGTCGGGCGGCAACCTGATGCTGATGCTCCTCTTGATCGGGGTCTTCTCGCTGATCCTCGGCATGGGCCTGCCGACGACCGCGAACTACATCGTCGTCTCCTCGCTCATGGCCTCGGTCGTGGTGACGCTCGGCGCGCAGGAAGGGCTGATCGTGCCCCTGATCGCGGCGCATCTCTTCGTCTTCTACTTCGGCATCATGGCCGACGTGACGCCGCCGGTGGGGCTTGCATCCTTCGCCGCCGCCGCGGTCTCGGGGGGCGATCCGATCCGCACCGGCTTCACCGCCTTCTTCTACTCGATGCGGACCGTCGCGCTGCCGTTCCTGTTCATCTACAACCCGACGCTGATCCTCTATGGCATCGACCTCGGGACCTGGACCGGGATCCTCCAGGCGACCTTCGTCTTCATCGTCGCGACCTTCGCGATGCTTCTCTTCGCCGCCGCGACGCAGGGCTATTTCCTCGCCCGTTCGCGGATCTGGGAAAGTGCCGCACTCCTCCTGGTGGCGTTCACGCTCTTCGTACCGGGGTTCTGGCTCAACCGGGTCTCCGACCCGTTCCACGAAAGCCCGCCGACCGAGCTTGCCGCCGCCCTCGACGCGGCCGTTCCCGGCGAGCGCATCCGCTTCATCGTCTCGGGCCCCTCCTTCACCACCGGCGGCTCGACCCAGACGACGCTGGTCCATACCGTGGCCGAGGACGAGCCGGCGACCGGCCGCGCCGAGGCGGCGGGCCTCTTCCTCCTGCCCGAGGGCGACAAGCTCTACATGGACGAGCCGATGTTCGGCACGCCCTACCAGGAAAAGCTCTCCGGCTTCGACTTCTACACCGAGGAGCGAGTGGAGGTGGTGAGCGTCCTTTCACCGGCCAACCGGATGCCGAAGCAGGTGTTCTACATCCCGGCGCTCGCGCTTCTGGGGCTGGTGATCCTGCTCCAGCGCCGCCGGCAGACCAAACCAGCCTTCTGAGGCCCACAAACCGAGGAGTGACAGCCATGGCCAAGACGATCCTTCTCGCCGTCGACATCAACAACGAGGAGACGAGCAAGGCGCCTCTCGCCGCCGCGCTCGACCTCGCCCATGACGGCGGCGTGATCCATGTCGTCTGCGTCGTGCCCGATTTCGGCCTGCCGCAGGTCTCGGGCTTCTTTCCCGAGGGCTACGAGCAGAAGATGCTGCACAAGTTCGGCGAGGCACTCGCCGCCTGGATCCAGACCCATGTGCCAAAGGGGATCGAGACCCATCCCCATGTCGCCCACGGCACGATCTACGACGAGGTGGTCAAGGCCGCCGACAAGCTGAATGTCGACGTCATCGTCATCGGCTCGCACCGGCCGGTGCTGAAGGACTACCTCCTTGGCCCCAACGCCGCGCGCGTCGTTCGTCACGCCCGCCAATCCGTCTATGTCGCTAGGAGCTGACTCTTGCCCAACCACATCTTCGGCCGGTCCACGAAGGGGACCCTGCCAACAGCCGTCAAGGGCGACGGCTGCTACCTGATCGACTCCTCGGGGAAACGCTATCTCGATGGCTCCGGCGGCGCCGCGGTGTCCTGCCTCGGCCATTCCGACGCAAAGGTGCGCACCGCATTGCATGACCAACTCGACCGCGTGGCCTTCGCCCATACAGGCTTCTTCACCTCCGACCCGGCCGAGGCCCTGGCCGACCGGCTGATCGCCGAGGCGCCCGAGGGCATCGACCGCGTTTACCTCGTCTCCGGCGGCTCCGAGGCGGTGGAGGCGGCGTTGAAGCTCGCCCGCCAGTATTTCCTCGAGACCGGCCAGCCCTCCCGCCACCGCGTCATTGCAAGGCGGCAAAGCTATCACGGCAACACGCTCGGCGCGCTGGCGACGGGCGGCAACGAATGGCGCCGCGCCCAGTTCCGGCCGCTGCTGGTCGAGACCACCCATATCGCGCCCTGCTACGAATACCGCGACCGCGCCGAGGGCGAGACCCAGGAGGCTTACGGCCAGCGCGCCGCCGAGGAGCTGGAGGCGGAAATCCGGCGCCTCGGCCCCGAGACGGTGATGGCCTTCGTCGCCGAGCCCGTGGTCGGCGCCACCGCCGGCGCGGTTCCGGCCGTGCCAGGCTATCTCAGGCGCATCCGCGAGATCTGCGACCGCCACGGTATCCTCCTGATCCTCGACGAGGTGATGTGCGGGATGGGCCGGACCGGCCACCTCTTCGCCTGCCTCGAGGACGGAGTCGCGCCCGACATGATCACCATCGCCAAGGGGCTCGGCGCCGGCTACCAGCCGATCGGCGCCCTCCTTTGCACCGGGGCGATCTACGAGGCGATCAAGGCCGGCTCCGGCTTCTTCCAGCACGGCCATACCTACATGGGCCACGCGATGGCCGCGGCGGCGGCGAACGCCGTCCTCAGCCGCATTCTCGACGACGGGCTCCTGCCGCGCGTCCGCGAACAGGGCGCGAAGCTCGACGCCGCGCTCCGCGACCGGTTTGGCCAGCACCCCCATGTCGGCGACATCCGCGGCCGCGGCCTCTTTCGCGGGGTGGAACTGGTGGCGGATCGCGAAACCAAGACGCCGTTCGATCCCGCGCGGAAGCTCAACGCGAAGATCAAGGCCGAAGCCTTCGCCGAGGGGCTGATCTGCTACCCGATGGGGGGCACGATCGACGGCCAGCGTGGTGACCATGTCCTGCTCGCGCCGCCCTTCATCATCGAGGATGCGCAGATCGGCGAACTGACGACCAAGCTCGCGACCGCAATCGACCGGGCGCTGGCTGCATGACCCTGCCGCGGATCATGGTCGCCCCGAACGGCGCCCGCCTGACCAAGACGGACCACCCCGCGCTGCCGATGACCATCCCCGAGATCACCGCCACCGCCCGCGCCTGCCAGGCGGCCGGCGCGGGCGGCCTCCATGCCCATGTCCGCGATGCCGAGGGCGCTCATGTGCTCGACGCGGGCCTCTATGCCGAGCTTCTCGCCGAACTCGCGCGCGAAGCCCCCGGCCTCTATGTCCAGATCACCACCGAGGCGGTCGGCCGCTACAGCCCCGCCGAACAGCGGGCCCTCGTGGAAACACTCCGCCCTGCTGCCGTCTCGATCGCGCTCCGCGAGATCACCGCCGAAGAGGACGGCCGGATCACCGCGCGCTTCTTCGCCGCCTGCGCCGAGGCGGGGACCGAGGTCCAGCATATCCTTTACGATGCGGCCGACACCGAGCATCTCGCCCGGCTGGTCGCCAAAGGCACGATCCCGGCCGCGAACCTCGCTGTCCTGCATGTCCTCGGCCGCTACACGGCGGGCCAGGTTTCGAGCCCCGCCGATCTCGATCCGCCCCTTGCCGCGCAAGAGGCGGCGGGCCTCGCCCCCGACTGGGCGGTCTGCGCCTTCGGCGCGGCCGAGACCGACTGCCTCCTCGCCGCGCTCAGGAAGGGCGGCAAGGCCCGGATCGGCTTCGAGAACAACCGGCTGAACCGCGACCGCAGCATCGCCGCCGACAACGCCGAGCGCGTCCGCGACCTCGTGGCGGCCGCCCGTGCCGAGGGACTTTCGCTATAGCCGCGAGATCCCCTGCGCCTCGCGCAGGAGCGCGGCGAGAACCGGGGTGTGCGGCTCGCGATGCGGCGCGATCAATCCGATTGCATGGCGTGCCGCGACATCCTTCAGGGGAATGATCCGCACCGGCTTTCCGGCGCCGAGGAACTCGGCCATCTCCACCGGCAGGATCGTCGCCCAGCGCCCCGCCGCGACATGCGATATCAGAACCACCGTGGAGTTCGATTCCACCGCACCGGTGACCGTTCGCCCGGCCTCCTGGAAATTCTGGTTGATGATCCGCCGGTTCTGCATGTCGGGGGTGAGAAGGCAAAGCGGCTCATCCGCGATCTCGTCCCAGCCGACCTCGACCCGGTCGGCGAGCGGGGAATCCTCGGCGCAGACGAAGGTGTAGCTCTCGCGGTAGAGCGGCACGGTGACGACCCGACCGAGGGGCTCGTTGTCGAGATAGGAGATGCCCGCATCGACCTCGAGGTTCTCGATCATCGACAGGATCTCGATCGAGGTCCGGGACAGGATCGTGAAGCGCACGTTGGGATGGGCGCGCCCGAACCGCCCGGTGAGATCGGCGACGGTCGTGAGCGCGGTCGGGATCACCGCGAGCCGCAGATTGCCCGCGAGCCCCTGCCTGACCGCCCGCATCTCCTCGCGCATGGTGCGGGTGTCGGCGACGATCTGGCGCGCCCAGACCAGCACCCGGCTGCCCTCGGGCGTCAGCCCGCCATAGCGCGAGCCGCGCCAGACAAGCTGCACGCCAAGCTGCGCCTCAAGCGCCTTGATCCCCGCCGAGAGCGTCGGCTGTGTCACCCCCAGACTCTCCGCCGCGCGACCGAAATGCCCCTCGCGGGAAAGCGCGATGAACATCTCCAGCTTGTCGATCATGTGCGACCGAGCCCCTCATCTTGCCGCAAACATCCCCGCCGGAGGCATCCGACCGCGCCGGCAATGTCCGTCAATCCTCGTTGATGTCCCGGTCCCAGAGCTTCACCTGCCCCTTGCGCACGCCCACGACGCGTCTGAGCACCAGCCAGGCCACGAGAGAGGCGACCGCGAAGACCAGCACCAGCACCGCGAGCGAGCCGCCGAGCAGGCCGAGCCAGAGGCCCAGCCCGGTCACCACCGCGCCGCAGGCGAAGCCGAGGAGGATGAAGCCCGGGATCACCACCTCGAGAATCGCGAGCACCGCGCCCGCTATCATCCAGACCCACCACGCCTGCCAGAGCATCACGCGCGCCCCTTCAGCATCCGGAACGCATCCCCGAACGCTTCGAGCGCCTGCGCGGGGACGATCACCACCTGCTTGCCCTGCCCCTGGCCGACCGAGGTCAGCGCCTCGACCTGTTTCAGCGCCACCTGATACTGCGCCGCCTCGATTCCGTTGTCCTTGATCGCGCGCGCCACAACCTCGGTCGCATAGGCTTCGGCCTCGGCCGAGATGCGCCGCGCCTTGGCCTCCTGCTCGGCGGCGTATAGCTCGGCATCGGCGGCAAGCTCAACCGCGCGCTTCTTGCCCTCGGCCTCGGTCACTTGGGCCCGCCGCGCGCGTTCGGCGTTGAGCTGCTGCAGCATCGCCGCCCGCGTCGCCTCGTCGAGGTTCACGTCCAGCACCTCGGCCCGCGTCACCTCGATTCCCCAGTCATCTACCATAGCCGCGACCTGCTCGCGCACCTTCGCGATCAGGTCCGAGCGGTTCGACTGCACCTGGTCAAGTTCCATCTTGCCGATCTCGGAGCGCACGATGCCCGCGACGGTCGTGGCGATCGCCGCATCGACATCGCGGATCCGGTAGACGGTCTTCTCCGGCTCGGTGATGCGGTAGAAGACCGAGGTTTCCACCTTCACCAGCACGTTGTCGGCGGTGATCGCATCCTGCAGCGCGTTCGGAAGCTGCCGCTCGAGGATCGAGATCTTGTGCGCGACCCGGTCGAGGAACGGCACGATGAAGTTGATCCCCGGCCCGAGCACCGCGCGCAGGCGCCCGAACCTTTCAACAACGTGCTTTTCCGACTGCGGCACGATCCTGACGCCTAGGAATACGCAAAGAATGATGAAGATCGCAAAGGCCAGCAACACGCCGTTGCCGCCGATCACCTCGCCGATCACCTGTCCCAGATCCATGCGTGCCTCCTGCCGGTTTTGGAGCCGAACTATGCCCGCGGGCGGTGGCGGAGGAAACCCCCTTCGGTTGCGTCAGCCGGCGCGGTCGAGCCGCGCAGCCCCCGCGCGCAGGAGCATGCCGTAAAGATCGCGCGGCTCGTCCGGATCGGCGAGCATGTCGAGCGGCTGGAAGAGGCCGGTCGCGGCGACGCGCTCGCGCAGGTAGCGAAGCGCGCTGAAATCCTCGATCGCGAACCCGACAGAGTCGAAGATGGTGATCTGCCGGTCCGAGACCCGCCCCGCCGCGCGGCCGGTCAGCACCTGCCAGAATTCGGTCACGGCATGGTCCTCGGCAAGCTGCTGGATCTCGCCCTCGATGCGGGTCTGCGGCGGGTATTCGACGAAGATCTCCGAGCGCAGCAGGATCTCGCGCGCGAGTTCGGTCTTGCCCGGACAGTCGCCGCCCACCGCGTTGATGTGGACGCCCTCGGCGATCATGTTGTCCGAGAGGATCGTGGCGTAGCGCTTGTCGGCGGTGACCGTGGTGATGATCTGCGCCCCGAGGACGGCGTCCTCCGCCGAGGGGCAGGCGCGGCAGTCGAGCCCGTGGCCCGTGAGATTGGCGATGCAGCGCCGCGTCGCGGAGGGATCAACGTCGTAGAGCCGGAACTTGCGGATCCCCATCAACGCGTGGAACGCGAGCGCCTGGAACTCCGACTGCGCGCCGTTGCCGATGATCGCCACCGTATCGGCCCCGCGCGGCGCCAGCACCTTTGCCGTGAGCGCTGAGGTCGCGGCCGTGCGCAAGGCCGTCAGGATCGTCATCTCCGACATCAGGAGCGGGTAGCCGGTCGCCACGTCGGCGAGAACGCCGAAGGCGGTCACGGTCTGGCGCCCGTCACGGGCATTGCCGGGATGGCCGTTGACGTATTTGAAGCTGTAGGTCTCGCCATCCGAGGTCGGCATGAGCTCGATCACCCCCTCGGCCGAATGGGCGGCGACGCGTGGGGTCTTGTCGAACCGCTCCCAGCGGCGGAAATCCACCTCGATGAAGGCCGCAAGCTCGCGCAGGAAGGTCTCCACCCCGGTCTGCAGGACGATCTGCATCATGTGGTCGACACTGACGAAGGGAACGATGTTCAGGCTCATTTCAGTATTCCGTCAACGGGTTGCAGCCGGGCGCAGATGCGCCAGCCATTTGCGGCCGCCGAGCCCGAAGGCCGCGGCGATCAGGAAGGTCAGGGCGAGATAGAGGAGGGCCGCGGTCACCAGCCCCTCGTAGGCGAGGTAGTACTTGCCGTTCAGCGTCCGCCCGGCGCCGAGAATGTCCTGGATGGTGATGACGCTCGCCACGGTGGAGCCGTGCAGCATCAGGATCACCTCGTTGCCATATTGCGGCAGAGCGCGGCGGAAGGCGCCGGGAATGGTGATCCGGCGCAGCACCTGCAAGGGCGAGAGCCCGATCGCCTCGGCCGCCTCGATCTCGCCCTTCGGCGTCGCTTCGAGCGCGCCGCGCAGGATCTCGGCCGTGTAGGCCGCGGTGTTCAGCGAGAACGCGATCAGCGCGCAGTTGAAGGGGCTTTTCAGCACCGCCCAGAAGACGCTGTCGCGGACGAACTCGAACTGCGCGAGCCCGTAGTAGATCAGATAGGTCTGCACCAGCATCGGCGTGCCGCGGAAGGCGAAGATGTAGCCGCGCAGCACCTTGTCGACCACCGGCAGCCGCATCCCGCGCAGGACCGCAACCGGCAACGCGATCGCCATGCCGATGGCGAGCGACATCACCGTGAGCTTCAGCGTCATAGAGATGCCGGTCACGAAGAGGTCGGCGTTTTCCGCGATCAGGTCGATCCGCATCGGTCACACTCCCACGCGGTGGCGCCGTTCGAGCCGGTGCAGGGCATGGCCCGACACCGCCGTCAGCGCGAGAAAGAAAAGGATCACGGCCAGCATGAAGACGAAGGGCTCGCGGGTGGCCTTGCCGGCCTTGTCGGCGAGCCCGACCATGTCCTGCAGCCCGACGATCGAGACGATGGCCGTGGATTTCAAGAGCACCAGCCAGGTGTTGGTGAAGCCCGGCAGGGCGAGCCCGAGCATCTGCGGAAAGATGATCCTCGACAGGATGCGGTGGGACGGCAGGCCGATCGCCTGCGCCGCCTCGACCTGGCCCCTCGGCACCGAGAGATAAGCGCCGCGGAAGGTCTCGGCGAGGAAAGCGCCGAAGATGAAGCCGAGCGTGAGCACGCCGATGACGAAGGGGCTGACCGAGATGCGCTCCAGCCCGAAGGCGGCGCGCACCGTGTTGATCGCCCGTTCGCCGCCGAAGAAGAACAGGAGCATCAGCACGAGGTCCGGCACGCCGCGCGCGATCGTGGTGTAGCCCGTCGTCACGCTGCGCAGGACCGCGCCGCCCCTGAGCGAGAGCGTCGCGAACACGCCCCCGAGCAGCGTGGCAAGCGCCATGGACAGGAACGCGACCGCGAGGGTGACACCCATGCCGCCGATCAGGATCGGCCCATAACCGACAATCGAGTCCATGACGCCCGCCCCTTAGCCGCCGTACTGGTCGGTCGTGAAGTACTTGTTGTTGATTTCAGCGTACTTGCCGTTGGCGCGGATGGCCTGGATCGCGCCGTTCAGCCGCACGCGCAGATCGTCCTCACCGGGACGCAGGGCGATTCCGGCACCCTTGCCGAAATACTTCTCCTCGATATGCGGCGCGCCGAAATAGGCGAAACCCTCGCCCGCTGGAGTCTTGAGGAAGGCGATCTCGCCGGTTCCGGCATCGACGAAAGCCGCGTCGATCCGCCCGGCCGCGAGGTCGAGGTAGATCTCCTCCTCGGAGCCGTAGAGGCCAAGCTCAACATCCGGGAACTCGCCGGCCATGAAGTCGTTGGCGACAGTACCGCGCTGCACGCCGACGCGCTTGCCGGCAAGGCCCTCGGCGGTGTCGGTCATCCCGGCATCGGCGCGGCCGATGAACATGTTGGGCGATTGCAGGTATTTCTCGGTGAAGGCGACGATCTGGGCGCGCTCCGGCGTGATCGACATCGAGGCGATGATCGCGTCGCACTTGCCTTCCATCAGCGAGGGGATCATCGCGTCCCAGTCGGTCTTGACCAGCGCGCAGCTGGCACCGATCTCGGCGCAGAGCGCGTTCGTGAGGTCGATGTCCATGCCGACGATCTCGCCCTTCTCGTTCATCATCGACATCGGCGGGTAGGCGCCTTCGACGCAGACCTTCAGTTCCTCGGCGCCCGCAATCGCGGTCGAGCAGAGCAGCATCGCTGCCGGAAGGAATTTCCTCATCGCTTTCTCCTTGTCTGAGGTGGTTCGTCGCGCGGTCGGCGCCCTATTGGCCGAGACGCACATGGGTCAGGAATTGCTTCAGCCGCTCCGATTGCGGAGCGGAAAAGATCTGCGCGGGCGCGCCGCGCTCCTCGACGAGGCCCTTGTGCAGGAACACGACCTCGGTCGATACGTCGCGCGCGAAGGCCATCTCGTGGGTGACGAGGAGCATCGTCCGCCCCTCGGTCGCGAGGTCGCGGATCACCGCCAGCACCTCGGCCACGAGCTCGGGATCGAGCGCGCTCGTAGGTTCGTCGAAGAGCATCACCTCGGGTTCCATCGCCAGCGTGCGGGCGATCGCAACGCGCTGTTGCTGGCCGCCCGAGAGATGGCCGGGATAGCTCGACTCGCGCCCCTTCAGGCCGACCCGGTCGAGCAACCTTTGCGCCAGCGCCACCGCCTCGTCCCGGCGCAGGCCGCGCACCTGCACCGGCCCCTCGATCAGGTTCTCGAGAACGGTCATGTGGGACCAGAGGTTGAAGGACTGGAACACGAAGCCGAGCTTCGCCCGGATCCGGCGCAGCTGCCGCGCATCGCGCGCCACCCGGCGCCCCCGGCGCATCACCAGATCAAGATGCTCACCCGCGACGGAAATCTCGCCCGCGTCGCTGCTTTCGAGCTGGTTGATGCAGCGCAGGAAGGTGGACTTGCCCGACCCCGAGGCGCCGATCAGCGAGATCACGTCGCCCTGCCGCGCCTCGATCGAGACGCCGCGCAGCACCTCGACCGAGCCGAACTTCTTGTGCAGATCGCGCACCGAAAGGCGCAGATCGACGATCGGTTCCATGCTGGTCATGCCGGCGCTCCTCCATTCGGGCCCGAGGGCCTTCCCGAAGAATGGCTAACACCGCAGCGCCCGGATGCAGCATGAGAATTTAGGCCGTCACATGAGTGGCGCTCATGGTATTCCGGCGCACCACATCCTTGATCCACGCGACGAGGCGCTGGATGTCTGGTTCCTTGCGGCGTTCGTATTTGATCTGAAGGTCATAGGTCTGGCCCGTGGGCAGCGCCGCGCCCGGCAGCCGCCGCAATTCACTTCGCGCAAGCGCAGGGAAGGCCATGAAATCCGGCACCAGCGCCGCCCCCATCCCGGCCCGCGCCATCTCCAGCGCGAGCAGGTAATGCGTGCAGCAATGCCAGGCACCGTCGCGAATCGTTGGCAGATCGAGGTCGTTCAGCGCCGCGAAGGCTTCCCAATCCGCCCCCACCATCACGGGATCGGTTTCGGAGGTGATGAGCGGCACCGGCCTGTCGAACCCGTCCCGGCAGGTCGTGGACGCCGCGACCGGCACTAGGTACTCCGGGAACAAGCGCAGCGACCAGTACCCCCGGCGCGTCGGTTCCGAGGTGATGAAGACATCCGCCACCCGGTCGCTGATTTCCGGCGGATCCGAGATCATCACCAGCCGGAGGTCGATATCGGGATGCCGGGCGGTGAACTCCGGCAGGACCGGGATCATCCAGCCCGCCGCGAAGGACGAATAGAGCGCGACCCGGATCATCCGTCGGTTCAGCCCGATCGTCGAGGCCGTCGATTGCTCGATCAGGTCGAACGCCCCGTCGAGCGCCTCGGCGAGCCGCGCGCCGGCCCGCGTCAGCGCGATGCTGCGGCCCTGGCGCTCGAACAGTTCCTCGCCGAGATAATCGGTGAGATTGCGCAGCTGGTGGCTCACTGCGCTCTGGGTGATGCCGAGTTCCTCGGCCGCTTGGGTGACCGACAGATGCCGCGCCACGGCCTCGAACACCTGGAAGCCGCGCAGGTTCAGTTGGAGACGACGCTTGGCCATACATGATCCCTGTTCATCCTTCGCGAGGGGAACTCATTACCCGCCCGCGCGTCAAGATCCTAGGTTTCCCCGGCAGAACGGAGGCGCCCATGCAGACCGAACATCTCCCGCTCACCCCCGGCCCGATCAATGGCGAGCGCCGGCTCACGCTCTACCGGTTCGGAACGCCGGGCGCGCGGCCGCAGGTCTATATCCAGGGCGGCCTTCATGCCGACGAGGCGCCGGGGATCGCGGTCGGCTTCGCGCTCCGCGACCAGCTGCGGCAACTGGAGGCCGAAGGCCGCTTGCGCGGCGAGGTCCTGCTCGTGCCGGTGGCGAATCCGATCGGGCTCGACCAGGGCATGATCGGCGGCAGCTTCGGCCGGTTCGAGGTCACCTCCGGGCAGAATTTCAACCGCGCCTTCCCCGATGCGGCGGCGCTGGCGCTCGCCATCGACAACGCCGCGCCCGAAGGCGACCCTGTCGCCGCGCTGCGGGCCCGGATGGCGGCGGCGCTTGACCGGCTGGTGCCGCTCACGCCGCTCCTGGCGCTGCAACGCTGCCTGCTGCGGCTCGCGATCGAGGCCGACATCGTGCTCGACATGCACTGCGATTCCGAGGCGGTGACGCATCTCTACTGCCATTCCGAACAGGCGGATCGCGCGACCCGGCTCGGGCGCGCGATCGGCGCCGGGGCGGTGCTCCATGCGCCGCTGCAGGGGGGCTACTCCTTCGACGAGGCGTGCACCCTGCCCTGGATGCGGTTCCGCGACCGCTGGTCCAACGCCTCCCTGCCAATCGGCTGTTTCGCGGTAACGCTGGAATGGCGCGGCGTGCTCGACACCGATCCCGCGATCGCCGAGCACGATGCCGCCGCGGTCATTGCCTGGCTGGCGGATGAGGGGGTGATTCACGGGGCCGCGGGCAGGCCGCGCGAGGGGGGAGTCGCGTCCACCCCGCTCGCGGGGGTCGAGGTTGTGACTGCCCCGGCCTCGGGTCTCTTTCATGCCGCGGTCGCACCGGGCGAGCCCGTTGCCGCGGGCGCCACGCTCGGCCATCTGCGTCGCCTTCCCGACGGCGACATAATCCCGCTTCGCGCGGGCATCGGCGGGCTCGTCTATGCTCGGGAACAGGCGCGGATCGTGCGGGCCGGCGCCGAGTTGTTCTTCGTCGCCGGCACCCGGCCGATCCGTGAGGGACTGCTGCTGTCCGCATGACCACAAGAAGCCGCCGGCCCTGCGGGCGGCGGCGCTGTCGCTGATCCCTGCCGTACCGCCGCCTTCCGTGGCGCGCGTCGTCGTGATGTTGGTCAGGGGATGGCGCGGGACACCGATTACCCTCGCGATCTTCGAGAGGGAAAACGCCAGTTCCGGCTTTTCGCAATACGCGTCAGGGCCGCAGCCCAGTATCAGTCAGAATGGCAAGGTGCATCGCTCGTGCCAGATCCACATTTGCTCTGCCATTCTGATGTTTGAATCGGTGGTTTGATGGGGCGATCCGTTCTCCCCATTCTCCGGCATAAAAGGGCGCAGGTTAGAATGCCCTCGAAGCACCCGAAACGGCGCCCGCCCAAGCGTGGCGGCGGGCCTGCGCCCGCCGCCCAGGGCAGCCGTGAACTCGGGTCAGGCAACCATCCAGGCCGAAGCCGGATCCTGCGTGTCGCCTAGATCGATCTCGATCAGCCGCCCGTCATCGACGTGGCTCCAGCCGTAATCCGCGACATAGAGGTGCATCTCGCCGGATCCATCGCTCGCCGGCGCGAAAGCGAGGTCCTTTACGCTGACCCGATGGTTGGTTCCTTCGGCGCGGGCATCCGTCAAGGCATCGATCACCTCGAGAATGGTCCCGTTGAAATCGACTTTCCAGATCAGGTCGCTGAAACCGCCGCCCACATAGAAGACCCCCTCATCGGGATCGTAGGCCAGCGCCTCGGGGTCCATGATTGTTGTCGGGACCGTGAACGATCTGAAAAGCTGCGTTCCGGTTTGGTCCACCTCTATGACCGTTCTCGAGAGGCCGTTGAGAATGAAGAGGTGTCCGCTGACCGGGTCGAAGGCCACGTCCTCCGGGTCGATACCGCCAAGGGGAACGGTATCGAACTCCCACAGCACCGATGTCGGATTACTCGCGTCGACGACGAAGACCTTGTACAAATCGTCATCGGTGATGAACAGCCGCCCATTCTGGGCATCAATGGCCAGGCCGGTGGGCTCGTCAGTGAAGGGAAGCGACAGACTCGACACCAACGAACCATCCAGCGACGCTTCGAAGAAGTTGTTGGCGCGGGAGAAGGGCATCTCGTCGACCTCGGAATCGACGATTATCAGCCTGCCCGTCAAGGGATTGTATATGATACCCGACGGGTCCGTCGAACCCAAGGAGACGGTGAAGTGATCGGCCACGACCTCCGGCCGCTCGTCCTCGATTGTGGCGGTGGCGGACCTGATTCCGATCCCCAGCGCCTCGCCCGTCACCGCGTCTTCGACACGGTCGATTTTCAACGAGAACCGCTCCACACCCTCGGCGAAGTCGTCATCCGTAATCGCGACAGCGACATAGGCAAAGGTGGACCCGGCCTTGACCGTCACCGTGTGTCCGCTGAGCGTCCCATAGTCGACTCCGTCGGTAGCCGTACCCTCCCGCGTGCTCAGCCTGAACACGACGTCGTGATCAAGTGCTTGCGACAGCTGAAGAACAAACATCACCTTGCCGGCGTCCTCCTCAGTCCGGCCGGGTGTCGCAAGAGCGATCGACGCCGTCACATTGGCGGGCGCGCCGTAGGAGATGATGTCAGCCGCGGTCAAGGTCACGCCCGTGGTGAACTGCACAAGCGTTGTCGCGGACTGGGAGCCGCTTCCGTCAGGATCCCAGAGCAGCGCAGGCTTGGACCCGGCAGGCTTGAAGATGAACTGCCCGTGACTCGCGGTGGTAGGGGCGTCGATAGCGAAGTAGCTCGGGTCGAGCTGCCCCCCAATCAGACCGGAACCTTCCGAGAGCCCGAACGCGGCGGCATAGATGCCGATCCGGTCCACCGCCTCGTAATCGTAAATCCGGTCTGTCAGATTGTCCCCAGTGCCGAAAACGAACGTATCAGCGCCGACGCCGCCATACAGGTAATCCTTGCCGAGGCCGCCGATCAGGACATCGTTGCCGTCATAACCGTACAGGGTGTCGGTGCCACCGCCACCGAAGAGGATATTGTTCGCTTCATTGCCCTTGATCGTATTCGACAGATCGTTCCCGGCACCGTTCAGATTGCTGGTCCCGGTCAGGTCCAGCTTTTCCACGTAGGCGCCCAAGGCGTAGCTGATGGTGCTGACGACGTAATCCGTGCCGCCGTCGTCCACGCCCGGAACGGTCTCTTCGCTGACCACATCGTTCGGATCGTCCACGCGGTACGTGTCGTTGCCGGCGCCGCCGTACATGGTGTCCGCACCCGTGCCGCCGTCCAGAAGGTCGTTGCCGTCCCCACCGTACAGAAGGTCATCGCCCCCTTCGGCATAAAGCCGGTCCTTGCCAGCATAGCCGAACAGACGCTCGTTGAATCCGGATCCAATCAGATCGTCGTCTCCGACGGTACCAAAAATATCGCGAATTACTTTGTTTGGAATTCCCATATTCTTAACCTTCCGCTGCACAGAGTACTGTCAGGGTGCGGTCAAAGCCCCTTCCCCTCCTTAGAATACGCCTTTGCCAGCCAGAACGCCTCGACCTTTAGGATCTAATCGTTGGTACGACCAACGGCGTATATTGACTTTTCGCATTTGGGTGTCATGCCGTCGGCTCGTCGGCCGCCGGCAATTCGGCCATGGTGTCTTCCCGATCTCGCAGGATGGTATCGTAAAGTTGCGCCATCCGATCGGCCATGACCTCCAGGCTGAATTGCTCCCGTGCGACGGCATCTGCACGCCCCGCCATGGCGCGCGCGGCCTCGGGATCCTCGAGCACCTGGATGATGCCGTCGGCCAGCCGTTCGGGATCGCCCGGCGGCGCCAGGAGGCCGTTCCAACCATCCCGGATCACTTCCCGGCAACCCGGCATCGCCGAGGAAACGATGGGCAAGCCTGCGAGCGACGCCTCCAGCAGCGCGCGCGCGACTCCTTCCCGGTACTCGGTAGGGAAGGCGAACACGTCCGCCATGCGCATCAGCGCCGGCACGTCCCGCCGCGCGCCGGTGGCAATGACGTAGGGCGAATGCGCCTCGATTTCCGCAGCCGAAACCGCGAGTGGACCCTCGCTCTCGCGCGGACCGACGAGGACGAAGCGTACGCCGGGGCGCACGCGGTGGACGATGGCGGCGGCCTTCAAGAGCGTGGGAATGCCTTTCTGGCGGGTCATGCGGGACACTGTAACGACCACCTCGGCATCGCCGAGGCCCAGTTCGTCGCGCATCGCCTCGCGCGAGGGCAGTTCGGCCAGCGCGCGCTCGAATGCCTTCACGTCCACGCCGCTGCCGCCGGCCGGGATCAACACGCCGCGGCGACCGTCAATGCGGTTTCTTCGGAAGAAGTCACGGTCGTCCTCGATCTGGAACACAGTGGCTGCGGTGCGGCGCGCAGCGAGACGATGCAGCGTCTGGAGGACGGGTCGGGTTGCCACCGCCAGGGGCGCGCGCGAGGAGTAAACCCAGGATCGCCCACAGATCGTCCGGACCGCCTTTGTGCCTGTACCTGAAAGGCCGGAAGCGAGAGGCACGAGTAGGCAGGGCTTTGTGTCAAATCCCTGCGCAATATCCGGCTGAAGCTCACGCAATATCGCAACCAAACGGCGCAAAGCGCGCAAGTCCGACCCCGGGCTAATGAAGCGGTCGAACGGGAAGGACACAAAGTCGATCCCGTGGCTCAGGAAAGGCGCGGGATCGCCACTCCCCGCGGCCGTCACACGGTATCCGCGACGGCGCATGGCAAGGATGAAGGGAATGCGAAGATTATTGTCCTCGCCACCGACATAGAGAACGTGGGCAGGCATCTCAGCTACTCCTTTCGCGCTTCTGAGCCGCGTACGGTCGCCAGTGGCAACTCGGACGAGCATCGAGAAAGCGGCCCGCAATAGATCCGTTGACTTTGTTCCATTCACGGTCGTCGCAGACCGCGCCACAAAGCCACGCCAACAGGGACGAGCGCGCAAGATCGCGGGCACAAGCGCATGTGTGGCCCGCTCTTTTCATATCAGCGGGCGCCGGCGATCAGGGAAGCCGCAAGCGCCCTCGGTCTTTGTGAGCTCTCGGCGCCCGATCGCTCCGGTTATGAACGGCAGGTTCCTAATCTTACCCTCCCAGTGAAGCTTTCCGAATGATCCGACCGCGCGGTCCCGCTTCGCGAAGCGAGCCGGCCGCACCTTCTGCAGGCTCGTCAATATCGATTGCGGACGCGCATCTCATGGAACAAAGGTCTTTGACCCAAGGCCATTGCCCCCTTGGAACGCCTTCACAGCGCCGAAGGAGTTCGAAGCATCGCCCCATAGGATAGAGTCCTCAGGCACGCTGAACCGCCGTGGTCATGTTGCGCTCCTCGCCGTACCGATGACGCGCATGACGGCGCATGTCGGCCTGGGCGATCACGACCGAAACCACCGGCATGAAGCCCCCCATCGCGCGCAGGCCGTGCAACGCGGCCTGGGCTGCGCGGGCTTCGGTGGCGCCCCACTTCACCACGAACAGAACGCGATCGACCATCGAAGCAAGGAGACGCGTCTCCGTGGCGCTGGCGGCGGGCGCGCTGTCGATCACGATGTAATCGTAGGTCTTGGCGAGTCGGGTCAGGAGTTCCGGAAACTCGTCGGTGCACAGGACCGTGAGTGGATCGGCGTCACGCCGCAACGGGGAAAGATAGTCGACGCCCAGCGCCTCAACCCTGCGGATCGCATTTTCCGGGGGCTCGTCGAGCAGTTCTTCGGGTTCGGGCTCGCCCAGCGCGGCGGCGACTCCCAGCCGCCGGACATTCAGATCCATCAGCAGGACCCGGCGGTTCAAACGCGCGGCATAAAGTGCGAAGGCGACAGCGGTGGTTGTGGCACCGTCGCCTTCTGCGACCGATGTTACGAGGAAGGTTCGCGGCTCCAGGGCCGATCCGACGCGCTTTCGCGCTGCAACCGATATGGCGCGGACGGCTTCGACGTAGGGCGTGAACGGGTCCTGTGGCAGAATGTCGGACGGATCTTTCGCCAGCGTTCTCGGGCGTTTCGGCACCAACCCAATGCACGGAACCTGCAACGTGTCTTCCACGTCCTGCTCGCTCCGCAGACGCTGGTCGGCGCGCTCCAGCAACAGCGCGACCATGGCGCCGATCGCCGCCGTGCCGACGATTGCAGGGAACAGGAACAAGAGCGGATTGGGGGAACTTGGCACTTCCGGAACCTCCGCCAGCGAGACGATGCGCGCCGGAGGCCGTCCGGGGCCGCGGCTGACGAGATCGGCGCGGCGACGGATCAGGCTTTCATAGGCCTCTTCAGCTGCCGTCACTTCCCGCTCGAGCTCCCGCAACTGGATCTGCTGCTCGCCCGCGGCGGCGCCCGCCGCCCGCAACGCATTGAGGCGCTCATCGATATCGCCGACTCGCGCCACCGCCTCGGCGCGCGCCCGCTCCAGCTCGTCACGGTCCACCCGCAGCGATTGCGCTTTGACGTTGCCTCCGGCCGCATCGCCACGCGCTGGATCTCCGACGACCACCGCACCTCTGGCATCCACATTCGCCACGCGGGTTGCGTTTTCTCCCACGCTGCGCAGTTGTGCCTCGCGAGTCGCCAGTTCGGCACTCGCTATGGAGAGTTGTCGGCTCATCTGACCGATCTGGATGTCAATCTCGTCGGCCCGGCCGGCGTCGATCACACCGTTGGCGACGCGATAAACCCTCAGCTCGTCGATGGTCCGATCAAGATCGTCGCGAGCTGTTTCCAGACGGGCGGCAACGGCATGCAGCGCCTTGTCGTGCTCGACCTCCAGACGATCCGTTACTCCGTCCAGATAGACCTCGATGGTCTTGTTTGCGACCGTGGCCGCCACTTCGGGATTGCTGGAGGAGAACGTAACCGAGATCAGCCGCGATCCGTGCTCCTTAAAGACTCGCAAACGCTCTTCCAACGCCTCGTAACCGGGCAAGCCCATCGCGTCCTCTGCCACCGCATCGGCCTCCTCAAGGTTCGTGGCCAGACGCCGGAGTTGGTCAGGCGACCTCAGAAGCTCAAGGAAAGTGGCCACCGCAGCGTCGTCCATGGTCTCTACGCCGTCGCGGATTTCGGAGACCAGCAGCATCTGCGCCTTGGCCGTGTAGGTCGGTGGCAGCAGAAAGGCAGCAGCGCCGACCACGACGCCGCCAAAAAGCGTGACCAAGGCGATCAGAAGCCAACGTCTCCGCAAAAGGGTCGAAACCTGGCGGAAGTGCAGGGCGTCCGCATTATCATAAATCATTGCACAGCCTCCGAACGACGCAGGCGGAGCGCCGAGCGTGTCCGCTCCGCCTCAAGAAGGCACAGCACGATCCCGAACCAGAAGATCGGGTGCCGCACCATGAAATGGAACATGCTGAATACCGCCCACGCCATGACAAGGGCGGTCAATACCGGCAGCCGGGCTCGCCAGCCCGAGTGCAACGTGGACACGCAGATCCAGATGAATGCCGCAAACGCCACGAGCCCGCCCTGCGTGAAGAGGTCAAGCGAGGTGTTGTGGGCCTCGAACTTGTTCGGAGGCGGTCGCTTCCAGGACTTGACCGTCGTGAGGTGCGGGCCAGGCCCGTAGCCGATCATTCCGGATTCCAGACCTTTTTCCCAAGCCTCCATCCAAAGATTCAACCGCAGCTCACCTTGCCCGTTGTCGGAGTATACTTCGGCGGAGTAATCCTCGACCCGTTCCAGCGCCGCCGACGTGAACGGCACCGCTGACGCGGCGGCGAGGGGGAGCGAGAGCAGGCCAAGCACCACGGTCGATCCCCGCAGGGTGGGCGCCATCTCGAGGTTCTGTAGCCACGTGATGGATTTTAGGATCAGGAACACCGAGCCGGCGGCCATCAGCGCGACGACCAGTGCGTCGCTCCGGCTCAGGATGCCCCCCAAAGCCGCCAGCGCTCCACAAGCAAGAGCCGTCACGGCCTCACGCGGCGCACGGGCGGTTTCGGCGAGGTAGGACGCAAGAAGAAACAAGAAAAGCGCAAAGAAGGCGAACTGGTTGGCGTTGACCGACCAGCCGATCAGCCGCTCGAAATACCAGGTATTGGTGCCCAGAGACGGGAAAAGGCCATAGCCGCCAGCGAGCTGCATCGACATCGACACAGTCCCGATCCCCACCACCAGCCAGACGGCACGCCGGCGCCGCTCCGCGTCACCGAGTTCGAGCGCGAACATGCAGGCCAGCGCGCAGGACAGCGAATAGGCGAAGATGTCATGGATGATGCCGCTGTAGAAATGGAACGGCTCGCGGACAAGTCCGACGATCATCCCGGCGCTTTGCGCCAATAGAAGCGCGAACCAGAACGCGCTCAGGCGCCGCAGGGCGAGGTTGCCCGTAATCGCCGGCTGCAGGAATTGCCGAAGTGCGGCGATCCCCAGCCAGGCGACCAGCATGAGTTCCCCGGGCCCGAGCGGCAACCCGCCGAACCGCAACTGGGTCGACGGATAAAGCACCAGACCGAAAGCAAGAAGGATCGTCGTCATGGCGCGCGATACGTGGTGTCAATGAAGCGCCATGACGTCGAATGCGGCCTTGAAGTATCAAGACAAATGAAAAGACCTTTGCGCATAAATCGAAATCCCCTCGCACTCACTTTACTCGACACGCCGGGCAGGCTTGCTGCCCGGGAACCGTCGCGTCTTAAAACCAAGATCCGGCCGGCCTCTATACAATCCGGTCGGCACATATAGGCCGATCTCGTGGACGCACGCTAAATCCGGCCCCGAAATCGGAGGAGCTCCGCCGCGGCCCTAAACAGATTAATGCTCGCACAAGCCCGTTAGCGGTCGAAGTTCAACTAGGGAGTAATCCCGGCCTCATGCCAATTGAGTACCCCCCGTTCCCCACAGAGTGCTCATCCCCCCCCAATGCATATACCTTGAATGGGCGACTGAATCCGCCGGGGGGGCTGCGTTACCATAAACTAAGCCGCGAGAACGTAGAGAGCTGAACGCATTCTCGTCCAGTCACGGATCGCATGGTGCGATTGTCCTTGGGTGCGAGATTATTTGAAGCGTCTTTGAGCATGTGTCTTTGTAAGGAGCGAGTGAAATGAAGGTTGTTATCCAGTGCGGGGGTAAGGGAACGCGCCTGCGTCCATACACCATGGTTCTTCCCAAACCTCTGATGCCAGTCCAATCCCAACCTGTTCTCGAACTGCTGCTCAAATGGCTTCGTCGCAACGACGTCCGCGATGTCTATATCACGACCGGCTATCTCGGCCATCTGATCCGCAGCTTCTGCGGCGACGGCCGCCAGTGGTCGATGAACATCCGCTACACGATCGAGAGGCAACCCCTGGGCACGATCGGCCCCCTCGGGATGCTGCGCGACGAACTCGACACGACCTTCATGGTCATCAATGGCGACGTTCTGACCGATCTCAGCATCGGCGCCTTCGCCGCCTGCCACCACCGCTGCGGCGGCCTTGTCACCGTTGCAACCGCGCTGCGCGAGACGCCGCTCGAATTCGGCGTGATCGATGCGCCCGAAGGCCGGGTCAAGAGCTTCAAGGAGAAGCCCAGCCTTACCAACCTGATGAGCATGGGCGTCTATTGCATGGAGCCCGAGGCGCTGGAATACGTTCCGGACGGCGTGCCCTTCGGCTTCGATGACCTGATGTATTGCCTGCTCGCACGCGACAAGCCCGTCTACACGTACCGGCACGACGGGCTGTGGCTCGATATCGGCCGCGTCGACGATTTCCAGAGCGCCCAGATCCTGGACTGGGACGAACAGTCGCCCGCGCATGAGCGCCTGGGTGCCGTTTCCTGACGTTCTGCCAGCCAAGCCGAAAGGATTGGCAGCGGTGGGCTGAACGGTGTGCGAGTAAGGAGATTTCGATGCTGCTCGTGTCAGAACCCGTCCTGGGACCCGAGGAGAAAGCGGCCGTCGCTCAGGTGATCGAGGACGGCTGGATCACGCTCGGCCCGCGTGTGGCCGCTTTCGAGCGAGCCTTCGCGGAACGTCACGGCGCCGGTGACGCCGTCGCGGTCAATTCCTGCACCGCGGCTCTGCACCTCGCGCTCGAGGCGCTCGGCATCGGGCCCGGCGACGAGGTGCTGGCGCCGTCGCTGACCTTCGTGGCCACGGTGAACGCCATCCACTACACCGGCGCGGAGCCGGTGCTGGTGGATATCGAGAGCCTCGACGAGCCGCTGATGTCGCTTGAAAAAGCGGAGGCGCGCGTGACACCGCGCACCCGCGCCGTGATGCTGATGCACTTTGCCGGCCATCTCGCCGAGCGCGCGGCCTGGCGGGCCTTCGCCGACCGTCACGGCCTCCTGCTGATCGAGGACGCCGCCCATGCGGTCGGCGTGCCGGAGGTCGGCAGCTACGGCGACGCGGCGGCCTTCAGCTTTTACGGCAACAAGAACATGACCACCGCCGAGGGCGGCATGATCCTCATGCGCGACCCCGCGCTGCTGGACCGCGCGCGCCGGATGCGGGCTCACGGCATGACGTCCAACGCTCACCAGCGGCTTCAGGCGCGGTCCGTGCAATATGACGTGGTCTCGCCCGGCTGGAACTACCGGATGGACGAGATCCGGGCGGCGCTGGGCCTCGTGCAACTCGCGCGGCTCGACGCGTTCAATGCGCGGCGCTCGGAACTGGCGGCTCTCTACCGGGGGCGTCTGGCGCCCCTGCAGGCGCGCGGCGCGCTCGGCGTGCCACGGCCCCGCAGCGGCGCATCGGCCGACCACATCTTCCCCGTCGTCCTGCCGGCCGGCGCCGACCGCAACGCCGTCGCGGCGGCGATGGCCGACGCGGGCGTGCAGACGTCGGTCCATTACCCGCCGGTGCATGAACTCTCCTATTACCGCGACCGCTGGCCCGAACTGCACCTTCCGGTGACGGAGGAGTTCGCACGCAGGGAGCTGACCCTGCCGCTTCATCCGAAGATGACCGAAGCGGACGTCGAGCGTGCCGCGCGCGTGCTCGAGGCCGCAATGCAGCCGATCAAGGGAGCCGCCGCATGACGACACTCCGCGCCTCACAACAGCCGACGCCATCCGAAGCCCTGAGCCGGGCGCTCGACCTCGTGCTGGCGACCGTGGGCGTGATCGTCCTCGCGCCGCTGATGCTCCTGATCACGATCGCGATCCTTTTGGAGACCGGCCGGCCGATCCTGTTCGCGCAGGTGCGTCTCGGCAAGGGCGGGAAGCGCTTCTGGATGTACAAGTTCCGCAAGTTCGGCCCCAACCCCGCGACGCAGGGGTGCCCGCTCACGGTCAAGGGCGATCCGCGGATGACGCGGGTCGGGCGGGTCCTCGAGGCGACCAAGCTCGACGAACTGCCGCAACTGTTCAACATCCTGCGCGGCGAGATGGCCTTCGTCGGCCCGCGCCCCGAAAGCCTGGATTTCGCGGACTGCTTCGAAGGCGCCTTCCTCGGGGTGCTGGAGCACCGGCCCGGCATCTTCGGTCCGAGCCAGGTCGCATTCCGCAGCGAAGCCGATCTCTATCCGGCAGAAAAGGATCCGACGGTCTTCTACCGGCGCGTGCTCTTTCCTACCAAGGCGACGCTCGACCTCCAGTACTACCCCAATCGGACCACGATCCGGGACATCGGCTGGCTGTTGCGCGGCGTGCTGGCGGTTCTGGGCGCGACGCCCGCGCCAGCATCCAACGTTCCGCTCGCCGGGAAGTCCGTCACGAAAGCGGCGCGGCGCCGCGCTCCCGGCCGTGGCACGGGGCGCCGCTCGCTCGGAAGCCTGAATCCAGAGTATGACCCGGCCGCCAAAAGAATTCCCGGAGAATGAGGAATATGCATACCAAGTCTGCCTACGAAGGCCGCAATGTCCTGGTCACCGGCGCGGACGGCTTCATCGGCTCGCACCTGACCGAGGCGCTGATCGCGGCCGGCGCCAATGTCACGGCGCTATGCCTCTACAACTCCTTCGACTCGCTCGGCTGGATCGACGACCTGCCCGCCGCGGTGCGGTCCTCCGTCAACGCCGTGCGCGGCGACGTGCGGGACGCAGCGCTGATCCACAGGCTGACGGCACGGCAGGACGTGGTCTTCCATCTCGCCGCGCTGATCGCGATCCCGCATTCCTACGTGGCGGCGCAATCCTACGTGGACACCAACGTGAGCGGAACCCTCAACGTGCTCGAGGCCGCGCGAGCGCATGACGTGCCGCGCGTGGTCCACACCTCCACGAGCGAAGTCTACGGAACCGCCCTCACGGTGCCGATCAGCGAGGACCATCCGCTGCAGGGTCAGTCGCCCTATTCAGCCACGAAGATCGGCGCCGACATGCTGGCGGAATCCTTCGCCCGCTCGCACGACATGCCGGTCGCGATCCTGCGGCCCTTCAACACCTTCGGCCCGCGCCAGAGCGAGCGCGCGGTGATCCCGACCGTGCTGCGCCAGGCGCTCGATCCCGAGATTCGCTCCATCCGCGTCGGCGATGTGACGCCGTTGCGCGACTTCACCTACGTCCAGGACACCGCCTCGGCCTTCCTGGCGCTCGGCGGCACGCCCGAGATCCTGTACGGTGTTCCGTACAATGCGGGCACCGGGCATGCCGTTTCGGTCGGCGACCTCATCGAGATGATCCGCGCCATCGTCGGCTGCGCCAAACCCGTGGAGACCGAGGCCGCCCGAATGCGACCACCACGCTCCGAGGTTCGCGAGCTACTCGCCGACAACAGCCGTCTGCGCCAGGCAACGGGGTGGCGGCCGCGTATCGACCTTCCGGAAGGGCTTGCTCGCACTGTCGAGTGGTGGCGCACCCGCCTGAAGAACGGGAAGGTCCGTGAGGAAAAGGGGTACGCGACATGACGATCGGTCATCGGCACTTCACGCTTGCATCGGCTGCCGGGATCACCCTCGCTTCGATACTCTGGAGCACCGGGGTCCGGGCGGACGAGGCATACCGCCTCCTTGCCGGCGACGTCGTCGCCATGAGCATTGCCGGTGTGCCCGACCTCTCGCAGGAGGCGCAGGTGCAACTCGACGGATACCTCAGTTTGCCGCTGATTGGCGAGGTTCGTGCCGCTGGACGCACGATGCCCGATCTGCGCGAGAGCATCCGCGCCGTGGTCACAAGCCGCCTCGTCACTGTCTACACGCCGAACGGGCAGGAGCATCTGCGCTCTTTCGCACGCGACCAGGTCAGCGCCTGGATATCCGAGTATCGGCCGGTGTTCGTCAGCGGTGACGTTGCACGGGCGGGCGAATTCAGATTCCGCCCCGGCATGACGGTTCGACAGATCATCGCCGCCGCCGGCGGCGTTGCGTTGACGCCGGCGGTGGGGCCGGTCGTCAACACGGCGGGGCTCGAAGCCGACTACGTCGGTGCATGGCACGCGCTTGCCGCGATGGAAGCTCGTGTCTGGCGGTTGCGCACGGAACTCGGGGAAGACATCGGCTTCGAGCCCGCCGAGCTGCCACCGCGACCGCAGCGCAACACTGCACTTGAGGATATCCTGCGCGTAGAGAAGGATCTACGCGAAGCGCGCGCCCTCGATCACGAGCGCGAACGCAGCTTCCTGGAACGCTCCCTTACCCAGATTGACCAGCAGACGGCCGTGCTGGTGCGCCAGCTCGAAGTGGAGAAGGAGACCGAGGTCGCCGACGCCGCGGATCTCGAACAGGCGCGCGAATTAAGCGGCAAGGGCCTCTACACCCAGTCCCGCCTGTCCGACCTCCGCAGCGCGGCACTCATCTCCGCGACCCGCCGGTTGCAGACGGAAACCAACCTGATGCAACTGGAGCGGCGCAAGATAGAGGTCGCACGCGAGTTGGAGCGGCTGGACGACCACCGACACCTGTCACTACTGGACGAGATCCAGCAGGCGCGGGTCAAGCGCGCGGCCGAAGCCGCCAAGCTGAATGAGCTCGTCGCCCGGCTGGAAGCGGCGGGCTTGGCCCCGCCAGCCGCCGGCACGCATGGCAAGATCGTCGTGACCGTCGTGCGCGCCAGCGCCGAGGAGTCGATCGAGGCCGCGCTCGACCTCGAGCTGGAACCGGGCGACGTCGTCCAGGTTGCCCGGCAGTCCATTGTCGAGGCGCAACAATTCGGCGCGGTTTCGGCGCCGGGGACAGCGCTCCTCCGCACGGCTGCGGATCTGCCTTGAAGGCCGGGAGCGAAGCATAATGTACACCGCATCGCCCGCCACTTTTCAAAAGGACGCCGACCTGCCGGGCTTGGTCGTCGAACTCGTGGGCCCTTCCGCCTCAGGCAAAACGACGCTCGCGAAAGCTGTCGTCAAAGAATTCCCCGAAGTACGTCTGGTGGCAAGCGCCCGCCCTGCCGAAATGGAGACCGCGGCCCGGTCCCGCCTTCTCCCGGTCGCGGCGCGCGGCGCAAAAATCGTGCAGGCGATCCCGCATCTAGGTAACCGCACGCGCTCCTGTGACACGACCGAACGGCTTATTGCGCTGCTTCCACCCGCGAGCCCGCTCAAACGGCTAAGGTATCGGCGGTATCTGTCGGAGCTCTCTCAGCGCCTGCGCCGCGAGCGCGCCGCCGGAGGAGTTGCTCTTCTCGATCAGGGTTTCGTCACCGCGGTGGGTTCGCTTGCGGCGATCTCAGGAACCTCCGAACTGAACATCCTGGCGCGGGCACTGAGCATCGTGCCGCAGCCGGATCTTGTCGTCTGGATCGAGACGCCACGCGAGGCAATCGCAGGACGGCTGCACGACCGCCGTGCTGCTCAGTCGGCGGCGGAACGTCTGTTCGAGCTCGGCATTCCCGAGACGCTCCGACAGATCGGGATCTTTGAAACGCTGGCGCCCCTGGTCGAAGCCAGCGGAATCCCCGTTATACGGGTCGCCTGCCCGGACCGCGAAGCTCTCGGTCCGGCCGCGGGAGCCATGCGGGGTCGTATCGCTGAACTCATGCGGGAGAAAGAAGCGTGACACGCGTCATCGACCGGGAACCGCCCGCAGCGCAGCGTCGGTGGTCGTTGGCCTTCATCGAGCGGTTACGCGCCCGAGGCCTCGCCTCAAAAGGATTCTCCACGAGCAGCGCCGGAGCATTCGCCGTGCTCGTCGGTGGTGCGGGGGTCAGCTATCTGGCACAGGTTGCCACGGCCCGCCTGGTTGGCGTCGACAGCTTCGGCATCTACATGTACGCCGTTTCCTGGTTGCTTGTCGCCTCCACGCTCTCCACGCTTGGCTTCCATGTCTCGCTCCTTCGGCTCCTCTCTGCCTACCGCGCAGAGGGAAACTGGGCCGCAATGCGGGGTGTGATCCGGTTCACGGCGTTGATCGTGGCCGTCGCGAGTGTGCTGGTCGCGTTGCTCGGGATGGCGCTGACACTGTCGACGGGGGCGGAACCAGAACTGCGAGTTACCCTGCTGATTGCGCTGGTCGCGACGCCGCTGTTCGCTCTTCAACTTGTCGGTGCATCAATCGTGCGGGCCTTCGGCAGTGTCGTCGCCGCGCTCGCGCCACTGCGGCTGGGCCGCGATTCCTTCGCCATTGTCCTGCTGGCGGGCCTCGTGGGTTTTGGTTTCGCACCCGCCACGGCACCGACGGCAATGGCGGCCATGTCGGCAAGCGGCGGCCTGATCCTCGCGATCGCCATCGTCCAAGTCCGGCGCAAGCGCCCGGCGGAACTGGATGGAGTGAGCCCGCACTCCGCGTTGCGCGACTGGATGCGCCCGGCGCTGCCGCTGACCGTCATCATGGGCGCGGACGTGGTCATGGCCCGGTCCGGCATCATCGTCCTCGGACTTCTGGGCGATGCGCGCGGCGCCGGGATTTTCGCCGTCGCGTTCAGCCTGTCCATCCTGATCGCCCTGCCCCGCATGGCGGTGGCGGCCGCCTTCGCGCCGACCGTGGCTTCGCTACATGCCCAGGGCGACCACGATGGCCTGCAGGCGTTGACCAGGCGCGCCGCGCGGCTCACGCTTGCGGGTGCGGCCTGCATTGCCGTGCCGATGCTCATCGCGATGCCGATGCTCCTTGGCTTTTTCGGCCCCGGCTTCGCCGAGGGAGCGCCCGCCGCGGCAGTCCTGGTGGCCGGACAGCTGGTCGCCGCCGCGGCAGGCCCGCAGCAGCACCTGATGACCATGACCGGCCGCGAGACCGCCGGCGCCGCCATGCACTCGGGCGGGGCGCTGATCGGCCTCGTGCTGTGCTTCCTGCTCGCAGGGCCGTTCGGCATTCTCGGCGCGGCCGTTGCGATCTCGACGGGTGTCGTCGCCTGGAACGTAGCAATGGCGTGGTTCGCCTTCACACGGCTTGGCCTGCGGCCGGGTCTTTTTGTGGCAAGAGCCGCACCGTCGCAGATTTGAGGGAAAGCTGACGCATGCACCAGGATCTGAGCTTCACGCCGTCGTCTCGGGAGAACATCGCGCCCGATAACCGTGCGGATCCCATTCACGCCCTGATCGAGGAACTGAATACGGCGGGCCTTCGGTACTGCCACTGGAAGAGCAACATCCGCCTGCCCGAGAGCCTGCGAGGTGAAGATGATCTGGATCTTCTCGTCCACCGCGAGGACGCCGACGCCTTCGATGTCATCCTCGCGCAATGCGGCTTCAAGCCGGCCGTGTCGCGCGGTGGCCTGACCCATCCCGGTGTGTTCCACGCCTATGCGCTGGACGCCTCCGCCTCCCGCCTGTTGCATGTGCATGCCTATTTCCGTGTCGTGACCGGCGACAGCCTCGTCAAGTGTTACCGGCTGCCGATCGAGCGGGATCTGCTCGGTGTCGGAGCGGTTTCGGACACGGTTCCTTTGCCAACGCCCGAAGCAGAGCTCGCGCTCTTCACGCTGCGCATCCTGCTCAAGCACCTCCATCCGGTGGAGATCTGGATGGTCCGGCGCGGCTATGAGGAAGTGGTGCGCGAGCTCGACTGGTTGCGGAACCGAGCCGATTTGCAGGGCGCGGCCGAACTGTGGCGCGCCTGGATGCCGGCGAGCGAGCCTCCGGCACTGGAAACCGCGCTTGCCGCCATAGCCGAGCCCCGCGCCTGGCTGCGCCGCGTCGGCCTCGGCCTACGCCTGGCATCGGGCCTGCTGAACCGCCGGCGGATCGGCACGATCGCCGCCGAGGTCGAGCGGCTGCGCCGGGTCGGGCGGATGGCCATCGGTCGTTTCCGCCGCCGTCGCGATCTGGTTCCCCGGACCGGCGGGCTCATCGTTTCAATGGTCGGGCCGAAGGCGGTGGGCAAGTCAACGCTGAGCGGCGAACTCGCGCGCCGTCTCGGGCGGGAGCTGGACGTGCGGCGCGTCCACGTGGGTAAACCGCCTCCGACGCTCCTGAGCTTCGCGCCGCGGCTTATTCTGCCGCTCGCCCGCCGGCTGTTCAAGGGCGAGCGCTCCGGCGAGTATCAAAAGCCCGAACGCCGTCGCGAGGGGCGTTATTCGCTGCTCTATGTGTTGCGCATGACGCTTGCCGCCTACGACCGGCGGGCGCTGATCCGGAAGTGCTGGAAGGCCGCCGCGAGCGGGACGATTATCGTCACCGACCGCTACCCTTCCGAGACGCCCGGCGCCATCGACAGCAGCTGCTTCAACGATGCCGCGATCGCCGCCTGCGACTCGGGCCTTAAGCGTTGGCTGATGCGGCGGGAGCGCGCACTCTACCTGGGTCTGCCACGCCCCGATCTGGTGATCCGCCTGACGGCTTCGCGCGAGACCGCGGTTCGCCGCGACGCGACCCGGATGAAGGAGGGCGGTCCCGATGCGGACGCCGTGCTGCGGCGCTGGCGGATGGAGACGTCGACCGGTTTCGGACCGGTGCCGGTGATCACCGTCGACACCGACCGCACCATCGAGGAGTCTGCGGCCGACGTGACCCGCGCCGTGTGGCGGGCCATCTGAACCAGTTGGAGAGCATCGGCGGCATCAATGCTCGCCGACGCCAACCTCTCGCGCCCAGAGCGCAACTTCAGTTCGATTGGTAGCGCCGGTCTTTCTCAGGATCGACTTCACATGCACCTTCACGGTGGCGTCGGATATGTCGAGATGGCGCGCGATCACCTTGTTGGGCGCGCCCCTGGCGAGCCCGTCCAGCACCTGCCTCTCGCGCACCGACAGTTTTTCGAGAAGTTCGGGGCCGGAGGTCTCCGCCTCGTCGGCCGCTTGCGCGCTGACGTCATCCCAGCCGACCGGCATCGGGAAGAAATGCTCGCCGAGCGCGATCAGCTCCAGGGATTTCACGAGATTTGCCGGGGTGCTCGTGCTCAGGAGCACCCCATCGACGCGCGCCGCGGCCGCCATGGGGGCCACGGTCTCGCAATTCTGTTCAACCATCAGGGCGATGTGCGCGGACGGGTACCTCTGGCGCAGCAGCTCGGCTTCGTCCGGCTCCAGCCTGCCCTGCCGGACAAGGCTCACGAGGATCACGTCGAGTGCGTCCGACGGATGCGCGGCGGCCGAAGCTTCTTCCACGCTGGACCACGCATCGACCATCTTGAGAGGGCGCCGGCTGAGCACGCGCATCAACCCT
The DNA here is from genome assembly GCF_026013545.1 of Defluviimonas salinarum. GTDB lineage: Bacteria > Pseudomonadota > Alphaproteobacteria > Rhodobacterales > Rhodobacteraceae > Albidovulum > Albidovulum salinarum. The sequence continues at coordinate 229,666 of NZ_JAPDOG010000002.1, read as the reverse complement.
TCGCGCATGATGCAATCGGTTTCTATGATTGCAATTGAGAAGGCCGCAGTCATTGTGGAGCCCTCCCGAAATCGCCGAAAATGTTTCGTCGGAAAGCGGGCATCATCAACATATGCACTTGGTACCCCTACAAATTATGTGACAAATATAACACTTATTTGACACTACTTTTCGATTCACCACAAGAGGATATGCCTAATCCCAAAGTGGCAAGCCGACAGGCCTCGCCGGTCAATCATAAGGTTTGTTCAAGAAACTCATAGTTCCGGGCACCGGAGGCTGGCCGGCATCCTCCTCACCGTCCACGCCAAGAGGGCAATCCTTTGAAATAGCGGCGATTGTGCCACATATCCACCCCTTGCACGGGCCGCCCCACCGCAAGGGGGCGAATCGGGCGACTGCCGTCGCAGCCCTTTCCGGCGCGCTCATGGCTTCACGAAGTCGGCCCCCACGAGTTGCCGGGGCATCACCGGTCGCGGAAACCGGCGGGCGGATGCGAGCGGAACTGGTCCGCCATCACCCGCGTCGACCGGGGCCGGGCGGCGACAAGTCTCGTTGTCGGCTCACACCCCGAGCGACGTCGAGCAAGGCCGCGCCGGACGTGGAGCGATCCCGAGATCCGTTGCGGGCTTCCCGTCGCGTCGGGTGCCCGCAGGGCTAGTGCCCGCCGCCTTCAGCTTTCGCGAAATGCCCGGTTGAAGTAATTGACCATGGGGCGGGTCAGGTAGGATAGCGGCGTTCGATCGCCAGTCCGCAAGAAACTCTCGACCGGCATCCCGGGGAGAAGCGTCAGGTCGGGCCGGTCCTCGAACGCGTTCGGATCGGGCGTCAGGATCGCCTCGTAGTATTGTGCGCCGGTCTTCTCGTCGGTCACAGCGTCGGCCGAAACGCGGCTCACGGTTCCGTGCACTTCCGGGGTCGTGCGGCTGTCGAAGGTCGTGAAGCGGAGGATCACGTCCTGGCCGGGTTGAACCTGATCGATATGGACCGGGTTGATGCGCGCTTTCACCTGCAGCGGTTGGTCGCCCTGTACGATGTACATCATCGGCTCGGCCGCGCGGATCACGGACTGGAGCGCGAAGACCCGCGAGTCGAAGACCACGCCGTCGACAGGCGCCCGGACATCGAGACGGGTGAGACGTACCTGCAGACTCAGGCGCCGCTCCTGGAGCTCGATCTCGGCGTATTGGAGATCGCGTATCTGGGTGATCGCGTCTTCGCGCTGGCGGTCGGAGAGCTTCAGGATCTCGATCTCGGTGGCCGAAATCCTCGCGCGCGCCTCGGCTGTCGACGAGGTGAGGCGGCCGATCTCGCCCTGAAGCCGCGCTTCCTCACGGCGCAGTTCAAGCACGCGTGACGCCGAAACGAGCCCCTTGTCGAAAAGCGCGCTCTGGTTGCGCAGTTCCTCCGCGATCAGGACGAGCTGCCGCTTCAGCGCCACAAGCTGCGCCGCGACGCCTTCGATCTGGTTCTCGATCTGCCGTACCTGCTCCCGTAGCCCGTCGGTTTCCTTGGCGATCGAGTCGCGGCGCGCCAGGAAGAGCGATTTCTGACCCCTGATCTGGCCTTCGACCCAAACCGGATCGAGTGCAGCGAAACTGTCGTCGATGGTGAAGACCGGCGCTTCCAGGTTGTCGCGTTCCGCTTCCAGTCGCGCCCGTCGCACGAATATCTCCAGCAGTTGGCGCTCGACCGTCGACAGTTCGGAGCGCAGGAACGTGCCATCGAAGCGAACGACTATGTCGCCCTGCCGGACCATGTCTCCATCGCGCGCGAGGATGTTGCCGACCACGCCGCCATCGGGATGCTGGATCACCTGCTGGTTCGACTGCACCACGAGGACTCCGGGCGCGACCACCGCGCCCGCGATACTCGTCCCGACACTCCAGGCGCCGATCCCCCCGGTCAGCATCGCCAATGCGGCGAATCCGATGACGAGCGGCAGACGCGCGCTCCACCGGGCGCGGTTCGGATCTTGCGTCATCACGGCGCCCTCCGGGTGACCACACGTTGCACGTCACTCGCATTGCGGATCATCGACTTGATGATCTCGTCGCGTGGGCCGTAGGCGGCCACCCTGCCTCCATCGAGGATCAGGAGCCGGTCGCAGGCCGAAATGGCCGTCGGCCGGTGCGTCATGATGACAACCGCGCGCTGGTCGGCTTTCATGGCCTCGATCACGGCGTTCAGCGCCTCGGAGCCTTCGGCGTCGAGCGCTGAATTCGGCTCGTCGAGAACCAGGAGAACCGGGTCGGCGTAAAGGGCGCGGGCAAGCGCGACACGCTGCTTCTGACCGCCCGAAAGCTGTGCATCGGATTCGCCGGTCCGGGTATCGTAGCCGTTGGGAAGCCCGAGAATGATCTCGTGTGCGCGGGCCTTCATGGCGGCGGCCAGCACCCGGTCGGTGTCCGGATCGGGCGCCATATGCGCGATGTTCTCCGCCACCGTCCCGTCGAAGAGCCGGATTTCCTGTGGCAGATAGCCGATGAACTGGCCGAGCCGCTCGGGCCCGTACTGATCGAGCGTCGCGCCGTCGAGCCTGACGACCCCCGATTGCGGCGCCACGAGGCCGAGGATCACCCGCGCCAGCGAGGTTTTCCCCGACCCGCTCTTGCCGATGACGCCGATCGCTTCGCCGGGCGCGACGTCGAGGCTGACCCCCTGCAGGACCGGCCGGTCCGACCCGCGGACCGCGACGTTGATGCCCCGGACCTCAAGCCGCGCGGCCGGCGCAGGAAGCTGGGTCGGTTCGTCGCGCGCGGGAACCGCGGACAGAAATCCGCCGAGGGCGGTCCATCCGGCGCGCGCCCGCTGCACAACCGGCCATTGCGAAACCGCCAGTTCGATCGGCGCCAGCGCCCGGCCGAGCAGGATCGACCCCGCGATCATCGCGCCGGCCGTCAGTTCGCCCTGCAGCACCAGCCAGGCGCCGAGCGCCAGGATCGCCGATTGCAGGAACAGGCGGAACGCCTTGGTGAAGGCGCTGAAACTGCCGGTCCAGTCATTCGCCCGGATCGTCCCGTCGAGCGCCGCATCCTGAAGGCTGGTCCACCGCCGGACCATGTTGCCGACCATTCCCTGCGCCCAGATGAGCTCGCCCGCCCCTTCGGATTGCTTGGAGAAGTTCAGCGCCACGATGGACTGCTTCTGGGCCTCGGCGACCTTCTTCGCGGTAATGAGCTGGTTCAGAAGCGTCGCCAGAATGAGACAGGTGCCGCCCGCGACCGCGAGCCAGCCGAGATAGGGATGGAAGATGAAAATTGCCGTCAGGAAGACAGGCGTCCACGGCAGATCGAACAGCGCGAGCAGGACCGGCGCGGTGAAGAAGGTCCGGATGGAATCGAGATCCTGCGTCGCCCTGATCCCTCCCTTGCCACGGTGATGGAGTGCTACATCCTCGAGAACCGCGCGGAAGACGCGGTCGTCGAGCGAGGCCTGGAAGCGGGCCCCGACGCGAGACATCACCCGGCCGCGCGCGAATTCCAGAAGCCCGTAGAGGGCGAAGAGGCCGGCAACGAGGATGGACAGCGCGACCAGCGTCTCTTCCGATCGCGATCCCAGCACCCGGTCATAGATCTGAAGCATGAAGAGCGGACCCGTCAGCATCAGGAGGTTGGTGAAAACGCTGAAGATGAGGGTCGCAAGAAAGAGCCCCCGGCTGCCGGCCCGCGCCAGCGAGGGTTCGCGATGTGAAATCCTTCCGGCCATACAGAACACCCGTTAATCGCGTCGTGCCGGTTGCCGGCCACGACATTGGTACTTGGTCACGCGTATCGTTCGTGTTTTCGCGTCCAGCGACGTTCGTTCCGAATAGAACCCGCCCCCTCCCGCATATGCAGCAATCAAATTAATAAATGGGCCATCAGAACATCACTAACCGGACAATTACGTAGGCTGTCCCAAAGGCGCTCGTGAGTCAAATGCTCACCGATTCGCGCTCCGATCCGATCCGGCCATTCCCGCGGGCGTGGCGACCCGCGATCCTAACCGCCATCGCCGGTCAAATCGCGGGACGTGGCGCAACAACCATAGGCATCCGCCGCAAATGCTGTTAGGGGGACTGGTCTCGCGCGGCCATGACCGCGCCCAATGGCGGCATCCGCCACAGCTCCACGGACCCTTCCTGCATGATTGCCCCCCTTTCCGACGCGCTCGCCGAACGAGGCTATGACACACTCACCCCGGTGCAGCAGGCGGTCGCCGACCCCGACCTTGCCACATCGGATCTGCTGGTCTCCGCGCAGACGGGTTCGGGCAAGACCGTGGGCTTCGGCCTTGCGATTGCCCCGACGATCCTCGGCGAGGCCGTGCATTTCGGCCCGGCGGCCGCTCCGCTGGCACTTGTCATCGCACCGACGCGCGAACTTGCCTTCCAGGTGATGCGCGAGCTCGGGTGGCTCTACGCGAAGACCGGGGCGCGGGTCACCTCCTGCGTCGGCGGGATGGACGCGCGCGAGGAACGGCGGGCGCTGGACCGGGGGGCGCATATCGTCGTCGGCACGCCGGGGCGGCTGCGCGACCACATCGAGCGCGGCTCTCTCGACATGAGCGGGCTTCGCGCGGTCGTGCTCGACGAGGCCGACGAGATGCTCGACCTCGGCTTCCGCGAGGATCTCGAATTCATGCTCGGCCAGGCACCGGAGGACCGGCGCACGCTGCTGTTCTCGGCCACCGTTTCACCGGGGATCGCGAAGCTCGCCGGCCAGTACCAGCGCGACGCGCGCCGGATCAGCACCATCGGCAGCGCCGAGCAGCACGCCGACATCACCTACCAGGCGGTGCGGGTCGCCGCCTCGGACAGCGAGCACGCGATCTTCAACCTGCTGAGGTTCCGCGACGACGAAAGCGCCATCGTCTTCGCCAACACGCGGGCCGCCGTGAGCCACCTCACCGCGCGGCTCGCCAATCGCGGCTTCGCCGTCGTGAGCCTTTCGGGCGAGCTGAGCCAGAGCGAGCGCACCCATGCGCTTCAGGCGATGCGCGACGGCCGGGCGCGGATCTGCGTCGCCACCGACGTCGCGGCGCGCGGCATCGACCTGCCCAACCTCAACCTCGTGATCCATGCCGACCTGCCGACCAATACCGAGAGCCTGCTGCACCGCTCCGGCCGGACCGGCCGCGCCGGGCGCAAGGGCATCTCGGCGCTCATCGTGCCGCCCAAGGCGGCGAAGAAGACCGAGCGCCTCCTGCAATGGGCCAAGATCAAGGCGGAGTGGTGCGTCGCCCCCTCCGCCGAGGACATCTTCCGCCGCGATGAGGAACGGCTTCTGGCCGATCCCGCATGGGACCAGCCCGCGACCGAGGCCCAGGCCGCCTTCGCCGCGCGGCTTCTCGCGCGTCACAGCGCCGAGGCGATCGCCGCGGCCTACCTGCGGCTTTACCATTCCCGCCAGTCGGCGCCGGAAGAACTGCTGCCGCCCGACACGAAATCCGCGCCGCGAGACCACGCCGATTTCGGCCCGCGCCGCTGGTTCGCGCTTTCGGTCGGCCGGGACGACCAGGCGGAGGCGCGCTGGATCCTGCCGCTCCTGTGCCGGGCGGGCAACCTCGACCGGTCGGCCATCGGCGCCATCAGGGTGCAGGCGTCGGAGACATTGGTCGAGATTGCCGAGCGCAGCGTCGGTGTGTTCTTGGCGGCCCTCGGCCCGGATCGGGTACTGGAACGGGGAATCACCGTCCGGCAGTTCGATGAGGCGCCCGATCAGCCCCCGGCGGGCCATGCTCCGAAAAGGGAGCGCGCCCCGTTCCGCGAGGAACGCAAGGAGCGCAAACCCAAGTTCGGCGAGAGCAAACCCTGGCCGGGCAAGAATGTCGCGCCGCGCAGGGAGGAGCCGACCGCCGTCGGCGGCGCGGAGCGGGAGCACGCCTCGACGACGGTACGCAAGCCCAACGAAAGCGACGGCAAGCCGGTGCGGGAAGGCAAGGCCGCACCGGCGAAGGGCAAGATGTACAAGACGCAAGGGGGCAAGGACTGGGCCAAGCCCGCCAGCAAGGCGAAGGGCAAAACGGCCAAGACGCCTCCGGCGGAACGCGACGCATCCGAACGGTCGGCGCCTGTGCGGCATGCCAAGGCAGGCCCGCGAAAGCCGGGCAAGAAGGGACCGAACCGCGACGGCGGCCACAAGCCGCCCCACCGGGGCAAGCGTTAGGATCGCGAGGCGGGCGTCCCGCGCGCCTAGCCCTTGCTGACCGCCCTCAGCTGCGACGATGCCGCCGCCAGCTTGGCGACGCTGAGAGCACCGCTCGCGCGCAGTTCGGCCATCATCCGGTCGGCGCGCGCGGCGGCCTCCGCGTTTGCCTCGATCCATTTGGTGACGCTCGACGCGCCGGGCTTCGTCCCCTCGACGGCCAGAGCGGCCGCGCCGATCGCCGACTGCTGGGTGCGCAGTTCGGCCATCAGGCGGCCGAGCGCGATGCGCTCCCAATGGTCGGTGGGCTCGATCTGGCGCGAGACGGACCGCAGCCAGTCGAGGCCGAAACGCGCGCCGGCGGCAAAGTAGTTCGCGGCCACGTCCGCAACGTCGCGTCCGAGCGTCGCGGCCACCTCGACGATGTCCAGGGCACCGCCGAGAAGCTCCAGCCGCGCGATCTTTTCGGCCAGCGCCTTCGGTGCCTCCGCCTTTGTCAGCTCCTTGGTGCGCTGCGTAAGGCGTGTCTTGGAGAACTCGGCGATCATCTCATGCGCCGTCGCGGCGACTTCGGCGACGCCCGGGCCGTAGAGCTTGATCGCGTCCTGAACCGGCCCGTCGCCGCCTTGCAGCAACCGCAGGCTCTGGGCGGCAACCATATCCGACAGCGCCAGATGCATCTGGACCTGGGTCAAAGCCGGCGCCTTGTTGTCCAGCGCATTGACCTCGGCGGCGATGGCCGGAAGGCCGAACACCTCGCGCGCGATGATGAAGGCGCGCACGATCTGCCCGACCGACGCCCCGGTTTCCTCGTTCAGACGATGAAAGAGCGACGGCCCCGCTTCATTGACGAAGGCGTTCGCGGCAACCGTCGCGATGATCTCGCGCCGGAGCCGGTGGGTTTCGAGCGCCGCCTTGTACTTGACCCGGATCGGGCCCGGCATGTAGTTGGTCAGCAGCCGTTCCATGAAAGGATCGTCCGGCAGATCCGAGCCGAGCAGTTCCGAAAAGACGTTGATCTTGGCGTAGGCGACCAGAACCGCGATTTCCGGGCGTGTCAGCCCCCGGCCGTCCTTGCGGCGTTCGGCAAGCTCCTCGTCGGTCGGCAGAAGCTCCACCACCCGGTCGAGCAGGCCGCGCCCCTCCAGCGCCCGCATGAACCGCGCGTGATCTTCCAGAAGCGCCGGCGCCCGCGCCTCGACGAGCGAGATTGCCAGCGTCTGGTTGTAGTTCGTCTGCAGGACCAGCTCGGCCACCTCGTCGGTCATCTTGGCGAGGAGCGCGTTGCGCTGCTTGTCGGTCATGTCGCCGGCGCCGACGACCGCGCCCAGCGCGATCTTGATGTTGACCTCGTGGTCCGAACAATCGACGCCGGCGGAATTGTCGACGGCATCAGTGTTGATCTTGACGCCACGGCCCGAAAGCTCGATACGGCCGCGCTGCGTGACACCGAGATTGGCGCCCTCGCCGACGACGCGGGCACGCACTTCGTCCGCGTCGACCCGTGTCGCATCGTTCGCGCGGTCGCCGGCATCGGAATGGGTTTCCTCGGACGCCTTGATGTAGGTGCCGATCCCGCCGAACCACAAGAGGTCCGCCGGCGCCTTCAGAAGCGCATGGATCAATTGGAAAGGCGTGACGCGGTCGGACTTGAGGCCGGTCAGCTCCCGGATCTCGGGCGTGAGCGTGATCGACTTCGAAGACCGCGAGAAGACCCCGCCGCCCTTCGAGATCAGCTTGGCATCGTAGTCCTGCCAACTTGACCGCGGCAGTGCGAACATGCGGGTCCGTTCGGCAAAGCTCTTGGCCGGGTCGGGGCTCGGGTCGATGAAAATGTCGCGGTGGTCGAAGGCCGCGACCAGCTTGATCTGGTCGCTGAGCAGCATGCCGTTGCCGAACACGTCACCGGACATGTCGCCGCAGCCGATCACGGTGAAGGGTTGCTTCTGGACGTCGTGGCCGAGCTCGCGGAAATGGCGCTTCACGGCTTCCCAAGCCCCCTTCGCGGTGATGCCCATGCCCTTGTGGTCGTAGCCGTTCGAGCCGCCCGAGGCGAAGGCGTCGCCCAGCCAGAACCCGTATTCCGCCGCCATCCCGTTGGCGATGTCCGAGAACGTCGCCGTGCCCTTGTCGGCCGCGACCACCAGATAGGGATCGTCGCCGTCCCGGCGCACGACCGCCTCCGGGGGCACGACATCCTGGCCGTCGAGATTGTCGGTGATGTCCAGAAGCCCCGACAGGAAGGTCTTGTAGCTGCGGATCGCCTCGGCGAGCACCTCGTCGCGACTGCCGCCCGCCGGCAGGGCCTTCGGCAGGAAGCCGCCCTTGGAGCCGAAGGGCACGATGACCGCGTTCTTGACCTGCTGCGCCTTCACGAGACCGAGCACCTCGGTGCGGTAGTCTTCCTTGCGGTCCGACCAGCGCAGCCCGCCGCGCGCCACCGGGCCGCCGCGCAGATGCACACCTTCGATCCATGTGGAATAGACGAAGATCTCGCGCCACGGACGCGGCTGCGGAAGCTCGTCCAGCGCCGCGCTGTCGAACTTGAACGAAACGTAGCCCTTCGGCTGCCCGTCCGCGCCAAGCTGGTAGTAGTTTGTGCGCAGCGTCGCCTGGATGGCATTGCGGAACCGGCGCAGGATGCTGTCCACGTCGAGGCTCGCGACGGCCTCGAGGGCCGTCTCGATCTCGTCCGCGATGCCGGCCGCCTTGGCCTCGCGCGAAGCGGGATCGCCGCCCTCGGCCGGGTCGAACATCGCATGGAACAAGGCAACCAGCGATCTCGCGATAGCCGGATTGTCGGCAAGTGCGTCTTCCATGTAGTCGATGGAATAGGGAATGCGCGCCTGGCGCAGAAAGCGGCTGTAGGCGCGCAGCGCCATCGTTTCGCGAACGCTTGTCCCGGCCAGAAGCACGAGCCGGTTGAGGGGATCGTCGTCGGCCTCGCGCGACCACACCGCCGTGAAGGTCCGTTCCAGCTTATCGCGCAGTTCGGACAGGACGAATGTGCTGCCATCGGCCGACTGCATGAAGAAATCGTGCACCCAGATATCCTGCTCGGCGCGGGTGACCTTGAACGGGTGCTCCTCGAGAACCCGGAACCCCATGTTCTCAAGCACGGGAAGGCAATCCGAAAGGGGCACCGCCGGCCCGAGGTGATAGAGCTTGAACCGCACCGACGTGTCCGGGTCCTCGAGGCGGCGGTAGAACTTCAGCGCCAGCGGCCTGTCCCCGGTCAGCTCTTCCATCTTCGCGATGTCGGCGATCGCGGTCACGGTGCTGTTGGCATCGCGATAGCCGTGGGCAAAGCCCTGGTGGTAGAGCGCATGGAGCCGGTTGCCCTCATGCTCGCCCAGCTTCTCGATCAGGCCGTCGCGCAGGACATCGCCCCAGCTTCGCACCGCGCCGACGATCTGTTGTTCGATCGCCGCGATGTCGTAGTCAGGCGCGCCGCCGGGCTTCAGCGCGACGACAAAATGCACGCGCGCCAGGGCCTCGTTGCTGAAAGACGGCGTCCAGGTGGCCACGCGGCCATTGAGCGTCTCGGCCAGGATATCGCCGATCTTGATCCTGAGCTCGGTGTTGTAGCGTTCGCGCGGCACATAGACGAGGCACGACACGAACCGGCCGAAACGGTCGGGCCGCACGAACAGCCGGGTCCGCGGCCGGGTCGCCAGGTGCAGCACGCCGACGACGTTGTCCTGGAACCTCTGGTCATCGGCGCTCTGGAACAACTCGTCGCGCGGATAGGTTTCCAGCACGTTGGTCAGCGCCTTCGCGTCATGGCTGTTCGGGGCAAAGCCGGCGCGGGCGACGATCCTTTCCACCTTCTGACGCAGCAGGGGAATCGCGCGGGGGCTTCGGTTGTAGGCCGCCGAGGTGAAATGGCCGACGAAAAGATGCTCGCCGATCACGCGCCCCTTGGCGTCGTAATGCTTGACCCCGATCAGGTCGAAATGCGCCGTCCGATGCACCGTCGAGCGCCGATTCGCCTTCAGGATGAGAAGCGGCGAGTCGTCGGTAACGAAGGCGTCCATGTCGGGCGACCAGTGCGCGTAATTGCCACTGGCATCGCGCAGGACCGAATAGTCCGGATCGCGCATCAACCCGAGGCCGGAGCCATCGACTGTATCGGACCCGAGCTCGCGCCCCTCGCCTATCCTGTATTCCCGGTATCCAAGGAAGGTGAAATGGTCCTGAGCGAGCCATTCCAGGAACTCGATCACCTCGGCGGTCACGCTGGCGATGCCCTTCGGAGCATCCTTGCGCAGAGCGCCCACCACGTCGGACAGTTTGCCCAGGATCGGCTTCCAGTCGGTGACCGCGACGCGCACGTCGGCCAGGACCTGGAGCAACTCCGCTTCCAGCGTCTTCAGGATCTTGTCATCCGCGATCTGATCGACCTGCACCTGGATCACCGACTCGCGCATCGCGCCCTTGGCGTCCGGGCCGGTCAGCCCGGTCAGCGCGCCCTTGGCGTCGCGGGTAACCGTCAAAACCGGGTGCAGCAGCGCGTGGATGCCGATGCTCCGCTCGGTCAGGAAGGCCGTCAGCGAGTCGACAAGGAACGGCATGTCGTCATTCACGACCTCGAGCACGCTATGCGGCGAAGCCCAGCCGTGTTCGGTCATGCCCGGATTGTAGAACCGGACATGCGGTGCGCCGGGTTTGCGGACGGCGCAGAATTTCCAGAGCGCCAGAGATGCCGCGTAGAGCTGCTCGGACCCGGCGCCGAGCACCTCGTCGAGCGAGACATTGGCATAAAGCTGATCCAGGGCCTTAAGGAAGCTCTCGCGTTCCGCCTTGCCGAGCCGCTCGGCGCCGATCTCGCGAACCGCCTGGAGTTTTTCGGTCAGAAGGCTTTGATCTTTCTGGCCCAAGGCTTGTCCCCCGCTGCTTGCATGTCTGTTACGCCGCAGGGAATCTCACCCTGTCTGGGGTCCGGGATCGCTGCGACCTTTCTGGGCAGGTTCAGGTTGTGCCGCAATTGCGCTTGGCGTCAAGTTCCGCGTTCCGACAAGGCCGATCGCCGCCATCGGCGCTCCCTTTCCCGACGCGCAGTCAAGCCGAAAACCGGCTGTACTCAGTGCCCGGAAACTTGACGCCGGTCAGTTTTACGGCCCAACCTCAACAGGCCCGACAGAACGCACGCAGTCCGGACCACAAACGGGGAAGACCGTGAAAGCAGAACAAATTGTCGCGACGATATCGCATGTGGCGCTCGTGGTTTCCACATTTCTCCTCGCGGCATGCGGCCCCAATATCTACGACGTGGTCGAGCTCATGCCGTCGCCGACGATCTACGCAGAGGCCAATGCCGACCCCTTCGAAGGCGTCAACGCCGGAAACGTGTACGACCGCGCCAAGCTCTTCTACGCGACGGACAGGGCACCTTCGGGACGGGATGATCCGCAAGCGTATTACTCGAACGAGCGAGGACACGTCCTGCGGGGCGGCGTCGCCAGGGTTAGGATCGACCCGCCGCTCGACACCTGGGCTGATATCCGGCGGGTGACCCTGGTGAGCGACCGCGACGCGACCTACAGGCTGCGGCTGTCCGAGGTGCAGGAGTTCGGCGTCTTTCCCTTTAGCCTCACGCGTTACTTCGCGGATGCACCCTCGCAACAGGAGATGCAGTCCGCCGGTCGCGAGTTCGCCGCCCAGATCGACGCGCAACTGGCGAGGTCCCGAAACAAGGACATCTTCATCTACACCCACGGCTACAACGTGGACTTCGACTACTCGACCCTTGTCTCCAAGGAGTTGCAGCACTTCCTGGGGTATCAGGGCGCCTTCGTCAGCTACAACTGGACGGCGACACCAAGCCGGTTCGCCTATTTCCGGGACCAGGAATCTGTTCTTTCGACACGCCGCAATCTGCGGTCACTGATTGAATACCTGTCGGCGAATACCCGTGCGCGCCGCATCCACCTCGTGGGCTACAGTGCCGGCACACGGCTCGCGTTCGAAGCCGCCTATCAGATCGCGCTCCAGCCCGAACCGAAACCCCGGCTGGGACGGCTGATCCTGATCGGGAGCGATCTCGACGCCTCCTTCGTGCTGCAGGCGCTCGAGGACGGTCTTATGGATGCAGTCGAGGACGTGACGTTCTATCAGTCGCAGACCGACTCGGCGCTCGCCATGTCGCGCTTCGTTTTCGGGCGCCAACGGATCGGCCAGACGGCAACGAAAGGTACGGTTGCTCGGTCGATCGCGGAGGGCCTGGCGAAGACCGACGGCCTGCACATCATCGATGTAACCGCCGCCGAGGCGGCAGATACGGGCAACGGCCACTGGTACTTCCGGTCCTCGCCCTGGGCCAGCAGCGACCTGTTCATTTCGCTGCTGACAGACCGAAATCCAGGCCAGCGCGGTCTGGTACGCGCGCCAGGTGAGGTGGTCTGGAGATTCCCGCCCAACTACCCGGAAATCTTGAAGTCTCGGAAATCAGTTGCGACCGCGTCGACGCTGCGGAACGCACAACCGTTCTAGTCGCGTCCGTCGAACCTGGACCGGCGACTCACTGCGGATATCCGAGAGGTTTCCTTGCAGAGATCACTCTGCAGCCGTAACCAATTGTTGGTGCCGGCGCGGTCAGCCGGCCTCGGGAAGATAGGCCACGACTTGCCGCAACATCTGCCAGAACGCCTCGGGGCGCACCGCTGTCTTGAGACAGGGCGCACTTACAATACGACGGCGACGGGCACGCCGCCATGCTGGCGCAATAGCGCTGTCGCACAAAGGGAGGATCGTCCCTGCAAACGATTGTAATTCAGGAAAAATGGCGCACCCGAAGAGATTCGAACTCCTGACCCCCAGATTCGTAGTCTGGTGCTCTATCCAGCTGAGCTACGGGTGCGTGGCGTGGCATTTAGCTGCCCGTTCGCGGCAATGCAAGGGCAAACCTCGCGAAATCGACACGAAGATTGCAGGAGCTTTCAAAGCGCGCTGCGGTCAGTGCACGGCCGAAGGGACAAGCTCGCGCGGCAGGTGGATCATGAACTCGGAGCCCTCGGAATCGGAGCGCACCAGCTCCAGCCGCCCGCCGTGGCCGCGGACGAGTTCCGCCGAAATCGCGAGACCGAGGCCGCTGCCGCCCTTGCGGGTGCCGCCCTGGAACGGCTGGAACAGGTGCTCACGCGCGCGCTCGGGCAGGCCGGGACCGGTGTCGCCGACCCGGATCCACCAGCCCTGGTCGTCCTCGCCGGCGGCGATCTCGATCGTGCCGGCGGTTCCGGTCGCCTCGATCGCCTGCCGCGCGTTGCGCACGAGGTTGGTGAGAACCCGGTGCAACTGCTCGTGATCGGCGCGGATCGAGAGATTGGCGGGAACGTCGGTCACGAACTCGGCGCCGGATGCTTCCGACGCCAGCGTCTCGCTTTCGACCACGTCCTTGACGAGCGTCGACAACATGAAGCGGGTCAGCACCGGCGGCGGCTCCTCGGCTTTGCCAAAGACGAGCGTCGATTCGCAGAGGCCGACGGCCCGGCTGATCGAATTCACGAGCTTCGGCGCGGCGCGCTTGACCATCGGGTCGGCGCTCGACTCCATCCGGTCGGCGAAGAGCTGCGCGGTGGTGAGGATATTGCGCAGGTCATGGCTGATCTTCGCCACCGCGCCGCCCAGCTGGGCCAGCCGATCCTTCTGCCGGAGCGCGCCGGTCAGCTGGCGCTGCATCGACTGCAGCGCCTCCTCGGCCTCGCGCAGTTCGACCACGCGCGCCTGCGGCTCGATGAAGCGGCGGGCATCCTCGGGGGCCTCGGCATAGACGCTCATGTGGCTGACGACCCGGTGAATCGGCGCGACCAGAAGCCGCCGTACAGCGAGGAAGAGAAGGACGGCCGTCACGCCGGAGATCACCAGCGACAGCAGGAAGATCCGGAACCCGTACTCGATCATCGCGGTCCGCAGCGGCGCGGTCTCCATCGTCGCCTCGATCAGGAGGCCGGCTTGGCGCACCGGCGCGCCGATCACCCGGATGATTCGGTTCCTGGGATCGACGAGGGTCACCAAAGCATCGCGGATCAGCTCCCAGGCCGGGGCGTCGCGCAGGTCGTAGCTCGCCTCGATCGGCGCGGGGATCGGCGAGGAGAGGACGAGCTGGCGCACCTCGTCGCGGCGCAGGACGACGTTGAACACCTCGGCATTGTCGAGAAGCTCGCGTTCGAGGTTCGCGTCGATCATCTCGTCGGTGGCCAGAAGCGCGAGCGAGGCAATCTGGGCGCGTTCGAGACGCGACAGGATGTAGTCCTCGCGAAACCGCGCCACCGACGGCACGAAGATCAGCACTTCGGCCAGCATGACGAAGAGCATCGTCAGGAGCAGGAAGCGGCCGGACAGTGTGTTGAACAACATCAAACGATTCCGTTTCCGACGTCCGCTATCCATGCCCCGGGGTGCAATTTCCGATTGTGCAATCCTTCGTCCGATCCGAAGATAGCCCTTCGCTGCGGCGTGTTAAACCTCCGATTGCCGAAGTCGTTCTGGCGACACGCGAAATCCGCCCTGACGATTCGGGGCCCACGACGAGGAAAAAACTCCGCCGCCCGAGTTGACTTGATGCGCGGGCCCGTCTAATAGCCGGGCTTCGAATGACAGCGGCCTTCGAATCCCGAAGGGTTTGGGCCGCCCCCAACCGGAGTTGAAGCGATGAAGCGCACGTTCCAGCCGTCGAACCTCGTTCGCGCCCGCCGTCACGGTTTCCGTGCGCGCATGGCGACCAAGGGTGGCCGCAAGGTGCTGAACGCCCGCCGCGCCAAGGGCCGCAAGGTCCTGTCGGCCTGAGGCCAGCCCGACCGCAATCGGCATGACACCGCCGGAGGCACCCGTGCAAGGCCCAATCGGCCGGGGCACGGAAACGCCGCCGGCGGTTTCCGTTTGCCTGATATTGTCCAAACGCGCCGATTTCCTGCGCGCCGCGCAG
Organism: Defluviimonas salinarum; assembly: GCF_026013545.1. Classification (GTDB taxonomy): domain Bacteria; phylum Pseudomonadota; class Alphaproteobacteria; order Rhodobacterales; family Rhodobacteraceae; genus Albidovulum; species Albidovulum salinarum. Next base: position 214,615 of record NZ_JAPDOG010000002.1, on the reverse strand, counting down.
GCCCGCCGCCAGGGCACGCCGGCCTTCCTCCTCCAGGCCCGCCAGCGCCGCGAGGGGGAGGCCGATCCGCAGGTGATCCGCGTCGGTTTCACCTGCTCGAAGAAACTCGGCAATGCCGTGGCCCGCAACCGTGCCAAGCGGCGGCTCAGGGAAATCGCCCGCGCCGTGCTTCCGGCGCAGGGTCAGCCCGGCTGGGACTATGTGCTCGTCGGCCGCCCTGAAGCTACCGCGACCCGCGATTTCGCGCTGATGCGCGCCGATCTTGAGCGCGCGCTCCGCCAGATCCACGGGGCCGGAAAATGACCCCGCTCGCCCATCTCCTCGCCCTGCCGGTGCGCGCCTACCGGCTCCTTCTCAGCCCCTGGCTCGGCCATTCCTGCCGCTACCAGCCGACCTGCTCGGCCTATGCGCTCGAGGCGCTCGAAAAACATGGCGGGCTAAAGGGCGGATGGCTCGCCGCGCGGCGCATTGGCCGTTGCCATCCCTGGGGCGGTTCGGGCTACGATCCGGTACCAGACAAGAAAAAGTGACGGGCGCCGCGTCGCGTGACCGCCCGCGGGGAGGACAGCAATGCGGTCGTGGATGCATGAGGCGATCAACCGGATCGAGGCGGATTTCCAGCGCTCGGCCGACACCCATCTCTTCCGGCTCGACCTACCGGGGATCGAGGGCGTCGATCTCTATCTCAAGGACGAGAGCACACATCCGACCGGCAGCCTCAAGCATCGGCTTGCGCGGTCGCTCTTCCTCTACGCACTCTGCAACGGCAAGCTCCGCGAGGGCCGGCCGGTGATCGAGGCCTCCTCGGGCTCGACCGCGGTCTCGGAGGCCTATTTTGCGAGGATGCTCGGCCTGCCGTTCGTCGCCGTGATGCCGAAGAGCACGGCGCGCAGCAAGATCGCGCTGATCGAGTTCTACGGCGGGCGCTGCCATTTCGTCGACAGTGCGCCCGAGATGCACGACGCCGCCGTGGCACTGGCCGCCGAGACCGGCGGCCATTTCATGGACCAGTTCATGTATGCCGAACGCGCCACCGACTGGCGCGGCAACAACAACATCGCCGAGAGCATCTTCACCCAGATGGCGCGCGAACCGCATCCCGTCCCCGCCGCCATCGTGATGAGCGCCGGGACCGGCGGCACCTCGGCCACGCTCGGGCGCTATGTGCGCTACCGCGGCTACGACACCGAGCTGGTCGTCGTCGATCCCGAGAACTCGGTCTTCTACGACAGCTACATGACCGGCGACCGCACGCTCAGGCGCGCCTGTTCGAGCCGGATCGAGGGGATCGGCCGTCCGAAGGTCGAGCCCTCGTTCCAGCATGACGTGATCGACCGCATGATCCAGGTGCCCGACGCCGCGAGCGTAGCGACGATCCACTGGCTCGAGGAGCGGATCGGCCGCAAGGCCGGGGCCTCCACCGGCACCAATCTCTGGGGGGCGCTCGTGGTCGCGCGCGAGATGATGGCAGCGGGGCGCAAGGGCTCCATCGTCACGCTGATGTGCGACAGCGGGCGACGATATCTCGACACCTATTACGACCCGGACTGGGTCGCGCGCTGCCTGGGCGACCTTGGATCCTATCGTGGCCAGTTGCCCGGCGAGGATGCCGGCCCGATCTGAGCGGCCGTCACGGCGCCTTCAGCGCGAGGTTGCCGAGCGTCGTCGGCGCCCGGGTCGGAAACTCGTGGCGGTCGAGCTGGCCGGAAATTGCCAAGTGGACGTCCTGCATGAAGACCGCATCGTCGAAATACCAGGTATGCCCGGCGGTGATCCCGGTGCCGTAGAGGTGCTGGTTCGCCCGGAAATGCGCGCCGCAATAGACGTTCACGGCCTTCGCGACCGGCGGCTCGTCCAACCCCACGCGCCCCGCCCGCCGCGCCACGCCAATCCGCTTCACCGCCGAGATCGAAAGCACTTCGTCGAGGGGATTGTAGTAGTTCGTAAGCCGCACGCAGTGGCGGTAGAGCGAAGAGGACTTCGGATTGCCATCGTCCAGCGACTGGACCGAGACGTCGGCAGCGAAGAGCAGGACCTGGCTGACCGACCAGTTGTGCGCTGCGACCGCCATCCGGTCGTCGGCATCGTCGAAGGCCTCTCGCACGACGTAGGCCCCCGTCGAATGTGCGAGTACATGCATGTCGATGCGGCAGTCGGGTTCCTGCAGCCTGGCGAAAGGAGCGATGCCCTCGGTCACCAGCTGGTGCGCCGCGCTCTTCGCGTCGTCGCGGTCCTCGAGGTAGTTCAGCGCGGAATCCGCGCTCGGCCAGTCGAAGCTGACCACGATGCCCGCGAACCCCTGCGCCGCCAGCGCCGCGCGGATCTTGCGATGGCGTTCGAGAACCAGCGCCTGGGAATTGTTGAAGCCGTGGACGTAGAACACGATGTCGCCCTTGGTCAGGCCGCTCGGCGTTCCGCCCCTGGCCGCCTCCATCACCGCGCGGCGCCACGCGGTCTTGGCGATTCTGTGGGACCAGAGGATGTCGCCGGAGGTCTCGGGAACCGCCACGAAGTGGCTCGCTGCCGGTTCGTCGCCGAATGAATCGCCCTTCTTGGTGCGGGCCACGAAGAGATAGTCCATCGTCTCCTCCCTTGTCGCCGTTCCGGATCTTCACAGGATGCCACCGCCGGGCGCATTCTCAAAATCCGCGCCCCGACGCCAGCTTGCCCGAACCCCGCCGATGGAGTATCGCAGCGCCATGTTCGACGAAGCCGACGATATCCATCCGCTGTTCCACGGCGCGCCCGCCTCGACGGAGTTCAAGGAGCTGCGCAAGCGGATCGTGCGCGAGGTGCGCGAGGCGATCGAGGCCTACGGCATGATCGAGCGCGGCGCTCGCTGGCTCGTCTGCCTCTCGGGCGGCAAGGACAGCTACACGCTTCTCGCAGTGCTCCACGAGCTGAAATGGCGCGGCCTCCTGCCGGTCGAGCTTCTGGCCTGCAACCTCGACCAGGGTCAGCCGGGCTTTCCGGCCACCGTGCTGCCGGAGTTTTTGACGAAGATGGGCGTCACCCATCGGATCGAGTACGCCGACACCTATTCCATTGTCACCGACAAGATCGCGCCGGGCGGCACGATGTGCTCGCTCTGCTCACGGCTGAGGCGCGGCAACCTTTATCGCATCGCGCGCGAGGAAGGCTGCTCGGCGGTGGTCCTCGGCCATCACCGCGACGACATTCTCGAAACCTTCTTCATGAACCTCTTCCACGGCGGGCGGCTCGCCACGATGCCGCCGAAGCTCGTGAACGAGGATGGCGATCTCTTCGTCTACCGGCCGCTGGCCTTCGTCGCCGAGGCCGATTGCGAGAAGTTCGCCCGCGCGATGAACTATCCGATCATTCCTTGCGACCTCTGCGGCTCGCAGGACGGGTTGCAGCGCCAGCAGGTCAAGCAGATCCTCGATGGCTGGGAGGCGCGCAGCCCCGGCCGCCGTCAGGTGATGTTCCGGGCGCTGATGAACGCCCGGCCCTCGCATCTGCTCGACCCGAAACTCTTCGATTTCGCCGGGCTCGCGCTCGGAGACCCGGATGCGGCGAATTCTAACGAAAACGGCTTCAGATTGCCCGGGCGCGATTAATCTTCCGGTCATGCCGACGGCATAGCGTCGGCGCGACGAGGCCCGGATGGCGGGCCGAAACGGAAGGAACCTGCCATGTTCCGACAGGGTCGCGGCGAATACTGGCGACACCGCGCCGCGCGGCTGATCCAGCCGGATTACCTCGCCCTGGCTCCGGCTCTCGTGCTCGGCTGGCTGTGGTTCGGCCCCGAAGGCGCCGCGATCGCCGCCGCGGGCCTCCCCGCGGTCTGGCTCGCGCGGCGTCCCGCGCGTGCCGGCGGGACAGGATGCGTGCCTCCGGTCGGGACGGATCGCGACGCGATCATCGCGGCGCTCGACCACGCCTATGAGGCCGAGGAGGCGACAGGAAAGAGGTCCGCCTGCCTCGTGGTCGGGCTCGACGAACCGGAAAGGCTGACCGAGACCTACGGGCTGACGGCGCTCGACCGGGTGTTGTCGCGGCTCACGGAGCGGCTCGGCGGCGTTCTGCGCGAGCAGGATGAGATGGCGCGGATCGACGGCAACCGGTTCGCGGTCGCCCTGGCGCCCGCACGTCGGCTGGACCTGGAGACCGTGATCCAGATCGCGGGCCGGCTGAAGTCCGCCGTGGCCGAGCCGGTCAGCATCGACGCCGCCACGGCCTATGTCACCGCCTCGGTGGGCTTTTGCCTGAGCGCGCGGTCGCCGGCACGCTCGGGAACGGATCTGCTCACGGCGGCGGAACTGGCGCAGGAAGAGGCAATCCGCAACGGCCCCGCAGCGATCCGCGCCTATTCGGCCGATATCGGCCGGGCCGCGCGCGACCGCGACGCGCTGTCCGACCGGATCGAGGCGGCGCTGGAGACCGGCGAGATCGTGGCTTATTTCCAGCCGCAACTTTCGACCGATACCGGGGATGTCGACGGGTTCGAGGCGCTCGCCCGCTGGCAACATCCCGAACGCGGCGTGTTGCCGCCCGCCGAATTCCTGCCGGTCGTGCAGGCCGCAGGTCTTGGGGAGCGGCTCGGCGAGGTCATCCTCGGCCACTCGCTGGCGGCCTTGCGCGGCTGGGACAGGGCCGGGATCAAGGTGCCGAGCGTGTCCGTCAACTTCGCGAGGGCGGAGCTGTGCAATCCGAGCCTTGTCGCGAAGCTGAAATGGGAGCTTGACCGGTTTGACTTGGCTCCCCGGCGGCTTACGGTCGAGGTTCTGGAGTCGGTCGTGGCGGAAGCCGGCAACGATCTCGTCGTGCGCAATATCGCCGCACTGGCAGAACTCGGCTGCGGGATCGATCTCGATGACTTCGGCACCGGGCATGCCTCGCTGGCCGCGATACGCCGCTTTTCCGTGCAGCGGATCAAGATCGACCGCTCCTATGTCACCCGCGTCGACCTGGACCCTTCGCAGCAGCGGATGGTCACGGCGGTTCTGTCGATGGCCGATCGGCTCGGCATCAAGACGCTGGCCGAAGGTGTCGAAACGATCGGTGAGCACGCGCTTCTAGCGCAGCTTGGCTGCAGCCACGTCCAGGGCTTCGCGATCGCGCGGCCCATGCCGTACCAGGCGACCGCAGAGTGGCTGCGAAAGCACCGGTCCAAGCTAACGGCAACGCCCGGCATGTCGCGTCGCTCGGGCTGAGGCCGCCCGGCTACCACGGCCGGCCTAGGCCGCCGCCGCCACGCCGCGACGAAAGTAGCTGTGGCCCCGGGGCGCCCGGGTTCGGCGAGATCGTCAGTTCGAATGGACCGGAGGAAAACTGGCCGCCGCCGCCGCGGAGCCCGACGCAACGGGTTCGAATACCGGATCGGGGCCAGTGCAATCAGGGGAAAACCGCTTGACCTTTCGCTGCCCGTTCTGTTGAACCTGCCCAACCCTTTGCCGGACAGGTGGTGTGTCGTCATGGACGATCAGAACAAGAACCTCATCCTCGCGACAGTGCTGTCATTCCTGGTGATCCTGATCTGGTTCACGCTCTTCCCGCCTCCCGAGCAGGCGCCGGCCCCGGACGCTCCGGCCGCGGTTCAGACCGCTGGCGATACCGCGCCCGGCGGCAGCGCGACCGCGCCTGCCGCAACGGCGCCCCAGACAGACGTCGCCGCGGCCGAGATCGCGGCCGCGCCGCGAATCTCGATCGACACGCCGCGGCTGGCGGGGTCGATCTCGCTCCTCGGCGGCAGGATCGACGACCTCTCGCTCAAGGACTACAAGGTCGCGCTCGACGAAGGCTCACCGAACATCCGTCTTCTGGCGCCGATCGGCACAACGGATGTCGAGGCAGTCAAACCCTATTACGCCGTCCACGGCTGGTCACCGGCCGGCGGGCTCGATCCTGCGCTCGTGCCCGGCGCGAAGACGTTGTGGGAGGCGGAGTCCGGCGCGACGCTAGCACCCGGAAAGCCGGTGACGATTCGCTGGGACAACGGCGCGGGACTGGTTTTCCACCGCAAGATCGAAATCGATGACAACTACCTCTTCACCGTCACCCAGTCGGTGGAGAACAACACCGGCGCCGCGGTGCGGCTCGCGCCCTACGGCATCGTCGCGCGTCACGGTATCCCCAAGACCCAGAGCGTCTATGTCCTTCATGAAGGCGTGGTGCGGAGCTCGGATGGCAAGCTCGAAGAGCTGAAATACAAGGAGTTGCCCGATCTGACCGTCGATACCCGCGAGGGTGCCCCGACGTCGGCAGCTGCTGTCGCCGCCGATGGCTGGATCGGTTTCACGGACAAGTACTGGATGACGACGCTCGCCCCTGCCCCGGGACAAGCCTTCACCTCGGTCGTGAAATACGTCCCCACTGCCGACATCTACCAGACCGAGGCGCGGCTGCCTGTCATGGAGGTCGCGCCCGGCGCGACCGCGCAGGCGACGACAATGGTCTTCGCCGGCGCCAAGGAATGGGAAGCGATCAAGCACTACGAGGACGAGACGGGCATCAAGGGCTTCGTCAACTCGATCGACTGGGGCTGGTTCTTCTTCCTCACCAAGCCAATGTTCCGGCTGCTGCACTGGCTCCACGGCGCGATCGGCAACATGGGCTGGGCGATCATCGCGCTGACCGTGATCATCAAGCTCATCGTCTTCCCGCTGGCGCGCAAATCCTATGTCTCGATGGCAAAGATGAAGGAACTGCAGCCCGAGATGGAGAAGCTCAAGGAGCAGGCCGGAGAGGACCGCCAGAAGCTCCAGCAGGGCATGATGGCGCTCTACAAGAAGGAGAAGGTGAACCCGGCCTCCGGCTGTCTGCCGATCCTGCTGCAGATCCCGATCTTCTTTTCGCTCTACAAGGTGATCTACGTCACGATCGAGCTATACCACGCGCCCTGGGTCGGCTGGATCAAGGACCTGTCGGCACCCGATCCGTCCTCGATCCTCAACCTCTTCGGGCTCCTGCCGTACGCCACGCCCGGACAGGAAAGCATCTTCTTCATCTTCTCGCTCGGAGTGCTGCCGATCCTCCTTGGCATCTCGATGTGGTTCCAGCAAAAGCTGAACCCGGCCCCGACCGATCCGACGCAGCAGATGATCTTCGCCTGGATGCCGTGGGTCTTCATGTTCATGCTGGGATCCTTCGCCTCGGGCCTCGTGCTCTACTGGATCGCGAACAACACGATCACGTTCATCCAGCAGTACACGATCATGTCGATGCACGGGAAACGCCCGGACCTCTTCGGCAACATCCGGAGCGGCTTCAAGCGCGACAAGCCGGCCTCGAAGTGACCCCGACCGTCGCCTCCCTGCAGCGCCACCCGCTGAAGTCGCACGGGCGAGAGGCCCTGTCCGCGGTCACGCTGACCGCCGGCGCGGGCCTGCCCTGGGACCGCCGCTGGGCCGTTGCCCATGACGCCGCGAAGATCGTCGAGGGGGAATGGTCGCCGTGCCAGAACTTCTCGCGCGGCTCCAAGGCGCCGAACCTGATGGCGATCAACGCCCGGCTCGACGAGGCGACGGCGACGCTGACGCTCAGCCACCCGGACCGGCCCGATCTGGCGTTCCGCCCCGACGAGGCCGCCGATGTCGCGCGGTTCCTCGACTGGGTTCGCCCGCTCTGCCCGGCGGACCGCGCGCAACCAGCGCGGATCTATGGGGTCGACGGGCGTGGCATGACCGATACCGACTATCCCTCCGTGTCGCTGATATCGCTCGCATCCAACCGGGCGCTCGGGGAGCATCTCGGTGTCGCTCTTTCGCCCTTGCGTTGGCGCGGCAACATTTGGCTCGAAGGGCTGCGGCCCTGGGAAGAGCGCGACTGGATCGGCCGCAGGCTGCGCCTGGGCACGGCGGTGCTGGAGATCGTCGAACCAAAGGAGCGTTGCCTCGCGACGACCGCGAACCCGGCGACCGGGCGTCGCGATGCCGATACGCTCCAGGCGCTCAGGGCGATTCATGGTGACCAGGATTTCGGGCTCTACGCCAAGGTGATCGAGTCCGGATCCGCGAGCGTCGGCGACAGGGCGGAATTACTGGCATGACAATCGCCTTTCCCCTTGCAGAGGATCCCGAGGAAGCTGCGCGCGAAAAAGGCCGGCTGATGTTCGCGGGCCCGGTCGATTTCCTCAAGGGCGTTGTCGCGATGGAGGGCCTGCCGCCGGCCGACCGGGTGGAGGTCTGCTTTGCCGGCCGTTCGAACGTGGGCAAGTCGTCGCTGATCAACGCGCTGACCGGGCGGAAGTCGCTCGCGCGGGCGTCGAACACGCCGGGGCGGACGCAGGAGATCAACTATTTCACCGCCGGCGACAGCCATTACCTCGTCGATCTTCCTGGCTACGGCTATGCCGAGGCGCCCGTCGCGGTGGTGGCGAAGTGGCAGCGCCTGCTCAAGTCCTATCTCGGCGGACGCCAGACGCTGCGCCGCGCCTTCGTGCTGATCGACATGCGCCACGGGATCAAGGCGGTGGACGAAGAAATCCTGACGCTGCTCGACCGCTCTGCCGTGACCTTCGAGGTCGTGCTCACCAAGGCCGACAAGGTGAAGGCCGCCGACCACGACAAGATCATCGCCCAGGTCCGCGCGGCGCTTCAGAAGCATACCGCCGCCTATCCCGAGATCGTCGTGACGTCGTCGGAGAAGGGCGACGGAATCGAAACGCTGCGCGCGATCATCGCGACGATGGCCTGATCCGGCTTTCGCTTGGCAGAGCAGCTCCGGACGGGATAACAAACGATCAGCGCATGAGGTTTTCCGCCAATGAGAAAGCAAGACATGAACCGTGACTGGATCGCCACCGCCCGGACGCTCTCCGAAGCGCTTCCCTATCTGCAGCGCTACACCGGCGCGATCGTCGTCATCAAGTTCGGCGGCAACGCGATGGGCGACGACGAGGCGATGGCCGAATTCGCCCGCGACGTCGTGCTGATGCGCCAGGTCGGCGTGAACCCGGTCGTGGTGCATGGCGGCGGGCCGATGATCAACGACCTGCTGAAGAAACTCGGCATCCAGTCGGAGTTCGTGCGCGGCAAGCGCGTGACCGACAAGGCCACTGTCGAGGTGGTGGAGATGGTGCTGACCGGCCTCGTCAACAAGCGCATCGTTCAGGCGATCATGGATCAGGGCGGCCGCGCAGTCGGTCTGTCGGGCAAGGACGACGACCTCATGGTCTGCGTCGCCGACGACCCGGAGCTCGGCTTCGTCGGCAAGCCGGTCGAGATGAACGTGCAGGTTCTGCGCGACCTCTTCACCGCCGGGATCATCCCCGTTGTCGCCCCGGTGGCGACCGGCATGGATCCGAACGAGACCTTCAACGTCAACGGCGACACCGCCGCAGGCGCGATCGCGGCGGCCCTCAAGGCCGACCGGCTGCTGCTCCTAACCGACGTGTCCGGCGTCAAGAACGAAGCTGGCGAGGTGATGACCCAGCTCACCCCCGAGGAGGTCCGCGAACTGACGGAGAAGGGCGTGATCGCCGGCGGCATGATCCCCAAGACCGAGACCGCGCTCGCCGCGCTCGACGGCGGCGTGCGGGCGGTCGTGATCCTCGACGGCCGGGTGTCGAACGCCTGCCTCCTGGAGCTGTTCACCGATCACGGCGCGGGCTCGCTCATCCGCTCGACCGAGCCGCGCGTGAAGCCCAGAACAAAGTGACGACGCTCGCCGCGATCGCGGAGCGGGCGGCGGCTGAACGGCTCGCCGTCTTCGGGGCGTTCCACCCCGCCGACGGGGACGAGCTCGAAGGCGCCGAGACCTTGATCCTGTTCGGTCCCGCCGAGCCCGGCTTCTGGGGTCACCTCACCTCACAGCCGGAATGGCGCGACGGGGCGCCGGATCCGATCGACCGCTGGTCGGCGCGGGTGCTCGGCAACTTCGCGCAAAGGCTCGGCGGGCGCGCGATCTTTCCCTCCGACGGACCGCCCTACCCGCCTTTCTTCCGCTGGGCGTTGAGGACCGGCCGGGCCTGGCCCTCGCCGGTGCAGCTTCTGGTGCATGACACGGCAGGGCTGATGGTCTCCTACCGGGGGGCGATCGCCCTGCCCCAGCGGCTCGCCCTGCCCGACGCACCGACCGCCTCACCGTGCGCCGATTGCACGGCGCAGCCCTGTCGCACCGCCTGCCCGGCCGCCGCACTGACCCCGCAGCACTACGACCTGCCCGTTTGCCACGCCTTTCTCGACACCCGGGAGGGGCAGGACTGCCTTTCTCGCGGCTGCGGTGTGCGTCGTGCTTGCCCTGTATCGCGCGCCTATGGCAGGCTGGCCGAACAATCGGCCTATCATATGAGGCGCTTTCACCCATGACACCTGCCGGCCATCGCCGACTGATCCTCACCCGCCACGCGAAATCGGCCTGGGACGACCCCGCGCTCGAAGACCACGACCGGCCATTGAACACGCGCGGCAGGCGGGCCGCATTGGAGCTTGGTGAATGGCTCGACTCGCGCGGCTACGAACCGGACGAGGTGCTGTGCTCGACCGCCGCGCGGACTCGCGAGACCTGGACGAAGATCGCCGCCGCGCCGCTCGAGGTGATGCCGGAGGTTCAGTACCTGCGCGCGCTCTATCAGGCTTCTCCCGTCGAGCTGGTCGAAGCCTTGAAGGGCGCGACGGGCGACTGCGTGATGATCATAGGCCACAATCCCGGCATCGCGACCTTCGCGGCCTCGCTGTCGGCCCGGCCGCCGATAGATCCGGATTTCGCCCGCTACCCGACCGCCGCGACCCTGGTCGTCGATTTCCAGATCGAGACCTGGGCCGACGTCCAGCCGGGCTCGGGCAGCGTGCTCGACTTTTTCGTTCCCTCCGGACGCGGCTGAGGATTCAAATACAAAAGGCCCCGGCGCATCGCCGGGGCCTTTGTCGTTTTCGACGTCAGTGGCCGAGGATCTGGCTCAGGAACAGCTTGGTCCGGTCCGATTGCGGATTGTTGAAGAACTCCTTCGGCTCGTTCTGTTCCACGATCTGGCCCTGGTCCATGAAGATCACGCGGTTCGCCACGGCCTGGGCGAAGCCCATCTCGTGGGTCACGCAGAGCATCGTCATTCCCTCCTCGGCGAGCTCGATCATCGTGTCGAGCACTTCCTTGATCATCTCGGGGTCCAGGGCCGAAGTCGGCTCGTCGAAGAGCATGATCCGAGGCTTCATGCAGAGCGAGCGGGCGATTGCCACCCGCTGCTGCTGGCCGCCCGAGAGCTGGCCGGGGTATTTATGGGCCTGTTCGGGGATCTTCACCTTCTCGAGGAAATGCATCGCGGTTTCCTCGGCTTCCCGCTTTGGCACCTTCCTGACCCAGATCGGCGCGAGCGTGCAGTTCTCGAGGATCGTCAGGTGCGGGAAGAGGTTGAAGTGCTGGAACACCATCCCGACCTCGGAGCGCACCTTGTCGATGTTCTTGAGGTCCGAGGTCAGCTCGATCCCGTCAACGACGATCTGGCCTTTTTGATGCTCCTCGAGGCGGTTGATGCAGCGGATGAGCGTGGACTTGCCCGAACCGGAGGGACCGCAGATGACGATCCGCTCCCCCCGGTTGACGGTCATGTTGATATCGCGGAGCACATGGAACGCCCCGTACCACTTGTTCATTCCGGAAATCTGGATCGCCACCTCGTCGCTGACCTGCATATGGCTGCGGTCGATCTTACGGGTAACGGCATGCGGGTCCGACATGGGATTACTCCTTAACGGTGTTCACGCTGCAGCTTGCGCTCGAGATACATCGAGTAGCGCGACATGCTGAAGCAGATGAGGAAGAAAATGCCGCCGACGAAGATGTAGGGCTCCCAGTAGATGCCCTTCCATTCGATGGAGGCGCGCACGGCGTCGGTGATGCCTTTCAGCGGATCGAGAAGGCCGACGAAGATCACGAGGGTCGTGTCCTTGAAGAGCCCGATGAAGGACGACACGATGCCGGGAATCGAGATCTTCAGCGCCTGCGGCATGATGATTAGCCGCTGCGCCTTCCAGTAGTCGAGCCCGAGCGCGTCGGCCGCCTCGTACTGGCCGCGCGGAAGCGCCGCGAGGCCGCCCCGGATCACCTCGGCGATATAGGCCGCCGAGAAGAGCGTGACCATGATGATGACGCGCAGGATGATGTCGAAGTTGGTGCCCGGCGGCAGGAAGTAGTTCAGGAGCAGCGAGGCAGTGAACAGGAGCGTGATCAGCGGCACGCCGCGGATGAACTCGATGAAGCCGACGCAGAGCGCCTTGACCAGGAGCATGTCCGACCGCCGGCCGAGCGCGAGGATGATCCCCATCGGCAGCGAGAAGGCGATGCCGGTGATGCCGATCGTGAAGGCGAGGACGAAGCCGCCGAACTTGTCGGAGCGGACCGCCTCGATCCCGATGGGCAAGATCGCCTGCAGCTGCTGCGCGACCGGCCCGGCGAGCAGGAGCCACCACAGGATCGGCACGACCACGGCCGCGATGGTGGCGAGGATCGTGCCGCCGATGGGCTGCAGGACGCGAAGCGCGAGCCAGCCGAGGGCGAAACCGGCCATCGCCACGACCGGGATCCAGATCGTCCCACCCCACAGGAGCCAGAAGCCGAGCGCGGGATAGAGGATGCTGAACCACAGCGACTTGCGCGGCAGATGGGTGAACAGCACCGGCGCGAGCGCTGCGAGCAGAAGCAGGAAGGCCAGGACCGGCCGCCAGTAGAGATGCGACGGGTAGAAGCCGAAGATGAACTGCGTCCAGCGTTCGCGGATCACCGCCCAGCAGGCGCCGGTCGCGCCTTCGCCGAAGGTGGCCGTGATGATCGAGCGGCATTCGCCGAGCGAATTTGCGACCCAGACCGAACGGAACAGCCACGGCAGGATCCCGGAAAGCACCGAATAGATCGCCACGAGCCCGACGAGAGTCAGGATCGTGTTCAAGGGCCCGGAGAACAGGTTCTCGCGTAGCCACTTGATGATCCCGGTTTCCATCGCCGGCGGGTGTTCCGCCGGCAGCATGGCGTCGCGGACATAGACGGCCGAATTTGCTTGTGAGTTGCTCATCTCAGCGCTCCTTCAGCCGGACGGCATTGTTGTAGACGTTCATCCCGGCCGAGATCATGAGGCTGATCGCCAGGTAGATGAGCATCATCAGCAGGATGCATTCCAGCTCCTTGCCGGTCTGGTTCAGCGTGATTCCGCCCAGCGTACCGCGCAGGTCCATGTAGCTGACCGCGATCGCGAGAGACGAGTTCTTGGTCAGGTTGAGGAACTGAGAGATCAGGGGCGGAATGATGACCCGCAGCGCCTGCGGCAGGATGACGAGGCTCATCGTCCGGCGCGGACGCAGGCCGAGCGCGTAGGCTGCCTCGGTCTGGCCCTTGGAGATGGCCATGATCCCGGCGCGCACGATCTCGGCGATGAAGGCCGCGGTGTAGAGCGTCAGCCCGAGCCACAGCGCCATCAGCGCGTTCGAGATGTTGATGCCGCCAGTGAAGTTGAAGCCCTTGAGCTCGGGATAGCCAAGGTGGAAGCCCAGCGCCCAGAGCACCGCGACAGGCGGCACGATGGTCACGAGGAGGCTCTTCCACAAGGTCTTCGGCCGGACGCCGGTGGCCTCCTGGACCTTGGTCGCATGGGTGCCGATCGCCCGGTAGGCGAGGAACCCGCCGATGACGGCGGCGAGGAAGGCGAGAAGGTCGATGCTGATGAGGAAAATCCCGATGTCGATGTTGCCGAGGCTGCGGGAGAACAGCGGCTCGGGCACATAGGTGCCGCGGTTGGTGATCGCGACGCTGTCGAAGAGCAGCATCGACGCCTTGGGCGCCTCGCCCGCCGCGATCATCTCGTCGGTTGCGCGGAAATCGCGCGGCTGCGGTGTGACATCTGTGAAGATCGCGAGCGCGATCAGGATCCACAGGAGCACCGGCACGTTGCGGAAGACCTCGACATAGACGGTCATGATCCGCGCCACGAGCCAGTTCTTCGAGAGCCGCAGCACGCCGACGAAGATGCCGATGACCGTCGCGGCCACGCAGCCCATCGCAGAGACGAGGAGCGTGTTCAGCAACCCGATCAGCAGCGCCCTGCCGTGCGTGCTGTCATTGGTATAGGCGACCAGCACCTGGTTGATGTCGTAGCCGGCCCGGTTCCACAGGAAGGCGAAGCTGAAATCCTTGCCGAGCGTGGCGAGGTTCTTGATCGTGTTGTCCACAAGCCAGGCGGCGCCCGCCATGAACAGGAACAGAACGACGATCTGGATGGTCATCGAACGATAGCGGGTATCGTAGATGAGCATGCTCAACCGAAAGCCAGGCTTCGGTGCGTCAGTCATTGTTGTCATGTTTTTTCCCCAGTCCGGGGCGCGGGTCTGGCGTTCGCCAGTTCAACGGGGTCTTTGTGCCCCTCGCGCGCCGGCTCTCCCTGATGCCGAGGCGGAAGGGGCGCACCCTTGCGGACGCGCCCCTCGATCTTTTCCGATCAGCGGAACGGCGGCGCGTAGAGCAGGCCGCCCTGGGTCCACTGCGCGTTCAGGCCGCGGGCGAGACCGATTGGCGTCGCTTCGCCGATATTGGCGGCGAAGATCTCGCCGTAGTTGCCGTTAGCGGCGATGACGCGCTTGGCCCACTCGTTGTCGAGGCCCATCATAGCGCCGAGATCGCCCTCGGTGCCGAGCAGGCGGTTGATCTCGGGGTTCTGCGTCCCCTTCGAGAGCTCTTCGACGTTGGCCGAGGTCACACCGTACTCTTCCGCCGCGACCAGCGCGTTCAGCACCCAGCGGTTGATGTCGGCCCACTGGTCGTCTCCGTGGCGAACGAGCGGCCCGAGCGGCTCCTTGGAGATGATCTCCGGAAGGATGATGTGGTTCTCCGGGTCGGCGAAGATCGCCCGCGTCGCGGCGAGGCCCGACGCGTCGGTCGTATAGGCGTCGCAGGCGCCGGCGAGATACTGCTGCTCGCCCTCGGCGTTGGTCTGGATCGGAACCGGCTGGTAGGTCATGTTGTTGGCCTTGAAGTAGTCGGCCAGGTTCAGTTCCGTGGTGGTGCCGGTCTGGATGCAGACGGTGGCGCCGTCGAGTTCCTTGGCCGAGGACACGCCGAGGTCCTTGCGGACCATGAAGCCCTGGCCGTCATAGTAGTTCACGCCGGTGAAGGTGAACTTGAGGTCAGCGTCACGCGAATAGGTCCAGGTCGTGTTGCGCGCGAGCAGGTCCACCTCGCCCGAGGCGAGCGCGGTGAAGCGGGTCTCGGTCGTGGTCGGGACGTACTTGACCTTCGAGGCATCGCCCAGCACGGCGGCCGCGACGGCCTTGCAAATCGCGACGTCGAAGCCCTGCCAGTTGCCGCTGGCATCGGGCTGCGCGAAACCGGTGAGCGCGGTGTTCACGCCGCAGAACAGCTCGCCTCGGGCCTTGACGTCGTCGAGAGTGGCCGCCGACGCGTATCCAGCCAGCAAAGCGGAAGCCGCCAGCGTTCCGAGGAATACGGATTTTTTCATACTTACCTCTTCCTGAGTTTCCGCCCTCCCCGAGCGGATTGATAGGCCAGGTGGTCCTGGCGCCGATTATAGGGGGTTGCCCCCACTACGCGCAGTGTTGACAGATGGCTGTCGCCCGTCAAGCGGGCATTCGCGCCAAACTCTGCACTTACCGCAATTCGGTAACGGCGGACCGGTCGCGCGGAAGACGCGGCGAAAGATTGTTATCGTCTATCTTCCGAAATGTTCCAAAAATGCCGCGCGAACAGGAAATCGTCCCGTTTCATCCGGGCGGCCGCCACGGCTTCTTCGTCCTCGCCCCACTGCTCCGTCTGCCAGTCCTCGTCGAAACGCGAGTGCCGCCAGAGGGTCTCGGAATCGAACTCCGGCCGCGTCGCCGCGAGGCCGAGGACGAGCGAGCCGCTGAGACTGACGAGGTCATGCAGCGCGGTAAGCTCGAAGGGGCTCAGGGCGCGGACGGCCGCCGTGAGCCGGACAAGGCTTTCGGCCGGTTGGGCGACCGGCACCACACCTCGGGTAACGTTGAGCCGGGCTCCGTATTCGCGGGCCGCCCAATCAAGAAGCGGATCCCATGCCGCGGCCTGCGCCTCGGCCAGCGCCTCGGGCGCTACGGCACGGTAACAGAGAAGATCGGTGCCGCCATAGGCCGCTATCAGCGTCGCCACCTCGTCGAACTGCGGCGCCACCTTGTCAATGGCGGCGTTGGCGGCGCGGGTCACCGGCATCCGGCGCGGATCGACCTCTTTCTCGACAGCCTCCCACTCGGCGGCGATGGCCTCGGCCATGGCGCGCGTGGGCAGGACGAGCGCACACTTGGCCGGCGTGCGAACCGGGCGCGCGTCGAGTGTGACGCCGTAGCCGCCCTCGGCCTCGACGACCGCAACCGTTTTCCAGAACCGCTTCGCCTTCCAGCCGCTCATGACGCCTCCCAGATCCGTTCCAATGCCGGCAGGAGGGCGGCGAAGTCCGCGATCACCTGCCCCGCCCCAGCCGCTTCGAGCGCCTCGCGCCGATGGTAGCCCCATGTGACGCCGATCGTGTGGAACCCCGCGGCACGGCCCATCTCGATGTCGTAGCTCGTGTCGCCGATCATCACCGCGCGTGCCGCCGGGGCCCCGGTTTCGGCGAGTGCCGCGTGCAGCATCGAGGGATGCGGCTTTGACGGATGGTCGTCGGCGACCTGGGCGGTGACGAAATGCCCCGCCAGGCCGTGCGCGTCGAGGATATGCCTCAGCCCGCGCCGCGACTTGCCGGTCGCCACGCCGAGCAGCACGTCCGGCCGTTCGGCGAGCGTCGTCAGCATGTCGACCGCGCCTTCGAAAAGCGGTGAGAGTGGACCGGCGCGGAGCGTGGCAAAGCTCTGCTTGTAGGCCTCGACAAGCTCCGCACGGGTATCCGGGCCATGCTCCGGCACCAGCCGGGCCATCGCCTCGGGCAGGGACAGGCCGACGATCGCGAGGATGCGGTCGCGCGGCGGCAGGTGCAGGCCGATGGAAGTGAAGGCATGGCTCATCGCGGCGTGGATATGATTCTGGCTATCGACGAGCGTGCCGTCGACATCGAAGACGACGAGCCTGAGGTCTTCCGTCATGTCTCGTCCGCGAACGGGTCGGCGGGCGCCTCAGCCTCGGACCAGCCCACAGTCTTCCAGGTGCGCTTCATGTGGTCCGGCAGGGGCGCGGTCAGGGTGATGCGCTTGCCGGTGATCGGGTGGTCGAAGCCGATGGAGCGGGCGTGGAGATGCAGCTTGCGGCTGATCTCGCCGCCGAGCTGGGCGCCCCAGCCGTCGCCGAGGTTCTCCTGCCCCGAGCCGCCGTACTTGCCGTCACCGACGATCGGGTGGCCAAGCTCTGCCATATGGGCGCGGAGCTGGTGGGTGCGCCCGGTGATCGGCACCAGCGCGACCCAGGCGGCGCGGGTGCCGAGAGCGTCGAGCACCGCGTAATCGGTCGTGGCGCGCTTGGCGCCCTCGGTCGCCTCGACCTTCGAAGGATGGATGGCGACCATCTTCTCGCCCTCGCCGCCGCGGCCGTGGCCCGGTGCCTTGACGAGGCCGAAGCGCACGGTGCCCATCCGCGGATTGGGCAGGCCGGCGACCGCGGCCCAGTAGATCTTGCGCGTCGTGCGGGCGCGGAACGCCTCGCTGAGGGCGCGGGCGACGCGGTCAGTGCGGGCAAGGAGCAGGACGCCAGACGTGTCCTTGTCGAGCCGGTGGACCAGCTTCGGCCGGTCCTTGTAGCCGAACATCAGGGCGCCGGTCAGGCCGTCGACGTGGCGGTTGCCCTGCCCGGATCCGCCCTGGCTCGGCAGGCCGGGCGGTTTGTTGAGCGCGATGATATGCTCGTCCTTCCAGAGAACGGCGGCCTGGATCATCTTCGCGTCCGCGTCACTGATGCCGGCCTCGGGCTTCGGCGCGGACGGCGCGGAGGCCTGCAGCGGCGGGACCCGGACTTGCTGGCCCGGCACGACCCGGGTCGAGGCCTTGACGCGGCCGCCATCGACGCGGATCTGGCCGGTGCGGCAGAGCTTCTCGACCGCACCTTGCGTGATCTCGGGGAAGCGTTTCTTGAGCCAGCGGTCGAGCCGGCTCTCGCCCTCGTCGGCAGCGACGGTCAGCATCTTCACCCCGCTCATGCGTAGATCCCCCGAACTGCGGCCATGCCGGCGACGATGGCGGCGAGCGAAAGCGTGACCGAACCCAGCACATAGGCGGCGGCGAGCATGGTCTGGCCGCGCTCCCAGATCGTCAGCGCGTCGAGCGAGAAGGCCGAGAACGTGGTGAAGCCGCCGAGCACCCCGGTCATCAGGAAGGGCGCGAGCCGCATCCCGTCGCGATGCGCGAGAAAGACCACGAGCGCGCCCATGAGGAAGGAGCCGACGACGTTGACCGTGACCGTGCCCCAGGGAAAGCCGGGGCCGATCAGCCGCATCGCGGCGACGTTCGTCATGTAGCGGGCCGAGGCGCCGATCGCGCCGCCGAGGGCCACCTGGAGAAGGGTCAGGATCATGGCGCCTTCCTCTTCCGCCGGGCGCGCAAAGTCAACCGGGCAAGGGGGCTGTCTGCCCCCTCTTGGCCTTCGGCCAGTTCCCCTCTGAGGATATTTCGTCCAAGTGGAAGATCAGGCGCCGCGCTTGTCGCGGAGCTTGGCGAACCATTCGACGCGCTTTTTCAGCTCGCGCTCGTAGCCGCGTTCGACGGGGTAGTAGAAGACCGGGCGCTTCATCGTCTCGGGGAAATAGCTCTGGCCCGAGAACCCATCCTCGGCGTCGTGGTCATAGGCGTAGCCGCTGCCGTAGCCCTGTTCTTTCATCAGCGTCGTCGGCGCGTTCCGGATGTGTTTCGGCGGCGGCTCCGACCCGGTTGCGCGAGCGGCGGCGCGGGCGGCCTTGTAGGCGACATAGCCCGCGTTCGATTTCGGCGCGAGCGCGAGATAGGTCACGGCCTGGGCCAGCGCCAGTTCGCCCTCCGGGCTACCGAGCCGCTCATAGGTCTCCCAGGCATGGAGGCAGACGGTCTGCGCCTGCGGATCGGCGAGGCCGATATCCTCGACCGACATCCGGGTGATGCGGCGGGCGAGGAAGCGCGGATCCTCGCCGCCCTCGAGCATGCGGGCGAACCAGTAGAGTGCCGCGTCGGGATCGGAGCCGCGCACCGATTTGTGCAGGGCGGAGATGAGGTTGTAATGTTCCTCGCCGGACTTGTCGTATTTCGCGGCGCGGCGCATCAGCCGCTGGGCGAGCGCCTCGGTGCCGAGCGGCTTGTCGATCTTCCAGGCGGCGACCTGTTCGATGAGGTTGAGCAGCGCGCGGCCATCGCCATCGGCCATCTCCAGAAGCGCCTCGCGCGCCGCGGGCGCGAGCGGCAGGGCGCGGCCGAGTTCCTGTTCGGCCCGTTGCGAGAGGCGTTCGAGATCGGCGAGCGAGAGCCGTTCGAGCACAATCACCTGGGCGCGGCTCAGAAGCGCGGCGTTAAGTTCGAACGAAGGGTTCTCGGTCGTGGCGCCGACGAGGAGGATCGTGCCGTCCTCCATATGCGGCAAGAAGCCGTCCTGCTGGGCCTTGTTGAAGCGGTGGATCTCGTCGACGAAGAGGAGCGTGCCGCGGCCCTGGGTGCGGCGAAGCTTCGCCGCCTCGAAGACCTTGCGAAGCTCCGGCACGCCGGTGAAGATCGCGCTGATCTGGACGAAGGCGAGATCGGTCGCGTCGGCAAGGAGCCGGGCGATCGTAGTCTTGCCCACGCCGGGCGGCCCCCAGAGGATCAGCGACGACAGGCTGCCGGAGGCGAGCATCGCGCCGAGCGGCCCGTCGGGCGACAGCACCTTGTCCTGGCCGATGACCGCGTCGAGCGCGGCCGGCCGAAGCCGGTCGGCCAGGGGGCGCAGCGCGGACGGCGCGGCTCGGGATGCGGGTTGGTCGAACAGGTCTGACATGTGTCGTTCTTACTGCCGCCAACGGGGCCGAGGAAGAGGCGATAGAAATATCCCCAGAGACCCGCTGGACGGAGTGGCAACCGCGATCAGGTCAATGCAGCTTCGACGCGAGCTCGATCTGCACGCACTGGTAGTCGCCGTCATCGATGTACATGACCGGCCCGATTCCCTTCGCGGTGAGACCGCAGCGGCCGTACCAGCGCGGCCAGTTCGCCGGCGTGATTGCGATAAGCTGGGTCGCGCCGAGTTCGCGCGCCGACTTGACCATGGCCTCGACCATGTAGGCATGGACGCGACGCCGGATCATCTGCGGCGTCGAGTGGAGCACGAAGACCCGCGTGCATTCCCAGCAGTATGGATCGACCGGCGCCTCCTCGTAGAGGAGGTCCGCCGACAGCGACGAGAGCAGCCCGCGCTGAGCGTCACGGATCATGTAGGAGTAGATGCCGCAGCGCGCCGTGGTCGGGGTCAGGCGAATGCCGGCATAGACCTGGCCTACCTCGTCGTGAATCGCGATCCAGCGGCTGGCCGGCGTGTCGTACTGATCGTACTCCATGTCCAGCGCCTCGGGCAGATCCCATCGCTTTTCGACGATGAAGGACTGCTTGCGCGCCCGGAACAGATTGGCGAACAGCTCTCCGTGGTTATGAAGATTCTCGAACGAGAGGACGGTGGTTTGCATGTAGAGTCTCCAGCTTGGTTGATTTCTCTAACCCTGCATGCAAACGAAAGACCGACATCTGGTTACATCAGCCTGTAATCTTTAGCGCGCTGGATAGCCTCCGCTGTCGTGCGGGCGAGCAGTTTTTGCCGTGCAGACATCAGACGCGCCTTTAGCGCACTCTCGGAGATTTTCAACTTGGCTGCTGCAGCCGCGTGCCGGTCCCCCGCCGCGATGAGCTTCAGGGCTTCGATCTGTGCCGTGGTCAGGCTTTCCGGCGGCTCGGTTATGTCGTGAAGTCGCCGAACAAGTTCCGAGATCTTTTCGATCTCGGAATCCGTGAAGTCGCGGTCTGCGCGCGCAAAACTCGATATCGTTCGGGACCGGACCGGTCCGCAAGAGACCGTCAGCCCGAATTTCAGTCCGAATTCCTTGGCTTCCCGGAACAGGCCGAACGGATCGGGAATGTCGATCTCGCTCCAGCGGCATGCGCCCTCAGTACTGAATCCCCATGCAATCGTCGGATCCCGCAAAGCGAAAGCCTTCTCCGTATAGTGATCCAGCCAGTCCTGATTGTAGTTCGAGAACTGCATCAGGGGTGATGCGTAGCGGATGTGCAGACCGATGAAATAGCCAGCGGGCGCCATCAACGCCAACGAGTGTAGTACCGGATCAAGTATTGGCATTTCGGACATGTCCTTTTAGACAAGTTGCCTTGCGGGCAGTCAACCGTAAATTGAACGATGTTGGCTGCGTTGTTAGAGGCATTACATTGCGTACGATCAATCCCGGCCTCTTTGCAAGACTCATGCGGTTGCCTGAAACCGCCCGAACGGACTTGTTGGAGTTCCTCGGTGCAACGCCGATTGCCGATGCACAGCTTTCCTCCATGATCGACACGATGGCGGAGAAGGTCGGCACCGATCGGCGGAGCGCGCGTTTCGAACCGAACTGACGAGCGCTGTTTATCGTGTAAAGAGTATCATTATGTTTAATGAGGAAACCCCGCCGCTTTCGCGACGGGGTTTTTTCTTACACTCGGTCAACCGGATGCTTACGCCTCGGAGGCTTCCTCGGCTTCCGTGCGAGCCCGGTCGGCAGCGCCCTTGGCCGAGGTGTCGCGATCGACGAATTCGATGATCGCCATCGGCGCCATGTCGCCGTAGCGGAAACCCGCCTTCAGCACGCGGACATAGCCGCCCTGGCGCTCCTTGTAGCGCGGCCCGAGGATCTCGAACAGGCGCGCGACATGCTTGTCCTGCTTGAGCTGAGCGGCCGCCTGACGGCGGGCATGCAGGTCGCCGCGCTTGGCGAGTGTGATCAGCTTTTCGATGATCGGACGCAGTTCCTTCGCCTTCGGAAGGGTGGTCTTGATCTGTTCGTGTTCGATGAGCGACCCGGCCATGTTGGCGAAGAGCGCCTTGCGGTGCTCATGGGTGCGGTTCAGACGGCGGTAGCCGCGAGCGTGACGCATTGTAATCTCCTGGTCTGCGTTTTGCTTTGTCCGGCGGCCGTGGTCCTCGGTCCGCTCTCCTTGGGGCCGTCGGCCCTTGTTTTCCCCGGCATTCCGGGCATTTAGGGGGGCCGTTTAGGCGACGGCCCCCGCAAAGTCAATCAGAACTGGTCTTCGAACCGCTTGGCGAGATCCTCGATGTTCTCCGGCGGCCAGTCCTCGACATCCATGCCGAGGTGAAGGCCCATGCCCGAGAGCACTTCCTTGATCTCGTTGAGCGACTTGCGGCCGAAGTTCGGGGTGCGCAGCATCTCGGCTTCGGTCTTCTGGATCAGATCGCCGATATAGACGATGTTGTCGTTCTTGAGGCAGTTCGCCGAACGTACCGAAAGCTCGAGCTCGTCGACCTTCTTGAGCAGGAGCGGGTTGAACTCCAGCCCCTCGTCGGCCTCGCCCTTCTGCGCCGATTCCGGCTCGTCGAAGTTGACGAAGATGCCGAGCTGGTCCTGCAGGATGCGGGCGGCATAGGCCACCGCGTCGTCCGGCGTCAGCGAGCCGTCGGTCTCGATCTTCATCGTCAGCTTGTCGTAGTCGAGCACCTGGCCCTCACGGGTCGGCTGCACTTCGTACGACACCTTCTTGACCGGCGAGTAGATGGCGTCGATCGGAATGAGGCCGATCGGCGCATCTTCCGGGCGGTTCTTGTCGGCAGCGACGTAGCCCTTGCCGGTGTCGACGGTCAGTTCCATGAAGAGATCCGCGCCCTCGTCGAGGTGGCAGATCACATGGTCCTTGTTCAGAACCTCGATGCCGTTCGACTCAGAGATGTCGCCCGCGGTGACGACGCCCGGCCCCTTGGCGGAGATCGAAAGGCGCTTCGGCCCCTCGACTTCCATCTTGAGCGACACACCCTTTAGGTTGAGCACCACGTCGGTGACGTCCTCGCGCACGCCCGCGATCGAGGAGAACTCGTGCAGGACGTTGTCGATCTGGACGCTGGTGATGGCCGCGCCCTGGAGCGAGGACATCAGCACCCGGCGCAGGGCGTTGCCGAGCGTCAGGCCGAAGCCGCGCTCAAGCGGTTCGGCGACCAGCGTCGCCTGGCGCTGCGGGTCGTTGCCCGGCTTCACGTCAAGCTGCTGCGGCTTGATCAACTCGGCCCAATTCTTGTGGATCATGCGTTCTGCCTCCATACCTGTTCCCGGTCCATGTCCGAAATCCGGGAACGCCCGAGGATAAAAACGAAAGCGACCCGGGCCGCGCTTGCCGCGCGGCCCGGGCTGCAAAAAGCCTGTCAGACGCGGCGGCGCTTCGGCGGACGGCAGCCGTTGTGCGCGATCGGCGTCACATCACGGATCGAGGTGATGTTGAAGCCGACGGCCGCGAGCGCGCGGAGCGCCGATTCACGGCCCGAACCGGGGCCCTGAACCTCGACCTCGAGGGTCTTGACGCCGTGCTCCTGCGCCTTCTTGCCGGCGTCTTCGGCGGCCATCTGGGCGGCGTAGGGGGTCGACTTGCGCGAACCCTTGAAGCCCATCGTGCCGGCCGAGGACCACGCGATGGCGTTGCCCTGGACGTCGGAGATCAGGATCTTGGTATTGTTGAACGAGGAATTCACATGAGCAACGCCGGCGGCGATGTTCTTGCGTTCCTTCTTCTTCATGCGGGTCTTGTCACGAGCCATGTCTCTGCCCTCCCCTTACTTCTTCTTGCCGGCAATGGCTTTTGCCGGGCCCTTGCGGGTGCGGGCGTTGGTGTGGGTCCGCTGACCGCGGACGGGCAGGTTGCGGCGGTGACGCAGGCCACGGTAGCAGCCGAGGTCCATCAGACGCTTGATGTTCATCTGGACTTCGCGGCGGAGATCGCCCTCGACCGTGTAGTTGGCGTCGATATGCTCGCGGATCGCGAGCACTTCGGCGTCCGAAAGCTCGTTCACACGGCGGGTGGTTTCGATGTTGACCGCCTCACAGATCTTGTGGGCAACGTCGTTACCGATGCCGTGGATATACTGAAGGGCGATGGGGACGCGTTTCCCCGTCGGGATGTTGACGCCAGCGATACGTGCCACGCGTTCTGTCCTTTCGTTGCGGTTCCGTAGCGCCGGAACCTTTTTTCACAACAGTGGCCCGAGGGTGCGACACCATCGGGCCGGCTCTTTTCCTGATTGATTCGGTCGGGCCAAAACCCGTCAAATCAAGACGATTCTCAAACGAGACGCCGTGACCTAGTGGGTTTCCCCGCCGAGGTCAAGCCATCGGTCACCGATCCAGCACGGCAGCGACGGATTTCGCAACGTCATCAATCGCAGCCAGCCCGTCGACGGTCGCGAGGTTGCCGGCATGGTAGTAGTAGCCGATGAGCGGCGAGGTCTTCTTGTAGTATTCCATCAGGCGCTGCCTGAGGCTCTCGGCATTGTCGTCGGCGCGGCGCTTGAGGTCGGTCGAGCCGCATTCGTCACACGTCCCCTCGATCTTCGTCGGCTTGGTGGTGTCGTGATAGACCTCGCCGCAGGCACCGCAGGTGAAGCGGCCGGAGATCCGGTCCACGAGGGCCGCGTCGTCCACCCGCATCTCGATCACCGCGTCGAGCGTCTCGCCCTTGCGCGCGAGCAGCGCGCCGAGCGCATCGGCCTGCGCCAGCGTGCGCGGGAAGCCGTCGAAGATGAAGCCGCCGACCTTCTCGCCGTCGAGCTTCTCCTCGATCAGGCCGATGACGATCTCATCCGTCACGAGATCGCCGCGCGCCATGACGTCGGCGACGATCTTGCCCATCTCGGTGCCGGAGTCCTTGGCCTCGCGCAGCATGTCGCCGGTCGAAAGCTGCACCAGCCCGCGTTCCTCCACCAAGCGGCGGGCCTGGGTTCCCTTGCCCGCCCCCGGCGGTCCGAGAAGGATGATATTCGTCATGCGTCCCCCTTTTGTCGCGGGCGGGGTTCAATACGAATCCGCCGTCGAGTCACCGCCCGCATACAATCGGATACCGAACGCCCCGGCAAGAGCCGGGGCGCATGTTAACGACGCGCGGGCGCCTTCTTCGCGCCGCCGCGCTTCTTGCCGCGCAGCTGCGACTTCTCGATCAGCCCCTCGTACTGGTGGGCCAGGAGATGCGACTGGATCTGGTTGATCGTGTCCATCGTGACCGAGACCACGATCAGCACCGAGGTGCCGCCGAAGTAGAACGGGATCGCCAGCTGCGAGCGTAGGATCTCGGGCAGGAGACAGACAGCGGCGAGATAGGCGGAGCCGACCACGAGGATGCGCGCCACGACATAATCGAGATAGTCGATCGTCTTCTGACCCGGCCGGATACCCGGGATGAAGCCGCCCTGGTTCTTCAGGTTCTCGGCCACGTCGTCGGATTTGAACGAGACGTTGGCCGTGTAGAAGTAGGCGAAGAACACGATCATCGCCACGAAGAAGAGAAGATAGAGCGGCTGGCCGGGGCCGAAATAGGCCAGGATCGTCGACATGATCGGCCCGGTCTGCGCCCCCGAGAAGGTCGAGATCGTGGTCGGCAGCAGCAGCAGCGATGAGGCGAAGATCGCCGGGATCACGCCCGCCGGGTTGACCTTGATCGGCAGGTGCGAGGACGAACCATCATAGATCTTCATGCCGACCTGGCGGCGCGGATACTGGATGTGGATCTTCCTCAGCGCGCGCTCCATGAACACGACGAAGGCAATGACCGCGACGATCATGAGGATCACACCGATGATCGCCGGCGCAGAGATCGCGCCGATCCGGCCCTGTTCGAAGAACTGGGCCAGCGCGCCCGGAACTTCGGCGATGATGCCGACGAAGATGATCAGCGAGATGCCGTTGCCGACGCCGCGGGCGGTGATCTGCTCGCCGAGCCACATCAGGAACATCGTGCCGCCGACCAGCGTGATGACGCAGGCCGCCTCGAAGAAGAGGCCGGGATCATGCGCGAGGCTGCCTGCCTCGATGCTCTTGGCAAGGCCGTAAGCCTGGAACGTGGCAAGAAGGACGGTGCCGTAGCGGGTGTACTGGTTGATCTTCTTGCGGCCCTGCTCGCCCTCTTTCTTGAGCTGCTCCAGCGCCGGCACCATCGCGGTTAGAAGCTGGACGATGATCGAGGCCGAGATGTAGGGCATGATGCCGAGCGCGAAGATCCCCATTCGGCCGAGCGCGCCGCCGGTGAACATCTGCAACATGCCGCCAATGCCCTGGCCTGCGCTCTGCATGAACTCCCGCAGCGCGACCGCATCGATGCCGGGCACCGGAATATAGGTGCCGAGGCGGTAGACGATCAGCAGTCCGATGGTGAAGAAGATGCGTTGGCGAAGGTCTGTGGCCTTGCCGAGGGCCCCCCAGCTCAGGTTCGCCGCCATTTGCTCTGCAGCAGATGCCATTCCGGTCTCTCTCATGTGAGAGCGCCGCCGAACCGTTTTCCGGTC
Source organism: Defluviimonas salinarum (assembly GCF_026013545.1). Taxonomy (GTDB): domain Bacteria; phylum Pseudomonadota; class Alphaproteobacteria; order Rhodobacterales; family Rhodobacteraceae; genus Albidovulum; species Albidovulum salinarum. The sequence continues at coordinate 188,257 of NZ_JAPDOG010000002.1, read as the reverse complement.
GGCGGCGCTTGGAAAACTCGTGCCTATGTAAGCGCCGCGCGGGCTGCCCACAACACCTTATTCGGCCGCAGCCACCGTCGCGACCGAAAGCGAGCCGCCGGCCTTCTCGACCGCTTCGATCGCAGCCTTGGAGGCGCCGGTGACGGCGAGCTTCAGCTTGGCCTTGATCTCACCCTTGGCGAGCACGCGGACGCCGTCGAGCTTGCGGCGGACGACACCCGAGGCAACCAGCACGTCCTCGGTGATCTCGGCCTTTGCGTCGAGCTTGCCGGCATCGACGAAGGCCTGGAGCTGGCCGAGGTTGACCACGGCGAAGGATTTGGCGTTCGGCTTGGTGAAGCCGCGCTTCGGCAGGCGCCGGTAGAGCGGCATCTGGCCGCCTTCATAGCCGCCGATGGCCACGCCCGAACGGGATTTCTGACCCTTGATGCCGCGACCGGCGGTCTTGCCCTTGCCCGAGCCCGGGCCGCGCGCGACGCGCTTGGATTTCTTGGCGGCGCCGGGATTGTCCCGGAGTTCATTCAGTTTCATGTCGCTTCTCCTTGGCCGGAAGAGCCCCGCCAGCGACGGATGGGGCCACACGGCATTTCTTGATTGGTGAATCGGGTCCGGATGGACCACCGGGGGCGTATAGACGGGAAGATGCCGCGATGCAAGACTTGCCTCCACGGGCCGCCGGCAGGCGAGGACGCCGCGAGCATGATGCCACGCGGCGTCCCTTGTCTATGTTGCGAGTGCGAGGTGGCTCATGCCCCCTTCGGCCAAACGAAGCTGGGCTGAAGCCCCTCGTAGACCGGGCGGCCGTCATCGGGCTTCGGGTAGCCTTTCGACTCGTCCCAGAACGCGTGGTAGCTCGCCTTCGGGAACTTCGCGTCGTCGTAGCCCATCACATTCGGCACCGCGACGCGGATGCGCTTTTGCTTGTCGTCGAGCATCAGCACCGCGTTGCACTTCTCGCACAGGCAGATCTCGAGGGGGCCGTTGGGGTTGTCGGCGTTGAACGGCACGCGCTTCATCGCCGCCTCGTTGTCGGTCTTGATGTCGCCGTGGTTGAAGAACGCCACATGGGTCGTGTGCTGCCCGGTGACCTTCTTGCAGACATTGCAATGGCATTCGTGATTGTCGATCGGTTCGGCCGAAACACGCACGGGATGATGTTCGCAGCCGCCGGAATAATGTTGAGACATGGTTCCCCCCTGAGAATCGCTCTGGTGTGACGGATATGCTCCGTAACCACCAGAACGGTGCACCGTAGAAGGGCGCAAGTCTAGCACAGCACCGGGGTCTACGAGAAATCCTTCAGGAAAATCATCGGGTGTCGTCCTTAGCCGCCCCGAACGGAAACGCCCCGGACAAGCCGGGGCGTGTTTCTCCTGCGCGGGACGGTCGGCTCAATAGCCGCGCTTCTGGTCTTCGCGCAGGTAGTCGGTCCAGTACGGGGCCGGCTCGGCAAGCGTGACCGCATTGAGGCGGCCGAGCGTTTCGCGGACGAGGCGGAGCGTGTCCGCGATCAGCCCGGGCGTTTGGGAAAGGGTAAGCATGAGAGTACTTTCTGTGGCCTGTTTGCGTTACCGCATGCATAGGCCGCCGACGCCGGGTCGGCTACAGACAATCCCGAAGGGCCGCATTGCGTCCGGCGCAATGCATGTCGCAGAGCAAATTGGCTCAATCGGAAGCCGTGGCGGTGCGGGTTCCGCGTGTCGCAGATGGTGTCGTGGGATCGCACTGATGCGGGACATGCGTGTTGGTCCGGCGATAAGCCCAGCTTACGGAGCGCCGAAGCGCTCCAGGATCGCCTTCCGTTCGTCAGGGCTTCCGTCTGAGAGAATGTCAATGAAATTATCTTCGTACTTCTCATGCGGAAGCTCGCCCTGCGGGTCGAACCACGGAATCCGGCTCTCGCTTCCATAATGTCGCCGGGGGGAAAGCTCCTCCGGATGATCGAGGCATGCAATCGTGATGATCATCCAGTTCGACCATTCCGCGATAAGCGGTCGGTAAATGAGATACGTGCCGCAATCCTTGCAGAAACCTCGCTCCGCCACGGCCGACGACCGAAAGTACCGGGGCTTGCCGCGGATGATCCGAAACTCGGTTCGCGCAATAAAGGCGCCCGCAATTGCCGGCGCGCCGGCGGCTTTCTGACATGAACGGCAGTGGCAGTAGTGCGGATCATATGGTGGGGCGCTGATTTCATACCGTATAGCGCCGCAAAGGCAGCCGCCGGCGAATGGTGGCGTCGACGTCATGGCGATTTCCCTCCCGTACCGATGGTGCCGCCGATCTTACCTTGGAATCCGAACCTCGGGCTTCCCATCGGTTGCCGGCACGTCCGCAGGTACAACGGTGGAATTGAAGTTTTCGGGGAGCGTGCCGTTTCGACGGACACGTCGGGCCTCGACATGCATTTGTTCAAGTCGCAGCCAATAAAAAAACGCCCCGGTTTCCCGGGGCGTTCCAATCCTCCTCCGAGGATTTCGAGAGGTCAGCCGCGCTCTTCGACGATGGTCACGAGATGCGGGATCTTGTTGACCATGCCGCGCACCGAGGGCGTGTCCTCGAGCTCGCGGGTGCGGTTGATCTTGCCGAGGCCGAGCCCTTTGAGCGTCGCGGCCTGGACGGCGGGACGGCGGGCGGGCGAGGCGATCTGCTTCACGACGATGGTTTTCTTGGCCATGGTCCGGTCTCCTTACGCTTCGGCCGCTTCGGCGGCTTCCGGCTTCTTCAGGATGTCGCCGACCTTCTTGCCGCGACGCTGCGCGACCATGCGGGGGCTCGCTTCCTGCTTCAGACCGTCGATCGTGGCGCGGATCATGTTGTAGGGGTTCTGCGAGCCGAGCGACTTGGCGACGACATCCGCGACACCGAGCATCTCGAACACGGCGCGCATCGGGCCGCCGGCGATGATCCCGGTACCGGCCGGAGCCGTCCGCATCACAACCCTGCCGGCGCCGTGACGGCCCTCGATGTCGTGGTGCAGCGTGCGGCCATCGCGCAGCGGCACGCGAACGAGCGAACGCTTCGCCTGTTCGGTCGCCTTGCGGATCGCTTCCGGCACTTCCTTGGCCTTGCCCTTGCCGAAGCCGACGCGGCCGCGCTGGTCACCGACCACCACGAGTGCTGCGAAACCGAAGCGCTTGCCGCCCTTCACCGTCTTCGACACGCGGTTGATCGCAACAAGGCGATCGGCGAATTCCGGGGTTTCCTCGCGTTCGCGGCGATCCCGGCGCTGTTCTCTCTCTGCCATAAGGCATTCCTTCCGTGATGGCGCGGCATGGCGCCGTTAGGTCCAATCCAGGTGCCCCCGACCGGATCGGGGGCCCGGATCATCGGGGTGGCGCGTCCGTAACGGAAGGCGCCACCCGCATTATCAGAACTTCAGTCCGCCTTCGCGGGCCGCGTCGGCGAGCGCCTTGATCTTCCCGTGGAACAGGAAGCCGCCACGGTCGAAGTAGCAGGCTTCGACGCCGGCCTTCTTCGCCCGCTCGGCGATCGCCGCGCCGATCTTCTTCGCCGCTTCGACGTTGTTCTTGCCGACGACACCCAGATCCTTCTCGAGGCTGGAGGCCGAGGCGAGCGTCACGCCGTTGACGTCGTCGATCAGCTGGACGCTGATGTTCTTGGAGGAGCGATGAACCGAGAGACGCGCGCGCCCGTCGGCCATCTTGCGAAGCTTGTTCCGGACGCGCAGGCGGCGCTTGAGGAACAGTTCCCGTTTGCTGTTTGCCATTGTCCCGGTCCTTACTTCTTCTTGCCTTCCTTGCGGAAGATGAACTCGTTCTTGTACTTGATGCCCTTGCCCTTGTAGGGCTCGGGAGCACGCCATTCGCGGATATTGGCCGCGACCTGGCCGACGAGCTGCGGGTCGATCCCCTCAACGACGATCTCGGTCTGCTTCGGGGTCGTGACGGTCACGCCCTGCGGGACCTCGAAGTTCACCTCGTGGCTGTAGCCGAGCGACAGTTTCAGGACATTGCCCTGCATCGCGGCCCGGTAGCCGACGCCGTTGATCTCGAGTTCCTTCTTGAAGCCCTTGGTCACGCCTTCGACGAGGTTCGCCACCATGGAGCGCGACATGCCCCACTGCTGGCGCGCCCGCTTCGAGGTGCCGCGCGGCTTCACCAAGATTTCGTTGCCTTCGAGCGTGATCGTCACGTCGTCGGTCGCGGTGAACGAAAGCGCGCCTTTCGGGCCCTTCATGTCAACCTGCTGACCCGACACCGTGGCGGTGACGCCGGCGGGAACGGTTACGGGTTTCTTGCCAATACGAGACATCGAACCCTCCTTAGAACACGGTGCAGAGCACTTCGCCGCCGACATTGGCGCTCCGTGCGGCTGCATCCGACATCACGCCCTTCGGCGTGGAGACGATGGAGACACCCAGGCCCTGGCGGACCGACGGGATCTCCTTGACGCCGGCATAGACCCGGCGGCCCGGCTTCGAGACGCGCTTGATCTCGCGGATCACCGGCGTGCCTTCGAAGTACTTGAGGCTGATTTCCAGCTCCGGCTGGCCATTGGCCGCCGTCGCAGTTTCATAACCCCGGATATAGCCCTCGTCCTTGAGCACATCGAGCACCCAGGCGCGGAGCTTGGAGGCCGGCGTGCGGACGGTGGACTTGCCGCGCATCTGCGCGTTGCGGATGCGGGTCAGCATATCGCCGAGAGGATCGTTCATCGACATATCTCGACCTCCTTACCAGCTCGACTTCACCATGCCCGGGATCTGCCCCATCGAGGCGAGATCGCGCAGCATGATGCGGCTGAGCTTGAGTTTGCGGTAATAGGCGTGCGGACGGCCCGTCAGCTGGCAGCGGTTGTGGATCCGCGTCGCCGAGGAGTTGCGGGGCAGCTTCGCCAGTTTCATCGAGGCCTTGAAGCGCTCTTCCATCGGCTTCGACTGGTCTTCGATGATTTCCTTCAGTGCGGCGCGCTTGGCGGCGTATTGCTCGACCAGCTTGGCGCGCTTCACTTCGCGGTTCACCATGGATTTCTTAGCCATATCGTCGTTCCTCCGCGATCAGCTGGTGAAGGGCATGTTGAATTGCTTCAACAGCGCCTTCGCTTCCGCGTCAGTTTTCGCGGTGGTGCAGATGATGATGTCCATGCCGAGAACTTCGTCGACCTTGTCAAAGTCGATCTCGGGGAACACGATGTGTTCCTTCAGGCCCATCGCGTAGTTGCCGCGGCCGTCGAACGAGGAGCCCTTGACGCCGCGGAAGTCGCGGACGCGCGGCAGCGCGATCGTGATCAGGCGGTCGAGGAATTCGTACATCCGGTCGCCGCGCAGCGTGACCTTGGTGCCGAGCGGCATCTCTTCACGGACGCGGAAGCCGGCGATCGACTTCTTGGCCTTGGTGACGACGGCCTTCTGACCGGCGATGAGCGTGAGCTCCTCGGAGGCCTGCTTGACCTTCTTGGTGTCCTTCACGGCCTCGCCGACGCCCATGTTGAGAACGATCTTCTCAAGCTTCGGGATCTGCATCTCGTTCTTGTAGGAGAATTCCTCCTTCAGAGCGGCGCGGATCTTGTCCTTGTAGGCGGCCTTGAGGCGCGGGGTGTAGTTGGCTGCGTCGAGCATCAGATCACGTCCCCCGTGGTCTTGGCGAAACGGACCTTCTTGTCGCCTTCCATGCGGAAGCCGACGCGGGTCGCTTTGCCGTTCTTGTCCATGAGCGCGAGGTTCGACAGATCGACCGGCATCGCCTTCGGCTGGCGGCCGCCCTGGCTCTGCTGGGTCTGGCGCTGGTGGCGGATGGCGATGTTGATGCCCTCGACCACGGCCTTGTTGGCCTTGGGATCAACGGACTGGATTTCGCCCTGCTTGCCCTTGTCCTTGCCGGCAAGGACGACGACGGTGTCGCCTTTTTTCAGTTTCGCAGCCATCAGAGCACCTCCGGAGCCAGCGAGATGATCTTCATGAAGTTCTTGGCGCGCAGCTCGCGCACGACCGGCCCGAAGATACGGGTGCCGACCGGTTCGCCCTGGTTGTTCAGGATGACGGCGGCGTTGCGGTCGAAGCGGATCGACGTGCCGTCTTCGCGACGGACTTCCTTGGCGGTGCGCACGACGACGGCCTTGCGGACGTCACCTTTCTTCACGCGGCCGCGCGGGATGGCTTCCTTGACCGACACCACGATGATGTCGCCGACGCTGGCGTAGCGGCGGTGGGAACCACCCAGGACCTTGATGCACTGAACCCGGCGCGCGCCGGAGTTGTCAGCGACATCCAGATTGGTCTGCATCTGGATCATTTGGTTTCTCCCGACCTTTGGGGTTTGTTCCGGTCGTCCGGACCCCCAGGGTTTCGTTCAGAAGGAGGACGTGGGGTTAGGCCTCAGGCCTCCGTCACGACCGTCCAACGCTTGGTCTTCGAGATCGGCGCGCACTCTTCGATGCGAACGGTGTCACCGACCTTGAACTGGTTCTGCGCGTCATGGGCGCGGTACTTCTTCGACTTCCGCACGGTCTTGTGCAGCAGCGGGTGCTTGAAGCGACGCTCGACGAGGACGGTGATCGTCTGCTCGTTCTTGTCCGAGGTCACGACGCCTTGCAGGATACGTTTGGGCATGTCTCGTTTCCTCAGTTCGCCGCCGCTTCAGCGGCTTTCTGGTTCAGGACCGTCTTGATGCGGGCGACGTCGCGGCGGACGGCGCGCATGCGGGCGGTGTTCTCGAGCTGGCCGGTGGCCTGCTGGAAGCGGAGGTTGAAGGCCTCCTTCTTGAGCGCGACAAGCTCGTCACGGAGCTGGTCGGGCGTCTTCGCGTTCAGTTCCTGGGCGTTCATTTCGCCGATCTTCCTTTCAACATCACCGGAAGGCCCTTGCGGGTGACCTGATGCCCGGTGGAGTCAATGATGGACCCACGAATCCGGGAGCCCGGAATCGCAGGATGCGTTCCTATAAGGGAGGGGGGAGGACAGGGCAAGGGAAAGTTTGATTGGCCTACAGTGAAGGTGCGTCACTTCAGTTCGCAGCCTTGCGCGGGCTGGCGAATACCCAGGGACGTATCGGCAGCATCGGTGGCTTCAGATACAGTCAGGAATCCCGCCTCTTGCATCTTGTTGAGTACCTGATTTCGCCTTTCCATCGCTTTTTCAGGCACACGAATAGGATCATATTTCATCGGAGTTTGGACGAGAGCGGCCAGCAAGGCGTAGTCCTGAACATCCAAATCGCCTACGTCCTTGCCGAAATACGCCTTGCCAGCCGAGGGAAAACCAAAACAGAAATTGCCCAGCCAGACTTCTTGAGCGTACCAATTCAAGATTTCGGAATGCGTCAGTTCGCGAGCCATGATCGTGGCATTGTGAAACGCGGTGATCCTGAACAGAAGCGACCGCATGACAACAACGATATAGCGCTTCCCGAGCTGGATCGTGATCGTTGAGTTCTGAGCGGGCTTTGAAAAGAATTCGGGATCTTCCGCCGCCACTATCGCGTTTAGTGCAACTTCGGGGATCGACACCCAGGTTTTAGCATGTTCTTCAAAGTCCGACCGAACTTCTTCCGTTGTAAGCAACGGCACGTTTGCTTTTTCAGCACACGCTTGCTCAGCGAACGACATGACAAGAACCGTAGCCACGCACCAGATATGGGCTTTCCGAAGCGACCGAGAAGCTTTGATAGTGTGCGTCATTACGAATGCCTGAAACTCAACCCTTCTAACACCCAACACCCGCCCACCACAATCCATAGGAGAATATTCCCATTGTTCGGTTAAAAAAAAGCGCGCCTCGCGGCGCGCTTTGTTCGTTTCATTCGGTCGGCTTTACCAGTCTTCGCGCACGACGACGCGAGTCTTGACCGGGAGCTTCATCGAGCCGAGGCGGAGCGCCTCGCGGGCGATGGTCTCGTTCACGCCGTCGATCTCGAACATGATCCGGCCCGGCTTGACCTTGGCCGCCCAGAAATCGACGGAGCCCTTGCCCTTACCCATCCGGACTTCCGTCGGCTTCGACGACACCGGGGTGTCCGGGAAGACGCGGATCCAGACCCGGCCCTGACGCTTCATGTGGCGGGTGATCGCGCGGCGGGCCGCTTCGATCTGCCGCGCGGTGATGCGCTCGGGCTCGGTTGCCTTGAGGCCGAAGCCGCCGAAGTTCAGTTCAAAACCGCCCTTGGCTTCGCCGTGGATCCGGCCCTTGTGCTGTTTGCGGAACTTTGTCCGTTTCGGTTGCAGCATCTTTTCTACTCCTTACCGGGCGTCGCGGCGCGGGCCGCGCGGAGCCGGGCCTTCCTGGGCCTCTCCCGCCTTGCGGTCGTGGGCCTGGGGGTCATGCTCCATGATCTCGCCTTTGAAGATCCAGACCTTCACGCCGATGATCCCGTAGGGGGTCGTCGCTTCGGCCAGAGCATAGTCGATGTCGGCGCGCAGCGTGTGCAGCGGAACGCGACCCTCGCGGTACCATTCGGTCCGGGCGATCTCGGCGCCGCCGAGACGACCGGCGACGTTCACTCGGATCCCGAGCGCGCCCATGCGCATCGAGTTCTGCACGCCACGCTTCATCGCGCGGCGGAACGAGACCCGGCGCTCGAGCTGCTGGGCGATCGACTCGGCCACCAGCATGGCGTCCAGTTCCGGCTTGCGGACCTCGACGATGTTGAGGTGCAGCTCGCTGTCGGTGAAGTTCGCCAGCTTCTTGCGCAGCGTCTCGATGTCCGCGCCCTTCTTGCCGATGATGACACCGGGACGGGCGGTATGGATCGTGACGCGGCACTTCTTGTGCGGACGTTCGATGATGACCTTCGAGACGCCGGCCTGCTTGCACTCCGCATGGATGAAGTCGCGCATCTTGAGGTCTTCAAGAAGCAGGTTGCCGTAGTCTTTCTTGTCGGCGTACCAGCGGCTGTCCCAGGTGCGGTTGACCTGGAGGCGCATGCCAATCGGATTGACCTTCTGACCCATTACGCTTGCTCCTCGACTTGCCGCACCTTGATGGTCAGCTCGCTGAACGGTTTCATGATCTTGCCGAACCGACCCCGGGCACGCGGGCGGCCGCGCTTGAGGGTGATGTTCTTGCCGACATAGGCTTCGGCGACGACGAGACCGTCGACGTCGAGCCCGTGGTTGTTCTCGGCGTTCGCGATTGCCGACTGCAGGCACTTGCGCACGTCCTCGGCGATCCGCTTCTTGGAGAAGGTCAGGTCGGCGAGCGCCTTCTCGACCTTCTTGCCGCGGATCATCGCGGCGACGAGGTTCAGCTTCTGCGGCGAGGTGCGAAGCATCTTGGACTTGGCCATCGCTTCGTTGTCGGCCACGCGGCGCGGATTCTTTTCCTTGCTCATGGCTTACTTCCTCTTGGCTTTCTTGTCGGCGGCGTGACCGTAGTAGGTCCGCGTCGGCGAGTATTCACCGAACTTCTGGCCGATCATCTCCTCAGTCACGTTGACCGGGATGTGCTTGTGACCGTTGTAGACCCCGAACGTGAGGCCGACGAACTGCGGCAGGATGGTGGAGCGGCGCGACCAGATCTTGATCACTTCCGATTTGCCCGAGGCTTGCGCCTTTTCCGCCTTCTTCAGAAGGTAGGAATCGACGAAGGGGCCCTTCCAGATAGAACGAGACATGGATTAACGCCCTTTCTTCGTGTGGCGCGACCGGACGATGTACTTGTCCGTCTTCTTGTTCGACCGGGTGCGGTTGCCCTTGGTGCCCTTGCCCCACGGGGTAACCGGGTGACGGCCACCGGAGGTCCGGCCTTCGCCGCCGCCGTGCGGGTGGTCGATCGGGTTCATCGCGACGCCGCGGACGGTCGGGCGGATGCCCATGTGCCGCTTGCGGCCGGCTTTCCCGAGGTTCTGGTTCGAGTGGTCGGCGTTCGACACCGCGCCGACGGTCGCCATGCATTCCTGGCGGACCATGCGCAGCTCGCCCGAGGAGAGGCGGATCTGGGCGTAGCCGCCGTCACGGCCGACGAACTGGGCATAGGTGCCCGCGGCGCGCGCGATCTGACCGCCCTTGCCGGGCTTCATCTCGACGTTGTGAACGATCGTGCCGATCGGCATGCCGGAGAAGGGCATCGCGTTGCCGGGCTTCACGTCGGTCTTGGCGCCGGCGATGACCTGGTCGCCCACGCCGAGGCGCTGGGGGGCGAGGATGTAGGCCTGCTCGCCGTCCTGGTAGCGAACCAGCGCGATGAAGGCGGTGCGGTTCGGGTCGTATTCGATCCGTTCCACGGTCGCCGGGACGTCGAACTTGCGACGCTTGAAATCAACGATGCGGTAGAGGCGCTTCGCCCCGCCGCCCTTGTGCCATGAGGTGACACGTCCGGTGTTGTTCCGGCCGCCCGTCTTGGTCAGACCCTCGGTGAGGGCCTTGACCGGGCGACCTTTCCAAAGCTCCGAACGGTCGATCAGAACCAGCCCACGCTGGCCCGGCGTCGTCGGTTTATACGACTTGAGTGCCATGCTCTCTGTCTTCCGTAGCTTTGGACCTGTCGGTCCGTTGGGTGTAGGGCCCCGAAGGTCCCCGGTTTAGAAAATCGAGCGGCCCCGGAACCCGGGGCCGCGAGATTCGGCGCCTTCTATCAGAGCCCCGAAGAGACGTCGATAGTGTTCCCCTCTTCGAGGGTCACATAGGCCTTCTTCACGTCGCTCCGCACGCCGGGCTGGCCGCGGAAGCGCTTGGTCTTGCCCTTGGTGACGGTGGTGTTGACCGCCTTCACCTTCACGCCGAAGACCGCCTCGACCGCTTCCTTGATCTGCGGCTTGGTCGCATCCTTGGCCACCTGGAAGACGACCGCTCCGGCCTCGGAGGCCATGGTCGCCTTTTCGGTGATCAGGGGCTTCACGATCACGTCGTAGTGTTCAGCTTTCGCGCTCATTTCAGGCGAGCCTCCAGAGCTTCGACACCCGCCTTCGTGAGCACGAGCGTGTCACGCTTGAGGATGTCATAGACATTGGCGCCCATCGAGGGCAGCACATCAATGCCCTGGATGTTCGCGGCGGCGCGGGCGAAGTTCGCATCCACCTCGGCGCCGTCGATGATCAGGACGCGCTTCCAGCCGAGTTCCTTCGCCGCCTTGGCGAGGGCCGCGGTCTTGGCTTCCTTCATGTCGAGCGAGTCGAGGATGATGAGCTGGCCAGCCCCGGCCTTCGCCGACAGCGCGTGCTTCAGACCGAGCGCCCGGAACTTCTTCGGGAGGTCATGGGCGTGGCTGCGCGGGGTCGGGCCCTTGTAGGTGCCGCCGTGACGGAAGGTCGGCGCCTTGCGGGACCCGTGGCGAGCGCCGCCGGTGCCCTTCTGGCGGTAGATCTTCTTGGTCGAGTACGACACGTCCGACTTGCCGAGGACCGAGTGGGTGCCCTGCTGCGCTTTCGCGCGCTGCCAGCGCACGACGCGGTGCAGGATGTCGGCGCGCGGCTCGAGCCCGAAGATCTCGTCGGAGAGATCGATCGAGCCAGCCTTGCCGGCGTCGAGCTTGATCACATCGAGTTTCATTCTTTCTCTCCTTCGGGCGCGGCATCGCCGGACTGCTCGCCTTCGCCGGCAGCCTTCTCGGCCTTGATCGCCTCTTCGGCGGCCTTCAGCGCGGCTTCCTGTGCGGCGGCTTCGGCTTCGGCAGCGGCGAGACGCGCGGCTTCTTCCTCGGCGGCGGCGGCGGCAGCGGCCTCTTCAGCGGCCTTGCGGGCGGCGTCGGCGGCGGAGCGCAGCGCGGCGGGCAGGATGACGTTCTCGGGCAGCGGCTTCTTCACCGCGTCCTTGATCGTGACCCAGCCACCTTTCGAGCCCGGAACCGAGCCCTTGACCATGATCAGGCCGCGGTCGCTGTCGGTGCGCACGACCTGCAGGTTCTGCGTGGTCACGCGGACGGCGCCGAGATGGCCGGCCATCTTCTTGCCCTTGAACACCTTGCCGGGGTCCTGGCACTGGCCGGTGGAGCCATGCGAACGGTGCGAGATCGACACGCCGTGCGAGGCGCGCAGACCGCCGAAGTTGTGACGCTTCATCGCACCGGCGAAGCCCTTACCGATCGAGGTGCCGGCGATGTCGACGAACTGACCCTCGAAATAGTGGTCGGCGGTGATTTCCTCGCCCACTTCGATCAGGTTTTCCGGCGACACCCGGAACTCCGCGACCTTGCGCTTCGGTTCCACCTTCGCCTTGGCGAAGTGGCCCCGCATCGCGGCCGTGGTGCGCTTGGCCTTGGCGGTGCCGGCACCGAGCTGGACGGCCGAATAGCCATCCTTCTCGGCCGTGCGCTGCGCCACGACCTGCAGGTTGTCAAGCTGGAGAACGGTGACCGGAACCTGGCGGCCGTCCTCGAGGAAGAGCCGGGTCATGCCCAGCTTCTTTGCGATCACTCCAGAGCGCAACATGGTCGGTGCCCTCCTCAGACCTTGATTTCGACGTCGACGCCGGCGGCGAGGTCGAGCTTCATCAGCGCGTCCACGGTCTGCGGGGTCGGATCGACGATGTCGAGAAGACGCTTGTGCGTCCGGATTTCCCACTGGTCGCGCGACTTCTTGTCGATGTGCGGACCACGGAGAACCGTGAACTTCTCGATCTTGTTCGGCAGCGGAATCGGACCGCGGACCTGGGCACCGGTGCGCTTGGCCGTGTTGACGATTTCCTGCGTGCTGGCGTCCAGCACGCGGTAATCGAAGGCCTTGAGCCTGATGCGGATGTTTTGACCAGTCATTGTCTTGCCTCTTGCGGGGGCTACTGATTGAGAGGCAGACCGGGCCTCATGCCCGGCCTGCGTCGAACCAGGGTCTTACTTGATGATTTTCGAGACGACGCCGGCGCCGACGGTGCGGCCGCCCTCGCGGATGGCGAAGCGGAGCTTCTCTTCCATCGCGATCGGGGCGATCAGCTCGACCTCGAACTTCAGGTTGTCGCCCGGCATCACCATCTCGGTGCCTTCCGGCAGCTTCACCGTCCCGGTCACGTCCGTCGTGCGGAAGTAGAACTGCGGACGGTAGTTGGCGAAGAACGGCGTGTGGCGGCCGCCTTCTTCCTTCGTCAGGATGTAGGCCTCGGCCTCGAAGTGGGTGTGCGGCTTCACCGAACCCGGCTTGCAGAGAACCTGGCCACGCTCGACGCCGTCACGGTCGATGCCGCGCAGCAGCGCGCCGATGTTGTCGCCCGCCTCACCACGGTCAAGCAGCTTGCGGAACATCTCGACGCCGGTGCAGACCGACTTCTTGGTGTCGCGGATGCCGACGATCTCGACTTCGTCGCCGACGTTGATCACGCCGCGCTCGACCCGGCCGGTGACCACGGTGCCGCGGCCCGAGATCGAGAACACGTCCTCGATCGGCATCAGGAACGGCTGGTCAACCGCGCGCTCGGGCGTCGGGATGTAGCTGTCGACGGCGTCGATCAGCGCGCGGATCGAGTTCTCGCCGATCTCGGCGTCGCGGCCCTCGAGCGCGGCCAGAGCCGAACCCTTGATGATCGGAATGTCGTCGCCCGGGTAGTCGTAGGACGACAGAAGCTCGCGCACTTCCATCTCGACCAGCTCCAGGAGCTCCTCGTCATCCACCTGGTCGACCTTGTTGAGGTAGACGACCATGTAGGGGATGCCGACCTGGCGGCCGAGCAGGATGTGCTCGCGGGTCTGCGGCATCGGGCCGTCGGCCGCGTTCACCACGAGGATCGCGCCGTCCATCTGCGCCGCACCCGTGATCATGTTCTTGACGTAGTCGGCGTGGCCCGGGCAGTCGACGTGCGCGTAGTGGCGCGTCGGGCTCTCGTATTCCACGTGCGCGGTCGAGATCGTGATCCCGCGCGCCTTCTCTTCCGGCGCCGCGTCGATCTGGTCATAGGCCTTGAAGTCGCCGAAATACTTCGTGATCGCCGCCGTCAGCGTCGTCTTGCCGTGGTCAACGTGACCGATGGTCCCGATGTTCACGTGCGGTTTCGTCCGTTCGAATTTTGCCTTTGCCATATCGCGGGCGCCTCATGATCTGGGGGGGCCCGGTCGGGACCCCGTGTCAACATCGCCGGCTGCGTATCGGCTGGAGTTGGAAAAATCAAGCGTCAGTTGGTCGTCGCGGGGGGCTTCGGCGCGGTGCCCTCGGCTGCGGCGAGCGCGGCGCGTGCGGCCACCGCCTCGGGCGTGAACCAGGCCTTGTTCCGCAGGAGCCAGTCATTGATGTCGTCGGCCGCGTTGGCCGCGAGATCCTCCATCTGCTCCTTCCGGTTCTGGGTCAGGCCGGAGCCGATCACGGTCTCGCCCGAGAGGCTCTGGAACACGGTCAGCTGCTCCGGCTCGGCGTTGATCTTGCGACCGGCGGTGTCGTCCCAGACGTTGACGTTGATCGCGAGCACCGATTTCGGGTTGAGCACCACCGGCACGCCCGGAATCGCCAGCGCATAGGCGTCGACCGTGACGCCGATATGGTAGAGCTTGTCGCCGTCGTAGCGGCCGAAATGCTTGTCGAGCGCCGTCTTCAGCACATGTTCCCATTCCCTGGCCGTGGCCTGGCGCGACGGCCCCACGGACTGGGCGTTCTTGGCCACGACGATCGTATACCCGACCGCGAAATCGCCGAGCGGTTCCGGCGGCCGGCTCAGATCCTCGGCCGCGCAGGCGGTGAGGAGGAGGACCGAAAGGGCGGCAAAGAAACGGCGCATGGGCGGGGTATTCTCCTCTGGCATCTGCTCCTGCCTTATCCGAGCCGGCCCGCGTGGGCAATCCGCCGCGCTTGGCGCGGCGCCGGTGTGGTCTATATTGGCAACGGGAGGAGCGCGATGGATCAGGTGGCGCAGACCGAAGGGATACCGGTGCAGGTGCCGCTCGCGACGCGGCCGCTCGGGGTCTGGGCGAGCATGAAGACCGGCCAGCGCAACCTCCTCGAACTGATCCCCGAGATCGCGACCCGGCAGCCGATGGTCTCGGGCCGCACGGTCAAGCGCTGGCACATGGTGATGGATCCTGGCGCCAACCGGCGGATCCTCAAGGACGCGGTGGAGGATTACCCGAAATCCGACGTGACCAAGCTGATCCTCGGCCCGGCGATCGGCGAGAGCCTGTTCATCGCCGAGGGCGCGCACTGGCTCTGGCAGCGCCGCGCCGCCGCGCCGGCCTTCTCGGCACGGCATGTCCAGGCGCTGGCCCCGGTGATGACCGCTGCCGCCGAACGCTCGGCGGCGCGAGTCGCGGCGCAGGCGGGGCGCGCGGCCAACCTCTTCACCGAGACGATCGCGGCGACCTTCGAGGTCATCACCGATGTCACGCTCTCGGGCGGCCGGGCCTTCGACCGCAACGCGATCCATGCCGCCTTCGACGCCTATATCGCCTCGGCGGCACGGATCACGCTCCTCGACGTGATCGGCGCACCGATGTGGGTGCCGCGGCCCTCGCGGCTCTTCTCCGCCCCGGCGATGCGTGAGATGAAGGCGATGGCCGACCGTGTGATCGACGAGCGGCGCGCGGAAGGCGCGCATGATGTGCCCGATCTTCTCGACCTTCTCCTCGACGGCGCCGATCCCGAGACCGGCCGCAAGATGAACACGGCGGAGCTGCGCGACAACCTCCTGACGTTCATCGTCGCCGGCCACGAGACGACGGCGCTGACGCTCGCCTGGGCGCTCTATCTCTGCGCCTTCGACCTGGCCGTGCAGGACCGCGCGCGGGCCGAGGCGAAGGCCGCGCTCGGCAATCGCGCCGCGACGGTGGCGGACCTCGCCGCCTTGCCCTACTGCCGCCAGATCGTCGACGAGGCACTCAGGCTCTATCCGCCGGCGGCCTTCCTGTCCCGCACCGCGCGCGCCCATGACACGCTTTGCGGCCGCGAGATCCGGCCCGGCGACACGGTGATGCTGCCGATCTACGCTCTCCACCGCAACCACGCGCTCTGGCCCGATCCGCACCGCTTCGACCCCGACCGCTTCGCCGATCCGAAGGCGATCGACCGCTTCGCGTATCTGCCCTTCGGCGGCGGGCCGCGGATCTGCATCGGCGCCTCGTTCGCGCTGCAGGAGGCGGTGATCATTCTGGCAACGCTCCTTGCCCGGTTCCGCTTTGCTCCGGTTCCGGGGCGCGACCCGAAACCGGTTCTGATCCTGACGCTGCGGCCAGATGGCGGGGTTTGGTTGAACGTCGAGGAAGCCTGAACCGGCTGCTCCAAAGATTCGGAGAACTATTCCGACAACAACAGTCGGAATACTCTTGGCCGAGCCGCGCCAAGGCCGCCAATCCCGGCGCGAATGACGGAGCAACTGGAGACGAACATGGTCGATTCTTCCCATTCCCCGCGCCGCGTCGCGCCCCGCAAATGGCCGGCACTGACGGCAGGCGCCGCGCTCGGGCTCGCCTTGGCCAGCGCCGCGCAAGCGGCTGGCACGCAGGGCGTCGACACCACGGGGCCGGAGAAGCTCTGGCTCGCCCAGAGCCAGGGCGGTGAATCCGGCCACGCCGACGAGACTGGCATGGCGGTGGAAATCCTCACCGATCTCGGCCTCGTCGAGGGCCATCTGCGCGCCGGTGTCGCGCTCTATCAGGCCGGATTCGCCGATCAGGCCGCGCGCCACATGTAGCATCCTCAGGACGAGATCTATGCCGATCTCGCCGCACATCTCGAAGATGCCGGGATCGCGGGCTTCGCCGACGAGCTGACCGCGCTCGCCACGGCGGTTGAGGGCAGCGCGGAATCGGACGACGTCGAAGCCGCTTTTGCCGCGGTGATGACGAAGGTCGAGGAGGCGCGCGGCGCGGCCCATGCCGGCACCGCGGGCGAGGCGCAGGCGCTCCTGACGCTCGTCCGGACGGCGGCCGAGCAATACCATGAAGGCGTCGCCGGTGGCGCGGTGACGGAGCTGTTCGAATACCAGGATGCCTGGGGCTTCGTTCAGGTCGGCCGCGCGATGGCCGACCACATGGCGGCCGAATCCGACGACAGTGAGAAGACGTTCGGCAAGAAGGCACTTGCCGCGCTCGACGAGATCGCAGCGGCCCTGCCCGGCGTCTCGCCCAAGGGCCAGAGCCTCGGCGATGCCGGCATGGTACTCGCCGCGGCGGCGAAGATCGAGCTTGCCGCCTACAGGCTCAAGTAAGCGATGCTCATTGCGACCGAAGGGGGGCTCCGCCGCCCCTTCAGTCCTTGCAGATACCGCGCAGCGCCTGCCACTCGGCGGCGTTGAGAACCGGCGCCGTCGCCGTCTGGGCGGCGGCATTCACCCGCGCGGCCTCGGCGCGGCCGGCACTCAGGGGGTGGGACGACAGGTACTCCGGCAGGAGATCCGTCATCTTCGCGATCCGGTCGAAGAAGCCCGCCATCGGCTCGCTGCTGATACCGGCCTCGTTCAAGAGCCTGTAGGCAAAGGCATCCGCCGCCGTCTCCGCCTCGCGGGTGTAGGAGGTCTGCAGCACATGCTCGCCCGCTGCCGCGATCACCGTGCCGCCGGTGACGTCGCCGAGGATCAGCGACAGGATCCCCGCCGAGCCTACCGCCCGGAGCGTGAGCCGGATCGGGTCGCGCGCCACGACATGGCCGATCTCGTGGCCGAGGACCGCGGCGACCTCCTCGGCGCTTTCGGCCTCGTCGATCAGCCCGCGGAAGATCACGACCTGGCCGCCCGGCGCGGCGAAGGCATTGACCATCTCGTGGTCGAAGACCCTGAGTTCGATCTCGTAGCCAAGGTCTCGCTCGCCGACGAGCCGCGCCTTCATCGCATCAAGCGCGGCCAGCCCCTCGGCATCGGTGCAGGCAAGGTCGGCGCCGGACTCGTCGCTCACGATCCATTCGACCTGGCGCATCACCGAGCGGCCGAAGGCGACCTCGGTCTCGCGCGGCAGGTGCTCGGCAAGGTAGTCGGCGAGCCCCGGCAGGATGACGTAGAGCATCATCACGACCGCCGCCACCGCGCCGCCGAGCCAGAGTGCCACCTTGCGGAAGGTGCCCGCGCGCAGGTCGCGGCGCATCAGCCCCGGCCGCGTGCGCAGGAGCCAGGCGACGGCGGCCGGATCGGTGACGACGAGCCGCGCGGGATCGCGCGGCGCCTCGTCCTCGGTCTCGGCCAGCACCGTCAGCGTCAGCCGCGTTGCGTCGGACTCGTCGGCGAGCGCGCGGAGCCGGTCGAACCGCCAGCTAAGGGGTGCGGCGCCCTCACGCAGGATGACGAGCGAGAGCCCGTCCGGCGCCGGGGCGATCCGCGCGGCCCAGCGCCTCGCGGTCATCCCGTCGAAGAAGGCGGCCTCGACCGGCCCCTCGGGTCCCGTCACACCGCCGCACCGAGGTCAAGCGCGTCGGCAAAGCCCTCGGCATCGGCGCCCGCGTCATGGGCGCGCTGACGCACGGCGTCGAGCGCGGCGGGGTTGAGGACGGTCATCGTCTCGGTGAAATGGGCGATGACGGGCTGGATGATGAAGACCAGCGCCAGCGCGCCGAGCATCGCCAGCGCCACGAGATAGAGCGCGGCAATGATGACGATGGAACCCGCTCCGGGCGTTGCACCGTTCTCCGCCGCAGCCACGCTCACAGCGAAAACGCCGCCGATGACGCCGAAGATGAAGGAAACGATGAGGCCGACGACCAGCGCGCCGACGATGTAGATGCCGAGAACCCGTCCGGTGCGCGGCAGGGCGAGAAAGCCGACCGCGCCGGCGAGCGTCTTCTGTGCCGTCAGGTAGCGGAAGCTGTGAACCCGGTAGTAAACAAAGCCAAACCCAAACACGGCCAAGAGTCCGAGAGGCAAAAACTGGGCGACAGCGATCCGATCGGCTGAACCCAGCCTCGACATGGCTATGTAAACGATGCTCGCGACGAGAAGAGCAAACCCAAGGAAATAGCCCCTCATCGCCGGATAGAGCGCGGTCCACTTGCCGCCCTGCACAAATCGCGTGTCGCCGTAATGGCTGCGGTCGGTCTTGTACTTTTCGAGCCAGAAGGTCTGGCGCGGCAGCAGCAGGCCGAGGCTCAGGAACGTCAGGATCCCGTGCCCGATCGCGCGCCAGACATAGCCCCAGGCGGCCTTGTCCATGCCGAAGCGGATGCCCCGGAACCGGGTCCGCGCCAGCATGTAGCGCCGCGCCCGGTAGCGCGCGAAGAGCATCAGCGGCACCAGCGCGAAGAACGAGAGGTAGAAGACCGACATCTGCATGAGGATCTCGGCCTCGGTCTGCGGCTCCACCACGAAATGCAGGCCGAAATAGAAGAGGACGAGTTGCACGAGGCCGAGATAGACCGCGAGCACCACCACCGCGACGAGGAAGCCGAGGAACTTCTCAAGCCCGGTGCCGGTATATTCCAGCGTGTCGCCCCCGAGCCGGATCGAGGACCAGATGTATTTGCGGATCCGCGTCTTGGCCCAGAACCGGTAGATGCCGAGGGTGAGAAGGGTCAGGAGGGCGGTCCTGAAGGCGAGGCCGAACAAAGGCCCCCGGCCGCCCGAATAACTTGCCGTCAATCGGTCGTTGAAACTCATCAAATGGTCCTTCTGGTTACGGGTCAGGTAAACCGGTTGTCGCGCGGAAAGCCGTGCGGCGGGGTCTTGCCGACCCCGGCGCGGCGGCCGATCCACTCGGAAATTCCCATCTCGCGCCGGGTCTGGCCGTTCGGCGTCGACCAGGTCAGCCCCTCGGCCAGCGTGAAGGTGGTGACGTCGGAAAGCCCGCCGTCAAGCTCCAGCACTCCCTGTCGGCCGCGCGCCATGTTGTACTTCTGGAGCCGCACACCCTTGCCGCGGGTCATCTCCGGCAGCTCGTCGAGCGGGAAGACCAGCAGCTTGCGGTTCTTCGAGACCACGGCGACATGATCGCCCGCGACCCGCTTGCAGACCGCCATCCGGTTGCCCTCGGAAAGGTTCATCACCTGCTTGCCGGCCCGGGTCTGCGCCACGACCTCGTCGGCCGGCACGGTGAAGCCTTCACCAGCCGTCGAGGCGACGATCAGCTTCTCGCCCGGCCGGTGGATCAGGAGATCGACGATCTCCGCCTCGTTCGGCAGGTCGACCATGAGGCGCACCGGCTCGCCCATGCCACGCCCGCCGGGCAGGTTGGCGCCGAGAAGCGTGTAGAAGCGGCCATTGGCGGCGACGAGCAGGATCTTGTCGGTGGTCTCGGCGTGGAAAACGAAGCGGCCCTCGTCGCCGTCCTTGAACTTGACCTCGGCATCGAGCGGCTGATGCCCCTTCATTGCCCGGATCCAGCCCATCTTCGAGCAGATCACGGTGATCGGCTCGCGCTCGATCATCGCTTCGAGCGGCACCTCCTCGACTTCCGCAGCATCGGCGAAGGTGGTGCGCCTCGCGCCACCCGGCGCGCCCTGGCCGAAGGCCTTGCGGGTCTCGCGCAGCTCCTCGGCGATCCGCGCCCATTGCAGCGCCTCGGAGGCCAGAAGATCCTCGAGCCCGGCGCGTTCGAGCATCAGCGCGTCGCGCTCCTTGAGAAGCTCCATCTCCTCGAGCTTGCGCAGGCTCCTGAGGCGCATGTTGAGAATTGCCTCGACCTGCACCTCGCTGAGACCGTCCGCGGCATGCGGCAGCGTGAGCGGCGAGACGTAGTCCTGCTCGGTCGCGGCACGGCCCCGCTTCAGGCTCCAGTCCTCGGCCATCAGCGCGGCCTTGGGATCGGCATCATAGCGGATGATGTCGATGACGCGGTCGAGGTTCAGGAAGGCGGTGATGAAGCCCTCGAGGACTTCCAACCGGTGGTCGATCTTGTCCATCCGGTGCCGCGAGCGGCGGATGAGCACGTCGCGCCTGTGGTCGAGGAAGGCGCGCAGCACCTCCTTCAGCGAGCAGACCTTCGGCGTGCGGCCGTCGATCAGCACGTTCATGTTGAGCGAGAACCGCGTCTCGAGGTCGGAGTTGCGGAACAGCATCCCCATCAGCATCTCGGGATCGACGTTCTTCGAACGCGGCTCCAGCACGATGCGGATGTCGTCGGCGCTCTCGTCGCGCACGTCCGCCAGGAGCGGCACCTTCTTGGTCTGGATCACCTCGGCCAGGCGCTCGATCAGCTTCGACTTCTGCACCTGGTAGGGAATCTCGGTCACGACGATCTGCCAGGTGCCGCGGCCCTGGTCCTCGATCTCCCAGCGCGCGCGGAGCCGGAACGAGCCGCGACCCGTCCGGTAGGCGTCGAGGATCGACTCGCGCGGCTCGACGATCACGCCGCCGGTCGGGAAATCCGGGCCGGGGATCATGTTCACCAGCGTCTCGTCGCGCGCCTCCGGCGTCTTGATCAGGTGCAGGCAGGCCTCGATCAGCTCATGGAGGTTGTGCGGCGGGATGTTCGTCGCCATGCCGACCGCGATGCCCGAGGCGCCGTTCGCCAGAAGGTTCGGGAAGGCCGAGGGCAGCACCACCGGCTCTTCCAGCGTGCCGTCGTAGTTCGGGCGGAAGTCGACCGCGTTCTCGGCGAGGCCCTCCATCAGCGCCTCGGCCGCCGCGGTCAGCCGCGCCTCGGTGTAGCGCGAGGCCGCCGGGTTGTCGCCGTCGATGTTGCCGAAGTTGCCCTGCCCGTCGACAAGAGGATAACGGACGTTGAAATCCTGCGCGAGCCGCGCCATCGCGTCGTAGATCGCGGCATCGCCGTGCGGGTGATAATTCCCCATCACGTCGCCCGAGATCTTCGCCGACTTGCGGAACCCGCCGGTCGAGGAGAGCTTCAGCTCCCGCATCGCGTAGAGGATGCGGCGGTGGACCGGCTTCAGCCCGTCGCGCGCATCCGGCAGCGCCCGGTGCATGATCGTCGAGAGCGCATAGGTCAGGTAACGCTCGCCGATCGCACGGCTGAGCGGTTCGGACAGGGTTGCGGGCAGGATGTTGCGGTCGTCGGTATCGTCACTCATGTATGTGGTGTAAATCGCGGGCGCCATCCGGTCCAGCCGGAATTTCCCCGAAGCAAGCCCGCGACGCGCGAATCGCGTCCACTTTTCACCCGTTCCGGTGTAGACTGATTGTCATTGATTTGCGGGGGGAAGGCACATGCTCCGTTGGAGCCTATGCCTCTGCGCCGCCATGTATTTGACGATGCTGATTGGCGGCCAGAGAATGGACGCGGTGCGGGTTACTACACCGGCGGACCTTGACGAAACACCCGTTCCCGACGCCCCGGCCCCGGCCAATCTGGTCGTGCCGGTCGCGGTCGAAACCGGCGCGCCCGAGCCCGCGCCAGCCGACTCGCGCCCGGAGCCTGTCGAGCAGATCACGGTTACGGACACCTCCGCGACGCTGCCTGCCGCGCCCGGGCCGAGCGCCGCCACGCTCGAGGCGAGTCCGGTCGATCTGCCGACACTCTGGCGCGTTACCGCGCGGCGGCTCAACATCCGCGCGGGCCCGTCGGCCCGCCATCCCGTGTTCGGGGCGCTCGCGGGCGGCGACACGGTCTGGGTGCACGGCCCCACGGACGGCGCCTGGCTCGAAGTCCGGCTCGGCATCGGCGGGCGCACCGGCTTCGTCTCGCGCCGTTACATGGAGCCGGTCGAGATCGCCGCGAACTGATCTCCGACGATCGCGAATTGCCAGCGCCGCCGAAACCGCCTAGCCAGAGGCGGCGGCAGGGGACAGGCATGACCAGAAGCATTCTCATCACCGGCTGTTCCTCCGGGATCGGCTACGACGCGGCGCACGGGATGAAGCGCGCGGGCTGGCGAGTATTCGCGACCTGCCGCAAGGAGGCGGATTGCGAGCGGCTCCGCGCCGAGGGGCTGGAAAGCTTCCGGCTCGACTACACCGACGAGGCGAGCATCGGTGCGGCGGTGGACGAGGTTCTGGAGCGCACCGGCGGCACGCTCGACGCGGTCTTCAACAACGGCGCCTACGGCTGCCCCGGCGCGGTCGAGGACCTGCCCACGGGCGCCCTGCGCGAGATTTTCGAGACCAACCTCTTCGGCTATCACGAGCTGACCCGGCGCATCGTGCCGGTGATGCGCAAGCAGGGCCACGGGCGGATCGTCAACTGCTCCTCGGTGCTCGGCCTCGTTCCGATGCGCTGGCGCGGCGCCTATGTCGCGACCAAGTTCGCGATGGAAGGCCTGACCGAGACCTTCCGGATCGAGATGGCCGATACGCCGATCAAGGTGATCCTGATCCAGCCCGGTCCGATCACCAGCCGGATCCGCGTCAACTCGATCCCGCATTTCGAACGCTGGATCGACTGGGAGCACTCGCCCAGGGCCGAACAGTACCGGACGACGTTGCTCAAACGGCTCTACGAGGGCCGCGGCTCCGACAGGTTCGAGCTTCCGGCCGCGGCGGTGACGGCGAAGCTCCGGCAGGCGGTCGAGGCGCGCAATCCCGCGCCGCGCTATTTCGTGACGACACCGACCTACCTGATGAACGCGGCGCGCCGGCTCCTGCCGACGCGCGCGCTGCACTGGCTTATCGGCCGCGGCTGATCACGAGAAGATGCGCGCGGCCAGCCTGCGCGGCGCTGGCGTGCGCCGCGCGCCCGCGCTAGAACACTTTCGACCCAGGGAGGCAGCATGACCAAGGACCCGCTCTTTCTCATCGCGGCATTCGCCTGCCTCGCCGTGCTCGTCATCCTGATGATCGGGATCGGCGGCTTCGCGAAGGGCGGCGAGTTCAACCGCAAGCACGCCAACCGGATCATGCGCTACCGGATCATCGCCCAGGCGATCGCAGTCGCGCTGATCCTCGCCTTTGTCATCTTCGGCGGACGGGGAGGTCTTTGATGGTCGTTCTCAACAAGATCTACACCAGGACCGGCGACAAGGGCGAAACCGCCCTCGGTGACGGCAGCCGGGTCGCCAAGCATTCGGCCCGCGTGACCGCCTACGGCACCGTGGACGAGGTGAACTCGGTCCTCGGCCTCGCGCGGCTGCACGCGACGGGCGAAATGGACGCGGCACTTGCCCGGATCCAGAACGACCTCTTCGACCTCGGCGCCGATCTCTGCCGGCCCGAGATGGAGAAGGACGGCGAGGCGGGCTATCCGGTGCTGCGCATGGTCGACGCGCAGGTCGCCCGGCTCGAATCCGAGATCGACGCGATGAACGCGAAGCTCTCGCCGCTCAGGAGCTTCATCCTGCCCGGCGGCTCGGCCCTTGCCGCGCATCTGCACCTTGCGCGCACGGTGTCGCGCCGGGCCGAGCGGATGGCGGTGGAACTGGCGGGCGCGGAATCGGTGAACCCGGCGGCGGTGAAATACCTCAACCGCCTTTCGGACTGGTTCTTCGTTGCCGCGCGTATCGCCAATGACGACGGCCGCGCCGACGTGCTCTGGGTTCCGGGCGCGAACCGGTAGCGATGCGGACGGCGGGGCCGCCAGTGGCGGCACCGGCGCCCGGAAAGGCGGAGCCCCGGCCCGGAGGGCGGGCGCGAACCGGTAGCCGTCAGGCCGGCTCCCACAACTCGATCGGATTGCCCTCGGGGTCGTGGATGCGGGCGAACCTGCCGATTCCATCCATCGTCATCTCGTTGCTGACGGCGATTCCCGCCTGGTGGAGCTGCACCAGCATCGCGGCGAGGTCGGCGACGCGGAAATTCAGCATGAATGCACGGTCGGGCGGGAAATAGTCCGTGTCTTTCGGGAAGGGTGCGAAAACGACGACACCCTCGGAGCTTCGCCAAGGCGGCGCCTCCATGTCCGTCGGCGCGGGGGCGATCCCGAGGTAGGTCTCGTACCACGCCGCGAGCGCCGCCGGATCCTCGGCCCGAAAGAAGAAGCCGCCGAAGCCCAGAACCTTTTCCATCGTGCAGACCCTCCGCTTGCTGCCCCGAGACTACGACATTTCGCCGCGCCAAGGTATATCGTGGCGTCCCCGCGACCGTTCGTGTCGATTTTGCACTGTTTTCCTTGTCGCAGAATCGCTAAGGGGTCGTCCGAGAGCTTGTCTTGCCGCTCCCGACGGGGGCGGTGTCCGGTTAAGGGAGATTGCTGGCCATGAAGGTGCTCGTGCCTGTGAAGCGGGTGATCGATTACAACGTGAAGGTTCGCGTGAAAGCGGACGGATCGGGTGTCGATCTCGCCAACGTCAAGATGTCGATGAACCCGTTCGACGAGATCGCCGTGGAAGAGGCGATCCGCATCAAGGAACGCGGTGAGGCCGAAGAGATCGTCGTGGTCTCGATCGGCGTGAAGCAGGCGCAGGAAACGCTGCGCACCGCGCTCGCCATGGGTGCAGACCGCGCGATCCTGATCGAGGCGGCCGACGACGTCCACACCGACATCGAGCCGCTCGCGGTCGCGAAGCTCCTCAAGGCCGTCGTCGAAGCCGAAAGCCCGGGTCTGGTGATCTGCGGCAAGCAGGCGATCGACAACGACATGAACGCCACCGGCCAGATGCTGTCGGCGCTCCTCGGCTGGAGCCAGGCGGCCTTCGCTTCCGAGCTCAAGCTCGAGGGCGGCAATGCCGTCGTCACCCGCGAGGTCGATGGCGGCCTGCAGACGATCAAGGTCAAGATGCCCGCCATCGTGACCGTCGACCTGCGCCTCAACGAGCCGCGCTACGCCTCGCTGCCGAACATCATGAAGGCGAAGAAGAAGCCGCTCGAGGAAAAGACCGCCGCCGATTACGGCGTCGACGTCTCGCCGCGCCTCACCGTCGTCAAGACGGCGGAACCGGCCGGCCGCAAGGCGGGCGTGAAGGTGGGCTCGGTCGACGAGCTGATCGCGAAACTCAAAGACGAAGCGGGGGTGCTCTGATGGCTGTTCTTCTTCTGGGCGAAGTGACCGACGGCCAGCTCTCGGTCGATGCCACCGCGAAGGCGCTGACCGCGGCCAAGATGCTCGGCGACGTGACCGTGCTCTGCGCCGGCGCGAAGGCCGCCGATGCGGCCGCCGAGGCAGCGAAGCTCGACGGCGTGAAGAAGGTGCTCTGCGCCGAGGACCCGTCGCTCGGCCACCGTCTCGCCGAGCCAACCGCGGCGCTGATCGTCTCGCTCGCCGGTGACTACTCGCACATCGTCGCCCCGGCGACGACGGACGCGAAGAACGTGCTGCCGCGCGTGGCCGCGCTGCTCGACGTGATGGTGATTTCGGACGTCTCCGGCGTCGTCGACGCCGACACGTTCGAGCGCCCGATCTATGCCGGCAACGCGATCCAGACCGTGAAGTCCTCGGACGGCAAGAAAGTCGTCTCGATCCGCACCTCGACCTTCGATCCGGCCGCCGCTGGCGGTTCGGCTTCGGTCGAGACCATCTCGGCGGCCGCCAATCCGGGCCTCTCGGAATGGGTCGAGGACAAGGTCGCCGCGTCTGACCGTCCGGAGCTGACCTCGGCCGGCATCGTCGTCTCGGGCGGCCGCGGCGTCGGCTCTCAGGCCGACTTC
This sequence comes from Defluviimonas salinarum, assembly GCF_026013545.1. Classification (GTDB taxonomy): domain Bacteria; phylum Pseudomonadota; class Alphaproteobacteria; order Rhodobacterales; family Rhodobacteraceae; genus Albidovulum; species Albidovulum salinarum. The sequence goes on along the minus strand of NZ_JAPDOG010000002.1, from coordinate 162,071 downwards.
GCGCTGATCGAGAAACTCGCCGACAAGCTCGGCGCGGCCGTGGGCGCGTCCCGCGCGGCGGTCGACTCGGGCTACGCCCCGAACGACTGGCAGGTCGGCCAGACCGGCAAGGTCGTGGCGCCGCAGCTTTATGTCGCCGTCGGCATCTCCGGCGCGATCCAGCACCTCGCCGGCATGAAGGACTCCAAAGTCATCGTCGCGATCAACAAGGACGAAGAGGCGCCGATCTTCCAGGTCGCCGATTACGGCCTCGTCGCCGACCTCTTCACCGCCGTGCCGGAACTGACCGAGAAGCTCTGAGACCTAGGCCGCGCTGGCAAATGTTGGAAAGGCCCGCCCTTCGGCGGGCCTTTTCGTCACCAGGGCGTCGCGCCCTGCTTGGCCCAAACGTCGAGGAAGTTGTCGCGATTGGGCATCTCGACCTTCGGCAAGCTCTCGGCATCCATCGTGTCGCCCTCGCCAATCACGCCATTGGCGGCAAGGATGAACGCCGCGAGCGCATAGGCCTCGTCGTCGCTCAAGGATTTCGGCGCGTCGAGCGGCATGGCCCGGCGGATATAATCGAACAGCGTCGTCGCATAGGGCCAGTAGCGCCCGGCCGGCTTGGCCCAGATATCGTTCGGACCGACCGGCGGCATGACCGGCCCCTCGATCCCCGTCGCGCCGTGGCAGGTGGCGCATTTCTCGGCATAGATCGCGGAGCCCGTCGCGGCGGTGCCGCCGCCTTCGGGCAGGCCGCGGCCGTCGGGCATGACATAGCGCGCGTAGAACGGGATCTCCTCGTCCGAAAGCGGCTGGCCGAGGCCGGGCCCCTCGGCGGAGGCGGCACCGGACATGACGGCGAGAAGGGCGGCAGCAAGGAGATTACGCGTAGACATTCTGCACCTCCCCGTTCGCTGTGATCTGCCAGGCCTGAATGGCGTTGTAGTGGAGGAAATTCGACGCATCGTAGCGCGCCTTCCACGCCTCACGCGTCGGCTGCACGGCGCCGGTCGCATCTTCCGCCCGGCTCATCAGCAGGGAAGGTGCCCCCTCCCAGGCCCAGGGCAAGCGGAACCGGGTCAGGGCGCGTGGCAGGACCGGCCCCTGAAGCTCCGCCTCGGCCCAGCTCGCCCCGCCATCGGCCGAGACCTCGACCTTGCGGATCGGCCCCGCGCCCGACCAGGCGATGCCGGAGAGCTCGTAAAGGCCCGAACCACTCATCGTCATCGTCGCCGAGGGATGGGTGATGACCGACTTCACCCCCATCGCGAAGGTGAACTTCACCGAGGAGCCATCGGCGAGGATCTCGGTATATTCGCCGGATTCATGCTTGGTATGGGCCGGCGCGTCGGTGGCCCAGAGGCTCGTCAACCACTTGACGTTCATGTTGCCCTCGAAGCCCGGCAACAGGAGCCGCATCGGGTATCCCTGCTCGGGACGGATCCGCTCGCCGTTCTGGTAGAGCGCGAGCATCCCGTCCTCCATCAGCTTCTCGACGGGGATCGAGCGCGCGAGGCTCGGCCCGTCGCCGCCGGTCGCGACCAGCCAGCGCCCCTCCGGTTTCACCCCGGCCTCGTCGAGGAGCACGTTCATCGGGATGCCGGTCCATTCGGTGTTCGACAGAAGCCCATGCAGAAGGTCGCACCCCGCCTGCATCGGGTCCGGCATGATCGCGTTGAAGAGGCTGTTGCCAGAGCATTCGAGGAAATGCGTCGCCGTCACCATCGGATAACGTTCGAGCGCGCCGAGGTCGAACTGCAGGGGCCGCTCGACAAGGCCGTGGATCATCAGCCGGTGGCGCTCCGGGTCGATATTGGGCCGGCCACCGTGATGAACCTCGAAATGAAGGCCGTTCGGCGTGATCGTGCCGCGCAGCCGGTGATGCGGCGTGCCCGAGAGGCTGAACTGCGGCGCGACATCCGCGAAGGGTTCGAGAATCGCGCGCTGGACATGGGCTTCGGCCTCGGCGGGCATGCCGTAGCCGCGGGCCCGCTCCCCGGCGACGGTCGCCCATTCGGGGATCGCCCCCTGCGCCCGCGCGGCTCGCGGCATCGTGGCGCCGGCAAGGGCCGCGCCGCCACCGGCAACGGCGCCCTGAAGCAAGAGCCGCCGGTTAAGGAGCCCGCCGCCCGCGACATGGTCGAGGACCGAGGGATGGTCGGTTGCGCGTTTCATGAGATGTCCCTCCCGCTGCTGATCGGATCTGCTCGGCGGGCCTCCGGCCGCGGTCTTGAAAGCCGCGTGGCCCGCAGGATAGCACAGACCTGCGTTATCGCGGAGGACGGGCCGGAACTGGCCTATTTGGCGCGGGGACTACGCCCCGCGGCAAGCCCGGTCAGAGCAGCCGCCGCAGGACCGGCCCCAGTACGTCGGCGACTTCGCGGTGGACCAGGGGACCGGGCATCGTCGCGGCGGCGGGTTCCTCCAGCGGAGCGAAATGCATCCCCTCGGTGCCGCTCATGCGCGCCGCGGCACTCGGCGTGACACGAAGGAAGTCGGTCGCGAAGGGCCGGATCGCCGCGATCATGGCGTCATTCAGCACTAACGGGTCAGCGGAGTTCCCGGCCTGCAGCCAGAGGATCACCGTCGGCGTGTCGATCTTCTGCAGGAGATGCCGCATCCGCGCGGTCCAGGCGGCTTTCAGCTCCTCTGCCACGAGCCGGAACCTGTCGGGCGCCGCCTCCTTGAGTGTGCCGAGCATGTGGCCGGTGAAGTTGAACTCGGTGAAGTCGATATCGGGGAAGATCGACTTCATCTGCGCAGAGGCGCGCAGGAACCGGTCGTTGCGGCGGGGGTGGACGGCGTAGAACCGATTCGTGATGTTCTGGGCACCCATGAGCTGGATCACGGTCACCCGTGCCCGGGCGCAGGCCGACAGGATCACCGGCTCTGCCAGGAAGGCGTCGGGGCCGGCGTTCATGCAGCCGAAATTCACCACCGGCAGGTCGAGCGCCTTTTCCATAAGCGCGGGATAGGGCTCCTCGATGAACTTGCCGTATGTCTCGGTCCCGCCGAGCACGGCGACGTAGCGGCCATCGAGCCGGCGGCGTTGCCCCCGGAACATCACTTTCGACTGTCCATAGCGGCAGGGGAAGTAATCCAGCGCCGTAACGCGCACGAACTCGCAGGTCATCGGATCGCACCTTGATTTCGACTCATCCGGGTTCAATTTGCGCCACAGGCCTTGCCAAAAGCCTAAGGCGCGTTTTCGAAGGCCGGGTGACGGCGGGATATGCCTTGCGCCCGGACGCCGGCGGTGCCTATGGTCTTGCGCAAATCGCAGCGAGGTTGGGCAATGGAAATCACATCGGTCGGAATCGTCGGCGCGGGCCAGATGGGCAACGGCATCGCCCATGTCTTCGCACTCGCAGGCTTCGACGTGCTGATGACCGATATCAGCCAGGACGCGCTCGACAAGGCGGTGGCGCTGATCGACCGCAACCTGGACCGGCAGCTGTCGCGCGGCAAGATCTCCGAAGAGGACAAGGCGGCGGCGCTGAAGCGGATCCGGACGACCCTGAAGCTCACCGACCTCGGCCAGACCGACCTCATTATCGAGGCCGCGACCGAGCGCGAGACCGTCAAGCAGGCGATCTTCGAGGACCTGCAGCCGCATCTAAAACCCACGACGATCCTGACCTCGAACACCTCCTCGATCTCGATCACGCGGCTTGCCTCGCGCACCGACCGACCGGAAAAGTTCATGGGCTTCCACTTCATGAACCCGGTGCCGGTGATGCAGCTCGTGGAACTCATCCGCGGCATCGCCACTGACGACGCGACGTACCAGGCGATGCTGAAGGTCGTGGAAAAGCTCGGAAAGACCGCGGCGAGCGCCGAGGATTTCCCGGCCTTCATCGTCAACCGCATCCTGATGCCGATGATCAACGAGGCGGTCTACACGCTCTACGAGGGCGTCGGCAACGTGCGCTCGATCGACGAGAGCCTCAAGCTCGGCGCCAATCATCCAATGGGGCCGCTGGAGCTGGCGGATTTCATCGGGCTCGACACCTGCCTGGCGATCATGAACGTTCTGCACGAGGGGCTGGCCGACACCAAGTACCGGCCCTGCCCGCTCCTGACGAAGTACGTCGAGGCCGGCTGGCTTGGCCGCAAGACGAGCCGCGGCTTCTACGATTATCGCGGCGAGGTACCGGTGCCGACGCGCTGACCCGGCGATCGGGTTAGTCCTTCAGCGCGAGGGTCGTCTCGCGCAGCCAGGCGAGCATCCCGCGGGTGTCGCCCGCCCAGTTTCTTACCACTTCGGGCGGGATCGGGTGGCCGATCACAGGCGACTGCGGCTTGTAGAGCGCGCGACGAATCTCGTGCAGCAGCAGCCCCTGTCGGAACGTCGCGGAGATCTTGTCGGCGACGTGGTAGAGCCGCGTGTTCTCGCCGGGAAAGTAGATTGGCAGAATGGTCGCGCCGGAACGCGTGGCCATCTTCGCGGTGAAGGGGTTCCATTCCGGCTCGATCGCGGGGCCGAAGAAGCCCTTTGTCGTCGCGACCTTGCCGGCCGGAAAGAGAACGATCACGCCGCCGGCCTTCAGATGCGCCATGCAGCGGTTGCGCATGTCGAGGCTTAGCTCGCGGGCATTGTCCTCGTGCGGGAACGGCACCGGGATCAGGAACTCCTCGATCTCCGGGATGCCGGTGAGGAGCGAGCGGGTGAGGATCTTGTAGTCGGTCCGCACCCGGCCGATCAGCTCGGCCATCACCATGCCGTCGACGAGCCCGTGCGGATGGTTGGCCACCACGATGACCGGGCCGGTCGGGGGGATCCGGGCGATCTGCTCGGCCGGGGTCCGGATCTCGATCCCCATCGCCGCCATCGCCTTGGGCCAGAACGGCTGGCCGAAGGGCACTCCGGAGCGTTCGAACGCGCGGATCTTGCGCAGGAGGTGGAGCTTGCCGGTCATCCATTCGATGGTGCGGATCGTACCCGCCTTGACCGGGTTCTTGAAGGTGCCAGCATAGGACAGCCGCCGCATCTCGTAAGGCTTGGATTCGGGCGGGGTCGTCACTGTCTTGCGTCGGTCGTCCAAGATCCGCATGTCCTCCGGTGCCGATCCGGGCTCAGTAATCCTCGCCGAAGCGGTTGGCAACCAACGCCTCCAGCGCATCGGCGAGTTTCGCCGCCTCGTTGCCGGAGGTGGTGACCTCGATCGAAGTGCCCCTGGAGGCCGCGAGCATCAAGAGCCCCATGATCGAATCGCCCGAGACGCTCATCCCGTCGCGGCTCACCTCGGCCGAGGCGTCATGCGCCTCCACCACCTCGACGAACTTCGCCGAGGCGCGGGCGTGCAGGCCCTTCTCGTTGACGATCTTCAGGCTGCGCCCCGCCGCCGTGTCCGCGCTCATTTGCCGCCCTGCCCAGAACCCACGTAGGTATTGATGTATTTGCGTCCCGCATCGAGCGCGGAGGCAGCGGCCTGCGGCACGCTGAGATGGCGCGACTTGGCCAGCTTGATCAGCATCGGCAGGTTGGCGCCATAAAGGATCTGGCGGTCGTCCTGCAGGCAGGCGCCGAGGCTGAGATTGGAGGGCGAGCCGCCGAACATGTCGGTCACCACCACCACCCCGTCGCCGGTATCGACGGCGTCGGCGGCAGCGCGGATCTCGGCCTGCTTGGCGGCGCGGTCATGGTCGTCCTCGATCGCGATGGCGCGCATGCCGGGCTGCTTGCCCACGACATGCTCGACCGCGGAAAGATATTCCCGCGCCAGTCCGCCATGTGCGACGATCACGATCCCGATCACGCCCTCTCACCCTGCCAAGTTCCAGGCGACCCACCCGCCCGACGTTCCAATTCACGGTGCCTCTTAGACACCTGCCATCCGGAAGCCGCAAGCGCCTTGGCCATCTTTTCCGCCACGGCAACGGAGCGGTGTTGCCCTCCGGTACATCCGAACCCAATCACCAGGTGGCTCTTGCCCTCCTCGACATGGGCCGGCAGCACCAGGAGCAGGAAGTCGCGGATCCGCGCGAAGAACTCGGCGAATCGCGGATCGGCCTCGACGAAGGCGGCGACCGCGGCATCGTGGCCATCGCGGGTGCGCAGTTCGGGCTCCCAGTAGGGATTCCGCAGGAACCGGCAGTCGAACATCATGTCGAGCCCGCGCGGCACCCCGCGCTTGTAGGAGAAGGAGTGAACCGAGACCGAAAGCCGCGCATCGGCGCCGGGCGCGAACCAGCGGGTGATCTCCGCCTTGAGGTCATGCGGCGTGAGATCGCTGGTATCGACCAGGATCTCGGCCCGTGCCCGGATCGGGATCAGGAGGTCGATCTCGCTCCTGACACCTTCGGCGGGGCTCTCGGCGCCGGACAGGGGATGGCGCCGCCGGGTTTCACCGTAGCGGCGCACCAATTCCTCCTCCCGGCAATCGAGATAGAGCACCTCGGGCGCAAGCTCCGGCAACCGCGTCAGCCGGTCGATCAGTTCGATCAGCGCGTTGGCCGAGAAATCGCGGTTGCGCACGTCGATGCCGAGCGCAACGGGGCGGTTCAACGGCGGGCCATCCATGAGGCGGGGGATGAGGCTGAAGGGCAGGTTGTCGATGACCTCGTACCCGAGATCCTCGAGCGCGTGAATCGCTGTCGAGCGCCCGGCGCCGGAGGGGCCGGTCACCAGCACCACGCGCTGGCCGGCCTGTGCGCTATGTCCGTCGGTCTTCACCCGTTACTCCGTTACGCAGCACGCCCTGCCTTAAGATATTGCAGGATCGCCGCAGGGAAATGGGGGCTCTCGACCCTGTGAAGAAGGGGCAGCTCGATTCCAAGCACCTCGTGCACATGCCATGGCGGCAGCCGTTCGGGCTCCAGATGCGCGAGATCGACGACGAGCGCAAGTTCGGCGTCCAACGCTGGCTCGGCGGCGAGCAGACCGACTCCGCGCGCCTCGATCCGGCCGCGGATCGGCTGCGGCGAGGTGGCGACGAGTGTGCCCTCGCGCACCGTGACCAAGGTGCGGTCATCACTGACGAGGTCGCAGCCAAAGGCCATGAGCTGCAGCGCCAGCGCCGACTTGCCGGAGCCAGAAGGGCCGAGGATCAGCGCACCCCGCCCGTTCAGCGCGACGCAACCGGCGTGAAGGATGACGCCCTCTGCCCCCTCGCCACTCATATCGGCAAGCCCACGACGAAGCGCGCGCCGAGCGGGTCGGAGGTGAGATCCGCATCGGTGGGCCGGATGTTCTCGGCCCAAATCACGCCGCCATGCGCCTCGACGATCTGCCTGGAGATCGCGAGGCCGAGGCCGGAATGCTCGCCGAACTGACCTTCAGGGCGCTCGGAATAGAAACGCTTGAAGATCTTGGTCAGCGCCTGGTCGGGAATGCCGGGCCCGGTGTCCTCGACCACCACGAGCACGCGGTTCTCGCGCTTGCGCGCCCAGACCCGGACCGCGTCGCCCTGCTGGCAGAACGAGATGGCGTTGGTGATGAGGTTGACGAAGACCTGCGCAAGCCGGCCTTCGAGGCCCTGGATGACGATCGGCTCGGCCGGCAGGTCGGAGATGAAATCGACACCCCTGGCCTTCGCCTCCTGCCCAAGGTACTCGGTGAGGTTCCCCAGCATCTTCAGCAGGTTGAAGGTCTCCTCCTCCTCCTTCACAAGCTCGCTGTCGAGCCGCGAGGCGTTGGAGATGTCACTGACCAGCCGGTCGAGCCGGCGGACATCATGGTCGATGACATGCAGAAGTTTCTCGCGCTGGTCGTCGCGCTTGGCGACGTGCAGCGTGCCTACCGCCGAGCGCAAGGATGCGAGCGGGTTCTTGATCTCGTGGGCGACGTCCGCGGCGAATTGCTCGTTCGCCTCGATGCGCTCGTAGAGCGCGGCGACCATGCCACGCATCGCGCCCGACAGCCGGCCGATCTCGTCGGGTCGCGCGGTGAGGTCGGGGATGCGCACCCGGTTCGGGCTCATCTTGCGGGCATTCTTGTCGCGGCCGAGCTCGGCGGCGGCGGCAAGATCGGAAAGCGGGTTGGCGATCGTCGAGGCAAGGACCAGCGAGAGGCCGATCGACACCAGAATCGCGATCACGAACATCTGCAGAACCTGTTCGCGCTCGACCCGGACGAGCTGGTCGATCTCACCGGCGACGGAAGTGAGCGCGACGACGCCGATCACGGTGTCGCCGTTGCGGATCGGCGTGGCTACGGTGAAGATCGCCGCGCCGGCGGAATCGCGGCCGGTGTGGATCTGGGTCTCGCCTGCAAGTGCGCCGGGGACGAGATCGCGGGCCTTGTCCTCGGTCGCGAATATTGTTTCCTCCGTGCCTTCCGGGGCGAGCAGTCCGGCGATCGCCTCCCAGACCGTGTTTAGGATGTCGGTGATCAGGGTCGAGCGGTGATCGCGGCTCAGCCCCGCGACCTCTTCGGGCACCGGACGCTCCATGCCGACGGTCGAGACGACGAGGTTCTCCATCGTGTCGAAGACGAAGATCTCGGCGCCCTCAGGCAGCTCGATCCCACTCACGGTGCGGTGCGCGTCGATGCCATCTCCGGAGGCAAGGTTGATCGGGCCGGTCTGCGGCAGCTGCGCCTCGAACACGTCGGCGAGCAACTGCGTCTCCGCGACGAGACCGCTTTCCCGCTGCAGCACGAGGCTGTCGCGGAACGGGTTGAGATAGAGTACGCCACCGACCAGGACGATCATCGCCATCAGGTTGAAGGTGATGATCTTGCGGGCAAGCGGCGAGCGATTGAGCGAGATCAGGCCGCGCCGCTCGCGACCGGCGCGGATCTCGGAATCGACGATTCCGTCGGGCGCGATCCAGTCCTCGCCAAGGACCACATCCGCGCGGCGAGGTTCAGCTTGGTCGCGCAAGATGTTCCCCGTGGCGGCGTTCATTCTTCGTTGTAACGATACCCGATCCCATAAAGAGTTTCGATCGCACTGAACTCGTCATCCACCGTCCGCATCTTCTTTCTCAGCCGCTTGATGTGGCTGTCGATCGTGCGGTCATCGACATAGACCTGATCGTCATAGGCCACATCCATCAGCTGATCACGGCTCTTGACGAAGCCGGGCCGCTGGGCAAGCGCCTGCAAAAGCAGGAATTCGGTCACGGTCAGCGCCACGTCACGGCCCTTCCAGCTCACCGAATGGCGCAGGGGGTCCATGACGAGGCTGCCGCGCGTCATGATCTTGGTTTCCTCGGTCGTCGCCACCTCGCCGGTCGCGATCGCCTCCTGCCGGCGCAGGAGCGCGCGGATCCGCTCGACGAGGAGCCGCTGCGAGAACGGCTTCTTGACGTAGTCGTCAGCCCCCATCCGAAGGCCCAGCACCTCGTCGATCTCGTCGTCCTTGGAGGTCAGGAAGATGACCGGCATCGACGTCCGCTGCCGGAGCCGCTGGAGAAGGTCCATCCCGTCCATCCGCGGCATCTTGATATCCAGAACGGCCATGTCTGGCAGACGCTTGTTGAAGGCGTCCAGCGCGGATTGTCCGTCATTGTAAGTTTCGACTTCGAAGCCCTCGGCTTCCAGCGTCATCGAGACCGACGTCAGGATATTCCTGTCGTCGTCGACCAGTGCGATCCTCGACATGTTCATTTCCTTATTCTGCTCTCAATTGCCTTGTTTTATGGTCCATAGTCCGATTTCCGGGCGCGCGACGCAACCGATATGTGCGAATCGGCGCGGCAAGGGCGAATCAGGCGCGACGGAAAAAGCACGAAACTGACCGATCTGCCGCAGTTTTCGACATATCCGCCATTTCGCCGCCGACGAGGCGCGCATGATTGCGCTAAACCCGAACTGGTGGCGCTAAACCGTACTATGCCTTCTGTTCCAAGCTTCTAGCGACATGATATAGGGGCCGCGTCGACCCCGCGCCGGGGTCTGGCCGGCGCCCCGACAGGCCGGGGCGCGTGCACATTCGAACCCAGTTATCGCCGCGCGACGGCATCGGGAGCATGCATATGACAAATGGACGGGTGAACCCCTCGCACCGCTTGGAAGACCAGGGCATCGCGGGGCTCGGTAACGTCTATTACAACTTCCTCGAGCCGGCGCTGGTCGAGGTGGCGTTGAAACGCGGCGAGGGCACGCTCGGCAAGGGCGGTTCGTTCCTCGTCACCACAGGAAAGCACACGGGCCGGTCGCCCAAGGACAAGTTCGTGGTGCGCACCGCCTCGGTCGAGGACTCGATCTGGTGGGAAAACAACAAGCCGATGGCGCCCGCGGCGTTCGACCAGCTCCACGCCGACATGATCGCCCACATGAAGGGCGGCGACTATTTCGTGCAGGACCTCTATGCCGGCGCCGATCCCGAGCACCGGCTCGACGTCCGGGTGGTGACGGAACTGGCCTGGCACGGGCTCTTCATCCGCCACCTGCTGCGCCGTCCCGAGCGCGCCGAGCTCGACACGTTCGTCCCCGAATTCACCATCATCAACTGCCCGTCGTTCAAGGCCGATCCCGAGCGCCATGGCTGCCGGTCGGAAACGGTGATCGCGCTCAACTTCGACAAGAAGGTGATCCTCATCGGCGGCACCGCCTATGCCGGCGAGAACAAGAAGTCGGTCTTCACGCTCCTGAACTACATCCTGCCCGGCAAGGGCGTGATGGCGATGCACTGCTCGGCCAACCACGCGATCGGCAGGCCCGAGGACACCGCGGTGTTCTTCGGCCTCTCCGGCACCGGCAAGACCACGCTCTCGGCCGATCCCTCGCGCACGCTCATCGGCGATGACGAGCATGGCTGGTCGGAGAAGGGCACCTTCAACTTCGAGGGCGGCTGCTACGCCAAGACGATCTCGCTTTCCCGCGAGGCGGAGCCCGAGATCTACGCCACCACCGAGAAGTTCGCGACCGTGATCGAGAACATGGTCTTCGATGCCGAGACCAAGGACCTCGACTTCGAGGACTCGAGCCTGACGGCGAACATGCGCTGCGCCTATCCGCTCGACTACATCTCGAACGCCTCGGCGACCGCACTCGGCGGGCATCCGAAGAACATCGTGATGCTGACCTGCGACGCCTTCGGCGTGCTGCCGCCGATCGCCCGGCTGACCCCGGCGCAGGCAATGTACCACTTCCTGTCCGGCTTCACCTCCAAGGTCGCGGGCACCGAGCGCGGCGTGACCGAGCCGGAGCCGACCTTCTCCACCTGCTTCGGCGCACCGTTCATGCCGCGCCGGCCGGAGGTCTACGGCAAGCTCCTGCAGGAGAAGATCGCGGGCCACGGCGCGACCTGCTGGCTGGTGAACACCGGCTGGACCGGCGGCGCCTATGGCAAGGGCTCGCGGATGCCGATCAAGGCGACCCGCGCGCTCCTCTCGGCGGCGCTCGACGGCTCGCTCGCCAAGGCGGAATTCCGCAAGGATCCGAATTTCGGCTTCGAAGTGCCCGTGAAGGTGGCCGGCGTGGCCGACATCCTGCTCGACCCGCGCCGCACCTGGGGCGACGGCGAGGCCTATGATGCGCAGGCGAAGAAACTCGTCGCGATGTTCGCCGAAAACTTCGCGCAGTATGTGCCGTTCATCGACGCCGACGTGAAGGCGGCGGCGATCGGCTGAGGCCTCGGCGTGGGGGCGCTGCCCGTCGCCATTGGTCGCTTGAACCAATGGCGCAACCAATGGCAACCCCCCGGGGTATTTCGGCAATGAAGAAGATCAGAGCGTCAACGCGCGGCGGACGAGGTTGAGCCCGGTCGCCGCGAGCACCACGAGTGTCCAGCGGCGGAACCGGCGCGCGTCGAGACGATCCTGGATGGCGAAGCCGAGCCAGAGCCCGGCAAGCGCCGGTGGCGTCAGCAGCGCCGAGAGCGACAGCGTCTCCGCGTCGGCGACGCCCGAGCCGAGATGCGCGGCCAGGAGCATCGCCGAGCCGATCAGGTAGACCACGCCCTGCACCCGCACACTCTCGCGCTTGTCGACGTCGAGCGAGATCAGAAGCGCGATCGTCGGCGGCCCCCAGACCCCGGAGATGCCGCCGAAGAAGCCGCCGACGAGGCCGGTCAGGATTTCGGCCCGGCCGCGGTTGTGGGCGTCGAAGCGGAGCTGCCAGCCGGCGAGCTGCGACAAGGCGAAGGCGGTGATCGGCAGGCCGAGCGTGGCGAGCAGGATCGCCTGCGGCATCACCGGGACAAGCTGTGCCGCGACGAGGATGACGAGGCAGAGCGCGACCAGCAGGCGGCGGTACTCGACCGTGGTCGCGATGGCGGCACCGGGCCCCTGGCGCAAAGCCTGGGCGAGATTGGTCGCGAGCGTCGGCAGGATCAGCGCCGCGAGCGCGGTGTCGGCGGGCAGGAAGGACGCGAGGCCGGAGATCATGATCATCGGCATCGCGAAGCCGACCGCGCCCTTCACCACGGCGGCGAAGAGCGTCACGGCGAGCGCCATGGCGAGTACGGTCAGGTCGTATCCGATCATGGCGCCGGAGCCCTCCTCCGCGTGCTATACCGTGTGGCGGCGGACCCCGCATCCGGATTTCTCCCGCGACACTTTCGTGCTGCACCTGCATCATTCACGAATTATTATTGCGCTGCGACTGCAAAATCCCTATGAGGGTGCGACTGCAGAAAAGGAGCCGCCCGATGGCGCATGACGGAGCCGAGATGCCGAACGCCGTGACCCTTCCCGACCTCCTCGCCCTGACCGAGGCGGCACTGCCGCCGGTCGAGGCGCTTCTTTCCGAGGCCACCGCCGGATTGCGCGCCCGCGTCAGCCGCGACGGCAAGATTTCCGGCGCGGCACTCGAGACCCACCAGTTCGCCGCCCACGCGCTTTCGTGGCTCGCGACTTACGTCGAATCGCTCCGGCAGATGCGGGCCTGGGCGGGGCGGATCTCGGCGGCGGGCGGCTTCGGCGAGATGGAAGGCCTGATCCTGCAGATCGGGTTCGGCGAGTACCTCGCGCAGATCGCCGGCGGCATCCCGATGAGCCAGGGCGAGACCGCGCGGCTCGCCGATCTCGGTCTGTCCTGGGCGCCGGAGGGCGCGGCGGCGACGCTGATCGCCGGCGGCAACACCGCGGCGGCGCGGGCGCGGCTCGTCCAGCTCATGCGCGACAATCACGGCCGGGCGACCTTCGGCGCGACCGGGCTCGACGAGGATCTGGAGATGATCCGCGACCAGTTCCGCCGCTACGCCGAGGAGCGGGTGGTGCCGAACGCGCATGACTGGCACCTGAAGGACGAACTGATCCCCATGGAGATCATCACCGAACTCGCCGATCTTGGCGTCTTCGGCCTGACGATCCCGGAGGAGTTCGGCGGGCTCGGGCTCTCCAAGGCGTCGATGGTGGTGGTGAGCGAGGAGCTCAGCCGCGGCTATATCGGCGTGGGCAGCCTTGGCACGCGATCCGAGATCGCGGCGGAACTGATCCTCTGCGGCGGCACCGACGCGCAGAAAGCGCAGTGGCTGCCGAAGCTCGCCTCCGGGGAGATCCTGCCGACCGCGGTCTTCACCGAGCCCAATACCGGCTCGGACCTCGGCTCGCTGCGGACCCGCGCGGTGAAGGAGGGCGACGACTGGGTCGTGACCGGCAACAAGACCTGGATCACCCATGCCGCGCGGACCCATGTGATGACGCTCCTGGCGCGCACCGATCCGGCGACGACCGACTATCGCGGCCTTTCCATGTTCCTTGCCGAGAAGACCCCGGGCACCGATGCCGAGCCGTTCCCCACGCCGGGCATGACCGGCGGCGAGATCGAGGTGCTGGGCTACCGCGGCATGAAGGAGTACGAGCTCGGCTTCGACGGCTTCAGGGTGAAGGGCGAGAACCTTCTCGGCGGCGTGCCGGGACAGGGCTTCAAGCAACTCATGCAGACCTTCGAGAGCGCCCGGATCCAGACCGCCGCGCGCGCGATCGGCGTGGCGCAGTCCGCGCTCGAGATCGGGATGCAATATGCCGAGGACCGCAAGCAGTTCGGCAAGAGCCTGATCGAGTTCCCGCGGGTCGCCGGCAAGCTCGCGATGATGGCGGTCGAGATCATGATCGCGCGCCAGCTGACCTATCATTCGGCCTGGCAGAAGGACCACGACAAGCGCTGCGACCTCGAGGCGGGGATGGCCAAGCTCCTCGGCGCCCGCGTCGCCTGGGCGGCGGCGGACAACGCGCTGCAGATCCACGGCGGCAACGGCTTCGCGCTGGAATACCGGATCAGCCGGGTGCTCTGTGACGCGCGGATCCTCAACATCTTCGAGGGCGCGGCCGAGATCCAGGCCCAGGTGATCGCGCGGCGGCTGCTCGACTAGGGCGGCCGGACGGCTCAGGCGGGTTGCTCGGACTTCGCGCCGCGCGGCTCGCCGAGGCGCGGGTGGATCCGCCCGGCCAGCGCGATCATTGAGGCGAGCCCCCCGGCACAGGCGGCGAAGACGCCGGTGATCGGCAGCGCCAAGAGCACGAGCCAGGCGACGCCGGGCGAGAGAATGCCGGAGACGTCGCGGTAGCTCGAATACACCGCAGACATCTCCGTCCGCTCGGCCGGCCGCACCGCCATCAGGAACGGCAGGCTGCCGAAGGCGTCGAGCATGACGAGAAAGAGCGACGAGGTGAAGAGCGCGATCACCGCGAGTGGCGGCCAGACCTGGCCGAAGGCGGCGAGAAGGAAGCAGGCGGCGCAAGCGGCGAAGGTGATCCGGATCGCCCGCTTCAGTCCGCGCCGCTGCATCCAGCGCAGCATCAGCGGCGAAAGGAACAGGAAGGTGTTCGAGACCGAGAAGGCGGCGCTCGCCACCTGGTCGCCGAGGCCCGCCTCGATGCAGAAGATCGGCAGGTAGACGATATAGACCCACCAGCCCGAGGAGCGCAGCACCGCGAAGAGCCAGCCCGCGATCAGCCGCGGCTGGCGGAAGAACCGGGCGAGATAGGCGAGCGGGTTGGGGGCCGGCGCGCGGGCGCGTGTGATCAGTTTGCCGTTGCCGAGCCGCATGTACCAGAAGGTCGCAAGCAGCAGCGCGGCGAAGCCCATCGCGGCAAGGAACGGCAGCGGCTCCCAGTATTTCCAGAGCATCACGCCGATCACCGGCCCGGCGGCCCATGAAACCGCGGCATAGATCATCTTCAGCGACTCGCCGCGGCCGAGGTCGTGGCGGGCGATGTAGTCCATCACATAGGCATTGGTGCAGATGGAAACGGTCACGGTGGCGAGGCTCGTGAGCAGAAGCGCCAGCGGGGTCAGCACCGGTCCGCCGAGGATCGCGAGCGGGCAGCCGATCAGGTAGAACCCGACGCCCGCGGTATAGACCCAGCGCCGCGGTAGAAAGCGGCCGATCCAGGGCACCATCAGCCCGAAGAAGAGCGAACTCACCCCGATGCCGAAGTAATAGAGGCTCACCGCCGCCGCGTCGTCGGAGAGCGCCCGGTAGAGCACCAGCGGCCAGATCGAGACCAGCAGTCCGCGCAGCGAGGCCTCGATCCCGTTCAGAACGGCGAATCCCTTCACGCCGGGAATCCGGGCGTGGCGCAGGATGTCGGGAATATTGCGACTGAACATGGAAAGCCTCCGGGGTCAGAAGCCGCAGCCGGGGGCCTGTTGTCGCGACCGAATGCGACACCGATGTCGCTCCGCCACCGGTCGGGCCGGAAACCGCTTGCGGCGGCGCCGGGTTTGTCGGAACACTCGGGCCATGCGCCTTCCCCTCGCCTCCGCCGCCGCCCTTGCCGTCCTCGCCGCCTGCCAGGGCGACGAGACGATATCGGGCTATGCCGGGACCGACACGGCCTGGCGGCTGGTCGAGATCGACGGTGCGCCCTTCACGGCGCGAGCCGTGATCCGGTTCCCCGAAGCCGGGCAGGTCGCGGGCGAGGCGCCCTGCAACACCTTCTCGGGCCGGCAAAGCGCGCCCTATCCCTGGTTCAAGGCCGAGGCGCTTGCCGTGACGCGGCGCGCCTGCGACGCGCTCGCCGAGGAGACCCGGTTCTTCGCCGCCTTCGGCCGGGTGAGCCTCGCCGAGGTGCAGGGCGATATGCTGATCCTGTCCGATCCGGACGGGCCGGAAATGGTGTTCGAGAAGGTTCAGCCCTGACGGGCGAGCATCTGCACGAAACGCCGCCGCGCCTCGGGCAAGGGCCTTGTGCCGAGGTCGTGGGCGAGGTGGTGTTCAAGGAAGTGGCCGGTGAGCCGCAGCCCCTGCCCCAGCTCCACCGGCGTGGCCCCGCCCTGACCGAGCAGGCAGGCAGGCAGCGGCAAGAGCCGGTCGGCCCATTCCCCCGCCGCCGCCCGCGCCACGGCACGGCCCGATTTGGGGCTTACAAAGGCCAGGTCCTCGCGACTGCCTGTCACGGCGCAACGGCTGAGATCCAACCCGTAGCCGAGGTCCTCGAGCAGCAAGAGCTCCCAGCGCAGATAGGAGAGCACCCAGTCCGGCTCCGCGCCGAGCCGGTCGAGAAGCGCCACCGAGGCGGCGTAGAGGCCGGGATGCGCTTCGCGCTCGGGAAGCGCGAAGCGCAGGAGCGCGCAGACCGAATTGAGACCGGCCAACGCCAACCGGTCATCGAGGAGGCCGGTGCGCGACTGCAGCGGCTCCACGGTGAAGGTGCCGAGATGCTCCTCGAGCCGGCCGCGCCAGGTCACGTCGAGCTGGGCGCCGGGTTGCAGCACCGGCGCGAGCCGGCGCGAGGTGCCGCCTCGCACGACGCCCGCGTGGCGGCCGTGCGCGGCGGTGAAGACCTCGATGATCGCCGCGTTTTCGCCATGCGCGCGCACCGACAGAAGTGCGCCCTCGTCCCGCCAGTCCATCGCCCCTCCCGTCAGCCTGCGAGAACTATCCCCGGGCGTCGTGCGAATGTCCATGTCGCGCCGGGGGCGCTGCCGCCCGGAAACTTGCGGCAAGATGAAGGAGCGGGATCAGTTCGCGAGCCCGTCCTCGTCGAGGAGCGTGCGCCCCGCGCGGCTCTCTATCTCGATCACCCAGAGGTCGGGATCGGTGCGGCGCTGGCGGGCGATGGCGGCATCGACCTCGGGCTCCGCGCCCTCGGCCAGCACGACCCAGGCGCGGGCGCCCGTCATCAGGTCGAAGCTGCGCTGGTAGAGCCGGCCGTTGCCGTCGAGCGTGGCGAGCTTGACCAGCACCGCGCCCGCCGTGGGATCGCCCTTTGCGGTGACATAGGCCGGGATATGCGCCGCGCCGAGCCGCGCGAGATAGGCGCGGACCCAGAAATCCGCGGTCAGCCGCGGCTCAGTCACCATCCTTGAACTCGAGCCCCATCTCGGAATAGCGCTCCTTCTCCTCGAGCCAGTTCGGACGCACCTTGACCTGGAGGAAGAGGTGGACCGGCCGGCCGAGGAACTCCATGAGCTCGGCCCTGGCCGCCTGACCCACCGCCTTGATCGTCTCGCCCTTGTGACCAAGGATGATGCCCTTGTGGCCGTCGCGGGCGACATAGACGATCTGGTCGATCCGCGCCGATCCGTCCTCGCGCTCCTCCCAGCGCTCGGTCTCGACGGTGAGCTGGTAGGGCAGTTCCTCGTGCAGCCGCAGTGTCAGCTTCTCGCGCGTGACCTCGGCGGCGATCATCCGCATCGGCAGGTCGGCGATCTGGTCCTCGGGGTAGAACCACGGGCCCTTCGGCAGCTCGGCGCCGAGCCAGGCTTTCAGGTCGTCGACGCCGTGGCCGCGCTCGGCCGAGATCATGAAGGTCTTCTCGAACGGATAGGCGTCGTTGAGCTTCTGCACGAGCGCCAGCAGCGCCTCGGCCTTGACCCGGTCGATCTTGTTGATCGCGAGCGCCACGCGCTGGCCCTCGCCCATCCGCTCGCGAAGCGTGTCGAGAATGGCTTGCACGCCGGGCGTCAGCCCGCGATGCGCCTCGATCAGGAGAACGACGATATCGGCATCCGCAGCCCCGCCCCAGGCGGCGGCGACCATCGCCCGGTCGAGCCGCCGGCGCGGCCGGAAGAGGCCCGGCGTGTCGACGAAGACGATCTGCGCGTCGCCCTCCATCGCGATGCCGCGGATCCGGGTGCGCGTGGTCTGCACCTTGTGGGTGACGATCGAGACCTTGGCCCCGACCATGCGGTTGAGCAGCGTCGACTTGCCGGCATTCGGCTCGCCGATCAGCGCCACGAAGCCGGCGCGGGTTGTGGGTTCGGCCTCAGCCATTCGGGTTCTCCATCCGCGCCAGAAGCGCCTTTGCCGCCGCCTGTTCGGCCTGTCGTTTCGCTCCGGCCCGCGCCGTCTCGGCCTCGCCCGTCGCCAGCCGCACCTCGACGGTGAAGACCGGCTGGTGGTCCGGCCCCTCGCGGCCGAGCTCGGTATAGGCGGGGGGCTGCAGGCCGCGCGCCTGGGCCCATTCCTGCAGCGCGGTCTTGGCGTCGCGGGCATCGGCCTCGACCGCGCCGATCCGGTTTCCCCAGAGCCTCAGGACCACGCCGCGCGCCGCCTCGAAGCCGGCATCGAGATAGACCGCGGCGATTACCGCCTCCATCGCGTCGCCGAGAAGCGCCTCCTTGCGCCGGCCGCCCGACATCATCTCCGACCGGCCGAGTTTCAGAACATCGCCGACCCCAACCTCACGCGCGACGGCGGCACAGGTCTCCTTGCGGACGAGCGTGTTGAAGCGGGGGGCAAGCTGGCCCTCGCTGGCCGACCTGTCGGCGGCGAGCAGCGCCTCGGCCATGACGAGGCCGAGCACCCGGTCGCCGAGAAACTCCAGCCGCTGGTTGTCCGGCCGGGTCGGCGTGGCGATCGAGGCATGGGTGACGGCGCGCACCAAAAGGTCGGCGCGCGCGAAGTCGTGCCCGATCCGGGCCGCGAAGGCCTGAAGGTCGGCCCCGAGCCTCACTCCACCGCCTTGAAGAAGCGGTCGGACCGCCAGGTCCAGAAGTAGAAGAGCGAACGGCCGGCGGAGGAGAACATGATCCGGTCGGCGCGGCCGATCAGGTATTCGGCGGGCAGGAAGCCCACCCCGTTCGGCAGCGCGAAACGGCTGTCCTGGCTGTTGTCGCGGTTGTCGCCCATGAAGAAGTAGTGGCCCTCGGGCACGGTGAAGATCGGCGTGTTGTCCGCCGCGCCGTTACGGATGTTCAGGACGTCGTGGCGCACGCCGTTCGGCAGCGTCTCGATCCGGCGCTCCTTGATGCAGGTGCCGCCTTGGCCGACCGGGTCGTTGGCGCATTGCGGCATATTGCCCTGCGAGCCCTGCGGCTGCTTGATCTCCTCGAAGGTGCCGGCATCCTCCTGCGGCACGGGCTGGCCGTTCAGCCACAGGACGCCGTCCTTCACCTGCACGGTGTCGCCGGGCAGGCCGATCAGGCGCTTGATGAAATCCGCGCCGTTCGCAGGATGGCGGAAGACCACGACGTCCCCGCGCTCGGGCTCGGAGCCGAAGAGACGGCCGGAGATCGGGCAGGCCGAGAACGGGCAGGAATAGGCCGAGTAGCCATAGGCCATCTTGTTGACGAAGAGGAAGTCGCCGATCAGGAGCGTGTCCTTCATCGACCCGGAGGGGATCCAGAACGGCTGGTAGAACAGCGTGCGGAACACGCCCGCGATCACGAGCGCCCAGAATACCGTCTTGATCGTCTCGACGACCCCCTCGGTCGCCTTCGCCTTCGCCGCCATGATCCTGCCTGTCCCTGTTTTGGCCCCGCGCTACATGATCGCCCGCGCGGAAGGTGTCAAGTTACGCCCGCCTCCGGCCGGGCCTCGATCACCACGAAGGCCTGCGCCCAGGGGTGGTCGTCGGTCAGCGTGACGTGCACGATCGCCGCGTGGCCCGGCGGCGTCATCTCGGCGAGCCGCTCGGCGGCCCAGCCGGTCAGATGCATCACCGGCTGGCCGGTCGCGAGGTTCGAGACGGCCATATCCTTCCAGGAGATCCCCATCCGGAGCCCGGTGCCGAGCGCCTTCGAGCAGGCCTCCTTCGCGGCCCAGCGCTTGGCATAGGTGCCGGCGCGATCCTTGCGCCGCTCTGCCTTGCGCTGTTCGACCTCCGTGAAGACTCGGTTCAGGAACCGCTCGCCGAAGCGGTCGAGCGTGGCCTGGATGCGGTCGATATTGGCGAGGTCCGTGCCGATACCGAGGATCATCCTCCCCACTCCATCACCGCGGTGCCGAGCTTCGTGCCGGCCTCGACCATTTCATGCGCGGCGGCGCAATCCGCGAGCCCGCCCCCGGGCACGACCGCGTGAGAGAGCGCACCGGCCTCAAGCCATTCCGTCAACTGCGCCTCGCCCCGGCGCCGCGTCGCGGGATCGAGGAGATAGACGAGGATCATGCGCAGGGTGACGTTCTTGAACATGAATGGATAGAAGTCGAGTACCGGCCGCATCTGGGAGGCCGAGGCATAGGTCGCGATCACGCCGCCGGGCTTCAGGAGCGCGAGTGACGCCGCCTGGTTGGCGGCGAAATCGATCTCGACGATGCGATCCACGCCTTCGCCGCCGGTCATCTCTATCACCGCTCCGGCGACATCGCTGTCGCGGTAGTTGACCCATTCGGCCGCGGTCGAATGCGCGGCCTTCTCGGCAGAGGAGACGGTCGCGATTACCCGCGCGCCGCCGAGCGCGGCCATCTGGCAGGCATAGCGCCCGACCGTGCCCGCGCCGCCGGTGACGAGCACCGTCTTGCCCGCGACCGGGCCGTCGGCAAAGACCGCGTGCCAGGCGGTCATGGCGGGGATGCCGAGGCAGGCGCCTTCGGCGAAACCCGCCGCCTCGGGCAGCCGCACCGCCTGCTCGGCCGGAAGCGCGATCAGTTCGGCCGCCGTACCGAACTGCCGCTGCCAACCGCCGTTCCAGATCCAGACCCGATCGCCGATCCGGGCGCTATCGACGCCCGCCCCCACGGCCTCGATCACGCCGGCGCCGTCGGAATGCGGCACGATCCTCGGCCAGGCCATGACCGCGCCCGCCCGCGCCCCGGCGCGGAGCTTGACGTCCGAGGGGTTCACGCCCGAGGCGCGGAGCCGCACCAGCACCTCGCCCGGCCCCGGCACGGGATCGGGCAGTGCGCCGACCGTCAGCACCTCGGCCGCGGGGCCGAACGCCTCGTACCAGACGGCCTTCATGCCTCGGGCCGCGCCGCGTCCATCAGGCGGCGCATCTCCGCGATCGCGGGCTGGAGGCCGGTGAAGATCGCCTCGCCGATGAGAAAATGACCGATGTTGAGTTCCCGCACCTCGGGAAAGGCCGCGACCGGACCCACGGTGTCATAGGTCAGCCCGTGGCCGGCATGGACCTCGAGCCCGAGCGAATGGGCGAAGGCCGACATCTCGCGCAGCCGCGCCAGTTCCGCATCGCGCTCGGCGACCTTCCCCTCGGCGTGGAAGTCGCAATAGGCGCCGGTGTGAAGCTCCACCACCGCCGCGCCGATCCGGTGGGCGGCCTCGATCTGGGCGGCGTCGGCGGCGATGAAGATCGAGACGCGGCATCCGGCCTCGGCCAGGGGCGCGATGAAATGCGCGAGCCGGTTCTCCTCGCGCGCGACCTCGAGCCCACCCTCGGTGGTCCGCTCCTCGCGCTTCTCGGGCACGATGCAGACCGCGTGCGGCCGGTGGCGGAGCGCGATCCGCTGCATTTCCTCGGTCGCGGCCATCTCGAAGTTCAAGGGCACCGACAGCGCCTCCATCAGCCGCTCGATGTCGGTGTCCGTGATGTGGCGGCGATCCTCCCTCAGATGCGCGGTGATACCGTCGGCCCCGGCCTCCTCGGCCAGTTTCGCGGCGCGCACCGGGTCAGGATAGGCCGATCCGCGCGCGTTTCGCACGGTCGCCACATGGTCGATGTTCACGCCAAGCCGCAGATGGTCCACGCGCCGTCCTCCCCTTCGTTGATCCTGCCCGAGACTAGACCGCCCGCCCCCGCGCTGTGAACGGCCGATATGTGACGGTTACGATTCCCGCTCCGCCTTCTCGTGCCGCTCCTCGACGCGGGCGTGGAGCTTGGCCTTGAGCTTCTCGAACCGGTCCTTGAGCCGCTTGCGGCGGTGCTTCTGATAGGCGGCGATCAGCGGCTCCGACAGGTAGTAGCAGGCCACGCCGGCCACGATACCGGGCAGCAGGCCGCCGACGAGATAGGGCAGGAACACTTCGTTCCAGAAATTGTAGAGCCCGTGCCAGCGCGTCGTCTCCGGCGTGAAGATGGCAATGAAGTTATGCTTCAGATCCTTGCCCGCATCGGCGAACTTGCCGAAGAGAGTCGCGTGCTGGGTCTCGTCGAAATCGGTGCCGAGGATCAGGTGACCGAGCTTCATCGAGGTGAAGGCGATAATCGGAAAGGTCAGCGGGTTGCCGAAGAAGGTACCGAGGAGCGCCGCGAGGATGTTGCCGCGAACCGCCTTGGCAACAAGCGCCGCGCCGATGAAGTGGAGACCAAAGAGCGGCGTGAAGCTGATGAAGACGCCCGCGCCCACGCCACGCGCGATCCGGTCGGCGCGGTCGGGCAGTCGGCGGACGCGGTGCTTGACGTAGTGGAAGGCGCGGGTCCAGCCGCCGCGCGGCCACAGGGCCTCGGCTAGGATCCTGAGGTAAGACCTCGGATTGCGGCGCTTGAAGACCAATTCCCGTTCCCCTTCCGCCCCTCAGGGCTTGCGACCGAGGTCGCGGTAACGCTCCACTTGCGCAACGTCGCTTTCCGCCTCCAGCGCGGTCAGCACCATGTGCAGATGCTCGGCATCCCTTAGATCGACTTCCACAATAAGACGGTAAAAATCCGGCTTTCTGTCGACGAAAGTCAGATCGGAGATATTGGCCTTCTGCTCGCCGATCAAGGTGCAGATGCGCCCCAGCACACCCGCGTCGTTGGCAATCGTGAGGTTGAGGCTGACGGAATGGACCGGGGCATGACGGCCCGAATGCCAGCGCAGGTCGACCCAGCGGGCCGGTTGCTCCTCGAACTCGGCAAGCGCGGGGCAGTCGATCGCATGGACGACGACGCCTTGGCCGCGATAGGTGATGCCGACGATGCGCTCGCCCGGCACCGGCTGGCAGCAGTTGGCGCGGCGGAAGGACTGGTCGGCCATCAGGCCCACGACCGGGCGGCGGGCGTCGACCTCCTCGACGGGCTGGGTCGCGAGCTCGGGATAGATCGCCTCGATCACCTCGCGCGCGGTCAGTTCTGCGCTGCCAAGGCGTGCCAGAACCTCGGTCTCGTCGGAGAGCCCGAGCGTCTTCGCCGCAGTCCTGAGCGCCTTTTCGGTGGCCTTGCGGCCGTGATGCTCGAAGGCGACGCGCGCGAGTTCCTGGCCGAGCTTGACGAACCGCTCGCGGTCCTCTTCGCGCAGGCTGCGGCGGATCGCCGACTTGGCGCGCCCGGTTACCACGATGTCGATCCAGGTCGCCTGCGGGCGCTGGCCGGTGGCGGTGATGATCTCGACCGACTGGCCGTTCTTGAGCCGGGTCCAGAGCGGCACCCTGATGCCGTCCACCTTGGCGCCGACCGTCGAATTGCCGATCCGCGTGTGGATCGAATAGGCGAAGTCGATCGGCGTCGCGCCCTTCGGCAGCTGCACCACGTCGCCCTTCGGCGTGAAGCAGAAGACCTGGTCGGAATACATCTCGAGCTTCACGTTCTCGAGGAACTCGTCGTGATCCTCGCCATTGTCGAAGCGTTCGGTCAGCGAGGCGATCCACTTCGCCGGATCGACCGCGAACGGGTTCCGCGCCCGCTCGCCGTCGCGGTAGGACCAGTGCGCGGCGACCCCGGCCTCGGCGACCTCGTGCATCTGGCGGGTGCGGATCTGCACTTCGACGCGCTTGCCGTCGCGGCCCGAGACGGTCGTGTGGATCGAGCGGTAGCCGTTCGATTTCGGTTGGCTGATGTAGTCCTTGAACCGTCCCGGCACCGCCCGCCAGCGGCGGTGGATCGCGCCGAGAATGCGGTAGCAGTCGGCCTCGTTGCGGCAGATCACCCGGAAGCCGTAGATGTCTGAGAGCCGCGAGAAGGCGAGCTGCTTCTCCTGCATCTTGCGCCAGATCGAATAGGGCTTTTTGGCCCGTCCGAAGACATCGGCCTCGACGCCCTCCTTCTCCATCTCTGCGCGAATGTCGGCGGTGATCTTGTGGATCACGTCGCCGGTTTCCTTCTGCAGCGTGATGAAGCGGCGGATGATCGAGGAGCGCGCCTCGAGGTTGACGACGCGGAACGAGAGATCCTCAAGCTCCTCGCGCATCCACTGCATGCCCATCCGGCCGGCGAGCGGCGCGAATATGTCCATCGTCTCGCGCGCCTTGCGAACCTGCTTCTCATGAGGCAGCGACTTGATCGTGCGCATGTTGTGCAGCCGGTCGGCGAGCTTGACGAGGATGACGCGCAGATCCTTCGACATCGCCATGAACAGCTTGCGGAAGTTCTCTGACTGCTTCGATGCCGTGGACGAAAGCTGCAGATTGGTCAGCTTGGTGACGCCGTCGACAAGCTCGGCGATATCGGTGCCGAACCGCTCCTCGATCTCGGCATAGGTCGACTTGGTGTCTTCGATCGTGTCGTGCAGGAGCGCGGTGACGATCGAGGCGTCGTCGAGCCGCTGCTCGGTCAGGATCGCCGCAACGGCGACGGGATGGGAGAAGTAATCCTCGCCGGAATGGCGCTTCTGCCCCTCATGCATTTCCCGGCCGTAGTCGTAGGCACGGCGAATCAGGTCGGCATTGGTACGGGGATTGTAATTGCGGACCAGCGCGATCAGGTCTTCGACATCGATCATTCCGGTCCGCGCGCCTCGGCTAGAGTGGGCTCAGCCCTGCCCCTGCGCTTCCATCAGCGCCCGGAGCAGTTTCTCCTCCGACATATCGTCGGCCTCGGGCCGGTCGACCTCGGCACCCATCAGGAGCGCCATCGAATCTTCCTCGGGCTCGTCGACCTCGATCTGGGTCTGGTTGCTTTCGATCATGCGCTCGCGCAGGTCTCCGGCGGTCTGGGTCTCGTCGGCGATCTCGCGCAACGAGACGACGGGGTTCTTGTCGTTGTCGCGGTCGATCGTGAGCGGGGCGCCGGCAGCGATCTCGCGCGCCCGATGCGCGGCGAGCATCACCAGCTCGAACCGGTTCGGAACCTTGTCAACGCAGTCTTCAACCGTCACGCGGGCCATTCGGAGCTCCAATCGGATTGGGAGATATGGAGCCCGCTATTTAGGCGCTCCGCTCCCCCTTGACAAGCGAAGTTTCCCTGTCAAAGCGGGCAAATCTCCGCTTTCTCGGCCTCCGGCAGGGCATCTGCCATCTCTGCCACGCTTTGCCCCGTCGCCGGATGGCGCCAGCCGGGCGCGATCTCGGCGAGGGGAATCAGCACGAAACCGCGATCCTGCAGCCGCGGATGCGGCAGGATCAGCCGGTCCGGCGCCTCGGCGCGCTGACGCTCGGGCGGCAGCCCGACCCAGGCGGCCTGGGTCTCCGGATCGGGCGCGACCCGGTCGCCGAGCCACAGCAGGTCGAGGTCGAGCGTGCGCGCACCCCAGCGCCGCAACCTCTCGCGACCGTGGCGCGCCTCGATCTCGTGCAGCACGGCGAGCACCTCCTCTGCCGCGAGGCCGGTTTCCACGATTGCCGCGGCATTGACGAAGTCCGGGCCCGAACCGGCCGGGAAGGCCGGGGTGCGGAAAAACCGCGACACAGCGGCGAGCGGCCCGATCCGCCCGGCGATCTCGCGGAGCGCCGAAACGAGCGTTTCGGACGGATCGCCAGACGGTGATGGCTCGTTGCCTCCGAGCGCGATTGCTGCTAGCCTATCCTTTTGGACAGATACCCTTTTTTGTGTCACTCTGTCTAAGTCCTAAGCAAGGGGAAGAACGTCGTCGTAGGTCCAGTTTGCCCACCCAAACGTTTAATGGATCATCGGCGGCGATATTTGAGAGGACCCATTGATGTTCTACAAGGACGAACGGCTCGCGCTGTTCATTGACGGATCGAATCTATACGCGGCCGCCAAAGCACTCGGATTCGACATCGACTACAAGCTCCTTCGTCAGGAGTTCGAGCGCCGCGGAAAGTTGTTGCGCGCATTCTACTACACCGCACTGCTCGAGAACGACGACTACTCACCGATCCGGCCACTCGTCGACTGGCTCCACTACAACGGCTTCACCATGGTGACGAAGCCCGCGAAGGAATACACCGACAGCCAGGGCCGGCGGAAGGTCAAGGGCAACATGGACATCGAGCTCACGGTCGATGCGATGGAGCTTGCGCCGCGCGTCGACCATATCGTGCTGTTCTCGGGCGACGGCGACTTCCGCCCGCTGGTCGAGAGCTTGCAGCGCCAGGGGGTTCGGGTCTCGGTCGTCTCGACGATCCGCTCGCAGCCGCCGATGATCGCTGACGAGCTGCGCCGTCAGGCCGACAACTTCATCGAGCTCGACGCGCTCCGCGAGGTAATCGGTCGCCCCCCGCGCGAGACCCGCTTCGAGCGCGAGGAAGCGACCGCGAGCAACGGCTGACAACGGATCCGGGGCCTCCGTGCCCCGGTTTCATCTTTCCGGGGCTGGACGCGAGACGCCGGGCCGCATAGGTCTGTGGCGCACGTCGAGCCGCGGACCCTGCCATGCCCAAGCCCCTCACCCTTTATCTCGCCGCGCCGCGCGGCTTCTGCGCGGGCGTCGACCGCGCGATCAAGATCGTCGAGATGGCGCTCGAGAAATGGGGTGCGCCGGTCTATGTGCGCCACGAGATCGTGCACAACAAGTTCGTCGTCGACGGGCTCCGCGCCAAGGGCGCTGTCTTCGTCGAGGAGCTCGACGACTGCCCCGCCGACCGCCCGGTGATCTTCTCCGCCCACGGCGTGCCGAAATCGGTTCCGGCCGAGGCCGAGCGGCGCGCGATGACCTATGTCGATGCCACCTGCCCGCTGGTCTCCAAGGTCCATATCGAGGCCGAACGACATTTCCAGAACGGGCTCCAGATGGTGATGATCGGCCATGAGGGCCATCCCGAGACACTCGGCACGATGGGCCAGCTTCCCGAGGGCGAGGTGCTGCTGGTCGAGACGGTCGCGGACGTGGCTCGGATCGCCCCGCGCGATCCCGAAAGGCTCGCCTTCATCACCCAGACGACGCTTTCGGTCGATGACACCGCCGGAATCGTCGCGGCGCTGAAGGCGCGGTTCCCCGCCATCGTCGGGCCGCACAAGGAAGACATCTGCTACGCCACGACCAACCGCCAGGAGGCGGTCAAGGCGATCGCGGCGAGGATCGACGCGCTTCTCGTGATCGGCGCGCCGAACTCCTCGAACTCGAAGCGCCTCGTGGAAGTTGGCCGAGCCGCGGGCTGCGCCTATGCCCAGCTCGTGCAGCGCGCCACGGATATCGACTGGCGCGCGCTCGACGGTATCCGCGCGGTCGGCGTGACCGCGGGCGCCTCGGCGCCGGAAGTGCTGGTGAACGAGGTGATCGACGCATTTCGCGACCATTTCGACGTGACCGTGGAACTCGTGGAAACCGCGCGCGAGCGCGTCGAGTTCAAGGTGCCGCGCGTGCTGCGGGAACCGGCATGAGCGCCGACGAACGTACCCTGGCCGTCTACGACGCGAAGGCCGCGGACTATGCCGCACGGTTCGCCGCGGAGCGCCCCGACCGGCACCTCGCGGGCTTCATCGCCGCACTGCCGAAGGGCGCGCGGGTGCTCGACCTCGGCTGCGGCCCGGCCGATGCCTCGGCCTTCATGCGCGCGGCCGGCCTCCTCCCCGATCCGGTCGACGCCGCCCCGGCAATGGTCGCGCTCGCCAACGCGCGCCACGCGATCGGCGCCCGGCTGGCGACCTTCGACGATATCGACGCGATCGCGGCCTATGACGGCATCTGGGCGAACTTCTCGCTGCTCCACGCGCCGCGCGCCGACCTGCCGCGCCACCTCGCCGCGCTGCACCGGGCGCTGACAGCGGGTGGCCTCCTCCATATCGGCATGAAGACCGGCACCGGCGAGGGGCGCGACACGCTCGACCGGTTCTACACCTATCTCGGCCGCGACGAGCTTCTCGGCCTGCTCGCGGCGGCGGGGTTCACCGTCACCGACACCGACGAGGGCGTCGAGACCGGCCTCGCCGGAACGCCCGACCCCTGGATCATCGTCCGCGCCCATGCCTGAGCTCTTCGCCTATACCGACGGGGCCTGCTCCGGCAATCCCGGCCCCGGCGGCTGGGGCGTCCTGATGATCGCCAAGGACGGCGAGACCGTGCTCAGGACCCGCGAGCTGAACGGGGGCGAGCCGGAAACCACCAACAACCGGATGGAGCTGCTGGCCGCGATCTCGGCCTTGGAGGCGCTGACGCGCGCCTCTGTGATCACCGTCGTCACCGACAGCGCCTATGTTAAGAACGGCGTGAGCCAATGGATCCACGGCTGGAAGCGCAACGGCTGGAAGACCGCCGACAGGAAGCCCGTGAAGAACGTCGATCTCTGGCAAAGGCTCGACGCGGCGCAGGCGCGGCACAAGGTGCGCTGGGAATGGATCAAGGGCCATGCCGGCCACCCCGAGAACGAGCGCGCCGACGAGCTCGCGCGGGCGGGGATGAAGCCCTTCAAGCCAAAGAAGAAGGCCGCCAATGACGGTGCTTGAGCTTCTCGACTACGCCTCGGTCTTCATCTTCGCGCTGACCGGCGCGCTGGTGGCGAGCCGGGCGCAGCTCGACATCGTCGGCTTCGGCTTCGTTGCGAGCCTGACGGCCGTCGGCGGTGGCACGCTGCGCGACGTGATCCTCGACCGCAACCCGATCTTCTGGGTCGCCGAGCCCGCCTTCGTCGCGGTCGCCATCGCCGCGGCGGTGCTCGTCTTCTTCACCGCCCATCTCTTCGAAAGCCGGCTCACGGTGCTGACCTGGCTCGACGCCTGCGCGCTCGCCGTCGCGGTCCCGGCGGGAACGGGCGTCGCGCTGGCGCTCGGCCAGCATTGGGGAATCGTGCTCCTGATGGGGGTCGCGACCGGCTGCTTCGGGGGATTGATGCGCGACGTCGTGTGCAACGAGGTGCCGCTGGTCCTGAAGCAGGGCGAGCTTTACGTCACCGCCGCCTTCGCCGGCGCCTCGGCCGCGCTTCTCGCGACCGGGTTCCTGCCGACCGGGCTCGCGCTCCTGGTCTGCGCCGGCGTGACCTTCACGCTCCGCGCCGGGAGCCTGGTCTTCGGCTGGAGTCTACCGGTCTACAAGTCGCGTCCGCCGCGCCGCTAGCGGCCCTTCGGCCCGTAGCTCCGCCACAGCCAGATCAGAGCCATCGCACCGAGCACGGCCCCGACGAAGCCGCCGAGCCAGCCCGAAACCATCAGGATGAACCGGATCACCAACCCGCCGGCGAGCGCACCGAGCACACCGATCGCCACGGTCGAGACCGGATCGGCCTCGATCCCCATCAGCCGGGTCGCGATGAAGCCCGCCGCCGCCCCGATGATGATCAACCCGATAATCGCCATGCCGACCTCCGTCCCGCCACGCACTCCAATATGGGGCGCGGCCGGCCGGAAGTGAATGGCGCCGGCTTCCGACGCTCAACCGGCCGGATCGGCGTTCCAGATGTCCCAGTGAAGGTTCCAGGCCCCGGCCTCGTCGCGCTTCCAGATAACGATATACTTGCCGGCGACGGACTGCATGCCACCGTTTCCGTCCGGAACCGAGAGCGTGAACGTCCCGATCTCGTTGGCCATGTCGCCCGCGAGGTCGAGCGTCACCGTGGTCAGGTCGAGATCGGTGGCCCCCGCCTCGATGAAGCCCGCCCACAGGGCTTCGGCGCCCTCGCGCCCGTTCACCATGGCCATGTCGGGCGGCATGAGCACCGCGTCGGCGGAGTAGAGTGCGGCAACCCCAGCCGCGTCGCCGCCGTTGAATGCGGCCTCGAAGGCGGCATTGCGTTCCCCGATGGCGGCACCGTCATCCGCCCAGGCGAGTGTCGGAACGAGGATTGCCCAGACGAGGGCAAGGTTGCGTGTGGTCGTCTTCATCGGCCCCTCCCATTATCGGTCTGCCCGGAACTCCGACTCGGAGCCCGGGCACATGACAGGCGGCAAGCATACAACAGACGACCCGAGGGTCCGAGCGCAACCGCCTCAGCCAAGCCGGTCGGGAAGCGTCAGCCCGCGCAGGATCTCCGCCGCCAGCATCGGCTTCTTGCCCTCGCGCTGAGCCTCGAGGATCTCGACCGCGCCGGTCCCGCAGGCCACGGTGAAGCCTGAAAGCACCGCGCCCGGCGCGCCCGCGCCAGTCGCCAGCCGCGACCGCAGAAGCTTCACCCGCTCGCCCGCGATCTCGCACCAGGCGCCAGGAAACGGCGAAAGCCCACGGATCTGCCGGTCGACGTCCTCTGCCGCGCGGCTCCAGTTCACCCGCGCCTCGGCCTTGTCGATCTTGGCGGCATAGGTCACGCCCGCCGCCGGCTGCGGCTCGGCCACGAGCGCATCGAGCCTCGCCAGCGCCTCGACGATGGCCCGCGCCCCCATCGCCGAAAGCCGGTCATGCAGTTCCGCCGTCGTCTCCTCCGGCCCGATCGCGGTGCGCTCGCAGAGCAGCACCGGCCCGGTGTCGAGCCCCGCCTCCATCCGCATGATGCAGACGCCGGTCTCGGCGTCGCCCGCCATGATCGCCCGGTGGATCGGCGCCGCCCCCCGCCAGCGCGGCAGCAGCGAGGTATGGATGTTGAGACAGCCCCTCGCCGGCGCGTCGAGCACCGCCTGCGGCAGGATCAACCCATAGGCCACGACCACCGCGACATCGGCCCGAAGTGCGGCGAACTCCGCCTGCGCGTCCGCCCCCTTCAGGTTCACCGGATGACGCAACGTCAGGCCCAGCGCCTCGGCCCGCGCCTGAACCGGGCTCGGCCGGTCCTTCTTGCCGCGACCGGCGGGGCGCGGCGGCTGCGTGTAAACGCAGACCACCTCATGCGCGGCATGCACCGCCTCCAGCGCGGCGACGGAAAACTCCGGCGTGCCCATGAATACGACGCGCATGCCCCGCCCCTTCTTCATTGCCCAAATACCCCGCGGGGGGTCCGGGGGGCGCGAAGCCCCCCGGCCGCTATCCGCGCTTTCTCAGCTTCTCGGCCTTGGCGACCAGCATCTTGCGGCGCATGGGCGAGAGGTGGTCGAGATACATCTTGCCATTCAGATGGTCGATCTGGTGCTGCACTGAGGTCGCCCAGAGCCCGACGAAATCGCGCTCCTCCAAGTCGCCCGCCGCGTTAAGGAATCGCACCGTCACCGCCCGCGGCCGCTCGATCGAGGCGAAGACGCCGGGCAGGTTCGGGCTCGCCTCGTCATGGCGGCGAAGCTGGATCGAAGCGTGGAGCACTTCCGGATTGGCCATCCGCACCGCCTGGCCGCGCTTGTCCGAGCAATCGACGACGGCGAGCCGCAGCATGATCCCGATCTGTGGCGCGGCGAGCCCGTAGCCCGGCATCGCATCCATCGTCTCGACCATGTCGTCCCAGATCATGCCGATCGTCTCGGTGACGGCGGCAACCGGCTCGGCCGGGGTCCGGAGCCGCTTGTCGGGATAGGGAACGAAGGCCCTGACCGTCACAGCCGCGCCTGCTCGCGCTTAAGCTTCTGCATCTTGCGGGTGATGAGCTGGCGCTTCAGCGGCGTCAGGTAGTCGATGAAGAGCTTGCCATCGAGATGGTCAATCTCATGCTGGACGCAAGTCGCCCAGAGCCCGTCGAACCGCTCCTCCTCAGCCGTGCCATCGAGCGTGAGCCACCGCACCGCGACCTCCGCCGGACGCGTCACCTCGGCATACTGCTCGGGGATCGACAGGCAGCCCTCCTCGTAGGTGTTCAGCGCCTCCGAGGACCAGGTGATCTCGGGGTTGATCAGCACCATCGGCTTCGGCGCCGCGTCGGGATCCTTCACGCAGTCCATCACCAGGATGCGCTTCATCAGCCCGACCTGCGGTCCGGCAAGGCCGACCCCCGGCGCGTCATACATGGTCTGGAGCATGTCATCGGCGGCCCTGCGCAACTCGTCCGTGATGTCGGTCACGAGGTCGCAGCGCTTCTTCAGGCGCGGGTCGGGATGGATCAGGATCGGGCGTATCGTCATGCGGCTGATTTAGGCCAAGCCCGTGCCGCGCGCAATGCCCGCCTCTTGCGCCCGGCGCGGCGATCACTAACCTCGCGCGCGGACCAGAGGGGCATTCCATGAAATTCGACGAGATCATCGACTTCCGCGGCAAGCACACTTCGAAATGGGACACGATGGAGAAGAACCTCGGCGTCGCGCCCAAGGACGGGCTCGCCATGTGGGTTGCCGACATGGAGTTCCGCCAGCCACAGGGCATGATCGACGCCGTCAAGCGCGCCGCCGACAACGCGCTCTTCACCTATTTCGGCGATGCCGGCGACTACAACGCCTCGATCCAGTGGTGGATGCGCGAGCGTCACGGCTGGGCGGTCGACGAGAAGGCGATCTTCACCACCCACGGCCTCGTCAACGCGGTGTCGATGTGCCTTGAAACCTACACCAGCCCCGGCGACGGCGTGGTGATCTTCACCCCCGTCTACCACGCCTTCGCCCGCGTGATCCGCGCCAATGACCGGCGGCTCGTCGAATGCCCGCTCGCGATCCGGGACGGCGTCTACCAGATGGACTTCGACACCTGGGACGCGCAGATGACCGGCACCGAGAAGATGGCGATCCTCTGCTCGCCGCACAATCCCGGCGGCCGGGTCTGGACCCGGGCCGAACTGCAGGGCATGGCCGATTTCGCCAAACGCCACGACCTCATTCTGATCTCGGACGAGGTCCATCACGACCTCGTCTATCCCGGCCAGAAGCACATCGCGATGCCGCTCGTGGATTCCTCGATCGCGAACCGGCTGATCGTGCTCACCGCGACGTCGAAGACCTTCAACGTCGCGGGCATGCATTGCGGCAACGCGATCATCCATGACGAGGGCCTGCGCGCGGCCTATGCCAAGCGCATCCATCAGCTCTCGGTCTCGCCGAACTCGCTTTCGATGCACATGACCCCGGCGCTCTACTCGCCCGAGGGCGCGGCCTGGGTCGACGAGCTCACCGCCTATCTCGCCGGCAACCACCGGCTCTTCCTCGACGGGATCAACGCGATTCCGGGTCTCAGGATGTTGCCGATGCAGGCCACCTACCTCGCCTGGGTCGATTTCTCTGGTACCGGCATGATGCGCGAGGAATTCGCGGCCCGCGTCGCCGGCGACGCGAAGATCGCGGCCAGCCCCGGCCCTGTCTTCGGGGCGGGCGGTGAAAGCTTTTTGCGCTTCAACATCGCCATGCCGCGGGTGCGGATCGCGGACGCCGTGGAGCGGATGCAAAGGGCGTTCGGCGACCTGCAATGAGCTGGCTCCGGCGGATCTTCCAGCTCACCCTCCTCATGATGGCGCTGGCGCTCGGGATGCTCGCACTCTACCAGCACCGCTTCCCGGCGCCACCAGCGCCGCCCCGGCCGCTGCCACCCCTCACCGGCACGATCGATCGCATCCTGATCGAGAAATCCGCCCGCCGCCTCACCGTCTTCCGCGACGGGGAGGCGCTGCGCAGCTACGGGATCGCGCTCGGCTTCGCGCCCGAGGGCGACAAGATCCGGCAGGGCGACGGCAAGACCCCTGAAGGCCGGTTCCGCATCAACCGGCGAAACGCCGCCAGCGCCTTCCACCTCTCGCTCGGCCTCGACTATCCCCAGCAGAACGACCTGATCCGCGCCGCGGCGGGCGGCTATTCCCCCGGCGGCGACATCTTCATCCACGGCCAGCCGAATGCGCTCTTCGGCAAGGCGACCCTGCGCCACGACTGGACCGAGGGGTGCATCGCACTCGCCGATACCGAGATCGAGGAACTCTGGCGCATCGCACCGATCGGCACCACGGTCGAGATCCGACCCTGACCGCTCCTTCATCTTGCCCGACATATCCCGACCGGCGGCATCCCAAGCGGAGCTGGGCGACCGGCCGATCACTCGCCCGGCAAATACCCCACCGGCGCGTTCTCGTCGCGCACATAGTCGAGCGCCGGACGGTCCCGGGCCACGGTCGAGCGCTTCATCGTGCAGATCAACTCGCCCTCCTCGACGCCCGAAGCGACGATCAGGCACTGGTACAGGTGGCGCGGACCGTCATAGATATCCACGAGCCCCCTCAGATGGACAACCTGATCGGCATCGAGCGCGAACCCGGTCTCCCAGAACCGCAGAATCGGGTAAACGTCGTCGCCCGCGAACACCCTCAGCCGCGCGCGCCTGCGCAGATCCCGCTTGCGGGCTTCGTCCAGCCCGGCCCGGACTTCCTTTGGCAGATAA
Organism: Defluviimonas salinarum; assembly: GCF_026013545.1. GTDB lineage: Bacteria > Pseudomonadota > Alphaproteobacteria > Rhodobacterales > Rhodobacteraceae > Albidovulum > Albidovulum salinarum. The sequence continues at coordinate 127,965 of NZ_JAPDOG010000002.1, read as the reverse complement.
TCAGTCATCACACATCTTCCCCCTCGTGCCAGCATGACCCATCAGCGCCGAAAATCAAGTTAACCATTTGAGTTACAAGGAAAGGGTCACAAAGCGTCGCGTTGCGGTCACGATACCGCGGCGACGTAACGGGATTGTGCAGGCATGCAGACCGGGTTTGCGCGGGAGCCGGTTTCATCGCCGCGCGGCGGAACCTAAATCGGCATAAGCCGAGAGGAGGGCTGCCGCATGGGCATGCTGGTCGACGGGCAATGGACGACGGGGCGGGGTTACGCATCCGGGGACGGCACGTTCCGACGTCACGACGCGGTGTTCCGCAACTGGATCACGCCGGACGGCGCCGCAGGCCCGACCGGCACGGCCGGTTTCAAGGCCGAGGTCGGGCGCTACCATCTCTACGTCTCGCCCGCCTGTCCCTGGTCGCACCGCGCGATGATCTTCCGCGCCCTCAAGGGGCTCGAGGACCTGGTCCCGATGTCGGTCGTGCATCCCGACATGCTCGACGACGGCTGGAGCTTCGCCCGAGACTTTCCCGGCACCACCGGCGACCGGCTCCACGACCTTCCGTTCCTGCGCGACCTCTATCTCCGCGCCGACCCGCATCACACCGGCCGCGTCACCGTTCCGGTGCTCTGGGACCGCCAGCGTGACACCATCGTCTCGAACGAGAGCGCCGACATCATCCGCATGTTCGACACGGCCTTCGACGGGTTGACCGGAAACAGCGACGATCACCATCCCGCCGACCTGCGCACGGAGATCGGCGCGCTCAACGCCCGGATCTACGAAACCGTGAACAACGGTGTCTACCGCGCCGGTTTCGCGAGCCGCCAGGCGCCTTATGACGCCGCCGTGACCGCGCTTTTCGAAACGCTCGACTGGCTCGAAGACCGGCTCGCGCACAGGCGCTACCTCACAGGCAACCGGATCACCGAAGCGGACTGGCGGCTCTTCCCGACGCTGGTCCGCTTCGATCCCGTCTATCACCTGCACTTCAAGTGCAACCGCCGCAGGCTGATCGACTACCCGAACCTCTGGGCCTATACGCGCGCCCTCTACCAATGGCCGGGCGTGGCGGCGACGGTGCATTTCGACCATATCGTGCGCCACTACCATTACAGCCACGAGAGCATCAATCCGCACCGGATCATCCCGATCAACCCGGTCCTCGATTTCACCGCGCCGCATGGCCGCGGCTGAGCTGCTTCAGCCGGTCGTGCCGTAATGCTCCACCACCGCCGCGAGATCCTCCGGCGGCGTGGCCGATGGCAGGAAGGCGCAGGCGTTGGGGATGTGCCGGAAGATCGAGCCGTCCGAGAAGAAGCTCGTGTTGGTGACGAAGACGATCCGCGACGCCGGGTGACGATAGCTCGCGTAATCGGCCACCGCGAGCGCGCTGCCCTCGGCGAGCACCAGGTCCAGCACGATCACATCGGCCGGTTCCCGGTCGAGGAACGAGACCGCCGCCGCCTGCCCATCGGCAAGATGCACGTCGGTCGCGAACCGTTCCAGGTGCCGCTTCCAGAGCCAGCCGAGATTCGGGTCGCTCTCGACGATCAGAACCCGCATGCTCCCTCCAGCGCCGCGAACGGGCGGTTCCCCGCTGCCTTCCTCGACTCTTGTTAGAAGTTCGTCAACACTTCCAATGCAATTGCTACACTGTCCCGGCGATGGGTGGCAAACGCCCGTTCCAACGCGGGTCCGATCCCGCCCCAGCAGGAGACCCCGATGCGCCCCGAACTCGCCGCCCTCGTTCTCGCTGTTCTCGCCGGCCCGGCCTCGGCCTGCGGCGGGAACTTCGGCGGCTTCGTCTCGGATCTGAAGTCCGAGGCGGTAGCGCGCGGCCATGCGCCCGCGACGGTCGACCGCTTCTTCGCCGGCGCCCGGCAGGATCCGAAGGTGCTGCGCGCGGACCGCGCCCAGGGCGTGTTCCAGAAGGACTTTATCACCTTCTCGCGCGCGCTGATCAGCAAGAACCGGATCGTCAACGGCCAGCGCAACGCGCAGAAATACGCCTCCACCTTCCAGCGCATCGCCCGCGACTACGGCGTCTCTCCCGGTGTCCTTCTCGCCTTCTGGGCGCTCGAGACCGATTACGGCGCGGTGCAGGGCGATTTCAACACGCTGAACGCGCTCGTGACGCTCTCCCACGACTGCCGCCGGCCCGAACTTTTCCGACCGCAGGTCTTCGCCGCGCTGGAACTTTATGAGCGCGGCGATTTCGACCCGGCTGGCACCCGCGGCGCCTGGGCGGGCGAGATCGGCCAGGTGCAGATGCTGCCCGAGGACATCCTCAGGAACGGCGTCGATGGCGATGGCGACGGCCATGTTTCGCTCAAGACCTCCGCGCCGGATGCGCTGATGTCGGGGGCGAAGATGCTTCGTGGCCTCGGCTGGCGGCCAGGAGAGCCCTGGCTGCAGGAGGTGGTGGTGCCCGAGGGGGTCGACTGGTCGCGGACCGGGCTCAACCATCAGCTTTCGGTGGCAGAGTGGTCGCGGATGGGGGTGAAGGGCCGCTCGGCGCCGCTGGCGAAGGGATTGAACGGGTCGATCCTGCTGCCGATGGGGCGCAAGGGGCCGGCCTTCATTGCGTACCCCAATTTCCGCGTCTATTTCGAATGGAACAAGAGCTTCGTCTACGTCACCACGGCCGCCTATTTCGCCACCCGCCTCGAAGGCGCGCCGGTCTTCGACCCCGGCAATCCGGAGCCGGGCCTGTCGGGGGGCGAGATGAAGACGCTGCAGAAGAAGCTGCAGGCCCGCGGCCATGACGTGGGCGGTATCGACGGCATCCTCGGCGAGAAGACCCGCGAGGCGGTGCAGAAGGAGCAGATCCGCCTCGGCCTGCCGGCCGACGCCTGGCCGACACGGGCACTTCTCGGTCAGCTTTGATGGCGTCCCCGGAAACGGAGAAGGGCCGGCGATGCCGGCCCTGTCTCATTCACTGCGAAAGGTCGCTCAGGCGACGGCCTTGACCTCGCCCGCGCCCAGCGGCGCCATCTTCGTCCAGAGCGCCTCGGCCTCGCGCGCCGTCAGCGTACGCCGTGCGGTGGGTCCGTAGAGCGTCCAGTCGCCGGCATAGTCGGGGAACACCCGCGCCATCTCGGCCCGGCCGTCCTCGGTCAGGCTGGCGATCGCGGTGTCGCCGGGGAAGAGGCTCTCGGTCTCGATCCCGTTCGACAGCACGATGTCGTGGCTGTCGAGCATCAGGTGGAAATATTCCACCGTCTCGGGACGCGCCGGACGGCGCAGGGTCGGCGCGAACTTCAGATGCTTCGCGGCGACCAGCACCTCGTCCTGGCCGAAGAGCATCTCCGGCTCCCAGCCGCGCACCAGCACCCGGTGCTGCGGCGAGACCCAGAGATCGGCGCGCGGCAGCCCCTCGCCCATCGCGCCCTGCGGGATGCAGACCGGCCGCATGTCCGGGTTGAGCAGAAGCTCCATCAGCGTCAGCTCGCGCGCGGCGGCGAACCGCACGGTGGCGGTGGCGCCGGAGGCAGTGAGCACCTCGTCCCCGGCCTTCAGCGCCTCGACCGGAACCTCGCCCTTCGGCGTCGCGATCAGCGTGCCGCGCAGGAAGCAGACCGGGTTGGGCGTGGTGGTGACGCCAGTCAGCGGAATCGCACCATTGCCAATATCGTTCATCAACGTCTGCGTCCCCGAGCCGTCGGTCACGAAGAAGAGTTCAGTATTCACTCCGCTCGTCGGATAGTTGAGCACGGTGATCACGCTGACCTCCTTGCCCACGAGTGCGGCGGGAACCTGAGAGTTGCTGGGCAGCGTGCCGGTCAGGTCATATTGGAACTGATACTCCACCCCCCCGATCCAGACCGTCGTGTCGGGGTCGAAACCACCACTTCCGTTCTCGAGAGTCAGATCGCCCGTCGTGTTCGTACCGATCGTGCCGCTTTCGAAATAGATCTCAGTCGCCGGAAAAGCGCCGGCACCGCCGCTCGACTTGATCGGGTTCAGGGTCGCGTTGTTCGCCGTGATACTGTCGGACCGCGCCCAAAAAGTCGCTGAAGTTACCATGCCTGTTCGCCTCCACAAAATAACCAGCGGAACAATCCGCCCCGCGCCACGATTCCGGCAGTCTTTGCCCTACTACACCGTCAATTCGGACGAATTTGTGACCCGAAGCGTTCTTTCGGGTCGACTGCGCCTGTAGAGCCCACAAAGAACGCGGGAATGTAGTCAAATTCAACCCGTTGCGGAAGAAACCGCAGGGCTGTTCCGATTTGGCTACAGGTCCGCGGCCGGGCACCCTCATGCCACCAGCGCCTCGGCCTTCTTGAGGTCGACCGAGACGAGCTGGCTCACCCCCTGTTCCTGCATCGTCACGCCGAAGAGCCGGTCCATCCGCGCCATCGTCACCGCGTGGTGGGTGATGATCAGGAAGCGGGTGTCGGTGCGCCGGGTCATCTCGTCGAGGAGGTCGCAGAACCGGGTGACGTTGGCGTCGTCCAAGGGCGCGTCGACCTCGTCGAGGACGCAGATCGGCGCCGGGTTGGCAAGGAAGACCGCGAAGATTAGCGCCAAGGCCGTCAGCGTCTGCTCGCCGCCCGAAAGAAGCGACAAAGTCGCAAGCTTCTTGCCCGGCGGCTGGCACATGATCTCGAGCCCAGCTTCCAAGGGATCGTCGCTCTCGACCAGCACCAGATTGGCCTCGCCGCCGCCGAAGAGATGGGTGAAGAGCAGCCGGAAATTGGCGTTCACCTGCTCGAACGCGGTCAGCAGCCGCTCGCGGCCCTCGCGGTTCAGCCCGGCGATGCCGCCGCGGAGCTTCTTGATCGCCTCCTCGAGGTCGGCCTTCTCCATGACCAGGTTGTCGTGCTCGGCCTGCACCTCCTTGGCGTCCTCCTCGGCGCGCAGGTTGACCGCACCGAGCCCGTCGCGCTGGCGCCTCAGCCGCTGCACATCGGCGTCGAGCGCCTCTGCCGCGGGCATCCGGTCGGGATCGGCGTCGAGACTTTGCAAGAGCGCCGCCGGCTCCTTCTCGGTCTCCTCGCGGATCCGTTCGGCGGCATGGGCGACGGTGTCGCGCGCGGCCTCGGCGCGGGCCTCGGCGCGGGCGCGGGCCTCGCGCGCCTCGGAGGCGGTGCGCTCGGCCTCGCGCTCGGCATCGGTGGCCTGTCGCAGGAGCGACTCGCCCTCGGCGAGCCGGTCAGCGGCGCCGATGCGTCGGGCCTCGGCGGCCTCGATCGCCTCGGACAGTTCCTCGCGCTTGGCCGCGATCTCGGCCGGCGCGGCGGAGGCGTCCTTCAACTCGGCCTCCGAGGCGACCTTGCGCTCGGCAAGCTCGGCCGACCGCTTCTCGGCGGTCTCGAGCCGGTGCTTCCAGCCCGAGATCTCCTTGGTGATCTCCTGCCGGCGCCTGGTCCGCGCCTCGCCCTCGCGGCGGATCTCGTCATGGGCCGAGCGCTTGGCCATCATCGTCATCCGCGCCGCCTCGACGGTCAGCTTGACATCCTCGACCTCTTGGCGCGCGGCGTCGAGGTTCGGCAGCGACCGCACCCCGACTTCCGCCTCGCGGAGCCGCGTACGGGCGCCGAGCGCTTCCTCCTCATGCCGGGCGACGGCAAGGCGAGCACTTTCGAGTTTGCCGCCGGCGATCGAGCGGTCTGCCTCGGCCTTCGACAGCGCGCGCGAGGCCTCGGCCACGCGCCGGTCCGCCTCGCGGCGCGCGTCACGGGCGCGGCGGTCGGCCTCGGTCGCATCGGCAAGGCGACGGATCAGGAGGTCATGCGCCTGCCGCGCGCCCTCGGCACGGCCGTTGACCTCCTCGAGGTCGCGCTTGAGGTCGGTGAGCCGGTTGAGCTGCTGGAGCCGGAGCGCGGCCGCGGTCGGCGCGTCCTCGGCCCCGGCGCGGAACCCGTCCCAGCGCCAGAGATCGCCCTCGACCGTCACCAGCCGCTGGCCCGGCTTCAGGAGCGGCTGGAGCCGCGCGCCGTCGGCCTTGTCCACAAGCCCGATCTGGCCGATGCGGCGGGCCAGAACCTCGGGCACGGTGACATGGTTCGAGAGTGCCGCCACGCCCTCGGGCAGGGACTGGGGCTGGCCGTAACCCGGCAGCACCGCCCAGCCCGAGGCTGCCTCGTCGGCGATCTCGGGCGCGCGGAGATCATCGGCGAGCGCGGCGCCCAGCGCCTTCTCGTAGCCCTTCTTCACCTCGACCCGGTCGAGGAGCTGCTTGCCGGTCGCCGCCTCGCGCTCGACGAGCTTCTGCAGCGCCGCCGCCTCGGCCTTGAGCGCCCCGGCCTCGCCCTCGGCCTCCGACATCACCGCGCGGGCTTCGGTCTCGCGCGCCTGGGCGTCGCCCCGCGCCTCGTCGGCGGCGATCAGCGCCTCCTCGGCGGCCTCGGCGGCGGCGGCGGCCTCCTCCTGCGCTTCCTCGGCGGCCTCGTGATCGGCGGTGGCGCGGGTCAGCGCCGCCTCGGCCTCCGCCGCGGCGGCCTTGGCGCGAGCTGCCTCGGCCTCGTTCTTCTCCAGCGTGGCGCGGCTGTCGGACAGAAGCCGGTGCGCCGACTGGTGCCGGGCCGAGAGCCGGGCCACATCCTCGGTCAGTTCCGAATGCGTGGTCTCGCGGTCCGAGAGCACGCGGGCGGCATCCTGCGCCGCCTCGACCGCCTCGGCGAGCCTTGCATCCTGCCCCTCGGCCGCCTTGGCGATCTGCGCCTGCTCCCAGTCGAGCCGCTGGATCGTCTCGCCCGCGTCGCGGTTGAGCCCCGCCTCGCGCTCCATGTCGCGGGCAAGCTGCTCGATCCGGCCCTTCAGCGTCTCGATGGTCTGGAGCGCGCGCGCCTCCTGGTCCTTCAGCGTGTCGCGCTGGACCTGCAGGCGTTGCAGCACGGCGGCGGCGATCGCCTCCTCCTCGCGCAGGGGCGGCAGCGCGTCCTCGCGCGCCGCACGGGCCTTGGTCGCGGCGCGTGCCGCCGTCTCGCCCTGCGCGGCAAGCTTCGTGCGCTCGGTCAGGTCGGCCTCGGCGGTGGCGCGAGCCTGGTCGGCCTCGCGCCACCGGCGGTAGAGGAGCATCCCCTCGGCGCGCCGCAGTTCCTCGCCGATCTCGCGGTAGCGCGCCGCCTGCCGCGCCTGCCGGGCAAGCTGGGCGAGCTGCGTCGCGAGGTTCTCGACCACGTCCTCGACCCTGAGAAGGTTCTGCTCGGTCGCGGCGAGCTTCAGCTCGGCCTCGTGGCGGCGCTGGTAGAGGCCGGAGATGCCCGCCGCCTCCTCGAGGATGCGGCGGCGGTTCTTCGGCTTGGCGTTGATCAGCTCCGAGATCTGGCCCTGCCGCACCAGCGCCGGCGAATGCGAGCCGGTCGAGGCGTCGGCGAACAGCATCTGCACGTCGCGCGCTCGCACGTCCTTGGTGTTGGCCTTGTAGGCCGAGCCTGCGTCGCGGGTGATGCGGCGGGTGATGTCGAGCTGGTCGAGATCGTTGAACCCGGCCGGCGCCAGCCGCTCGGAATTGTCGATCGTCAGCGAGACTTCGGCGAAATTGCGCGCGGGGCGCGTCGCGGCCCCGGCGAAGATCACGTCCTCCATCCCGCCGCCGCGCATCGCCGAGGGACGGTTCTCGCCCATCACCCAGCGCAGCGCCTCGAGAAGGTTCGACTTGCCGCAGCCGTTCGGCCCGACGACCCCGGTCAGCCCCTCATGGATCAGGAGATCCGTGGGGTCCACGAAGCTCTTGAAGCCGTTCAGTCTGAGTCGGGTGAAACGCAACGTCGGCGCCTTCGAATGATTCCTACGGATCTGCCATCCTTGGGCCGACGGCGCTGCGAGTCAATGCCGGAACCCTGCATATGGAGGGCGCAGGCGGGTTTTCCACAAGATATCGAAAATAGCGCGCCGTTTCCGCGACCTTGACCGGCCATATCCCGGCGCGCAGACTGGCCGCCGGTCGAGGAGAACACGATGGACGGCGGCTCGGGACACTGCCTTTGCGGCGCGGTGCGGTTCAGCTTCGAAGGCGCACCGAACTGGCAGGCGCATTGCCACTGCGAAAGCTGCCGGCGCGCGACGGCCTCGCCGTTCACGAGCTTTCTCGGCGTTAGCCATTCCGGTTTTCGCTGGACCGGGACGCCTCCGGCCGAGCGTGAAAGCTCGCCCGGCGTGCGGCGCTTCTTCTGCGCCACTTGCGGTACGCCGATGGCCTATCAGAGCCCAACCCGGCGGCAAGAGATCGACCTCTATGCCGCGACACTCGACGATCCGTCGAGCTCCGCGCCGACCCGCCACGTCCACTGGAACGAGCGCCTGCCCTGGGTCAAGCTTTGCGACGGGCTCCCGGTCCACCGTACGCCGCGGCGACTGACCGGAGACGAGGACATGGCGCCCGTCCTCAACCTGCTCCATGCCGCCTTCGCCTACATGGAGGGCGTGATCGATCCGCCCTCCTCGCTGCACCGCCTGACCGTCGAGGGCGTCGCCCGGCAGGCCCGAGCGGGTGAGATCTGGGTGCTCGACGATGCCGGCGCGCCGGTCGCCTGCCTCTTCCTCACGCCTGAGCCCGAGCGGCTCTATGTCGGCAAGCTCGCCGTGGCCGACGTTTTCCGCGGCGCGGGCCTCGCACGGCAGCTCATGTTGCTCGCCGAGGAGCGGGCGCGGGCACTCGGGCTTGGGCGGCTGGAGCTGCAAAGCCGGGTCGAGCTCGCCGCCAACCATGCCGCCTTCGAGGCGATGGGCTTCGAGAGGACAGGCGAGACCGCGCATGAGGGCTATGACCGCCCGACGTCGTTCACCTTCACCAGGCTGCTTGGCTGAGGTCACAGACCCTGTTCAGCCATGCGCATTGAGACGGATGCCGGCAGCGCCCATCTCTTCGGACGCATACTGACGGAGGCCCGATGACCCGCCCCACCCTGCTCGGAATCGCCGGCGCGCTGCGCTCAGGCTCGACCAACCGCAAGCTCGTGCGCGAGGCAGCGCGGCTCTTCGGACCCGGCGACTTCGCCGAGGCCGACCTCCGGCTGCCGCTCTATGACGGCGATCTGGAGGCCGAGGGCACCCCTTCCGCCGTGACGCGGCTTGCGGGACAGATCAACGAAACCGACGCGGTGGTGATCTCGACACCGGAATACAACAGCGCCCTGTCGGGGGTTCTGAAGAACGCGCTCGACTGGGTCAGCCGCACCGAGGGCAATCCCTGGGAGGACAAGCCGGTGGCCATCGTTTCGGCGGCGGCGGGCCGCGCCGGGGGCGCGCGGGCGCAATCCTCGCTGCGCCTCGCGATGACGCCGTTCCGGCCCCGGCTTCTGACCGGCCCGGAAGTGATGATCGCCGATGCGCGGAACGCCTTCGACGAGGATGGACGGCTGACCAATGAACGGTCGCTCACGACACTCGGAAAGCTGATGACGGCGCTCAGGTCCGAGGCGCTGCGCGCCGCCTAGAGATTGTCCTCGACGCGGAAGCCTGCCGGGATTGCGTCGCGGCCGTCGAGCACGAGGTCGGCCATCACCTCGGCCACCTTCGGCGCCACTCCGAAGCCGATCTTGAAACCGCCGTTGGCGATGTAGTGGCCCGGCCGGTCCGGCCAGCCCCCGAGCATCGGCGCCCGGCTTCTCGCGCGCGGCCGCACTCCGGCCCAGCGTTCGATCACCTTTGCGTGGCACAGGACCGGCAGCGCCGCCTCGGCCTTCGCGATCACCGCGTCAAGCTGCGCGTCTGTGCTCTCGGCGCGGTCGAACTCGCGCTCGGTGGTCGATCCGATGCCGATCGTGCCGTCGGCATGGGGCACGATATGGATGCCGTCGGCGAAGATCTGCGGCAGGTCGCGCGCATCGAGGGCCAGGAGCGCCGACTGGCCCTTCACGCCGGTTCCGACCGGGGCGCCAAGCTCGCGCGCAAGGTCGAGAAGGCCGCGATAGCCGGTGGCCCAGACCACGGCGCCCTCGGGCGGCGCGGGGTCGTGCAGGATCGCCGCCCCCCGAGCGGCAAGCGCGGCGGCGAGGCTTTCGACGGCCTGCCTTGGATGCAGCCGCGCGGTCAGCGTGTCGTGGACGAGATAGCCGCTCGGCGCGTCCGGCGCCCAGCGATCGGACCCGGCCGCGATCACCCGCCACTCGGCCCGACCCTGCCAGAGATCGCGCGCCGAGACCTCGCGCGCCCGCGCCAGCGTGATGGCCTCCGCATCGGCGAGGGGTTGCAGCCGCCCGGTGCGCCCGTAGCCCGAGGACCGGCCCGAGACCGCGTCGACCTCGGCCCAGAACGCCTCGGCCATGATCAGGCTCCCGAACTGGAAGGCTTTCTTGGCATTCCAGTTCTCCGGCGTATGCGGCGCGAGCGCGCCGACGGTGCCGCCGCTCGCCCCGGCGCCGGGCCGGTAGGGGTCGATCACCCGGACCTTCGCGCCGCGCTTGAGGCAGGCCCAGGCGACCGAAAGCCCGAAGATCCCCGCTCCCATCACCGTCACATCCGCGATTGCCATTGCCCCCGCCCTTCGCCTAACTGCCGGCGAAAGGGGTAAGCCAGATGACGGCAAAGGACCAGAGCGAGAGGGTAACCTGGAGGGACGGCGGCACGCCGGTCTCGACGCTCTTCGACGACCCCTACTTCTCGCTCGCCGACGGGCTGGCCGAGACGCGCCACGTCTTCCTTGCCGGCAATGACCTGCCGGAGCGGTTGCGGGACGGGTTCCACATCGCCGAGCTTGGCTTCGGCACCGGGCTGAATCTCATCGCCTCCTGCCTTGCCTGGGAAGGCTCGGGAACGCCGGGACGGCTCCGTTTCACGAGCTTCGAGGCCTTCCCGATGCCGGCCGCCGACATGGCGCGCGCGCTCGCCGCCTTTCCCGAGGCAGAGGCGGTCGCCGGCCCGCTTCTGCCACATTGGAGCGCGGGCCGGCGGCGCTTCGCGCTTGGACCGGTAGATGTCGAGATCGTCGAAGGCGACGCGCGCGAGACACTGCCCCGCTGGCCGGGGCGCGCCGATGCCTGGTTTCTCGACGGTTTCTCGCCCGCGAAGAACCCCGAGCTCTGGTCCGAGGCGCTGATGCAGGAAGTCGCCCGCCACACCGCGCCGGGCGGCAGCTTCGCCACCTACACGGCGGCGGGCTTCGTGCGGCGGGGCTTGGCTTCGGCGGGGTTTCAGGTAGAGCGGGCCAAGGGCCACGGCCACAAGCGGCACATGAGCCGCGGTTTCCTTCGCGGGGCGACATGAACGAGCAGAACTTCCGCCTCGGCGCGATCCTGATGACCGCGACCGCCTTCGTCTTCGCGATGCAGGACGGGATCTCGCGCCACCTTGCCGGCGAATACAACGTCTACATGGTGGTGATGATCCGCTACTGGTTCTTCGCCGCCTTCGTCATCGCGGTGGCGGCGCGGCGAACCGGCGGCATCGCGGCGGCGCTGCGCCCGCGCTACCCGCTCCTGCAGATCTTCCGGGGCGTGCTCCTCGCCGCCGAGATCTGCGTGATGGTCACCGCCTTCACGATCCTCGGCCTCGTCGAGAGCCACGCGGTCTTCACCTGCTACCCTCTTCTCGTCGCCGCACTGTCCGGCCCGGTTCTCGGCGAAAAGGTCGGCTGGCGGCGCTGGACCGCGATCGGCATCGGCTTTCTCGGCGTGCTCATCATCCTCGAGCCCGGCTTCCGGGTCTTCGCCCCGGCCGCGCTGATCCCGCTTCTCGCGGCCTTCATGTTCGCGCTCTACGGGCTTTTGACGCGCTATGTCGCGCGGGGTGACCGCGCCTCGGTCAGCTTCTTCTGGACCGGAATTTCCGGCGCCGTGGTGATGACCGCCGTCGGCCTCTTCCACTGGGAGCCGATGGTGCCCCGCGACTGGGCCTGGATGGCGCTTTTGTGCTGCACCGCGGCCTCCGCGCACTGGCTGATGATCAAGGCGCTCGAGGTTGCCGAGGCGAGCGCGATCCAGCCCTTCGCCTATCTCCAGCTCGTCTTCGCCACGGCGCTCGGCATGACCGTCTTCGGCGAGACGCTGGAGACCAATGTCGCCATCGGCGCGGTGATCGTCGTGGCGGCGGGTCTCTTCACGCTCTGGCGGGCAAGGGTCAAGGCCGCGGACTGAGGTCAGCGCCGGCCCGAGGCGCGCTTGGCCGAGGGCGGCAGCCGCCGCGCCCGCTCGCGCAGCGCGACGAAGACGCCCGAGCCGAGAATGAGCGCGATGCCCAAGCCCGAGACCGCTCCCGGCACCTCGCCCCAGATCGCGAAGCCCCAGAACGCCGCGAGCACCAGTGCGGTGTATTCGAACGGCGCGACCAGCCCGGCGGCGCTGCAGCGGTAGGCCTGGCCGATCAGGTAGCCCCCGGTCGCGCTCGCGGCCCCGGCCAGCGCGAAGAGGCCGAAGTCGACGGGGGTTGGCCAGACCCAGGCCCTGAGCAGGAACTCGGCCGCCGGATGGCCGGTGCCGGCCCAGTCGCCGCGGCCGAAAACCAGACCCATCACCGAGCAGAAGACGACGAAGGAGAGCTGGATGTAGATCGACAGGGTCAGCGCCGATTCCGAGAGCCCCATGTTGCGGGTCATCGTGTGCATCCCGGCATAGGCCAGCGCCGAGAGCGCCGGCAGCAGGACCGCCCACTGGAAGCTGATCGAGCCGGGCTTGATGATGAGGAGCACGCCCACCATGCCGACGGCAAGCGCCAACCAGCGCAAAGGGCCGACATGCTCGCGCAGGATCACCGCCGAAAGCGCCGTGATCAGAAGCGGCGCGACGAAGAAGATCGCCGAGGCCTCGGCCAGGGGCAGCGCCGCGAGGCCGGCGAAATAGGTGACGTTGGAGATCACGACGAAGAGCCCGCGCGCCGCATGGGCCAAGGGGCGCCGGGTGCGCAAAGCCGCGCCAAGGCCTTGGCCGCGCGCGAAGATCATGAGGATGAAGGCGAGGCCGAAGAAGGAACGGAACAGCACCACCTCCGCCAGCGGCAGGCTCGCGCTGAACGACCGCACGGTGATGTCGCTGATCGAAAAGGCGAGCGAGGCGCCGATGGCGCAGGCGATGCTGAAGGATGCCAGATCGGTCGTTTCGGTATGCGCCATTCGCTTCTCCCTTTCGGGGAGAGCGAATGCGACAATGCCGGTCCTGTCATGCCCGATTGCGACCGCGACGGCGCAAACGGAGCATGGCGGACCGCCGGTCAGCGCCCCTTCAGCTCCTCGCTGAACCGCAGGGGCCCGGTCTGGCCCGAGAGCCGGGCGCGGTAGACGGGCAGGCTTTCGGCCACGCGCATGATGTAGTTCTGGGTCTCGCGGTAGGGGATATGCTCGATCCAGTCGACGACATCGACCTTGTCGGAGCGTGGGTCGCCAAGCTCGGCGATCCAGCCGCGCGGCCGGCCGGGACCGGCATTGTAGCCCGCCGCGACCAGAACCGGCGAGGTGCCGAACTCGTCGATCAACTCGTCGAGATAGGCCGCGCCGAGCCGGGCGTTGTACTTCCAGTCCGAGGTCAGCTTGCCGCCGTCGTAGCCGAGCCCGATCTTCTTCGCCATCATCTTCGCGGTGTTCGGCATGACCTGCATCAGCCCCCGCGCCCCGGCATGGGAGACGACGGCGGGGTTGAACTCGCTCTCGCGCCGGGCGATCGACAGCGCCAGTTCCCGCGCGACCGGCAGGTCGACGCCTTCCATGCCATTCGTCGGGAAATAGGCCGAGGGCCAGACGACGCCCTTCTCCGCCGCCGCCTTGGCGAGGAGCAGCGCGGCATTGGCGTCCTTCCACTCGAGCGCGAGCCCGGCGAGCGCGCCGATCTCCTCGCCCGAGAGGCTTTCGCCGAGATGCAGCATGAAGCGCAGCGCGAGGTCGCGTTCGCCCGCCGCCTGCAGGAGCTGCGCCGCCTGCAGCACATCGGACCCCGCGAAGCGCGACTGGCGCCAGTCCGGGTAGGGCTCGCCGCCGGCCATCGAGGGGGCGAGCGGCAGGCCGACCTTCTCGGCGGAAAGAAGGCCGTAGAAGGCGGTCTGGTAGCGTGCGCCCTCGGCATAGGCGGCCTGCGCCTCGGCGGTCCGGCCCAGCGCCTCATAGGCGCGGCCGGTCCAGTAACCGGCGCGGGCGCGGCTGATCGGACCGTTCACCGCCTTTCCGAAGCGATTGAAATGCACCAGAGCCGTGTCGGCATCGCCGAGCTTGCGCAGCGCGATGTAGCCGGCGAGCCATTCAAGATCGGCATAGTCCGCGCCGCTCGTCAGGTGATGCGAGGCCGCCATCCGGTAGGCTCTCTTGGCACTGCCCACCCGCATCTCGCGCCGCGCCAGCTTGCGCCGCCAGTCGGCCCATTGATCGGGATCGCCGAGGCTTTCGGCGCTCGCCGAACGTTCGAGCATGAGCTCCGAGGCGCTGTCGTAGAGGTCCTTGCGGATCCGCCAGCGGAACCGGTCATAGGCGAGCCCGGTCGAACCCGCCATCGCCGCCGGCACCTTGGCGACCAGCCCGTCGACACCGGGCGCCACCGCCTGCAACGCGACCCGCGCCTCGGCCACCGCGCGGGTATTGGCACTGTTCAGGACCAGCATCCGCCGCACATCGGCAAGCCGGCCCGCGCGCAGCATCGCCGCGGTACGGCCGTCGTGGTGGTCGGCCAGGAGCTTGCCGTATCCGGCGAGGAAGCGCTTGTGCTCCTCATCCGTCAACGGAAGGCTGCGCCAGGCGCGGATCACTTCCTGTTCGGCGACATCCCCCTGCCCCGACGCACGGAACGTGGCAGCGAGCGCGAGGCTGCCCGATCCGGTCCGGGGCGGTTCGGCACCGAAATAGGCGATGACGGCGGAGGGGTCCTGATCGGCGGCGATCACCGTCTCGCCCTTGTCGCGCAGAAGCGGCAGGCCGGGCCAGTCGGGATGGCGGGCAAGGAAGTCGACGTAGTCGCCGAAGCTGCCCTCGCCGTCGCGGAGCCGCTGCCACTCGATCACCGTCGCGGCGACCGGCCCGGCGGCGCGCGCCTCGGCCGCGGCCTTCGCCCAGTCGCCGGACGCGCCGGAGGCAAGCGCGGCCTTCAGGCCCGCCGGATCGTCGGCACGGGCGGTCGTCGTCAGGGGAAGTAGCATCGCCAGCGCAAGGGGCGCGGCACGCACGAGATCGCGGATCATTTTTGTCACTGCTTCGATGTTTTGCCGGAAGGATAACGCGGCCGGTGCCGCCCGCAACAGGGAAACTTGGCAAGGCCCGCGCTTGGCTATAGGTTCCGCGCGATTCTCACGGGGCCGGTCGGCCCTTCACACCAAAGGAGCGTGTCATGTTCAAAGGGTCCTTCCCAGCCCTCGTCACGCCGTTCAAGGACGGCGCGCTGGATCTGGACACGCTCAAGAAACTCGTGGAGTGGCACATCGCCGAGGGCTCGCACGGCCTCGTGCCGGTGGGCACCACGGGCGAGAGCCCGACGCTCAGCCACGAGGAGCATATCCGGGTGATCGAAGAGGTGGTGAAGGCCGCCGCCGGCCGGGTGCCGGTGATCGCCGGCGCCGGGTCGAACTCGACCGAGGAGGGGATCGAACTGATCCGCGCCGCCGAAGCCGTCGGCGCGAATGCCGCCCTCGTGGTCACGCCCTACTACAACAAGCCGACGCAGCGCGGAATGTACGCCCATTTCAAGGCGATGCACGACGCCTGCACGCTGCCGATCATCATCTACAACATCCCCGGCCGCTCGGTCGTCGACATGACGCCCGAGACGATGGGCGAGCTTGCCAGGCTGCCGCGCATCGTCGGCGTCAAGGACGCGACCGGCAAGATCGAGCGGGTGAGCCAGCAGCGCGCCTCCTGCGGGCGCGACTTCATCCAGCTCTCGGGCGAGGATGCGACCGCGCTCGGTTTCAACGCGCACGGCGGCGTCGGTTGCATCTCGGTGACCGCGAACGTGGCACCGCGGCTCTGCGCCGAGTTCCAGGAGGCGACGCTTGCGGGCGACTACGCCCGCGCGCTCGAATACCAGGACCGGCTGATGCCGCTGCATGAGGCGATCTTCATCGAGCCCGGCCTCGCGGGCGCGAAATACGGCCTCTCGCAGCTCGGCCTCTGCGCCGAGGAGGTGCGGATGCCGCTGACGACGCTCCTGCCCGAGACCAAGGCCCGGATCGATTCGGCGATGCGTCACGCCGGGCTGATCAACTGACCCCCTGAGGGTCCGCATGACCCGCCGCCCTCCGGGAAGCGGGTCATGCATAGCGCCTCAGCGTCAGCGTTGCAGTTCCACCACGATCTCGGGCGAGTCGAGGCGGCGTGACAGCTCCTCGTCGGCGCGGATCAAACCGATCCCGGGCGCGTAGTACTTGAATTCGCGCAGGCCGGGCTCGGCGGTGCTGCTTTCGTAGACCTTCAGCACGCTCGAGAACGTGCCCGCCGGTCCCTCGATCGACAGGTCGCGCGCCGCGATCTCGAACCAGTCCATCGCGCCTTCGGCGGGGGCATGTTCCTGGAACAGCGACAGGCCGGGCGAGGTCGCCGCCGGCATCGTGATCCCCGGCTTGGCGCCGTTCACGCCCGCCCGCCAGGCCGAGTGATTGTCCTTTCCGACCAGCATGCCGGTCTTGTCATAGCGGAAGTTCACGACATCCTCGCCGAAATACCAAACGTTGCCCTCGGCATCCGCGGCGAAATAATCCAGCGTCCGCTCCACCAGCCATTTCCCGACATAGGCCTCGTCGAGCTGGGTCGTCGTGGCCACGCCGAGGATCGTCGGCCCCGGCCCGACGATGCGCAGGACGAAGCTCTCCCGCTGGCCGGTCCTGCGATTGACACCCTCGAACCGCCGCTCGGGGCCGGGCTTGAGCGGCAGGTAGGGATTGGCCTTCGGCGTCGAAAAATCCGCGGCGTCGAACTTTGGCAGGCTCGGCTTGGCCTCGGCCGGGAGGGGATGCCACAGGGTAATGGCGAGTGCCAGGGACGCCATGACAACGGGTGTTCGGATCATTTCCTTGCTCCAGATCCAGCGGGATAACTGCGCCGAGCCTGCTCCTTCACCGGCTGTTGGCATATCCGACCGATGACGGATCGAGCCCGGATTCGTGTACTATTGCACCGACGAGTGGCGAAACCTTGCCGAGGGGCGCGACCGGGGGACAGCATGGCTGGATATGACCGCGAACTGATTTCGAACGGCAACCCGATGGAGGCGGTGGTGGGCTTTTCCCGCGCTGTCCGGGTCGGGCCCTACATCTCGGTCGGCGGCACCGCGCCGGTCGGGCCGGACGGCAAGACCGTCGGCATCGGCGATGTCGGCGCGCAGACGCGGCGCTGCATCGAGATCATCGAGGACGCGCTGGTCCGCGCCGGGTCGGGGCTTCACGACGTGGTCCGCACCCGCGTGATCCTCACCGATATCGACCGCTGGCGCGAGGCGATCGACGTGCGCAAGGAGTATTTCCGCGACGTCCGCCCGGTCGACACGATTATGGCGGTGACCCGGTTCGTGAACCCCGAATGGCTCGTCGAACTCGAAGTCGACGCGGTGATCGCGGACTGGCCGAAGAACCTCGGCTGACCGGCAGAAATCCCTTACCGATCAACGGCCCCGCCGTGGTATCCTCCTTTGCGGAAAGGGGGGCGCAGCATGACGGTATATCCAAGCCCGTTCGGCGGGATCGAACCCAGCGACATGACCATCACCCAGCGCGTGCTTTCCGGGATCGGCGCGCCCGAGCGCGTCGCGCTGGTCGACGGCGCCTCGGGGCGCAAGATGACGGTGGCGGAGCTGCGGACGGGGATCGAGGCGCTGGCCGGCGGTCTCGCCTTGCGCGGCATCGGGCCGGGTCATACCGTTGCGATCATGCTGCCGAACCAGCCGGAATTCGTGATCGCCTTCCACGGCACCGCATGGGCGGGCGCGACGATCACCACGATCAACCCGGCCCACACGGCGCCCGAAGTGACCCATCAGCTGACCGATTCCGGAGCCGAGCTCCTGATCACCGTCGCGGTCCTCGCCGACGTCGCGGCGGAGGCCGCAAAAGGCACCCGCCTGCGCGAGATCGTGACCCTCGACGGCGCGCCGGGCACGACGCCCCTCGCCGAACTGATGGGGCCGCCCCTCGCCGGGCAGGTGCCCGTCGACGTGGCAAGCGACGTGCTCGTCATGCCCTATTCCTCGGGCACGACCGGCCTGCCGAAAGGCGTGATGCTGACCCACCGAAACCTCGTCGCCAATATCGACCAGATCATGGCCTCGCGCCCGGTCGAACCGGGGGAATGGACAGTGGGCTTCCTGCCCTTCTTCCACATCTACGGCATGACCGTGCTCGCCAACCTTTATCTTGGCGCGGGGGGCGGCGTGATCACGATGCCGCGCTTCGATCTGGAACTGTTCCTCAGGCTCATCCAGGACCACCGCACCAGACAGGCCTTCTGCGTCCCGCCGGTCGTTCTCGCTCTCGCCAAGCATCCGCTGGTCGACCAGTTCGATCTTTCGGCGCTGAAAAGCGTCTTTTCCGGTGCGGCCCCCCTTGGCGCGCCGCTGTCGGACGCCGTCAGCCATCGGCTCGGCGTCCTGTGCGAACAGGGCTACGGGATGACGGAGATGAGCCCGGTCAGCCATATCTCCGGCTTCGGCAGGGGCCGCGCCGGGTCCGCCGGCCAGACCGCACCTGGCACAGAATGCCGAATTGTCGACTCGGTATCGGGCGAGGACGCCGCGCCGGGCGAGCAGGGCGAGCTGTGGGTCAGGGGGCCGCAGGTGATGAAGGGCTACCTCAACAACCCGACGGCCACGGCCGAAACGCTTCTGCCGGACGGCTGGCTCCGCACCGGCGACATCGCCTCCTACGACGCGGACGGCTACCTCTACATCCACGACCGGCTGAAGGAACTCATCAAGGTCAAGGGCTTCCAGGTCGCGCCCGCCGAGGTCGAGGCGGAACTGCTCGCCTGTCCCGATGTCCTCGATGCCGCGGTGGTCGGGCAGCCGGACGCCGAGGCCGGCGAAGTTCCCGTCGCCTTCATCGTCCGCAAGGCCGGGTCCACGGCCGGCAAGGAAGACATCATCGCCTTCCTCGAAGGCCGGCTCGCCCATTACAAACAGGTGCGCGACGTGACCTTCGTCGAGACCATCCCGAAATCCGCCTCGGGCAAGATTCTGCGGCGCGTCCTCAAGGCCGGACTGACGGCCTGAGACGCGCCACCGTCCACCTCAGGCGGGCGGTATCTGTCGAACCCTGCCCCGGTGGGACAGCAAACCGATCACGAGCCCGAGGAGCTCCGCCATGACCCCCGAGACGATCCTCACCAGTGCCCGCGTCCTGACCATGAACCCCACCCATCCGCGCGGCGAGGCGGTGGCGCTCGGGCAGGGCCGCGTGCTCGCCGTCGGCCGGCGGCGGGAGATCGAGGCGCTCGCCGTGTCCGAGACCGAGGTGATCGACTGTGACGGCGCGACCCTCCTGCCCGGCTTCGTCGAGAGCCACATGCACCTTCTCCTCGGCGGCGCCGAGCTCGGTCACCTGCATGTCGGCGGCATCGAGGGGCGCGAGGCGCTCGCCCGCGCCTTTCGCGGCTTCGCCGCGGCGCATCCCGACCGGCCCCTGCTGATGGCGCAGGGCGGCGACTACGCGATGCTCGGAGCGCCGATGACCCGCCACGACCTCGACGCGATCCTGCCGGACCGGCCGATCGCGATCACCGCGCACGACCTTCACACGGTCTGGGCCAACACCGCCGCGCTCACCGCTGCCGGGCTCCTGAAGGGCGCGGCAATGCCGCATGGCCACGAGGTGGTGGTGGGCGCCGACGGGCTCGCCACCGGCGAGCTGAGGGAGTTCGAGGCCTTCGCCGCGGTCATCGCGCTTTCGGGCGAGGCGCGGCTCAACCTCGGCATCGCCACCGGCGAGGAGCCCGATCCCTGGCCGGACGACGCCGCCCAGGCCTTCGACCGCGCCAAGGCCGCGGCCGGGCTCGCCCATGCCGCGCGGCATGGCGTCACATCGATCGTAAACATGGACGGCAATCGCTACACGCTCGACCTTCTCGCCGCGCTCCGGGCAGCGGGCGGGCTCACCGCACGGGTCAAGGTGCCGTTCCATTTCAAGCCCCACATGGACCTCGATGCGCTCGACCGCGCCGAGGCGATGGCGCGCGATTTCGCCGACGACTGGCTGTCGTCGGGCTTCGTCAAGCTCTTCATGGACGGTGTGATCGACAGCCGCACCGCGTTCCGGACCGACGCCTATCCCGACCGTCCCGGTCACCGCGGCACGCCGCTCTTCGCCGGTCCGCGCTTCAACGAAATCGCGAGCGAGATCGACCGGCGCGGCTTGCAGATCGCCGTCCATGCGGTGGGCTGCGGCGCGGTGCGTTCCGTGATCGACGGCTACGCGGCGGCGCGGGCGGCCAATGGCGTCCGCGACAGCCGTCACCGGATCGAGCATATCGAGCTGATCGATCCTGCCGACATCGCGCGGCTGGGGCCGCTCGGCATCACCGCCTCGCTGCAGCCGCCGCATGTGCCGGGCGCGATGGATTTCGGCCTCGAGCCGACCCTCGGCATGATCGGCAGGGCGCGGCTAAGGGATGCGTTCCTCTGCCGGAGCCTTGCGACGGCCGGGGCGCCGCTGGCCTTCGCCTCGGACTGGCCGGTCGCCGACATCTCGGTCCTGCGCGGCATCGGCGCGGCGCTGACCCGCACGGCCTTCGACGCACCCGGCGCCCGCGACGAGCGGGTCGGGCTGACGGACGTCCTGCGCGCCTATACCGCCGGCGGCGCCTGGGCCGCGCACCGCGAGCGGGTGACGGGGATGCTCCGCCCCGGCCTCGCCGCCGATCTCGTCCTCCTGTCGGGCGACATCGAGGCGACCCCGCCCGAGGCGATCGCAGGGATGTCGATCGCGCTCACGATCTGTGGTGGCAAGGTCACCCACCGCGCCTGATGCGCTTCAGTGCTTCCGCCGCCGGTCCTCGATCTGGCTGAGCCGGACATGGCGCAGCACCTCGATCAGCATCGCGGTCAGAAGACCCATGCTCAGAAGCCCGTTCGCCGCGGCCATGCCACCGAGCAGCCGCCACTCCAGCGGCAGGAGGATGTCGCCGAACCCGAGCGTCGTGAAGGCGACGAGCGAGAAATAGACCGAGGCTTCCATCGTCGCGAAGATCCCGAGCGCACGGAGCGTGAAGGCCCAGATCCAGACCCCCGCCGTCACCACTATGAGTACCCAGACCACCGAGACCGACAGCATCAGCGCGAGCTTCGGCCGGTGCGGCTCGCGCAGGAGCCAGGGGCGCAGCCGTGCGAGCAGCACCTCCATCGCCCAGAAGGCGAGCCCCGCGACAAGGATCGACAAGAAGATGAGCGCGGTTCCGAGGACGATCTGGATCAGCAATGTACGGCTCCTCCCTGCCCCTAAACCTGGAGCGTGACCGGTTCAGACGGGACCTTGCGAGGCCGGGTGGTTCCCTCCCCCTTCGTGGGGGAGGGAGAGGGGCTGCCCCCATCCCCTTCCCACGAGGAGGGAGGGGAGGCGCCTGACCCCGGCGCGTCTCCTTCTGAACCGATCCCGTTCTAGCCCGTCCCGCCACGATGTACAGCCGCGCGGCACGGGGAATCAGAGGTTGAACACCCGGCTCGGATGCAGCTCGCCCGACTTGTAGGTGCCGACCGCGACCGGGCGCCCCTCATAGCTCGCCCAGGCCTCCTCGCCCCAGTCGACGTCAGAGGCGAGAACCATGCCCGGATTGCCGTTCCTCAGGCGCGCCGCGCCCTCCGCCGTCGCCTTGAGTTCCGGCAGTTCGGCCAGCCCGACCTCGAGCGGCAGGAGGAGCGCGTCAAGCTCCGGCGACTTCGCGAGCGCGTCGATCCTTTCGATCGTCACCCCGTCCGCGGCTTCGAACGGCCCCGACCATTCGCGCCGCAGCCAGGCGACATGGCCGAAGCAGCCGAGCGCGCGGCCGAGGTCGCGGGCGATCGAGCGCACATAGCCGCCCTTGCCGCAGACCATTTCCAGCTCGACCGTGTCGGCGTCGGGGCGGGCGACGATCTCCAGGCTCTCGACCCACAAGGGGCGCGCCGCCAGCTCCATCTCCTCGCCGGCCCGGGCGAGGTCATAGGCGCGTTCGCCCTCGACCTTGACGGCGGAGAACTGCGGCGGCACCTGCATGATCTCGCCCCGGAACTGCGCCAGAGCAGCGCCGATCTCGTCGTCCGTCGGGCGCCTGTCCGAGGACTCGATCACCGCGCCCTCGGCGTCGTCGGTCGTGGTCGCGGCACCGAGCCGCACGGCGAAGCGGTAGCATTTCAGCGCGTCGGTCACGAAAGGCACCGTCTTGGTCGCCTCGCCGAGCGCCACCGCCAGCACCCCGGTCGCGTCGGGATCGAGCGTGCCGGCATGGCCCGCCTTCCTGGCGTCGAGCGCCCAGCGCACCTTGTTGACGACCGATGTCGAGGTCATCCCCGCCGGCTTGTCCACCACGAGCCAGCCCGAGATGTCGCGACCCTTCTTGCGTGCCATGCATCGCCCCCAAAGACAGAAGGCCGCCTGCTATCGAATGCGGGCGCGCCCGTCAACGCCCGGGCGCCGCGAGCCCCACGATCGGCCCCATCGGAAAGCCGATGTCGTCGCGCCCGATCTCGGGCGCATAAAGCCGCGAGACCTTGCCGTCGAAGTAAAGCGCGTTCGGCACCTTCAGCGCGTCGCGGAAGAGCCGGGCGAATTCGTCGAAATTGACCGGCTCGTCGGAGATCGCGAACCAGGCGGTCTTGCCGTCCGCACTCACCCCCACCCCGTTGCGGATGTAGCGCGAATCCGACTCTTTCAGGAATCTTGGATGCAGCGCGCCGTCGATCACCAGCATCGGCCCCGACTGGGTCGCATCGCGGCAGGCGGGCGGCGCCGCGGCGAAGGCCAGCGTCTCGACAACGGCGAAACCGTCCGTCTCGATGCAGAAGACGCCGTTCGGCTGCAGCCCGAAATTCCCCGGCCCGGCGGCGGTCACCAGCGACGCGACCTCCTGCCCGGCCTCGACGTAAAGCCCGACCGGGCGGCGGTCGGGATGGTACATGCCGCCATTCATGGCGAAGACGAGCCGGTGCCCCTCGGCCTCGACGCTGGTCTGCAACCGGTCGAAGGTCGCCATCGGCTTGCCGTCCGCGCCGGTGAGGAATAGCCGCAGATCGGCACCGGCCGAGACCTCGCATACCGCGTAGGAAAGCCCCTCGTGCTCGGTGTTACGGCACGTCGCGCCCCAGCCGACCGCGGGCCAGACGAGCGTGACCGCGAGGCAGGCCCTAGCCCAGATCGTCGTCGCCATTCTCGTCGTCATCCCGCCGCGCGATGTCGCGCTGCACCCGCTCGTCGGCCAGAAGCCGCCGCGTCGCATCCATCCGGTCGAAGGTCTCGTCGAGCCGGAACCGGAGCTCGGGCGCGAACTTCAGCGTCAACGCCTGCGCCACATGATGGCGCAGCTCGCCCTGCGACCGCGCGAGCGCCTTCAGCGCCACCTCGGCATCCTTGCCGCCCAGGGGCAGCACATAGCAGGTCGCGACGCGCAGATCGGCCGAGACCCGCACCTCGCCCACCGTGATCGACATGCCGCGCAGCGCGTCGTTGTGTACCTCGCCGCGCGAGAGCACCTCCGACAGCGTGCGGCGGATCAGCTCGCCGACGCGAAGCTGGCGGTTCGAGGGGCCCGAGGCCTTGGAAAAGCGGTTCTGTGCCATGCCTCCGCTTTAGGCCAAGCGCACGCGCCCCGCAACGGGGCTTTGCCAAGGCCGCCGCCGCGGGCTAAAGGAAACGGCAGGACAAGGGAGGCCCCGATGAGCGACACGAACGACACCCCCGGCATCGTCGTCACCGGCACCTCCGGCCGCATGGGCCAGATGCTGGTGCGGCTGATCCTCGCCTCCGACCGCGCCCGGCTCGTCGGCGCAGTCGAACGGCCGGGCCATGCCTGGATCGGCCGCGACCTCGGCGAGGCGATGGGCGGCGCGCCGGTCGGCGTCACCGTGACCGACGACGCACTCGCGGCCTTCGCCAGGGCGCAGGCGGTGATCGACTT
This sequence comes from Defluviimonas salinarum, assembly GCF_026013545.1. Classification (GTDB taxonomy): domain Bacteria; phylum Pseudomonadota; class Alphaproteobacteria; order Rhodobacterales; family Rhodobacteraceae; genus Albidovulum; species Albidovulum salinarum. Next base: position 104,036 of record NZ_JAPDOG010000002.1, on the reverse strand, counting down.
CACCGCGCCTGCGGCAACGGTGGAGTTCGCCGCCCTCGCCGCCCAGGCCCGCGCGGTGCATGTGATTGGCACGACCGGGCTCGAGGCCGAGCATCTGGCAAAGATCAAGGCCGCTTCCCGCCATGCCGTGATCGTGCGCGCCGGCAACATGAGCCTCGGCGTGAACCTCCTGACCCGGATCACCCGCCAGGTCGCCCAAGCGCTCGACGCCGACTGGGACATCGAGATCGTCGAGGCCCATCACCGCATGAAGGTCGACGCGCCCTCGGGCACCGCGCTGATGCTCGGCGAAGCCGCCGCGGAGGGCCGCGGCATCGCGCTGGCCGACCACCGCGACAGTGGCCGCGACGGTATCACCGGCGCCCGCGAGCGCGGCGACATCGGGTTTTCGGCGATCCGCGGCGGCGACGTTGTGGGCGAACATGACGTGATCTTCGCTGCCGACGGCGAACGCATCGTGCTGCGCCACATCGCCACCGACCGCGCGATCTTCGCCCGCGGCGCGCTCCGCGCCGCGCTCTGGGGCCAGGACCAGAAGCCCGGCGAATACGACATGATCGACGTGCTCGGGCTCTGACCCACCTGCCCGTTCATCTTGCCCCAAGCATCCCGGAGGTCGTCCATTGGGGCGCCATTGGTTCGAGAACCAATGGACGACGAGCAGCGCCCCCGGCCGCTCTCAGAAATCGACCGCGATTCCCTTCTTTTCCCAGTCGCCGTAGCGCACCGGCTCCGGCCCGTCACGGCCGCCAAGCTCCGGCGGCAGATCGGATGCCAGCTCCTTGCGCCGGCGCTCCTCGGCCTCGGCCAGCGCGCGTTTCGCGGCCTCAGGCAGGTCGTCTCGGACATTCTCGCTCATGGCGGTTCCTTGTCTCGCTCCGGTCCATGATATACGGCGCCCCCAGCAGGACGGCAACCGGAGGCGAGATGGCGGAGGAGACGGCACGGGGCGGCGCGGCGCGGCTCGTCCTCGGCGTGACCGAAGATCGGCAGTCGCTCGGCGACCAGATCCAGTCCGGCGCGCTGTCGCGCCTCGCGCCTCCGGACCGGGCGCGGGCGCAGCGCCTTGCGCTCGCGACCTTGCGCAACCTCAACCGCGCCGACGCGGTGCTGAAGCCCTTCCTGCGCAAGGCGCCGCCGCCCGCGATCCGGGCCACCTTGCGCGTCGCGGTGACCGAGATCTTCGCCGAGGGCGCGGCCGCCCACGGCGTGGTGAGCGAGGCGGTCGACCTCGCCCGCCGCTCCGGCCGCAAGACCGAAGCCTTCGCGCCGATGGTCAACGCGGTCCTGCGCCGCGCCGCCGAGACCCCGGCCGAGGCCTGGGCCAAGCAGCCGCCCGCGCCGCTGCCGGGCTGGCTCCGCGGCCGCCTGATGTCGGCCTACGGCAAGGCCGCGACGCTGGCGATGGAGGCCGCCCATGCCCGGGGCGCCCCCCTCGACCTCACGCCGAAGGACGGCGACGCCGCGGCGCTCGCCGCCCGCCTTGGGGGCGAAAAGCTGCCCACGGGGTCGGTGCGGCTGACCGGCCCGGCGCAGGTCTCCGACCTGCCCGGTTACGCCGAGGGCGACTGGTGGGTGCAGGACGCCGCGGCGGCGCTGGCCGCGAAGGCGCTCGCGCCCCGGCCCGGCGAACGGGTGCTCGACCTCTGCGCCGCGCCCGGCGGCAAGACCCTGCAACTCGCCGCCGCCGGTGCCTGCGTCACCGCACTCGACCTCTCCGCCCCCCGCATGGCGCGGCTCGAGGAGAACCTCGCCCGCTGCCGGCTCGCCGCCGAAACCGTGGTCGCCGACGCGCTGACCTGGGAGGGCGCGGCGGATTTTGACGCGGTGCTCCTCGACGCGCCCTGTTCGGCCACCGGCACGATTCGCCGCCATCCCGACCTGCCGCACCTCCGCGACGCCTCGGGCCTGAAGGAGATTGCCGCGCTGCAGGCCGCGCTTCTCGACCGCGCGCTGACGCTCGTCCGCCCCGGTGGACGGGTGGTCTTCGCGACCTGCTCGCTGCTGCCCGAGGAGGGCGAGCGGCAGGTTTCCGCCGCGATCGAGCGCCATTCCGGGCTCGTGGCCGACCGCGACGCGCTCGCGCTGCCGGGGGTCGAACCGGGCTGGATCGGCGCCGGGGGCGGGCTGCGGCTCCGGCCGGACCACTGGTCCGACCGCGGCGGCATGGACGGCTTCTTCATCGCCTGCCTGCGCCGCCGGGACTGACCCGGCTTTAGCCGGGTGACACGGGCGGAGGCTGCCGGTAATCTCGGCCGGCGCAGATTCCCGGGACCCAACCCGGGGCAAGGCGCGGCAAGATCGTAAGGACGTCGAGGCGTGGCAGGAACGAAGAACGCAGGCAAGGCCGGGGTCGGGGCGGCGAACCGGCTCCATGCGCGGCTCGCGGCGCTCGCGCGGCCGGCGGGCGGATTCGTCAGCCAGCCGGAACCGAAAACGATCGGCTCCTTCGCCCGCGGCCGCCAGCTTACCGGCGGCAACTTCCTGTTCGCCGGTTTCCTGATCGAATCGAAGGCCGCCTCGATCTGGGACCTGCCGGTGCCCGACCCGCGCTTCGAGGAGGAGATCCACGGCTGCGCCTGGCTCGACGACCTCGCCGCGGTCGCGGACCTTCCGGCGCGCGAGCGGGCGCAGAAATGGGTGGTCGACTGGATCCGCCGCTACGGCCGCGGCGGCGGGCCGGGCTGGACCCCGGACCGCACCGGGCGGCGGCTGATCCGCTGGATCAACCACGCGATCCTGCTCCTCAACAACCAGGACCGCGCCGCCTCGGACGCCTATTTCCGCAGCCTTGGCCGCCAGACGATCTTCCTCTCCCGCCGCTGGCGCGCCGCCCGGCCCGGCCTGCCGCGGTTCGAGGCACTGACCGGTCTCATCTACGCCGGCCTCTCGCTGTCGGGCATGGAGCGTCACGTCGCCCGCGCCGCCGTCGCGCTTGGCCGCGAATGCGAGCGCGAGATCGACACCGAGGGCGGGATCCCGACCCGCAACCCCGAGGAACTGCTTGAGGTATTCACGCTCCTCACCTGGGCCGGGGCCGCGCTGAACGATGCCGGCCGTACCCCGCCGGCCGCCCATCTCGCGGCGATCGAGCGGATCGCGCCGACGCTCAGGGCGCTCCGCCATGCCGACGGCGGGCTCGCGCGGTTCCACGGTGGCGGCCGCGGGGCCGAAGGCCGGCTCGACCAGGCGCTTGCGACGGCGGGGGGGCGCGCGACGACCGCGCATGGCCTCGCGATGGGCTACGCGCGGATGAGCGCGGGCCGCACCACGATCATCGTCGATGCCGCGCCGCCGCCGACGGGCCGCGCCTCGGCCAATGCCCATGCCTCAACGCTCGCGATGGAGCTGACCTCCGGCCGCCGCCCGGTGATCGTCAATTGCGGCTCCGGCGCGAGCTTCGGCCCGGAATGGCGCCGCGCCGGCCGCGCCACGCCCTCGCATTCCACGCTCTGCGTGAAGGGCTATTCCTCGTCACGCTTCACGGCCAAGGGGCTCCTGACCGAGTCCGGCACCGGCCAGTTCACCGACGTGCCCGACATGGTCTGGGCCCAGCCCGAGGACGACAGCGACGGCCACCGGCTGATCGCCGGGCACAACGGCTACGTGCCGACCCACGGGCTCAGCCACATCCGCCAGCTCATGCTCTCGCGCGATGGCCGCTCGCTCACCGGCGAGGACACGCTCGGCGCGATGACGGTGGCCGACCGGCGCCGCTTCGACACGGTGATGGAACGGGCGAAGTTTCACGGCGTTCCCTTCGAGTTGCGGTTCCACCTGCACCCGGGTGTGGACGCCGCGCTCGACCTTGGCGGCACCGCGGTGTCGATGGCGCTGAAGTCGGGCGAGATCTGGATCTTCCGCCATGACGGCGTGGGCGAACTGACGCTCGAACCCTCGGTCTACCTCGAATCCGGGCGGCTGAAGCCGCGTGCGACCAAGCAGATCGTGCTTTCCGCGCATGTGATGGATTATGCCTGCCAGTTGGGCTGGACCTTGGCGAAGGCACAGGATACCCCAACGGCGATCCGCGACACGATGCGCGACGAAGACGTCACCGCCTAACAGAGGATGCCCCGCTTGACCGCCCAGACCGCCGACCTGGCCCCGCTTGCCCGCGCCCTGATCTCCGTCTCCGACAAGACCGGGCTTCTCGACTTCGCGAAGGGACTGGCCGAACGGGGGGTGGAGCTCCTGTCCACCGGCGGCACCGCGTCGATGCTGCGCGAGGCGGGGCTCAAGGTCCGTGACGTGGCCGAGGTGACGGGCTTCCCCGAGATGATGGATGGCCGCGTCAAGACGCTACATCCGAAGGTGCACGGCGGGCTCCTGGCGCTCAGGGACAATGCCGACCATGTCGCGGCGATGGAGACCCACGGGATCGAGCCGATCGACCTCCTCGTCGTCAACCTCTACCCGTTCGAAGCGACCGTGGCGAAGGGCGCCGACTACGACACCTGCATCGAGAACATCGACATCGGCGGCCCGGCGATGATCCGCGCGGCTGCTAAGAACCACGCCCATGTCGCGGTCGTCGTCGATCCCGAGGACTATGCCAAGGTTCTTGGCGACATGGACCAGCACGAAGGCCGGACCTGCCCGAGGTTCCGCCGCAAGCTCGCCCAACGCGCCTATGCCCGCACGGCGGCCTATGACGCCGCGGTCTCGACCTGGCTCGCCGCGGCCATCGGCGATGCCGCGCCGCGCCGCCGCGCCTTCGCAGGGACGCTGGCCCAGACTCTGCGCTACGGCGAAAACCCGCACCAGTCGGCGGCCTTCTACACCGACGGCTCGACCCGCGAGGGCGTCGCCACCGCCGCCCAGCACCAGGGCAAGTCCTTGTCCTACAACAACATCAACGACACCGACGCGGCGTTCGAGCTGGTCGCCGAGTTCGATCCCGCCGAAGCCCCGGCCTGCGCGATCATCAAGCACGCCAATCCCTGCGGCGTGGCGCGGGGTGCTACGCTCCTGGAGGCCTACAAGGCCGCCTATGACTGCGACCGCACCTCGGCCTTCGGCGGCATCGTCGCGCTGAACCGGCCGCTTGATGCGGCGACGGCCGAGGAGATCTGCCAGATCTTCACCGAGGTCGTGATCGCGCCGGGCGCCGACGACGCGGCCAAGGCGGTCTTCGCCGCCAAGAAGAACCTGCGGCTTCTGACCACCGCGGGCCTGCCCGATCCGAGATCGCCCGGCCTCGCCTTCCGCCAGGTCGCCGGCGGCTTCCTCGTCCAGGATCGCGACAACGGCGTGATCACCGCGGCCGACCTCAAGGTCGTGACCAGGCGCGCGCCGACCGAGGCGGAACTGAAGGACCTGCTCTTCGCCTGGAAGGTCGCCAAGCACGTCAAGTCGAACGCGATCGTCTACGTCAAGGCGGGCGCGACGGTCGGCGTCGGCGCGGGCCAGATGAGCCGGGTCGATTCGACCCGCATCGCCGCGCGCAAATCCGCCGACATGGCCGAGGCCCTCGGCCTCGCGGAGCCGACCGTGAAGGGCTCGGTCGTCGCCTCGGACGCGTTCTTCCCCTTCCCCGACGGGCTTCTGACCGCGGCCGAGGCCGGCGCCACGGCGGTGATCCAGCCCGGCGGCTCAATGCGCGACGACGAGGTGATCGCGGCCGCCGACGCGGCGGGGCTCGCGATGGTCTTCACCGGCCAGCGGCATTTCCGGCACTGAGGCATCATGCGGCAGGTCATCCAGGCGGCGGCAGCGACCTTCGCGCTCGATCAGGCGTCGAAGGTGCTCGTGGTCCATGTCCTCGATCTCTACGCGCGGCAGGAGATCGCGGTCCTCGCGCCCTGGCTCAACTTCCGCATGGCGTGGAACCGGGGCATCAACTTCGGCCTCTTCTCCAGCTCCGAGGACCTCGGCCGCTGGGTGCTGATCGGGCTCGCGCTGGCGATCGCCGCCTGGGTCTGGCTCTGGGTCCGGCGCGAGCGCCACAGCCGAATCGTTCAGCTTTCGGCGGGCCTGCTGATCGGCGGTGCGATGGGCAACGTGATCGACCGGCTGATCTACGGCGCGGTCGCGGATTTCCTCAACATGTCGGTGCCGGGGATCGACAATCCCTATTCGTTCAACGTCGCCGACATCGCGATCTTTGCCGGCGCCTTCGGGCTCGTCCTGTTCACCGGGCGGGAGAAGACCACGTGACGGGCGAAAAGACATGCGTTAAACCGGGCCCGGAACGGTGAAGGAGAGACCGATGGCGGCGAGACGTGGCATCTGCGGGATCGCATTGGCGAGCGTGGTCCTCGCGCTGTCGGCCTGCGGCGGCAGTGAAGATCCGAAGCTCCTGAACATCCGTTCGCAAAGCCGCAGCCCCGACGAGTTCACCGTCCTGCCGTCGAAGCCGCTGCAGATGCCCGAGGACCTCGCGAGCCTGCCCGAGCCGACGCCCGGCGGCAGCAATATCACCGATCCGACGCCGGAGGCCGACGCGGTCGCGGCCCTTGGCGGCAATCCGGCGGCGCTGGCGCCCGGCGGCTCCGTGCCGGCCTCGAATGGGGCGCTGGTTTCCTACGCCGGGCGCTACGGCACGGCGTCCGACATCCGCCGGGTGCTGGCGGCCGAGGATCTCGACTACCGCCGGCGTCACGACGGACGGCTTCTCGAGCGTGCCTTCAACGTCAACGTCTATTTCAAGGCCTACAGGCCGATGTCGCTCGACCAGCACGCCGAGCTCGCGCGCTGGCGCGCCGCCGGCGCCCGCACCGAGACCGCGCCGCCGACGGCGTCGCCCTCGGGGAGCACCACGACCTACCAGTACCAGGACTCCCAGCCGCTCGGCCGGCACCCTTGACGCTGCCCCCCATGCGCTTACCTGTCAGAGGGTAACGAGGGAGACCAAGATGTTCCGCACCCTGCGCTGGACGATCCTTGCCGCGACATTCGCCGCGCCGGCCCTGGCCGACGAGGTCACGACCTTCACGCTGCCGAACGGGCTCGAAGCCGTCGTGATCGAGGATCACCGCGCCCCGGTCGTGGTGCAGATGGTCTGGTATCGCGCCGGCGCCGCCGATGAAGAGCCCGGCGTCTCGGGCATCGCGCATTATCTCGAACACCTGATGTTCAAGGGCACCGACACGCTCGCGCCCGGCGAGTTCTCCAAGATCGTCGAGGCCAATGGCGGTGCCGACAACGCCTTCACCTCCTGGGATTTCACCGGCTACTACCAGCGCGTCGCCGCCGACCGGCTCGAACTGATGATGCAGATGGAGGCGGATCGGATGCGCCACCTCAAGCTCACCGAGGACGACTGGCAGACCGAGCGCGAGGTGGTGATCGAGGAGCGTAACCAGCGCATCGACAGCGACCCCGGCGCGATCTTCGGTGAACAGCGCCGCGCCGCGCTCTACCTCAACCATCCCTACGGCCGGCCGGTGATCGGCTGGCGCCACGAGATGGAGAAGCTCACCCGCCAGGACGCGCTCGACTGGTACGGGCGTTATTACGCGCCCAACAATGCGGTTCTCGTCGTTGCCGGCGATGTCGACCCGGAGGCCGTGCGCGCGTTGGCCGAGACATATTACGGCCCGCTCGACCCGAGCCCCGACATCGCCCCGCGCGTCCGGCCGCAGGAGCCGCCGCAGCTCGCCGAGCGACGGCTCAGCTTCTCAGACCCGCGGGTCTCGCGGCCTTACGTGACGCGCAGCTACCTCGCGCCGGAACGTGATCCGGGCGCGCAGGAAAAGGCGGCCGCGCTCACCGTGCTGGCCGCGATGCTCGGCGGCGACGGCCAGACCTCGATCCTCGCCCGCAAGCTTCAGTTCGAGAGCCGCCAGGCGATCTACACCTCGGCCCGCTACGACGGCAGTTCCTACGACGACACGAGCTTTGACCTTGCCGTGATCCCCGCCGACGGCGTGACCCTCGCGGAGGCCGAGGCGGCGCTCGACGCGGTTCTGGCCGATGTGCAGGAGAACGGCGTCGACCCGGCCCAGTTCGAGCGCGTAAAGGCGCGGCTGCGGGCCGGCCTGATCTACGCCAAGGACGACGTGGGCGGCCTCGCCCGCCGCTACGGCGAGGCGCTCACGACCGGTCTCACCGTCGCCGATGTCGAGGCCTGGCCCGATATCGTTGATGCGGTCAGCGAGGCGGATGTGAAGGCCGCCGCCGCGGAGGTCTTCGACCGCCGCCGTTCGGTCACCGGCTGGATGATGAAGACCGGCGAAGAAGAGGTGATGCAATGATCAGGCTTCTCGCGGCGGCATTCGTCGCCCTTCTCGCCGCCCTGCCCGCCAGCGCGGTCGAGATCAAGGAAATCACCTCGCCTGGAGGCATCAGGGCCTGGCTGGTGGAGGAGCATTCGATCCCCTTCACCGCGCTCGAGATCCGCTTCCGTGGCGGGTCGAGCCTGGATCTGCCGGAAAAGCGCGGCGCGACGCTACTGATGATGGCGACGCTCGAGGAGGGGGCGGGCGATCTCGATTCCCAGGGCTTCGCCGAGGCGCGCGAGGCGCTGGCGGCCGGGTTCGAGTTCGACGCGAACGACGACAGCGTCTCGGTGTCGGTGCGGATGCTGAGCGAGAACCGCGACGCGGCGGTGGCGCTCCTGAAGACGGCGCTGACCGCGCCGCGCTTCGATCAGGACGCGATCGACCGGGTGCGGGCGCAGGTCGTCTCGATCATCCAGTCCGACGAGAAGGATCCGAACACCATCGCCTGGCGGGAATTCGACCAGCAGGCGTTCGGCGCGCATCCCTATGCGTCCTCGCGCAACGGCACGCTTCTGTCGGTGGCCGCGCTCACCCGCGACGACCTCATCGCCGCCAAGGCCAACGTCATGGCCCGCGACCGGCTCTACGTCTCGGCGGTGGGCGACATCACCGAAGCCGAGCTGGGCGCGCTTCTCGACGACCTCCTCGGGGATCTGCCGGAGACCGGGGCGCCCCTGCCACCGAAGGCGGAGCTCGGGCTCAAGGGCGGGGTCACGGTGATCGACTTTGCCTCGCCGCAGTCGGTCGTGGCCTTCGGTCACGAGGGGATCGAGCGTCACGATCCCGATTTCTTTGCAGCCTACGTGCTGAACCAGGTCATCGGCGGCCACGGCTTCGGCGCACGGCTGATGGAGGAGGTGCGCGAGAAGCGCGGGCTGACCTACGGGATCTCGACCGATCTCGTGCCGATGGATCTCGGCTGGACCTGGAAGGGCGGCTTCGCCTCGGCCAACGAGAAGGTCTCAGAGGCGATCGGCGTGGTGCGCGACGAATGGGCGCGGATCGCCGCCGAGGGCGTGAGCGACGAGGAGCTGGAGGCGGCCAAGACCTATCTCACAGGCGCCTATCCCCTGCGCTTCGACGGCAACGGACGGATCGCCGGCATCCTCGTCGGGATGCAGATGGACGACCTGCCGACGACCTATCTGCGCGACCGCAACTCCTATATCGAGGCGGTGACCTCCGACGACATCAAGCGGGTCGCCAGGCGCCTGATGAAGCCCGACGCGCTGCGCTTCGTCGTGGTCGGCCAGCCGGCCGGTCTGGAGCCGTCGAACTAGCGTCCCGCAGGCATTCGCCCATCAGCCAACTGGTCGAATCGGCGCAAGCCATGCTAGTTCTGGTAGCATGACCGTCCCGAACCCCAAAATCCTGCCCGGACGCCCGGTAATCCGCCAGCTTGACGAGGCGGCAATCAACCGCATCGCGGCCGGCGAGGTGGTCGAGCGCCCGGCCTCGGCGGTCAAGGAACTGGTCGAGAACGCGCTCGACGCCGGGGCGCGGCGGATCGACATCGCCTATGGCGACGGCGGCAAGACCCTGATCCGCGTCGCCGACGACGGCTGCGGCATGACCGCCGATGAATTGCCGCTGGCGCTTTCCCGCCATGCCACCTCGAAGATCGACGGCTCGGACCTTCTGAACATCCGCAGCTTCGGTTTCCGTGGCGAGGCGCTGCCCTCGCTCGGCGCCGTCGGGCGGCTCAAGATCACCTCGCGCGCCGAGGGCGCCGAGGCGGCGGGCATCGCCGTCGCGGGCGGCCGCATCGCCCCGGTCCGGCCCGCCGCGCTGACCCGCGGCACGGTCGTGGAACTGCGCGACCTCTTCTACGCCACCCCGGCGCGGCTGAAGTTCCTGCGCTCCGACCGAGCCGAGGCGCAGGCGATCAGGGATGTCGTCCAGCGCCTCGCGATGGCCGAGCCGCATGTCGGCTTCACCCTGCGCGACGTGACCGGCGGCGGCGAGGGCAAGCTGATCCTGCGCGCCGATGCCGAGCAGGGCGAGCTTTTCGACGCGCTCGGCCAGCGGCTCCGCACCCTCATCGGCGCCGAGTTCGCCGACAACGCGCTTGCCATCGACGCCGAGCGCGAGGGCATCCGGCTCACGGGCTTCGCCGCGCTACCAACCTATTCGCGCGGCGCCGCGGTCGAGCAGTTCCTCTTCGTCAACGGCCGTCCGGTGCGCGACAAGCTCCTGATCGGTGCGCTCAGGGCCGCCTACATGGACGTGCTCTCGCGCGACCGCCATCCGGCGGCGGTTCTGAACCTCACCTGCGATCCCGAGCGGGTCGACGTCAACGTGCACCCCGCCAAGGCCGAGGTCCGCTTCCGCGAGCCGGGCGTGGCGCGCGGGCTCATCGTCTCGGGCCTGCGCCATGCGCTGGCCGAAGCCGGGCACCGTGCCTCCTCGACCGTCGCCGGTCTCACGCTCGGCGCGATGCGCGCCGAACCGTCCGCCACGCCCCGCATCTACCAGATGGACCGCCCCTCGCAGACCGCGCTGCGCATGGCCCACGCGGCGCAGGCGCCGCTCGCCCCGGAGTTCGCCGAGGCCACCGCCCGGTTCGAACGCCCCGCCGCCCCGCTGCCGGTGGAAGAGCCCGCCGAGCACCACCCGCTCGGCGCCGCCCGCGCGCAGCTGCACGAGAACTACATCATCGCCCAGACCGCCACCGGCCTCGTCATCGTCGATCAGCACGCCGCGCACGAACGGCTGGTCTACGAGCGCCTGAAACGCCAGCGCTCGGAGAACGGCGTCGCCGCGCAGGCGCTCCTCATCCCCGAGATCGTCGAGCTGTCGCCGGGCGATGCCCAGCTGCTCCTCGACCATGCCGCGACGCTCGCCGGGCTCGGCCTCACGATCGAGCCCTTCGGCGGCGGCGCGGTCGCGGTGCGCGAGACCCCGGCCCTTCTCGGCGAGGTCAATGCCACGGCGCTCCTGAAGGACATCCTCGACGAGCTTCACGACGCAGGCGACAGCCAGCGCCTGCAGGGCCGGATCGACGCGGTTCTGAGCCGCATGGCCTGCCACGGCTCGATCCGCTCGGGCCGGCGGATGCAGGCCGACGAGATGAACGCGCTCCTGCGGGAAATGGAGCGGACGCCGCTTTCCGGCCAGTGCAACCACGGCCGGCCGACCTATGTCGAGCTGAAGCTGACTGATATCGAAAGGCTTTTCGGGCGCACATGATCACGCTGAACGGACAGGACTACATGCTTGACGATCCGATGGTGCTCGCCGTCCTCGGCGGCGCGGCGCTGGTCCTCGCGCTGTTCGTGCTCCTCATCGTCACGCTCCGCGCTGCCTCGCGCTCGGCCCGGATGGCGGAGCCGATGTTCTACTCGCTCGACCGGCTCGGCAACCGCGTCGAGGCGCTGTCGGCCGGGCAGGAGCGGCTCTCGGGCGGGCTCACCCATGTGTCCGAGGCGCAGGCGGCCTCGCAGACCCGTGTGCTGCAGCTGATGGAGCGGCGGCTCGCCGAGGTCTCGCGCGGCATGACCGAGACGTTGCAGGGCAGCGCCACCCGCACCGCGCGCTCTCTCGGAGAATTGCAGCAGCGGCTCGAGACCATCGACAAGGCGCAGTCCAATATCGAGAAGCTCTCGGGCGACGTGCTCTCGCTGCAGGACATTCTCTCGAACAAGCAGACCCGCGGCGCCTTCGGCGAGATCCAGCTCAACGACATCGTGCGCAAGGCCCTGCCCGCGGATTCCTTCTCGATGCAGGCGACGCTCTCGAACGGCAAGCGCGCCGACTGCCTGATCCACCTGCCGAATCCTCCCGGCCCGATCGTCATCGACTCGAAGTTCCCGCTCGAGGCCTACGAGGCGCTGCGCCGGGCCGAGAACCAGTCGCAGCTGATCGAGGCACAGCGGATGCTGCGCATCGCGGTCCGCTCCCACATCAAGGCGATCGGCGAGAAATACATCCTCGACGGCGAGACCGCCGACGGCGCGCTGATGTTCCTGCCCTCCGAGGCAGTCTATGCCGAACTGCACGCGAATTTCCCCGAACTGGTGCGCGAGGGCTTCACGGCCAAGGTCTGGATCGTCTCGCCGACGACCTGCATGGCGACGCTGAACACGATGCGCGCGGTCCTGAAGGACGCGCGGATGCGTGAACAGGCGGGCGCGATCCGCACCACGCTGCGCCAGCTTCACCGCGACGTCGAACTGGTGGTGGAGCGGGTCGACAAGCTCTCGGTGCATTTCAACCAGGCGCGCAACGACCTCGACGGCATCTCGACGGCGGCCGAGCGCGCCGGCAAACGCGCCGCCCGGCTCGACAATTTCGACTTCGAGGAACTGGCGCCCGAGGCCGAGACGCCGCGGGTCGTGCCGCTCGCGAAGACCTCGGCCGACTGAGCGCCGCGGCGGCGGTCAGTGCACCGCGGGGACCGAGGCGGTGAAGCCGCAGTCTGGTTCGCTCAGGAAATGCACGTCCTTCGCGTGCCGCACCTGCCCGAAGCCGCCGATGGGCAGGCGCTCCAGCAGGTAGGTGGTGCGGACCCGGTCAACCCAGAATGACCCGTCGAACACCGCGCAGACGGCAAGGAACTGGACGCCGTTAAAGTCGCGGTGGCTGCTGTCGTCCAGAAGCAGTCCGACCAACGAGCTCCGCGCCGGGATCGTCATGGCCTTGGGCGCGAAATGGTGGTCGGCCAGATCGGCCTGATCCTCGGTTCCGTCACCGTTCTCGTCGAAGATGACCATCGCGCCGGACCGGTCGTAGAGCCGGAACGAGATGTCGGCATTCTCCATGACATGATCGGACTCGTTCAGCAGCGTGACCTCGAGCCCGTCGCCGTTCTCGAGCGAGGTCGGCATGACCGAGGGCGAGAACACCGCGTCGCGGCGCGCGAGGTCGACCGAGACGAAGGTGAATACGCCGGCGAGGGTGGCAGCGGCGGCGACCAGGCCGCGCAGGTAGCGCTGCCAGCGAAGACCGGACCGGCCCCCCAGCCCGAATGTGATCTGCATGATTGTTCTCGAAGAAACCGGATCGGGCACACAAGGCGCGCGCGGCGCGGCGGTGGCAAGAGCGGATCGCGCGAATGCGTCCTTCGGCCGCGCCGGTGTGCCGTACCCGCCACGGAGTGCCACTTTGCCCGATTGCCCCGAGACCCCGGTTTGGCGCACAATCGACGGCATCAAGGAGGAGCCATGCTTCAGATCGCCCCCGAGAAGGTCGCCCATGTCATCATCCGCGCGCGCGAGCTTGACGCAAAGGTCAGCCCCTGGGATTCCTCCGGCGACGTCCGCGATGCCGACACGATCCTCGAAGCCCGCGCCGGTGACGCCACAGAGGGCGAGCTGCGCGCCTTCATCTCCGCGCTCAACGAGGACGAGCAGACGAGCCTCGTCGCGCTGATGTGGGTCGGGCGCGAGACCTTCGGGCCGGACGAGCTTGAAGAGGCGATCGACACCGCCCGGCTCGAGGCGACCTCGCCGACCGCGACCTATCTTCTCGGCGAGCCCCTGCTCGCCGATTATCTCGAAGATGGGCTCGACGCGCTCGGCATCTCGGTCGAGGATGCCGAAGCGGGCATCCTCTGAGCCTCAGGCGATCGCGGCGGCGGCCTTTTCGATTGCGGCCTCGGTCAGCTCGAAATCGGCCTCGGTCAGCGCCAAGCTGGGATAGACCTTGCCGGGCGACTTGAAGACCCCGTTCGCGCGCAGGACCGCGTTGAAGGCGGCGTTCTTCTTCGCATCCGCCGCCAGCACGTCGCGGTAGGTCCGCACCTCCCGGTCGGTGAAGACCACGTCAAAGAGCGTCGGATGGCCGACGATCCGGTGCGCGATCCCGGCCGCGTCGAGATGGCGGGCGAGCATCGCCTGCAACCGCTCGCCATGAGCGCGGAGCGTGTCAAAGGCGCCGTCGCGGCGCAGGATCTCCATCGTCTTCAAGCCCGCCACGGCGGCGACCGGGTTGCCCGAGAGCGTGCCGAGCATCATCAGCCACTTGTCGGCGCCGACGATGGCCTTGTCGAAATGATCCATGATGTCCTTGCGGCCCGCCACCGCCGCCAGGGGGAAGCCGCCGCCGATGATCTTGCCGAGCGTGCAGAGGTCGGGCGTGACACCGTAAGCCTCCTGCGCGCCGCCATAGGCGAAGCGGAACCCGGTCACGACCTCGTCGAAGATGAGGACGATGCCGTAGCGGTCGCAAAGCTCGCGCACCGCCTGCAGGAACCCCGGCGCGGGCGGGATGATCCGCTGCAGCGGCTCGACGATGATGCCCGCCACGTCGCCCCCATGCTCCTTCAGCAGGCTTTCGAGATACTCGGGATCGTTGAACGGCGCGATCAGCATCTCGGCCCGGACCGCCTCGGGGATCCCGGCGCTGTCGGGCACGGCTTGCGGGAAGTTCACCAGCCGCGTCGGCGCGAGGCTCATCTGCGCCTCGGCGGACATGCCGTGATAGCCGCCCTCGAACTTCAGGATCTTGTCGCGCCCCGTATGGGCGCGGGCGAGCCGCATCGCGTACATGTCCGCCTCGCCGCCCGAGGACAGAAACCGCACCTGCTCGGCGCAGGGCACCGCGCGGCAGATCTCCTCGGCCAGTTCGACGCCGGGGGCGTTGTTGGCGAAGAAGGTCATGCCCTTCGGCAGCTGCTCCGCCACCACCTCCAGCACCTCGGGATGGCCGTGACCGAGAAGCATCGGGCCGGAACCGATCAGGTAGTCGACATATTCGCGCCCGTCCTCGTCCCAGACGCGGGAACCCTTGCCCTCGCGGATGAAGACCGAGGGGTCGAAATTGCCGAAACCGCCGGCCGGCAACACCGCGCGGGCACGGTCGGCGAGAGCCTGCATGGGGGTCTTGTCGAGCATCGGGACTCTCCTAGTCGATGACGGCCATGGGCTGGCCGAGAATGTCACTGTCCGGCGCGACGCCGAGCCCCGGCCCTTCCGGCGGCGCGATACGCCCTGCCTTGCGCACCGGCGCCTCGCGGTCGAGGCGCGGGCCGACATAGCCCGAGAGATCGCAGGTGTTCAGAAGCATCCGCTCGGGCGTCGCGGCGGCAAGATGGAGGAGTGCCGAGGTGGTGACGTCCGAACCCCAGGTATCCTCGACGCACATCTTCGCGCCGAGATGCAGGCAGAGGTCGCGCGCCCGCCGCATCGGGCTGAGCCCGCCGAATTTCGAGAGCTTCAGCGCGACGGCGTCCATGCAGCCGAGTTCATACGCCTTCAGGAGCGAGGCGGTGTCATGCCCGTTCTCGTCGATCTTCATCGGCAGACCCGTCGCGGCGCGCACGGCGGCGCATTCCTCCAGCGTCGCGCAGGGCTGCTCGAGCATCACGTCCATGCCGGCGACCGAGCGGCCCACCCGTGTCGCGTCGAGCCGTGTGGCGCCGCAGTTCCAGTCACCGTAAACGAGCGGCCCCTCGCCCACCGCCTCGCGCACCATCCTCAGCCGCGCCACATCGGCTTGCCAGTCGCCATCGGCGCCGAGCTTGACCTGGAACTGGGTGATCCCCTCCCGCTGCGCTTCCCTGGCGATCCGTGCCATCTCCTCCGGCGCGATGCAGGTGATCGAGTGATAAAGCGGCATGTCGGCCATCTGCCGCCCGCCGAGAAGCGCGTGAAGCGGCAGCCCGGCCACCTTGCCGGTGATGTCCCAGAGCGCGAGGTCGAGTGCGGACTTGGCATAGGGATGGCCCTGCAGCCAGGCATCGGCCCGGCTCATGACGGCCTCCGGTCCGACCGGATCGGCGCCGATCAGCACCGGCGCGAGGTATTCCAGCGCCGGGCGCACGCCCTCGGCATAGGCGGGCAGGTAGTGCGGGATCGGGCAGACCTCGCCCCAGCCCTCGACGCCGGCGTCGGTGTCGACGCGCAGCACGACCGAGGTGACGGTGTCGCAGGTCTTGCCGCCCGCCATGTGATAGGCGACGTGGCTCGTCAGCGGCACGTCCCAGAGTGTCAACCGGGTGATCTTCATGGTTCAGACCTCGTAAACCGCGACCGGGTCGCCCAGCCGCTCGACTTCGGGGGTGACGCCGAGCCCCGGCGCCGAAGGGGGTGTCGCGAAGCCGCCGTCGTTGCGCGCACCCTGCCCCGGCACCGGATCGACGGAGAGGTGATAGTGGCAAAGCCAGCTCGCGAGCCGGTTGGCCTCGGGCGTCGAGGCCGCCAGATGGATCGCGGCGGTGTCGGCCAAGGCCGAGCCGCCGAGGTCCTCGATATGCATCTGCCAGCCGACCGAGACCCCGAAATCGCGGATCTGCAGCGCCTTCGTCAGCCCGCCCACCCGGTTCGGCTTGACCTTCACGCCCTCGCAGGCGCCGCGCTTCCATGCCTCCAGATGGTCCTGGAACGTGTGCAGGCATTCGTCGAGCATGATCGGGTTGGCGACGCGGCCCGCCACATGGGCGCATTGGTCGAGCGTCTCGCAGGGCTGCTCCACCCAGTCGCGCGCGGTGACCGAGTTCAGCACCTGCACCGCGACGGCGGGCGTCCAGGCGCGGTTGATGTCGTAGGTGACCTTCTCAGCCCTCGGCAGGGCGGCGGAGATCGCCTCGATCCGGGCAATGTCGGCGCCGATGTCGTGGCCGCCAAGTTTGGCGGAATGGACCCGGTAGCCCTTCTGGCTGGCGCTGCGGATGAGCGCGATCATCTCTTCCGGTGTCCCTGTCGAGATCGATGAATTGACCGCGACCGGCTCGGCGCGATCGCCGCCGAAGAGCTGCCAGAGCGGCATTCCGGCGGTCTGTCCGAGAATGTCCCAGGCCGCCATGTCGATCGCCGACTTGACGTAGAGATGGCCGGGAAGCCGGGTGTCCATCGCCTCGTTGAGCGTGCGCAAGCTGCGCGGATCGCGGCCGAGGATCGCGGGGGCGAGCGTCGCGATGCCGGCGCGGATGCCGGGCCCATGCGCAGGCAGGTAGGTCGTGCCCCAGGGGCAGCCCTCGCCCCAGCCCGAAACGCCCTCGTCGGTGTCGAGTCGGACGAAGGTGGAATCGAGACGCTCGAACTTCAGCCGCCCGCCCGAGAGCCAGTAGGGCTGGACAAGCGGCAGGTCGAGCGACCAGACCATGATGCGCGTGATCTTCATCCCGCATACTCCGCGACCGGTGCGCCGAGGCTGGCGAAATCCGGCGTTACACCAAGCCCCGGCGCGTCCGGGGCGATAAGTCGGCCATCCCGCGTGGTCGGCCCGCCCCGCCCAGTCGAGCGGGTGTTGTAGTTCATCAGGTCGGTGGTGTTCTGGAGGTACTCCTCCGGCGTGGAGGCGGCAAAATGGGCGACCACGGCGCTCGTGATCTCGCCGCCCCAGGTGTCCTCGCTCACCACCGGAATACGGTTGTCGATGAGGAAATCGCGCACCCGCTTCGCCTTCGACAGACCGCCGAGGTTGGAGACCTTGAGACAGCAGATCTCCGCCCCCCGGTCGGCGACAATGCGCTGCGCCGCCGCCATCCCGGTCACGCATTCGTCGAGCTTCATCGGCTGTTCGGCCACGCGGCGAACCTGCTGGCATTCCTCGTAGGTCCGGCAGGGCTGTTCGAGGATGAAGTCGAGATCGCGGGTCGCGCGCGCCACCCGGATCGCATTGTCGACGCGCCAGCCCTGGTTGGCATCGGCCATCGCCTTCTCGCCCGGTTTCAGAAGCGGCACGGTCGCGCGGATGCGGTCGATGTCGGTGACCCAGTCGGCGCCCACCTTGATCTGGAACTGCCGATACCCTTGGGCGCGGTAGACCTCCATCTCGGCGACGGTCTCGTCCACCGCCTTCTGGGGCGCCACCCGGTACATCGGCGCGGCTTCAGTCAGCTTGCCGCCCATCAGCATCCAGACCGGCTGGCCGGTGGCCTGGCCGAGGATATCCCAGCACGCCGCGTCGAAGGGCGCCTTGGCATAGCCGTGGTCCTGGATCACATGGTCCATGATCCGCTCGATCCGCGCGACCTGCCTCGGGTCCTCGCCAAGGAGCGCCGGGGCCATCAGCCGCGCCGCCGCCTCGACGCCCTCGGAATGGGCGACCATGTAGTTCTCGCCGCAGGGCGTGAACTCGCCTGAGCCCTGAAGCCCCGCATCGGTGTCGATCACCACGACCGAGGCCCTGGCCACGGTGATCGCGTTGCCCGCACCCCAGGCATAGGTTCCGCCGACGTAAGGCAGATCGGTCTTGTAGACGCGGATGCGGGTGATCTTCACGGGGTGACCACGATGTTGCCGGTGTGCTTCTTGTCGATGAAGGCCTGCTGCGCCTCGCGGAGGTTCTTCAAGGGATAGGTCGCGGCGAGGACCGGCCTGATCTCGCCGCGCTCGATGTAGCCCACGACGTCGCGGAAGACATGCGGCGGGGTCACGGTCGAGCCGGTGAAGGTCAGGTCGCGCAGGTAGAAGGTGCGGAGGTCCAACGTCACCATCGGCCCGGCGATCGCGCCCGAACAGGTGTAGCGCCCGCCGCGTTCGAGGATGTCGATGAGCGTCGGCCAGTACGGCCCGCCGACGATATCGGCGACGACGGTAACCTTCTCGTCGCCCAAGGCCGCGCGCAGGTCCTCCGGTGCGCGGGGCAGGATCAGGTCGGGGCCGAGCTTCGCGACCTCTGCGTGCTTGGACTCCGAGGCCATCGCGATGACCCGCGCGCCGCGTCTCTTGGCGAGCTGGACCAGCGCGCCGCCGACCCCGCCCGAGGCGCCGGGGACGAGCACGGTATCACCTGCCGTCACATTGGCGCGCGCGAGCATCCCCTCGGCGGTGGTGTAGGAGCACGAGAAGGTCGCGAGTTCCGCATCGCTGAGGCCGCTATCGACGACAGCAACGTTGCGCATGTCCGTCACGGCGTACTCGGCGAAGCCGCCGTCGCGTTCCGAACCGAAATACCCGGCCTTGTCCATGTTCATCGGCTCGGACCAGTCGCGGAGCCAGCCGTCGGTCATGACCCTCTTGCCCACCAGCGCCGGGTCCGCGCCCTCTCCCACGGCGACGACTTCGCCCACCGCGTCGGCGCCCTGGATGCGCGGGAAGGTGATCGGCGAACCGCCCCAGGTCGGGTCCGCCTCGCCGACCGCCGCATAGGCGCCGCCGGTCGTCGCCTCGCTCACCGCCTTGGAATACCAGCCCGAGCGGGTGTTGACGTCGGTATTGTTGAGGCCGCAGGCGCCGACCCTGATCAGCACCTCCATCGGCCCCGGCTCCGGCCGCGGCCAGTCCTCGTGCCATTCGTACTTGTCGAGCCCGCCATGGCCCGTCAGCACCATCGCCTTCATCTTCGTCATGCTTCCGCCACCTCCCGGGCTTCGGTTCGGGGTTTCAGGTTTTCGGGATCGTAGACCGGCGCGCCGAGGACTTTCGCCGCGCGCGGCTCGCCCATGATCACGACCTCGAGCTCGGTGCCCGGCTTGGCATGGTCCGCCTTCACATAGGCGAAGGCGAGGAGCTTGCCGGTGCCGTGGCCGAAGGCGATGGAGCTGACGGTGCCGACCTGGCGGCCCTCCGAGAGCACCGCCTCGCCGCCATTGCCGTCCGAGCGGCCGTCATCGGCGAGTTCCAGATAGGCGCAGACCCAGCGGAGCGGCTTCGCCGCCGCGGCCTCGGTCGCCGCCTTGCCGCGGAACTCCTTGTCGAGCCGCACGAAGCGCATCACGTCGGCCTCGGGCAGCGTCACCTCGTTCGTGAGTTCCCCAGCCCCCTTGAAGCCCTTCTCCATCCGCATCGCGTTCATCGCGAAGGAGCCGTAGTTGACCATCCCATGCGCCTTGCCCGCCGCCTTCAGCGCCCGGAACGCGCCGAGGATCGCAGCGCGCTCCCCATGGAACTCCCAGCCGAGCTCGCCCGCATAGGACATGCGGAAAGCCCAGAGCCTGTGGCCGCCGACCGCGATCTCCTGCGCCGTCATCCACTTGAAGCCGGCATTGGCGAGGTCCGCCCCGGTGCAAGCCCCCAGGATATCGCGCGCTCTAGGGCCGTTCAGCGCCAGCGCGCCCCAGTCGGTCGAGCGGTTGGTGATGGTGACGTTCTCTCCGGCCGTCGCGAAGGTCAGGTAATCGACCAGCCGCTGTTCGAAGAAAGCCGCACAGACGAGGTAAAGCCGGTCTTCGGCCAGCCGCACGACGGTCGTCTCCAGCTCGATCCGGCCGTTGTCGTTCAGAAGATGGGTGAGGCCGATCCGCCCCACGGCGGGCAGCTTGTTCGGCACCAGCCGGTCGAGGAAGGCCGCCGCGTCCGGGCCCGAGACCTCGACCTTCGAGAAGGCCGAGATGTCCATGATCCCCGCCTTCTCCCGCACCGCGCGGACCTCGGCGCCGACGATGTCATGGAGCTTCGTACGGCGGAAGCCGTAGATGTCCTTCGCCTCGGTGCCTTCCGGCGCGAACCAGCGCGGGCGTTCGTGGCCGTAGACTTCTTCGAAGACCGCGCCTTCGGCCTTCAGGTCGTCATAGAGTGCGGAAGGCTTCACCGGCCGCGCGTCGAGACGGTTGAAGAACGGGAACGGGATCTCGTGGCGCAGGAGATAGTCCTCCTTGGCCTTTGTGATCTGGTAGCCCTGGTCGGCATAGGGACCGAACCGGCGCGGGTCGAACTCGCGCATGTTGATGTCGGCGGCACCATGGACCATCCAGCGCGCCAGTTCCCGCGTCAGCCCCGGGCCCCAGCCGATGCCGATCTGGGTGCCGCAGCAGCACCAGTAGTTCTTCAGGCCCGGCGCCGGACCGATCATCGGGTTGCCGTCGGGCGGATGCGAGATCGCGCCGTGAACTTCGCGGGTGATGCCAAGATCGGCGAGGATCGGCATCCGGTCCATCGCGTTCTCGAGCCACGGCATGATCCGGTCATAGTCCGGCTCGAAGAGCTCGTTCTCCGCCTCCCAGGGGCAGTGATCCTCCCAGACGGTGTTCGGATTGGCCTTCTCGTAGATGCCGATCAGGCCCTTCTTCTGCTCCATCCTTATATAGCCCGAGACGAGCCGGTCATCGCGGACAACGGGGAGCTCCTTGTCGAGCGCCTGGAAATCCGGCACCGTGTCGGTGATGAGGTAGTGGTGCGTCATCGAGGTCGCCGGCAGGTCGTAGCCCGACCAGAGCGCCACCTGCCGCGCATAGGTTCCGCCGGCGTTGACGACGTGCTCGCAGATGATGTTGCCCTCTTCGGTCTCGACCAGCCACTCGCCGTTTTCCTGCTTGGTCACGTTCGTCGCCCGGCAGCGGCGGATCACCTTCACGCCGAGCTGGCGCGCGCCCTTGGCGAGCGCGAAGGCGGCGCCTGCCGGGTCGACATGGCCGTCGTCGGGCGTGTGCAGCGCCGCCTTCACCCCGTCGAGATTGTAGAACG
This sequence comes from Defluviimonas salinarum, assembly GCF_026013545.1. Taxonomy (GTDB): domain Bacteria; phylum Pseudomonadota; class Alphaproteobacteria; order Rhodobacterales; family Rhodobacteraceae; genus Albidovulum; species Albidovulum salinarum. The sequence goes on along the minus strand of NZ_JAPDOG010000002.1, from coordinate 82,525 downwards.
GATGCAGTTCGCGGATCCGCTCCGGCCCGACGATCTCCATCGGGAAGCCAAGCCCCTTGCCGACCGAGATCGTCTGGTGCAACCAGTCGAGCTCATCGTCGGTATAGGCAAGGCGCAGCGAGCCGCAGCCATGCCAGGTCACCGACTGCCCGGTCTCCGCCTCCAGAACCTTCGAATAGAGGTCGATGTTGTAGCCCACGCATTTGCCGAGTGCGAAGCTCGACGTCGAATGCGTGATCTGCCCCGCCGCATGCCAGGTGGAGCCCGAGGTCAGCTCCGCCTTTTCCAGGAGAACGACATCCGTCCAGCCCTCATGCGCGAGGTGATAGGCGAGGCCGCAGCCCATGATCCCGCCGCCAATGATGACGACGCGGGCAGTGGAGGGCAGAGCGCGTTCCGACATTGAAATTTTCCCGAGATGAGTCGCGTTTCCTCTCGACAGGCTAATGGGACAACTATACCATCGTCAATCATGAATGGCACAGATGTATCAACAATCGTCCTGAACCGCCTCTCCGAGGAGTTCGAGACGCTGACCCCTGAGGCGCAGAAGGCGGCGCGCTACGTACTTGAGAATCCGCATTGCGTGGGCGTCTCGACCGTGCGCGAGATCGCCGAATTCGCCAATGTGAAGCCCAACACCTTCGTGCGCATGGCCCGCCAGGTCGGCTTCGACGGCTACGAGGATTTCCGCGCCGCCTTCCGCGAGGCGATTCGCAGCGGGCCGGCGGGCTTTCCCGACCGGGCACGCTGGCTGCAAGACGTCTCGAAACAGGGCGCGCTCGGTGGGCTCTATGCCGAGATGGTGGGCGCAGCGATCCGCAACATCGAGGAAACCTTCGCCAAGATCGACTCCGATGCGCTCAAAGCGGCTGCCGAGGCGATCTGGGCCTCGCGCCGGGTCTATACGCTCGGTGTCGGCGTCAACAACGCGAACGCGCGCAACTTCACTTACCTCGCCTCGACCGGCATGGTGGAGTTCCACGCGATCCCGCAGGCGGGCTCGGATGCCGCCGACGACATCGCCTGGGCGGACAGTCGTGACGTTCTGATCGCGATGACCTGCCATCCCTACCGCCGCGAGGTCGTGGAGACGGTGAAGATCGCCCGCGAACAAGGGATGACTGTGATCGCCATCTCCGACAGCCCGGCGAGCCCGATCATCATGGCCGCCCAGCACCGCTTCACCGTGTCGGTCGACACGCCGCAGTTCTTCCCCTCGTCGGTCTCCACGATCGCGCTATTGGAGACGCTCCTGAGTTTCGTGATCGCGGTGGCGAGCCCCGAGATCGTCGAGCGGGTCGAGAAGTTTCACAAACGCCGCCATCAACTCGGTCTCTATCTGGAGGATCCCGAATGAACGCTCCACTCGTCCATTCGCTCGACGCCCGTTACTATACCGACCCCGCGATCTTCGAGAACGAGATGCGCGGCCTTCTCGCCCGCACATGGCAGTTCGCCGGGCATGAAAGCCAGGTCCGCAATCCCGGCGACTACTTAACCTTCGAGATTGCGGGCGAAAGCCTCTTCTGCATCCGCGGCCGCAACGGTGAGCTTCGGACCTTCTACAATGTCTGCCAGCACCGGGCGCACCAGATGGTCGAGGGCTCCGGCACGACCCGCGTCGTCGTTTGCCCCTACCACGCCTGGACCTACGAGCTGTCGGGCGAGCTCCGCGCCGGGCCGAACGTCAATTCGGTGCCGGGCTTCGACCGCAAGAAGATCTGCCTAACCTCGGTCAGGACCGAGACCTTCCACGGCTTCATCTTCGTCAACCTCGACGACAACGCGGCACCGATGGACGAATGGTATCCCGGCGTCCGCGAGGAGCTTGGCGACTATGTTCCGAACATCGCCGAACTCGAACCCCTGGAATGGGTCGAGATCCCCGAGAAGTGCAACTGGAAGGTCTCGGTCGAGAACTATTCCGAGTGCTACCACTGCTCGCTGAACCACCCGACCTTCGCGACCGGCGTGATCCGGCCCGAGACCTACGACATCCAGCCGATGAACAAGGGCTATGTCCTCCGGCACACGACCGAGTGCCAGGACCTTTCCAAGATGACCTATGCGATCGACACCTCGGTGCCGCACGGCGGCGAGTACCGGTCGTTCTTCTTCTGGCCTATGTTCTCGTTCCAGGTCTATCCGGGCAACGTTCTGAATACCTACCACTGGCGGGCCCATGACGTGGACCACTGCACCGTCTGGCGCGGCTGGTACACGCCCGGCGGCGTCGACAGCGACGTGATCCGGCGGCTCGCGATCCAGGACCGGGCGACGACGGTCGAGGAGGATATCCGGCTCGTGGAGAGCGTTTCGAAGGGGCTCAAGAGCCGCGGCTACCGGCCGGGGCCGCTGGTGCTCGATCCCGATTGCGGTCTCAACTCGGAACACTCCATCCAGACCCTCCAGCAGTGGATGCGCGAGGCCGTCGATGCGTGACGTCGCGGCCTACTGGCAGAACTGGATCGACGGTGGCTGGGTGGACGGCGGCGCGGGACGCATCAGCGTCACCGACCCCGGCACCGGCGCGCCCCTCGCCGAACAGGCGCTGGCCGACGTCGCGGATGTCGACCGTGCCGTGGCGGCGGCGCGGGCCTGCCATGAGAGCGGCGCGCTCTCCGACCTCCGGCCCGTCGAACGCGGGCGGATGGTGCAGGCGATGGGGCGCTACCTCCTCGACCATATCAGCGAAATTGCCCGGCTCCTGACGCTCGAACAGGGCAAGCCGCTATGGGAGGCGGAGATCGAGGTTCGCGGTGCGGCGCGCTACTTCGAGTATTACGGCAACCAGGCCGAGACGGTGGAGGGCCGCTCGGTCCCGCTCGGCGCGGGCTATTTCGACTTCACCACCCATGAGCCCTACGGCGTCTCGGCGCAGATCATCCCGTGGAACTATCCCCTGGAGATGACCGCGCGGTCGCTCTCGGCAGCACTCGCCACCGGTAATGCCTGCGTGATCAAGACGCCCGAACTTACGCCCCTGACGAACGCCTTTATCGCCCGCGCCGCCGAGGCGGCGGGCCTGCCGAAAGGCGCCGTCAACGTCCTCTGCGGCCTCGGGGCCGAGGCGGGCGCGGCACTTTCGGCCCATCCCGGCGTCAACCAGATCGTCTTCACCGGCTCGGTCCCGACCGGCATCGCCATCGCCACCGCCGCGGCGAAGAACGTCGTGCCTTGCGTTCTCGAGCTCGGCGGCAAGTCCGCCGCCATCGTCCATGACGACGCCGACCTCGATGCCTTCCTGTCGGATGTCCGCTGGGGCATCTTCTACAATGCCGGCCAGGTCTGCTCGGCGATGAGCCGGGTGATCGCCTCCGAGCGCATCCATGACGAACTCGTCGACCGCATCGCCGGGCTCGCGGCCTCGCTGAAGGTGGGCCCCGGCATCGACCAGCCCGAGTTCGGCCCCACGATGGGCGCGATGGTCTCCGAGGCCCAGCGCGACCGCGCCGAGGGCATGGTCCGCGCCGCCGAGGCCGAGGGCGCGACCGTCGTCACCGGCGGCCGCAAGCTCAACCGCCCCGGCGCCTTCCTCGAACCGACGGTGCTGCAGGTCACCCCCGACATGGCCATCGCGCGGAACGAGGTCTTCGGCCCGGTGCTCTCGGTGCTGAAGTTCCGCAGCGACGAGGAGGCGATCGCCATCGCCAACGCCACCGATTACGGCCTCGTCGGCGGCGTCTTCACCCGCGACCTCGACCGCGCCACACGCGCAGCGCGGAAGCTCCGCGCCGGCCAGGTCTTCGTCAACGAATGGTACGCGGGCGGCGTGGAAACCCCCTTCGGCGGCTACGGCAAGTCCGGCTACGGTCGCGAAAAGGGGCGCGAGGCCTTGTGGAACTACGTCCAGACCAAGAACATCGCGATCAGGCTGCGGTAACGCCGGGAGGCGGCGATGGACTACACGCTCTATTACTGGCCGCTCCCCTTTCGGGGCCATTTCGTGCGCTACGTGCTGGCCCACGCCGGCGCGTCGTGGGACGAGGGCGACACGGCGGAGTTGATCCGGCTCAAGGCGCTCCCGGTCGGGGAGCAGCCGACGCCGTTTATGGCCCCGCCACTCCTCAACGATCATGCGGCCGGTCTCTGGCTGTCGCAGTTGCCGGCGATCCTCCTCTATCTCGGGCGCAAGCACGATCTTCTGCCCGAAGACTCCGCCCGCGCGGCCTTGGCCCACAAGCTCGTCTGCGACGCCAACGACGTGCTGGAGGAGATCACCTGCAACTGCGGCAGGACGATGTGGGCAAAGGCTGACTGGGACGACTTCGCCGCGACCCGCCTGCCGCGCTGGATGGCGATCTTCGAGGACACCGGCCGCCGCCACGGGCTGACCGCCGAGGCGGGCACGATGCTCGGAACCGGCGCGCCGGGCCTCGCGGACCTCGCAGCGGCCGCGCTTTGGCACACAATGGGCGCGAAGCTGCCCTTGCTGGGCGGGATGCTGCGCCGGAACGCGCCCCGCGTCGCCGCGCTTTCCCAGCGGATCGCGGCCTTGCCGGAGATCGCCGCGATGATCGCGCGCGAGGATGCTCGGACGGGCCGGGACTATTGCGGCGGACAGATCGAGCGGTCGCTGCGCGCCATGCTCGAAGAAACGGACCACAAGACATGAGGACGAGATGAGCACATTCGACGACGACCTGTTCGAAAAGGGCCTCGCCCAGCGCAAGGCGACGCTCGGCGCGGACTACGTCGAGAAAAACCTCGCCGCCGCCGACGACTTCACGCGGCCGTTCCAGGAGGCGATGACCGCATGGTGCTGGGGCTTCGGCTGGGGCGACGATGTGATCGAGCCGAAGACGCGCTCGATGATGAACCTCGCGATGATCGGCGCGCTCGGCAAGATGCACGAATGGGAAGTGCATTGCCGCGGCGCCATCAACAACGGCGTCACTAGGGACGAGATCCGCGCCATCATCCATGTCGTCGGCATCTATTGCGGCGTGCCGCAGGCGCTCGAATGCTTCCGCGTGGCGCGGAAGGTGCTGGAGGAAACGGGGGCGGCCTGAGGCCGCCCGCCCCAAGCGGTGATCAGGCGGCCTGCCAACGGTTCTTGAAATCGAAGGCGAAGTCGTAGCCGAAAAGCCCCGCCGCGCCGCCGGTGTGGAGGAAGACCACCCGCTCGCCCTTCTTGAAATGGCCCCTGCGGATCAGGTCGATGAAGCCCGCCGCGCCCTTCGAGGAATAGACCGGGTCAAGCAGGATCGCCTCCAGTTCGGCGAACATCCGGATCGCCTCCAGCCCGCTTTCGGTCGGGATGCCGTAGCCCGCGCCGACATAGTCGGTGTTCGCGACCACGTCCTCGCGCTTCACGACCCCGGCGCAGCCGAGCTTCTCGGCGGTGGCGCAGGCGAGGTTGAAGACATTCTCCTCCTGCTTCGGCTTCGGCGCGCGCACGCCGATCCCGAGAAGCGGGATCTGCGCGTTCATCGCCTTGAGGCCGGTGATGAGCCCGGCCTGCGTCCCGGCCGAGCCGGTGGCATGGACGATATGGTCGATCTTCAGCCCGCCGGCATTGGCCTGTTGCAGGATCTCGAAGGCGCAGTTGACATAGCCGAGCGCGCCGGTCGCGTTCGAGCCGCCGCCGGGGATCGTGTAGACCTTCTTGCCCTCGGCGCGGAGCCGGTCGGCCACCGCCTCCATCTCGGCATTCATGTCGCCGCCGCCGGGCCGCCTCTCGGTCGTCGCACCGTGCAGGTGGTCGAGAAGCACGTTGCCGTTGTTGTTGTAGTTGGCGTCGTTCGAGCCTGTCCGGTCCTCGAGCAGGATATGGCACTTCATCCCGAGCTTGGCCGCGAAGGCGGCGGTCTGGCGGGCGTGGTTCGACTGCGTCGCACCTTGTGTCATCACCAGCTCGGCGCCCTGCGCCTCGGCCTCGGCCATCAGGAATTCGAGCTTGCGGGTCTTGTTGCCGCCGGTCGAAAGACCGGTGCAATCGTCGCGCTTGATCCAGATTTCGGGGCCGCCGAGTTCCTTCGTCAGCCGGTCGAGCCGTTCGAGCGGCGTCGGCAGATGGGCGAGGAAATGGCGCGGGAAGCGGGCGAGATGCATGGGCCGGGCTCCTTCAAATTGACCTGTTCGACACATACAGGGCGCACGATCCGCCATCAAATGCGTTCTTCGCGTCACAACTTTCCCGAATTGCAAGTTACACCTGCAACGCCTAGACTTGACCGATGCGGCTCGACTGGCTCGACGACCTTCTCGCGGTGCTCGACACCGGCTCCTTCGCCCGCGCGGCGGAGGCGCGCCACCTCACGCAATCGGCCTTCACCCGGCGCATCCGCGCGATCGAGGACAGCATCGGCGCCGAGCTCTTCGACCGCAACCGAAAGCCGGTGGCGCTCTTGCCCTCGGTACGGGCGCAGGAACCCGAGATGCGGGCGCTGGCCGCAGGCCTGAGGCGGCTCCGCGACACGCTCCGGCGCTCGGGCGCCGGCGGGGCCGGCGCGATCTCGCTCGCCTGCCAGCATGCGATCACCACCACGGTCTCGCCGCGGCTGGTGGCGCTTCTCACCGCGCAGGGCGGCCATTCGGTGCGGGTTCGTTCGGGCAACCGCGACGAATGCCTGCTGAAGCTGCTCGCGGGCGAGGTCGATTTCGCGGTGATGTACGCGCTGCCCGGAGAGCCCGCCCTGCCCGAGGAGCGCGGCTTCGACGCGGTGACGCTCGGGGCCGATACGTTCCTGCCGGTCGCGGCACCGGGCGTCGCCGGGGCCGCGGGCGACTGGCCGCTCATCGCCTATCCCGCCGACGTGTTCCTCGGCCAGATCATGGACCGCGCGATCCTGCCACGGGTCCCGGAGCGGATCCGCTTCGCGCGCCGGGCCGAGACAGCGCTCACGCTCGCCGCCTGCGAATACGCGCTCGCCGGGATCGGCATCGCCTGGCTGCCGCGCTCGATGGTCTCCGGGGCGCTCACCGACGGAAGGCTCGTCGCGCTTGACGACCGGCTGCCGGACCAGCGGCTCGACATCCGCATGATCCGGCTCGCGGGCGCCGCCGCCCCGGCGCTCGACACCGCGTGGGAGCGGATCGCGAAAGGCTGGGGCGGCGCGTGACGCGTTGACAGGGTGGCACCGCGAGCGGTTTGCCGAAGCGCGGCGGCGACGCTCTCGGCCTCGGGGCAAGTACCGGGCGAGCATCCTCTATTGTTCCCCGGCCCCGCGCGGATTACATCGGAACCCATGAAACGCTTCCTCCCCTTCCTCAAGTCGCCGCCGAAGGTCGCGGTGATCCGCCTGCAGGGCATCATCGGCGGCGCCGGACGGATGGCAGCCGGGCTCAACGACGCCACGCTCGCGCCGGTGATCGAGAAAGCTTTCCGGCGCGGCAAGCCCGCCGCCGTGGCGCTGGCGATCAATTCGCCGGGCGGCTCGCCGGTGCAATCGGCGCTGATCGCCGCCCGCATCCGCCGGCTGGCGGAGGAGAAGAAGGTCCCGGTCCATGCCTTCGTCGAGGATGTGGCGGCCTCGGGCGGCTACTGGCTGGCGACGGCGGGGGACGACATCTGGGTCGATGCCAGCTCGGTCCTCGGCTCGATCGGCGTGATCTCGGCCAGCTTCGGCTTTCCGGAGTTCCTCGCCCGCCACGGGATCGAGCGGCGCGTCCACACTGCGGGCGAGTCGAAGAGCTTCCTCGACCCGTTCCGCCCGGAAAAGCCCGAGGACGTGGCGCGGCTGCACGCGATCCTCTCCCCGATCCACGATGCCTTCAAGGCCCAGGTCGGCGGCCGGCGCGGTGCGCGGCTGGCCGGTGAGAAGGACCTCTTCACCGGCGACGTTTGGGTCGGTCAGGCAGCGGTCGACGAGGGGCTCGCCGACGGCGTCGCCCATCTCGTGCCGAAGCTGAAGGCGCTTTACGGCGAGAAGGTGAAGCTCGTGCCCTACGGCATGAAGCGGTCGATCTTCCAGCGCATCAGCGGCCGGATCCTCGGCGAGGCGCTCGACCAGATCGAGGAGCGTGCGCTCTGGGCGCGCTACGGGCTCTGAGATGGTCAAGGTCGTCACGTTCTTCCTGATCGGCATGGCAATCCTCGCCATCTTCGGCCGGCTGCGGTTCCCCCGCATCGGCACGGGACGCGGCGCGGCGCGCTGCCCGTCCTGCGGCCGGCCGCTGATCGGCCGCGGCCCCTGCGACTGTGGAGGCAAGGCATGAAACGCGCACTCGTCACCGGCGCCGCGCACCGGCTTGGCCGGGCCATGGCGCTCTACCTCGCCGGACGCGGCCACGACCTGGCAATCCATTACGCAAGCTCGGCAGAGTCCGCCGAGGCGCTGGCGGACGAAGCCCGCGCCTTGGGCGTGAAGGCCGTCCCGCTCCGGGCCGATCTTCTCATCGAGGCCGAGACGCGGGCGCTTGTGGGCCGCGCCGCCGAGGCGCTCGGCGGGCCGCTCACCGTGCTCGTCAACAACGCCTCGATCTTCGAATACGACAACATCCGCACCGCGACCCGGCAAAGCTGGGACCGCCACATCGAGTCGAACCTGCGCGCGCCGGTGGCGCTGACCCAGGACTTCGCGGCCCAGGCGCCGAAGGCGCTGCGCGACGCCGACGGTGAGCTTCGCGCGCAGGCGATGGTGATCAACATGCTCGACCAGCGGGTGCGCAAGCTCACGCCCGAGTTCATGTCCTACACGATCGCCAAGATGGGGCTCTGGGCCTTCACCCAGACCGCCGCGCGGGCGCTTGCCCCCGATATCCGGGTCAATGCGATCGGCCCCGGCTCGACCCTGCAGGGCGCCAAGCAGACCGAGGCCCAGTTCCGCGCCCAGCGCGCCGGATCGATCCTCGCGCGGGGCGCGAACCCCGAGGATATCTGTGCCGCGCTTGGATATTTCCTCGACGCGCCCGCGGTCACCGGCCAGTTACTCTGCGCGGACGGCGGCCAGCATCTCGGTTGGAAGACGCCCGATATTCTGGGTGTAGACTAGCAACTCTCAGCAGAAAATCGTAGCGCGCGGGCTTGACTTGTCCACCTGTAACGGCCGGGTAACGGGGGCGTTACGATTCTCCTAATGCTATCAGCGATTTGCCGCGATCACGAAAAAATCTGTTTATTTTCAGTTTCTTGAAGAGCGCCTAAAAATTAGGCAATCCGATGAAGCCTGCCGAAAACAAGGAAAATTTCCGAGCGCCCAAAACTTTTCACCAGAGTTATCCACAAAATCAGTGGACAGGTTTTCTCTTGATCCCGCGCCGTTAAGATTGCAGCCCGGCGGAGGGAATCGGAGCCGGAAGGGAAAGGCGCACGCGCATGACTGAAGTGACGTTGGGGCAACTTTCAGGCCATGCCCTGATCCAGTCCCACCTCAAGTCCCTGACCGCCCAGCCGGGGGTCTACCGGATGCTCGATGCCGAGGGGCGGGTGCTCTATGTCGGCAAGGCGCGCAACCTGAAGGCGCGGGTTTCGAACTATGCCCGCCCCACGGGCCATTCCGCGCGGATCCAGCGCATGATCCACGCGACCCATGCGATGATGTTCCTGACCACACGTACCGAGACCGAGGCGCTGCTGCTCGAACAGAACCTGATCAAACAGCTCAAGCCCTATTTCAACGTGCTCCTGCGCGACGACAAGTCGTTCCCGAACATCCTCGTCTCGAAGGAACATCCCTTTCCCCAGATCAAGAAGCACCGCGGCGCGAAGAAGGAGAAGGGCGACTATTACGGCCCCTTCGCGAGCGCGGGCGCGGTGAACCGGACGCTGAACCAGCTGCAGAAGGTGTTCCTGCTCCGGAACTGCTCGGACGCGATGTTCTCCAGCCGCACCCGGCCCTGCCTCCTTTACCAGATCAAGCGCTGCGCCGCGCCCTGCGTAGGGTACGTCGACGAGGCCGAATACGGCGCGCTCGTCGCCGATGCCGAACGCTTCCTGCAGGGCCGCTCGACCCAGGTCCAGGCTAAGCTCGCCCAGGAGATGGCGGCGGCCTCCGAGGCGCTGGAGTTCGAGCGCGCCGCAGCTTTGCGCGACCGGATCAAGGCGCTGACCCAGGTCCAGCAGGTGCAGGGGATCAACCCGCGCGGCGTCACCGAGGCAGATGTGGTTGCGCTGCACATGGAAGGCGGCCAGGCCTGCGTGCAGGTCTTCTTCATCCGCGCCAACCAGAGCTGGGGCAACCGCGACTTCTACCCAAAGACCGGCTCGGGCGCCGAGGAGGCCGAGGTGCTGGAGGCCTTCCTCGGCCAGTTCTACGCCGACAAGGCGCCGCCGCGCCTCATCCTCCTCAGCCATCCGATCGAGGATGCCGACCTGATGACCGAGCTTCTCTCCGACCGCGCCGGCCGCAAGGTCGAGATCGCGGTGCCGCAGCGGGGCGAGAAGGCGGAGCTTGTGGAGAACGCCGCCCGCAATGCCCGCGAGAGCCTCGGCCGCCGGATGAGCGAGAGCGCGGCGCAGTCGAAGCTCCTTGAAGGCCTCGCCGAGGCCTTCGACCTCGACGCACCCCCGCGCCGGATCGAGGTCTACGACAACTCCCATATCCAGGGCACGAACGCGGTCGGCGGCATGATCGTGGCGGGGCCGGAAGGCTTCGTGAAGGGCCAGTATCGCAAGTTCAACATCAAGGGCACCGACCTCACCCCCGGCGACGATTTCGGCATGATGAAGGAGGTGCTGACTCGGCGCTTCGCCCGGCTCCTGAAAGAGGATCCGGACCGCGAGGGCGAGGCCTGGCCCGACCTCCTGCTGATCGACGGCGGTGCCGGGCAGGTCTCGGCCGTGGCCGGGATCATGGCGGAGATGGGGGTCGAGGACATCGCCATGATCGGCGTCGCCAAGGGCATCGACCGCGACGCCGGCAAGGAGGAGTTCCACCGCCCCGGCAAGCGCCCCTTCGCGCTGCCGCACAATTCGCCGGTGCTCTACTTCGTCCAGCGGCTGCGCGACGAGGCGCATCGCTGGGCGATCGGCGCCCACCGCGCGAAGCGCGCCAAATCGGTGGGCGCGACGCCTTTGGACGAAGTGCCGGGGATCGGCGCCGCGCGCAAACGCGCCCTGCTTCAGCATTTCGGCTCGGCGAAGGCGGTGAGCCGAGCCGGTTTGGAGGATCTGAAGGCCGTCGACGGCATTTCCGAGACCATCGCCCAGACGGTCTACGATTTCTTCCACGCGCAGGGATAGGGTGTGGCCGGGCGGTGCATCGCCGCCGCCCGGACGTCGCAATCTTACCCGGAATGATGCTCGCAAGTCACGTTCGGGTTGAACGGATTCAGCTCGCCGCTCGGGTTGTCGCGGAACAGCCAGACATGCTGGTCGAAATGCGGCATGAAGCCGTGGGCCTCGTCGCCCTCGGTCGCCGGATCATCGACCATGTGATCCCAGGGCCGGCCGTTCAGCACTGGCCCCTCGGTGTTGCCGGCTTCCATCCAGGACTTCTCGAACACGAGGTTCTCGATTCCGACGAGTTCCATCGACCCGTCGGCCTGCGGTTCGTAGAGCAGGACCGCGGGTTGATTGAAGTCGGTATGGGTGCCGGTGCCGTCCACGCGCTCGGTTCCCTGCACGATCCCGAGCAGGTCCGGACGCAGGTAATGGATCCCCATCGCGCCCCATTCCGCCGGCAGCCCCTCGTGCGCGGCCGAGACGCAATGGCCGCTCGGATCGGGAATGTAGCCCTCTCCGAGAGCGACGTTGACGTCCTTGTATTTCTCCGTCGCGGCACGGAGTGCGTCGAGGTCGTAATCGTCGCCGAAGGCGACTGACGGCAGGCTCACGGCCAGTGCGGCGGCGGCCAAAATCGTATGTTTCATACTGGTCCCTCCAAATCTGTCCGTCCCGGCCGTAACGACTCGGGGAACGGACTCCAGCAATCTACCACAGCACCATTCCGGGGAGCAGGGCGTTGTCGCGTTCCGCGACAGCGATGCCTGTGGCGCCGCGCCAGCCTCGGACCCGGTCACGGCGCGGTTCGCGCGCGGTGACGCATATCCGTTCACTCCGCCCATAGGGCACGGCGCGGCAGGTGGCGAACCGATCCTTTAATCCCCACACATATTCACCTAATTCAAATGGTTATGCACAACCTCGCGACTGACGCGCGAAAGCCATGGCCTGCGTTATCCCTCTTTTCCCCCGACGCGCCTGCGGCTAGGGTGCCGCCATGAATTTGACGATCCCGAACACCCTGACGGTGCTCCGTCTTCTCGCCGCGCCCGGCGTCGCGGTGATGTTCCTCTATTTCCATCGCCCCTGGGCGGATTGGTTTGCGCTTGCCCTGTTCATCACCGCCGCGATCACCGATTTCTTCGACGGCTACCTCGCCCGCGCCTGGGGCCAGGAATCGCGGCTCGGCGCGATGCTCGATCCGATTGCCGACAAGGCGATGGTTGTGATCGCGATCATGGTGCTCACCGGCTATTCGGGCATGAATCCCTGGCTGATCCTGCCCGCCGCGCTGATCCTTTTCCGCGAGGTCTTCGTCTCGGGCCTGCGCGAGTATCTCGGCTCCTCGGCAGGACTTCTCAAGGTCACCAAGCTCGCCAAGTGGAAGACGCTGGCGCAGATGGTGGCAATCGCGGTGCTGTTCCTCGGCACCGGGCTCGAGCATCTCGAGGGCATCGCCCGGCGCGGCCTGACGCCGGAGGAATATGCCGAGCTGGTGACCGCCGGCCTCGCCGATCCGATCCGCTCCTGCGGGGTGCGCGGCTGTTCGTCCTATGCGACGATGGCGGGCCTGACCTTGATCTGGATCGCCGCGGTACTCACATTCCTCACCGGATGGGACTATTTCCGCAAGGCGCTGCCGTTCCTGAAGGACGACGCATGATCGACGTGCTCTATTTCGCCTGGGTCCGGGAACGGATCGGCTGCCCGCGCGAACGGGTCGACACCGATGCCGCGACCGTCGCCGAGCTCGTCGAGGAGCTGAAAGCGCGCGAGGACCGCTACGCGGCGGCCTTCGCCGATGTCTCGGCGCTCCGCGTCGCACTCGACCAGGAACTGTCGGAGTTCTCCGCGCCGCTCGACGGCGTGCGCGAGGTCGCGTTCTTCCCGCCGATGACCGGGGGCTGAGGGTGCGTGTCCGGGTCCAGGCCGAGCCCTTCGACTACGGTGCGGAATGCGCGGGCTTCGGACAGGGCGGGCGCGATGTCGGCGCCGTGGTCACCTTCCTCGGCGTCGTGCGCGACGACAAGGGCACGCTCGCGCGGATGGAGATCGAGCATTATCCGGGCATGACCGAGAAGGCGATCGCCGCGATCGCCGAAGAGGCGCGGACGCGCTGGAACCTCGCCGACGTCCTCGTGATCCACCGCCACGGCGCCCTCGTGCCGGGCGAGGCGATCATGATGGTCGCGACCGCGGCGCGCCACCGCGTCGCCGCCTTCGCCGCGGCGGAGTTCCTGATGGACTACCTGAAGTCCCGCGCCCCCTTCTGGAAGAAGGAGTTCGGCCCGGACGGAGCCGAATGGGTCGCCGCGAAGGACGACGACGAGGACGCGCTGCGGCGCTGGTGAAGCGCCGCGACCGCGGTCCGACCGGTTATCCCGCGTTCAGCTTCTCGATATAGGTGCGCAGCTCCTCGGCTTCGTGGCGGGCGTCGCGCAGCCCGTCCATCGCCGCCTTCAACTCCGCCTGACTCTGGTGGAGCTGGTTGACTAGCTCGGCTTCCCGCTCCTCGAGCGTGACAACTGCGCTGTCGCGGGCTTCCTCGGCGTCGTGCAGGTCGCGCGCCATCTTCTCCAGTTCACCCATGTCGGCCTGCGTGACCCGGCTCAGCCGGTGCAGAAGCCAGCAGGCGAACCAGCCGAGCGCGAAGGCCACGAACAAGATGATGGCGGTCGCTATGATGAATTCGGTTCTGTTCATGTCTGCCCTTTGCCGCGCCCGAAACTGTCGGTCAAGTCTACGTCGTGCCTACTGCTCCGGCCGCGGCTTCGGCCGCACGGTCTTGTCGTCGGGGGTCTGGATCGCGACCGCGACCTCCTCCGCCGTCCCCTCGCCGGCTCCGTCGACGGCAGTATCCGCCGCGGCGCCGATCAGCCGGAACTCGATCCGCCGGTTCGCCTCGCGGCCCGCCTCGGTGCCGTTGTCGCCGATCGGCACCGTCTCGCCAAAGCCCACCGCCGTCAGGTTGCCGGTCAGCACCCGGCGCGACTGCAGCGCCGCGACCACCGCCTGGGCGCGGTCCTGGCTGAGGTCGAGGTTCATCTCCTCACGCCCCTGGCTGTCGGTATGGCCGCCGATCTCGATCGGGAAATCGGCGCAGTCCTTCATCCGCTCGGCGATCTGGTCGAGCGTCTTGGCCGCGTCGGGCGCGAACTGAGCCGAGCCCGGCTCGAAGTTGATCTTGTGCGCGGCGAGCATCGCGTTGATCTCGGCCACGCATTCCTCGGCCGTGGGCAGGCCCAGAAGCGGGTCCAGCGCCTCGTCGTAGCGGATGTCGAGGTCGTATTGCTGGGTCTCGCCGAGCTTGTCCGACAGGATCCGCGCGACGGTATCGCTCGCCGTGGTGGAGCCGGTGACGCCGGTCAGGCGAATGATCTCGGGCCGGACCGTGACGCTGCCGCTGTCGAGCTCGCCCAGCGCCTCGAGCGCGGAGAGGGTGCGCAGCGGCCAGCCCGCGGGCACGCCCGGGTCGAGCCGGGTCGCGACATGCACATCCGCCGCGCCGAACCGGGCGTTGGCGTAGCTGACGACGGCGTCGCGGGCGCGCTGGTCGCCAAGCCGGCCCCGCAGCTCCAGCCGGCCCTCGGGCGAGAGCACTGCGCTGAACTCCATCGCGCCGCCGGCGGCCTCGGCCTGGGGTTTCGGCGTCAGCACCGCATGGAGCGAAAACACCTCGGGCAGGTTCGACTCGAGCTCGCCGAGGACGCGGTCGAAGGCCTCCGGGCTGACCGTTTCGGAGGCAATGAGCGAAACGTCGGCATCCGAATAGGTGATCGAACCGGCACCGAGCTGACCCAACGCGGCAATGCCCATCGTGACGGCATCGCCCCAAGCCGGCGTCGGCACGCCAAGGCCGATCGTGCAGGCGATCTTGCCGGTCGCCCCGGCCTCGGTCGCGGCGGCAAGGATACGGTCGCGCGTGTGCTCGCTGTCGGCCGAGCAGGCGTCGAACCGCGCGCCGTCGCCGTCGACGAGGAAGCGCAGCGTGAAGGGTGTGATCACCGGCCGTGGCGCCGAGATGTCGAGCACGAGCTTCACACCGCGCGGCGCCTTGCGGGCCAGTTCCGCCTCGAGCCGCGCCTTTTGTGCGGCGCTGTCGCCGATCGCGGTGATCGAAATGCGCTCGGCGCTGATAGAAACCTTGGCGCGCGGCAGCCTGGCGAGCGCCTCGATGCCGAAACGGACGGCCTCGTTCCAGCCCTCGGGCACCGGGTGATCGGCGCTTTCGAGCATGTCGGTCACCGCCCCCGCCCCGGCCAGTTCGCCGAGATCGGTAACTATCGCCTCCCGGTCCTCGGTTTCGGGTACGAGACCAATGAGCGAGATCCCGTCGCCGTTGCGCAGGATCTCGATGGTGAAGTCGGGCGCCTCCAGCTCGGCGGCGAGGGTCACGTCCATCGCGTCGGTCAGGCGGTCCGCATCGACGATCGTGCCGGCGACCGAGAGCGCGCGGAACCGGGCGGCCTCGGTCGGCGCGGTGCCGGAGAGGATCACCTGCAACCCGTCGGTGGCGACGGCAGCCCAGTTGTGGCCCGCGGTGGTGAGCGCCTCGCCCACGCCCTCGGCCGAACGCCGCTCGATCACCGCGGCGGTCCAGCTCGCCGTCGCGATGCTCAGCGCGGCGGCCAAGAGGAAGGCCGATGCCGCGAGCGCGTTCGGCGTGGCTTCGGCCGGGTTCAGATGGCGCGTCAACGGCGAAAGGCGCATGGGATCGGACCAGGGTGACCGCGGAGGAACGCGCCTTCCTTAAGCGCCGCCTCCCGCGGGATCAATCACAGGAACGCGGCCACGGCAAGAAACAGCGCAGCGATCAGGCCGGTGTCGCGATTGGCGCGGAAAATCGTCAGGCAGTTCGCGGGATCGTCGATATCGAGCCGGCGCATCTGCCAGAGAAGATGCCAGCCCACCGCCCAGGGTCCGGCGAGCGCGACGGCAAGCTTCACCGGGCCGGCCGCCGGCAAGATCGCCGCGAGAATCGCCGTCGTCATCAGCGCCACGGTGGACATCAGGAACAGCCCGAGCCACTTGCCGGTCGCCGCGCCGAAGAGCCGCGCGGTGGACTTCACGCCGATCAGCACGTCGTCCTCCTTGTCCTGATGGGCATAGATCGTGTCGTAGAAGAGCGTCCAGGCGATGCCCGCGGCATAAAGCAGGACCGCGGCCCAGGTGACAGTGCCGGAATGGGCAGCGTAGGCGAGGACGGCGCCCCAGTTGAAGGCGAGGCCGAGGAAGAGCTGCGGCCACCAAGTGAAGCGCTTGGCGAAGGGATAGATCCCGACGAGGCCGAGCGAGGAGAGGCCGAGCAGGATCGCGACCCAGTTGAAGGAAAAGAGCACGAGCGCGGCGAGCCCCATCTGCGCGAACATCCAGACCAGCGCCTGTTTCACACTGACCTGCCCCGAGGGGATCGGCCGCGACCGCGTGCGCGCCACGGCGGCATCGAAGTCGCGGTCGGTGATGTCGTTCCAGGTGCAGCCCGCCCCGCGCATCAGCCAGGCGCCGAGCGCACAGCCGAGGATGATCCAGAGATCCCAGAGCCGCCAGCCATCCTGCGCCGCCGCGAGCGCCACGCCCCACCAGCAGGGCAGCAGCAGGAGCCAGGTGCCGATCGGACGGTCGGCGCGCGCGAGCCTCAGATAGGGGCGGGCGAATTCCGGCGCGTGGCGGTCGACCCAGTTGCCCTTCACCGCGTCGGCGACCTGTCCGGCGGGCTCTGGCGTTTCGTCGGGCGCACTCATAAGGTCGGCCTCATGGCATTGGCGAAGATCAGGCTCTGTGTAGACCAGCCGCTCGGGGCGGGGCAATCGGTTCTCCTGACCGAGGCGCAGGCGCACTACCTTTTCGGGGTGATGCGCGAGGGCGTCGGGACGCAGGTGCTGCTCTTCAACGGACAGGACGGCGAATGGCTGGCCGAGGTCAGCGAGGCCGCGAAGAAGCGCGGGACACTGCTCTGCGTTGAGGCGACGCGGGCACAGACCGTGCTTCCCGATCTCTGGCTCCTCTTCGCGCCGGTGAAAAAGGCGCGGACCGATTTCATCGTCGAGAAGGCGGTGGAGCTGGGCGTCGCGCGGCTCCAGCCGGTGCTGACCGAGTTCACCAATTCCGAACGCTTCCGCCGCGACAAGGCCGAGGCGCATGTCCGCGAGGCGGCCGAGCAATGCGGCGCGCTCGCTCTGCCTGCGGTCGAGGACGCGGCACCGCTCTCCCGCGTGCTGGCCGGCTGGGATCCGGCGCGGCGCATCCTCTGGGCCGACGAATCCGAGGCCGGCGCCGCGACGACGTTCGCGGGCCTCGCCCCCGGCCCCTGGGCGATCCTCATCGGGCCGGAGGGCGGCTTCTCGGAGACCGAGCGCACAAGGCTCCGGGCCTTGCCCTACATCCGCCCGGTCGCGCTCGGCCCGCGCATCCTGCGCGCCGAGACCGCCGCGCTGGCGGCGATCACGCTCTGGCAGACACATCTGGGGGACTGGCGGTGACCCAGGATCCGGTCGTCCGGCTGCACCTCTACTTTGCCCGCGACAACGACCGCGCGGTGATCCTGCGGCAGGGGCCGTCGAAGCAGTTCCGGCTGATCCTCTGGCACCGCGACACCGACACTTTCGAGGACGGCCAGTGGCTGAAGCACAAGGTCTATCCCGAACGCTGCGACCTCTCGCCGGACGGGCGGCATTTCCTCTACTTCGCGCTGAACGGTGACTGGTCCGGCGTGTCCGAGGGCGCCTATTCCGCGCTGTCGCGGCCGCCCTATTTCACCGCGCTGGCGCTCTTTCCCGAAGGCAGCACCTGGGGCGGCGGCGGGCGGTTTCTCGACAATGTGCACTATGTCGCCGTCGGAGGCGCCGACGTGATCGGCCGCGACGACGGGCTCGTGCGGCTCTACCAGCGCACACCCGACAAGGACTGCCCGACCGGGCTTCGCACGGTGGACGGGCGCCCCGCGAAGATCGGCAAGGCCAAGGCCGAACGCGCCTTCCTGCGCGAACTGCCGCCCGATCCTGCGCTGTCGCTCTACGACACGCTCGGCGGCCGACTCCACCGGCGGCGCGGGAATGACCTGGAACTGATCCGCGATTTCACCGAGATGACATTCGAGCCGATCCGCGCGCCCTATGACTGGCGCGAGCCGCACGCGGAGGGGACGGCAGAGCCGTGGCATCCCCTTGGAAGAGAGGAGGGATGAGACGTGCAGGCCCGACAGACCTTCCAGCGATCCGCGCCTTCCTCGGTGCGCGGGTGGAGAGGGCGATGTTTCCCCTGTCGAATCTCGACCGGTTCGGCCTTGACGGCGAGGCTGACTATGCGCCCTCGATGTGGGTCGCCGAACAGGACGGCGCGGTGGGCGGCGTCCTGACCGTCGGACGCGGGGGAATGGTGATGCCGAACCTGGCGGGAAACGATCCCGCCGCTGCGATCGACATTCTTCGTGGACGCGCGGTTTCCGGCCTGATCGGCCCAATGGAGGAGGTGCGTCCCCTGTTGGCAGCCCTCGGCATTGCAGGATATCCGGCCACGCTCGACCGCGATGAAACGCATTTCGCGCTCGACCTCGACGACCTGACGGTGCCGGAGGGCGAAGGCAGCCTGGCTACGCTTGCGGCCGCCGATCCCGAGGAGATGATCCGCTGGCGCGCCGACTACAATGTAGAGGCGAATGGTTTGCCGCACGTGAAGGCTGAGAAGGAAGCCCGGGCTTCATACCAGAGTTATATCGCTGCGGGGTCTCACCGGGTCCTCATGGCGGGTGGCCGTCCGCTCGCCACCTCCGGTTTCAACGCCTTCCTGCCCGATATCGTCCAGATCGGCGGCGTCTATACCCCTCCTTCCCTTCGCGGGCGCGGTCATGCCCGGCGGGTCGTGGCGCTGCACCTGGCCGAGGCGCGGGCGCGGGGGGTGACACGGGCGACGCTCTTCTCCGGCTCCGATATGGCGTCACGGGCCTATCGGGCCATTGGTTTCCGGCGGATCGGGCAGTGGACGCTTGTGATCTTCGACGTCAAACCGGTGGTGTCATGATCCGGCCCGAGGTCAAGGCGCATCTTCATCGCTGGCGCGAGGTGATCGCGGCCGCCGCCACCTGGCTATTCGCGCTCTGGCTCTTCTGGCTCGGCGGCTGGTTCCTGCAGGGGCTCGGGGTGATCGGCGCAATACTCGCCCTTGGCTGGGGGGTGATCGCGCTCCGTCGGCTGCGCTTCCTGCGCTCCGTTGCCGCCCCGGGCGTGGTCGAGGTCGACGAGGGGCAGGTCGGCTACTGGGGCCCAAGCTTCGGCGGCTTCGTGGCGCTGGCCGATCTGGTCGAGGTCCGGCTCACCGAGTTCCACGGCACGAGGCAATGGCGGCTCCGCACCGCCTCGGGCGAGGTTCTGACGGTGCCGGTGGACGCGGCCGGAGCGGAGAAGCTCTACGACGCCTTCGCGGCCCTTCCCGGCATCGACATGGCCGCGCTCACCGCCGCGCTCGACCGGGGAGTCGCGACCCTGCCCCTGTGGAAACGCGCCGACCGATCGCTGCCGGGTCGGTAAGCGATCACGAAGTGTCATGTTTTCGCACAGACAATCCGCGCGTGGTGGGCTTGACTCGGCGCGCATGGCACTTCAGGTCTATGCGTCCCTGTCAGCCAGAAGATCGAGGCCCCCATGTCCATACCCCAATCAGGCGGAGGCCCGGTCGAACGGTTCGAACAGCTTGCCGAATACCTCGAAGCCGGTTGCAAGCCCAAGGACGACTGGCGCATCGGCACCGAGCACGAGAAGTTCGGCTATTGCAAGGACACGCTGAAGCCCCTGCCCTATGACGGGCCGCGCTCGATCAAGGCGATGCTGGAAGGCATCCGCGACCGCTTCGGCTGGGACCCGATCGAGGAGCAGGGCAACATCATCGGCCTGACCAAGGACGGCGCGAACATCAGCCTCGAACCCGGCGGCCAGTTCGAGCTTTCGGGCGCGCCGCTGGAGACGATCCACCAGACCTGCGACGAGGTGAACGCGCATCTGCGCGACGTCCAGAGCGTCGCCGACGAGATCGGCGCGCGGTTCATCGGCCTCGGCGCCGCGCCCGAATGGACCCATGACCAGATGCCGATGATGCCCAAGGGGCGCTATCGGCTGATGACCGACTACATGGGCCGCGTCGGTACGCATGGCACACAGATGATGTACCGCACCTGCACCGTGCAGGTGAATCTCGACTTCGGCTCCGAGGCCGACATGGTCAAGAAGCTGCGGGTGGCGCTGGCGCTGCAACCCGTCGCCACCGCCTTGTTCGCCAACTCGCCCTTCTTCGAGGGCAAGGTGAACGGCCACAAGTCCTGGCGGAGCCGGATCTGGCGCGACCTCGATCCGGCGCGCACCGGCACGCTGCCCTTCGTCTTCGAGGACGGCATGGGCTTCCAGCGCTATGTCGACTACGCGCTCGATGTGCCGATGTATTTCGTCTATCGCGACGGCAGGTACATCAACGCGCTCGGCCAGTCGTTCCGCGACTTCCTGAACGGCGAGCTGCCGGCGCTGCCGGGCGAGAAGCCGACGCTTTCGGACTGGGCCGACCACCTCACCACGATCTTCCCCGAGGCGCGGCTGAAGAAGTTCATCGAGATGCGCGGCGCCGACGGCGGCCCGTGGCGCCGGCTCTGCGCCCTGCCCGCGCTCTGGGTCGGGATGCTCTACGACGGAACCGCACTCGATGCAGCCTGGGATCTCGCCAAGGGCTGGGACACGCAGACGCGCGAGGCTCTGCGCGTCGCGGCTTCGGTCGACGGGCTGCAGGCGGAAACCCACGGCGTGCGGATGCACGACCTCGCCCGCGAGGTGGTGGCGATCGCCGAGGCCGGGCTCAAGGCCCGCGCCCGGCCCGGCGCCGGCGGCATGGTGCCGGACGAGACCCATTTCCTCAACGCGCTGCAGGAGAGCATCGAGACCGGCAAGGTGCCGGCCGACGAGCTCCTGGAGAAGTATCACGGCGAATGGGGCGGCGATCTCAACCGCATCTACGCCGAATACAGCTACTGACGCCGCACCTGCGGCATCGAGGACGGGCCGTAGCCGCCGCCCAGGGGATCGGCGCCGTGATCGTTCGGCCCCTCGTCGCCCTGGGTCGCGAACCACCAGATCAGGATGATCCAGCCGATGATCGGGATCAGCCAGATCAGGAGCCACCAGCCCGACCGGCCGGTGTCATGCAGTCGGCGCACGCTGACGGCGAGCGACGGCAGGATCACCGCGAGCCCGTATAGCGAAGAGAGTGGCTGAATCGGGCCTGCATCCATCATGCCGTGGCCGAAGCCGAACAGGATGCCGTCGACCACGCTCAGCACGATGTTGGCGAGGAAGTTAAAGAGCGTGAACCACCAGAATTCCGCGCGCCGCGCACGTCCCGAAAAAGTCGCGTATTTCGAAAAGCATGTGCGAACGGCGGTCTGAAAATCCATGATCGGGCACCCTTCCTGACGCGCGCAGCCTCCCCCGAGAGGGGCGGCTTGTAAAGGGGGGCATGGCCTGTTCCTGCGCGATGGTGCGGACTCCGTTCAGGTGTGGGGTGAGCCTTACCGCTGCGACTGGCGTGGCCGGCGAAGCCGCACCGGATGGCGAAGCCGACAACCGCACGGCCTCGGATACCGGCGGTCGGGTTCGTCACGCGACGACCTGGCGCACGTTTCCCGGGTCGCCGACAAGCTTCTGCAGATCCGGACGAGGTGCTCGAGGAGGGCGGTGAAGTGAAGGTCAAGCTCCTCGACATCGACAAGCACGGCAAGGTCCGGCTCGGCATGAGATGGTCGACCAGGAGATCGGCGACGAGCTCGCGCCCGGGGCGAAGGAAAAGTCCGGCACCGCCGAGGCATGAGGTCTGGCTCAAGCGAACCGAAGGCCCGGGCATCCGCCCGGGCCATTTCGTTTTGCGCTATGCCGGTTCCGTGCCCGTCCGCTTCGGGTTCAAGGCCGTGCGGACGCTGCTCACTCGATGGCGGCCAAGAATGTCGCGGTCAGACGTTCATTCAATGCGGCATGGGGGGGAGCGGATGTGCCGTAATGCAGTTCCGCCAGTGCCGCGATGTCGTTGAAGATGACGACTGATCCGCCATCGGGCGAAGCATAGACCAGTATCTTCTGGCAGAAGGCATCAATGCCAATTGACGGGAAATTCGCCATCGCTACCCCACCGGGCGCGGGACCGCCAAAGAGCAGGAGTACCGCCGGCACGAGTTCGGAACCGAGTTGTTGGGCCTGTGCGGCGTAATCCACTTCCCCGAACCATACCGTATCTGCCTGCGCGGTGATCGCCTCCTTCAGTTTCGCGACCGTCTCCGGGACGCCGTGGGAGGATGCAAGCTCAATGATCCCGTAGTCGAGGGTCAGAGCGGAGGTTTGCACCGGGCGCGGACCGCTTTCGGACATGGCTTGGAGGACGGGCGCGAGGCGGTCATCGAAATCTTCGAGCGCGTTGGTATCGGCGATGCCATGCCGAATCTTCAGAAACTCCGACGAGGTGAAGACGGCGCTGGCTTTTCCGTTATCGTCGAAGGACAGAACTCTGAAGGGCAAGTCCAGGCCGGCGCGGATGTTCGAAGACAGAAGCTGAGTGTTGATCTTGGGGTCGGATAACAATGCCACTCGGGAAGACGGCATTTCGACGCCTGCGGCGGCGGCAAGTCTCGCATGGTCGATCTCGACTACCGGCTCCAGCTGTTCTTCCGCCGCAGCGGTTTTCGCGGCTTCGATCACTGAATCCACGGCTTGCTGAACGGACTGGCCCAGGCTCGCTGTTGCGAGGAAAATCGATGTGCCTGCAGCGAAGGCAATTTGCAAAAACCGCGTCATGAACAATCCCTTTTTGTCAACCAACACGTCGGCTTCCGATCCGCCGTGCTACAATTGATCCTTTAGCCCCGGCACGAGTCAACATTCGCTTCATCCGCCAGGTGAAGCGGTGCGGTCGTGTAGTTGTGCAGTTCCGTCCAGACAGCCCGGATGCGCGCGTGACAGTGCCCAGCGGTTTCGCTATTGCGCCTCCATGAGCGATCTGCCCGCCTCCGCCCGCGTCACCGTCGTCAGCGTCTGCTTCAACAGCATGGCGGTGCTGCCGGACATGCTCGCCTCGGTCCCGGCGGGGACGCCGGTCGTGCTGGTCGACAATGCCTCGACCGATGCGGCCGCCGTCGCGGAACTCGCCGGTGCGCGGGGCGCGCGCCTCGTGCGCAATGCCGAGAACCGCGGCTTCGGTGTCGCCTGCAACCAGGGTGCGGCGCAGGCGGAAACCGAGTTCGTGCTCTTTCTCAATCCCGACGCCCAGCTGATGCCGGACACGCTCGACGAGCTGGTCGCGGCGGCAGAGCGCCATCCGCACGCCTCGGCGATGAACCCGCGCATCGCGGAGGCGGATGGTTCCGCCTATTTCAAGCGCCACAGCCACCTGATGCCGCGCGCCGAGAAGATGCCGCGCGGCTGGCCCGAGGCGGACCGCGAGGTCACGGTCCTGTCCGGCGCCGCGCTCTTCGTGCGGCGGGCGGATTTCGAGGCGGTGGGCGGCTTCGATCCGGAGATATTCCTCTACCACGAGGATGACGACCTCAGCCGCCGGCTGCGTTCCGAGCGTGGGCCGTTGATGTTCGTCCGCGCCGCCTTGGTGCAGCATCTCGGCGGGCGTTCCTCGGTGCGCAGCCCCGAAGTGGCGGCCTTGAAGGCCTGGCACATGGGCCGCTCGCGGGTCTATGCGGCGCGCAAGCATGGCCAGAAGTTCGCCTTCGGCCGGGCGCTGCTTCAGGCGGCGGCGCAGCTCCTGTCGCCGGCGGTCCTTCTGTCGAAGCGCAAGCGCGCCAAGCAATGGGCGTTCTTCCGCGCGGTGCTCGCGAGCCGGAAGCCCGGCTGAGTTCAGCCCTGTGTCGGGTGGAAGCGGCCGGCGGGCGAGAGGGTGAAGATATCGCAGCCATCGGCGGTCACGCCCACCGAATGCTCGAACTGCGCCGAGAGCGACTTGTCGCGCGTTACCGCGGTCCAGTCGTCGGCGAGCACCTTTGTCTCGGGCCGGCCGAGATTGACCATCGGCTCGATGGTGAAGAACATGCCGTCTTCGAGCCGCGGCCCCGTGCCGGCGCGGCCGTAATGCAGGACATTCGGCGGCGCATGGAACACCCGGCCGAGCCCGTGGCCGCAGAAATCGCGCACGACGCTCATCCGCTGCGCCTCGACGTAAGCCTGGATCGCGTAGCCGATGTCGCCGAAGGTGTTGCCGGGGCGCACGGCCTCGATCCCCTTCATCAAAGCATCATGGGTCACTTCGATCAGCCGCTCGGCCTTGCGGCTGAGATTGCCCGCGACATACATCCGGCTGGTGTCGCCGTACCAGCCGTCGACGATTACGGTGACGTCGATGTTGAGGATGTCGCCGTCCTTCAGCACCTTCGGCCCCGGAATCCCGTGGCAGACGACATGGTTGACCGAGATGCAGGAGGCGTGCTGGTAGCCGCGGTAGCCGATCGTCGCGGATTTCGCGCCCGCCGCCTCGACCCGCTCCTCTATGAAGGCATCGAGCGCGCCGGTGGTCACACCGGGCTCAACGAGCGCCGCCACATCGTCGAGAATCTCCGCCGCGAGCCGGCCGGCGCGGTGCATGCCCTCATAGTCAGAAGGCTCATAGATTCTGATCCCGTCCTTGGTCAGACGGCCGCGCGGGTCATCCACGAGCTGCTCCTTCCGCTCCATATCACGCCTAGATAATCAAGGATCGCGGCTTTGGCCAGAGCCGGGGCTTTCCCCGCGCCGCGCGCTTGCCTATAGATTCGATGCGAGAGGTACGATCATGCCCAATCCCACCGCCGCCATCCTGATCATCGGGGACGAGATCCTGTCGGGTCGCACCCGCGACGCCAACATGCACCATCTCGCCGGAGAGCTGACCCGTATCGGGATCACCCTGAAAGAGGTGCGGATGGTCGCCGACGAGAAGCCGGCGATCGTTGCCGCCGTGAACGCGCTGCGCGCCAGCCACGACCATCTCTTCACCTCCGGCGGCATTGGTCCGACCCATGACGACATCACCGCCGATGCGGTGGCGGAGGCCTTCGGTTTGACGCTCGGCATTCGCGAGGACGCCCGCGCGCTCCTCGCCGCGCATTACGACCGCGCCGGGCTTGAATTCAACGCCGCGCGCCAGCGCATGGCGCGGATCCCCGAGGGCGCCAGCCTGATCGAGAACCCGATCTCGATCGCGCCGGGCTTCTCGCTCGGCAATGTCCATGTGCTCGCCGGGGTGCCGAACATCTTCCAGGCGATGGTCGCCTCGCTTCTGCCGCGACTGGCCGGGGGCAAGCCGCTCCTCAGCCAGACGCTCCGGATCGACCAGGGTGAGGGCGTGATCGCCGGGCCGCTCGGGATGCTCGCGGCCGAGTTCGCCGATCTTTCCATCGGCTCCTACCCGTTCATCCAGAACGGCGCCTATGGCGCGAACATCGTGATCCGCGGCAGCGATCCAGCGCGGATCGATCTGGCCATGTCCAAGCTCGCGGCGCTCTTTCCCAAAGGCGGCGCATGAGCGACATTTTTGCGGCGTCGGACGCGACCTGGCCGGCCGCGGCGGTCCATCGCGCGGGCGCCTTTCTCGTGCGCGAGGGGCAGGGCGGCGGCCAGCGCGTCAGTTCCGCAACCGCCGAGGCGGTCTGGGACGCGGCCGATCTCGACGCCGCCGAGGCCATGCAGCGGGACCTCGGCCAGCGGCTCCTGTTCATGGTCCGCCCGGGCGATGAGGCGCTTGACGCCGCGCTGGAGGCGCGCGGCTACCGCGTCGTCGATCCCGTGAACATCTATGCCGCGCCGGTGGCCGAGCTTCTGGCCGAGGTGCCGCCGCTTTCGGCCTTCACGATCTGGCCGCCGCTGGCGATCATGCGCGACCTCTGGGCGGAGGGCGGGATCGGCCCCGGCCGGCTCGCCGTGATGGCGCGTGCCGAGGGGCCGAAGACCACGGTTCTCGGCCGCGTGAACGACCGCGCGGCAGGGACCGCCTTCGTCGCGATCCACCGTGAGACGGCGATGATGCACGCCTTGCAGGTCGTTCCCGAGCAGCGTCGGCAAGGATCCGCCGTCAAGATGATGCGAAAAGCCGCAGCATGGGCGCAAGATCATGGTGCAGAACGGTTTTTGGTGCTTGTTACGGCGGCCAACGCGGAGGCCAACGCGCTCTATTCTTCCCTGGGAATGCGGATTGTGGGACAGTATCACTATCGGTCGAAAGAACCCTGAACAGGCAAGGGGAGCAGTTGACAGACAGAGGCGAACGCCCCACGGCGCTTGATCTACCCATGATCGAGCCACTTCCGGATGCGACCCGGAAGTATTTTGATGTCTGCACCGAAAAGCTCGGCCTCGTTTCCAATGTCCTCAAGGCATATGCTTTCGACGTCGACAAGCTCAACGCTTTTACCGCCATCTACAACGACCTGATGTTGGCCGAGAGCGGGCTGACGAAGCTCGAACGCGAGATGTTCGCGGTCGCGGTCTCGTCGCTCAACCGGTGCTGGTACTGCCAGGTGGCGCACGGTGCCGCCGTCCGCGAGCTGTCGGGCGATCCGGTGCTGGGCGAGGCGCTGGTGATGAACTGGCGCGTCGCGCCGCTGTCGGATCGACAGCGGGCGATGCTGGAGTTTGCCGAAAAGTTGACACATTCATCATCCAGGATCGGCGAGGCAGATCGCCGGATGTTGCGGGATGCGGGCTTTTCCGACCGCGACATCTGGGACATCGCCTCGGTCACGGGGTTTTTCAACATGACCAACCGCATCGCTTCGGCCACTTCGATGGAACCCAACCCTGAGTATCACGGGGCGCATCGATGAAACGGCTCGCGCTCACGCTGCTCCTGCTCGCCCCCGCGGCCCAGGCCGCGCCGACCCTGGCGCTGCCGCCGCAGGCCGCGCGCACGGCCGAGGAGGCGCGCTCCGTCGGCAGCTACGCGCTGCCAGTCGGACCGTGGTCCGCGGGGCGGATCGAAACCCTCGCGACCGAGGGCGAGGTTTCCCGCACCGCCTGGCGCGTTCCCGACCCGGACCTGACCACGATGGGGCTGCTCGCCACCTTGCGCGATCAGCTGCGCGAAGAGGGGTTCGAGGTGCTCTTCGAATGCGACACCGACCGTTGCGGCGGCTTCGACTTCCGCTTCGGCACCCCGGTCCTGGCCGAGCCCGAGATGCATGTCGACCTCGGCGACTTCCGGTTCCTGTCGGCGCGCCGCGGCGCCGAGCCCACGGCCGACTATGTCAGCCTGCTGGTAAGCCGTTCGACCAACGGCGGATATGTCCAGATGACGCGCGTCGGCCCGGCGCTGCCCAAGCCTGCCGAACTGGTGAAGGCGGCCGCGCCCGCCCAACCCGAGGTCGTGCGGCTGCCCGGTGAACTCGACGGCATGGGGCGCATGGTGCTCGACGGTCTGGCCTTCCCGCCCGGAACCGCCAACCTCGCCGACGATCGGTTCGCCTCGATCGAGACCCTCGCTGGCTGGTTGAAGGCGCATCCCGACACCCGCGTCGCGCTGCTTGGTCACACCGATGCGGTCGGCCCGCTCGCGACCAATATCACGCTGTCGCGCGCCCGCGCCGAAGCGGTCATGGAGCGGCTCGTCGCGGTCTATGGCGTTGACAGGGCGCAGCTTTCCGCGGATGGCCTCGGCTATCTCAGCCCCCGCGCCTCGAACCTGACGCCGGAGGGCCGCGCCGAGAACAGACGGGTCGAGGCGATGATCACCTCGACCCGCTGAGAACGTGAAGGCCGTACTCTTTAAGGCACTGCTCGATTTACCAGTTGTCCGGTCCCTTGTCCGAAAAGGACTGGCCCAGGAAATCGATAAAGGCGCGCACCTTCGGCTGCGTGAAGCGCCCAGGCGGATAGACTGCATAGATGCCGAGCGTCTCGACCGGCAGGTCGGGGATCGCATCCTCGACGAGCCCCTTCTTCATCGCGTCGGCGTAGAGGAAGGAGGGAAGGTAGGCGATGCCGAGGCCCGAGATCGCGGCGTTGAGCAGCGACTGGCCGTCGTTGACCGTCAGCCATCCCGCGGTACGGACCTGGCGCTTCTCGCCCGAGGGCGCAGTGATCTTCCAGACGTTGCCGGCGGCCTGGTTGGAATAGTGCAGCAGCTTGTGTTCGTTGAGATCGTCGATCTTATGCGGCCGCCCGTATTTGGCGAAGTAACTCGGCGAGCCGACCATGCGCTTGGCGGTGTCGGTCAGCTTGCGCGCGCGCAGCGTCGAATCCTCAAGCTCGCCGACCCGGATCGCCATGTCGAAGCCTTCCGAGATCAGCTCCACATAGCGGTTGTTCAGAACCATGTTGACGGTGATCTCGGGATATTCGAGCAGGAAGTCCCCGAGGATCGGAGAGAGCAGATTCACCCCGAAATCGGTGGCCACGGAAATCCTCAGCAGGCCGGACGGATCCGATTGCATCGAGGTCACGAGCGCGTCGGCCTCACCCGCGTCGTTGAGCACGCGGCGGGCACGATCGTAATAGGCAAGACCGATCTCGGTGGGCGAGACCCGGCGCGTCGTTCGGTTCAGAAGCCGCGCCCCGAGCCGCGCCTCGAGCGACGAGACGTGTTTCGAGACCGCCGACTTGGAAATTCCCATCTTCTTCGCAGCGTCCGTAAATCCCCCCTGATCAACAACGGTGGCAAATGCCTCCATTTCCGTCAGTCGGTCCATTGTGCACCCGTATTCTACATTGACCACCGCAGCCGACTATCTGGGTCAATTCGGGCAAGAATGCGGAGGCGTGCGGTCAAGACTTAGATTTTGTCGAGACGCGAATGGGCGGCATCTTGCCGATCATCGGCAAGCTTTTGCTGGCGCGCGTCAAATCACCGTTGCGAGACGGGTGCCCTGATCGATCGCACGCTTGGCGTCGAGTTCCGCCGCGACGTCGGCGCCGCCGATGACATGGACCGTGACGCCGGCGCGCGAGAGCGAATCGGCGAGGCGATTCTCGCTTTCCTGCCCGGCGCAAAGGACGACCGTGTCGGCCTCGATCAGGGTCGGATCATGGCGGTCGGGGCCGAAGGTGACGTGAAGCCCCTCGGCATCGATGCGTTCATAGTTCACGCCGCCGAGCATCTTCACGCTCTTGGCCAGGAGCGTGGCGCGGTGGATCCAGCCCGTGGTCTTGCCGAGTGTGCGCCCCGGCTTGCCCGGCTTGCGCTGCATCAGCGTCACTTTCCGCGCGGGTGGGTGCGGGCGCGCCTTGGTGAGACCTCCGCGGACAAGTTCGGGATCGGTCACGCCCCATTCCGACATCCATTCGCGCAGGTCCACGGCCGGGCTTTGCCCCGCCTCGACGAGGAACTCGGCGACATCGAACCCGATTCCGCCGGCGCCGATGACCGCCACTCGCTCCCCGACCGGCGCGCCGGACAGAACGTCGATATAGGAAAGCGTGTTGGCGCCGCCCTGGCCCGCAATCCCCGGATCGCGCGGCCGCACGCCTGTCGCGACGACCACCTCGTCGAAGCCGTCCAGCATGGCCGGCGTCGCCTCGGCCCCTAGCCTCGTCGCGATCCGGCTCTTGCCGAGCATCGTCTCGAACCAGGCGACGAGCCCGTGAAACTCCTCCTTGCCCGGCACCATCTTGGCGAGGTTGAGCTGCCCGCCGATCCGCTCCGCCCTGTCGAAAAGCGTCACCTCATGCCCGCGCTCGTCGAGCGCCAGCGCCGCCGACAGCCCCGCCGGGCCGGCGCCGACGACCGCGATGCGCTTGGTCCGTGCCGCGGGCGCCAGAACCAGCTCGGTTTCGTGGCAGGCCCTGGGATTGACGAGGCAGGACGAGATCCGGCCGGCGAAGGTGTGGTCGAGGCAGGCCTGGTTGCAGGCGATGCAGGGCGCGATCTCTGCCGCGCGCCCGGTCTCGGCCTTCCGCACGAAGTCCGGATCGGCGAGGAAGGGCCGCGCCATCGACACCATGTCGGCGCATCCTTCGGCCAGAACCGCCTCGGCGACCTCGGGCATGTTGATGCGGTTCGAGGTGACGATGGGAATGGCGACCTCGCCCATCAGCTTCTTCGTCACCCAGGCGAAGGCGCGGCGCGGCACGCTGGTGGCGATGGTCGGCACCCGCGCCTCGTGCCAGCCGATGCCGGTATTGAGGATCGACGCCCCGGCGGCCTCGATCGCCTTCGCCAGCGCCACGACCTCATCCCAGCTCTGTCCGTCGGGCACCAGATCCATCAACGAGATCCGGTAGATGAGGATGAAATCCGGTCCCACCGCTGCGCGCACGCGCCGCACCGTCTCGACTGGCAGCCGCATCCGGTTCGCGTGGCTGCCGCCCCAGCAGTCGCTGCGCCGATTGGTGTGCGTGACGAGGAACTGGTTGAGGAAATAGCCCTCCGAGCCCATCACCTCGACGCCATCGTACCCGGCCTCGCGGGCGCGGGCCGCGGCGGTCGCGATATCGGCGATCTGCTTCTCGATCCCGGCCTCGTCGAGCTCGATCGGCGGAAAGGGCGAGATCGGCGACTTGATCGCCGAGGGCGCGACGCAGTTGGGCCCGTAGGCATAGCGGCCGGCATGAAGGATCTGCATCGCGATCCGCCCGCCCTCGGCGTGGACGCGTTCGGTGACCAGCCGGTGATTGGCGATGTCCTCGGGCGTGAAAAGGCCCGCGGCGCCGGGAAACACCCCGCCCTCGCGGTTCGGCGCCATGCCGCCGGTGACCATCAGCGCCACCCCGCCGCGGGCGCGGGCGGCATAGAACTCCGCCACCCGGTTCCAATCCTTCGTCTCCTCCAGATTGGTGTGCATCGACCCCATCAGGACGCGGTTCGGCAGCGTCACATGGCCGAGATCCAGCGGCGCGAGCATATGGGGGTAGAGTGACATGAGGGCTCCTTGCGATGGGGCCACCATGTCCAATGCGCCGGATGCTGTCACGCGGGACGCCGCGTCACGCAGGCGAGGTTTTAATTGACGCGCGCCACCACGTAATCGGCCAGATCGGCAAGCATCGACCGCAGCGCATGATCCGGCAGCACCGCGAGCGCCGCCTTTGCTGTCTGCGCCCAGCCGAGCGCCTCGGCCCGGGTTTCTTCCATCGCGCCGTGGCTGGCGAGAAGCGCCATCGCGTGCTCGAGATCACCCTCGCGCTGGTCGCCCTTCTCGATCACCCGCTTCCAGAACTCTCGCTCCTCGGGCGTGGCCTTCGCCACCGCCTTGATCACCGGCAGCGTCAGCTTGCGTTCGCGGAAATCGTCACCGACATTCTTGCCGATCGTCGTGGTCGAGCCGCCGTAGTCCAGAAGGTCGTCGACGATCTGGAACGCGATGCCGAGCGCGTCGCCATAGGTGAAGAGCGCCCCGACCTGCTCCTCCGGCGCCCCGGCGATCACCCCGCCGACCTCGGTCGCAGCGGAGAAGAGCGCCGCGGTCTTGCCGCGGATCACCTTCATGTAGATCGCCTCGTCGGTCCTGAGATCCTGCGCCGCCGACAGCTGCAGCACCTCGCCCTCGGCGATCGTCGCCGAGGCGTTCGACAGGATGTCGAGCACCCGGAGCGAGCCGGTCTCCACCATGAGCTGGAACGAGCGCGAGAAGAGATAATCCCCGACCAGAACCGAAGACTTGTTGTCCCACAGAAGGTTGGCGGTCGGCCGGCCGCGCCTTTGCGCGCTTTCGTCGACGACGTCGTCATGAAGCAGCGTCGCGGTATGGATGAACTCCACCGTCGCGGCGAGGCGGATGTGGTGGTCGCCCTCGTAGCCACAGAGCCGCGCGGCGGCGAGCGTCAGCATCGGCCGCAGCCGCTTGCCGCCGGCTTCGACGAGATGCGCGGTGACCTCGGGAATGCGCGGCGCGTGCTCGGAGGCCATGCGGCGCCGGATCAGCGCGTTCACGCGCTCCATATCCGCCGCGAGATGGGCGCTCAGCCGGTCGTGAGGTTTCTGCGCGGTCTCGTCCAAACCCATCGTCATCCCGTGGCCACTCGACAAAGCCGTGGCTCTGTTCTTAAGTCTTGGAATATGAAAGAGCTTCTTCGCACCACCGACCCGACCCGGATCGCCTTCGCGACAGCCCTGCTTGAGGCAGAGGGTATAACGGCGTTTCAGATGGACGTCCACATGAGCGTGCTGGAAGGATCCATCGGCATTTTGCCGCGCCGGCTGATGGTGCGGGACGCCGATCACTTCATGGCGACGGCGATCCTGAAGGACAACGGGATCGAGACCTGAGATGTTCGCCGAGGCAGAGCTGACCGACGACGGGTTCCTGAACGGCCGGCTGCGCATCGCCCAGCCGAAGGGTGGCTACCGCGCGGCGATGGACCCGGTCCTCCTAGCCGCCGCCGTGCCGGCGAAGCCCGGCGAGAGCGTGCTGGAGCTTGGCTGCGGCGCGGGCGTGGCGAGTCTTTGCCTCGGCGCCCGTGTGGCCGGGCTTCGCCTGACCGGGCTTGAGCTGCAGGCCGCCTATGCGGCACTGGCACGGCGGAACGCGGACCGCAACGGGCTTTCCTTCGAAGTGGTCGAGGGCGATCTTCAGGCGGTGCCGGCCGCGCTCCGGGCGCAGAGCTTCGATCATGTGATCGCCAATCCGCCCTATTACCCGGCCGGCGGCGGCACCGCCGCCGCCGATCCCGGACGCGAGACCGCGCTACGCGAGGCGACTCCGCTCGCGGTCTGGATGGCTGCGGGTCTCAGGCGACTCAGGCCCGGCGGCTGGCTGACGGTCATCCAGTCGGCGGACCGCCTTCCCGACCTCATCGGCGCGCTCGGTCCCGGTGCCGGCAGCCTCACCCTCCTGCCGATCGCGGCGCGGGCGGGGCGGCCGGCGGGGCGGATCATCCTGCGCGCCCGCAAGGGCGGCCGCGCCCCGTTCCGGCTGCTCGCACCGCTGATTCTGCACGAGGGCGCCGGACACCTCGCCGATGGCGACGATCACACCGCCGCCGCGCGCGCGATCCTTCGCGACGGAGCGGCCATTCAGCTATAGGCCGTTAGCCGCGAGGCAAGGTTTCGCCGTCACAGTCGAAAGGCATGCGATGCGGCATTGTTCCGCGTGACATGGCAAAAGGAATGTGATGGGATTGTGACAAGGTTCACAGGAGAGGAGACAATAATGTCGCTGGGTTCGCACCTGCAGGAACTTCGCAAGAAACACCAAAACCTGTCCGAAGCCGTCGAGGAGGCGCAGCGCCATCCCGGCTATGACGATCTCGCGATCGCCGATATGAAAAAGCAGAAACTGCGGATCAAGGAGGAAATCGCCCGCCTCACCGAGGCCTGATTTCTACGAGTTGCAGCAAGGCGCCGCCCCCGAGCGGCGCCTTTTCTATGTCCAGGCCCATCACGCCGAGGGCACCAGCCGCTTTCCCGCCTCGCAGGCGGACATCGCCGCGGCTTCCTGCAACAGCCAGTCGCGGAAGAGCCTGACATGCGGCCGCTCCTCGGTGCCGGGCAGGCAGAGGAAGCGGTACTGCGCCGCGGTGGTCAGGGCGATCTCGAACGGCGCCACGAGTTGGCCGGACCGGAGCGCGTGATGCGCGAGCGAGAACCGGCCGAGAATCACGCCGGCCCCGCTCAGCGCCGCGTCGATCGCGTGATCGGCCTGCGAAAAGCGCGGACCGCCCGACGGCGGCTCCCCGAGCCCCGCCGCGGCAAACCAGGCCGCCCAGTCGACCGGCGGGCGGATGAAGCTCACATCGTCCTGATGCAGCAGCACGACCTCGCCGAGGTCCTCCGGCCGCGTCATGCGCCGGGCGAGTTCCGGCACCATCATCGGGCTCAGCCATTCGCGGATCAGCGGCACCGAACAGAGCCCGTCATCGGGGCTGGTGCCGAAGCGGATCGCGACATCGACCTCGTCACGGCGCAGATCCATGAGCCGCAGGCTGGCGGCGAAGCGCAGCTCGATCCCGGGATGGGCGCGGGCGAAGTCGAAGAGCCGCGGCGCCAGCCATTTCGCGGTGAAGGCGGGGCCGGCGGTGACGGTCAGGCTCTGGCCCTCGCCGAGCCGCCGCGCGGCCCGCCAGGCGGCGGAGAGCGCCGCGAAGCCCTCGGCGAGCCCCGGCTGCAGGGCGCGGCCGGCCTCGGTCAGCTCCACCGCCCGGTTGAGCCGCCGGAACACCGGCTGGCCGAGATGCTCCTCGAGCGTGCGGATCTGGAACGACAGCGCCGCCGGCGTGACGTTGAGCTCCGCCGCCGCCTTGGCGAAGCTCAGATGCCGGGCCGCCGCCTCGAAGGCGCGGAGCGCGGTCAGCGGGGGCGTGCGGTCGCTCATTCCGGTCAAGTAATACTTGTCTGAAACCCGAAAAACTCTCGTTTGTAGGCAACATTGCAGCGCCTTACATCATGTTCAGTCAAGAAATTTTTGGGAATGGAGGCCGCGATGATCGAAACCGTCCCGACAGCCGAGCACGCCAGGGTCTACGCGGCGGCGCACCGGGCCCGCGCGAGGGCGCTCTCCGACATGGTGCGCGCCCTCTTTTCGGAACCTTCTGCCGCTCGTCCCTTCCGGGTCGTTACGACAGAAGAAGGGGCCGGTCGCACGCAACCGGCCCCTTGCAAACCCTGTGGCTGAGATCAGCCGAAGAACTGCGCCCCGTTGGCCGAGATCGTGGAGCCGTTGATGAACTGCGCGTCATCCGAGGCAAGGAAGGCCACGCAGCGCGCGATTTCCTCGGGTTCGCCCAGTCGGCCGGCAGGGATCTGCGCGATGATCGATTCCCGCACCTTCTCCGGCACCGCCATCACCATCTCGGTGGCGATGTAGCCCGGGCAGACGGCGTTGGCGGTGATCCCGGCGCGGGCGCCCTCCTGCGCGAGGCTGCGCACGATGCCGATGTCGCCCGCCTTGGTGGCGGCATAGTTGACCTGCGCGAACTGGCCCTTCTGGCCGTTCACCGACGAAATCACGATGACGCGGCCGAACTTGCGGTCACGCATACCCGGCCAGACCGGGTGCACGGTGTTGAAGACGCCGGTCAGGTTGGTGTCGATGACCTGCTGCCACTGCTCCGGGCTCATCTTGTGGAACGGCACGTCGCGGGTGATGCCGGCGTTGGCGACCACCACATCGACCGGGCCGAGGTCGGCCTCGACCTTGGCGATGCCCGCCTTAGAAGCTTCGTAGTCGGCGACGTTCCACTTGTAGACCGGAATGCCGGTTTCCTTGTTGAAAGCGGCCGCCGCCTCGTCGTTGCCGGCGTAGTTCGCCGCAACCTTGTAGCCGGCAGCCTTCAGCGCGACGGAGATCGCGGCGCCAATGCCGCGCGAACCGCCAGTGACCAGTGCAACCCTCGACATGATTCCTCCTATTGAGCGAGCCTTCTTGAAATCCTGTTACCGAAACGATTTCGCGGGCGCAACATTATTGCGCCCGCGTTTTTCGCATTTGCAGAAAAAAGTGGGCGTCAGGCGCGTTCGAGGCACATGGCGACACCCATGCCGCCGCCGATGCAGAGCGTGGCGAGGCCCTTCCTGGCACCCGACCGCTTCATCTCGAACAGGAGCGTGTTGAGGATCCGCGCGCCGGAGGCGCCGATCGGGTGGCCGATGGCGATGGCGCCGCCGTTCACGTTGACCTTTGCCGGATCCCAGCCCATGTCCTTGTTGACCGCGCAGGCCTGCGCCGCGAACGCCTCGTTGGCCTCGACGAGGTCGAGGTCGGCCGCCTTCCAGCCGGCCTTCTCGAGCGCCTTGCGGCTCGCGTGGATCGGGCCGACGCCCATGATCGCCGGATCGAGGCCCGCGGTCGCATAGGAAGCGATCCGCGCCAGCGGCGTGAGACCGCGTTTCGCGGCCTCCTCGGCGGACATCAAGAGAACCGCCGCGGCACCGTCATTGATGCCCGAGGCGTTGGCGGCCGTCACCGTGCCGTCCTTGGAGAAGGCGGGGCGCAGCTTCGTCATCGCGTCGATGGTCGCGCCGTGGCGGATGTATTCGTCCTGATCCACCACGATGTCGCCCTTGCGCGTCTTCACGGTGAAGGCCGCGATCTCGTCGGCGAACTTGCCGGCCTTCTGCGCGGCCTCGGCCTTGTTCTGGCTGGCCACCGCGAACTCGTCCTGCATCTCGCGGCTGATCTGCCACTTGGTCGCGACGTTCTCGGCCGTGGTGCCCATGTGGTAGCCGTTGAACGCGTCCCAGAGCCCGTCCTTGATCATCGAATCGATGAACGACATGTCGCCCATCTTCTGGCCCGCGCGCAGATGCGCGACATGGGGGGAAAGCGACATGTTCTCCTGCCCGCCCGCCGCGACGATCGCGGCGTCGCCAAGCTGGATATGCTGGGCCGCGAGCGCCACCGAGCGCAGGCCCGAGCCGCAGACCTGGTTGATCGACCAGGCCGCGCTTTCCTGCGGCAGGCCGGCCTTGATATGGGCCTGCCGGGCCGGGTTCTGGCCCTGGCCCGCGGTCAGGACCTGACCGAGGATCGTCTCGCTGACCTCCGCCTTGTCGATGCCCGCCCGGGCCACGACGGCCTCGAGCACGGCGGCCCCGAGATCATGGGCGGGCGTATTGGCGAAAGAGCCGTTGAAGCTGCCCACGGCGGTGCGGGCGGCGGAGACGATCACGACATTGGTCATAGTCCGGGTCCTCATTCTGGCGCGATTTCCGCGCGAAGACAGGTGAGGCCCTCGCGCCGCTCCGCAGCATGATCAATGGAACGGGCGCGTCAAGCTTAACCGAAAGATTACGTCTCTCAGCCCGCGAAATTCGCAGCATTCGGCCTCTCTCGGATCAGGCGCGCTGCGCAGGTGTCGGGAGCTTCCAGGGAGGCGTCATCGACGGCGCGCCGAAGTAGTAGCCCTGCAGGCAATCCATGCCGATTCCCGTGAGCCAGGCGGCGTCCCGCGCCGTCTCGACGGATTCGGCCACGGCGAACATGTCGAAGTGCCGCGCGAGCGACAGCATGGCCTGAGTGAGAACCTGGTTGTCGGGACTGTCGGCGACTCCCCGGATGAACTGGCCGTCGATCTTCAGGATGTCGAAGTAGAAATCCCGCAGATACCGGAACGAGGTGAACCCCGCCCCGAAATCGTCGAGCGCGAAGGAGATCCCCTCCGACTGCAGGTCGGCCATGAAGACGGCGACCGTGTCCGGCACCAGCATCGCCGACGACTCGGTGATCTCGAGAATCAACCGCTCCGCGACGGTCCGGTCCTCCGACAACCCCTTCCTGAGGATCCGGGTCCAGCGCGGATAGGCGATCGAGCGCGCCGACATGTTGATGGCCAGCCGCAGCGTCGGATCCCGCTTCAGCGCGTTCAAACCCATCTCCAGCGCCAGGCAGTCGAGAATCCGGCCAAGCTCCATGGTCTCGACCCGGTCCATGAACTCCCGCGCCGGAATGATCCGGCCGGTCTCGTCGAGGATCCGGATCAGGCCCTCGTAGAAGGCCGGCGCTCCCGGCAGAGCGGACTGGACGACAGGCTGAAACGCGAGCCGGACATCGCGCCGCTCAACCGCGTCGCGGACCATCGTCAGAACATTCCGGTCGCGCTGGTTGACGGCCGCGCTGAGCGGGCTGTCCTGGGCCGGGTCGGGTGGCGTCTGTCTGAACTTGCCGCGGTCTTGCATCCACAATCTCCTCGCCGTCAGCGCCCAGATTGGGCAAAAGGGGATAACAAGCCGTAAACCGGGACCAAAATTGCCTCGGCACGGCGAAGCCGGAGGGGCCAATGGCAGAACGCTGCGCCTGGTGCGGAACCGAACCGATCTATGTCGACTATCACGATACCGAATGGGGCGCCCCGGAACGCGACCCGCGGGCGCTGTGGGAAAAGCTCGTTCTCGACGGCTTCCAGGCCGGGTTGAGCTGGCTCACGATCCTGAAGAAGCGCGACAATTTCCGCGCCGCGTTCGAAGGCTTCCATCCCGAGACCGTGGCGCTCTGGGGCGAGGCCGATGTCGCCCGGCTCCTCACCGATTCGGGGATCGTGCGCTCGCGCGCCAAGATCGAGGCGACGATCGGCAACGCGCGCGCCTATCTCGCGATCGCCGAGCGCGAGGGCTTCGACCACTTTCTGTGGCGTTATGTCGAGGGCGCGCCGCTCCAGAACCGGTTCCGCGCCATGGCCGAGGTGCCCGCCTCGACCCCGCTGTCCGAACGGATCTCGAAAGACCTGAAGAGGGCCGGCTTCCGCTTCTGCGGCCCGACGATCACCTATGCCTTCATGCAGGCCGTCGGCATGGTCAACGACCACATCGTCACCTGCCCGGCCCATGACCGGGTGGCGCGGCTCGCCTGATCTTCTTCATTGCCTCAATACCCCACGGGGGTCCGGGGGTGTGAAACCCCCGGCGCCCTGTCCGAGGCGCCTCAGCCCCCCGCGAGGAGCGCCGCGACGATGGCTCGCGCGCTCTCGCCGTTCCAGTCCGCGTCGCCCGCCATCCGCGCGATCTCGCGGCCGTCGCGGTCGAGAAGCACGCTGACCGGCAGACCGAAAACGCCCATGTCGCGGGCAAGGTCCTGCTTCGGGTCGAGCAAGACCGGCAGCCCCTCGACCCCGACCTCGCCGAAGAGCCGGGTGATCGCCGGAACCGGGTTGCGGCCGGTGGCGATCGTCACCACCGCGAAGTCCGCGCCGCCGAAATCGCGGTTCAGCGCGTCGAGCGCCGGCAGCTCCGCGCGGCAGGGCGCGCACCAGGTCGCCCAGAAGTTTACCAGCACATACTTGCCGCGCCAGTCGGCCAGCCGGTGCGCGCCGCCCTCGGGATCGGTGAAGGCCACGTCCGGGACCTCGGCCGGCTCGGCATGGAACATCAGCTTCTTCATCGCCCCCTCGCGCAAGGCCTCGAGCTCGGCGGTGCCGGCCAAGGCCGCATTTGCACCGAACGCGAGGGCCGTGTAGAGGACGGCGGACAGAAACCAGCGCATGTGAGCCTCCGGGGGCGAGATATGACCGACAGAAACCAGAACGCGATGTGGGGCGGGCGCTTCGCCGCCGGGCCGGACGCGATCATGGAGGCGATCAACGCCTCGATCGGCTTCGACAAGCGGCTCTTCGCCCAGGACATCGCCGGGTCCCGCGCCCATGCCGCGATGCTCGCGGCGACGGGCATTCTCAGCGATAAAGATGTCGAGGCGATCCGGGAAGGCCTGCTCACGGTCTTGTCAGAGATCGAGACCGGAAAGCTCGCCTTTTCGACCGCGCTCGAGGACATCCACATGAACGTGGAGGCGCGGCTGAAGGAGGTGATCGGCGAACCGGCCGGCCGGCTCCATACCGCGCGGAGCCGCAACGACCAGGTCGCGACCGACTTCCGGCTCTGGGTCCGCGACCAGGCCGACGCCGCGATCGAGGGGCTCACCGCGCTGCAGAAGGCGCTTCTCGCACAGGCCGAGGCGAGGGCCGACTGGGTGATGCCGGGCTTCACCCATCTCCAGACAGCGCAGCCGGTGACCTGGGGCCACCACATGATGGCCTATGTCGAGATGTTCGGCCGTGACGTCACCCGCTTCCGCGACGCGCGCGCCCGGATGAACGAATGCCCCCTTGGTGCCGCCGCGCTCGCCGGCACCTCGTTCCCGATCGACCGCCACATGACCGCCGCGGCGCTCGGCTTCGACCGGCCGATGGCCAATTCGCTCGACGCCGTCTCCGACCGCGATTTCGCGCTGGAGTTTCTCGCCACCGCCTCGATCACCGCGATGCATCTGTCGCGTTTCGCCGAGGAACTGGTGATCTGGTCCTCGGCGCAGTTCCGCTTCGTCGCCCTCTCGGACCGCTTCTCCACCGGCTCCTCGATCATGCCGCAGAAGAAGAACCCCGACGCGGCCGAGCTCATTCGCGCCAAGATCGGCCGGATCATGGGTGCCAATGTCGCGCTGATGATGGTGATGAAGGGGCTGCCCTTGGCCTATTCCAAGGACATGCAGGAGGACAAGGAGCAGGTCTTCGACGCCGCCGACAACCTGATGCTCGCGCTCGCCGCGATGGAGGGGATGGTGCGCGACATGACCGCGAACCGCGCCAACCTCGAGCGCGCCGCCGCCTCGGGTTTCTCGACCGCGACCGACCTCGCCGATTGGCTCGTGCGCGCGCTCGGCCTGCCGTTCCGCGACGCCCATCACGTCACCGGCAGCCTCGTCGCGCTGGCCGAGAAGCAGGGCTGCGACCTGCCGGACCTGAGCCTCGCCGACATGCGGTCGGCCCATGCCGGCATCACCGAGGAAGTCTATACCGTCCTCGGCGTCCACAACTCGGTGGCGAGCCGGCAGAGCTACGGCGGCACCGCGCCGGATCAGGTGCGCGCCCAGATCGCCCGCTGGAAGGAGGCGCTGGCATGAGGGCCCTCATCGCGTCCTTGATCCTGCTCGCGCTGCCCGCCGGCTGCGGCGCCGACGGCCCGCCGAAGCCGCCGGCGGACGAGCCCGCGCCGGGCCTCAGCGTCAGCGGCATGGTCAAGGTCGGGGTTTCGGGCAGCTGACCTCAGGCGTGGCCCGCGGCCGAGGAAAGCGTGAGCGGGTCGACCCCGAGCGTCTTCAGCGCGCGGGTCCACTTGCGCTCGTCCTGGTCGGAGAAGACAAGGTCGGGATTGGCGTCGCAGGTCAGCCAGCCGTTCGAGAGGATCTCGCCTTCGAGCTGCCCCGGCCCCCAGCCCGCATAGCCGAGCGCGAGGATCGATTCCGACGGTCCGCGGCCCTGGGCGATCGCCTCGAGAATGTCGAGCGTCGCGGTCATCCCGAAATGGTCGTCGACCTGAAGCGTCGTGCCCTCGCCGCCGTAATCGGCCGAATGCAGCACGAAGCCGCGGGCATGTTCGACCGGGCCGCCGAAATGCACCCGAATCGCCTTCGAACGGTCTGTGCGGGTGATGCCGAGCTGTTCCTGGAGCTGGTCGAATGACAGGTCGCGCGCGGGTTTGTTGACGATGAGCCCCATCGCGCCATCGCCGGAATGGGCGCAGATGAAGACGACGCTGTGATCGAACCGTGGATCGCCCATTCCGGGCATTGCGATCAGTAACTTGCCACTGAGGTTCATATCGGGACCTCCCGTCTCCAAGATCGCGCCAGTCGGGGCCGGATACAAGGGCGATTGCCGACAAAACTCTTCGTGAGGGACGCGGTTGTGACTTCCAATCGCCGGCAAACGGCATAGCTTCACCTTATGATCAAAGCCCGCTCCCTTGCCCTGGCGCTGCCCGCCGTCCTTGCCCTCCTGCCCGCGACGGTTGCCGCCCAGGACCTGCCCGCGAACCTCGTCGCGGCCGAGATCCGCGGCGGCTGGCGAACCGAGAGCGGCACCCAGATGGCGGCGCTGCACCTGACTCTGGCGCCGGGCTGGAAGACCTACTGGCGCGCGCCCGGCGAAGCCGGATTCCCGCCGCAGTTCGACTGGAGCGGTTCGGCCAACATCGCCGATGCGACGATCCACTGGCCGACACCGGAGCTTTTTGACCTCAACGGCCTGCGCTTCGCCGGCTATCGTGACGAACTGGTCCTGCCGATCGAGTTCCGCCCCGCCGTCGCCGACCGGCCGATGTCGGTCAGCGGACGGATCGACCTCGGCGTCTGCGAAACGGTCTGCGTTCCGGTCTCGTTCGACGTGGCGGCCGATCTCGACCCCGCGGGGGGGCCCGACCCGATGATCCGCTCGGCGCTCGCCAATCAGCCCGAACCCGCCGCGACGGCCGGCCTGTCCCGGGCGCGCTGCTCGGTCGAGCCGATCCGCGACGGGCTGCGGCTGACCTCGGAACTGACCATGCCGCAGATCGGCCCGGAGGAATTCGCGGTGGTCGAACTTGCCGACCGCAGCATCTGGGTCTCGCAGGCCGAGACGGTGCGCGCGGGCGGCGACCTCGTGGCCGTGGCCGACCTGGTGCCATCGAACGCCGCGCCCTTCGCGCTCGACCGCTCGTCGGTGCATATCACGGTCTTCGGCGGCTCCGGCCGGGCCGTCGACCTTCAGGGCTGCACCGGCTAGACCCGTCCTCGCCGCCGCATCAGCGACCAGATCCCGAACCCTGTCGCCGCCAGCGTCACCGCCGCGGCGGCGAGCGTGAACCGCCCGAGTGCCGGCGCCATCGCCTCCCCGCCGAGAAGCGCGGGCGCCAGAAGCACGCCGAACGCCCCCAAAAGCGCCAGGGCGACGCCGGCCATGAGCGGGCGCAGCGCCCGGTTCCGCGCTGCGCGGCGGGTGGCGCGCAGCATGGCCGCGATGTCCTGCTGCACGGCGAGCAGCGCCGGCACCGCGAGGAGCACGA
Organism: Defluviimonas salinarum; assembly: GCF_026013545.1. GTDB lineage: Bacteria > Pseudomonadota > Alphaproteobacteria > Rhodobacterales > Rhodobacteraceae > Albidovulum > Albidovulum salinarum. Next base: position 40,242 of record NZ_JAPDOG010000002.1, on the reverse strand, counting down.
GGAACATTCCGAAGCCGAGCCCGTAGCAGAGCGTGATCACCGTCGGCTTCAGGAACTGCGCCTGCCGCGAGCCCTCGTAGAGCAGCGGCGCGAGACCGAGCACCGTCGTCGCCGTGGTCAGCATCACCGGCCGGAGCCGGTCGGCCACCGCGTCGACCACCGCCTCGGCGAAGGCGCGGCGGCGGGCATAGTCGTCGACCGTGGTGATCAGCACGATCGCGTCGTTGATGATGATCCCCGACATGCCGATCAGCCCCACGACCGAGAACATCGACAGCGGCAGTTCCCAGGCCGCATGACCGTGGATCGCGCCGATGAGGCCGAAGGGGATTACCGCCATGACGACGAGCGGCCGGGTCCAGCTCGAGAAGATCCAGGCCAGCACCGCGTAGATCCCCGTGAGCGCCGCGATCAGCCCGAAGAACGCGTCCGAAAGGAACGTGTCCTCCTCCGCGCGCAACCCCGACAGGCGGTAGGCGACGCCGTAATCCTCGGCGAGCCGCGGCAGGATCTCGGTCTCGAGCGCGTCGGCGATCTCGGTGGCGCGTTCCGGCGAATCCTCCGAAAGATCGCCGGTCACCGAGACCACCCTTTGCCCCATCTCGCGCCGGATCGTCGAGAAGCCGCTGCGGGCCGTCACCGTGACGATGTCCGAAAGCGGCACATAGGCCCCGGCCGCGCTGCGCAGGAGCGTGCGGTCAAGGAAGTCCGCGCTGAGTTCGCGTTCCGGCAGCTCCACCCGGATCTTCGCGGTGCGGGTGCCGGCGGGGAAGGTCGCGGACTCGATCCCGCTCAGCCGGTTGCGGAGCTCGCGCCCCAGGGCCTCGACCGTGAAGCCGAGCGCGCGGCCCTGCGGCGTCAGCTCGAGCACCAGCTCGTCCTTGTCATAGGGCAGGCTGTCCTCGAGCGCCGAGACCTCGGGGAACGGGGCAAGCGCCCGCTTCAGCGCCTCGGCGGCGGCCTTCAGCGTGTCGGCGTCCGCCCCGCTCAACTGGACGTCGAGCGCCGCACCGCCGGGCCCGTGGCGCCAGCTGCGGTAGGACAGCTCCTCCAGCATCGGATGGCCGGGCGCGGCCTCCTGCAGGTCGGCGGTGAACTCGAAGGCCGACCAGCTCCTGAGGTCGGGATCGACGAGGTCGATCGAGATCGAGCCGAGATGGTCCGGGTCCTTGGTCTCGGCGCTGGCGAGCCGCGGCCAGGAATTGGCGCCGACCTCGGCGATGACGTAGTCGAGCGGCTCGACCCCGAACTCGTCGCGGTATTTCGCGGCGACCGTCTCGACGCTTTCCTGGAGCGCGCGCATCACCTCGACGCTGTCCTCGCGGGTGGCGCCCGGCAGCATCGCGAAATTGCCGGTGATCGAGGCGCGTTCCGGCCGGTCGAAGAACCGCCAGTAGACATCGCCGCGAATGAACTGCCCGACTTCGAAGGCGAGAAGCGCCAGCGCCGCCGCGAGCACCGGGTAGCGCGCGGCGATCACGGCGCGGGTGAGCGGGCGGAACAGGCGTTCGCGGACCCAGCCAAGGCCGCGGTTCATCACCCGGCTCGGCGCGTCATACCAATGCCCGCGCGCCGCTTTCGACAGCGAATGGGCCATGTGGTTCGGCAGGATCAGGAAGGCTTCGAGCAGCGAGGCGATGAGGACGACACTGATGGTGAAGGGAATGTCGGCGATCAGATCGCCGAAACGGCCCGAGATCGCGGTCAGCCCGAGAAACGCGATGACCGTGGTCACGGTCGAGGAGAAGACCGGCGCCGCCATCCGCCGGACCGCGGTCTCGGCCGCGGTGAACGGCGCCTCGCCCAGTTGCCGGACGCGGAAGTCGGTGTGCTCGCCCACCACGATCGCGTCGTCGACGACGATGCCGAGCGTCAGGATCAGCGCGAAGAGCGAGATCATGTTGAGGGTCAGGCCGGAAGCATGCATCAGCGCCACCGCCGCGAGCATCGCCACCGGGATCCCGGCCGCCACCCAGAACGCCGTCCGCGCATTGAGGAACAGGAACAGCAGCGAGACCACCAGCGCGAGCCCCATCGCGCCATTGTCGAGCAGGATGTCGAGCCGGGCGCTGATGTCGTCGGACCGCACCCGGATCAGGTCGATCGTCACGCCCGCGGGCAGCGACGGCCGCATCGCCTCGGCCACCGCTTCAACACTGCGCTGGATCGCGATCGCGTCGCCCTCGGCCGAGCGGTCGACCCGCAGCACGACTGCGGGCGCGTCGCCGACGTAATAGGCGTGGACGTCATTGCCGCCCGCCACGGTGATCCGCGCCACATCGCCAAGTGTCAGCGCGGTGCCGTCGGGCTCGGAGCGCAGCACGATGGCCCGAAGCGTGTCGGGGCTCCGCCGCTCGGTCCCGGTCCTGAGCCGCGCCGCGCCGCCGCCTAGCTCGCCCGCCGGATCGGCCTCGGCCTCGGCGCCGACCCGCTCGGCGATCCCGGCGAGCGTCAGGTCGTGGCGCATCAGTTCGAGCGTCGCCACCTCGATCACCACCTCGGGCGCCGCGAGCCCCTCGACCGAGGCGCGCGTAACCCCGGCCTCGAAAAGCCGTGCCAGCAGCTCGTCGGCGAGCCGGGTCAGCTGGTCGGGCGCCACCGGCCCGGTGAGCACGAGGTTCGTGACCCGGTCGCGCCAGGCGCTGCGCCGGACCTCGGGCCGCTCGGCGTCGTCGGGCAGGCCGGTCACGGCGGCGACCGCCGCCTCGACCTCGTCCACCGCGCGGCCAAGATCCCAGTCGGGCTCGAATTCCAGCGTCACCGCGGCCGAGCCCTCGCGCGCGACCGAGGAGACCTCGGCCACGCCCTCGACCGCGATCAGCGCCGGTTCCAGAAGCTGGACGATGCCACGGTCGACATCCTCGGCCCCGGCCCCCTCCCATTCGGTCGTGACGGTGACCTCCTGGATCACCACGTCGGGGAAATACTGCGCCCGCATCCGCGGCAGCGCCGCGAGCCCGGCGGCGATGAAGAGCACGAGGACGAGGTTCGCCGCCGTCGCGTGGCGGGTGAAATAGGACAGGATCCCGCCCGCGGCGCCCAGCCTGTCGCGCGGCGCGGCCACCGCCTCAGCCCCCCATCCGCGATTCGAGGCGCTCGACGATCTCGGCCGGCACCCGGTCCTCGCGGAGCTTGGCGAGCACCCGCGCCTTGGCCTCCTCGGCCATCGCGGCCGAGTTCTCGACGAAGGCGATGAGGGCCGCGCGGCGTTCGGGCGTGAGGTCGATAAGCGCCTCGCCCGCCACCCCGGTCGCCGCCCCGCCGCGCACCGGCCGGACCCTGATGCCCGCGCCGAGGAGCGCGGTGCGCTCGACCACGATCTCGCGGCCCTGAAGCGCGTCGACGGCGAGGATCACGTCATCGCCCTGGCGCCGGAGCAACTCGACCGGCACCGCTTCGAGCCGGTCGTCGGGACCGAGCGCCAGCACCGTGCCGTCGGAGCCGACCGCGACGGCGGGCACCAGCGCCACGCCGTCGAGCGGCGGCTCGGCGATCCTTATCGTCACGAAATCGCCCGGCCGGAAGCCCGGCGCGTCGCCGAGCGTGGCGAAGACCAGCCGCCCGCTGGCACCCTCCCCGACCGCCGCATCGACCCGCGCCAGCCGCCCCCCGGCGGCGAGATCGGCGCCGAAGACGTCGAGCGCGGCCCGGACCGGCAACGGCCGCAGCCGCCCCGCCTCGTCGATCAACCGCGCATATTGCGCGGTGGAGACCCGGAAGGCGACCTCGAGAGTCGTGGGGTCGATCAACTCGCCGAGCTTCTCTGTCTTGGCCACGAGCCCGCCCGCGACCACCGTCACCCCGGAGAGAACCCCCGAGAAACCGGCCCTGAGCTCGGTTTCCGCGAGCCGCCGCTCGGCCTCGGCCAGCGCGAGATGCTGGCGGTCGAGCGAGGTCGCCGCCCGGTCGACGCGGCCCTCGGCCTCTGCGAGCGCCTGGCGGCGCGAGACGATGGCCTGTCGGGCGTTCGACATCGCAAGCTCCGCCGTTTCGAGATCGGCCGCCGTGCCGATGCCACGCCCGGCCAGCCCGGTCTGCCGCTCAAGCGCCTTGGCCCGGAGCGCCGCCTGCGCCTTGGCGGCGTCGAGATCGGCCTGCGCAAGCTCCAGCGCACGAGCCGCGTCGCGCACCTCGGCCTCGGCCTCGCGCAGGCCGGTCCGCGCGAGATCACGCGCCGACTGAGCATCGGCGGGGTCGATCCGCACCAGGAGCTGGCCCGCCGCGACCACCGCGCCGTCGGCGAAATCGGGGGCGAGCTCGACGATCTGCCCGGCGGCGGCGGCCCGGAGCTCCAGCTTGCGGCGGCTCCTGACCTCTCCGAACACGGTCATCTCCGGGGCGATTCGGCTGGGCTCCAGCGTGATCACCCGCGCGGTGAAGACCCGCTCCTCCGCCGGGCGGCTATTGCCCTTGTCGGCATTGCGCGCCTCGAACGCCGATCTGAGCGTGGCCCCGGCCACCGCCAGAAGCGCGATTGTCAGCGCAAGAAGGAACAGCCCGGCAAGGCTGCGCAGGAGAAATCGCATCGGTTCCCGTTTCGTTGCCCCGCAGCGCAGAAATCCTAGACCCGGAGCGCAAATCCTCCAAGTCCAAAGGGTTGAACGCGCGAAGCCGTTACTTCCGTCGCAGATGCTCGTCGAGGCGCGGCATGATCTCGACGAAGTTGCAGGGCCGGTGGCGGTAGTCGAACTGCCACTTCAGGATCTCGTCCCAAGCGTCCTTGCAGGCGCCGGGGCTGCCCGGCAGCGCGAAGAGGTAGGTGCCGCCCGCGACCCCGCCGCAGGCACGGCTCTGCACCGCAGAGGTGCCGATCTTCTGCATCGAGACGATGGTGAAGACGGTGCCGAAGGCCTCGATCTCCTTCTCGTAGACGTCGCGGTGCGCCTCGACCGTGACGTCGCGCCCGGTGAGCCCGGTGCCCCCGGTCGTGAGGATCACGTCGACCTCCGGATCGGCGATCCAGTCGCGAAGCCGCGCGGCGATCCGGTCCCGCTCATCCTGCACGATGTCGCGGTGGGCGAGGCGGTGCCCGGCCTCGGTCAGCCGCGCCACCAGAGTGTCGCCGGAGCGGTCCTCGGCCATCGACCGCGTATCCGAGACGGTGAGGACGGCGATGCGGACCGGGATGAAGTCCTTGGTGTCGTCGATGCGGCTCATGTGCGACCTTTGACTGGTTTCACAGACACGGGGTGTCTGCCGGAAGACGAGGAACGGCCAGAATGCCGTCGAGCCAGGCATCGGTGCCCGAAGCGATAAAACTCCTGGCGAACCCGATCGCGTCCGCGTTTTCTTCCATCCCGGACTCGCAGGATGAAGTGCGCGAAATCGGATCGGACGCGACGGACGCGCGAAACGCCATATCGACAGCATCATAGGGCTGCGGCGGATAGATGTTTTCCGCGTAATGCCTGAGTGCTCTTGCTCTCATGACACCAAGCCGCCCCTTTTCGTCCTCCGTGAACAACAGGGGGCATGCCGTGTCCATAGCAGAGATGGATCTCAGGATCGTGACGAAACAACCGACGGCGTTGCCATCGGTTGCCATGGTGGTGATTTGCCCGTTCGCCCGCCGCGAGACGACGGTTCCGCCTTCGAGCTTCAAGACCTCGACCGCCGATCCGTCACCCGCCGTCTGCGTCTCGACCAACCTGGCATTAACGGCAAACAGCGCGTCGTAATCCGTGCCGATCCACGGCTCGGCCGACGCACCGTGTCCGGTGAAGGCAATGAGAAAGCAGGCATGGACCCAAAGCGCCCTCATGGAAGTTCTCCCAACCGTGCCTTGATGTCGAGAAGATCGGCCCAGGCCTCGCGCTTGGCCGCCGGGGTGCGCAAGAGATAGGCCGGATGGGTCATCGGCATCGCCGGGCGTCCGAAGGCCTCGGTCCAGCTGCCGCGCAGCCTGAGAATACCGCGCTTGCCGAGCGCGGCAGCGCAGGGCGTGTTGCCCATCAGGACGAGGATATCGGGGTTCACGAGCTCCACATGGCGCTTCACGAAGGGCAGCATCATCGCGATCTCGGCCGGGTCCGGGTCGCGGTTCTGCGGCGGCCGCCAGGGCATGACATTGGTGATGTAGAGCGCCTCGTCGGCGTGATGCGCGGTCCGGGCAAGCCCGATCGCCGCGAACATCCGGTCGAGGAGCTGGCCGGCGCGGCCGACGAAGGGCCGCCCCTCCATGTCCTCGTCGCGCCCCGGCGCCTCGCCGAGGATCATCACCCGCGCCTCGGGGTTGCCGTCGGCGAAGACGAAGTTGCGCGCCCCCTTCTTCAGCTCGCAAAGCTCGAACGCCGCCTGGGCCGCGGCGAGCTCCTCAAGGCTCCCGGCGCGCGCCGCGGCCTCGGTCGCGGCGGCGACCGGATCGGCCTCCGGCTCCGCCGCCACGGGGGCTTCGGGTGCGGCCGGGGCGGAAGGCTTCGGCGCCTCGGCCGCGATCTCGTAGCGGTTGACCGGGGCCTCGCCGATCGGCTCGTCCGCGCCAAGCTCGATCTGCCAGTCGAGCAGCGCCTTGGCGGCGTGGAAATCCATATGGGCGAGGGCGGTCTGCATGGCCGCCAAGCTAGGGCCGCGGCACGACGGGGGCAAGCGCCCGCTTTGACCGTTGCCCCGCCCGCGTCCATTTGCCATAAGCTGGCGCGAAACGGGACCGGAGCACCACATGACTTTCCGCGCGCGTCACCTCCTAGGCATCGAACACCTGGCCCCGGAGGAGATTCGCACCGTCCTCGACCTCGCTGAAAAATACGTCGAGCTGAACCAGCGCACGGTGAAACAGGCCGACTCGCTGAAGGGCATGACCCAGATCAACATGTTCTTCGAGGCCTCGACGCGGACGCAGGCGTCGTTCGAGCTCGCGGGAAAGCGGCTCGGCGCCGATGTGATGAACATGGCGATGCAGCACTCCTCGGTGAAGAAGGGCGAGACGCTGATCGACACCGCGCTGACCCTGAACGCGATGCATCCCGATCTGCTCGTCGTCCGCCACCCCGCCTCGGGTGCTGTCGATCTCCTCGCCCAGAAGGTCAACTGCGCGGTCCTGAACGCGGGCGACGGACGCCACGAGCACCCGACGCAGGCGCTTCTGGACGCGCTGACGATCCGCCGCGCCAAGGGCCGGATCCAGCGCCTCACGGTCGCGATCTGCGGCGACATTGCCCACAGCCGGGTGGCCCGCTCGAACCTGATCCTTCTTGGCAAGATGGAGAACCGCATCCGCCTGATCGGCCCGCCGACGCTGATGCCCTCCGGCGTCCGCGACCTAGGCTGCGAGGTCTACGAGGACATGCGCGAGGGGCTGAAGGATTGCGACGTGGTGATGATGCTGCGCCTCCAGAAAGAACGCATGGACGGCGGCTTCATCCCCTCCGAGCGCGAATACTACCACCGCTACGGGCTCGATGCGGAAAAGCTGGCTTATGCCAAGGAGGACGCCATCGTCATGCATCCGGGGCCGATGAACCGGGGGGTGGAGATCGACGGCGAGCTCGCCGACGACATCAACCGCTCGGTGATCCAGGACCAGGTCGAGATGGGTGTCGCGGTGCGGATGGCCTGCATGGACCTCCTGGCGCGAAACCTGAGGGCCGAACGCGGCCGGCAGGCGGCGGGGGTGATGGTGTGAGTGATGTGCCACCTAGTTTCGTCACGCATGAGTTGCATGATGGCGAAGAGATGATCTCGTTCGTTCCAGAGCCCGATCAGGGCACACGTCTCCGCATCCTTCGAGCTTTCGTTCCCCTCGCCCTCGTCTTGATCTTCGGTCTCGCGCTGAGCTTCGATGACAGAAGGAGCCCTGCGGATGCTCTCGGGATGCTCGGGGTGGTCGGCAGCGTCGTCTACATTTTCGTACACGTGATTCGTCTCTGCCGGACCAGCTACGCCATCACGTCAAAGCGCCTGATGCGCTTCGTCGCCGGACGAAAGATTGAGGATCTGGAGCTTGCTGCATGCGCCAAGCCCTTCGTGCTTGATCTTAGTAAGAGCGACTCCCTCATCGCGCGCGGATCAGCGCGCTTCATGTCCCTTCAACCGATAGTGCGATTTGACCGCACGCAGGTCGCATCATTGACGCTTGGGGCATTCCTAACCAGTCGTGATCGAACGGGTATGCAGATCGGGTATCCCGCGCACGACATTCCCACCCCGCAGATACTTGGGGATGCAACACGCGCTTGGGAGGCCGCTCAGTGACCACTCTCCTCACCAACGCCCGCCTGATCGACCCCGAGGCCGGAACCGACGCGCTCGGCGCGGTGCTGATCGAGGACGGCGTCATCGCCCGTGTCTTCGACACGCCCGACGGGATGCCCGACAAGAGCCCGACACTTCGCCGACTGGATGCCGACGGCAAATGCCTCGCCCCCGGCATCGTCGATCTCGGCGTCAAGATCGGCGAGCCGGGGGAGCGTCACAAGGAGTCGTTCCGCTCCGCCGGCCTCGCGGCGGCGGCGGGGGGCGTCACCACGATCATCGCCCGGCCCGACACCCATCCCGCCATCGACAACCCCGAGACGCTCGAATTCGTCACCCGCCGCGCCGCCGAGGCCTCGCCGGTCCGCATCCGCCACATGGCGGCGCTGACCAAGGGTCGCGAGGGACGGGAGATGACCGAGATCGGCTTCCTCCTCGACGCCGGCGCAATCGCTTTTACCGATTGCGATCATGTGGTTACCGACACCAAGGTGCTGTCCCGCGCGCTGACCTACGCGAAGTCCTTGGGCGCGCTCGTCATGGGCCACCCGCAGGAGCCGATCCTGTCAGCGGGGGCCGCCACGACCAGCGGCAAGTTCGCCTCCCTGCGCGGCCTGCCCGGCGTCTCGCCGATGGCCGAGCGGATCGGCTTTGACCGCGACATGGGCATGGTCGAGATGACCGGGGTGAAGTACCACTTCGACCAGATCACCACCGCCCGCGCCCTGCCGCCCCTCGAACGCGCCAAGAAGAACGGTTTCGACGTGACGGCGGGGACCTCGATCCACCACCTCACATTGAACGAGTTCGACGTCGGCGACTACCGCACCTTCTTCAAGGTCAAGCCGCCCTTGCGCAGCGAGGACGACCGGCTCGCGGTGGTGGAGGCCGTCGCCTCGGGCCTCATCGACATCATCTCGTCGATGCACACGCCGCAGGACGAGGAGAGTAAGCGCCTGCCCTACGAGGACGCGGCCTCCGGCGCGGTGGCGCTGGAGACCTTCCTGCCGGCGGCGATGCGGCTCCACCATGCCGGGCAGCTGACCCTGCCGCAGCTCTTCCGGGCGATGGCACTCAATCCGGCGAAACGGCTCGGCCTGCCGCAGGGGCGGCTGGCGGAGGGCGCGCCGGCCGACCTAGTGCTCTTCGATCCCGACACGCCCTTCGTCCTCGACCGCGCCAAGCTGCGCTCGAAGTCGAAGAACACGCCGTTCGACGGGCAGCGGATGGAAGGAAGGGTGCTCGCGACCTTCGTCGCCGGACGGCAGGTCTTCGGGGCGGAGGCGCGCGATGCCTGAGATTACCAGCGGCGCGGCGGCGCTGATCCTCGCCGGGGTTCTCGGCTACCTCCTCGGTTCGATCCCCTTTGGGGTGGTGCTGACCCGGATCATGGGGCTCGGCGATCTGAGGAAGATCGGTTCGGGCAATATCGGCGCCACCAACGTGCTCCGGACCGGCAACAAGGGGGCGGCCTTCGCGACGCTCGTCCTCGACGGCGGCAAGGGCGCGGCGGCGGTCCTCGCGGCGCGGGCTTGGGCCGGCGAGGATGCAGCACAGCTCGCCGGTCTCGCGGCCTTTCTCGGCCATCTCTTCCCGGTCTGGCTCGGCTTCAAGGGCGGCAAGGGCGTCGCGACCTTCCTCGGCACGCTTCTGGCACTCGCCTTCCCGGTCGGCCTTGCCGCCTGCGCGACCTGGCTCGTCACCGCGATCGTCAGCCGCATCTCCTCGCTCTCCGCGCTCGTCGCGGCGGCGCTCGCGGCGGTTTGGGCGGCGCTTCTCGGTCACGGCGAGATGGTGGTGCTGATCCTTCTCCTCGCCGCCCTCGTCTTTGTCCGCCACGCGCCCAACATCGCACGGCTGAGGGCCGGGACCGAGCCGAGGATCGGCGGCAAGAAGTGACCGGAGACCGGTTCCGGGCGGCGCTCGACGCGATCCCCGAGGGCAGCCGCAAGGGCCGGTCCAAGGCCGACGCCACCAGATCGAGAGGCTCGTTCCTGCGGGGAGCCGCGGCGCGAAGCTGGTGGCGCGGGGTCCGGGCGGGCGGCCCGATCGCGGAGGATATCTCGGCCGGCGAGCGGCTCCAAGCCGAGAACCACGCTACCCGTCATGGCGCCGATGTGGAGGGACAGGCCGACTGGCGCGCGTGAGGGAACTGGCCCATGAGGCGATCCGGGAAAGCCCCGACATCGTGATGGAGGCTCCCGCGGCCCTTCAAGAGCGGCAGGTCAAAGCCGAGACCGCCGCGAAAACCGATGTTCAGGCGAACGCGCACTGATCGCGGCCCGCGCCGGCGACCCCCGGCCCGACTGCCCGTTCCTGTCCGGCCTCGCCACCGGCGGATACGGACGCCAGCCAACAGAAACGTCTAGCCGCGAACGGAGCCCTGTCCAGACCGTGTTCAACACCCGGGAAATGCCGGCCGCGTCACGGGCGGACAAACGCGTCGTTGACCCGCGGCCCGTCGGGCACTCAGGCGTGACGGCGGCCGGATCGGCGCCTGACCGGCCGACCAGCATGTGCCTCAAGATATCGGAAACGCGACTGCCGCGTTCCCGAGCCACCTCCGGCCTGGCCCCGCGCCAAGGTCGGGTGTAGCCCGACCCCGGACCTTCAAACGCCCGAAAGCGTCGGTTGCCCGGGATCGAGCCCTCTCACCGGTGCGCCGGAAAGATCAGGCCGCCATTCGCTCCGGCGCGTCCTTGCGAAGCGGGCCGCGCCCCATGCTCCATCCCTTGATGCTCCCGTAGACGGCTGGAATGACGATCAGCGTCAGGAGCGTCGAAGAGACCATGCCGCCGATCATCGGCACCGCGATGCGCTGCATGACCTCTGAGCCCGTGCCATCGGCCCAGAGGATCGGCATCAGACCGGCCGTGATCGCCACCACCGTCATCATCTTCGGCCGCACCCGCTCCACCGCCCCGACCATGATCGCCGAATGGAGGTCCGCACGGGTCAGGGACCGCCCGCTTTCCCGCACCGCGGTGCGTGCCTCCTCCAGGGCATGATCGAGGTAGATCAGCATGATCACTCCCGTCTCGGCGGCGACCCCGGCGAGCGCGATGAACCCGACCGCGACCGCCACCGACAAGTTGAAGCCCATGAACCACATCAGCCAGATGCCCCCCACCATGGCGAACGGGAGCGAGAGCATCACGATCAGCGTCTCGGTCAGCCGGCGGAAGTTGAGATAGAGCAGCAGAAAGATCAGCGCGAGCGTCAGCGGCACGACCAGAGCGAGCCGCTGCTTGGCGCGCTCCAGATACTCGAACTGACCGCTCCAGCCGAGCCAGTAGCCCTTGGGCAGGGTCACCGACGCCGCGACCGCGGCCTGCGCCTCGGCGACATAGCCGCCGAGGTCGCGCCCGGCGATGTCGACGAAGACATAGACCGTGAGCCGGCCGTTTTCGGTGCGGATCGCGGTCGCACCCCGGTTGCGCTCGATCGTCGCGACCTCGCCGAGGGGCACGGTGCCGCCGCCGGGCAGGTCCACCTGCACCTCGCGCTCGATGACCTCAGGGTCGGAGCGGAAGGCGGCCGGATAGCGCAGCGCGACATTGTAGCGCTCGCGCCCCTCCACGGTCTGGGTGATCGCCTCGGCGCCGAGCGCCATCGCGATGACCTCCTGAACATCCGCGACCGACAGGCCATAGCGGCCGAGCGCGATGCGGTCCGGCACGATGTCGAGGTAGTAGCCGCCGATCACCCGTTCGGCATAGGCGCTGGTGGTGCCGGGCACGGTGCGCAGCACCGCCTCGACCTCGCGCGCGATGCGCTCCAGTTCGGCTAGGTCATCGCCGTAGACCTTGACGCCGACCGGCGTGCGGATCCCGGTCGAGAGCATGTCGATCCGCGCCCGGATCGGCATTGTCCAGGCATTGGAAACGCCGGGGAACTGCAGCGCCGCATCCATTTCGTGCCGCAGGCTCTCGACGGTGACGCCGGGGCGCCACGCCTCGCGCGGCTTGAGCTGGATGATCGTCTCGAACATCTCGGTCGGCGCGGGATCGGTCGCGGTCAGCGCCCGGCCCGCCTTGCCGAAGACGCTTTCAACCTCGGGGAAGGAGCGGATGATGCGGTCCTGCGTCTGCATCAGCTCCGCGGCCTTGGCGACCGAGAGGCCAGGCAGCGTCGTGGGCATGTACATCAGCGTGCCCTCGTCGAGCGTCGGCATGAATTCGGAGCCGAGTTGCCGCGCCGGCCAGACCGTTGCCAGAAGCGCCGCGAGGGCGGCGAGGATGGTCAGGGTCCTGGCCTTCAGGACCGCCGCGATCACCGGCCGATAGAGCGCGATCAGGAACCGGTTGATCGGGTTACGGTGCTCGGGGATGATCCGGCCGCGCACGAAGACGACCATGAGCGCCGGCACCAGCGTCACCGACAGAAGCGCCGCCGCCGCCATGGCGAAGGTCTTGGTATAGGCGAGCGGGCCGAACATCCGCCCCTCCTGACCTTCCAGCGTGAAGATCGGCAGGAACGACACGGTGATGATCAGCAGGCTGAAGAACAGCGCCGGGCCGACCTCGGACGCCGCCTCGATCAGCACCTCGATCCGGGGCTTGTCCGGTGCGGCGCGTTCGAGGTGCTTGTGGGCGTTCTCGATCATCACGATCGCCGCGTCGATCATCGCGCCGATGGCGATGGCGATGCCGCCGAGGCTCATGATGTTGGCGCCGATGCCGAGCGCCCGCATCGCCGCGAAGGCCATCAGGAGGCCCACCGGCAGCATCAGGATCGCCACCAGCGACGAACGGACATGCAGGAGGAACAGTATCGTGACCGCCGCCACGATCAGGCTTTCCTCGATCAGCGTCGTCTTCAGCGTCGCGATGGCCGAGCGGATCAGGCCGGAGCGGTCGTAGACCGGAACGATCTCGACCCCCTCGGGCAGGGCGGCCGAGACCGTCGCGAGCTCCGCCTTGGCATTGTCGATCACGTCGAGCGCATTGGCGCCCACCCGTTGCAGCACGATGCCGCTCGCGACCTCGCCCTCGCCATCGAGCTCGGCGATCCCGCGCCGCTCGTCGGGGACGACCTCGACCCGCGCGACATCGCGCAGGAGGATCGGCACCCCTCCGACGCTGCGCAGCGCGATCGTCTCGATATCCTCGATCCCGCGCAGGTAGCCCCGGCCGCGCACCATGAACTCGAACTCCGACAGCTCGACGGTCCGCCCGCCGGTGTCCTGGTTGCTGGCGCGGATCGCGGCCTTCAGGTCGGCAAGCGTGATGCCTTGGGCCCGCATCCGCACCGGATCGGCCGTGACCGAATACTGCTTGACGAAACCGCCGACGCTCGCGACCTCCGAGACGCCCTCGGCGCGGCTCGCGGCGTAGCGGACGACCCAGTCCTGCAGGGACCGCAACTCGACCAGGGACAGGTTCTCGCCCTTCAGCGCATATTGATAGACCCAGCCGACGCCGGTCGCGTCGGGCCCGAGCGCCGGCGTCACCCCCTCGGGCAGCCGGGCAGCGGCGGCGTTGAGGTATTCAAGAACGCGGCTGCGCGCCCAGTAAGGGTCCACGCTGTCCTCGAAGAGGATGTAGACGAAGGAGATGCCGAAGAACGAGAAGCCGCGCACGACGCGCGAACGCGGCACCGTCAGCATGGCCGACGTCAAGGGATAGGTGATCTGGTCCTCGACCACCTGCGGCGCCTGGCCCGGGTGCTCGGTCAGGACGATCACCTGCACGTCCGACAGGTCCGGAATGGCGTCGATCGGCAGGCTACGCAGCGACCAGATGCCGGCGGCGACGCTCAGCGCGGCGGCGAAGAACACGAGGACCAGGTTGCGCGCGGACCAGGCGATGATGTTGGCGATCATTGCCCTGCCTCCGCGCCCGACAGCGCCGCGAGGGCCGCGTTCAGGTTGCTGTCGGCGTCGAGAAGAAAGGTCGCGGTCGTCACGACGCGCGTCCCCTCGGCAAGACCGTCGCGGATCTCCACCATGCCGTTGCCGCGGCGCCCCGGCACGACCTCCTGCGCGGCGAAGCGCCCCTCGCCCATATCGCGGATCACGACCTGCCGGTCGCCGGTGTCGATAACCGCGCTGTCGGGCACCTGCACGACGGCCGCGCGGTCGCCTGCGGCGATCTCGACCTCCGCATACATGTTGATCAGGAAGCGCCCGTCCGGGTTCGGCAGGTCGATGCGCACCCTCGCAGTCCGGGTCTGGAGGTCGACCTCGGGATAGATCTCGCTCACCCGTGCGGTGAGCGCCTCGCCTGGCAGCCCGCGCAGGCTGACCAGCGCCTCGGCGCCGCGCGCGACGCCACTCAGCGCCGCTTCGGGCACGTCGGCCATGACCCAGACCTGCGACGTGTCGGCGATGCGGAACAGAGGTTCGCCCGCCTTCGCCATCATTCCCTCGACCGCGAGACGCTCCAGAACCACGCCGGACCGCGGCGCCGTCAGGGCGATGCTCACCTGGGCGCGCCGATCCGCCGCGATGGCGTCGATCTGCCCGACCGGCACACCGAGATTCTCCAGCCGCCGCCGGCTGCCTTCGGCCCGCCCTCCGCCGTCGCGAAGGTCCGACACGAAGAGCGCCGCCGCCGCCGTTACCTCGGGCGAATAGAGCATCGCGAGCGGCGTGCCCCGCCGGACCGTTGCCCCGGTGGTCACGTCCGCAACGGTCTCGAGGAAGGCATCGGCGCGCAGCGCGACGACGGTGAGGCGGCGCTCGTCGAGCCGGACAATGCCCGGCGCACGCACCGTCATCGCCAAGGGCCCGCGTATCGCCTGCGTCGTCCGCACGCCGGTCCGTTGCAGCTTGCCCGGCGAGACCCGGATGGTGCCGGCATCGTCGACCTCGCCTTCGTAGACGGGGATGTAGTCCATCCCCATCGGGTCCTTCTTCGGAACCGGCGAGGTGTCGGGCAACCCCATCGGATTGCGGTAGTAGAGAATGCGCCGGGTGTCGCTGGCCGCCGTCCCGGCGGCAACAGGCATCGCCATCGCGTCCTGCCCGTCAAGCCCGCCGGCCGCTTCCGCGCCGGAATGGGCGTGAGGAGTCGAGGCGGCCGGAGCCGCCTGCTGGCCGGCGGTGATCCCGGCCCAGCCGGTCGCGCCGGCAAGGACCGACGCCAGAAGGACATTCCGTGCCGCCTTCATGACCGCACCCCGCGCCGGGCCAGTCCCGGGCAATGATCCTCAGCGACCGCGTTGCAATTGGCGGCCGCCGTCGGGCCGAGGCCCGTGACGCGCGCGACGTCGCGCCGAAGGCACGATCTGTGCATGTCGATACTCCCACATGTTCCGTATTGGCCGCGTCGCCCCGGTAGCCGGCGCGACGCATCATGCGGCCACATGGCGGCGCCATGCGGCCGGACGGCGCTCTCGCGCCGCGACCGTCAGGACTTGGGGGGGCGCCTTGGGCCGTCGCCCGGCGTGGAAGCCGCAAGGTGGTGGTCGGTGGCGAAGATCGCCGGCGCCGCTTGCCCTAGCGGGGCCGCGAGCAGCGCATGAGACTCCAGATCGACCGCGCTGGTCGGGGCACACATCAGCGGTTGAGCGCATTCGGCCATCGACGGGGCGCCTTCATGCGGCGTGCAGGGCTCGTTTTCGGGCATGTGCATCGCGGCGTCGCACCCGGCCGCAGCCAACGCCCCCTGCGGCGCGGCAAGAGCCGCCCCAGCGAGCACGAGAATCAGTGCGAAAATGGTGCCAAGCAATCGCATGCCGGTAATCTGCGTCGCACGCGGAGGGCGCGCAAGACGGGTCGATGCGCCGCGGCCTGAGGCGGAATGACGCGCCGGTGCGCGCCGGAGAGGTTGCGCTCCCCCATGCGCCATGACAGGAGGAGGTCGCCTCCGTCGGGACGCGACGCCACGGGCGAGCCGCCCGGTTTCACTGCAGGAAAGGCCACAGTGGACGAGCTTTCCGCCTACGCGCTGATCGCCCTCTCGGCCTTTCTGTCGGCAACGCTCCTGCCGGGATCGTCCGAAGCGGTCCTGATCGGCCTGCTGGCGGCTGGAAACGGCGAGCCAGCGGCGCTTGTGCTGGTCGCCTCGATCGGCAACGTGACGGGGGCGGCGGTGAATTGGACCATCGGCCGGTTCCTGGCGCAGTACGAGGGCCGTCGCTGGTTCCCGGTCGATCCCGACCGCGCACGCAAGGCCCGCCAATGGTTCGACCGCTACGGTGTCTGGTCGCTTCTCGTATCCTGGCTCCCCGTCGTCGGCGATCCCCTGACCGTGATCGCCGGACTGGCGCGGGTGGGGTTCTGGCGCTTCCTTCTGCTCGTATCGGCCGGAAAGGCGGGACGCTACGTCATGATCGCCTCGGCCTGGCTGCATTGGCCCTTTCCCTGAGCGGCGCCGGGCTGGAAAGCGAGGCCACGGCCCACGCCTCAGCCGAGCGTGAGAATGCGTTCGTCGGCCAGCTCTGACTTGGGGCATATAGGTTCTCCGGTGCCGGACGCGATCGTCGCCAGGGTCAAACCCGAGACGGCGCGCGCCAACCGCGGGACCACACTGGCTCACGCCCGCAGGGTGCCACGCTGCCCGTCGGCACTGCGCTTGCCGATATCGTCAGGCAGGCCGCTGTCGCGGGACGATACCCCAATGCCGGCCCTGATCCCGACGAGTGGATCAAACGCCAGCTTGCGCGGCATCGCGCGGCGGGGCCGCCCTACATCCAGGAGATGACGGAGAGCGTCTGGCAGCAGATCAGCAACCACCTGACGGATCAGGGCGGCACCGTCGCCGTCCATTCGGACATCACTGACATCAAGCGCATATCGGACGAGCTGAAGCGCGCGAAGGATGCCGCCGAAGCGGCCAACGAGGCCAAGAGCGCCTTTCTCGCAACGATGAGCCACGAGATCCGCACCCCGCTGAACGGCATCATCGGCATGAGCACGCTTCTCAATGGCACGCAGTTGACGGACGAACAGCGCGGTTTCAGCGACACCATCGCGACGGCGGCCGATGCGCTCCTGACGATCATCAACGACATCCTGGATTTCTCCAAGGTCGAGGCCGGCGCGCTGGAACTGGAACGCGTGCTGATGGACCTGACCGAGACGATCGAAAGCTCGGCCGAGCTTGTAGCTGCGAAGGCCGCCGAGAAGGGCATCGAGCTTGCCTGCCAGATCAATCCCGACGTGCCTGCGGCAATCTTCGGTGATCCGGTACGGCCGAAGCATATCCTGATGAATCTCCTCAACAACGCAGTCAAGTTCACCGGGATCGGCGAGGTCGTGCTGACCGTCTCGACGAACTTCCCGGATGCGGGCCGGTCGCCTGGGGAGATCACGCTTCTGACTTTTCCGTCCGCGATACCGGAATCGGCATCCCGGAGGACCGGATGGATCGCCTGTTCAAGTCGTTCAGCCAGGTCGATGCATCCACGACACGACGATACGGCGGTACCGGGCTGGGGCTGGTGATCACGAAGCGGCTGGTCGATCTCATGGGCGGCACCATCGGCCTCGATAGCAAATCGGGGGCGGGGACCGCCTTCACGTTTACCTTGCTGGGCGAGGTGGTCGATCTTCCCGGTCGCCGGAACCAGGCTGAAAAGCTGTCAGCGATCAAGGGCGGGCGCCGTCTTCTACAACCAGAGTGCCTATGCGATGATGATCGCAGGTGTCTTCTGGGGCCTGCTGCTTTTCAACGCGGAACTGTCGGTCTTCGCCTGGGTCGCTTTCGGCGTGATCATCGTCGGTATGTACCTCGTCGAATCCAAGTCCTGGAACGAGGAGCCGGTGATACAGCGATCGTTCCTGTGACCCGGGGGCGGCCCGAGTGGACCCGACACGCTTGCGGTCACTTCGCCTTGCCATGCGGAAGCGTCGCCCGTGCATTCCGGTCGCGGCCTATGCCTGGGCCGGCCGCGCGATCAGCTTCGCGGCGTCGGCCCGTTTCGCAACGAAGTACAGGCCCAGGAGTATGAGAACGAGGGCGGTGAAACTCGTCAGCGATACCACTTCGTTCAAGAGCAGAACGCTCCACAGAACCCCGCCGATCGAGACGGTGTAGGCCTTCTGGCCGCTGAATACCGGTCCGGCATAGTCGATCAGCTTGGCCAGAGCGATCATGGCGACGGAATCGGCGAGCGAGAACGCGATGAGCGACAGTTCGAACTTGCCCGGAACGGCGTGAAGCGGGACGAAGCCGGAGTTCAGCGCGGAGGCGACGAAGAGAACCGAGGTCGACAGGCCGAAGGTGACCGCGACCACCGCGATCAGGTCGGCGTCGATGGCTTTCGACATCGACATCATGATCGTCTCGCTCGCAAAACAGGCAGGGATCAGCATCGTGATGAAGAGCCAGTGGATCTGCACGGTGCTATTGGCGATGTCGAAGAACGGAAGCAGCAGGACACCGACACCCGCGACCCCGAGGAGCAGGCCCATGAACCGCCGGACGCTGAGTCTTTCAAGCCCGATCCCCGCCGCGATGAAGAAGACCAGAAACGATTCCAGCGAAACCAGGATCGCGATCATGACGCCGGGAACGGACTCGGCCACCCAGAACAGGAGAACCTGTGGCAGGAACGTCAGAAAAGCGAGGAGGGCGAAGAACCTGGCCGAACGCCGGGAGACCCGAGGCGCGCGGGCCTTGGACCAGACTGCATAGAGCGTCGTGAAAACCGTCGAAAGCCCCATCGTGTAGAACGCAACGGAAATGGGGTTCTGCACCTCGGCAAGGCTGAGCTTGGCGATGGCGGGCTTCAGCCCGAAACAGGCACCAATGAAAAGCAGCAGCAGAATGCCGTTCAGTGTCCGGATCTGGTATGCATGACTCAGCCGACGATTGTACACCATGATCGACTTGTTCAGAAGGACGCGGGAAAGCACCGCGATCGCACCTTCCCCCTCCGCGAGATCGTCGATGGCGAGATCCCTGGGATTCCTCTCGTCGGCATCGAGAGCTTCGGCGGCGGCCGTGAGCCGCCTTATCTGTTGCAGAGTGCGCCTGTCGTCCTCCTGGCGCCGGGCCTCCCGCAGGCTGGCATTGATCCTGGCCCTGAGAATGACCGCGTTGAACGCCTTGGGCAGGAAATCCACGGCTCCCAGTTCGATGGCGCGGGCGATTTCCTCCGGATCATCCAGGCTGGAGATGACGATGACCGGCGGCCGCCGATCCTCGGGGAACGAGCCCAGCGCGGAGAGAACATCGTATCCGCTTTTGCCGGGCATCTCGATGTCAAGGAGGACGATGTCGACACCGGGGTTCCGCAGTCTGTCCAACGCCGCATCGCCACTGTCGACATCTTCGACCGTGTGTCCAAGGGAGTTGACGGCAAGAACCAGCTTGCGCCGCGCCAAGCTGTCGTCGTCCACCACCAGAACACGGGCGCTCGCCATCATGGCGCTCCGGCGCCCATGTATCGCGGCAGTAACCGCTTGCGCACCACAGAAACTGCCCCGCGAAACCATTGCCCAGCTCCAATATCCTACGAAGCAGAAGGCGATCTGCCAACGGGAATGATTGTGTGGCTCGGGTCGCTCCGGCGCCACCGATCACGCGACGCCATGTGGCCCGGAGAATTGCCATCCGCCGCCCAGGCATTCGGGTCGGAGGCGGGATGCCTCCCCGATCACACGCCTCGAGAATCGTAAAGAAGGGTCGAGGATACGTCGCCGCGACGCGACGCGTGGTTGCGGGCAATGCTGCCCTCCCGCGAGCCGCCGGTCCAATGTGCCGCGCGCACGCTGGATCGGCGCGCCGTGAACGACCCCGAGCGCAGAGCGCGAATTGGAGCCGGTCGAACACATGCTTTGCGTTGCATCGCGGCATCTTCAAGGCAGCGGTTCGGTCAGGGTGCAGCGCGGCTTCGCGTAGAGGCATTCCTGTTCGCGCCGTGCGTGCATCGCTGTTTCCCTCGGCACACTGAATCGCCTGTCATCCCCGGAATATCCGCAGCAGCGACAGTGCGGCATCCGAGAGGTCGAAGACCCGCGCGAGAAGATGTTCGCTGGCGGCAAAGGGTTTGCCGGGCGATGCAGCAGTTTCGGCCTCCACCGTGTCGAGCAGGCGTAGCAACCTGCGCCGATGCATGCCGAGCCATGCCTGAACGACGTCGGCAAACGCTCCGGCGAATGCTGTGATGACCGACCCCAGGAGCATGAGGCCGGCAGCGACGGCTGCGACCAGCCGCGGCGAGAGGCCGGCGGGGAAGATCCCGTACCAGACCCCGCCCAAAGTCTGACCGAGCGGAAAATCCGCGACGGCCCTCTTTAGGGAAACCGACTCCGCGACGCCCGCGGCCATCGAGATCATCCCGGGCGTCACGGCCTGAAGCACGATGGCGCCCGCAACCAGAGTCATGAGGGCCGTTGTGAACTCGGCCATCGCGGAGCGGGCGCCGGAGTACTCGGTGATCGCAGCTGCGATCCGGTCCGCCATGGCTTGCGCCGCCGCGATGCTGCCGCGGCTCCGGGCCGCCTCACGAAAGCGTGGGGCGGACAGGATGGCCCGCGCCAATGCGGTGCGGTCTCCGAGGGCCTCGCCCTCGGCAGGCGGCGCCGCCAATAGCTCGGTCAGGATCGCGGCTTCCACCCTCGCCGAGACGGCCGTGCGCAACAGGATCTGCCGGCGGAGCAGAAAATCCGCCGTCCGGCGCAGGCGCAGTCCTCGACAGATCCACCCCGTGAGCCGCACGGTAACGTGGGCCGGTGACAGCAGCACGTTCACCGGAGCCCGCAGGATATCGGCGCCGAGCGCCGCGCGGTGCAGGCGCAGGGTTCCCCGCCATGTGAAATGACGCTGGACGAAGGCATCGACCTGCCTTCGCCGCGCGAGGTCCGTCTCGCCGTCAGTCGTTGGCCCTCGGGTCATGTCAGGCTCAGGATGGTCATGAGGATCACGGTGGCCACCCGCGCAAGGTCCGCATGTAGGCCCGGCCCGTCATACCGCGCCGCCGACCTCCAGACGCCGACCAGAGCGACAAGGTTGTAGGGGAGCGAAAACCCGTATCCGACCAGGAGCGCCGGCAAGGGCTGATCGAGCGTCATGAGCGCCAGGAACAGGATGCTGGTCGTGACATTGACCAACAGGCCGCCAAGCACGGCCCAGGTCCAGAACGCCGCGTCAAGGCCCAACTCGCCACGCCACAAGGCCCTCAGGTTTTTCATAGGGTATTATCTGGTCTGAAGTTCGCCATTCTACCAGTCCCCTCGTTGCGAGCGCCGGTGCGGCGGACGCGCGCCGGCCGAGACGGGCTCATGGCCATATCATCAGGACGTAGGCAACATAGGCGGCCAGCAGCACGCCGCCTTCCCAACGCGCGATGCGCAGCCCCGTGGCCGCGAAAACGACGAGCAGGAGCGTGGCCCCCACCATGAGGAGATTGTCGAACAAGACGATCTCGGCCGGTACGGCCGAGGGGGAGATGAGGGCGGTCGCACCGCCGATGCCAAGGATGTTGTAGATGTTCGAGCCGACGATATTGCCGAAGGCGACGTCGCTTTGCCGCTTCACGGCGGCCACCACTGACGTGACGAGTTCCGGCATCGAGGTTCCGACGGCCACGATCGTCAGCCCGATCACGGTCTCCGGAATGCCGAACGACTGCGCGAGAGTTACCGCACCATCGACCAGGAATTTGCCACCCCCGACGACCAGGACGAGGCCAGCCAGGGCGATCAACAGCGGCCCGACGATCCCGTTTGCGGCCGGCACGCCGGGTTTGAGGCCCGGATCAACGCCCTCGAGAGCAGCTTCCTTGGCAAATACGGCGCCATGCCCTGCCGCGGCCTTCTCCTGCCTGAAGGCAAGGTAGATGTAGGCGACGAGCCCGACGACGAAAACCACACCGATGGCACGCCCCATCGGGACGACGAAGCCGAGGCCCGCGAAGGCGACGGCAACACCCAGCATCACGACGGCATCGCGCCGCAGTGCAGACGCTGCCACCGCGATCGGAAACAGGATGGACGACAGGCCGACGATGAGCAGGATATTGGCAATGTTCGAGCCGACGATGTTGCCGAAGGCAATGCCGGGCGATCCGATGAGCGCGGCCTGAACCGACGTCACCAGCTCCGGCGTGGATGTCCCGAAGCCGACCAGCGTCAGACCGATAACCAGCGGCGAAACGCCAAGGCGCTCCGCCACCCGGACCGCTCCCCTCACCAGAAGCTCGCCGCCGAAGATCAGCATAACCAAGCCTGCCGTCAGGGGCAGCCATATTTCCGTCAATTGCGCCACTCCGCGATCATTGCTGTCGGGGGAATTGGCGTACCGCCCCATCCGTTTCAAGGCGGCCACTCATGGGCGAGCGCGAAAAAATCGGGTTCGTCCGACCGATCGGCAGACGCTGACGAACGCCGAAACGGAAGCATCACAGCGGCCAAAAGAGTGGTATCGCGGCGACGGTCAGGCTCCCCACGATGATATTCATCGGCAGGCCGATCTTCAGGAAATCGGTGAAGCGGTAGCCGCCGGCGTTGTAGACGAGGGTATTGGTCTGGTAGCCGATGGGAGTGGCGAAGCTGGCAGACGCGCCGAACATGACCGCGACAAGGAACGGGCGCGGATCGACGCCGAGGCTGGTGGCAATGCCCGCCGCAATCGGCACCATCAGCACTGCCACGGCATTGTTCGTCACAAGCTCGGTCAGGATGGATGTGAAGGCATAGACGATCGCCAGGGCAACGAACGGACCGGCAGCGCCAAGCATCGGCGAAACGGCGCCGACGACCAGTTCGACCGCGCCCGACCGGTCCAGCGCGGTGCCGAGCACCAGCATCGATACGATCAACAGGAGAAGCCGCCCGTCCATCGCCGCCAACCCTTCATCCGCCTCGATGCAGTTCGTCGCCAGAACCACGCCGACACCAAGCAGCGCGAGCGTCAGGATCGGAGCGACGTCGAGCGCCGCAAGCGTGACGACGCCCAGCAGTACCGCCACCGCGATGGGCGCCTTGCCGTGACGGAAGGCGCGCACCTTGTTCGGCCCAAGCTCCGTCAGGCGCTGGTCCTCGGCCAGCCGCGCCATGTCCTCGGGCGCACCCTCGACCAAGAGCGTGTCGCCGACGGCAAGGGGCGTATCCTCGAACCTGGCCCCGAGCGTCTCGCCCTTGCGGTGAAGTGCCAGCGGGTAGACCCCGAAACGCCGCCGCCAGCGGAGCCGCGCGAGGCTGCGGCCTTCTGCCTTGGACCCCGGACCGACCAGAAGCTCGACAGCCTGAGCACTGCGGATCTGGGCGGTCTCAAGCCCGGGAATGACGGCCCCGCGAGTCACGCCTTCGCGAAAACCCATCAGCTCCACGTCTCGCGTCTTGACGACCAGGATATCGCCCGCGGCGAGCCGGACATCCTGCACCATGCGACGCAGCGAAACGTCTCCGCGGATCACATCAACGACCCGACCGCCGCCGCGGGCCAGGGACGCGATCTCGGTCGGGACTGCGCCGATCAGGGGGGAGCCGTCCGGGATGAACAGATCCGCCAGCCATGTTTTTCGGTCCTGTCGCGACAGCGTGTCAATGACGGCGCCCCGGTCGGGCAACAGCCGGGGCGCCGCGACAGCAAGAAACAGGCCGCCGCCGATCGCTGCGAGGATACCGAGGGGCGCGATCTCGAACAGGCTGAACCTGACAAGCCCGAGATCCTGCGCCATGCCGTCGACGAGCAGGTTGGTCGATGTACCGATCAGCGTCACGGTGCCGCCGAGTATCACCATGTAAGACAACGGCATGAGCAGCCTGGACGGAGCCGTTCCGATCTGCCGGGCGAGACCAATCGCAACCGGGATCAGCACGATGACGACAGGGGTGTTGTTGATAAGGGCGGATGCGCCCGCGGCACCGGCGAAGAACACGACCAGCGCAAGGCGCGGACGCGTGCCGGAAATCCGGCCGAGCACGTCCATCAACGCTTCCAGCGCACCGGTACGGACCAGCGCGGCGCTCAGCACGAACATCGCGCCGATCGTTGCGGGCGCGGGATTGCTGATCGCCGCCATGACATCATCCGTCGTGACGAGGCCGAGCGCCAACGCAACCGTCGCTCCGAGGAAGGCGATCACGTCGGCGGGGCGGCGCTCCGCGATGAAGGCAGCGAAAACCGCCGTCAGTAGAGCAAGGGCGAGCAACGGGGTGAGTTGGTCGAAATTGAGAGGCATAGCCAGGGAATCCTGATCAGAGGTGTCGGACATGACACCCGCAAAAGGGGATGTGTTCGGCAGGCGCGATCAATTGGCCAGTATGTGGCCCAGACCGAAGATCGCGCTCATGATGCCCAACAGGAGGAGCCAATCGACAAACACACGCCGCCCCGCGGCCGGTCGGTGATTCTGACGTCGCTCACAGATCGCGCAGATCGTCGCTTGCGAATGGATCTCGGTGCCGCAATCCACGCATCGGCTTGGCGGACGCCCGGGCTTCGTTTGCGACCCGGACAAGTCGAGGGGCCGTGGGTGGCAATGGGGAATGTGCGGTCGCGCTCCGGCAGCCGCGTTCTCGGAGTTCATCGGTGAGGAAATCTGCATGGTGGATCCTGTGGGTGCCGGCTTGGGGCCGGATTGAATTGGGCGTTCTTGCGCAACGGCGCGGGCTGAGGTTGCTCTGCGCGGTACCGAATGGCCCTCGATCGGTTTCAGGTCCGCTGTCGGAAATCCGGCCCGAAGCCGGGATCTCAGGAAGATCGCGAGGACAGGCGCCAGACGTGTTATCGCACCGGGCGAAGGATTCAGTTCTGCAAGCGTGTCGAGCGGCCTGAAGAATGTGGCAACCAGCGCGCCCGTTCCGAGCGAAAGCAAGATGATCCAGCGGAGGACAGCGGTCATCGACGCGCCCCGCAGCCGGGTCCACTTCGCCGGGACGGAACGACGATGGGCCGAATGGGTCCAGGCCCAGAAGATCCATGTAGTGGAAAGCGCGCAGGAAGCGAGAGTGAGATACATGATTGGGTTTCCTGAAGAACGCCGCTTCGGCCTTCGGGATAAGACTGAGGTGTCGAACGCCCGTCGCGGCCCTTTCCGCATCGCAAGAGGATCGGCGTCTCCGCGACGATGAAAGGCAGCCAGATAATGCCGCCCTAGCCGGGCATGATGGCATTCCCGATGAGATGCTGTCGCCGCATGGTGCGACACCCCGGGGCAATCGCGGCAGGCTGTCAGTGTTGCTTCAAGGGCCGCAGGCCGAGATTACCTCGAACTTAAGCCGCGGCGCTGTCGCGCGGAAACACTGCCAGGCTGGATGTCGGCGGCCCTTGGGAATACGGACGCGAGGCGATGGTACGGACGGCACGCACAGCGTGCCACGACCGGATCCTGGCCCCGCCGGGTGTCACGGGCCACCGGAGACCCCACGCCAGCCCAACTGCGCTACCCACAGCGTCCGTAACGATTTCGGGTTTGACGGCCACATTGCGCCCGACGGTCAGCCGGGTCGGAGTGGTATTGATCGCCAATCCAGCAGTCACGTCGGCCGGTCCGGCGGCCATGCGTGGATGCCCGCCCAAGGTGGCAAGTGCGAGGATTACCGCAAGGAGAATGGAAACGAGAGCCCCGCCGAATCGCGTCGCGGGCTTCTCCGAATGCGCGGTTCCCTCACTCTTCATGACGAGAAGATCCTGCAGATCCGGTTATTGTGCAAGATAGCTCAAGTTGCCGGAACTTGGCCGGATAAGATGCGGTGATCCCGCACGGCGCTCGACTGCCTCTGGGCAACTCCTGCATGAATGACGTCATTGCGCCTCGTCCCGCAGAAGGAGATCTATGAGGCACGGTGGATCTCCGGCTGGCGAACACCAGGCCGTTGTCGGGTCTCAGCAGGAATTCCCGTGGCACCGTGCCGAGCGCGCAACCTATGGATGAGGGCGTGCTCCTGTGCGCCGGCAGCGGTCGTGGCCCTGCCGCCACGGCCCGTCCAGACCCGGCACTGGCCCGTCGACCGGCGTTCGTTCGGCGCGGTTGACGCTGCAACACCGCCCCGATGCCGGGCCGCATGCCAATCGGGCGCTTGCGCGTCTGCCAGCTCTTGATCTGGCGTACCCTCAGGACCGTGTTCTTGTTGAAACCCGAAAGCCGGGACAGGGCTCTCACCTCAGCCTCACGACGCCACCTGTCAGATCACGTCTTAACTCTTGCAAGGCAGCCCACCAGCGGCAACGGCGTGCGGCGCCGGAACGCCACCACCATTGCTTCCTCGGTTTCGCGAAGAACGGACGAGCGCTTCTCCTTCGGCCGATCTTTCGACCCTCGACCGTCTCGCGCTTCCCCGCGCAGAGACCGTCTTCGGGTTCGTCAGGGAAACGATCCACCGGATCGTTTCCTGATTGTCCTCATCGCCGACGTCACGGCCCCGCGCCGCGGCCGAAGCTTGCGATCGCTGTCTTGCAGCTCTGACGGCGTGCCCTCGCCAGCGGGCTCGAACCGATGGCGCCGCGCTGGCTCGATCGTGGCGCTGGCGCGACGTACCTGTCCCATAGTGCTTCCTTCGATTCCAACGAATGGATCGCATCCTCAATCGCCGGGATCAAACACCTCAGGCCCGCGCGGGTTGACGCGCGGCGGTGCGGTGCGGACCCCGAGACTGGGTCGGCAGTATCGCGACGCGGCGCGCGGCTTTATTGCCTTGACAGAAGATAGCGGGATGTACCGCTTTCAAAGCCGGTGATCCGGTAACCTTGGGCGAACGCCGAAGTCAGCGCCTCGCGCACGCGCAGCCGCTCGGAAAGCGCCGTGTCCAGGTCGGTCGACAAGAGCTTGTCCAGGTCCTTCGGAATCTCCACCGTCACCAGATCGTCATCTGATGCAGGCGGGGCGGGTTCTGCGCCATGTGCCAGCGCGTCGACGTGAGGAGCGGAAAGATCCCAGTCGGCAACCAGCCGATCCGAGGGGATGCCGGCGTTGATCCCCTCCATCGGGCCGTAGTAGCTCTCGTGATAGGTGCCGGCCGTAGCGCCGAGCCTGGCGATGTTCAAGGCCGCATTGATGCGGCGCAGGGGGTCATAGGTCCACCGCACCAGCGTGATACCGCACGCAAGGCACCAGTCGCGCTGAAACCACTTGAGCCGCGCGCCTAGCCCAAGGCCGCGGCTGTCTTGGTGAACGGCGAGGCGGTGCGAATGCTGCACATGGGGCCGGGCCGTTGGAAAACCGAAGAGGAACCCGAGCATCCGCCCATCCCTGAAGGCGCCTGCCACAAGCCCGCCCTCGTGCTGGATCGCCAGCATGATATCGGAATTGTCGGGCGGGTCGTCCTTGCCCCAGACCTCTTTCTGGAATGTTTCGGCCTGCTTGAGCTCGGCCACGCCGTTCAGTTCTCGCAGCACGAGCCCGGGGACCTGCATGTTCATCAGCGGATCTCCTCGGCATGCATGGTGACGGTGTCGAGGTAGTCCCGGTCGAGCGTTACGCCGATGCCGGGGCCGTTTGCGGGAACCGGCATCCTGCCGTTCTTGGCTTCGAGCCGTTCGTTGATGATGTCGTGCTTGAAATAGCGGCTGGCGCTCGACGTGTCGCCGGGCTTCGTGAAGTTGGCCATCGTGGCGAGGTGGATGTTGTGGGCGCGGCCGATGCCGCTTTCGAGCATGCCGCCGCACCAGACCGGGGCGCCGAAGGCCGCGCTCACGTCATGGATTGCGCGGGCCGCCATGAAGCCGCCAACACGGCCGACCTTGATGTTGATGACCCGCGCGGCGCCGAGTTCGAGCGCCTTGCGCGCATCCGACGCGCTGCGGATGCTTTCGTCGAGGCAGATCGCCGTCTTCAGGGCCGCCTGCACCTTGGCGTGATCGTGGATGTCGTCATAGGCCAGCGGCTGTTCGATGTAATCCAGCGCGAAGTCGTCGAGAGCCTGCAGAACCGGCAGGTCGGCCAGACCGTAATCGGTATTGGCATCGACGGTCAGCTTGATGCCGGGATGAAGCGCGCGCACGGCCTCGACGATCTTCACATCGTGGCCCCGCGCGATCTTGAGCTTGGTCCGCTTGTAGCCATTGGCGACGGCCTCTTCGACCCGCTCCAGCGTCGTCTCGACCGGGGCGATGCCGAGGCTGACGCCGACATCGACGTTGTCGCCCACACCGCCGAGCGCCGCCTTGAGCGGCAGGCCGAGGCTCTTGGCCCAGAGGTCCCAGAACGCCATCTCAACCACCGCCTTGGCCATCCGGTTGCCGCGCCAGGGGTCGAGGATCGAGGCAAGCTCGTAAGGCGAGGTGAACCGCTTCCCGATGATCGCGGGCAACAGTTGTTCCCTAAGGAACGCCATGGCGCCCGGAACGGTCTCCTCAAGATAATCCGGCTGGGGGTCCATCACGCCCTCGGCGACACCCTCCAGCCCCTCGCCCTTGAGGACGAGAAGCGGGAAGGTCTTGCCGGTCATCGTGCCGGTCGAGATCACGAAGGGCGTGACGAGCGGAAGGTTGACGATGCGGAGCTCGGCGGCTTCGATCCGGACCCCGTCGCGGATCGCAGGCACGGTCTGTGTCATTTCAAGCATTCAGGGCACTTCACTTGGCTTTGGGATGTGGCATCGGCGGCAGGTCGGATCACTTCACCTTCGAGATGAAGCGTTCGAAAACCTCGGTCTTCGGGTTGGCGAACATCTCGTCCGGCGGTCCCTGTTCGGCGATGCGGCCTTCGTGCAGGAACACGACCTCCGAGGAGACCTCGCGCGCGAAGCCCATCTCGTGGGTCACGACGATCATCGTCCGCCCCTCGGCGGCGAGCGACTGCATGACTTTCAGCACCTCGCCGACCAGTTCAGGATCGAGCGCCGAAGTGGGCTCGTCGAACAGGATCGCGTCGGGCTCCATCGCCAATGCCCGCGCGATCGCTACCCGCTGCTGCTGACCGCCCGACAGCTGCGAGGGATACATGTGCATCCGATCCTCCAGCCCCACCCGCTTCAAGAGCGCCTCCGCCTTGTCACGGGCTTCGGCATTGGGTTCGCGCTTAACCTGGACCGGACCCTCCATGACGTTTTCCAGCGCCGTCCGGTGCGTCCAAAGGTTGAACTGCTGAAAGACCATGCCGAGCCGGCTGCGGATGTCCTCGATATGGCGGACATTCTGCGGCTTGCCGTTCTTCACGAGGATTTCCTCGCCATGCACCGTCACCTTGCCGGAGGTCGGTATCTCGAGAAAATTCAGGCAGCGCAGGAACGTCGACTTGCCCGAGCCAGACGAGCCGAGGATCGAGATGACGTCATGGTTGCGCGCCTCGAGCGAGATGCCTTTCAGGACCTCGAGCCTGCCGAAGGACTTGTGGATGTCCTCGGCCTTCAGGATGGTTTCCGGCTTGGTCATGCTTGGGATTCCTTGAAGGGCTGCGCGGACGCGCGGGGTGTTCCGGGGGCGTGAATGTGGCGGCTGAGGCGCCGCTCCGCCTGCCGCCAGAGCAGGACGAAAGCCGCCGTGATGCAGAGATAGATCAGGGCCGCCCAGAGATAGACCGAGAAATCGAAGGTGCGCGAGAAGATCTGGCGCGTGCGGCCCATCACGTCGAAGACGGTGACGACACTCGCAAGCGCGCTGGCCTTCATCAAGAGGATCACCTCGTTGCCGAGTGCGGGCCAGGCGATGCGGTAGGCGTGCGGGAACACTACCCGGCGCAGGATCTTCGACCTGCTCATGCCGATCGCCTTCGCGGCCTCGATCTCCCGCTGCGGTACACTCATGATGCCGCCGCGCAGGATCTCGGTCTGGTAGGCGGTGGAGTTCAGCGCGAAGGCGAGGAGCGCGCAGTTGAACGGGTCGCGGAAGAAGGTCCAGAGGCCCCATTCCTCCAGTGCCGGGCGGAACTGGCCGGAGCCGTAGAAGATCAGGAAGAGCTGCGCGAGGATCGGGGTGCCACGTATGAACGAGACATAGAGGCGCAGGGGCGCCTGCGCCATCGGCGCGGCCTGGACCCGGATCAGGGCGAGGCCCGGCGAAACCAGCCCCGCGATGAGCGCGCCCAGGAAGGTCAACTTGAGCGTCATCAGCGCGCCGTCGAGAAGCCGGGGCCAATACTCGAAAAGGATCTCGATCGGGTTCATCAGACGGCCCTCCGGATTCCGCGATTGGCGCGGCGCTCCATCTGCGCCAGGACGACTTCGGACAGCACGCACATGGCCCAGTAGATCAGGCAGGCCAGAAGGTAGAAGGTGAAGGGCTGCTTGGTCACACCCACGGCCACCTTGGTCATGCGCATCAGGTCGTCGAGCGCGATCACCGAGACGAGCGCGGTATCCTTCAGCATGTTGATCCAGAGATTGCCAAGGCCGGGCAGCGCGAAGCGCCAGAGCTGAGGCAGCTGGATGCGGCGGAAGATCTGTCGGTCGGTCATGCCGATCGCACGGCCGGCCTCCACCTGTCCCTTGTCGAGCGACTGGAAGGCACCGCGCAACACCTCGCCGGCGAAGGCGCCGAACACCATGCCAAGCGCGATGACGCCGGCGGCGAAGGGGCTGAAGTCGCTTGGCGGGGCGTCTGGATTCCACCACCGCAGCCCCTTGTTCAGGAGCAGCCCGGCGCCGTTATAGACGACGAAGAGCGTGAGGATTTCCGGCAGGCCCCGCATGATGGTCGTATAGCCGAAACCCAGCGCCCGCAGGGGCCGGAGGCCGGACAGGGAGGCGAATGCGGCCAGGAACCCGAGGAAAAGCCCGACGGGAAGCGTGACGATCGCGAGCTGGACCGTGATCGCCAGCCCGCGAAGGATTTCGTCCCCCCAGCCTGCGTCGCCATATGCGAAGAGTTCAAACATGGGTCAGTCCTTCGGGCGGGGGGACGAGGGTCGTCATTTCATCGTGTAGACGTCGACGTCGAAATACTTGTCGTTGATCGACTTGTAGGTGCCGTCGGCGCGGATCTCCGCCAGCGCGGCATTCAGCTTTTCGCGCAGCTCGTCGTCCTCCTGGCGCACCGCGATGCCGACGCCCTCGCCGACGAAAGCCGGGTCGGTGATCGGCTCGCCCGCCAGTTCGCAGCAGGCACCGTCGTCGCTTTTCCTGGTCCAGTCGAGCATCGGGAGCATGTCGCCGACCTGAAGGTCGATCCGGCCGCTTGCCATGTCGAGGTTGACCTCGTCCTGCGTCGGATAGAGGCGGATGTCGGCATCGGGATAAGTCGCCTCGACGTAGTCCGCCTGCGTGGTGCCGGATTGCGCGCCGATCACTTTGCCGGCCAGCGCCTCGTTGGTGAACTCGGTGATGCCGGCCCCCTTCGGCGCGACATGGGTCATCGCGGCGAGGTAGTAGGGGTTGGTGAAATCGACCTGCTTCTTGCGGTCCTCGGTGATGAACATCGAGGCAATGATGAAGTCGTACTTGTTCGCCAGAAGTCCCGGGATAATTCCGTCCCAGTCCTGCGCGACGACTTCGCATTCCACGCCGATCCGCTTGCAAAGTTCGAGGCCGATCTCGACGTCGAAACCGGCGATCTCTCCATTCGACTCGATGAAGTTGAACGGGGGGTATGCGCCCTCCGTCCCGAGCCGCAGCGATTGCGCGGACGCGGGAGCGGCCATCGCGGTGGCAATGGCGGTCGCGCACAGTGCCGCGGCCAGTCTGTTCTTCGTGTTCATGCGTTCTCCTCCTCGTGGAACCCGATCGTTGTCATTTCGCCACTTGGGCGACGGGGTCGCCGACATGGCCGGTAAAGCGTCCGTAGAGTTCGGCTGTCCTGCGCAAACGGGCCTCGACGGCGGGGCCAAGCTCCATGAACACGCCGTTGATCAAGAGGTTGCCGAGGCTCGCCATCACGGCGGTCGAGTCCCAGAACTGGTTGACCTGGGTCGTGACGGCGAAGACCTCATCGGCGACCGCGTGGCCCCAGTCGCAGAAGACGTCGGTGACGAGTGTCACCGGAATGCCCGCACCCCGCGCCTCAGCCGCCAATACCTTAGCGAGGCGCGAGTAGCGGCGCGCCTCGAAGATCACGAGGCAGGCGGGAGTCTCGGAAACCAGCAGCTCCGAGAAGTTGCCACCCGCGAGATCCATCAGCGTGACACCGTCGCGCAGGTATTGCAGTTGGTTGGCGAAGTACTGGGCGATGCCGCGTTCGGTCTGGAAGCCGGCGACATGGACCCGATCGGTCTTGGCCAGGCGCCGGACCACCCGCCGCCACTCCGCCGTCGTGGTCATCTCGTAGACCTTCACCAGCGCCGCGATCTCGAGCTCCATCCCGCGCGCAAGGTGGGACGCGTCGTGTTCGGCGTTCCGGCGCAGTTCGTTCAACCGGTCGCTCATGAGCCATGGGTGATCGCCGATATCGTCCTTCAGATGGTCCTTGAGGTCCTTGAAGCTCGCATAGCCGATCGACCGGCAGAACCGTCCTACGGTGGCTTCGCTGACCTCGACTTTTGCGGCAATGCTCGCGGCCGTCTCGAAAGGCAGATCCTCGAGCGCGCCGCTCATGTAGTTGGCAATCGCCTTGTCCGCCTTGGATCCCTCACTCATCGCGTTCGCGAGGCGGGTTTTCAACGGGACGGACATTTGCAGGCCTCACATGACGGAATCGAACCATATCAATTTGTGCAAGTTTTCTGTCATTCAGTCAACAATACAATAATTCTGTCATTTCAAACTGCCATGCACCGGGCTCCAGGCCGGATAAACCGGCGGAAGTGCTGTGTTCCGCGCGCAAAGCCGGCTGCGAATGTGGAGGCGCCGATCCGCCCGATGCGATCTTGAATACCCTCGACCCGGTTTCAGACGGCCGAAGGCAGGTAGCGCGATTGACGGACCCGCCCATGCCTCCTGGTTCAGAAGCTGCTGCAGCGGCACCGGCGCGCTGATCGTCCAACTGTCCACCACGGCGGTTTGTGGTCGGAGATCTCGACAATCTGCATCTCGGCGGAGTTCTGATGATGCAGCTCGTTGCGGAAGCTGCGCGCAGCGGACGCGGTCGCCTCACCGAGGTCGAAATGTCGACAATGAGATCATCCGGGCGATCCCAGATGGCGGCATTGACGGCGATCTCCCCCGGGATTGAGCGATCGAAATCTGGCAAGGCAACCCGGAAGCCAGGTCTCGGCCTGGCTCGTCGGGCAGGCGGTGACCGATCGAAGACATCTCGTCACGCTGAAAGTCTTTCGAGCGAGAATTACGCCATCATCCGCCGCTTCGCCGCCAAGGCTTCCCTGCGGTCGCGTTCCTGCCCCAGCCGGAACGACTGCTCGACGAAGTCCATATGGTCCCGCGCCGCCTTTTCGGCCCGGGCGGGATCGCCGTCGATGATCGCCGTGCCGAGCTCGACATGCTGTTCCAGCAACCGTTCGCCGGTGCCGTCGATGGTCCGAAGATAGTCCCGGTTGTAGAAGACGCCCTGCCGGGTCAGGTCGTAGATCGACGCCATGATGTGAATCAGGGTCGCATTGTTGCTCGCATCGACGATGGCCGAATGCAGCGCGAAATCGGCTTTCTGCGACAGTTCGTAGTCGTTCTTCTCCCAAGCCGTCTTCATGTCGTCGAGGATCGCGGCGATCCGCTCCTTGTCGTCCGTCGTCGCGCGCTGCGCCGCGAGGCGGGCGGCGAAAGCCTCCTGCTCGCGCCGGTATTCGAGATAGTCGTAGAAGGCGTCCGAATGCCGGCCGTAGAGCGACAGCAGCGCCGGCGACATCGCCTTGCCGGTCAGCGGCGCGATGAACGAGCCTTCGCCATGCCGCACGACCAGCAGGCCGCGATCCTCCAGCGTCTTCAGCGCCTCGCGCAGCTTCGGGCGCGACACGTTCAAGGTCTCCGCAAGTTCACGTTCCGACGGCAGCTTGCGGCCTTCCTGCAGGACGCCGGACACGATCATCGCCTCGATCTGCCGGACGACCGCCTCGGCGATGGATTCGTGGTCGACGGGCTCGAAAGGGCTGTTCCGGTCCATGTCCTGCTCCTGGTGGCGCCGCGCTCCGATCATGATCGGATTGAAGATGCATATTATTGACCATAACGGCGGCCACTTCAAGCGCCGGGCGCCGGCGCGGCCTCTGTCGCCACAAGCGACATAATATCAAAGAATTAACCTGCTACTTCGAATACGCATGCGGCCTCGACGACTTGAAGGTAACCGATTGCTCAAGAGATCTTGGGGTGCAAGTGGTAAATAAAATTGTTGACCCACATCATTGGTAAAGTTTATTGTCCACTCGGCATCACCGCATTCCGATGCCGCGACCGGGCCAGGAGGGGCCCGTCCGGAAACCGTGGAGGAGAACATGAAACACACGCTCACATCACTTGCCGTTGCCGCCTCGGTCCTGGCGGCGGGCGCGGCGCATGCAGCGGAAAAGCTGCTCTTGAAAACCCCGATCGCGTTTTCGACCGCGCTGCCCGGACTGGGCTCACCGATTCCGCGCGTGGCCGAACAGCTTGACCTGATGTCTGGCGGCACCCTTCAGATGAAGATCTACGAGCCCGACAAGCTCGTTCCCGCCTTCGAGATTCTCGGCGCGGTTTCTTCGGGCAAGATCAACTCTGGATACGCCACCGCCGGTTATTGGGCGGGCAAGATCCCGGCCGCGCCGCTGTTCTCGGCGGTGCCGTTCGGACCGGAGGCCGGCGAATACATGGCCTGGCTCTACTACGGCAACGGGATGTCGTTGTATCAGGAGATGTACGACCAGGCGGGCTACAATGTCCACGTCATCCCCTGCGCGATCATCGCCCCGGAGACCTCGGGCTGGTTCGCCAAGGAGATCAACTCCCCGGCCGATCTTCAGGGCCTGAAGATGCGCTTCTTCGGCCTTGGCGGCGAAGTCATGCAGAAACTCGGCGTGGCGACCTCGCTGCTGCCCGGCGGCGAGATCTTCCCGGCGCTCGAGAACGGCGCGATCGACGCGACGGAATTCTCGATGCCGGCGGTCGATGCCCGCCTCGCCTTCCACAAGCTCGTGAAGTTCAACTACTTCCCCGGCTGGCATCAGCAGGCGACCGTGTTCGAGCTTCTGGTCAACAAGGACGTCTGGAACGAAGCCACGGATCAGCACAAGGCGATCATCGAGACGGCCTGCAAGGCCTCGATGACGGACAGCTTCGCGGAGGGCGAAGCCGGCCAGTTCGCCGCGCTGAAGGACAATGTCGACAACAACGGCGTCACCATCAAGACCTGGTCGGACGAAATGCTCTCGACCTTCCGCACCACCTGGGAAGAAGTTGCCAAGGAAGAGGCGGCGGCAGATCCGTTCTTTGCCAAGGTCCTGGCCGACATGGACGAATTCCGCGCGGGCTACCGGATCTGGAAGGAAAACGCTTTCCTTCCTCGCAAGTAATGGTGCCCGGGGCGGCGCATCCCGCCGCCCCACCGCCAACCGTTGCACATAGATCGCCCTGCCGCAGCGCCGACCAATGCACGCGGCCGCATCCTTAGGAGGGGGCCATGGCCCAGGACAATCAACTCACGCCACTGTCGACCGATCCGATCGAGACCTACGAGCAGTTCCTCGAACACTCCGAGGCGGACCGGCAACCAGTCGCAACAGGTCTCGACCGCATCGTCAAGGGGATTGGCCACGTCGTGATGTGGGCCAATCTCCTGCTCGTTGCCGCGATCGTGTCGCAGGTCTCGCTGCGTTACCTTTTCAGTCAGAACTACCCCAAGCTCGACGAGATCCAGTGGCACCTCTATGGATTCGCCACGATGATTGGCCTGTCGTACGCGATGGTCACGGACAGCCATGTCCGGGTCGACGTGTTCCGGATGCAGCTTTCGCGCCATGCGCAGCGGATCGTGGATGTGATCGGCCTCCTTGCGCTCCTGTCGCCCTTCATCTTCCTGATGATCGATCAGGGCTACGACTATTTCTATGAGAGTTTCCGCATCAACGAGAGCTCCGACAGCCCGACCGGCCTGCCCTACCGCTGGATCTTCAAGGCGGTCATGCCGATCAGCTTCGTCCTGCTTGCGCTCGCGGCGCTCGCGCGCCTGATCCACGACCTGCACGCGCTGACCACCGGCCCCGCGCAGGAGCGCGAGGGCAGGAAGCTCAGGACGTTCCTCTGGGGCGCGATCGGTTTTGCCGTCGCGACGCTCGCGCTGAGCACGCTGGTCGAGCCGACCGAAGAGAAACTGGTCATCGCGATGTTCATGAGCTTCATCGGGCTTCTCTTCACCGGGTTTCCGGTGGCGTGGACCCTGGCGGGCGTGGGCGTCGGCTTTTGCGGTGTCGCCTTTCTCTTCGACAACGACCTGATGCTCTGGACCGGTCTGGACAGCACGCTGACCGGGCTCGACTACCTCACGCTCGGCGCGGTGGTGAACCGCATCTACGCGACGATGTCGAACGCCGTTCTCGTGGCGCTGCCAATGTTCATCTTCATGGGGCTGATGCTTGACGAGAGTGGCGTCGCCGAAAAGCTCATGACCTCGATGCAGCGGCTCTTCGGGACCGTGCGCGGTGGCCTTGCAATCACCGTGACGATGATCGGCATCATTCTCGCCGCCTCGACCGGGATCATCGGCGCGTCCGTGGTGCTGCTGGGCGTCCTGTCGCTGCCCTCGATGATGAAGCAGCGCTATGCGCCGACACTTGCGGCCGGGGTGGTCGCCGCTTCGGGCACGCTCGGCATCCTGATCCCGCCGTCGATCATGCTGGTGATCATGGCCGACCAGATGGCGCTGTCGGTGGGCGATCTCTTCATGGGCGCGGTGTTCCCGGGCGTCATCATCGGAGCGCTCTACCTTGTCTATATCTTCGTCCTCGCCCAGATGAACAAGGATGCGGCGCCGGTGCCGGAGGGCGCCACGCGACCCGACTGGAACGCTGTCAAAGACGTGATGGTCGCTGTTCTGCCGACGCTCGCGCTGATTCTGGCCGTGCTCGGTTCGATCTTCATGGGCATCACCACGCCAACCGAGGCCTCGGGCGTCGGCGCGCTCGGCGCCACGCTTCTGGCGCTCTTCAACCGCAAGCTGACCTTCCCGAAGCTCAAGGCGGTGCTTGTCTCGACCTTCAACACCACGGCCTACATCTTCGCCATCTTCCTCGGCGCGACGGTCTTTTCCTACGTGCTGCGGGAACTCGGCGGCGACGAGTTGATCGAGAGTGTCGTGACCGGTACCGGTTTCGGCCCGAACGGAACGATCTTCTTCATCCTCTTCATCGTGTTCGTTCTGGGCTTCTTCCTCGACTGGATCGAGATCACGCTGATCGTGCTGCCACTGATGCGGCCGATCGTGAACGGGCTTGGCATCGACATCGACGGCTATGGCGTCATCGACGAGCCCGCCCTGGTGTGGTTCGTGATCCTCGTGGCGGTGACGCTGCAGACCTCGTTCCTGACGCCGCCCGTGGGCTTCGCGCTCTTCTATCTCAAGGGCGTCTGCCCGCCCGAGGTGAGCCTCGTCCACATCTATCGCGGCATCATTCCCTTCGTGCTCCTGCAACTCACCGGCCTGCTCCTGGTCTTCCTCTGGCCGTCGCTCGCGACCTGGCTGCCCTCGGTTGCGTATTGAGGGCGGGGCAATGGATGACGCGACCCTACTCAAGACCCTGCGCGACGTCGTCGGGCGCCGCCACGTCCTGACCGGCGCCCGCGCGACCGAGCGCTTCCGCCGCGGCTTCCGCTCCGGCGAGGGCGAGGCGCTGGCGGTGGTGCGGCCGGGCACGCTCATCGAGCAGTGGCGAGTGCTTCAGGCCTGCGTGGCGGCGGACAAGATCGTCATCATGCAGGCCGCGAATACCGGACTGACGGAAGGCTCGACGCCAAGCGGCAGCTACGACCGCGACGTGGTGCTGATCAATACCCGCCGGATGGACCGGCTCCTGACGCTCGACGGCGGCAGGCAGATCATCGCCTTTCCGGGCGCCACGCTCTTCGCACTCGAGAAGCTTCTCGCGCCCTCGGGCCGAGAGCCCCATTCCGTGATCGGGTCGTCCTGCATCGGCGCCTCGGTGGTCGGCGGGGTCTGCAACAATTCCGGCGGCTCGCTCGTGGAGCGCGGGCCGTCCTACACCGAGCTTTCGCTCTACGCCCATCTCGGCGCGGACGGAGAACTGAGCCTCGTCAATCATCTCGGCCTCGATCTCGGCGACACGCCCGATGAGATCCTCGGCCGGCTCGAGGCGGGCGACTTCGACCCCAAGGCACCGGCCACGAACCGCAAGGCCTCGGCCACCGACTACGCCGCCCAGGTCCGCAACGTGGAGGCCGACACCCCGGCCCGGTTCAACGCCGACAAGCGCCGGCTCTACGAGGCGTCGGGATGCGCCGGCAAGCTCGGCGTCTTCGCCGTGCGGCTCGACACCTATCCCAAACCGGACGCGCAGAGGACCTTCTATATCGGCACCGATGATGTCGGCGATCTCGCGGAGCTTCGCCGCCACATCCTGAGCACGTTCGAGACGCTGCCGGTCTCGGCCGAATACATGGAGCGTGAGGTCTTCGACATCACCGCGAGATACGGCAAGGACACGGTGATGATGATCGACTGGCTCGGCACCGACCGGCTGCCGGCCTTCTTCGCGCTGAAGGGTGCCGTCGATGCGCGGCTGAGGAACGTGCCGGGCCTCGCGAACTTCACCGACCGCTTCATGCAGATTGTCGCGCGGCTCACGCCCTCGGTGCTGCCGCGTCGGATGAAGGCGTTCCGCGACCGCTACCGCCACCACCTGATCCTGAAGATGCGCGACGGCGGGATCGACGAGGCCGGGAACTATCTCGCCCGCTTCTTCGCCGGCCGCGAGGGCGACTACTTCGAATGCAGCGACCGCGAGGCCAAGATCGCGGGCCTGCACCGCTTCGCCGCCGCCGGGGCGGCCGTGCGCTACATGGCGATCCACCGCAGCGAGGTCGAGGACATCATCCCCCTCGACATCGCGCTCCGCCGCAACGATCGTGACTGGTACGAGCGCCTGCCCGCCGAGATCGAGGACAAGCTCGTCCACAAGCTCTACTATGGTCACTTCATGTGCCACGTCCTGCACCAGGACTATATCGTCAGGAAGGGCGCGGACCCCGCCGAGCTGAAAGCGCGGATGCTGGAGTTGCTCGACGCGCGCGGCGCGGAATATCCCGCCGAGCACAATGTCGGACACCTCTACGCCGCCAAGCCGGATCTCGCGGAGTTCTACAGGACCTGCGATCCGACCAATTCGTTCAATCCGGGGATCGGCAAGATGTCGAAGGCCCGAAACTATGCCGAGGGATTGGCATGATGATGAGCGGCGTCTCCGGCGCGCCGCCGGTGGCGGGATGCGGGCGATCTCCTATGGCGCGGGCAAACGTCGGGCTGTTCGTCACCTGCGTCGTCGACGCGATGGGACCCGATGCCGGATATGAGGAAAGTCGCCGACATTCGAACAAGATTCGACATCGGTCGATTTAGGGTCCAGACACATGGACCCTCAAAGCCTGAACATGGCGCCCGCGGCGAGGGCGACAGCGGAGAGGAAGACCTACGGGCCGCTGCCGTATCGGGTTGCGACGCGGCGCCAGTCCTTCAATTGCGCGAAGATGATCTCGATCCGGTTGCGCCGCTTGTCGGAGCGGACGGCTTTTACGTTGGACTCCCGGCCGGGGAGACAGGGGCGTATCCCCTTGTCTTTCAGTGCTTCCCGGATCCAGTCGGTGTCATTGCCCGATCCGTGATCAACTGCTCGGCTGCAGGCGGGCTGCCCAGCAGGGCCGCCGCTCCGTTATAGCCGCGGACCCGGCCCGCCGTCGTGAATAACCGCGGCGAGCGGCCCTTCAAGTCTCGTTTCCGCATGCAGCGTGGCGTTCTGTCCGCTCATCGTGCGCCCAATCAGGCGCCCGTATCCCCTTTTCGCCAGCAGGCTCGAGGTCGCACGGCGCGCCTTCAGACAGGTCGCGTTGATCACGACGGCCTTCTGCTCCGTGCCTTCGGAGGCAGGCCCCTCCATCATCAAAGCGCAGCCCCCCGCCGCCATATCGCTTCCAGCGGTCGTAGAGGGTCTTGGGCGGTCCATACCCCCTTGGCGCATCGCACAGCGCCCCCCGTGGCAATCTATCAAGTCAATGCCACTCACCACGCGCTGGTCACCCACTCGCCTCTTGCCACGGCTCTTTGGGCATGCAGTCAATCCGTGCGATCGAACTGTTCTGTGAAGTCCCGGCGCGAGATGGCGCGGGCGAAGGTCTTGTACTTGTGGTCGTCCGTCATGTTGGTCTCCCTTTGCTTCTTCGGTTGCACAGGGGGCTCCTCCCCCCTGCCAATGGCG
>NZ_JAPDOG010000019.1 GCF_026013545.1 Defluviimonas salinarum | reverse complement strand
AACGCCCACTCATCGTCCGACATCAGGTCTCGTGCCAAGCTGGTCTCCATCGCAGATACCAGCTTGAATCATGATCAGGCGTCCGTGTGAATCCCTTTTGTCAACAGGCCCTAGCGATATGAAGATACTTCGGAATTATCATTACGAGAGTTTCTCCGATTTACCGAAGCGCCCTTGTAGGTTGACCAACTCTCAAGTATATACAGACCAGTCTGTATGGAGAGAGCTATGACCGCCAGGGCCGAAGCGACTCGCGAGCGCCTGCTCAAGGCTGCCAAGCAGCTTGTCATGTCCAAGGGCTTCGCGGGGATGTCGATCGATGACGTGCTAAGAGCGACCGACCTCACCAAGGGCGCCTTCTTTCACCACTTCAAGTCCAAGGCGGACCTCGCCGACCAGCTTATGCGTTGGTATGCGGAGAACGACATGAAGATGTTTCGCACTCTCCTCGCCGAAGCCGAGGCCGCCCATGATGACCCGCTCGACCAACTCCTGAAATTCTTGACGGATTTCGAA
This sequence comes from Defluviimonas salinarum, assembly GCF_026013545.1. Classification (GTDB taxonomy): domain Bacteria; phylum Pseudomonadota; class Alphaproteobacteria; order Rhodobacterales; family Rhodobacteraceae; genus Albidovulum; species Albidovulum salinarum. Next base: position 78,885 of record NZ_JAPDOG010000019.1, on the reverse strand, counting down.
GCCTACCTTTGCGATCCTGAACACCCGCCGCGGGGCTGCATGTATGCGCTTTACACCTACGAGGACGATCACTTCGAAAACGCGGTGAAAGATTTCGTTGCCGAAACGCTCAGGACGTGGACGGCTATGTACATCCGCAAGTTCCAGGAGGTCATCGACCGCCATCCGCCGGCACGGCATGTCTCTGCAAAGCAGCTGGCCGAGATGTTTGTCGCTGTGATCGAGGGCGGCCTGATCCTCGAACGCGCCCACAAGAACCCAGGCATGGCTGCGCGCCAGTCCGAGCAGTTCCGCTCCTACCTGGAGCTTTTGTTTCCCAGCGCCCCGCGCGAAAGGGCCGCCTGAGTCCGGATGTCTTGTCCGCATAATCCTCTGTTTCCCAGCGTCCAGATCACGCGCTTGCTGTCCTTCACGCTCAGTGGATTTCTCACCACGTTCTTGGCACATTGCGATGCCGTCGAGGGAGGGCGGCAACTACTCCATCTGATAAAGTCCGCAGCCGGGTCCCAATCAGACGATCGAGCTTTGATACTTGAAGGGGTCGCGTTTCGTCATGGCCGGAGGCTACGAGGCCGCCCTGCCCGTCTTAACCAGATTTCTTCTGACAGCGCCGCGGGTGCCTATTCAGCCAGCTGACACCTATATTGTTGTAGAAATTGGCGGCAGGCGCGATGAATTCGGGGATCCCGCTGCCCAAGTCTTCGACGACGCTATCGAACAAAGAGTTCTATTGTGTGCCGGTCTGGAATCAGAAATATCTTTTCAAGTTGGTCGGCATACCTCTCAATTTCTCGGTTCCTGCTCTCAATTAGGCTCCGGTCGTTCGCTGCAAGCCAGTTAGAAACCCGCTTCGACGGGAACGTCACTTGGGCAACCGCCGATCGGTCGCAAAGATGAATGCGTGGCCGACTGATCGAAATACGGATAGCATTCTCTGCATCATAAAGACTCACTCTGGAAAGCGTTTTCATGCCTCTGGAGCCAGACAGAGTCCTATTGTCCGAAATCCTCGGCTCCCTGTCGCTTGCGACGGATCTGGCGGACGGTCAGCCTCAGGGCTCCGCTATGGGATCGGCGCTGATTGCAACGCGCGTCGGGCAAAGGATGGGCCTCGGCAGCGCTGAGCTGACGGAGCTCTACTGGTCGACTTTGTTGCGCTTTATGGGATGCACGGCGACGGCGCATGAAATCGCTCCGGCCGGGTTCGGCACCGAGCAGGGCGTCAACAATGCATTCACCCGTAGCGACCCTTACAATCTCGACGAGATGCGACGGGTACTCGATGCCAGCCTTCCCACGGACGTCGACCCGGCCGAACGACGGGCGCGGATCGAGGCACTCGCCCAATTGCGTGATGACGCCTACTATTTCGTCGGCCAGCATTGCAACCAGGCCAAGGCGCTGGCACAGCGGCTTCCGGTGCCAGAAGGGGTGTCGACGATCGTTTCGATGCGCCATTCGCGCTGGGATGGAATGGCGCCCTTGCATCCTTCGGGAAACGATCTTCCGTTGAACGCCCGGATCATGGAATTCGCCGTGGCGATGGAACTGCACCGGCGCGCCGGAGGACTTCGGACAATGGCAGAAGTTGCGGCGACACGGTCTGGCGGTCAGTTCGACCCCGACGTTGTCACAGCCTTCCTCGTATCGCCAGAGGAGATCGCCGCCGGATCGGGGCATGGGATCGATTTCGACCTCTTCAAGTCCGTCGAGCCGGGCGGACCGATTTCCATCGCCCAGAAGGACATCCGAACCGTGGCCGAAGCCTATGCCGATTTCATTGACATCAAGTCGACTTGGTATCTGGGCCATTCCCGGAAGGTGGCTGGCCTCGCCTATCGCGCGGCCTTGAATGCCGGGGCCGAGGAGGACGTTTGCGACGCGATTTTCAACGCCTCATTGCTGCACGATCTGGGCAAGTCGGCGATCCCGAACGGGATTCTTGAAAAGCCGACGCCGCTGACGCGCATGGAAGAGATGCAGTTGCGCTCGTTCTCATTCCATACCGAACAGATCCTGGCGACGTCCTCGGTCTTCGATCCGCTCAGGGAAATGGCTTGCTCGGTGGAGGAGCGTTGCGACGGATCAGGATACCACCGTCACATTCATCTCTCCGAGCGAGGCGCTTCGCTGATCGCTGTCGCGAATTTCTATGACGAACTGACCCGCGACCTCCCCATGCGGGAAGCGATGAGCCCCGGCGATGCGGCGGATGTCGTTCTCGCCGAGGCCTCGGCTGGGCGGTTTCCCAGGGACGCTACGCGGCATGTGCTCGAGAACGCGTCGCATGGGCGGACCTTGGGGGCGGCGGCGCTCCCGGACGGCCTGACCCCACGCGAGGCGGATGTGCTTCGGCACATCGCAAAGGGCCTGTCGATGAAGGAGATTGCGCAGACACTTTCGGTCTCGCCCAAGACCGTCGACAATCATACGCAGAACATCTACCGCAAGATCGGCGCAAAAAGCCGGGCGACCGCCGCGATCTACGCCATGCAGAGCGGAATCTTCTCCACATAGGGAATTACCCCTATGGTTCGGTGCCCGGCCCGCCCGGTACGATCTCCCCATCGGTAACCGGCTGGAAAGTATGGATTTCCGCCAGAAGCCAAGGGAGAGAGCAATGCTTGAGCATGTGGGACATCTGTCGGTCGAGGCCGCCCGCAAATTTGGCAGTCGCGAAGCACTGGTCTTCGAAGACCGAACCTTCAGCTTTGCCGAGCTTGAGGATCTGATCGGCCGCGCGGCGGCCGGACTGGAGGGCATCGGAGTGGGCATGGGTGACGTCGTATCGCTCTACGCGTCGAACTCATGGGAATGGGTGGTCAGCTACCACGCGGTGCAGCGGCTCGGCGCGGTCGTCAACCCGGTCAATGCGATGTTGACCCAGCCCGAGCTGGAATACGTGGCAAACGACTGCGCCGCGAAGGCGATCATCCTGTCATCCGATCATCATGACAGACTTGACGGGCTGAAGGCCCACACCGGCGTTTCGGCATTCGTGTCATTTGCCGCGAAACCGCCTAAAGGAGTGACTGGCTTCGGCGCGCTCATCAACTCGGGCCGTCCGGTGCCGACGCCAGCCAGCGTCCCGCCAGACGCACTTTCGACCATCGCCTACACGTCCGGAACAACCGGACATCCGAAGGGCGCGATGCAGCCGCATAAGGCCGTGCTGCTGAACGCCAAGTCGATTTTCCTGATGCAGGGCCGGCACACGGACGACATAGGCTTCTCAGCTCTGCCGCTGCCGCATGTCTACGGCAACGTCCTGATGAACGGCATGTTCCTGACCGGCAGCAAATTGGTGCTGCATGCCCGTTACGAAGCGGAAAAGGCGCTGAAGGCCATCGAGAAGTACCGCATCACGATCTTCGATGGCGTGCCGACGATGTGGATGTTTCTCCTGAGCGCACCGTCGCTGCAGGCCAGCGACACCAGCTCGCTCCGCCTCGGCTGCACGGGGGGACAGACTATTCCGGTGTCGGTGCTCGAAAGGATCGACGCGGCCTTCGGCATCGAGATGCACGAGGTCTGGGGCATGACCGAGATCGCCGGCGCAGGCTCGTCTTCAGTTTCGGGCGGGCTTCACAAGCCAGGCTCGGCCGGCGTCGCCTTCCCCTATTGCGAGTTCAAGGTGGTCGATCCCGAGGAGGTGACGCGAGAACTGCCACGCGGCGAGACCGGCGAACTGATGTTCCGAGGCCCCCTCGTGATGCAGGGCTACTGGGGAAACCAGGCCAAGACCGCCGAGACCATCGAGCCCGACGGCTGGCTGCATACCGGCGACCTCGGCTCCATCGACGAGGACGGGTGCATCTACGTGATCGATCGGCTCAAGGATCTGATCATCACCGGTGGCTTCAACGTCTACCCGGCGGAGATCGAGCGGGTGCTGGCGGCACATCCCTCGGTCGCCTTGGCCGCGGCGGGCCGGCAACCCGATCCCGTCAAGGGCGAGATTGCCAAGGCCTACGTGATCCTCAAGGACGGCGCAGAGGCTGATGCGAAAGCGCTGATGTACCATTGCCGCTCGAATCTCGCCGCCTACAAGTGTCCCCGCAAGATCCAGTTCGTCACGGATGTCCCGCGGACCAGCTCCGGCAAGATCATGCGACGCGAACTGGCCACGATCAATGACGAGCCCGAAGAGTTGGCGCTCGCAAGCTAACCTCCGGCGCAAATTGGGAGTACAAGGGCCGCCAAATCAAGAGGTGGCCTTTGGCATGGCTCCGATCGCTAACAGGCCGCAGAAATAGTTGGCGTGCTTGGAGGTTTTCCCTTCGAACGGACGGAGGCCATGCGTGTCCATCCCATGCCGTCGCGTTTCCTGCGCATGCGACGCTGGTCTTCGGCTTCATTTTACCAGCAACCGGGGCAGCCTGGCGAGGTTGTTGGCGGCCAAGACCCTCAACGGCCTCACGCCTTACGAATACATCTGCAAGGTCTGGATTTCAGAGCCCGATCGATTCATCGTGGATCCGATCCACCAGATGCCGGGACTGAACACCTGGACTACCTTGGACGTGCGTCATTTGGGCATCCGCTGCGAAGGTGATGCCGCCACCCTGAACGACCCCTGTGTCAGCTCGTTTTCATGTGATGCTTCAATTATTTCAGTGCCGATGGTTCTGGCACGGACCGGCATTGGGGATGGACCGCGCCCCGGGCGCGGGCACCATCGGCCACTCCATGTTTCAAATACTCGAACGGAAATGCGGAGCTGAAGCAAATGAAACGAAGTACGTGCCCACGCGACATCAGTCAGAAAAGTCCGCTCCCTACAAAGGCTCCATTGAAATCCGTGAAGGAGCAAACAGATGAAAGCCGTTAACGACCTCTACCATTCGCTGACACGCATGCGGGAAGAACGGCGCAACTACCGCATGGTAAGCGACCTGCCGGCCCATATCGCAAACGACATCGGCCTCCGCGTCGATCACGATGCGCGCCGTGCCTATCGGCCCTGACGACGCCATTCCCTCCCGAGCCGCCATAATACCAGCGACGGAGCCTTTCGGGCTGGCGCGATTCAAGTGTTCACACATTACGGAAGATCAGCCCGTCTCTGATCGAAGATCGGCCGAACGGCGCGCCGCCGACGCCCGTCCCAGCTGGCCCGCCCGTCACGCCGCCGCCGGAAGGATCCGCTGATCGGCATCATCGAAATAGAACGCGGCGGCGGCATCGAAGCCGAGGCTGATCCGGCTGCCCACTTCGGTTGCGTTCTGCCCGAACAGGCGGACGGTCAGCGTCTCGCCCTGGTCTGTCCTGACGAGAAGGTTCGTGTCGCCGCCAAGCCGCTCGACATGCGTGACCTCTCCGCTCAACTGCCCATCGGCTCTGAGCGTCAGGTGTTCGGGCCGGATGCCGAGCGTCCTGCCGGCGGCGAGGCCGGACACGGAGCGGTCCAGGAAGTTCATCGAGGGCGATCCGAGAAAGCCCGCCACGAACCGGTTGGCCGGATTGTTGTAAAGCTCCATCGGGCTGCCGACCTGCTCGATCCGCCCGTCGCGAAGAACCACGATCTTGTCCGCGAGCGTCATCGCCTCGATCTGGTCGTGAGTCACGTAGATCATCGAGGCCGAGAGCGTCCGGTGCAGCGCGGCGATCTCGACCCGTGTGTTCATGCGGAGCGCGGCATCGAGGTTGGAGAGCGGTTCGTCGAACAGGAACAGCTTCGGATCCCGCACGATCGCCCGACCGATGGCAACCCGCTGACGTTGTCCGCCGGACAGTTCGGCCGGGCGGCGCGTCAGATACTGGTCGAGATCGAGCATCCGGCTGGCGCTGGTCACGCGCTCTTCGACGATGGATTTCGGCTGGCCCTCCTGCTTCAACCCGAGGGCCATGTTGTCCTTGACCGTCAGGTGCGGATAGAGCGCGTAGGATTGAAAGACCATCGCGATGCCGCGCTTCGCCGGCGGCACGGTATTGACCACCTCGTTGCCGATCGTGATCGTGCCGCTCGTCGCGTCCTCCAGCCCCGCGATCACCCGCAGGAGCGTGGACTTGCCACAGCCTGACGGGCCGACGAAGACGACGAACTCGCCCTCCTCAACAGTCAGGTTGATGTCCTTCAGGACATGAACCGATCCGAAGGACTTGTTGACGTTCTCGAGTTTCAGGGCGGTCATGAGCTTTCTCCCAGATGGACGGTTTGCCCGGTGCGAATGCTTTCATCGGCGGCCAGGCAGATACGCAGCGACTGCACCGCGTCATTCATGTGGCGGGTCAGGTCGGCATCGCTTCGGATTGCATCGACGATCCAGCGCTGTTCGGCGTCGCAGAGTTCCTGATGGCCGGGCTCTTCCGGCAGGGCGATCAGCCTGTCGCCTTCGCGGCGATGCACCAGGAGGCCCCCGACCTTGGTGTGTCCGTCAACATCGTCTGAGGCACCCCTGTCGCCATCCGTGATCGACACGGCGCCATTCGGGCTGACGATGTCCTTCACGAAGAATGCGGTCTCGGACATCATCGGACCCCAGCCCGCCTCGTACCAGCCGACCGAGCCGTCGGCGAAGATCACCTGAAACTGGCCATAATTATACATTTCGGCGGGGATCTCTGCCGAAAGCCGTAGTCCCATCCCATGCACCCGAACCGGCGGCGCGTTGGTGACCTGGCACATCACGTCGACATAATGCACGCCGCAATCGACGAGCGGAGACGTCGTTTGCATCAGAGCCTTGTGCGTCTCCCAGGTCGGGCCATCGGATTGCTGGTTGAGGTTCAGGCGGAACACGTAAGGCCCGCCGAGCGCGCGCGCCTCCGCAATGAGGCGCTGCCATCCCGGATGGTGCCGCAGGATGTAGCCGACGCCGAGTTTGCGTCCGTGCCGCCGGGCCGTCGCGACGACCCGTTCGGCCTCGGCCGCGCTGGTCGCGAGCGGCTTCTCGACGAAGACATGCGCCCCGGCCTCGATCGCCGCGACAGCATAGTCGGCATGGCTGTCGGTATAGGTCGCGATGACCACGAGATCCGGCCTGGTCGCTGCCAGCGCGGTCCGGAAGTCCCGGTGCATCGGATAGCGTGCCAGCGCCGCGGGCAGGTCGACGGCCGAGCGGTTGACCAAAGCCACGATCTCCACGTCCGGGTTTGCATGGTGCGCCAGCGCATGGCTGCGCCCCATGTTTCCCAGCCCGGCGACCAGCACCCTCATTTGACCGCACCCGAGGTGATGCCGCGGATCAGCTGGCGCGAGAAGAACACATAAAGGATCATCACCGGCAGGATCGCCATCGACAGTGCCGACAGGACCGCGTTCCAATCGGTCACGAACTGGCCGATGAACACCTGGCTGCCGAGCGTCAACGTCTTGGTCTCTTCCGACGGGGCGAGGATCAATGGAAACCAGAGATCGTTCCAGATCGGGATCATGTTGAAGACCGCGACCGTGGCCAGCGCCGGGCGTACGAGCGGCAGGACCAGCCGGAAGAAGATCATGTACTCGCTGAGCCCGTCTATGCGCCCGGCATTCTTCAGATCGTCCGACACGCCTTTCATGAATGCCGACAGGATGAAGACGGCCAGCGGCAGGCCCTGCGCGGTATAGACGAGAATGAGCGCGGTCAGGGTGTTCACGAGGCCGGTCGCGACCATCATCTCGAGGATCGCGACGGTGCCGATCCGGATCGGAATCATGATGCCGAGCGCGAGGTAGAGCCCCATAAGTGTGTTGCCCCTGAACCGGTACTCCGCCAGCGCGAAGGCCGCCATGGCGCCGAACAGAAGCACCAGGAACAGCGAGACCACCGTCACGATCATCGAATTCTGGAAGTAGAGGAAGAAATCGCCCTGTTTGAGCACCGTCTCATAACCGATCATCGAGAAGCTCTCGGTGTTCGGCAGCGCCATCGGCTCGCGGAAAATCGCCTTGCGGGTCTTGAAGCTGTTGATCAGGATCACGAAAACCGGGAAGAGCGCGATCAAAGTGTAAAGGACAAGCGCCCCATGTGCCGCGATGGTCGTGCCGGGATTGCGTCGTGCCTTGTTCATGGTTCCACTCCTCAGAACTGGTAGTGGCGGAGACGGCGCTGTATGCCGAAAAGATAGATGCAGACGCCGGCCAGGATGATTGCGAACATGGCCGAGGCGATGGCCGAGCCCATATGCGGATCACCGAGCTGGAGCTGGAACCCGAAGAAGGTGCGGTACATGAATGTCCCCAGGATGTCGGTCGAGAAATCCGGACCGGCCAGCGCGCCCTGCGCGGCGTAGATCAGGTCGAAGGCGTTGAAGTTGCCGACGAAGGTCAGGATCGAGATGATGCCGATCGACGGCAGGATGAGCGGCAGCTTGATCTTCCAGAAAGCCGACAGACCGGTGATGCCATCGCATTCCCCAGCTTCGAGAATCTCCTCGGGGATCGACAGCAGCGCGGCGTAGATCAGCATCATCGGGATCCCGACGAACTGCCAGACCGAGACGAGGGCGAGCGTGGTCAGGGCGTATTCCTGCTTGCCGAGCCACGGCTGGTACAGGAACTTGAGCCCCACTGCATCGAGCATACCCGGCGCGATGCCCCAGATCGGCGACAGGATCAGTTTCCAGGCGAATCCGACGATCACGAAGGACAGGATCGTCGGGACGAAGATCGCTGAGCGGTAGAGCGCCGCGAAGCGAAGCCGGGGGCTGGAAAGGATCGCGGCGAGCGCGATGCCGATCGGATTCTGGACAGCCATATGGATGAGGAAGAACCAGAAGTTGTTGGCCAGCGCATTCCAGAATTGCTTCGACCAGACCGGGTCCAGGAACAGGGTGCGGAAGTTTCGCAAACCGACCCAGACGCGCTCGTGGTCGATCTCGGCGAAGAACGACAGGCGCAGCGTGTTGAACAGCGGGTAGATCATCACCGCTGTGTAGACGAGCACGGCGGGCGCCAGGAACACGGCGATGTGCCACCTGAACTTGGGCTTGGAAAGAGTCGCCATCTCGCGTCTCCTCGGTGCATTTCTGGGAATGATGAGTCCCCGGGCGGGGAGGATCGCCCGGGGCGCTGGTGTCGACCGCGCCTACTTCTGCGGCTCGTACCAGCTGGCAAGGCCGTCCTGCAGGCGCTGCGCGGCCGCTTCCGGAGCCTCGGCGCCCTTGATGACGGCAACCGACGCGTTCCAGGTCTCGTTCTCGAGGTTGGGTGTGCCGCGCGAAAGGATCTGGTAGGTCGACCGGATCGTGCTCGCGCATGCGTCGCGCCACGAGATCATCTCCTGCGCCAGCGGATCGCGGAGTTCGACCTCGGCGTTCGACAGCGGGAAGAAGCCCGGCAGCTCGTTCGCGAAGATACTGGCGAACTCGGACGAGGCCACCCAGTTCAGGAAGGTCTTCGCCGCTTCGGGATGGGTTGTTGCGGCGTTCATCCCGATACCGATGTCGGTGTGGTCGGAGATATAGCAGGCATCGCCCGCATTTGGCACCGGCGGCTTGAAGGCGCCCATCTCGAAATCGGCCTGCGCGTTGAATCCCGAAATTTCCCAAGATCCCGCCGGGTAGATCGCGGCGCGCCCCAGCGTGAAGATGTTTTGGCTGTCGGGATAGGTCTGCGCCTCGTAGCCGTCGCCGAGATAGGCGCTCCATTTCGCGAGCTGGCGGAAGGGGTCCACCCAGGGCTCGTCGGTCAGCTTCTGCTCACCTTCGATCAGCGCGAGGCGCCCTTGTTCGCCCTTCCAGTAGTTCGGGCCGATGTTGTTGTAGCCCATCGTGGCCGCTTCCCACTGGTCGTTGGTGCCCATCGCCATCGGGATATAGCTGCCGTCTTCCTTGATCTTGTCGAGGACGGCGAAGAACTCGTCCACGGTTGCCGGCACTTCGAGGCCAAGCTCGGCGAAGGCGTCCTTGTTGTAGATGAAGCCGTGAATCACCGAAGCCATGGGAACGCAGAAGGTATGCGCACCGTCATCGGTCGACCAGCCGGACTTGGCCACGTCCGAGAAACTGCCCATGCCTTCGAGATCGCTCAGGTCCGCGAGGTGACCGGCCTCGTAGAGCGCGAGCGAGGCGTCGAACGGACGGCAGGTGATGAGATCTCCCGCCGAGCCCGCGTCGAGCTTGGAGTTCAGCACCGCGTTGTACTCGGCCGGAGCCGAAGGCGTAAACTTCACCTTGATGCCGGGATGCGCGGCCTCGAAGGCCGGGATGATCTTGTCCTGCCAGATCGTCAGGTCGTCGTTGCGCCAGCTTTCGATGGTCAACTCGGCGTCCTGCGCCGTCGCAGACGTCGCGCCAAGCAGTGTGGTGATTAGCAAAGCGCCTTTGAGTGTCATGGATTTCACTTGTCTCTCCCTTGGTTGGAACTTCAGTTCGTGCTCGGATCACCCGGGGCCGTCGCCAGGCAGTCGCGAAGCCGCCCGCCCGCCCCGGCGAGGCGATTTCGCGCGTCGCCTTCGCCCACTCCCAACGCGATCAGGACCGCCAGCTTGGCGTCGTAGCGCGACACCTCGAGCGCGCGCACCGCAGCCTCCTCGGGCACTGCGGCGATCCGCGCCACGATACGCGCCGCCCGCTTGCGCAGCTTGATGTTGTCGGCAACAAGATTGACCATCATTCCGTCATGGACGTGACCCATCAGGATCCCCGCCTGGGTCGACATCATGTTGAGCGCGACCTTCTGCGCCGTGCCGGCACTCAGCCGTGTGGACCCCTCGATCACCTCCGCCGGAGTCGGAATCGCGATCGCCAAGTCCGCCAGCTCGAGAAGGCGGGCCGCCGACACGTTCGCAATCCCAATCACGGTATTTCCTTGCGCCACCGCGGCCTCTGCGAAGGCGACGGCGAAGGGCGTGGTTCCGCTGGCGCTGACAACGATGGCGACATCGCCCGGCGCCATGCCGCGCACTGCGGCGGTCGCTTCGCCGTCGTCGTCCTCGGTCGCGCCCGGCATGATGCCGTCGGCCGGAACCCCGCCCGCCATGCAGATGCGGATCTGCCGCGGATCGACACCGAACGTTCCGGGCAATTCGCAGGCATCGGCGAGCGCCATCAGGCCCGAACTGCCGGCCGCGACGTAGAAAACGGCCCTTCCCCGAGCGAGCGCCTCCGCCAGATGCCCAGCGGCCGCGTCGATCGCTGGCCGCGCCGGCGCCACCGCGGCGACCGCGGCCGCGTGGGAGGTGAGCATGGCGGACAGCGCATCGGCGCGCGGGAGCGCGTCGATGGGTCGGGCCGCTTTATCCTGCGATTCCCCTGGCGGCACAGTGATTCTCCCTTCGATTTCGAATTATGATACCTAATTAATACCTATTGTCTACCAATAAATGCCTTACCAGGCAGGAAGCGATAAAACTGCAAACCTTTCGGCCATAGCGACGCGGATTTGGACTTTATTCCGGTATATAGGTATGCTATAGGTATCATATGGGTAGCATTGTTGAATACCATCTCTGTGCGATTGATGGCGGCGGCACCGGCTGCCGGGTGGCGATCGCACGCGCGGACGGCACCGTGGTGTCGCGCGCATCGGGCGGGCCGGCGAACTTCGCCACCGATGCCGCACGGACAGTCGATGTCGTGCGCGAAACGGTACTTGCGGCGTTGCGAGAGCTTGGGGGCGAGGCGCCCGACCCGCAGCGACTGATCGCCCATGCGGGCCTCGCCGGCATCATGAACGCGCAGGACGCGAGAGCGCTTGCGGCGCAGCTGCCCTATGCGCGCTGCGGCGTCAGCGACGACCGGCTTACCTCTGCCATCGGCGTGCTAGGCCTGCGAGACGGCGCCGTGCTCGCCATCGGCACCGGCGCATTCGTGGCGATCAAACGCGGCGGCGACGTGCGGTTCCTCGGCGGATGGGGGCTCCATGTCGGCGACCAGGCGTCCGGCGCCCGGCTCGGGCGCGAGCTGTTGGAACACACACTTCTGGCTTGGGACGGGCTGGCGCCCGAAAGCGGACTGACTCGCGCGATCCTCGCGCGCTTCGACGGCGCGCCGGTCGGTATCGTGGCCTTCGCTGGGGCGGCCCGTCCGGCGGATTATGCGCGGCTTGCCCCGCTCGTCGTGGATGCGGCCAAGGCCGGTGACGCCGTGGGCCGCATCCTGATGGATCGCGGGGCGGCATACCTGAACGGAGCCCTCGACTTCGCGCGGCTGTCCGGCGCCGACATCATCTGCCTGACGGGCGGCCTCGGCCCGTATTACGAGGCGTTTCTCGCCGCCACCCATCGCGAGCGTATCGGCCGGCCCGAGGGTTCGGCGCTGGACGGCGCGCTGCAGCTTGCCCGCCGAATACTCGAAGAAACGGAGACTCGAGCATGAACATTGCGGAATTCCTCGAGCCATCGGCCTGGTACCGGCCCGATGCGGGGCCGCGCTACGTGCAACTCCGGCGGCGGCTGAGCGACGGGGTCTCGCAGGGCGTTCTCGCGCCGGGCAGCCCGCTGCCACCGGAACGCGAGATCGCCGCGATCACGGATTTTTCGCGGGTGACGGTCCGCAAGGCGATCCAGGCGCTCGCCGACGAAGGAACGGTGATCCAGCGGCAGGGCTCGGGATCCTACATTTCCTCGCAGCCTGAGCGGATCGAGCAGAAGCTGTCGCGCCTGACCTCGTTCTCCGAGGACATGGCGCGGCGCGGCAAGAACTCAACCTCCCGCTGGTTGGAGCGCGGGCTCTTCATGCCCTCGCCCGACGAGATGACGGCGCTCGGCCTCTCGGCGGACGATTCCGTCGCGCGCCTCGTGCGTCTCCGTCTCGCGAACGGCGAGCCGATGGCGATCGAACGCGCATCGTTGCCGACCGATATCCTGCCCAATCCGCTGCTGGTCGAGACGTCGCTTTACGAAGTACTCGAACGCGCAGGCCATCGCCCGATACGCGCGCTGCAGAAGATCTCAGCCGTCAATCTGCGCGAGAGCGAGGCCGAGCTTCTCGCGGTGACGCCGAAGGATGCCGGACTGCGGATCGAGCGCACCTCGTATCTCGCCAATGGCCGCGTGGCCGAATTCACCCAATCGCTCTACCGCGGCGACGCCTACAACTTCGTGGCTGAACTGCGCCTGTCAAAGGACTAGACCATGCCTTCCCAGACCCATATGCGCCGCGAAATCCTTGAAATACCCGCCGCCGTCGAGACCCTCCTCACCGAGGGGCAGCCAGGGATGAAATCGGCTGCGGCCGCCCTCGCCGACCGCGATCCGGCATTCATGATCTCGGTCGCGCGGGGATCCTCCGACCACGCCGCGACCTACTTCAAGTATGCCAGCGAGCTCGTGGCCGGCGTTCCGGTCGCATCGGTTGGCCCCTCGATCGCGTCGATCTATGAGCGACGCCTGAAGCTGGGGGGCAGTGCCTGCATCGCGATCTCGCAGTCGGGCAAGAGCCCCGACATCGTCAGCATGGCCGACATGGCCGGGCGGGAAGGCGCGCTGTCCTTCGCGTTGACCAACCATCCGGACAGCGACCTCGCGAGTGTCTGCGCACACACGCTGAATCTGCACGCAGGGGCCGAGTTGAGCGTCGCGGCCACGAAGACCTTCGTCACGTCGATCGTGTCGGCGATCTGGCTGCTGGCGGAGTGGCAGAAAGACGACGCCCTTCGGGCGGCAATCCGCAAACTCCCCGAAGTGCTTGCCAGCGCCGCCGCGGCGGACTGGGGGGCGCTCGGAGAGCAGATCGCATCGCACAAGTCCCTCTTCTGCCTCGGTCGCGGACCGGCGCTCGCCATCTCGAACGAGGCCGCGCTCAAGTTCAAGGAGACATGCCAGCTGCACGCGGAATCCTACTCGTCCGCGGAGGTGCTCCACGGGCCCGTTTCGATCGTGGACAGAGGGTTTCCCGTTATCGCCCTGACCGCCGCGGACGCCGCCGAGCGAGCGCTCGTCGAGGTGGCGGACGAAATCGCCGGCAAAGGTGCCATCGTCTTTGCGACCTCGGACAAAGCGGCGCGGGCGTCGCGCCTGCCGGCCGCCCGCACTTCCCACCCGCTCACCGATCCGATCTCGTTGATCGTGTCCTTCTATGCAATGGTCGAGCAGGTCGCGGTGTCGCGCGGCGTGAACCCGGACGAACCGCGACACCTCAGGAAAGTCACGGAGACGGTATGAGAAAGCGCGCGCTACGGGGCGCCAACATCTTCGACGGGACGACGCTTCACGCCGGCAAGTCGGTTCTGCTCGACGGCGCCATCGTCCGCGGAATCGTGTCCCCAGGAGAAATCCCGGCCGACTTCGATATCGTGGAACTGGATGGCGGCACGCTCCTGCCCGGGTTCGTGGACCTTCAGGTCAACGGCGGCGGCGGCGTGATGTTCAACGACGTCACGTCGCCAGACGGGGTGGCCGCCATCGCGGAAGCGCACGCGACGACGGGGACGCGCGCGCTCCTGCCCACCCTCATCACCGATACGCCCGCGAAAACCCGTGCCGCCGTCGATGCCGTGGCGGATGCGATCCGGCGCGGCGTTCCGGGCATCCTCGGCATCCATCTGGAGGGGCCCCACCTTTCGCTGGCGCGCAAGGGCGCGCACGACCCGTCGCTCATCCGCCCGATGGAGGAGGAGGACGCGGCGTTTCTTTGCGCGGCCGCCGGACGCCTTCCGAACCTGATGGTCACGGTCGCGCCGGAAAATGTCACGACAGCGCAGATTGCCCGATTGACCGAGGCCGGCGTCATCGTTTCGCTCGGCCATACCGACTGCGATCTCGCTGCGGCCGAAGCTGCCTTTTCCGCCGGCGCACGCTGCGTCACGCATCTGTTCAACGCGATGAGCCAGATGGGCAATCGCGAGCCGGGACTCGTCGGCGCGACTCTCGCCACGCCGGGGATATCCGCGGGACTGATCGCGGACGGCATCCACGTTCACGCCGCCAGCATCCGTGTCGCGCTCTCGTCAAAACGACCGCCGGGAAGCATCTTCCTGGTGACCGACGCGATGTCGACGGTCGGTTCGGACATAGCCGAGTTCACGCTGAACGGGCGTCGCGTCATCCGGCGCGACGGTCGGCTGACTCTGGCTGATGGCACACTCGCGGGGGCGGATCTCGATTTTCCCACCGCGATCTTGGTTCTCGTCGAGCGGGTCGGCGTCGCCGTCGGGACCGCCCTTGCGATGGCGACGTCGGCGCCGGCATCCGTTCTGCGGGACGCGCGAGGTTTCGGAGCGATCCGAAAAGATGCTCCTTGGAACGGGATCCATCTCGACGGGATGGGCCGATACCGCGATCTGGCATGGATCTGACGACGGCCGGATCGAATGTTGCCGGCGTCGGACGAACTGGTTGCCGCGAGCGCCGATCGCCCGGCGGAACCGGTTGCTTCCGTGCATTTCGTCATATCGCGCATATCGCAAAACTGGCGCCAACTCGCCGCCGGTCTCGTAAAGTTCGTTGATGGACCTGCCCTAGTTGCGCGGCCTCTGCGCGGCATAAGGGACAGCGTCGCTGTCCTTGTGGAGACCAGTTCAAGTCCGTCTGACAACACAACCTCGCCCACCTGTTCCCGAACCGCTTCAGCGGCGGCCCATGCGCCTCGCAATATTCCCTCTGGTTCAACGGGCTGTCCCGCCAGCTCTCGATATATGCCCTCCGGAACGCCTACAGTTCATTGCGTTTTGTCACGCTCATCCGCAGCATCGACGCCTCCTTTGTCACAGACCTCGCCGTGAAAGGAAGACCCGCGCGCCTCGCGGACTGGCTTGCCCTCAGCGCCGCGGTCAAAGCTTGCGATCGCTGTATTGCAGCTCGGACAGCGTGCCCTCGCCGGCGGGCTCGAACCGATGGCGCCGCGCTGGCTCGATCGTGGCGCCGCCGTGACGAACTTGTCCCACCGTGCTTCCTTCCATTCCGAAGAATGGATCGCACCATCAAACCGTGGGATCAAACACCTTGGACCGCTATGAAGAGGTCGCAATCAGGTTCGCCGCAGGCCTCTCCAGCGACCCTTCAAGGAAGTGTAGCCGAGACGATGCGCGGCGAGGACCAGCGCTGAAACGTGTCGAAGATGACAAACGGATTGTTCTCGCTAGAATGGCCCCAATTGCGTATTTCGATTTGGGGGCAGGATGCAGTTGATCTCTCGGAAAGATGTGTCTCGGATCATGGCGTCGAAGATCCGGCAGCACGGCCTTCCCATTGCAATGACAGTCATTCTTTGCACGCTGCAACCCGCCCATGCTCAATCCACGCCGTCGGTCGTGCCGGCCGTTACAGCCGCCCCCGCCGAGGTGACGGCGGTCGCGCAAAGCGCCTCGTTCAATGGCCGCGTCGTGGCCGTGCAGAAAGTCGACATCCGTGCGCGCGTCAGCGGCTTCGTGAAAGAAATTGGCTTCTCGGAGGGCGGAACGGTCGAGGAAGGTTCGGTCCTCTACCGCATCGAGCCTGAGGAATACCAGGCGTCGCTCGCGCAGGCCGAAGCGGTGCTGGATAGCGCGCGGGCAAGCGAGCGGCTCGCGTTCATCGAACGTGACCGGCAGGAGGAACTGGTCGCGCGTCAGGTGTCCGCGCAGTCGCAGCTCGACCGGGCCACCGCCGAGGCGCAGCGGGCGACCGCCGAAGTCCAGAGAGCCGGCGCGCAGCGAGACCTGGCCGCGCTGAACCTGTCTTATACCGAGATAAATGCACCCTTCGCCGGTCGTGTCGGTCTGTCAGGTGTCGATGTCGGTGCGCTGATAGGTCCCGACACAGGTACACTCGTCCCACTCGTCCGAACCGACCCGATGAGCGTGCAGTTCCCGGTTCCGGAGCGCGATCTACTCGACCTGCGCGAGAGGGCGTCCGCGAGCGGCGAAAGCGAGGTTTTCTCGGTCGAGCTGATCTTGGGCAACGGGTCGGTCTATCCGGTGCCGGGCACCGTGGATTTCGCCGACGTGTCGGTCAGTCAGTCCACCGATACCGTGCTTATCCGTGCGAACTTTGCCAACACTGAAGGCGTCCTGCGGGACGGCGCTCTGGTGACGGTCACTGTTCGCGGTGCCGAACCGGAAATGGCGCTGACGGTACCGCAGCAGGCGGTGCTGCGCGACCTGACCGGCGCCTATGTGCTGGTCGTCGATGCCGAGTCCGTTGTCGAACAGCGCCGCATCGATGCCGGGGCGACGACTGCGGGACGAACGATTGTCGTCTCCGGGCTTGATGCCGGCGAGATGGTCATCACCGAAGGTGTGAACAAGGCCCGCCCCGGCGCCACCGTGGACGCCGCGCCCGCAGGGGACAACTGAGCTATGATCTCCGACGTCTTTATTTCCCGCCCGCGGCTCGCGGCCGTCATTTCCATCGTGCTTTTCCTGGCTGGCCTGATCGCGATGCGGTCCATGCCGGTCGAACAGTTTCCCGACATCGTGCCGCCCCAGGTGTCGGTCACCGCGGTCTACCCCGGCGCCGGGGCCGCGGTGACAGAGCAGACCGTCGCCCAGGTGATCGAGGACAAGGTCATCGGCGTCGAAGACTCGATCTACATGAAGTCGACATCCGGCGCGGATGGAAGTTATTCGCTGAGTGTCACCTTCGCGGTCGGAACAGATCCCGACATCGCCACGGTCAACGTCCAGAACCGCGTGGCGCTGGCCGAACCCCTGCTGCCGCAGGAGGTGCGCCAGACCGGCGTCAAGGTCGCCAAGAAGTCGACCGCACTGCTTGTCGCTTTCGCGCTCTATTCGCCCGACGCATCGGTCGACGCGGCGACGCAGACCAACTTCGCCCGGATATACCTCCTGGACGCGCTGAAGCGTGTTCCGGGCATCGGTGACGCCAGCATCTTTTCTTCGAACGAATTCGCGATGCGGGTCATCCTTGACGCCAACCGTCTGACCGCGCTGGGGATGACGCCGTCCGACGTGTCGGCGGCGCTGAAGGCGCAGAACCTGCAAGCGGCGCTGGGCCGGATCGGCGCGCAGCCTATGGTTGACGACCCCGGCCTGCAACTCAATATCGAGACGCAGGGGCGGCTCTCCGATCCAGAGGAGTTCGCCCGCATCATCGTCCGGTCCAACCCCGATGGCTCGGTCGTGACGATTGGCGACGTCGCGGAGGTTCGGCTGGGCGAACGCAATTCCGACGTGCAGACCACGTTCAACGGCGCGCCCGCCACGCTGATCGGGCTCTACCTCGCGCCCGGCTCGAACTCCCTTGCCGCGGCCGAAGGCGCAAAACACGTCATGGAGGAGTTGAGCGCGACCTTCCCGCAGGGCGTGAGCTTTGAAGTCGTCGGCGACAACTCGGTCTTCGTCGAGGAGAGCATCGCGGAGGTCGAGCACACGCTGATCGAAGCCTTCGTGCTCGTGGTCATCGTGGTCTTCGTCTTCCTCGGCAGCCTGCGCGCGACGATTATTCCCATCGTTGCGGTCCCGGTCGCGCTCGTGGGCACCTTCGCGGCGCTGCAGGCGTTCGGCTTCACGATCAACACGATCTCGCTGCTGGCCATGGTTCTTGCGATCGGGATCGTGGTGGACGACGCCATTGTCGTGGTGGAGGCGGTGGAGGCCAAGATGGCCGCCAATCCGGGCATGTCCCCTACCGAAGCCGCGCGGGCCGCGATGGGCGAAATCACCGGCGCCATCGTAGCGATCACGCTCGTCCTTCTGTCGGTCTTCGTGCCCGTCGCGTTCATTCCGGGCATCTCGGGCCAGCTCTACCAGCAGTTCGCGGTGACCGTTTCGGTCTCCATGGTGATTTCTGCGATCAATGCGCTGACGCTGTCGCCCGCGCTTTGCGCCATCATCCTGTCGCCGCACCACGGGCCGAAGAAGGGCGTGATGGGCATGATTTCACGCGGGATCGACAAGGCGCGCGACGGTTACGGCCGCGTTGCAGGCGCCATCGCGCGGCGCGCCGTGCTTGGCGTCCTGCTTCTCGCCGGGGCCGTTGCCCTGACAGGGTTCCTGTTCAAGGTCGTTCCGACGGGTTTCCTGCCGGCGGAAGATCAGGGCTACTTCATGATCGAGACGCGCCTGCCGGATGCCGCCTCGGTCAACCGGACGGTCGAGGCGCAGCGTCAGGTCTACGAGATCGTCAAGGACCTTCCCGGTGTCCAGAGCGTGACGAGCCTTTCGGGCTTCTCGATCATCGACGGGCTGGCGAAATCCAACGCTGGCTTTACCCTGGTGACGATGGAACCCTTCGCCGAGCGCGAGGCGCTGACGAAATCCGTCTTCGCCGCGATCCGGCAGACTTTCATCAGTGGTACCGCGCTGAGGGAGGCGCAGGTCCTGCCCTTCAACCTGCCGCCGATCTCCGGCCTTGGAACCGGATCCGGCTTCGAGTTCCAGCTTCTGGACCGGCAGGGCCGCGACCCGGTGGAACTTGCCGAAACCGCGCGCGGGCTGACCGTCGCGGCGAACCAGAACGAAGGCTTGGGCGGGGTCAACACGACCTTCTCGACCTCGACGCCGCAGGTCTTCCTTAACGTCGACCGCGACCGGCTCTATGCGCTCGGCGTCTCGCTTTCGGACGTGTTCGGCACGCTCCAATCGATCCTGGGCTCGGCCTATATCAACGACTTCAACCTGTTCGGGCGGGCCTGGCAGGTCCAGCTCACGGGGCGCGAGGTCGACCGCAGTTCCGTCGACAACATCGCGCGAATCCATGTCCGTTCGCGCAGTGGCGAGATGGTCGCCATGGGCGCGGTTGCGACACCGGAATTCACAGTCGGTCCATCGCTTCTTCAACGCTACAACAACACGCGATCCGCAACCGTCATGGGCAACCCGGCAGAGGGCAAATCCTCGGGACAGGCGATCGCTTCGATGGAGGAGGTGGCGGCAACGACGCTGCCCGACGGCTACGGCTACGAATGGACGGGCACGGCGCTTCAGGAAAAGGAAGCCTCTGGCCAGACCGCCCAGATCCTGATGCTCGCGCTTCTGTTTGCGTATCTCTTCCTGGTGGCACTTTATGAAAGCTGGACGATACCGGTGCCGGTGATGCTTTCCGTCGCCTTCGGCGTGGCGGGCACAATGGGGTCAGTCTGGCTTGTCGGCCTGCCTTTCAACATCTACGCCCAGATCGGCCTTGTCGTTCTGGTCGCTCTGGCGGCCAAGAACGCCATCCTGATCGTGGAGTTTTCCAAGGCGCGGCGCGAGGAGGGGATGGCGGTGACAGATGCCGCCATCGAAGGCGCGAGGGAACGCTTCCGGGCGGTGATGATGACCAGCCTCGCCTTCATCGCCGGACTCATCCCGCTGGTGACAGCGACAGGGGCTTCGATGATCTCGCGCCGGTCGGTCGGAACCGGCGTGGCGGGCGGGATGCTCGCTGCGGCTGTGGTTGGAATATTCGTGATTCCAGCGCTCTACGTGGTGTTCCAAAGCTTGCGGGAACGGATAGCGCGGTTGCGATCCAGCAAGGCCGCAGGGTGATCAACCTGGGCGAAAGGCGCAAGGGCCTGCGCTTGCGCCCTTCCATCTTCCGGCCAATTGATATTCGGTCTGTACGATCTTCCTTCGACAGGTCACCCCCGTTTGGCGCCCATATACGCGGCCTCATGAATGCACGTCACCCCTGGCTTTCATGGCGACAACCGACGTGGAAGCTGGCCGAAGAAGGCCAGCGCCTGGTCCCTTGTCAGCTTCTTGCGCGGCCCGCGCGGCCCGAGACATCGGTCTCGTGAACCTGCAACACAGCTTCGCCAGATCGGGTCCAGCGTAAGCATCCGCCGCGCCGCCCGGCTTGGCGGATTAGAAGCCAGCCACGCATTTCGGGTAGCCAAATCCCCACCGCCAGGGCAAGTTGAGACAAGGCTGGCCACCGAAGCGAACCGCATTGTACATCGCCTCGGCGACCGCAAGGTAGGCGCGGTCGATCGTGTCCGGAGCAACATTGTACCGTTCGGCCAGTTCCTCGCGTCGCGTCTGCCCCTTGGCGATCACGCAGGCGCGCAGGGCCGCGTCGGCGCCTAGTCGCGCCTCGAAGCTTGCCTCGGCATCTGCCGCGCCGCCGGCATCGTGGTAGGCGCGGTCGTGAATGACGCAACAGTCCTCCCAAGGCGGAGCGTCGTCGTGCATGTCGGCGAAGTCCGGAAAGAGGTCCGCCACCACCCGCCACGATGTCGAAAGGCCGCCGCTGCAGCCGTCGGATTCGAAGGGTGCGAGGTTCGCGCCGCGGATTTTCGCCATGAGCGAACGATGCGCCGGAAGTTCGAGCGCGCGCAGAAAGGTGGATGGCTCGTCCTGGGCAGCGACAGGTAAGGCCAACAGCGCGACGGCCAATGCTGTCGCCCTCATTGCTCCACCACCTCGTTGGCGAGGCGGTCGAAAGTCACGCCGAAGCTGTCGCTGATCCAGAGCGCCAGCCTGGCAATCGTTGGCAACGCGTTCCTTTCGACGATGACGCGCCGCGCGAGTTCCGGTTCGTCCGTGATGAGCCCGCCGACGCCCATGGAAATCATCCGCGACATCGTGGCGGCATCGTTCACGGTCCATGCATATACGTCCTTGCCCGCGCTCTCAGCCCTCCGGACCAGGTATGGCGAGACCATTGTCAGGCTCACGGCCAGGAAATCGCCGTCGAGACCGGAAAGGTCGCCGATGGCGGTCGCAGCGAGGACGCCGGTCCGCCATTCCGGGCGCAGAGCCCGCATCTTCTGCACTGCGGGGTATTTGAGCGACATGGTCGCGATGCTGTCGGCCATGCCGGTTTCCTCGACCACCGCGATCACACGGTTCTCGAGGTCGACGTCATACCCGTAATACTTGAGCTCGATGATGACGCGCGAGCGACCCTTCGCTGCCAGAAGAACGTCGCGCAGCAGAGGCGTGCGTTCGTCTGAGTAGGCCGGGTCGAACCAGCTGCCGATGTCGATCCGATCCAGATCCCTTAGCGTCGCGTCCCATACTTTGAGCGGATTGCCGGCGGACTTCATGAAATCGCTGTCATGGGCGACGACGACTTCGCCGTCAGCGCTTTCCTGGACGTCGATCTCCACCCAGTCCGCGCCATCCTCGATCGCTTTCCGGACCGAGGCCATGCTGTTTTCCGGCCGTGAGGCCGCCGCCCCTCGATGGCCGATGACGACGACGTCTGCATCGGCCTTGATGCGTTCGGAAAAAGCTACAACAGTTCCGATGCTTCCAAGGGAAAGGACGCCGATAGTGGCGAAGCCGCCCACCATCAATGCCGCCGATCGCCCGGTTCCGCTCGAGGGGCCATTCTCACCCCGGTCGAAGGCCCGGCCGTCGCTGACGCGACGGTAGAGATCGAACAGGAGCTTGGCCAGCGCCCCGTTCGACCACGCGCTCAGCGTAGTGGTAGCGGCAAGCGATGCCGCGAGAAAGACCAGGACAGCGATCGCCGCCGAGGCAAGGCTCTGGCGGCCGAGGGCCGGTGCGTAAGCAAGCGCGAATGCCGTCGCAGCCGATATCGCCGCGCCCGCCGTCAAGCGCACGGCAAGCCAAAGCACGAGTATCTTGATCAGCTTGATCCGCCGCCCCTTCATCAAGGCGCGGCTCTCGCGGAACGCCGCGTTCGTTCCGCTCCTTTCGAAAAGCACCCTCTGCAGCACCAGCGCCCACCCGGTCAGGCGGTCGAGCAGCACCAATGTCAATGCCGCCAAGACCAGCGCAATGAGCCCCACTGCCGTCAGGAACTCGGGCGGCCGGTAGGTCAGGTAATAGTTGATGTCGTAGGTGGAAAGCCATCTAACGTAGAGCACACCGCAGACGGCGAGAAACGGCATGGCCATCGCGACGATCCGAAGCAACAGCCCTGCGGCAACAGCCAAGAGTACAGGTGCGGAGCGGACCGCGAACGCGACACCGGCGCTCAGCGCCGCCGCCGGCCGCCGATCGCCGCTTCGGATCGTGGCCGTCATCACCGCGACGTCGAGTGTCATCGCGGCGATGACGGCGCTTCCGATCAGAAGCGCCCCGACCGCTCCGGCAGGGGTGAAGATAAACCTGGCAATGTCTTGATCGGTCAGCGCTGTTTGATCCGAGAACTTCAGCGTGAGCGCCAAGAGCACCCCGATCAGCGGCAGGACAATCGCGGCCGACACAAGACGCAGGGCGATATGGGTCAGAAGAAACGGAGCCAAGAACCTAAACGCCTGGCGATAGCTTTCCGCGACATCTCCCATCACGCGCCCCCTTCCGTGAGATATCCAGCAATGATAGCCGTCGCGAACACCGGTCGCCACTCGGACTGTGTCCCAAGCAAGCAGCGCAATGGCCTTAGAAACGCGACCGCGCTTCCATCATCCCCATTCGCAGGAATGGTCGCCTCCGGAAGGAGGACTGACCTGCCGTAAAGGCGCGCAACGACATCCTGCGCGCTACCCGACGCGTTAGGCGAGCGGTCTGGAAGCGGTGGGCCGGTCACCACAAGCCAAGTCGGATCGAGGCGAAGATGCGTGGTCTCAAATCCTTCGGCGAGAGGATCGCATCACGATATCCCGACCGCCAGACCGCCGAACTCCACATCCGCATTACCCTCATGAACCGCTTCAACGCACTCGGCACTGCCGAGGTCGAACGAGTAGCCTAAGGTCTCGGGGAAGGGGTGCGGCTCATCCCGACGACGCGTTCTGCAACAATGTCTCCGCAAGCAGATCGATGGAACCTTCGTCTAGGCCACGACCGTGGGCGGAATGGCGCAGCAGTCTATCGAGGCGTCAAGCCCGGTAGGCAGGTAAACCGTTCTTCGTTCCTGACATTTTCGGCAGCCAGCCAGCATATTATGTGCGTCCGTTGGGCGCCGGGCCACCTTTGCCGCTGCGTGCGTACGTTTTCAGCCAATCGAACACGATGCTGGCGGCACGGCCGGCGGGCGGCGGATCCGGGCGCGTCAGGAAATACTGGAACGGAGCGGGGAGTGCTTGACGGAAGAGCGCGACGAGCCGTCCCTCGGAAAGCAGGCCCTCGATCAGGGGCAGCGTGCCGAGCGCGATCCCGTGGCCGCGTGTGCAAGCCTCGATCATCAATGCCGGATCATCGAAGACCCATTCGCTCGGAGTACCCGCAAGGTCCACTCCCGCCCGCTCGCACCACCCCCGCCACATGTCCGTGGTGCCTTCGTGCAGGATACGATGCTGCCGGAGAAGCTCCTCCGGCTCCGCGTCGCCGGCCCCCGCGATCAACGCCGGGCTCGCGACCGGCATCTGGGTCGCCGACATGAGCGTCACGCCATCGCAACCTGTCGGCATGCGCTCGCCCCAAACGACTGCGATGTCGACCTCGCGGAGCAGTTCCGGCCGGTCTACCGTCACGTTCAGGATCCTAAACGCGACGTCGGGATTCGCCCAGGCGACCCGATCGAGCCGCGGCAGGAGCCAATGCGCGCAGAAAAGCGGCGGCGCCGCGATTGTCACGGTGCCGGCGACATCCCGGCCCTCGCTTTCCCAGCCGAGGCCGGAGAGATCGGCAAACGCGCTTTGCGCGACCGCGAAGACCCGTTGTCCGTGCCGGGTTAGCACCAGGCCGGAACGGGTTCGCCGGAACAGTGCCGTGCCGAAATAGGTTTCGAGCGCCTTGACCTCGTGGCTGACCGCGCTCTGGGTGAGCGACAGTTCCCGCCCGGCCGCCGAGATGCTGCCCAGCCGCGCGGCGGCCTCGAACGCGCGCAGCGGATAAAGCGGAGGAAGGCGACGGGTCAATCAGATCCCCCATGAATCAGGTTCATGCCCAACATGAGCATTATCCGTTATCCGTCGGCCGGGGAAGGCTCCTAACCTGCCGCCGTGAAGCGAATGCGGAGTAGGATCGTGCAGGACAGGGCGGAGGTTCTCATCATCGGCGGCGGCGCGGTCGGCTGCTCCATCGCCTTTCACCTGACGCGGAAGGGCTGCCGCGACGTCGTCCTGTGCGAGAAGCACGAACTCGCCTCAGGTGCGACGGCCTTCGCGGCGGGTCATGTCATCCTCTACGCGCTCAACCCCACCATCAGCCGGCTCAATCGGTACAGCGTCGATCTCTACGGCCGGCTCGAGGCCGAGACCGGCATGTCACCGGGCTTCCATGCCTGCGGCAACCTTCGGATCGCCACCCATTCCCGCCGGCTCGACGAGTTCAGGCGTTACTTGGGTGTGGCGGAGGCCACTGGTGCCGAGGCCCGCCTGCTGACGCCGGAGGAGATCGGCACGCTCTGGCCGTTCATGTCGACCGACGGTGTTCTCGGCGGGCTCTACAATCCGCAGGACGGCCACATCGCCCCGGCCGACCTGACGCAGAGTCTCGCCGCCGGGGCACGTCAGGGCGGTGCCCGGATCCAGCGCGGCTGCGAGGTGACGGCGCTGTCGCGGATGGCGGGCGGCTTCTGGCGGGTGGAGACCTCGCGGGGCACGATCATCGCCCGCCATGTCGTGGCGGCCTCGGGCAACCATGCCCAGAGCGTCGCCGGGATGCTGGGGCTGACAGCGCAATGCGTGCCGGTGCGGCACCAGTACTTCGTCACCGAGCCTTTGACGGAGCTTGCCGAACGGCGGCGCGCGGGTCTGCCGGAGATGCCGGTGATGCGCGACCCCGAGGATGTCTTCTACTGCCGGCAGGAGGGCGACGCGCTTCTGGTCGGCGCCTATGACGGACGCGGCGAGGCCCGGTTCGTCTCGGAGCCGCCTGCCGGCATGGCCGAGCCCTTCCCGGACGAGATGGAAAAGCTCCTGCCCTACCTCGAACGCGCGGTGGAACGGGTCCCGATGCTCGGCACGGCGGGCGTTCGCCGTGTCGTCAACTACGCGATGCCCTACACGCCCGACGACCTGCCGACGGTCGGCCCGGCCTTCGGGACGAGGAACCTCTGGCTGGCGGAAGGCAATCCCTTTGGCATCACGCTCGCCGGGGGCATCGGCTGGCAGATGGCGGAGTGGATCCTCGAAGGCGCGCCGTCGGTCGACATGGCTTGCTGCGACACCCGCCGCTTCGGCGAATGGGCGACGCGCGAATGGTCCGCGCGCAAGGTCGAGGAGGCCTATGAGCACACCTATCTCCTGCCGAAGCCCGGCGAGGAGCTGCCGGCGGCGCGCGATTTGCGCACCTCGCCGATCCACGACCTCCTTGCCGCGCGCGGGGCGCGGTTCGGCGCCGTCGCCGGATGGGAGCGGCCGAACTGGTTCGCGCCGGAGGGCGCCGTCGACGAGCCTTCCTTCTACCGTCCGAACTGGCACAGCGCGGTCGGCGCAGAGTGCCGGGCCGCGACAGCCGGCGTGGCGCTGGCCGATGTCAGCCACGGCGCGGCAATCCGAGTGTCCGGCGCCGGGGCGGCGGCGCTTCTCGGCCGGGTTCTGTCTGTCGCTCCGCCCGCGCCCGGCAAGGCGTCATCGGGCTATTTGCTGGCTCCCAATGGCGGTATCGAGGCGGAGGTCGCGGTTGCCCGCGATGGCGATGAAGGCTTCGTCCTGAACGCGACCGCGGTGGCGGAGCGCCGGGTTCTCGACGCTCTTCACCGGTCCGCGCCATCCGGGAACGACCTGTGGATCGAAAACCTGACTGCCGCAGAGGGGGCGCTGCTCCTGTTGGGACCGGCGGCGCGGCAACATTTGCAGAAGGCAACGTCGGCGGCATTGGACGACGAGGCGTTTCCGCGCGGTGCCGTGCGAACGATCACCATCGGCCATGCGCCAGTCCGCGTCCATCACGCGGATCCATTCGGGCGGTCCGGTTACCGGCTCCACGTCCGCGCGGACATGCTGCGCCACGTCTTCCTTGCTCTCGAAGAGGGCGCGGCGCTGATCGGGGCGCGGGCGCTCGAGTCGCTCCGGCTGGAGGCCGCGGAAGCTGCCTGGCCGGAAGAACTGAATGTCGAGGTGACGCCCGCGATGGCCGAGGGCGCCCCCGGCACGACACGACAGCTCATCCATCTGCAGATCGAGGGCGCGGACACGATGCCGCACGGGACGGAGCCGGTTCGCGACGAGACCGGGCGCATCGTCGGCCGCACGACCTCGGGCGGATGGGGGCACCTCGGGAACAAGGCACTGGCCTTCGCGCTGCTCGATCCCTGGGCGGGCGGGCTCGAAGTCCGCGTCATGGGTGCCTGGCATCCGGCGGCACCGACGAAGGGAACCGCCGGGACGGAAGATGAGATCATGGAAAGGACACTGGCATGAGCGCAGCGATGAAGGACTACTGGCGCAACTATATCGGCGGCAAATGGGTCGACGGATCGGATGGCGGGCGGATCTTGCTCCTGAACCCCGCGACGGGGCGGCCGCTCTCGGAAGTGGCGCGGGCGACCGCGGCCGATGTCGACAGCGCCGTCGCCGCCGCGCGCCGCTGCGTGGCCTCGCGCGCGCTCGTCGACATGCGGCCGATGGCGCGTGGCCGCATGGTGGCCGAGATCGGCCGCAAGCTGCGCGAAAGGTCTGAGGAAATTGCCACGCTGATCTCGCTCGACGCGGGCAAGCGCATCTCGGAGGCGCGGGGCGAGGTCGAGGGCTCGGCCAAGTATTTCGAGTATTACGGCGGGCTCGCGGCACAGATCGAGGGAAGATACATCCCGCTCGGAGACGGCTATGTCGACTATGTGGTCCCATGCCCTTACGGCGTCAGCGCCCACATCATTGCGTGGAACTTCCCGCTGAACATGATCGCGCGCTCTCTGTCGGCTGCACTCGCGGCGGGCAATGCCTGCGTCGTGAAGCTGCCCGAACTCGACCCGACGGCGGGCTATGTGCTCGCCGAACTAGCCGAGGAGGTCGGCCTGCCCGAAGGTGCCGTCAACCTGATCTGCGGCTACGGCCACGAGGCGGGGGCGGCGCTTGCCAGCCATTCCGGCATCGACCAGATCGTCTTCACCGGCTCCGTCGTCACCGGTCGCAAGGTCGCTCATGCCGCCGCCGAAAGCCTGATCCCGGCGGTGCTGGAGCTTGGCGGCAAGACGCCGGGCATCGTTTATGCCGATGCCGACATGGACAATGTGGTGGCCCAGACCCAGGCGGGCATCTTCTTCAACACTGGCCAGTGCTGCGATACCATGTCCCGTCTCGTCGTCCATGAAAGCGTCTACGACGTGACGGTGGAGCGGCTCGCCGCGATGGTGAGCGGCCTGACCATCGGCGCCGGGATCGAGGATCCCGACATCACGCCGCTCATTTCGGCCGAGCAACTCGCCAAGGTCGACAACTACGCCCAGATCGGCGTGCATCAGGGCGCGCGGGCGGTGGCCGGCGGCGGCAAGCTCGATCGCGAGGGCAACTTCATGGCGCCGACGATCCTGGCCGACGTGTCGCCGGACGACCGCGTGAACAAGGAGGAGATCTTCGGCCCGGTCCTCTCCGTCCTGAAGTTCTCCGACCCGCGCGAGGCGCTCGAGATCGCCAACGGCACCGAATACGGGCTCGCGGCGGTTGTCTTCACCAACGACCTCGACCGCGCGATCTGGACGACCGAGCGGCTCGATGCCGGGCAGGTGCATGTCAACGAATGGGGTGTCGGCGGTGTCGAAACCCCGTTCGGCGGCTTCAAGAAATCCGGTATCGGCCGCGAGAAGGGCGTCGAGGCACTGGCGAGTTATTACCAGTCGAAGAACGTTGGCATGAAGCGCCTGCAGTCGTTCTGAACACCCCGCCGGGCGTCCAAGGCGCCCGGTTCCTCCCGCGGATCAAGCGTTTCCGCAGCCCGGTCCGGTATCGTCGCGGCCGCCTCAGGTACCACGTGCGGCCGGCCCGGCGTGGCTGTGCTCGTTGGCGACATCGGCGACCAGCCAGTCCGTGAACGCCCGGATCTTGCGGTCGCGTTCGCGGTCCGCCCGGTAGAGAACGGCCCATTCGCCGCGCGACCGCGCCACCAGATCGACCGGCAGCACGAGTTCGCGCCGCCTGAGCTCCTCTTCCGCGAAGGGGCCGTTGAGCATCGCGACCCCGGCCCCGGTGATCGCCATCTCGAGCGCCAGCGCATAGGTGTCGACCTTCGTGTAGCGCAGCGCAGGCACGTTCTCGACGCCCGCCGCGCGGAACCAGTCGCGCCAATCGTTGGGCGCCGAGGAAACCTCGATCAGCGGCAGGCCGAAGAGGTCAGCAGGCGTGACGACCGGGCTCAGGTCACCGAGGATCGACGGGCTGCAGACCGGGTAGAGCGTACCTTCGAAAAGCGTTCGCGCGCGCAAGCTCCCCGGCAAATCGCGGTCGAGATACATGATGGCGACATCGGTGTTCGTCTCGTCGAACCACCATTCTGTCCGCCGCGTGTTGAGTGAGAAGTTGATCTCGGGATGGGCGGCATGGAACCGCGACAGGCGCGGCGACAGCCAGCGGATCGCCACGGTAATGTAGGTCTCGATCCTGAGATCGGCGTCCGGGCCGTGCCGCCTTATGATCCCGGCCCCGGTCACCAGTGTCTCCAGCGCCTGCCGCGCGTAGTCGTAGAAGACCCGCCCCTCCTCGGTCAGCGCCACCGTGCGCCCCTCGCGCAGGAAGAGCGCGCAGCCGAGATCGTCCTCGAGCTGGCGGACCTGATGGCTGATTGCGACATGTGTCACGTTGAGCTCATCCGCGGCCTTGCGGAAGCTCAGGAGCCGCGCCGCCGCCTCGAAGCCCTTCAGCGCGTTGAGCGGTGGCAACGACCGGAAAGACAGCCGTCCAGTCAACTCCCGAGCCCCCCTTGAGCGGCCCGCGAATGCGGGCACCAGGACCGGTAACCTGTGCTTACCGATCGCCTAAAAACTATCAATTGTCTGGAACTGCGCCAGCCACACAATGCGGATGCGACACGAAACCACAGCGGGAAAGGGCGCCGCGATGAACCAGATGCAGGCGACGAGTTCAAGACGCGGCGGGCGCGAGGCGCGAAAGGCGCTACGGGCGGCACCGGGCGGACCGGACCATCGGCCGGTGCGCGGCGGGATGGAGAACCCGCGCCATTTCCGCCCGCTGAGCGAGACCGACATGGCGCGGATCCACGAGGCCGCGCTCGACGTGCTCGAAACCGTCGGGATCGGCGACTGCCTGCCCTCGACGGTCGATTATCTGACCCGGCTCGGCTGCATCTACCGCGACGGCCGCATCACCTTCCCCCGCGCCCTGGTCGAGGATTACATCCCTCGCATCAATCGCGACTTTCTGCTCGCCGGGCGTGATCCCCGGCACGACATGCACATGCAGGGCAGCCGCTTTTACTGTGGTACCGCCGGTGCGACGGTGAACATGGTCAACCCGCGCACCGGCGCCTATCGCGGCACCACGCTCAACGATCTTTACGACTGCTCGCGCCTCGTCGACACGCTCGACAACATCCACTTCTTCCAGCGCACCGTGGTCCCGCGCGAGATCGAAGACTTCTTCGAGATGGATTTCAACACCTGCTACGCGAGCCTCGCGGGTACCCAAAAGCATGTCGGCACCAGCTGGGGCGGCGTGCGCCAGCTCGAAGCCTCGCTCGAGGTGATGCATCTGCTCGCGGGCGGCGAGAAGCAGTGGCGCGAGCGCCCCTTCGTCTCGATGTCCTGCTGCTTCACCGTCTCGCCGCTGAAATGGGCGGCCGACAGCTGCCTGTGCCTCGAGACCGGCGCGAAGGCGGGAATGCCGATCATGCTCGTCTCGCTCGGCCAGGCCGGTGCCACCGGCCCCGCCGCGCTCGCCGGCAACGTCGTGATGATCCTCGCCGAACTGCTTGCCGGCATGATCTATGTCGATGCGGTCGCGCCGGGCAATCCGGTGATCCTCGGCTTCTGGCCCTTCGTGTCGGACCTCAGGACCGGGGCGATGTGTTGCGGCAGCGGCGAACAGGCGCTCCTGACATCGGCCTGCGGCCAGATGAGCCGGTACTACGGGCTGATCTCCGGGATCCCCTCGGGCATCGCAGACAGCAAGATGCCGGATGCGCAATCGGGCTACGAGAAGGCCATCAACCATGTCGTCACTGCCAATTCCGGCGCCAACCTGATGTACGAGGCGGGCGGCATGGTCGCCTCGCTCATGGGCTTCTCGCTCGAAAGCCTCGCGATGGACAACGACTCGGTCGGCGCGGCCCTGCGCACGGTGCGCGGCATCGACGTGAACGAGGACACCGTCTCGGTCGATGTCATCCGCGAGGTCTGCATGGGCGGCCCCGGCCACTTCCTCGCGCATGGCCAGACCATGAGCCTGATGGAGCGCGACTACGTCTACCCGAAGCTTGGCGACCGCATGAGCCCGAGCGAATGGGCCGAGAAGGGCAACCGAACCGCGCTCGACCGCGCCATCGACTATGTCGATTCGACGCTCGGCGCGCATTACCCGGAGTATGTTCCGCGTGCGATCGATGAACAGATCCGCGCGAAATACCCGGTCCGCTTGCCGCGCGAACGGATGCGCCCGAACGCGGACTGGCCGCGCAACCGGGGTTGAGCGGCGAGCCGGCACCGGCCGCGGTCAGTCCGCGGCCGGTCAGGCGGCCAGATGGATATTGAGTTCGGCGCCGAACTGAGCCTCCCCCAATCGAAATGGTCCGCCGTTAAGTTTAGGAAACGGAGGATCGAGATGGCTACGAAGCGACGCACAGTGCGCTGAATGACCGCCCGCCGGCCCCCGAAGCCATCGTCCCGATGAACCAGAGGCCGATCATGCACCAACACTCAAACCGGACCACTCAGGCGGAGCTGGTCAGATGAAGCTCGAAAGTCAGGCTTGGACATGATCCGCCGATCGCCATGCCGGCCCGCGGCGTCTGAAGGGCCGCAAATCGAGATCTGAACCTGGTTCGCACTTGATCACACGCCAATGAAGGCAAAAAGTACTTGCGTCACGGGCGACAACCAAAGAAGCGACTGCACAAGTGCGGCGGCTCTTCCGAGCAGCTTTCCCGATGCGGAATGGCTTCTGGCCGACAGGGGATAGGACGCTAACTGCTTCCGGGAGGCCCTGACAAACAAGGGTATCAAACCCTGTATCCCCGGAGGAAGTCTCGGGGAAAGTGCGTCAACAACAGCAAGCGCCTGTACAGACGTCGCAACCGGATCGAGATCATGTTCGGCCGCCTCAAGGAGTGGACGCGCGCGGCGACACGCTACGACGGATGCCCGAAGGTCTTTCTGTCCGCCGTCGTTTTCGCCGCAACCACCTTGTTCCGGCTATGACCAAGAACCAGCCCGGCCCTAGCATCCAGCGCAATGGTTGAACAACAGAAGCAAGGCCTCCCGCCGACAAATACGAAGGCGCACGAAGATCATGGGCCGCATCAGATCCCCGGTCAGCTGCGGCTCGTACTATCCGTCCAAGGTCAGTTTGCCGATCTGTCCCGCCCGAAGCGTCAACGCCTGTCCGCAGGATTCGGCCGCCGCGTTGACCGCTCGACCTTAGGCATCATCAGCAAGCCCGGCCGGACAAGCCCGCCATAATACCCTCGGCGAACGCGTGTCACCGGCACCTCCGCCACCGGGGGCGAGCGTCAAAACACAAGATGTTGCTTCTTCCGCATCATGGCGCCGCACATGACGCCGTCGGAGGGCGTGTCCGAGCCGCTGGCAAGAGCTAATTGACGGTCTCGGCAATCTGAAGCAGGCCGATCGGCGGGTATAGTTTGAGCTGCTTTGCCATTCCGAGATTGATGGTCACCGCGAAGTTGGTCATCCGGGCGACCGGAAGGTCTCCGGGCGTAACCCCCTCGACCAGGATGCGTTCGGCCTGCGCCCCCGCCAGACGGCCCACTTCGTAGTAGCGGGATGCCACGGACACCAGCGCGTCGCCGCTGACGACCATCGCTTCGTAGGGGCTGAGCACGGGAAGCGCCTGTTCGAGTGCGGCCTTGCGCAGTAGGGCTGAATTGTCGCGCAGGAAAGACGAGCTGCCGACATGGACGAAATCGACGCCCGCGGCCTTCAACTCTGCCATCTTCGGAGCGAGGTCTTCGGCCATCGGCGCGTTGTCGGCCCCCGCCGCGATTTCGAGCGCGGTGAACCCGATCCCCAGTTCCCGGGTCAGCGCCTCCAGTTCGTCGCGCTTGAGGACCGAGTTTTTCTCGTCGGTGTTGTAGAGCAATCCGAGGTGGTCGAAATCCGGCAGGTAGCCCCGTATCGTCTCCAGAGCCACGGTTTCAGGCATGCGGTTGTAGGTGCCGGTCAGGTTCGGACGGCCGGTCGCGTCGAGCGACGCCACGATCCCGGACCCGACCGGATCGGCAACGATCATGAAGATTTGCGGGATATCATGGTTGAAGGCCGGGTCATCCAGGTCATCGAGGGTTCCCGCGATTTCGCGCGTGACCGTGGTTCCCCAGGACACGATCAGGTCGGGGTCGAGCGACCGTGCCTCTTCGAATATGGCGGGCAGGGCCGCGGCCTCGGTCTTGGCGTCGCGCAGGACGAACGCCACGTCGATCCCGGCTTCGGTCAGGTAATCCTGGAATCCCTGGCAGGCTTCTTCGCATCCCCGCCAGGTCGCGATGAAGACGGTGTAATCGGACGCGGCGGCAGCGACCGGCAGTATGAGTGCGGCGCCGAGCCCCACGACAATCCGACGGCATAGCTCTTTCATACTGGCGCGCCCCGGTCCCGATCTCTGGAAAGCCCTAACACTATAGCAAACCCGAGACCGCCTGCCAAAGACACCCCGCCGAGGAGACCGAGCGTCGAGGAAGGGTCGGAACCGCCCAGCAGCAGTGCGCTCGCGGACAGGCCGGCCAGCGCCCCGGCACGCTCGCTGAAACGCAGCGCGCTCATCATGCGTCTGGACTTGCCCGCCAGTTCGACCGCGAGCGCGGTCATCGGCGCGCGGATCAGCGCGTGGCCGATTCCGCAGCCGGACACCAGCGCAAGGACGGCCCAGATATCACTCGCCGACCGGAAGTACAGCAGAATCACCCCGGCGAAGGCCGCCCCGGTCACGACGGGAACCGCCGTCCCGCCGCGGCCCTTCGCCAGCCCGTTCGCCAGAGGGCCGATCAGCGTCGACGCCAGATAATAGAGCATGATGATGCGCGCGACGTCGGCCGGCGGGTAGCCGCGTGCCGCCAGGCCAAGCGGCGCCAAGTACCAGATGAAGATCGCCGTCGTCGCGCTCGTCGGGATGGAGACGCAAAGCGTCAGCGACCAGAAGGCGAGTCCGTTCCCCCGTACCGCAGGGGCATCGGGCTGCGGCACCGGGCTTTGGGGCGCGGCCGGCTCCCCTGCCCGGCCGCGCATGGCCGAATAGGCGACACCGCCGGCGGTCAGTGCCATGAGCGCCCCCAAAAAAAGCGCGGCAGGGAAACCAAACCGCCCGCCGATCACGCCGCCGAGGACAGATCCACAGAAAGCGCCGCCGAAGATCATGCCGACGAAGGCACTGGAGGATTGCGACGCCTCTCGGGTGCTGCCGGCGCGGATCGTGTATTCCTGGCAGGCGATGGTCGCCAGCGCATAGAATATCCCGATGACCCCGCGCCACAGCGTCACCGCGACCAGCGAGTCGGCGATCGCCATCGACGCCAGCGCCACCGCCGTCGGAACCGCCGAGGCGACGAAGGCCCGGCGGGCTCCGAAGCGCCGTGACAAGGCGCCGCCGAAGGGCGAAAGGGCGGCGACCGCGATCAGGTAGACGCCAAGCGGAGCTGCTGCCGACAGCTCGCCTGACAGCCATGCCGGGCGCGCCGCGTCGCGGGCATAGATCGGAAGGAAGGACGCGGTGATTTCAGTTGCCGTGGCAAAGAGAAACAGCGCCAGCCGCACGTCATTGAAATCCGAGTACCGCATGCGCTGAAGGCGCATGGCCGACGCGACACCGGCTGCGCCGTCGCCCAAGGACTGCCGGAGAGCCGGCGGCAGCGCTTGCGCGCGGCGCGCCAGATCCTCGGCCTGCTCGTTCAGGCGCACGGCCGCGCGCCGGACACCGGAGACGCCCGTCGCGCGGATCGTCTGTGAGAAATCCCCCGCCATCTGTCCGGCCAGCAACCTCAGAACCCGCCCGTATGGCTTCCACACCGAGGCGGCGGCGACAACCAGCGCCAGCTCGACGCCCAGGAGCAGCGCGACGACGGCGAGGACCGAGACGTCCATGAACACGTCGCGCAACCGGGTTTCGACGAATTGCGGGCTGCCCACCACCTCAATCCGGCCGACCAGTTCGTTGCCGATCAACACCGGAAACGCGAACTGGACGGACCGGATCCCGGCGACGTCCGCCAGGCCCGAGCGTTGCAGGAGAGTCGGGGCCTCGTCGCGGGTTATTTCCGCGATGACGTTGTCGCCACCCTGAACGATCGTGATCCGGCTGATTTCGTCGAACTCGTTTATCGTTTCGCCGATGTAGGCTTCGAGCCCGCCGAGCGCCCGGAACGGAACCCCGAGGTCGAGCGTACGCTGGATTTCGCTGCTCAGGATCGAGCCGATGAGACGGGTGCGGTTTTCGAGTTCCGGCGCGATCGCCCGGTCGAACGCGGCCAGCGTCGCCATGCCGAACATCGCGACGACGGCCACCATGATCGCGGTGAGGATCGCGATCAGCCGGGCGCGCAGCAGGCCTGGCTCCGGCAGGGCCGTGCTCGCGCTCATGTCGGCCGCCCGGCCTCGAGGTGCCGGAGTTCGGCAACCGCGGAACGGTATTGATCGTAGGACTCGTCGAGATCGGCCCGCAATCCGCTCGCGGGCGCAGCTTCGTCCTCCCGGCGCCAGGTGTCGCGTTCGAAATCCGCGATCGCGGCGTCGACGCGATCGAAGGCCGAGATGATCCGCCGCAGGCCGATCCTCAGCAGCAGTCCGGCGGTCAGAGCGCCGAGCACGAAGATGCCGAGCACCGCGACGGAAAGCTCTGCCGCCATCGCCCACACCCTCGTCGTGCTGCCGCCGCGCGGATACAGAACCGCGATCCCGCCGGCCCAGTCGCTGGACGGCCCCGCGATGTTCACGCCGGCGATGAATCCGGACGCGATCTCGCCATGCCATTCCTGCGCGCCGATCATCCGCGCGCGCACGGCCGCGACCTCGGGCCCGTCGCCGGCTTCGCCGAGAGTCGCGTGGACGATTCCGCCCTCCCGGTCGAAGACGTAGATCGCCGAGATCCTGTCGTCCGACCGCCGCGCCCGCTCCAGGATTCCGACAGCGTTGCGAACGCTGGCGATCGGCAAACCGAGCCGCACGGCGGCCTGAAAGGGAGCGGCGGTTCGGTCGGCCAGCACGATGAGGCGCTCACCGACGAGGTCGGAATGGACGCGGCTGAACTGGAAGGTGGACAGAGCGAGGAACACCAGAAGGACCGCGAGCATCACGCCGGCAGCGGTCGCCCAAAGCCTCCAGAGAATAGCCATACCCCCCCCACCTATCACGTCATCGGACACCAACCGCATCGTTCAACAGATTCGAAAGACCGACAAGCACAAGAACCGGTCGCCTCCGCCGATACGGCGCCGGAATGATCCTCCCCAGTGAAGCGGTCCGCCGTTATGTTCAGGTATCCAGTCCCGGTACCTGGTGGATCGGGTCGACGATGAATCCGTCTGGGTCTGAAATCCAGACCCTGCAATTGCATTGGTAGGCGGCCAGGCCGCTGAGGGTCTTGAGCTTGCGGGCGAAGGTGTAGGCGGCCATGAAGTCGGCGCGATGGCCGCGCAACTGGTGGTGGCTCTCGTCGCGGTAGCGTTTGACGTTCAGCGGGGAAACGGCCCCCCGGATCGATTCCTGATCCGCCTCACTTTGTTGATCGTGCGGCTCATCCGCTCGACCTGGCCGTTCTCAGGGGACTTGATCCACTGGATCAAATCCGGATCCTTGAAACTCTACGGATGGTTCGGCTTGGTCAGCCGGCGCTCGGTCCCGTTTGCCTCGCAGATCATGTCGAAGAGCATCTGCCGTTAATGGATGGTGTAGCGGTTCCGGGGCCGGTCGGCGACCTGGATCCCCCTCGCCGTCGGGCACGAACCGATGGCGCCGAGATGGCTCGATCAGTCAGGAGCGTGTAGATCCGGAAGGGAACCCGCATCGAGCAGGTGCTCCAGGAACTTCCACGCCGTTCGCCGGTCGACCCCTTCGAAAAGTCGGGCGGGGCCCAACTTGCCGGTGCGGTCGATGGCGACGAAGAAGGATGGCTTCCCCTCGGCAGTCCGCACCTCTTGCCGGCGCTCAGTCGTGCTTGACAGGCTTAACCGGCCGGATAACTATACAGTAGTTCAGCAATGGTGTCTTCAATGGCCCGCCCCCCTCGCTTCGACTTGCTGTTCGGCCCTGTACGGATCGGTCCGAAAACCGCAAGGAACCGGTTTTTCCAGGTGCCGCATGCCTCTGGCATGACCAACGCGAATCCCCATGTCCGCGCCGCTTTCCGTGGCATGAAGGCCGAGGGCGGCTGGGCCGTCGTCTCGACCGGAGCTTGTTCGGTCCATCCGTCGTCCGACGACAGCCCGTTCCCCTTCGCCTCGCTCTGGGACGAGGCCGACATCCGCGCGCACCGTGTGATGACCGATGCGGTCCACGCCCACGGCGCGCTCGCGGCGGTGGAGCTCTGGCACGGTGGCGCGGCCGCGGTGAACCGAACAACGCGGCACGCACCGCTCTCGCCCTCAGGCGTGCCCTGGATGGCCACGCATGTGGGTTTCATGTCATCCGCCCGCCCCAGGGTCATGGACGCGGGCGATATCCGCAACCTGATCCGATGGCATGCCGAAGCGGCAAAACGGGCCGAACGTGCTGGCTTCGACATCCTCTACGTCTATGCCGGGATGGGCTATCTGCCCTACCAGTTCCTGCTTTCGGACTACAACCATCGCACCGACGCCTACGGCGGCTCGGTCCGGAACCGCGTCCGCCTGACCGAGGAGCTGATCGACGCGGTGCGCGAGGCGACCGGCGGGCGTTGCGCGGTTGCCTTGCGGGTTTCGCTCCAGGAACTTCGCTCGCGTCCGTCCGAAGTCGCGCCATCGGAAGCACACGAGGTGATAACGCATCTCAGCGACGCGCCCGACCTCTTTGACGTCAAGATGGACTATTCGGCCACGGATTGCTCGCCCTCGCGGTTCACGCCCGAGGGCAGTCACGAGCCCATGGTCGATTTCGTCAAGACCCTGACCGCCAAGCCCGTCGTCGGCGTCGGGCGTTTCACCTCGCCCGACACGATGGTCTCGATGGTCCGGCGCGGCGTCCTCGACTTCATCGGCGCGGCGCGGCCGTCGATCGCCGATCCGTTCCTGCCCAGGAAGATCGAGGAGGGGCGCGAGGACGACATCCGCGAATGTATCGGATGCAACATCTGCATCTCGTCCTGGCATGACGGGGTATGGGTCCGCTGCACCCAGAACCCGACGGCGGGAGAGGAATGGCGGCGCGGCTGGCATCCGGAGATTGTCCGAAGGGACGCCGGGGGGTCGGTCCTGATCGTCGGCGGCGGCCCCGCCGGGCTCGAGGCGGCGCTGACGCTTGGCCGCCGAGGCTTTCGCGTGACGGTCGCGGAGGCACAGCGCGACTTCGGCGGCAGGCTCTTGTGGGAAAGCCGGCTCCCGGGTTTGCGGCAATGGTTCAGGGTCGTCGACTACCGTCTTGGCCAGCTTCGGAAGCTGCCGGGAGTGGCGCTTCATGTCGAAAGCCGTATGGAGGCCGCCGACGTGCGGGACTTCGGCGCCGATCACGTGGTCATAGCCACCGGCGCGCGCTGGACTGCGAACCTCTGCGGCGCGAATGAGATTCCGGCGGGATCCCTCGTCGGCCCCCGTGTCTACACCCCGGACGACATCGCGGCCGGCGCAGAGATCGAAGGCCCCGTCGCGGTCTTCGACTTCGACAACTACTACATGGGGTCGGCCGTCGCCGAGCATCTGGCGGCGCGGGGCCTCGACACGACCTATGTCACAAGCGCCGGAAGCGCCCAATCCTGGGGCGTCATGACGAACGAACAGCCGCTCGTGCATCAGGCATTCCTCAAGGCCGGGATCGCGTACCGGACCCTTGAGATCGTCGAGGCTTTCGACGGGGAGACGCTGTCGCTCGCCCAGATATTCACGGGTGAACGGCGGCAGATCGCCGCGCGCGCCCTCGTCGTGGTCGGCCAGCGCGCAGGGGGCTCGGCGCTCTACGATGCGCTGGCCGGGACCGGGGAGCCGAAATCGCTGGTCCTCACGGGCGATGCCAACGCGCCCGGCGCCATCGCGCATGCGGTCTATCAGGCCCACCGCGCGGCGCGTGAACTTGCCGCGGCAGCACCACGGATCCGCCGCGATGCGCCTTTCGCAATGCGCGATCTCGACGCCTGCGGGGAGGCCGCGCAGTGACCGCCCGCACCCGCCGCAGGAGCCGGAATGGCGCGGCTCGCATGCCGCAGCCGGGATTTGGCCAGCGGCGGCGTCCATATGTACCCGTCGAGGTGCTGAGCGCCGATCAGGTCGCGGCGATACACCAGGCCGGGCTCGACATCCTCGCCCGCTTCGGCATGCGCGTGCTCGACGGTGCGGCTCGCGCGCTTTATCGCGACGCAGGCGGCGAGGTTGCCGATGACGTGGTGCGGCTCGATCCGGGGCTGGTCGCCGAACACCTGTGCACCGTGCCGAAACGCTTCACGCTCCATGCCCGCAATCCTGCGCATGATGTGACCGTTGGCGGCGATGTCTGCGTCTACACCTCGGTCGGCGGGCCGGCCTATGTGATGGACAACGACCGGGGGCGGCGCGACGGGACTTTCGCCGAGATGTGCGATTACATGCGGCTCGTCCAGGTCCTGAACGTGATCCACCAGGAGGGCGGCGGGCCCTTCGAGCCGATGGACCTGCCCGCGCATACCCGGCACCTGGACATCTACCGCGCCCAGATCGGGCTGCTCGACAAGACCTGGCAGGGCCAGACGCTCGGCCGCGCGCGCACGATGGACGGGATCGAGATGGCGGCGATCGCGCTCGGCACGACGCCGGAGGGGCTGGCGGAACGCCCAGCGCTCGTCGGAGTCATCAATACCAACTCGCCGCTGCAACTCGACGTGCCGATGGCCGAGGGGCTGATCGCGATGGCCGAGCACGGGCAGGCGCTGGCGATCACGCCCTTCACATTGGCAGGCGCGATGGCGCCCGTGACGCTCGCGGGCGCGCTGGCGCAGCAGCATGCCGAGGCGCTGGCGGGGATCGTGCTCACCCAGATCGTCCGCCCCGGCGCGCCGGTCCTTTACGGCGGTTTCACGTCGAATGTCGACATGCGCTCCGGCAGCCCGGCCTTCGGAACGCCCGAGTATGTCAAGGCCGCACAGGCCTCGGGCCAGCTGGCCCGCCATGTCGGCGTGCCGTTCCGGTCTTCGAATGTGACGGCCGCGAACGAGGTCGACGCGCAGGCGACCTATGAGAGTCAGATGGCGCTCTGGGGCGCGCTCATGGGCGGGGCGCATCTTCTGGAGCATGGCGCGGGCTGGCTGCATGGCGGGCTGACGGCCAGTTTCGAGAAGCTGATCCTCGACGCCGAGCTTTTGATGATGATGGACGCCTATTTCTCGCCCATCGACACCTCGCCCGAGGCCCTCGCGCTGGACGCGATCCGCGAGGCGGGGCCGGGAGGCCATTTCTTCGGCACCGCACACACGATGGAACGCTACGAGACCGCGTTTCATGCGCCCCTTCTGTCGAACTGGGACAGCTACCCGACCTGGCTCGAACGCGGCGGCATCGACGCGCGGACCCGCGCGAATGCGGTCTGGAAGGCGCTTCTGTCCGAATACGAGGAACCCGCGCTCGACCCCGCCGTGGCCGAAGCGCTCGACGCCTATGTCTCCCGGCGCAAGGAAGCCGGCGGCGCACCGATGAACTGAGGGAACCATGACGACGATCCGACACACATTTCCCCACGAGGTCGAGATCGTCGAGAACATCTTCGTGCCGATGCCCGACGGCACGCGCCTTGCTGCGAAGCTCTGGCGGCCGAAGGGCGTGGGGCCGGTGCCCGCGATCCTCGAATACCTGCCCTACCGCAAGCGCGAGGGAACGCGCGGCCGCGACCAGAAGATGCACGCCTGGCTTGCCGGTCACGGCTATGCCTGCCTCAGGCTGGACATTCGCGGCACCGGGGATAGCGAGGGGCTGATCGAGGACGAGTACACCGAATGCGAGATCCTCGATGGCTGCGACGCCATCGGCTGGATTGCCGGGCAGGATTGGTGCGACGGCCAGGTCGCGATGTACGGCATCTCCTGGGGCGGCTTCAACGGCCTCCAGATCGCGGCGCGGCGCCCGCCCGCCCTGAAGACGATCATCACCGTGGGCTCGACCGACGACCGTTACGCGACGGACGTCCACTATGTCGGCGGCTGCCTCAGCAAGGACAATTTCGACTGGTCCGCGACGATGCTGGCCCATAACGACCTGCCGCCGGACCCTGAGATCGTGGGCCCCGCCTGGCGCGACATGTGGCAAGCACGGATGAGGGCCAACTCGCCGTGGATCCTGCACTGGCTGTCGCATCAGCGCCGCGACGCCTACTGGCAGCACGGCTCGGTCTGCGAGGATTTCTCGGCGATCACCATCCCGGTTCTTGCCGTCTCGGGCTGGGCCGACAACTACTCCGAAAGCGTGCCCCGGCTCCTCGCCGGCCTGTCCGGACCCCGGCGCGGGTTGATCGGCCCCTGGGCACATTCCTTCCCGCATGATGTCACGGTCGAGCCCGCCATCGGCTGGCTGCAGGAAGTCCGGCGCTGGTGCGATCACTGGATGAAGGGCGCGCCGGGCGGGATGGTGGACGACCCCATGTACCGGGTCTGGATGCAGGAGAGCGTGCCGCCCTCGACCTGCTATCTCGAACGCCCCGGCCGCTGGGTTGCCGAGGCGGAATGGCCCTCGCCGCGTATCATGCACCAGACGCTGCACCTCAACCCGGACGGTCGGCTCGCGGCCACCGCCGAGGGGGTGGACGAAATGCCGGTCTGCTCGCCGCTCTGGGTCGGGCTCGCTGCCGGAGAGGTCGGGCGATACGGCGAGGACGCCGAGTGGCCGACCGACCAGCGCGAGGACGATGGCGGCTCGCTCGTCTTCGCGACCGAGCCGCT
Organism: Defluviimonas salinarum; assembly: GCF_026013545.1. Classification (GTDB taxonomy): domain Bacteria; phylum Pseudomonadota; class Alphaproteobacteria; order Rhodobacterales; family Rhodobacteraceae; genus Albidovulum; species Albidovulum salinarum. The sequence continues at coordinate 37,155 of NZ_JAPDOG010000019.1, read as the reverse complement.
GCCCGAGCGCACCGAGATCCTCGGCGCGCCACAGCTTCACCTGCGGTTCTCCTGCGACAAGCCGATGGCGCTGGTCGCGGTTCGGTTGAACGACGTCTGGCCTGACGGTCGGTCCACCCGTGTGACGCTCGGCTGCCTGAACCTGACCCATCGCGACAGCCACGAGCACGCTGCGGCTCTGGAGCCCGGGCGGATCTACGATGCGGTCATCAACCTTGACGACATCGCCCATGCCTTCCCGGAGGGTCACCGGATCGCGGTTTCGCTTTCGACAACCTACTGGCCGATCTGCTGGCCGTCGCCCGAACTGGCCACGCTGACCGTTCGGACCGGAGAGACCTGGCTTGATCTGCCCGTCCGCCCAACCGATCCCGCCGATGCCGCCTTGCGATCCTTCGCCCAGCCCGAGATGGCCGCGCCGACGCCCTCTGTCGACCTAAATGCCGGGTCCGCCGCCCGCCGATCCGTCACCCGCGATCTCCTTAGCGGAGAGATGGTCGTCGACTTTCCGCGATGGACCTACGCGCGCGAGATGCCGGATATCGGCCAGACCGTCACCTCCGACGCTTTCGCCCGTTACCGCATCGCCGACGGCGATCCGCTCTCGGCCAGTTGCGAGACCGGGGCCAACGTTGTCATCCAGCGCAAGGATGGCGCCTTTGGTCATCACTCGACGGGCCGGCTCACCTGCGATGCCACCCATTTCCGGGTCGAGACCTCGCTTCGGATCACCGAAAACGGCGCGACACTTTTCGAGCGCCAATGGGACGAGAGGATCCCGCGCGACCATGTGTAAGAGGGGGCAACAAGCCGGGACATGCTGAGATACGCCGTCAAGCGCGTCGCCCTCGCTATCGTGATCCTGTTCACGGTGATGCTGGCGATGTACGCGATGGTGTTCCTCGTGCCGGGCGATCCGGCGGCCCTTGCCCTCGGGCCGCGGGCGACGCCGGAGCTGAAGGCACTGCTGCGCGAACGGATGGGGCTCGATGAGCCGGTGCTGATGCAGGTCTGGCACTTCTTCCACAACGCCGCGACCGGCGATCTCGGCTATGACGTCTGGTCGAAGCGCCCGGTCCTCGACCAGATCCTCGAATTCTTCCCCAACACGCTCGTTCTCGGTGTCACCGCACTCGGCTGGGCAGTGGTGCTCGGCATCGCGCTTGGCTGCGCAGCAGTCGTCTGGCGCGGCACTGTGACCGACCGGCTTCTCGGCATCCTGTCGGTGGGGCTGATCTCGGTCCCCGCTTTCGTCGTCGCGATCTACGCGATCCTGATCTTTGCCGTCTGGCTGCGCTGGCTGCCCGCGATCGGCGCGGGCACGCCGGGTGATATCGGCAGCCAGCTGCGCGCGCTGGTCCTGCCGGCCTTCGCGCTCGGCATCGGCTGGGTCGGCTACCTCGCACGGCTCGTGCGCGCCTCGCTCCTCGAGGTGATGGGCGAGAACTACATCCGCACCGCCCGCGCCTTCGGGCTGCCCGAACGCAAGGTCGTCTTCCGCTATGCGCTGCGTGTCGCGATCATCCCGACGATCGCGCTTCTCGCCGTCGGTCTCGGCTCGATCCTGTCGAGCGCGGTCTTCGTCGAAACGGTCTTTGGCCGGCCCGGAATCGGGACGCTCATCACCGGCGCGGTACAGAAGCGGAACTATCCCGTCGTCATGGGTACGGTCCTCTTCATGACCGCCTTCTACCTCTTCATCGTCACCGCCGCCGATCTCCTGATCGCGCGGCTCGATCCGAGGGTGCGCGATGTCTTCCGGCAGTAGATTCCGGGTGCTTCGCGCCCTTCTTGCCGACCCTATGGGGGCACTCGGTCTTGGCCTTGTCCTGCTCTTCGTCGCGATGGCGCTGTTCGCGCCCTGGGTCGCGCCCGCCGACCCCATCAGGCTGAACGTGGTCGAGAAGTTCCAGCCGCCGTCGCTCGCGCATCTCGCGGGCACCGATCAACTCGGCCGGGACCTCCTGTCGCGGATCATCTTCGGGGCGCGAACGGCCTTGTCGATCGCGCTGACCTCGGTCGGGCTCGCCGGGCTCGGCGGGCTGATCCTCGGCATGATCGCGGGCTTCGGGCCGCGTTGGCTCGACGCCGTGCTGGTCCTGATGTTCGACTCGATGTCGTCGCTGCCGATGATCATGTTCGCGCTCGCCGTCATCACCATCGTCGGCCCCGGTACCGGGACGCTGATCCTCGTCGTCGTCCTCGTCTCGATCCCGGCCTATGCGCGGCTCATACGGGCGCAGACGCTGAGCCTCGTGGGGGCGGACTTCATCGTGGCCGAACGCGCGATGGGGGCATCTTCGGCGCGCATCCTGTTCCGCCACCTCCTGCCGAATGTCATCGGCCCGCTCGTCATCCTCCTGTCGATGGACGTGCCCGTGGTCATCATGCTTGAGGCGGGGCTGTCCTACCTCAACCTCGGCGTGCGGCCGCCGACGCCGTCCTGGGGCAACATCCTCTACGACGGCTACACCTCGATCCGCTCGGCGCCCTACATGGTCCTGATCGCAGGCCTGCCGCTGGTGCTTTCCGCGCTCGGCTTCACCTTCCTCGGCGAGGGTCTGCGCGACGCGCTCGACCCCAAGCTCAAGCGGGGTGAGCAATGATGAGCGAACCGGTCCTCTCGGTCGAGAACCTGTCGCTTCGCTACCGGGTGCCGGGCGGCGCCATTGCGGCCCTGAGGAACGTGAGTATCGCTGTCCGGCAGGGCGAGGTTCTGGGGATTGCCGGCGAAAGCGGCTGCGGCAAGTCGACGCTTGCGGCGGCGATGATCGACCTTGTGGGAACGAATGCGGAAGTGACATCCGGGGTCGTTCGCCTGAACGGGCGCGACATCCTCGCCCTGTCACCGGTGGACCGGAGACGGCTTCGCGGCCGCGAGATCGCGATGGTCTTCCAGGACCCGATGACCGCATTCAGCCCGGTCCTGACCGTCGGCGCGCAGCTTGTCGACTTCCAGTTCAACCTCGACGGCTTGGCGGGCCGCGAGAAATGGCGCCGCGCGCGCGACATGCTGGCGCGGGTGGGGCTTTCCGACCCCGACCATGCGATGGGCCGGTTTCCCCATGAACTCTCGGGCGGAATGCGACAGCGGGCGGCCATCGCGGCGGCGCTTCTGATGCGGCCGTCGGTGCTGATCGCGGACGAGCCGACGACCGCGCTCGACGTCACGATGGAAGCGCAGATCGTTCATCTGCTGCGCCAGTTGCAGGCCGACTATCGCTGCGCCATCGTCATCGTCACCCATCATCTTGGCGTGATCGCGGAGCTATGCGACCGGGTGGCGGTGATGTATGCCGGCGAGGTCGTCGAGGAAGCACCGGTCGACGCCCTCTTTCACGATCCCCGCCACCCCTATACCCGCGCGCTCCTCGCCTGCGACCCGGCACGGATCGAGGCGGCGACGGGCCGGCTTCCCGCGATCGGCGGGCGGCTGCCGGATCTGTCCAGCCCGCCCACCGGTTGCAGCTTCGCCGACCGCTGCGGGATCGCGACGGACCGCTGCCGGGCGGCACCGCCGCCACGCGTAGGGCTCGGTCCGGACCGCAACGCGCTGTGCCATGAGGTGGCGCCATGACGGTGCTGCTGTCGATCCGCGACCTTGACGTGGACCTGGGGCGAGGCGGCTGGTTCGCAGACGCGGCGCCGCTCAACATCCTTTCGGGCGTGTCGCTCGACCTCATGCCGGGCGAGACGCTGGGCCTGGTCGGCGAAAGCGGATCGGGCAAGACGACGCTTGCCCGCGCGGTCCTGGGGTTACAGCCGGTGAGCGGCGGGAGGCTCTGGTTCGACGGGGCCGAACTGACCCGGCCCGCCGATTTCCGCGCCATACGGCGAAGGGCGGCGCTGATGTTCCAGGACGCGACGGCCTCGCTTTCACCGCGCATGACCGTGGGCGAGGCGGTGACCGAGCCCTTCGCGATCCACCGTATCGCGGTGAGGAACCGCCACGACAAGGCCGCGGAGCTTCTGGCCGAAGTCGGCCTGCCGCCAGAGATGGCCGCGCGGTATCCGCACGAACTGTCCGGCGGTCAGGCGCGGCGGGTGGGCGTGGCCCGCGCGCTGGCGCTGAAGCCGGCGCTGGTGATCGCGGATGAGCCCACAGCGGGGCTCGATGTCTCGGTGCAGGCGGATATCCTCAACCTCATGGCCGACCTCAAGGAACGGCACGGGCTGAGTTATCTGATCATCACCCACAACCTCGCGCTCGTCCGCCATGTCGCCGACCGTATCGCCGTCCTCTATCTCGGGCGCCTGGTCGAGACGGGGCCGACCCGCGCGATCTTCGCCGATCCGCGCCACCCCTACACGCGAAGCCTGATCGCGGCTGAGCCGAAGCCTGATCCCCGCAAGCGCCGTGCCGATCTGGCGATCCGGGGCGAGATCCCGAGCATACTGCGCCGCCCGGCGGGCTGCGAGTTCCACACCCGCTGCCCGCTCGCCCGGGAGATCTGCCGCGTCGAGCCGCCCGCGCTCGGCGACATCGGCCGGGGCCGCTCTGCGCGCTGCCATTTTGCCGAAACGATGACAGAGGGAGGAAGACATGAACTGGAACACAGATAGACGGAAATTCCTGAAGCTTGCCGGTGCCGGCCTGGTCGCCGCCGCCGCCTCGCCGCATTTCGCCTGGGCGGCCGAGGGCGACACGCTCCGCATCCGCGTGACCTCCGATTTCCAGGTACTCGACCCGTGGGGCATCATCGGTGAACTGGACGAGATCATCCCGCGCTGCACGCAGGTATCGCTTGTGCGGATGGGCGACATGCGCGCGGGCAACCAGTGGGAACTCTACGCCGCGGAAAAGCTCGAATGGCTCGACGGCACGCGGCTCGCCTTCACGCTGCGGGAGGGGCTGGTCTGGACTGGCGACCACGGGCCCGTGACTGCCCATGACGTCAAGTTCTCCTATGAGCGAATCGCCGGGTCCGACAGCGCCTGGGCCTATCAGTTCGAGAAGCTGAAGGAGGTCGAGGTCATCGACGACCGGAACGGCGTCATCCACCTGACCGAGGCGTTTGCGCCCTTCATCGTCATCGCCATGCCCTATTACGGCGGTCATATCGTCTGCAAGGCAGCGGTCGAAGCCGTGGGCGGCCAGTACACGACGGAGATCCCGGCACAGTGCGGACCGTACCTGTTGGACAGCTGGGAGCAGCAGCAAAAGGTAACATTGGTGCCGAACCCGGCCTGGGCCGGAGAGAAACCTGACTTCTCGACGGTCGAAATCTACATCGTCACCGATGACCAGGCGGCTCAGCTTGCCTACGAGGCCGATGCCTTCGACTACACCCGGCTCGCGCCCGCCGCGGTCAAGCAGCTGAAGGAGGCGATGCCCGAAGGCGCGGCGCTGATCGAGGCGGAATCGACGCGGTACGTCTGGCTGACCATCAACCAGAACGCCGAACCCCTGAAGGACATCCGCGTGAGGCAGGCGATCCAGTACGCCTATGACAGCGACGCGGTGCTTCAGGGCGCCTATGACGGGCTTGTCGGACGCTCGGCCGGGGTGGTCCAGCCCGGCACCGCCTTCGCGCGCGAAAAGAACATCATCGACACGCGCGATGTCGAGAAGGCCAAGGCGCTTCTGGCCGAGGCCGGCGCGGAGGGGCTGACGCTGAACCTCGTGACGCAGACCGACTCGACCTCTCAGACGATCGCCCAGATCATTCAGGCAAGCCTTGCCGAGGCAGGGATCACCATCGTCATCCAGCCGACCGAGGATGCCGCTTACTGGGCCTTGGGCGACAAGACCGCAGGAGACGACTACCTCTCGCTGGAACTGGTGCTGCAGAGCTTTGCAGGCGGCGTCGACCCGACCGAGAACCTCGTCTGGTTCCGCCCGGACCAGATCGGCGTCTACAACTGGACCTTCTTCGACAGCGCCGAATACGAGGAGCTCTACCAGAAGTCGCTGATCGAACAGGACACCGACAAGCGCAGGGCGATGTTCAACCGGATGGAGGACCTGATGGAGGAATCCGGCGACTTCGTCTTCATCTGCTTCGAACCCCTGGTGGCGATCCACGACGCGAACCTCAGCCCGGTCATACTTTCGGACGGGCATCCCGATCCGGTAAGGTTCACGAAGATCTGACATCCCGTGCGGTGGCGTCCAGCGATGGGCGCCACCCCTGCCAAGGATCCCCGATGAAGCAGAAGTCGCCAGCACCGAGATACGTCCGCATGACCAGCGAGGAGCGCCGCGCCGCGCTGATCGAGGCGGGCCTCGCCTGCATGGCGCGTGGCGGCATCCAGGAGTTCACGGTTGACAAGATCTGTGCCGAGGCGGGCGTGTCCCGCGGCCTGATCAGCCACCACTTCGGCTCGATGAACGCGCTGCTGGCGGCGGTCTACGCGACCATGTACGACGGCTCCACCAGGCTCACCCGGGACCCAGCACCGGGCGAGACGCGGCTTTCGGCCCTGCTTGATGCCTTCTTCGCACCCGAGGTCTTCAACCGGGAAGCGTTCAACATCTGGCTCACGCTCTGGGGGCAGATCTCGCTCAACCCGGATCTCGGCGCCGAGCATCGGGTGCAATATGCCCGCTATGTCGGAGACGTCGCCGAGGCGATCCGCGAAGTCGCCAGGACCAGGGGGCGCAACACGGATGCCAACGCCCTCGCCCGATCGTTCGTCTGCCTTGTCGATGGGCTCGGTATCCAGCACTGCATCGAACCCGCGTCCATGCCTGCAAAAGACGCGAAGGCGGCCTGCCGATTGTTCCTTGAGCCGCATCTCGGCGACTTTTGAACGCGGCAGGCCCGGTCACCCTGGCTGCCGAGTGGCGCCAACACCCGCGCATTGCCGGTCCCCTGTCCTGTGGTCGGTGTTCCTCGGCCATGAGTGGGTTACCGCTCGCCGCCCCCCCCGAAGCCATCGCCCCGATGGACCAGAGGCCGATCATGCACCAACACACAAACCGGGCGGCAGTGTCCCAGGGTTCTCTAATCGCCTTGGTCAAGTGCTGATCTCGCAGCGTTTTATCCTGCGCGCCGGGCTCCAGGAACTCCTTCGACCACGAGTAGGACAGGCTCTGGGCAATCCCCTCGCGCCGGCAGAGCTCGGCGATGCTCTCCTCGCCGCGCAGACCCTCCAGCACGACCCTGATCTTCTCCTCAGCTGAATGGTGCTTCCGGGTCTCGCGGCGGATGTCCTTCACGACCTGTTCGGCCGGAAGCTTCGGTGTTCCGGATTTCTGTCTCATCTCCACTCCTTGGCGGTTACGATGAGCCAGAAATCCTCCGTTGCGCAATCACGTCAAAATGGCCCACAGGCGCTGACGGCGGACAAGCGAAGGGGCTGGCCCTGGCAATTTCCGGTCGCGACGCGGATGCGCTTGAACGGGCGCGGCTTGCCGTATCCCTGGCACCAGTCGATGGGCATGTCCTCGATCTTGCCGGAATGATCGCCATACTGGCCGGAGCACCCGACTTGGCCGCGGACGTGTCAGACCCAACTCGCGAGCGGCATGGCGTCGGCCGATTCGGCGCGCGCAGCATCTGGGGTGTCTCGCAGTTGATGCTCGGCGATGATCGAACAGTGATCACGGCCTTCTCAGGCGCCGTCGCCGCCGGCTCATCGGTCAGCCCGCCATCGCTACTCTTCCAGGCTGTCGCACATCATCGGCTCGGAGAATACGAAAAGGCGCCTAACCTGATCGACGAACTCAGCGCAACATGGCCTAATTTTCCGGTCCGCTTTCTTGTAGAGCGAGTTCTCCGCGACGCCGCACCCGTCGAGCGAGACATCCTCGAAGCGCTGGACTCGTATGGCTTCGTCGGTCCCCAAACCGATTGAGCCGTTTATGGGGAACGCGTCTGAACCGGCTTGTCGAAAGCACCGTAAACACCGTCGTCGGCAAGCGCTGTGGCAAATGTCGGCAGATGCGCTGGCCAATACGCGGCGCTCACCTCATGCTGCAAACCTGCACCCGAGCACTCGACGGAGCTCTCCGCCAGAAATTTCAACGGTAGTATCCGGGGATAAGGTCCGTAACCAAAATCTGCCAGGCCGCCTCGCTGCCGATCATGCGGGACCTGTCGTCATTTGAGTTGAGCGCGGGGCATCAAAATGGCGGGCTGTTTGGACGGCTCGAAGGACGGATACGGCTAGTTGATTTCGTGACATCATACCAGATTTGGGATGCTGTCAAACGCCGGCAACAAGACGGCATGGGCACGGGTAGCCTGCACTGACTGATCCAGTTTGATTGTTAGTGCATCATAGGCCTGGTTTCCATCGTCACGATCGTCTCGGGAGTCGGCGGGCGATGTCGGCCACGCTTGCCGGTCGGTGGTGGTCGCCATGTCATCTCTGGATCAAACCAGATCGAAGGCGATCCGCGCCGCTTCAACGCGTTCGCGGGTTCACTCGAACCGGTAGCGTGAACCGCTCACTGTAAGCCGACCAGTTCGTGGTCTTGTACTTCGTAGGGGCCCAACTGCTCATACCATCCAGCTATCCTACTGGATCCATGCGGTGAATTCCTCAGCCGATCTGTGCAACAAGGCCGTGCGGGAGGATAGAAAGAAACACGCCCGAAGGCGGGTTTCCATTGCGAGGCGCCGGTCACGCCGCCGTAGGCAGTTCCCGTTTGAACCCTGCAACCCAGCGCTGGTTCGCCTTCATCGATCGGTTGAGGTCGAGGTGGATGTTCTGCACCTCCCCCATCGTCCAGTCGAGTCCCGCCAGCCGGTCGGTCAGTGCGAAGAACTCTGACGACAGCGAATCCCGTAGCGCCGGATAGTCGACCAACGTGCCTGCGGTGACCGCATCCGCCAGGATCTCGGCGTCGCGGAGAGCGTCGCTTATGCCGTGCGCGCTGATCGGATCGCGGAAATAGCCGGCATCGCCAACGAGCGCCCAGCCCGGTCCCGCCGATTGGCGGAAGAAACCGGGAAGGCCGGAGAAGAGGACGGGAACGCTTGTCGCATCCGCGCCCGCAAGATCGTCGGCCAGTGCGGGCACGAAGCGGCTGGCGATCTTTTCCAGGTTCCGCGGGCCCGCCTTTCGCACTTCGGCCTGCAGCTCGGGCGGCAAGCCGACAAAAACGCAGGAAAGCCCGTCGTTCGTCGGTATCACCCCGCCTGCGGCGCCGGGCGCGAAATGCCAACGGTAGCCGCGATTGGGCAGGCCGCGCACATACTGGTAGAGGCAGGAAATGGTATTCTGCGCCGTCCGCGTCACCTGCGCCCCCGCGGCCCGCGCAACCGACGACCGGCGACCGTCCGCCCCGATCACGAGAGGCGCGCGCACCTCCCTGATTATACCTGAGGGCGTCCGGACCTTCGCACCGATCACACGGCCCTGATCGTCGGTGACGAAGCCCGTGAATCCGGTTCCGTATCGCAGTTCGGCCCCGGCGACCGCGGCTGCCTCGGCAAGCGTCACGTCCAGCAGCGTGCGGCGCGGCGCGTAGAGCGCAGCGATCCCTTCCTCGTCCTTCAGGTCGATGTCGAGCGCCTCGCCGTCGTAGATGAAACTCGTCCGCCGCACCGCGGGCGTTCCCGCGCCGACGATCGCGTGGAGGAGCCCCCATTTGCGCAGCTGGAACACGCCCGCGCGCATGAGCGCATGGGTCGACATCGTGTCGGTTCCAGGCTGATCATGATCGACGACAAGCACCTTGGCGCCCCGTCGCGCCAGAAGCATGGCTGTCGAAGCTCCGGCGCAACGGGCGCCGACAATGATGGCATCATACGCGGTGTTTCCGAAATCGCGGGTCATGGTAACCTCTCATGCTGCAATACGTTTCGAGTTGCTCAAATGTGTCGCGACGGCCTCTGCTATGGCCTCGGCGTCGCGGCCAGCGCCGTAGATGAAGGCCGAACTGCGGTGCCGCATGAACGGCAGACCGAGCGCGAAGAGGCCCGGTTCTGGCGTGACGCCGCCGGCGTGCAGGATTTCCCCCTGAGAACTGAGGACGGGCAGTCGCAACCACGGATAGGCCCGGCGGAAACCGGTGGCCCAGACGACGGTTCTGATACCGGCGGCCTGCAAGTCCGTCTGGGACGGGCCATCGCCCAAGACCGCTGGCCGCAACCAGGCCTCCGGACTTTGCGGGGCGAGGAAGCCCATCTCGGAGATGAACTGGTCGATCATGGACAAAAGCCGGTGCAGCCGCGCCTCTGCTTCGTCGACAGTTTCCCGAAGAGAGCCGGCAAAACGAACCTTTCCTGACGACACGCCGAGCGCACGACCGGCGATGGTCACGCCTTGCGCGCTCAGCCGATCAAGGCCGACCTCCTTCCCGTCCTCGCTGCCGGTCAACTGGAACGACGGCAGCCCCTGAAGACGTTTGTTCGAGATCGCAGGATCGCGCGGCTCGTAGAGGAAACCGGTTCGGTCGAGCCAGTCTACGAAGTCCCGCCCCCGATAGCGGCGCGGCGCGCGGACATGACGTCCGACCGCGATTGTGACCGGCCGGCCGGACGCGTGTATCTCCCCCGCAAGCTGGACGCCCGAGGCGGACGCACCGACGACCAGAACGCCGCCCTCATCGAGCGTGTCAGGTCCGGTATAGTCGCGGGCGCTGATCTGGCGGATGCTGCCTGGCAGCCCGTGGGCCCAGGCCGGGACTGCCGGTTGATCGCAGGCGCCGGTCGCGACGACGACCGCGCGGGTCGAAAAGTCGCCTGTCGTGGTTTGGACGAGAAAGTGTCCCTCCACGCGCGTGACCGATAGCACCTCGCACCCGGTCTGGACCGGCGCACCGAACCCGTGCCCGTAGCGATCCAGCAACCCGGCGAAATCGCTCGCCCGCATGAAGCCATCCGGCTCGGACAGCCTTCCGAGGCCGGGCAGTCGGGTCATGGAGTTCGGCGACAGTAGCCTCAGCCCCGGCCAGCGTTCAGAGAACCAGCGTTCACCAACGCGGCCGCGTTCGAGTACGACGTGGTCGATACGCTTTTCGGTCAGGCAATGGCTTAGCGCCAGTCCGGCATGCCCTGCACCCATGATGATCGTATCCACGCGAAGTGGCATGTCGTGTTTCCATGGTTTTGCCAGCCCTCCTTGCTGCGCGCGTGTTTCAGGCGAGTTGCGCGCCGCGGAGGAAAGGGTTTCATTTGTTTCGGCGACGCGAAGTTCCTGCAGCGCGGGCGAAACGCCCGCGGGAGGCAGCCAGCAGGCGTCCGCGTGAGGTGGCTGGTCCGAGCTCAGGCGGCCATGCCATGGGTCGAGGCCTCGGCTTCGTCCACGCCGTCATCGAATGGAAAGTCGCTCTTTTCGTTCCACCAGGCGATGAAGGCTCGGACCGCCTCCTTGCTGTCCATGTGGTCGAAGCCGTTCTCGTGGCCTCTCATCTGGCGCGTCTCACGCATGGTTCCTGTTCTCCGATTAGGGGAGCGGATCAGAGAGGCCAGCACCCCAGGTGCTGGCCAACCCGTCTTCAGTTCGCGATGGCGGCAACGGTGACCGGCACGCCGTTCGTCAGCACGTCGAAGACGGCCGAACGGGCGACCGACTGATGCACGATCTGCTCAAGCACCTCGTCGGACGCGTCCCCCTTGATCTTGAAAGTGGCACGGACCCCCGAGAAGCCGTTCCGCACGGTCTTGTCGAGGCCGAGGATGCCGTTGAGGTTGATGTCGCCCTCGATTGAGGTCTCGACCGAGTGAAGCTTCACCTGCCGGATCGAGGCTATATTGCCGATGCCTGCGGTGATGCAGGCAGACAGGCCCGCGAGCAGCATCTCGACCGGCGTCGCGCCATTGTCGCCGCCGCAGAGCACCTGCGGATGATCGCCGTCGATGCTGTACGTGTCCTTGTGCTCCATTTCGGACATCGCGCCGAAGAAGCCCGAGAAGCTGGTGCGAGAATGAGTCCCCGAGAGCCATTCGCCATTCGCGCGGAAGGTGAACTTCGCGATGTCGGGCGATTGGCCGACGACTCCGAGCGTGGCGACGAAGGTGGGTACGTCGACGCCGTTGATCGCGACCTTGGCGGGCTTGTTGACTGTTGCAGTTGTCATGGTCTGGTCTCCTGTCATGCATACTGGCTGCGCGGACGAACCCTTCGCCCGATGGACAAAAGACCTAAGATCGCCATGTTTCAGGCGAATTGCGTGGCGTGTTTCAATGGTTTCGGGTGTGGACGATTGCGCCGAAGCTACCTAGGTCACACGGGTGCAGGCCCGCGTCGCCGCGGGCCAGCGCGTTGCTACTTTCCCGCTGCGTCGGCGCTCTGCCGCGCGAAGAAGTCGAGATAGTGTTTCCCCAGCCGGTCGATGACGGGCGAGCGCTTCGCATAGGACCGCTCTAGCCGGATGTTCAGATGTTTCATCACCGGAAAACCGTCCTCCTCCAGATAGGCGCGCTCGCCCTCAACCATGCTGCCCTCGACCAGGACGGCGACGCAGAGATTGGCGGTGACGGCCTGGTGCTGGGCGTGGACGCTGCGGCACATGCAGACTGGTCGATAGTGCCGGCCCATGGCTTCAAGCGCCGCGACGAGCGGCAGTTCGTCCTGGTTGCGCTCATCCCAGACAGCGACCGGCAGCGGATCGACCTTGCTCAAATTGATCGCGGAAGGCCCGACCACCACAAGCCGGTCTGTGAAGGCCACGGGTCCGCGCGTCGGGCAGTTGCCCTCGGTCACGAAGGCCAGATCCACCGACCCGTTGGCGATCCGCCGGGAAAGATCGAGCGAACCGTCGATCACGATGCTTATCGTGCCCTGCGGCAGGAGGCTCCTGAACTCCGTCAGAACATCTTTGAGAATCCGGTTCACATAGGCATCCGCCACCCCAACGACGACGACCCCCTCGAAGGTCGTGCGCCGGAACATGGCCATTGCCTCGTCGTGCATATCCACGATCTCTCGCGCCGGACGCAGCAGCGACTTTCCATATTCCGTGAGGCTGACCGGCGTTGCCGTCCGGTCGACAAGTGGCTGTCCGAATGCGTCCTCGAGCCGCTTGACCTGCTGGCTTACCGCCGATTGGGTTCGACCGACAATCTCGGCTGCAGAGGTGAAGCCGCCGGAATCGGCGATGGCGAGGAACGTGCGGTAGAGCTCCAGGTCCATAAGCGTTCCTTATCGAATGCATACGAACAATTCGTTTGAAATTGACGCGCCGATCAACAAAAAATTGCCCACGTTCCGATCAGAAGCCAGTCACAGTGTAACAAGTCGAGCTCCCGAAATTACGGTCGGAGCGAAGCGACAGAACCAACAGAGGACGATCTGACCGAATACATAACACGAAAGAGCTTTTCAGCTCTAAGTAATTTCTTTGCTTATAACGTCATGAGTATGAATGATTTTCGGTGCCTATAGTTCCGGTGGCCCGCGAGATTTGAACTCCTGCCGATCCTAGTCGGCCGCGCCCCCGACCAATCCTGGATGCGGACCCGATCTGACCGTGGACGGCTCCGCTCTCACCCGGCGGTCACGCTCGATGCGTGACCTGAAAAGAGGAAATGTCATGCTTAACGCAAATGCGACCACCGCATTTTCGCGGCGCGATACCGTGTACCTAGATTCTGGCCTGCCCCGGCCTTCGGTGGAGCGCGCGAACCGGTCTATCCTGCCGACGGGCGCGGCATCGGTCAGGCCTGTGGACGGAACAGCCGGCGTCCTCGCCGCCGCCTCCGCGACGGAGGATCTTCCCTCCACACGACAGAGCCGCATCGGATTCGCCGCCACGTGCGTCGACGCGATACAAGCCGCCGTCACGAGGTTCCTGGCCGCGAGGAAGGCTCGCGCCGGAACCCGGACCCGGCGGATCGCCGCCACCGAGATGACCCATCTGAGCAACCATATCCTCAGGGATATCGGGCTCGCCCAAGGTCGGACTGACATCGCTCCGTTCGACACCACCCTGCGCGGACCGCGCGTCTGATCACCGGAAACGCGGGAAGCGCCGCGATAACCCCGCTTCCGAACGATTGAGAGGAAAACAACATGGCTGCCGCTTCCGTGGCATGTGAACAGCCCAACGCCGGCCAGGCGCTGTCCGTTCAGATCGACGTCGAATCCTTCATCGCGCTCATTAGCCTGGTTGCCAAGCACGCCGAGCTGGCGCCGCTGCATGAACAGACCTCGAAGGCCCGAGCCTCGGCCAACGAACACCTGACGGCGTTGACGGGCGAAGCCGCCAGTGACCGGTCGCCTTTCCGCCCGGCGACGGCCTCGCAAGGAGGTGTCCGGCATGTACCCGAAGTGTCGCTGGTCAACATGCTGATCGACGCGCTCGCCCCGACAACCGGCAGCGGGGGTGCCGACATCGTTCCACTCAGATCACCCACGAATACGCGGATCTACCCCTTCGGCAAAACCTGGCTGAATGTCGAGGCCGCGAAGCTGGTCGATTCCGAGGGCAACGAAGTGCCGCTGACGGCGATGGAGTATCGGCTGCTCAAGCTCTTCGCCGAGAATCGCGGCCGGGTCCTGAACCGCGATCAGATCCTCGAAGGCGCGCACGACAGATCGTGGGATCCGTTCGACAGGTCGATCGACATCCGTATCTCGCGCATCCGCAAGAAGATCGAGCGCAACCCGCAGAGACCCGAGGCCATCCGCACGGTGCGCGGCATCGGGTACGTCTACGATCCCGCGTGATCCACTCATCTCAAGAAGCGATGCACCGAAGCGCATGGCGTTTACATGGTTTGGGTTAGATGGGGTATTCGGCTTGAGCCCCACCTCTAGCCTCGGTCTCCTGTAGGTGCTGCGTCTCGAACTGATGGTAATGCGCGGTCTGTGCGAGCCAGCCACAAACATCAGGGAAGGAGGTGTCAGGCCAAATCGAACGCGTCTCGCCAAGGGCAGGATGACTGCCCTTTATCCCGCGCATAGGCCTTGGTGCAAAAACCGGCTGAGAGATTCACTGCATGAATCCAGTAGAATAGCTGGATGGTATAAGAAGTTGGGCCCCTACGAAGTACAAGACCACGAACTGGTCGTCTTACAGTGAACGGTTCACGCCACCGGTTCGAGTGAACCCGCGAACGCGTTGAAACGGCGCGGATCGCTTTCGATCTGGTTTGATCCAGAGATGACATGGCGACCACCACCGACCGGCAAGCGTGGCCGACAACCGAACTTGATAATCCCGTCGCAAAGCTGGTCGGCGTAGCGGCGGAATGGTCCCCGCCGGTAGGGAGTGTCACGCGCCTTGGCGCATGTGCTCTCCACAAAGCTGACGCTCGGTAAGGCGCACTGGCCAGAGGCCAGTCCGGGCAGCATCGATCGTTGTGAGATCAGGCCTTACCGTCGTTTCGACACGTCGGCCGTCGGGAGGGAAAGCGGAGCGATGCGCTCGTACCATTGCGATTCCAGGGACAATCGGGGGCGAGAGACACCTGCCGGCATTCGCAGGTTACGGCCAATGACAAATTCATTGCCCGTTGTCGACGCACCTTAGAACCGAGCGGAATAGGCTACAGACCGCCGGGTCCTCGAAGTAATCCATCTCATGATCTATGATTTCATCGATGCTCTCTTCGGGCCAATGCGATCTGAGCTTTGCCAGCGAGCCCTTGGCAAGCGCAGTCTCGCCCAGCTCGGCATAGCAGACAGTGAGATAGGCGAGCGACCACGGCGTTACGTTGTCCAATTTCTCGTAGCAGGCAACCGCCTCGCGATACCTCCCTGCCGTCGTCAAGGCGATCCCGCGGAAATCCCCGTACCATTCCACGGCGAACGGATCGCGACGTTGGGCATCGTCTAGTCTTTCAAGCGCCATTTCCGCCTTGGAGGTGAAATGTAGGAGAACGGCGTGGACGGTAAGGATGAAGGGGTCGTTTGGGTTCAATGACACGGCGCGGTCCAGACTGGCTTCGGCCTGCCTGAAGCGATGAAGGTACACGAGAGCAAAGCCCGCGGCGAGGTGACCGTAGGCCTCGTCCGGGTCGAGTTGCAGGGCGGTTCGTGCGATCGTCAATCCTGACTGCAGGTCGTCCTGCTTCGTATTCCAGAAGAACTTGAGCGTTTCGACAAAGCCGAGCATGGCGTAGGCTGCGGCGAACTTCGGATCGAGTTCGATTGCCTGGCGCAGAACGGGTTCGGCCTTGCAGACCGAGTCATAGTCATAGTTGGCCGACAGTTGCAGCGCCCGCAGGTAACATTCGTAGGCAGACATATTGTCGGTCGGGCGAGCCCTGGCGCGCGACGCAATCGCGGTTCGGGCCTGCCGGGCTAGGCGAGTCGCGATCATCTGGGTGATTTCGTCCTGGATGGCGAAGATGTCGGTCAGGTCGCGGTCGTAGTGCTCGCCCCAGACATGGATCGACCGCGCCGCATCAATCAGCTGTACTGACACCCGCACCCGGTTGCCGGTCTTTCGCACGCTGCCCTCAACGACATATTGAACGCCAAGCGTTTTCGCCACGTCGGTCACGTCGCGCACCGCCCCACGGAACTGGAAGGAGGAGTTCCGCGCGATGACGAGGAATTCCTTGAACCTGCCAAGCTCCGCGATGATGTCTTCGGTGATCCCGTCGCTGAAATAGGATTGCTCCGGATCGCCGCTCATGTTGTCGAAGGGCAGGACCGCGATTGAGGGCTTGGGCTGCGACGCCGCCCCGCCTTCAGCCGAACCGTTCGGAAACTGGTCGTCGGTGGCTTCAACCGCCACGGGTCTTGGCCCCGAGTATTTGTAACCCCTTCCGTGCACGGTCGCGATCATGCCGTCGTCGAGTGCCTTTCGGAGTGCCGACATATGAACCTGAAGCGTGTTTTCCTCGACCATCAGGCCCGGCCAGACGGCATCAAGAAGGGTGGACTTGCCAACGACCTCGTCGGGCGTGTCGAGCAGCAGGGCGAGGATGTCGAACGCGCGCGCCGAAAGCACGACCGGTCCTTCCGGCCCGACGAGTTGCCGTGCCGCAAGCTTCAATCGGTACGGCCCGAATTGCCGGTCCATCGCGCGCGTCCCCTCCCGACCGAACGATAGCTGAAACGCGTTCGAAAGCGAACATCGGGAACGTCTGGCGCAAACGGAAACTTTGACGGGCACGCCCTTGGCCGCGAGCCGACGCAAAGCCTCATCGAAAGCGCATGTCAATAAAACGTGGCACCTAGGGAACAGGCAAACCAAACGCAGCCCATGCCTCGACAACATCCGGCGAGTCTTGACATCGCACCCGCTTGCTGCCGACCTGCAGGTCGAGCCAGGGCATCTGGCTTTCGATCCCAAGTTGCCAGAGCGGGACGATTGAAAACGGATTGTCGAGAGATCCGGTATCAATCAGGATCCATCCATCCCACT
This sequence comes from Defluviimonas salinarum, assembly GCF_026013545.1. Classification (GTDB taxonomy): domain Bacteria; phylum Pseudomonadota; class Alphaproteobacteria; order Rhodobacterales; family Rhodobacteraceae; genus Albidovulum; species Albidovulum salinarum. The sequence continues at coordinate 19,940 of NZ_JAPDOG010000019.1, read as the reverse complement.
CCGGAGTGACCGGCGGAAACGAGGGCCTGAAGGCCAAGCTTGAGCCGCAGGTGGCGCAGAAACCGCGTTCAGCGAACGGGGAGGATTTGAAATACTTGGGCTGCCCCTTGGTGAATGTGACGGACGCGGATGGGTATACGGACCCTATCGAGAACGCCGAACCGCTGAACCTCTGACACATGCGGCAATGGCAGATTACGGTATCGAGCGCGGGCGCCGTTATCCGGCAGCGGATTTCTCCACAAAAACAGCCGCCGGTGACCGGAGGCTTCGTCCTCCCGGCAAAATTGAACATCGGGTGCGGCTTTTCGTGGTCGGCCGGTTCTAAGGCGTCCTGTTCCGGGGGGATTGCGACCGGCCTTGGACCGGTGAACTTGTAGCCATGCCCATGCACAGTCATGATCATTCCAGCTCCAAGCGCCTTTCGCAGCGCCGACATGTGCACCTGGAGCGTGTTGTCCTCGACCACAATGCCCGGCCAGACCGCTTCGAGAATCTCGGCCTTGCGGATCACATCATCCGGTCTGCGAAGCAGCAGGGCGAGGATGTCGAAACCTCGCGCCGAAAGCTCAACGGGTCCTTCCGGACCAGTGAGCTGCCGTTCCGCGAGCTTCAGTCGGTATTGCCCGAAATGCAGGTCCATCGCGCGTACCCTCCACGGATCGGAAGATAGCCGAATCTCTGGCGAATGCGAACTTCAGGAACGATCAGGTTTCTTCAGCCCGCCGCCAAGGACCTGTGCACCGCGCCCTGTCATTCTAATCTCATAGGAGGACGCCATGACCGACATCATCACCACCGCCCCGATCACCACCCGCCGCATCAGCATCCCGCACCTGCGGATCCCGCATCTCGGCTTCGCCGCGGCCCTGGAAACCCTCTTCGCAGGCCTGAGCGACGCTTACAGCTCGGTCTATGCGGCGCCGTTCAGCGGTCACCGGCTCCGGCCGCCGGTCGTCAGCGACGAGGATCTCGAAGGCCGCGACCCGTCCTGGTGACAGGACCTTCCGGCAGGCTTGCCACGCGCCGTGCCGCCGCTCGACGCCATGTCAACATGCACCGGAGGACGCCATGAACCATCTGTCTAAATCCCCTGCCGTGCATCGAGACCAGGCGCTCCGGATTCGCGCCGTTCCGAGTGCGGAGCGGGCCCGGTTCGAAGCGGCGATGGCAATGGCCTTCAGCGCCGATCCCGCGGCGCGCTGGGCCTGGCCCGACCCGCTTTAGTTCCTGACGGTATTCCTGCCGCTGGTCACGCTGTTCGGCGGCAAGTCCTTTGACCATGGCTCCGCCTTCGTCATCGGGGACTACCTCGGCGTTGCACAATGGTTGCCGCCCGGGGTTCTTCCCGACGACGGGTCGATCGGCGCACTCTTCGAGCAGCACATGTCCGGGCCGAAGCTCGGCGAGTTGCTGTTTCTTTTCGAACAGATGGCCGGATTTTATCCGCGGGAGCCGCACTGGTACATCCCGCTGATCGGGGTCGACCCGGCGTTGCAAGGGCGAGGGTACGGATCTAGATTGACGCGGCACGGGCTCGCGGCCTGCGATCGCGATCGGCAGCTGGTCTATCTGGAGGCAACCAGCCTCAACAACCGGCAGTTCTATGAGCGTCATGGCTTCCGGGTGCTGGGCGAGATCCGATCGGGCGATTCACCGCCGATGTTCCCGATGCAGCGCGAGCCCCGGTTACGCGCCCCCCGCGCAAGTCTCTGGTCTTTTTGATGATTTCGAAGGGAGGAGCACGATATGAGCAAAGACAATGAACGCGCCGTTCTCGCGGGGGGCTGCTCCTGGATCATGCAGCAGTTGCTTCGCCACCGTGACGGGGTCATCTCCACGCGCGTGGGCTGGATGGGCGGAGAAGGCGACAACCCCACCGAGATGACCAACGGCGGTCACGCGGAGGTGGTCGAGGTCATCTACGATCCGGATCGCCTGTCCTACCGGGAGTTGCTCGAATATTTCTTCATCGTCCACCGGCCCGACCTCGGCTCAGACGTCGTAGAGACCATCTACCGTTCGGAGATCTTCCATACGAGCGAGGCGCAGCGGGTGATCGCCGAGGAAACCATCTGCGACGTCGACGCATCCGGCCACTGGCCCGGCAAGGTGGTGACCCGCGTGACCCAAGCCGGCCGTTTCCTAGTGAACCCACCCAAGGACCAGGACTACCTCCAGCGCTTTCCGGTCGGTTGTCCGGCGCCCTTCCCACGGCAGAGTGAAGCGGGTGGGGTCTCCCAGGTGTTTGATCCCACGGTTTGATGGTGCGATCCATTCGCTGGAATGGAAGGAAGCACTATGGGACAAGATCGTCACGGCTGCGCCACGACCACACACGCTATCCGAGCAGCAATACAGCGATCGCAAGCTCCGACCGCGGCGTTGAGCAGAGAACTCGGGATCAATCCGAAGATCGTCGCGAAATGGCGCAAGCGCGAGACCGTCGAGGATCGTAAGACCGGACCAAAGGAACCGCGCTCCAGCGTTCTCAGCGAGGAGGAGGAAGCGATGCCCTTGTTGCGGGCCACCGCGCAGCCATAGCGGGTCTTGCCGACGAGGGTGTAACTGGGCTGTGTTGCATAAATCCCGAGAGGGATTCATCTCGTGAATCCAGCGTGGTAGATGGGTGGCATGAGCAGACCGACACCCGCGATCTACAAGACTTCGAACTGGCCAGCCTATAACGAAGCGCTCAAGCGCCGTGGGTCGCTGACGATCTGGTTCGACCCCGCGATGAACTGGGATGCCGTGCCGAACGGCAAGCGCTGCCGACAGCAGACCTGCAGCGACGCCGCCATCCAAACCTGCCTGACGATGAAGGTGCTGTTCGGCATGGCGCTCAGACCGACGACCGGCTTCGTCGAGAGCCTGCTGCGCCTGGTCGGCCTGGACTGGGCTGTGCCAGACTTCAGCACGCTATCCCGGCGTCAGAAAACCTTGCCGGTGAACATCCCCTACCGCGGCTCCAAGGGCCCGCTCCATCTGCTGATCGACATCGAGCCGGTGAGCGCCACCGGTTCGAGCGAACCGGCGTCGTCGATCCGGTCTCGGTCAATCTCCATGCCGCGAGCCTATCACAGATCATCGCGGCCACTGCGGCCCAGTCCGGCCGGTTACGATGGAGCGGCAATCCTCGCCGGAGCCGCGTCGAAACGAAGATGCACTGTCTGAAGCTTCTGGGCCAACGGCTCATGGCGCGGGATTTCGACCGCCAGGTCGCTGGGCTACAGGTCCGCATCGCCGTCCTGAATGACTACACCGCTCTCGGCATACCCGTCACAAAGGTCGCAGGATAAGTCCGTTCAGGGATAGGGGAAGCTCGGCCATCCGTTGATTTGCGCAACACAGCCATGCCGATCATCCCAAGATGGGGGTCAATGTTGCATGCCGATCCACACATCAGCGCATTTTCGCTCCGGCGACCGAAGTCGCCGAAACGTTCCGACGATGTTTGAGCCTTTCCCAAGAAGCAGGCGCTACTCCATATCGTACTTGTAGATGATGCCATCCTTCATGATCATGCCGAAGTTCGCCTTCGCATCGCTGATCAGGTCGAGGTTTTCCAGCGGGTTGCCGTTCACGAGGATCATGTCTGCATAGGCACCTTCCTCGATGACACCCAGCGGGCCGAGCGGATACGGCGTTAGCAGTCCCGACATCTTCAGCAATTCGGCGTTGTCGCAGGTGGCCATCTTCAGCGTTTCGTAGGGAGTGAACCAGCGCTGCATCTTGGCAAGCACGGCGCCCTGCCGTTTTGCGAGGTCCGCACTGAACAGCGTATCGGTGCCGAAGGCGATCTTGAGGCCCAGTTCCTTGGCAGTGCGATAGACAAAATCGGTTCCGTCGGTGACGAATTTGTATTTCGACTTCTGGAACTCGTTGAGGGCCGGTGCGTCTTCGTCATCAAGGAAGGGCTGCATGCTGAGCCACACGTCGTTGTCCTTGAACATCTGCAATGTTTCGCGCGTGGCCATATGCGCGTGCTCGACGCTTTTTGCCCCGTTTTCAATGGAGTGGACAACGGCTTCATCGTTGATCGCGTGGGTAGTCACATAGGTGCCCCAGGCTTCCGTCGCCTCGACAGCGGCCTTGAACTCCTCGTCGGTGAACTGGATGGTGTGGATCGGATCATAAGCCGAGGTGACACCGCCGCCGGCCATCAGCTTGATCTGCGTGGCCCCCTGCATGAGGTTTTCGCGCGTGCGTTTGAGCACATCCGCCACACCGTCGGTAATGTAGAACATGTTGCCGCGCTCGAAGGAGTGCAACTCGCCGGCGCCCTGCGGCACTTCCCGCGTCAGGCGGAAATCCTGATGACCTGCGGTGATCGACAGCGCCGGACCCGAGGGAAACACTCGCGGCCCGTCAATCAGACCCTGATCAGTCGCCTTGGCAATGTCGAACATCGGCCCGGCGGTATCGCGCACGGTGGTGAAGCCGCGTGACAGCGCGTTGTTCTGGGCCTTGGCGGCCAGCAGGTTCCAGTAGCCCTCGCCGGTCAGGGCCAGTTGCGCGATCGTCGCTTCGGCGAAGATGCCGTGCCAATGCGCGTCGATTAGACCGGGGATCAGCGTATAACCTTCTGCGTTTATCTCGAAGGCTCCCTCGGGCGCCTCGACATTGGCGTCGATGGTCGAAATCAACTGTCCGCTGACCAGAACATCGACATCCGCAAGCCCTTCATCGCAGCCGTTGAAGACCTGCGCGCCGCGGATAACCACGTTGTCGAACTTCATTTTGACATTGGTCGTCTCGATCTCTCCGACGACGCCCGCAGGAACGACGGCATGGTTCGAGTCGTGGGCGATTGCGCCAACCGGCGAAGCAGCGATCGTGGTGCAGAGAAGGAATGTTAGGGGACGGTTCTTCATGTTCAATTTCCTGTAAAGGTAGGAGTTGTGATGTCGACAGTATGCCTGTCGGGCTTATGTTGGGGCCGTATCAATGGGCGATGGCAGCGTCAAAAGTTGAGCACCTTGAAGCCGACCTGAATAGACCAGTCAGCTGGAGCGTCGCCGCCGAAAAGCACACCGGGCTTGATGAAGATCTGGCTGTCGCCGCCAAAGAGCGGCCCCGTCAGCATGCCTGCGGTCACCTGAAGACTACCGAAGGTGTCATCGGTCTCCCAATCGTGGATCACGGCGGGGTCGAAGGTAAGGTAGTATTTCGGGTTCGCCAGCTTCGGAACGTAGTAGAAATCGACCGTCGTGACGTTGAGGTTCTCGCCGTTGGCGTTTCCACCTTCCAGGCCGAAGGTCTGGACCCATGCGGGGGCGAAGATCGATCCGTTGTCGAGAAACCAGGCGTAAAAGACGGACGTTTCCAGGGCGAACTGGCCGTAGCCGGCGAAATCGGTTTCGGCCGTATCGAGGAAGAATTCGAGTGTGTACGCCGCTCCGTTGCTCTTGGTGAGGTGGAAGACGTCTATGTAGGTCAGGCTGATGTCGCCTAGTGCGAATTCGGACCCGATGTCGGGGTTCTGGGCATACGCCAGGGCCGCATCGCCAAGCCTAGGATGTGAATTGAACTCACTGTCGGAGAAGGGAATTGTGAGTCTGAATGCCTTGCTTCCATCGCCGAATGGCTGCAAGTAGAAGAGTTCGAGCAACCCGGTGTCCAGATCCGGGTTGATCTGGTTGAACTGGTACTGGATGCCGGCCTGCGTCGTCAGCAGCGTGGGATTGGTGCCGTTGTTGATCTCTTCGAGATCTCGCTGCAACTCAGGGAGGTTCGACCCATCCTGCGCGAGTGACGGCGGAGCAACGCAGACAACAGCCAGAAAAAGCGCGACGACAAAGCGAGAGCGGCCCTGCTCTTGCGACCGCGCCGCCGGCGGTTCGGCCATCTTGATGCTCCTGTGAAACATTCCCATTTTATCTGCCTTCGCTTTCTGTGCTGGTGTTATCGCTGGTGTCGTCGACGTCGTCACTCGACGCGCACCCTGTTCGAGTTGAGAGCTTTGACCAGAACTCTTTCTTCAATCCGTCCAGTATTTCTTCATATTCAACGGCGCGACAAGGTAGATCCTGCCAACGCGCGAGTGCTTCCTCGGCCAAGCCGATATCTTCGCAGATCGACATGAAGTCCGGGTCTTCCCGCGCGAGGCTGGCGATCTCCGAGCCCTGTTCGGGATGCTGTTCAACCAGCTTGCATAGAAAATCGTTCTTCGGCATCCGCTTCATGGCGTTAGTCCAACACCGAAAAGCCAACGTTTCAAACGTTGCTACATGTAACTTACGTTATGCATCTGTGCCGCACAGGTTGGGTGGCACAGCCTCTCTCGTGTGCTATGTCACCGATTGAAAGCCTTGCACAGGATCGGAGACGCTTGCCGTGCCGCGCCGCCAAACATCGAAGGTTCCGGAACTGACGGAAGAGAGCATCAGGCGTCAACTCGATCGGATACTTAGTTACAAAGAGCTTCAGGCGAGCGTCCGCCGCCGCGAGATGCTGACGTATGTTGTCGAAGAGTCTTTGGCCGGCCGCGACGATGAGATCAAGGCGACGACCATCGCGATGGCGGTCTTCGGGCGTGGGTCCGATTTCGACCAGCAGGCGGACCCGGTCGTACGTCTGGAAGCGCGCAAGCTCCGCCGAGATCTCGACAACTACTATGCGGAAAGCGGCAGGGACGATCCGATCCGCATCAGCATCCCAAAGGGGCGCTACATTCCGAGATTTACCGCGCAAGGTGTCATACAGCCCGATGAAAGCCCTCCGGCGTCGGAACCGGCAGACGCCGGCTATCGGACGTCGAGGTCGCAAACGTGGTTCAACGCGCGCAATGGCCTGATTGCGGTCGCTTGCACGGCGATCGTTGCCGCAGTTCTTGCATGGAACGCGCGACCGGACCGCAACTCGCCGTTACCCGCCGCAAGGGACGCAGAAACTGTCGCCATACTCATTGAAGATTTCGACGCCCGCACGGATGAGGAGGTTGTATCACTCGTCGCGGCAGGGCTGACCCATGAGATCGCCTCGGCCCTGATCAGGTTTCCGGATCTTGCCGTGCATATGGCACCCGACCAGTTCATAAGTGTCTCCGAGACCTCAACACCCCCAAGCAAATCTCCGACGACGGATTTTATGGTGACCGGCGACGTCTGGCGGGAGGACAGCGATCTTTTCGTTCGCGCCGAACTCATCAGGAGCAAAGATCTGGAGATCTTATGGAGCGAACGCTACGCTGGGGGTGCAGAGGGCCAGGGCATCACCGACATCCTGGACTCGATTTCATCGGAGATCGCCTCGGCAATCGGCCAGCAATACGGATATGCGATGCGCGATGTCCGCGCCCAAAGACTGCCCCGTAGCAACGATCCGAGCCTGCGGGGCTTTGCCTGCGTTGCGAGCGCGCAGATTTACCGCCGGACGTATCACCGCGATGAGTATCAGGCGGTACGGGAGTGTCTTGAAGCCACCGTTGTCGAGACCCCCGATTATGTGCGGGCGTGGGCGATGCTTGCCTACCTGCGCAACGATGCGGCACGTTTCGGCCACGAGAACGTCCTCTCGAGGGAAGATGCATTCGAACTTGCGCGGCAAGCCGCTACCCGTGCGATCGACCTTGACCCTCTGGATACTGATGCGTTGCAAGCAATGTCGCATGTCGAGCAGTACGCGGGAGATATTGAGCGATCTATTGAATTTGCGCGCCGGGCAGTGGAAGTTAACCCCAACGATCCGGCCGCCCTTGCCAATCTTGCGATCCGTTATGGTATTGCTGGACGTTTTTCCGAGGGCGTACCGATAATGCATCGCGCGATAGACCGATCGATCGCGCCGCCGCCATTCTACTTTCATCTGCTGGCCGCAGATCACCTTATGAAGAAAGAGTGGCCGGCGATGCTCTCGGCCGCGGAACGAGCGTCCAGAGACGGTTGGTCGTTCGGCCAGGCGATGCTTGCAATTGCTTACACTAAACTGTCGAACGGACAAGCCGCTCTTGAGGCATTTGAACGAATGGCAGAACTCGATCCGCCGCTCGCTGAAGATCCGAGGGCGTGGCTTGAGGGGCACAATATGCCTCAAGTCCTCGTCGAAGCCGTCCTCGCGGGCCTTTCCGATGCGCGAGCCGCATTTCCAGAGTAGCAGATGTAACCCCAACGCCCCAAATTCGCCCTTTTGGCGAAGCAATACGGTAATCCTCCCCATGGTTAATGGGATGCGAACTTAGAATTCTCTCGGCAGGATGAACGAGGAGATGCCGATGAAGAAGAGCCGTTTCACCGAAGCCCAGATCATGGGCGTGCTGCATCAGGCCGAATGAGCAGCCTTACCTGACTGGTCCAGTTTGATTGTTAGTGCATGAGCGGCCTCTGCGCCACTGGGATGATGGTCTCGGGTGCTGGTGCTCTATAGCCGAGGGCGCTGTGTGTCCGCTTGAGCTCCCTCAGTTGGGCGGTTCCCATCCCGCCATACTGCATGCGCCAGCGATAGTAGGTCTGCTCGGTAATGCGCACCTCGCGGATCGCATCGACCCGTGCAATGCCTTGCCCGACAAGCACCTCAACCTGCCGCAACTTCATGACAATCTCTTCAGGTTTGTGCCGCTTCGTAGCCATGTCGATCCTCCGTTCTCCTAAACATAACGGCGGACCACTTCACTGGGGGAGGATCATGAAGTTCGCCGTTGATCCTCACGAACACCTCATCCAGATACCAGCGCCAGCGGCTCGAGCGCATGCCCTCGACGCGCCGCTTGCGGATCTCTGCCGCGAACATCGGGCCGAACCGATGCCACCAGAACCGCACCATTTCGTGGCTAATGTCGATCCCCCGGTCGTGGAGCAGATCTTCCACGTTTCGCAGCGAGCGTAAAAACGGATGTGCATCATCACCACAAGGCGGATGATCTCCGGCGACGTCTTGAAGTGGCGGAAAGGGGATCGCTGTGCCATGGTCGGAGGCTAGCCGCCCGCCTGCCCCGCCTCAACCCAAGTTCTTCTGACAACGCCCACCGCCGGGCTATCAAATGGATTCTCCATCACCGACGGTGTGGGCAGAAGGAGCTGTTGACCAGCACAGCCTGATTGTCCGCTCAGTCCCGCATTCCAATCATTCAGAGTGGTCGCCACGCCTTGAGCGACAGCGGCCCACCACAAGTAGTGTCGCTCACCGTTTGATCTTCACGAACATCTCGTCGAGGTGCCATTGCCACTGCGGCCCGGAACGCAGCCGCTCAGCCCGTTTCTTGCGTATCTCGGCGGCGAACTTCGGATCGAAGCGTTGCCACCAGAACCGCACCGACTCGTGGCTGATCTCGATCCCGCGCTCGTGAAGCAGGTCCTCGACGTTCCGAAGCGACAGCGGGAACCGGACATAGAGCATCACTGCAAGGAGGATGATCTCCGGACTGCTGTGGAAATACTTGAACGGGTCGCGTTTCGTCATGGCCGGAGGCTACGAGGCCGTCCTGCCCGTCTCAACCAGATTCCTTCTGACAGCGCCCGCACAAGTAGTCGCCGGCAGGGCGTCAACCTAACGAGCGGCCGCCTCCCTCCAGAAACCAGTCGTCGGAGTAAGGATACCACCAGTCCTGGAGTGCCGGCTTGTGGTCGATGATGACCATCTTCGTACGCCGAAATGCGTCAATCCCCTGCCTCCCGAGTTCGCGCCCGAGTCCCGAAGCCTTCCAGCCGCCGAAGGGCAGTGCGTCGTTGTCGATGAGTGGATTGTTGACCCAGACCATACCGGCCTCCAGCCGTTCGGTTGCTTCCATCGCCTCTTCAAGGCTGGTGGTAAAGACTGATGCGCCAAGCCCGAAGGGGGAGGCGTTCGCGCGCGAGACGGCCTCGTCAAAGTCACGCACGCGGACGACGGCGGCAACCGGACCAAAGCATTCCGACTGCAGAAGTGCCATGCCCTCGTTGCAGCCCGTCAGGATCGTCGGCTCGTAGAACCAGCCCCGGCTCAGTTCGGGCGGAACGCGTCCGCCGGTGACGACCTCCGCGCCCTTCGCGACCGCATCCGCAACCAACCCCGCGACCCGGTCGCGCGCGGCCTCGGAGACAAGCGGGCCGATTTCGGACTTCGAGAGGCCATTGCCAATCCTTAGCGCGCGCGTCTTTTCCGCGAAAGCTTCGACGAAGGCGTCATGTACGGCATCGACCACATAGAACCGCTCCGCCGAGGTGCAGACCTGCCCCGAGAGGTGGAACGCCGCCGTGACCGCGCCGGCGGTGGCGACGTCGATCGGCGCGCTTTCGCAGATGATCATCGGATCGCTACCGCCCGCCTCGATCACCGCGGGCTTCATCGCGGCGGCGGCGGCCATGCCAACCGCTTTGCCCGCCGCGACGGAGCCGGTGAAGGCGACCGCATGGGTACGGGGCGAGGCGATGAGCTTTTCGGCCAGCGCCGCGCCGCCCGGCAGGCAGGCGACAAGGCCCTCCGGCAATCCCCGGAAGCATTTCATGAATTCGAGGGTCGAGAGCGTGGTGGCGGGGGCCGGCTTGACGATGCAGCCGTTCCCGGCGGCGAGGGAGGCGGCGACGGTCCAGCACATGAGAAGGACCGGGAAGTTGAAGGGCATGATATGGACCGACACGCCGAGCGGTTCATATCGCGCATACTGGAACGATCCCGCCTGAGTGGTGCCCGCGACTTTGCCAGCCTCGTCCCGCGCCATCTCGGCATAATAGCGGAAGATCGGCGCGCAGTTCGCGATCTCGCCGATCGCTTCAGGAAAGGGCTTGCCCATCTCGCGGCTCATCAGGATCGCGGCGCGCTTGTGGTCTGTTGTTTCGATCACATTGGCCAGATCGTGCAGGACCTTTGCGCGCGACTTTGCATCCATCCGCTTCCACTTGGACTGTGCCACGGAAACCGCGTCGAGCGCCGCCGCTGTCTCGCTCTCGTCGGCCTCGGTTATCTGGCCCACGACGTCCAGCGTTGCGGGGTCGATGACATCGCGTGGTGCGCCTGCCATCGGCCGAAAACCGGGGGTGACGAAGCAGGCGGGGTGGGCGGGATCGAAGTCCATTCTGGCCTCAGCGGATCATGTAGACCTTCTTGATGGTCTCGTGGACGGTGCATGTGCCCTTCCAGTCCTGCGGGAAGAAGGCGGCGGTATCGGGCGTGATCTCGATCACTTCCCCGCTTTCGTGGACATAGGTGCTGCGGCCTTCGAGGAAGTGGCAGAACTCGTCGCGGGTGACATGGCAGAACCACGTGCCGGGCGTGCAGATCCAGAGGCCGCATTCGCTCGATCCGTCGGGGTTGCGCGAGATGAGCCGACCCGAGACCCGCGATTCTCCCTCGATCATCGTCGGGACGACGCCCCAGTCGACGAGGTCTGTCTGGCCCAGCGGTTTGCGCATCAAAGGTGTGGTGGTCATGGGACTCCTAGCGGCTCATGAAAGCCTTGGTGGCGGTTTCGGTGACGATGCAGAGGCCGGTCCAGCCGGCGGGGAAGAAGACCATCGCGCCGGGGGCGATGGGGATCTCCTGCCCGTCATCGGCGACATAACGGCCCTTGCCCGCGACGAAGTAGCAGAACTCGTCCGAGGGGATGGTGACGCGCCGCTTGCCGGGCGTGCAGGACCAGAGGCCGCATTCGCTCGACCCGTCAGGGTTGGCATGCATCACCTTGCCCGAGAGATGCGGCGCGCCTTCGATCACGTTATTGCTCGGGCCCCAGTCGTCGAGCGTGACTTCGGTAGCGTCGGGCCAGTTGGGGGTTGTCATTTGTCGGCCTCGCGATCGGAAAGGTAGTAGGTGTTGCGCATGGTCGCGTGCACCTCGCATTCCCCCGTCCAGCCCGCGGGAAACATCACGGCGGTGCCCGGCGTGACCTCGATCACCTCGCCCGTATCGGAGCGATAGGTGGCCCGGCCGGCGACGAAATGGCAGAACTCGTCGCGCGGGATGGAGAGCCGCCAGCGCCCCGGCGTGCAGACCCAGATGCCGATTTCGGGCCGGTTCCCCGGCCCCTTGTGGACGAGTTTGCCCGAGGATCGCGAGGCGCCCGAAATCGCGTCGGGCTGGGCGCCCCAGTCGACGAGGTCTGCCCGGGTAGAGGCGTCATGAAAATGCGGTGCCGAGCTCACTTCGCGAGCCCTTCTAGAAGCTTCGCGGCCTTGGCCGGACCGCTCTGGGATTGCATATGCTTTGATGTCGCGGCGAGCTTCGCCGCCATCGCCTTGTCGGTCAGGCAGGTCTCGATCTTCGCCAGTAGCTCGGCATCGGTCCAGTCGTAGCGCGGCATCTTGAAGCCGTGGCCGGTTTCCTGGACCCGCGTGGCGTTGTCATGGCCGTCCCAGACATAGGGCATGATGATCGCGGGCTTGCCGAAGTAGAGGCATTCGGTGAAAGAATTGTTGCCCCCGTGATGGATCACCGCGTCGACTTGCGGAATGACCGAGGGCTGCGGGAACCAGCCTGCCACCTGCACGTTGCCCGGCAGGTCGGAATATTCGGCCGCATAGTCGCCGATATTCACGAGCGCACGGTAGGGCGAATTCGCCAGGGCCGCGATGATCCGCTTCAGAAGGTCGGTGTCACCCGCGCCGAGCGAGCCGAACGAGACGTAGAGCAGCGGGCCATCATTGTTCTTTGCAAAGGTCGGCACCTCATAGGGTTCCTCCTTCCGCACACAGCCTTCGAGATACTGGAACTGCCCGGGGTCCAGCGGCACGTCGCGTTGGAACTTCACCGGCTCGGGGTAGAGGAGGAGGTTCATGTAGGGCGAGGCTTCGAAGAACTGGCCGATCGGATAGGCATCCTCGCCGCATTCGGCGAGGAACGCGTTGAAGTCGTCATGGATAGGCTTGATCACGGTGTTGAACCGGTCGCGGAACGCCTTGTGGCAGGCCGCGTCGTTCTCGCCGCAACCCGAGAGGTGCGGCGGGATCCCTTCGTCCTCGATCTCGTTTTCCGAGCAGGAGATGACACGGACCCAAGGCACGCCGTATTGCTTGATCGCGGGGAAGAGGATGACATTGTCGACGGCGATCACGTCGGGCTTCACCTTGTCCAGCACGCCCGGCAGGTCCTTCTGCGCCCATTTCGCGCTGTCGACGATGGCCTCCCAGCAATCCTTCACATAGTTGTCGATCTGGTCGATCGGTGCCTTGCGGAAATTCGGGATGTGGCCGTTGATGAAGTCCTCCCAGAACTTCGCCATCTGCTCGGGCGGCATCGGTTCCGACAAGGCGACGGGATGCGCCTCGAACCCGTAGCCCTGATAGACCTCGACGAAACCGGGGTCGGACAGGAACACCGCCTTGTGGCCAAGCGCCTCGACCGCTTGCGCGATGCCGACGGAGTTCAGTGCCGGGCCAAAGGCGGCTTCGGGGAAGAAGGCGAAGATTTTCTGGGCCATGAGTGTCTCCCTGTTCTAATCGTTGAATTGGCGTGTATCGGCGTCGTTCCAGCCGAGCGTGACGGTATCGCCCTCGGACACCGGACGCCTGTCAGCAGCGTTGGCGGTCAGGCGGACGAGAAGCGGCTTTGGCGACAACGGGGTTGCGACGTGAAGCTGCAAGTCGAGCCCGTGATAAGCGCGCGCCGTTACCCGGCCCTCGACCGTGCGATCAGCCCGGTCGGGGAAGAGATGTAAGCGCTCAGGCCGGACGGCGAGCGTTCGGCCACCTTCCTCTATGAAGTTCATCACGCCGATGAAATCGGCGGCGAAGCGGTTCGCTGGGTGCTCGTAGACCTCGTGCGGTGTGCCGCATTGCAGAAGCCGCCCGTCCTTCAGGATCGCCACGCGGTCCGCCATGACCAACGCCTCCTCCTGGTCGTGGGTCACGACGATGAAGGTGATGCCGACGTCGTGCTGGAGCCGCTTGAGTTCGAGTTGCATCGCCGCGCGGAGCTTCTTGTCGAGCGCGCCCAGGGGCTCGTCGAGGAGCAGCAAACGCGGCCGTTTGACCAGTGCCCGCGCGAGCGCCACGCGTTGCCTTTGGCCGCCCGACAGCTGGTCGGGTTTTCGCTTTGCCATCGGCGCAAGCTCGGTGGTCTCCATGATCTCAGCCACGCGCGAAGCGATTTCCGACCGGGGCAGGCGCTCCATCTCCAGCCCGTAGGCGATGTTCCCCTCGACAGTCATATGCGGGAAGAGCGCATAGCTCTGGAACATCAGGTTCACCGGCCGCCGGTTCGGCGGAACACGCGAGATATCGGCGCCGTCGAGGTGGATCGCGCCCGCATCCGGCGTCTCAAACCCCGCGAGCATCCTGAGAAGCGTGGTCTTTCCCGACCCGGACGCGCCAAGAAGCGCGAAGAACTCGTTTTCCATGATGTCGAGCGACAGCCCGTCGACCGCCGTCACGGCTCCGAAGCGTTTGCTCACGCCGTCGATGGACAGAAGTGCTGTCACGGCGCGATTACCCCCTTGTTGAGCCGTTGCGACAGGGTCAGCGCCGTGACCGAGACGATCATCACCAATGTCGCCAGCGCATTGATCTCGGGCGTCACGCCGAAGCGGATCATCGCGAAGATCTGCATCGGAAGCGTCGTGGAGGCACGACCGGCCCCGGCGGTGAAGAAGGCGATGATGAACTCATCGACCGACAGGGTGAAGGCGAGAAGCGCGCCCGCGATGACGGCGGGCAGGATCAGGGGCAGCGTCACCCGGCGGAAGGTGGTGAGGGCGGAAGCGCCAAGATCGGCCGAAGCCTCGGTCACCGACCAGTCGAAACTTTTCAGCCGGGCCCGGACGACGGCGGAGACGAAGGCAAGGTTGAAGACGACATGAGAGAGGATGATCGTGTGCAGCCCCATCGGCACCTTCAGGAGCGAGAAGAAGCTCAGGAGTGCAATGGCCAGTACGATGTCGGGAATGATCATCGGGGCAAACACCAGGGCCTCCAGCGCCCGCCCTTTCCGTCTGCGCGTTTCGATCCCGAGCGCGAGGAGGGTTCCCAGAACCGCGGCGATGGCGGTCGAGATCACAGCGACGATCAGCGTGTTGAGAGCGGCCGAAAGGATGTCGCGGTTCGCCATCAGCGCGCCGTACCATTTGACCGAAAAGCCGGTCCAGGCGGTGGGCAGGCCACCCTCGTTGAAACTGAGCGCGACAAGTGTCGCGATGGGGATGTAGAGGAAAGCGAAGACCGCAACGAGAACGGCGGCAAGGCTGCGGCGGGTGGCGGGCGAACGGTCAGCCATCGGCGCCCTCCCGCTTCTCGCCCGCGCCCTTCTCGGCGGCAATGGCCTGAAGCGTCAGAAGCCCCATCATGATCGCGATCAGCACCATGGAGATCGCCGCGCCGAAG
This sequence comes from Defluviimonas salinarum, assembly GCF_026013545.1. Classification (GTDB taxonomy): domain Bacteria; phylum Pseudomonadota; class Alphaproteobacteria; order Rhodobacterales; family Rhodobacteraceae; genus Albidovulum; species Albidovulum salinarum. The sequence continues at coordinate 4,716 of NZ_JAPDOG010000019.1, read as the reverse complement.
GGCCAGTCGTTCGCAGTCAGGAACTGCGCGTAGATCAGGTTGCCCATCATCTGGAAGCGGCCGCCGCCGAGCAGGGCGGGGGTGATGAAATTGCCGATGGAGAGGACGAAGACGAAGACCGCGCCGGCGGCGATCCCCGGCACCGTCATCGGCAGGATCACCCGGCGGAACGTGGTGAAGGCCGAGGCGCCGAGGTCGCGCGACGCCTCGGCAAGCTCCGGGTTCAGCCGGGCAAGCGGCGCGTAGCAGGCGAGGATCACGAAGGGCAGGTAGTTGTAGACGAGCCCGGTAATCACCGCGCCTTCGGTATAGAGCATCGACGGCGGCTCGCCCTCGTATCCCAGCATGCGCAGGCCTTGCGTGATCAGCCCCTCGCGGTTCAGCAGAACGATCCAGGCATAGGTGCGGATCAGGTAGTTCGACCAGAAGGGCAGGACGGCGAGGAAGAGAAGAAGCGGCTGGCGGTGGCGCGGCGCGGCGGCGATGGCATAGGCGGCGGCATAGCCGATGATGACGGCGATCAGGGTCGCAAGGCCCGCGATCCGCGCCGAGGTCAGGAAGATCCCGGCATAGAGCGGATCGACGATCAGCGCGAAGTTTTCCAGCGTGAAGGTATACTCGATCCCGCCGTAAAGTCCGCGCCGGAAGAAGCCGAGCGCGAAGATCAGCCCGCAGGGAACGACCATCAATGCCGTCAGCCACAGAAGGGCCGGCGCCATCAGGAGGGTCGAGCGGGTATTCGGGCTCTGCACGCGAGGGGTCTTTTCCGGGAAACGGTGCGGGGCTAAATGGCCCCGCATCTCAGGTCACTGCGCGGCCTTGATCGCGCTGACGGCCTTGGCATAGGCGCGGCTGGCATCGCCCACGTCGCGGAGCTGCTCGAGTGCGACGAGGTCAGCGGGTGCCATGCCCATATTGGGATAGGTCGCGGCCATGTCCGCTGAAAGGCTCTCCATCGCCGGCTTGTTCGGCACCTTGTAAAGGATGTTCTCGGCCGCCCAGGCATGGTTCTTGGCGTCGAGGATGTAGTTGATGAACTTGAACGCGCCGTCCTTGTTCTCGGAAGCCTTCATCACCACCATCGTGTCGACCCAGAGGTCCGATCCTTCTGACGGGATCATGAACTTGATGTCCGGGTTCTCGGCGATGCCGTAGTTGCACCAGCCGTCCCACGCGTGGACCAGCGTCGCCTCGCCGGAAACCAGCTTCGAATAGAACGTCGTGTCGTCAAAGGCGAGCATCGTCTTCTTGGCCTCGATCAGGTCGGCCTCGACCTCGTCGAGCTTGGCCTGGTCAGTTTCATTGACGGAAAAGCCGTGTGAAAGGAACCCGGCGGCCAGAAGCCAGCGGTCTGTGCCGAGAAGCGTGACCTTGCCCACCTGAGCTTCGGCCGGATGGAGGAGGTCGTTCCACGACGTCGGCTCGGGCGATACGAGGTCGGAGCGGTAGCAAAGGCCCGTCGTGCCCCAGGCATAGGGCACCGAGAACGTGTTGCCCGGATCGTGCGGCAAGGCGGCCGCCTCGGGATAGAGATTGACGATATTCGGCACCTTGCCCGCATCGATCGGCTCCAAGAGGTCAAGGTTGTGCAGAACCTCTGCGAAGGGCGAAGAGACGAACACGACGTCGTAACCCGCGCCGCCCGACGCGATCAGCTTACCCATGATTTCCTCGTTGGTGGCATGGACGACCATCTCGGCGGCCTCACCGGTTTCACTTGTGAAGGCCGTGACCGCGTCCGGCGCCATGTAGCCGTCCCAGTTCGAGATCACCAGTTCGGCCGAAGCCGGGCCGGCGGCGGCAAGACCAGCGGCGGCCACGCCGGCCAGCAATTGCCGAAAATGAGAGTTCTGCTGTGTCATTTCAGGTCCTCTTCTGTTGGGTGCTGACCGAAGTCGACTGTATTATTTTTGCATTTAGAACCGATACTGGACGACCTTAGGCTGATCGCCTTGACCAGATAGTATTATTCAGTGAAAAAATACGTCAATATCCTAGGCGGCGGGGATACCCCCCTGCGAGATGGAAGGATGATGCAGAGAACCGGCAGCAGAACCGCTTCGTCACGACCGCGCCAGAACCATCTGGATCTCGCACGCCGTATTCTCGATGTCGCGCGTGAACGGGGGATGGGGCCCGGCGCGCACCTTCCAGAACAGTTCCTCGCCACGCAGTGCAACGTCTCGCGCACGCCCGTCCGCGCGGCGCTGAAACTCCTGACGAAACAGGGTCTTGTCGAACACGAGACAGATAAGGGCTACCGTCTGGCCAGCGGAGTGTCCCTCGCCGGCGCCTTTGCCGAGCCGCTGCCCGACCCCGAGGAGGCCGAGCTTGCAGCCCGCATCATTCGCGACCGCGCCGCCCGCCGCCTTGACGAGACCGTGACGGTGGGCGAGGTGATGCGCCGCTATGCTTCCGATCGCCGGACAGTCCTCAAGGCGCTCGGCACCCTGGCTGAGGATGGTCTCGTTTCGCGCGCGCCAGGCCAGTCCTGGGTCTTCGCCAAACTTCCCGACAGTCCTGAGTCGCAGTCCGACAGCCTCGATTTCCGGCTGATTCTCGAACCTGCTGCCTTGACAACACCGGGATTCGCGCTCGATCAGGATCGGGCCGCCGCGCTGCGCCGCGCAATGGTGACGCTTCTGGCGGAACCCGACGACCGCCTCGATGGCAACCGTTTTCGTCGGCTGGACCTCGAGTTTCACATGCTGATTGCGCGCGGAGCATCGAACCGCTACGTCAGCGGGGTGCTCGTTGCCCATCACCGCCTACGCGGCTTGCCTGGCGCAGCGGTGAGCAGCAATGTCGTGCGGCTCAGGCAGGCTATGCACGAGCATCTCCAAATCCTCGATCATCTGGAAAGCGGTCAAGTCATGGTCGCGGCCGACCTGCTGCGCGTCCACCTGCGCCTGTCGCGCAGCCAACGGCCAAGGGCCGCGAACCGCGGCGTGCCGCCGCTTGCCATCCGCACCACTTCGCACGATCGATGACGGAATGAACGTCGGCCCCACCATTGCGCTTTTCCCCGAGGCAAGCTTCGGCGCCGCTCTGAACTGCGTCGGCATCGCGCGGGCTTTGAAGGCGCGAGGCGCGAGGCCGGTCTTCATCTGCCACGCGGGGTTTTCCGGCGTCTTCGCGGAATACGGCTTTCAGGAATACCATCTGCCGCTGGCCGACGCATCTGCGCCGGAAACCTACTGGCAGGATTTCATCAGCCGCCACCAGCCTCATTTCGATCTCGACCCCGACGACCAGATCGAAACCTATGTTGCCCCCACATGGGACGCGATCGTGGAGACCGCCGAACAAGCCGAGGCACCGCTGTTCGCGCTATTGCAAAGGCTCAGACCCGATACGGTCGTTCTCGACAACGTTGTGATGTTTCCCGCGATACTTCGTGCGGGCTGTCCCTGGGTGCGGGTGATCTCCTGCGCTGAAACCGAGCTGCCGGATCCGAATGTTCCGCCATATTTGTCTGGTCTTCCGGGGGATGACCAAGCGCAATGGCGGGCCTTCGCCGAACGCTACAATGCCGCGGTCGGGCCGGTCCATGCCCGGTTCAACAGTTTCCGCACCCGTCATGGCGTACCGCCGCTCGACGAGTGCCGGTTCCTCGAGCCGTCGCCCTGGCACAATCTTCTGCTGGCCCCTTCGATCCTGCGTCATGAACGGCAGGTCCCGCTGGACACTGCGCGCTTCACTTTCCTCGAAGGATGCGTCCGGCAGGAGGCGCCTTATAATGTTCCGGAGTTCGCGGCGGGCGAGGGGCCGCTGGTCTATGTCTCTTTCGGTAGCCTCGGTGCATTGGATACCGACCTAATTAAGCGACTGATCGCCGTGTTCGCCGAGTTTCCTGCCCGTTTCCTCGTCAATGTCGGCGCATTCCGGGACGCCTATCGCGCGGTACCTGACAATATCATTCTCGATCAGTGGTTCCCGCAGCCAAGTGTCGTGGCCAAGGCGGATCTCTTCATCCACCACGGCGGCAATAACAGCTTCTGCGAAGCGCTATATTGCGGTGTGCCGTCGCTCATCATGCCCTATTGCTGGGACGGTCACGACAACGCCCGCCGTGCTGTTGAAACCGGGACAGGCAGGTGGCTCCATCGTGCGCATTGGACGACGAAGGAACTGGTAGCGGTGATGCGATCGGCACTTGAGGATACGCTGATGCGCGAGACGCTGAAGGAAAACGCCCGCCGCATGGTCCCTGAAAACGGCGTTGATCTGGCGGCCGACCAGATAATTGCGGTAGCGTTTCGGGGGAGCGAAGGCGCCGCGCCGATGATAGGATTTCCGGACGCGGTCTAGACGCACTGGCTCTGTCAGAAGAACCTGGCTTGAGGCCCGGACAGGTGGCCGATAGCGTTCGGCCATGAGCAAACGTTCCCCATTTCGTTACTTCAAGACGAGCCCCGAGATCAACCGCCTGGCGGTGATGCTATCCGCCACGTCGCGCCGGTCGTCCTCGGCCGCGATCCGCGCCGGGTGGCGGCGATCCTCGCCGACATCGCGGCGGCCCTGCGTGGTCACGGCAACGCCAAGACGGCGCTCGAGATGGCGCTCTGGGATCTCTGCGCCAAGGTGCACGGGCTGCCCCTGGTCGACCTCTGGGGCGGGCGCGTCGCCGAGAGCCTGCCGGTGCTCTCGGTCATCCGCATCGGCAGCCGGGAGGAGACGCTCGCCGCCTTCGAGACCGAACGCGCCAAGGGCTAT
>NZ_JAPDOG010000018.1 GCF_026013545.1 Defluviimonas salinarum | reverse complement strand
CGGCCAGGTCGACGAGGAGGGCGCCCCGGACAGCCTCCTCGCCAGGGACGGCCTCTTCCGAACCCTCTACGACCACCAGTTCGGACACGCGGAAGCCCGCTGACGGCGCGCGTCAGTCCCGGCCGATCACCGCCTCCTCGCGCGCGATCGACCAGTCGATGAGCCGCCGCCAGAGCGCCTCGACCAACTCCGGGTCGAGCCCTTCGGCCATCGCCCGCGCCTTGACCTTCGCCACCACGTCCTCGACCCGGTCGTCGATCCGCGCCGGCAGGCCGAGCGCGGGCTTCAGCTCCGAGGCGCGGTCGATATAGCCCGCGCGTTCGGTCAGGAGCGCCACGAGCGCGCCGTCGATCCGGTCGATCTCGGCCCGCACATCGGCCATGGTCGCGCAGTCCGCCGGTTTCATCGCGTTTCTCCGTCCAGTCCTCGGGCCACCTCATAGCCGCAGAGCGCGGGCACGACAATGCGGCCCGACGTCAGGTCGCCGGAACCGCGCTCGACCAAGCGAACCAGAGCGCGATTCCGGCCAGCGTCAGCGACAGCGCGCGGCGCACCATGCGGCTGCGCGCGGGATCGTCGAGCACCCGCCGCGCGAGCCCGGCCGCCGTCACGATCGCGGCGTGGATCGCGGTCGCGACCGCAACATAGGCCATCGACAGGGTGAGCGTCTCGACCAGCACCACGCCGGCGGGGTCGGCGAAGCCGGGCAGCACCGCGATGTAGAACACCGCCGCCTTGGGATTGAGCAGGTTGGTGATCAGCCCGCGGCGGAAATAGCGGCCGAGCGGCGCGCGGTCCGGCAGATGCGCGATCCCGTCGCCGGCATCGCGCCAGCCATCCCAGGCGAGCCAGAGGAGATAGAGCACCCCGCCCCAGCGCAAGGCCTGATAGGCCAACGGCGAGGCCGCGACCATCGTGGCAAGCCCCAGCGCCGCGGCGATGCCGACAATCCCGAGCCCGAGCGCCACCCCGGCGACCGCGGCATAGCCCGGCCGCCGCCCCTCGCCGGCCGCGACGATCGCGAGCCAGGCCATGTTCGGACCCGGCGTGAGCTCGATCACCGCCGAGGTCACGAGGAAGGCCGCGAAGGAGCCGGGCGCGAGACCGTCGATCATCGCCGCCCGCCCGTCAGATCCATTTCGCCAAGGGCGGCAGGCTCATCAGCACCGCGTTGGCATCGTGCCCGGTCTCGAGCCCGAACTTGGTGCCGCGGTCGTAGACGAGGTTGTACTCGGCATAGAGCCCGCGGTGCACGAGCTGGATGTCGCGCTCGACCTCGCCCCACGCCGTGGCATGGCGGCGCTCGACGAGAGGCACGAAGGCGGGCAGGAACGCCTGGCCGACGGCCTTGGTGAAGGCGAAGTCGGCGTCCCAGTCCCCGGTGTTGAGATCGTCGAAGAAGACGCCGCCGACGCCGCGGGCGCGGCCCCGGTGGGGGACAAAGAAGTACTCGTCCGCCCAGTCCTTGAACCGGGTGTAAAAGCCCGGGTCATGGGCGTCGCAGGCGGCCTTCAAGGCCGCGTGGAAATGCGCCGTGTCCTCGGCATAGTCGATGCAGGGGTTGAGATCGGCGCCGCCGCCGAACCACCACGCGTGCGGGGTCCAGAACATCCGCGTGTTCATGTGAACCGCCGGCACATGCGGGTTCTGCATATGCGCGACAAGGCTGATGCCCGAGGCCCAGAACCGCGGATCTTCCGCAATGCCGGGCACGCCGCGCGCGGCCATCGCGGCTTGCGCCTTGGCCCCGAGTTGCCCGTGCACCGTCGAGACGTTGACGCCGACCTTTTCGAAGACCCGCCCGCAGCGCATCACGCTCATCAACCCGCCGCCGGCATCCTCTCCGGCCGCACCCGCGCGGCGGGTCTCGCTGACCTCGAACCGGCCCGCGGGCGCTTCGCCCGGCCCGGCATCCTCGAGTGCCTCGAAGGCCGCGACGATCGCGTCGCGCAAGCTGCGGAACCAGGTCGCGGCCTCGGCCTTTCTCGTGTCGAAATCGCTGGTCATGCCGTGCCCTCCAAGCCGCCCCCGGCCTAGCAGGTCCGGCCCCGCCCCGCCAGTCCGACAAAAGCGCGCGCCCCGTGTCGCCCGAAATTGCCCTCTCCGGCAAAGCCGCTATGCTGGCCCGGCATGCACTCCCGGAGTCGCCCGATGGCCGTATCCGCCCGCCCCTCTCTCGCCTTCGCGTTGATCCTCGCGGCTGCATCCTGCGCCGATCCTGGCCCGCGCTGCACCGCCTCCGAACGGCGCGAGCTTGCCACCATCGACGGGCTCATCGCCGAGACGCGCGACGGGTTGCAGCGTGGCTACCGCGATGTGGCCGCGACCGGCGGCGCCAGCATGAACTTCTGCCTCGGCGGCGCCGGGTCGAATGTCGGGATGAGCTTCTGCACCGCGCCCGGCCCGCGCACCCGGCCAGTCCCGATCGACCGCGCCTCCGAGGAACGCAAGCTCGCCGCCCTTCAGGCCCGCCGCGACGCGCTCGCCGCGCAGGTCGAGGCCAAGGCCGCCACCTGCCCAGCAATCTGAAAGACCCCAGCATGCGCGCCCGCCCCCTTCTCTGCCTCGCCCTCCTCCTCGCCGCCTGCGGCACGCCGCAGGAACGCTGCATCCAGAGCGCCACGCGCGAGATCCGCACCCTCGACCGGCTCATCGCGGAGACTGAGGCGACGCTCGCGCGCGGCTATGGCTACGAGACGCGCGAGGTCGTGCGCCACGTCTGGACGCGCTGCGACGACTTCATCCCGGGCTACGGCCCCTATCCTTACCGCCGGATGTGCTTCGAACCGGTGTTCCACACCGTGAAGGAGCCGGTCGCCATCGACCCCGCGACCGAGGCGCGCAAGCTCGACGGGCTCAAGACCCGGCGCGCGGAGCTTGCGGCCCGGGTCGCGCCCGCGATCGAAGCCTGCAAGGTCGAGCATCCCGAATGAACCGCCGCATCGTGGCGGGCCGCCTGCCCCGCGCCGTCCTCGCCGCCGCGGCCGCGGCCACGCTCGCCGGGTGCGGCGCGGGTCGCGACCAATGCCTGCGCGCCGTGACCGAGGACATCCGCACGCTCGACCGCCTGATCGCCGAGACCGAGGCGGGCCGCGCCCGCGGCTACGAGACCGCGCGGCAGGAGCTTCCCTATCTCGAGCATTACCGCTGCCCCGGCTATCCGCGCGGCACCGGCCACGAGGCGCCGACCTGCCTCACCACCGAGACGATGACCATCGAGACACCGGTCGCGTTCGACCCCGCTGCCGAGGACCGCAAGCTCGCCGCGTTGAAGGCCCGGCGCGAGGCGCTGGTGCCGCGGGCGCTCGACCAGATCGCCGAGTGCAAGGCGCGCTACGGCGGGGCTTAGTAGGCAGGCGCCGGAACCGCGTCGATCAGGCTGCGGCCGCCGTCCACGGTCAGGATCTGCCCGGTGACGAAGCCCGCCCCGTCCGAGGCGAGGAACTGCACCACCTCGGCCAGCTCGGTTGGCGGCGCGATCCGGCCCATCGGCGTGCCCCTGGTGATCAGGCTGCGCCAGTCGGGGTTTTCCTTCAGGCTCGCCTGCAGGCTTGCCGTCATCACGCTGGCGAGCGCAACCCCGTTCACCCGGATCCGCTCGGGCGCGAGCGCCACGGCGAGCGAGCGCGTCGCCTGATCGAGTGCTGCGCCCGCGATCGAATAGGCCAGAAGCTCGGGCTGGGCGCGGCACGCCGCAAGCGTCGAGATGTTGATGATCGAGCCGACCGGCCCCTCGGTCTGCTCGTCCTTCTTGGCCTGGGCGATCATCCGCTTCGCCGCCATCTGGCTCAGCCGGAGCGAGGTCATCAGGTTCTGCTTCAGCATCGCCTCGATGCTCGGATCGTCCGGATTGAGCGGGTCCGAGGGGACGATGCCGCGGCTCGCGTTCACCACGATGTCGATCCGCTCGAACGCGTCGACCGTGGCCGACAGGAGGTTGGCGAGCGTCAGCTTCTGGCTGAGATCGCCGCCGAAACAGCGCACCGCGCCCTCGGCGGCGGCCTCGGTGCCGACCTCCTCGGCAAGCTTGGCCTCGTCGCAGTCGGCGAACATCACCTTGGCGCCGCGATCGACGAAGTGGCGGCCGATGGCAAGGCCGATGCCTCTCGCGGCTCCGGTGACGATGGCGGTTTTGCCGGCGATGGACAGGGTCATGGGGGTTCCGGGGTTGATTCTGTTGGGGCAGGCTAGCGGAAGTCAGCGCCGCGGGCGAGCGGGCTCGCCCGGCCGCGCGGCGCGGAAGAGCTTGAAGCCGGTGTCGCCGCCGATCTCGGCCAGTTCGCGGAAGTGGCGCGTCAGGACCGCCTCGTAGGGCAGGTGCCGGTTGGCGACCATGTAGAGCGATCCGGAGGGGGCGAGCATCGCCGCCGCCGCCTCAATGAAGCCCTGGCCGAGCGCGGGCTCGGCGGCGCGCCCGGCATGGAAGGGCGGGTTCATCACCACCGCGTCGAGCTTCGCGGGCGGGCGGAAGCGGGTCGCGTCGGCCCAGTGGAAGCGCGCGCGCGGATCGTCGATATTGACCTCGGCGCAGGCATGTGCGGCATGATCGGCCTCGACGAGGTGCAGCTCGCTCACCCCCGGCCGCGCGAGGATCTGCGCGGCGAGCCAGCCCCAGCCGGCGCCGAGATCGGCGACGCGGCCCTTCAGGCCCTGCGGCAGGGCCTCGGCCAGAAGCGCCGAGCCGCGGTCGACCTTCTCGGCCGAGAACACGCCCGGCCGGGTCACGAAGCCGGGCGCGGGATGGATATCCGCCGCCGCCCAGTCGGCGAAAGCCTCCGGCCCCGGCGCGTCGAAGCGGAAGACCTTGCCATGTGCCTTGGCGAACGGGGCCGAGACCGCAACGCGGGCGCGGACCTCCTTCAGGATCGAGTCGATGCCGTCGGTCTTGGCGCCGTCGACCCAGACCGGCCCGCCCGGCACGACCCGCGCCGCCGCCTCGGCGACGAGCGCATGGGCCGCCCCCCGCGACCGCGGCAGAAAGACGATGGCGGCGGCAAAGCCCGAACCCGCCTCGGCAACCGCAGGCACGGTCCGGTAGCCGCGCGCGGCAAAGGCGTCGTGGTCGGGACGGAAGCCCTGCACGACGGTTGTGCGCTCCTTCGGCAGCGGCAGGTCGCCCGCCGCCGCGACCGGCCCCAAAGCGAGGATCTGCCCGGAGAGCGGCAGCGCGTCGGCGCCGTCAAGCGCGAGGGAAAGCCGGGGATGCGTCATGGAGCGGGCCGCGCCCTATTCCTTTTCCATCGTGCATTGCAGCGGATGCTGGTGGCGGCGCGAGAAATCCATCACCTGGGCGACCTTGGTCTCTGCCACCTCGAAGGAGAAGACCCCGACCACCGCGAGCCCCTTCTTGTGCACCGTCAGCATGATCTCGAAGGCCTGGCTGTGGCTCATGCCGAAATAGCGTTCCAGCACATGGACGACGAACTCCATCGGCGTGTAGTCGTCGTTGAGCAAAAGCACCTTGTAGAGCGGCGGCCGCTGCGTCTTCGGCCGCGTCTTGGTGGCGACCGACGTCTCGTGGTCGTCGCCGCTCTTGCGGTCCGACATGATTATGGGGCGCAGGGGCAATGCCACACTCCTGAAGGGCCGCGACCGGGATTCGGCTGCGGTCGGCTCTGTCTCCTACTATAAACCCTCAGGCGCGCCAGAAAAGGCCGCCAAGCGCGGCGATTGATCCGCAGCCCCGAATCCGGGAGAACTGGGAGCGGGGGATAGCCATGCCGGACCTGACCACGATCGCCTTCGACGCCGACGACACGCTCTGGCACAACGAGCGGTTCTTCCGCATGACCCAGGACCATGTCGCGGGGCTTCTGGCCGATTATGCCGATCGCGACCATCTCGACGACCGCCTGCTCGCGGCCGAGCGCCGAAACCTCGGCCGCTACGGCTTCGGCATCAAGGGGTTCATGCTCTCGATGATCGAGACCGCGATCGAGGTGACCGAGGACCGCGTGCCGGCGCGCGTGATCCGCGAGATCATCGCCGCCGGTCAGGAGATGCTCGCCCATCCGATCGAGCTTCTGCCCCATGCCCGCGCGGCGGTCGAGGGGCTCGCGGTGGACTACCGGATCCTGCTCATCACCAAGGGCGACCTGCTCGACCAGGAGCGCAAGCTCGCCCAGTCCGGGCTTGGCGACCTCTTCGACGGGGTTGAGATCGTCTCGGACAAGACCGCCCCGGTCTATGCCGATATTTTCGCCCGCCATGGCCTCGTGGCCGAGGCCGCGATGATGGTCGGAAACTCGCTGAAATCGGACGTCCTGCCGATGCTCCGGATCGGCGGCTGGGGCGTGCATGTGCCGCATGAACTGACCTGGGCGCTCGAACACGAGGCAGCGCCCGAGGACCACGCGCGGTTCCACACCTTGCCCGACCTTGGCGGGCTCGACGCGCTCGTCGCACGGATCCACGCCGGAACGGAGAGCGGATCTGGTATGCCCGACACCGCGAACCGCTAGATCCGCGAAGGGCCATCCCCTCACCGCACACACCGAAAATAGCTGCAACCTGCAGGATATCAGGTGTTTCCGGTGGCCCGAGCCTATGTTATCGTGAACGAACATAATTGAAGCCCCGGCGCGAATGACCGGGGCGCGAGGCAGGATAAAGGTGAGGCAGGTGTTCGCTTGTCCGGGGCAGTGGGTTCATAACACCCGCATATTTGTGGCGTTCGCGCTGGCATGTCTTCTCGCGCCGGTTCTGGCGCTGGCTGCGCCCTACGCCGATTTCGTCATCGACGCCCGCACCGGCGAGGTGCTGCATCAGGACAATGCCGACACGCGGCTGCATCCGGCCTCGCTCACCAAGATGATGACGCTCTACATTGCCTTCGAGGCGATCGAGCGCGGCGAGATCTCGCTCGACAGCAAGGTCACCGTCTCCAAGCACGCCGCCTCGCAGCCACCCTCGCGGCTCGGCCTGCGCGCGGGCCAATCAATCGCGCTGCGCTACCTGATCCGGGCCGCCGCGATCAAGTCGGCCAACGACGCCGCGACCGCGATCGGCGAGGCGATCGAGGGGACCGAGCCCGCCTTCGCCAAGCGGATGAACCGCACCGCCAAGGCGATGGGCATGAGCCGCACCAGCTTCGTCAACGCCAACGGCCTGACCGCGAAGGGCCATCTTTCGACCGCGCGCGACATGACGACGCTCGGGCGGCACCTGTTCTACGATTTCCCGCAGTACTACAACATCTTCTCGCGCACGACGGCCGATGCCGGCATCGCCCAGGTCGCCCATACCAACCGCCGCTTCCTCGCCGCCTACAAGGGCGCGGACGGGATCAAGACCGGCTACACCTCGGCCGCCGGCTTCAACCTCACCGCCTCCGCGCAGCGCGGCGACAAGCGCATCATCACCACCGTCTTCGGCGGCAAGTCGACGGCCTCGCGCAATGCCCGCGTGGCCGAACTGATGGACCTCGGCTTCGGCAAGGCGCCGAACCGGGTCGCGGTGCAGAAACCCGCACGCCCGGCCTATGTCGCCAGCGCCGACGAGCCGGCCGACGACGTCGCCCGCGTCGTCGCCGACGCGATTTCCGGCAGCCGCACGCTGCCCGCAGGCAAGACCCTGCGCCTGAACGTGGCGGTCGCACAGAGCCCGCGCCCGCTGCCAAGGCCGGTGCCCGGAGACACGGCGCCGGCCGACGAACTCCTCGTGGCGATGCAGGACACGATCAACGCGGTCCTCGCCGAGGCCCAGGGCGCGCCCGCCGCCCCCGCCGCGACGGTCGTTGCCGAGGCGGAACCCGAAGCCGCACCTGCCGAAGCCGCAGAGCCCGTTGTCGCAGCCGCCGAGTCCGAGGCGTTGCCCGCGTCCTCCTTCGTCCAGGAGACCGCGCCGCAACCCGAGACCGTGCTCGCCGCTGCCGCACCGCCTGCCGAGGCGCCGGCGACGGAACCCGAGGGCGTCGACCTTGCCGCGGTGACCGTACCCGAAACCGCGCCCAAACCGCGCCCGGCCGATCTGGTGGCCGAGGCCGCCGCGCCGGAAGCCGCGCCGGCCACCGAAGCCGTCGAGCCCGCCGAAGTGGCCGAAGCCGCGCCGGCCGCCGAACCGGCGCCCGAGCCGGTCGAAACCGTGATCGTGGCCGCCCCGGCGGCAGCGAAGCCCGAGGCCCCCGAACAGATCGTGCTCGCCGCTGTGACGCAGCCCGCAGAAGGCGCCGAGGAGCTCGAGGTCGTCACCCGCGTCTCCACCTCCGGCGGGCGGCAATGGGCGATCAACGTCGGCCATTTCTCCTCGCGCTACAACGCCGAGCGCCAGCTTCTCCAGACCGCGCTCGTCGAGATGACGACGCTCGACGAGGCGCTGCGCAAGGTGGTGTCTCGCAATGGCGGCTATGATGCGAATTTCGTCGGCATGACCGAGGAGATGGCCCAGCTCGCCTGCCGCCGCCTGCAGGCGCGGCAGACCGACTGCACCGTGGTCGGTCCCTGATCAGGGTTTCGGACGGTCGTCCCAGTCCTTCTTGAGGATGCGGTGGCTGTCGCCCTCGGGATCCTCGTATTGCCGGTGTTTCAGCGCCCAGAGGAACGCGACGAGCCCGAGCCCTCCGAGGAGGAGCGAGACCGGGATCAGGATTGCCAGCATTTCCATCGGAGGGAGCCTTACTTCAGGCGTAGCGCGTTCAGCGACACGGTGACCGAGGATGTGGACATGGCGAGCGCCGCGATCAAGGGCGTGGCGAGGCCGACGAGCGCCACCGGCACCGCGACGAGGTTGTAGGCGAGCGACAGCGCGAAGTTCTGCTTGATGCGGATCCGCGCCTGCTTCGCGATGCGGATCGCGTCGGCCAGCGGCGCGAGGTCCTGCCCGAGGAGCACGATGTCCGAGGCCACCCGTGCCGCGTCGAGCGCCGAGGCGGGCGAGATCGAGACATGGGCCGAGGCGAGCGCGGCGGTATCGTTGAGCCCGTCGCCCACCATCAGAACGCGGGCGCCCTCCCCCGTCAGAGCCGAGATGCGCGCGGCCTTGTCCTCGGGACGCTGGCCCGCCTGCCAGTCCTCGATGCCGAGATCGGACGCCAGTCGCGCCACCGGCGCCTCGGTGTCGCCCGACAGGAGGATCACCCGCTTGCCCGCCGCCTTCAGCGCCGCCACCGCCGCGCCGGCGCCGGGGCGCGGCCGGTCGGTGAAGCCAAAGGCGCGGGCCGCGCCCTCGCCGGTCGAAAGGTAGGTCGCCGTGCCGTCAGCGGGCGTCGCCCCCACCCATTCGGCGCGGCCGAGCCGCACCATCCGGTCACCGTGCCGCCCCTCGACGCCGTAGCCCGGCACTTCGCGGATGTCCGCAACCCTGGCCGGGACGACCCCGGCTTCGGCCAGCGCCGTGCTGATTGCCCGCGACAGGGGATGCGCCGAGGCCCCGGCGAGCGCCGCCGCGATCTCCAGATCGGCGCGGGGATACGCGGCGAGGTCGACCGGCTCCGGCGCGCCAAGGGTCAGCGTCCCGGTCTTGTCGAAGACCACCGTATCGACCTCGGCCAGCCGTTCGAGCGCGGTGCCGTCCTTGATAAGGAATCCCTTGCGGAAAAGCTTGCCCGAAGCGGAAGTCACTACTGCCGGCACCGCGAGCGCCAACGCGCAAGGACAGGTGATGATGAGGACGGCCGCCGCGACGTTGACCGCAAGGCGCAGATCGCCGGTGAGGTAAAGCCAGGTCGAGAAGGAGGCGAGCGCCATCAGGTGCACGACCGGCGAATAGGCCCGCGCCATGCGGTCGGCGAGCGAGGTGTAGCGGGTTCTGGCGCTTTCGGCGACCGCCACCAGATCGGCCATGCGGTGGAGCGAGGTGTCGCGCCCGGCCGCCGTGACCCGCAGCGTCAACGGCCCGGTAAGGTTGACCTCACCCGCGCTCACCGCACTCCCCTCGCCCGCCCAGACCGGCAGCGTCTCGCCGGTCAGGAGCGAGCGGTCGATCTCCGACGTGCCTTCCGTGACGACGCCATCCACCGGCATCCGCCCGCCGGGCCGGACCCGCACCAGATCGCCCACGGCAAGCTCGGCGATCGGCACCACGGTCTCGGCGCCGTCCCGCACCCTTGTCGCGCGCGGCACTTCGAGCGCGGTCAGCTCCTCGGCCGCCGAGCGCGCGGCGGCGCGGCTGCGGTAGTCGAGGTAGCGTCCCGCGAGCAGGAAGAAGCAGAGCGATACGGCGGCGTCGAAATAGGCGTGATGGCCGCCCGCGAAGGTCTCGTAGAGCGAGATCGACGAGGCGAGGATCAGCGCCAGCGAGATCGGCACGTCCATGCCAAGGCGCCGCGCCTTCAGCGAGGCGAAGGCCGAGGCGAAGAAGGGCTGGCCGGAAAACGCCAGCGTCGGCAGGGCGATCGCGGCCGAGATCCAGTGGAAGAGGTCGCGCGTCGCCGCCTCGGCCCCGGACCAGACCGCGACCGACAGGAGCATGATGTTCATCATCGCGAAACCCGCGACGCCGAGGCGCATCAGGAGGTCGCGCCCCGCCTTGTCGGTCTCGGTGACCGACAGGAGCCCCGGATCAAGCTCATGCGCCGGGTAACCGATCCCCTTCAGCGCGCCGATCAGGTCCTCGGCCGTGACCTCGGGCGCGGCGGCGACCGAGACCCGTTTCAGCGTGAGGTTCACCCGCGCCGACCGGACTCCGGGCAGTGCCGACAAGGTCCGCTCAACGTCCGAGATGCAGACCGCGCAATGCGCCGTCGGCAGCGAGAGCACGAGGCCCGCGTCCTTCACCGCCCGCGCCTCGGCAATGCGTTCGGCGGCGGGCGCGGCGACGCAGGCCGGACAGGCCGAGGCGGAGGGTGCGAGCGAGGTCATCAGCCCCTCACGAAGAGGTCGATGCGCTGATGAAAGCGGGTGCCGTCCCCGGCGAAAGCCTCAAGAAGGATCATCCACTTGCCGGGCGCGAGATCAGCCTTCGCGACGTAGTCGCCGTTGACCCAGGCGAACTCGGGCGTGAGGTCGCTCGCGGATTCGGTCGTGCGCCCGACCGTGGCCGAAAGCCCCTCGACCCGCACCGGCAGCCCGTCCGCATCGCGGAAGGCGAGCCTGAGCTCGCCCGCGCCGTAGCTTTCGGTCAGCGTCCAGCCCAGCGCCTCCTGCGCCTTTCGCTCGGCATCGAACGACTGAGAGGCGACATAGGAGTTCTTGACCTCGAGACCGGGGAAGGTACGCACCGCCTGCACCGCCATCACGACGTTGACCGCGATGATCACGCCGAAGGCGGCGGCGGTGATCAGGAACACCTTGCGGCCGGTCAGCTCGCGCTTCATCTCACTCGCCCTTCCCGTTGAACACGGTGTCGACATTGACCCGGTCGGTGCTCTTGCCGTCGGCGATCCAGAGCCGGATGTCGGTCCGCTCGGTCTTCGCCGCCGAGGTCCCCGCCGGGGCGGTGACATAGAGCCGCTGGGTCAGGGTCGAATCCGCGGGCACCATCACCTCCAGGCTTTCACCGCCTTCCAGCGCGAGGCGGAAGCGGGCATCCGCGGTGACGGATATCCGAAACGGCCGGTCTTCGCCATGCTTGTTGCGCAGGCGCAGCTCGTAGCTGTTGCGGATCGCGCCGTCGGACATGGTGACGAAGAGCGGGTTGCGCTCCGGCGTGACGTTCACGTCGATCGGCGAACGGACGAAGAGCGCGACGACCATCGCGACGCCGATCAAGGACCAAAGCGAGGTGTAGAGGATCGTCCGCGGCCGCAGGATGTGCTTCCAGACGCTTTTCGGTTCGCGCCCCGCCCGTTCGGCGGTCTCGTCCTTCAGCGCCATGTAGCCGATGAGCCCGCGCGGCTTGCCGATCCGGTCCATGACCTCGTCGCAGGCGTCGATGCAGAGCGCGCAGGTGATGCATTCGAGCTGCTGGCCCTCGCGGATGTCGATCCCCACCGGGCAGACGTTGACGCAGGCCATGCAGTCGATGCAGTCGCCTTGTCCGGGGTCCACCTCGCCCTTCTTCAGCTTGCCGCGCGGCTCGCCGCGCCACTCGCGATAGGCGACAACCAGCGTGTCCTCGTCCATCATCGCCGCCTGGATGCGTGGCCACGGGCAGGCGTAGATGCAGATCTGTTCGCGCGCGAAACCGCCGAAGAAGAAGGTGGTGAAGGTGAGGACGGCCATCGTCGTGTAGGCGATGGGATGCGCCTGCCCCGTCACGAGATCGCGGGCGAGCGTCGGCGCATCGGTGAAATAGAAGACCCAGGCCCCGCCGGTCGCGAGCCCGATCAGGAGCCAGAGCGTCCACTTGGTCATGCGAAGCCGGAACTTGCGGAAATCCCATTTCGCGTTCCAGAGCCGGACGCGGGCGTTGCGGTCGCCCTCGACCCAGCGTTCGACGAGGATGTAGAGGTCGGTCCAGACAGTCTGCGGACAGGCATAGCCGCACCAGACCCGGCCGGCCGCCGAGGTGAAGAGGAACAGCCCGAGCCCGGCCATGATCAGGAGCCCCGCGACGAAGTAGAACTCGTCGGGCCAGATCTCGATCATGAAGAAGAAGAACCGCCGGTTGGCGAGGTCCACGAGCACCGCCTGGTCGGGCAGGTTCGGCCCCCGGTCCCAGCGCAGGAGCGGCGTGATGTAGTAGATCCCGAGCGTGACCGCCATGATCACCCATTTCAGGGTCCGGAATGTCCCGCTGACGCGGCGAGGGAACACGGGCTCGTGCGCGGCGTAAAGCGCCGGAGGGGTGTCGCTGGAACTCATATGCAAATTCCTAGATTTGTCTGTTCGCGCCGCTCTCTTAAGCCGTGATGCGGAGCCGCAGCCTTGATATAGGTCAAAAGCCGCCGCTGCGATGCGGCGAATCCGCCGGGGGCAGGCTACCACGAATCACTGCCGGGGGCCTTGGAGATCGCGCCGGGATCGGGTTCAATCCGGGGGAACGGGACCATGGGGGCGTGAATGGCAGACAAGCGCAGGGCGACCGAAACCTCGGAATTCACGGCCGCGGAGATCGGCGCGCTCGCCCATCTCTACCGCGCCGAGGTCTACCGCTCGACGATCTGGCGCACCAGGCTCGACACCACGACGAACTGGGCGGTGGTGACGCTCGGGGTGGCGCTCTCGATCTCCTTCTCCTCGCCCGGCGCCTCGCCGATCCCGCTTCTCATCGTCGGCGTCCTGATCCTGCTCTTCCTCGTGCTCGAGGCGCGGCGCTACCGCTACTTCAACGTCTGGCGCGGCCGCGCCCGCTGGCTCGAAAAGCACTTCTACGCGCCGATGCTGACCGATGACGGCGACCTGCACACCGAGCAGAACTGGCACAACGTGCTGGCCAACGACTACCTTCATCCGGTCTATCACATCGGCTTCATGACCGCCCTGGCCCGGCGGGTACGGCGCAACTACCTGTGGATCCTCGCGATCCAGTCGCTCGCCTATGTCGGCAAGCTGGTGATCCACCCGGTTCCGGTGCAGAGCTTCGCCGGCTTCGTCAACCGCGCCGATATCGGGCCGATTCCGGGCGAGCTGGTGCTGGCGGTCGGGGCGGCCTACTTCCTCGCTGGCGCCGGGCTCGCGAACTGGGTGGTGCGGGTCGACGCGAAACGCGCCCGCGAAAGGGGCGCAAAGGCTGAGGCGATGGGCTAGGCCGGAAAAAGTCAAGCACCGGAGCCCCCAGGAAACGCGCGAACAGGACGGGGCGCCGGTGCTTGGACTGGGGGGGTTATCTCCCAGTTCCCCGGCAATCTGCAGCGATTCTCGGACCGGCACATTGACATAAATCAAGCGCGGGGCGACCGAGGGGCCGCCCCGCTGCCGTTTGGCGTCATTTGACCGTAAGAACCGGGCATTTCGAGAGAAGCTCGACGCGGTGCGACACACCGCCGCGCAGGGTCGCCTCGATGTTGCCGAGCCCGCGCGACCCGAGGACAATCATGTCGACCTTCCGCCGCCGGGCGAGATCGACGATGGTGCGGGCGACCGGCCCGCTCTCGACCAGCTTGTCGATATCGGTCGCACCCTTGCCGCGCGCGACCTCTGCCGCATGGGCCAGAAGGTCGCTCGACAGAAGCTTCATCGCCTCGTAGTCGGTCCCCTCGATATGCTCGAGCTCGGCATACTTGCGCAAAGCGTCAGAGACTTTCGGAACCTGGCGCGGTTTCAGCACCGTCAGGACGAGGAGCTTCGCCTTGCAGGCCGCCGCGATCGTGGCGGCATATTCCACCGCCTTGATGGAATGGCCGGAGCCGTCGACGGCAACCAGAATCTTCTCGATCATCCTCTTACCTCCCTTGGCGCACATGAACTCTGCGGCGCGGTGTCTGACAGTCACAATTCTTCCCGACCGGGCCTTCCGCGTGACGAGCGCGGGCGACGTCCGGCGGTGTCGTGTGCCGACCTTAGCGCAGGTCCGGCGCGCCCGTAAACGCCGGCGCCGGAGCACGCGGCGTACCGAAATGAAATGGGGGCCGCGGCCCCCATTCCTTTGATTCCCTCGCTCGCGGCCTACTCGCCGCCGCCGCGGCTGTGGACCCAGGCCGCAACGGCGCGGATCTCGGCCTCGCTGAGACGGCCGGCCCAGGCCGGCATTACCCCGAAGCGCGCATTGCTGACCGACTCGGTCAACGCCTCGACGTCCCCGCCATAGAGCCAGATCGCATCCGTCAGGTTCGGCGCGCCCTGCGCCCGGTCACCGGTGCCGTCCTCGCCGTGGCATCCCGCGCAGTTGTCGGCGTAGACCGTGGCGCCCTCGGCCGCCAGAGCCTCGTCGGCTTCCTGTCCCGAGATCTTCAGGACGTGGTTCACGACCTGGTCGATCTGTTCGGGCTCGAGCAGCTCGTCAGCGCCGAATCGCGGCATCTCCGAATAGCGGGCATCGGCGTCTTCCGTGTTGCGGATGCCGTGGCTGACCGTGGTGTGGATGTCCTCGATCGTGCCGCCCCAGAGCCAGTCGTTGTCGAGCAGGTTGGGGTAGCCCACCGCGCCCGCCGCGCCCGAGCCGTGGCACTGCGCGCACCAGGTGCGGAAAACCGCGCCGCCGGCGTTCATCGTGTAGTTCTGAAGCTCCGGATCGCTGGCGATCGCGGTCAGGTCGGCCGCGACGAGCTTCGCCTCGACCGGCGCGTTGGCGTCTTCGTAACGCTGGATCTCCGCGGCGACCGCAGCGCGGTTCTTCTGGCCGAAGATCCCCTGCGTCGCCTGGGTGACGAGCGGCCAGGCCGGATAGGCGATGGTGTAGGCGATGCCCCAGATGATCGTGGCGTAGAAGGTCCAGAGCCACCAGCGCGGCATCGGGTTGTCCCATTCCTGGATGCCGTCCCACTCGTGGCCGGTCGTTTCCGGATCGGCCTTCTGCTTGATCGGTTTTCTGCTCATTTCAGGGCCTCCTGCGCGGCGCTGTCGCCGGCTGCGGGTCTGTCTTCATGCCGGAAGGGGATGTTGGCGATGTCGCGGTGCAGGCTGCGCGATCCGGGCCGGAAGGCCCAGACCACGACGCCGAGGAAC
This sequence comes from Defluviimonas salinarum, assembly GCF_026013545.1. Taxonomy (GTDB): domain Bacteria; phylum Pseudomonadota; class Alphaproteobacteria; order Rhodobacterales; family Rhodobacteraceae; genus Albidovulum; species Albidovulum salinarum. The sequence continues at coordinate 64,081 of NZ_JAPDOG010000018.1, read as the reverse complement.
ACCGCGACGAGCGCGAGAAGCGCCCAGCTGTCGGCGAAGTGCCTCAGTAGCGAATAACTGTCCATGGCCCCCTCCTCAGCGGTTCGGGTCGGGCTGGAAGGTCGAGAAGTCGACCATCGTGCCCAGCACCTGCAGATAGGCGACGAGCGCGTCCATCTCGGTGATGCCCTTCTGGCCGTCGAAGTTCGACACCGTGGCGCCCGGATAGCGTTCCACGAGCCCCTCGGTATCGGCGTCCGGATCGGCCTGCGCGGCGAAATCTGCCTTGGCGAGCTCGATCATCTCCGAGGTGTAGGGCACGCCCACGAGCGCGTCGGTCTTCAGCCGGTCCTCGATGTACTTGGGCTCGATGAAGCGGTTCGACAGGAAGCCGTATTTCGGCATCACCGATTCCGGCACCACCGACTGCGGGTCTGTCAGGTGGTCGACATGCCACTCGTCCGAGTAGCGGCCGCCCACCCGCGCCAGATCCGGCCCGGTGCGCTTCGATCCCCACTGGAACGGGTGATCGTACATCGATTCCGCGGCGAGCGAGTAGTGCCCGTAGCGCTCGACCTCGTCACGCATCGGCCGGATCATCTGGCTGTGGCAGACGTAGCAACCCTCGCGGATGTAGATGTCGCGCCCCGTGAGCTCCAGCGGCGTGTAGGGCCGCACCCCTTCCACCTTCTCGATCGTGTTCTCGAGGTAGAAGAGCGGCGCGATCTCGACGATGCCGCCGATGGTGACGACCAGGAACGAGCCGACGAGCAGAAGCGACGCGTTCTTCTCGAGAGCCTTGTGCTTTTCCAGAATGGCCATGGTTCCGGCCTCCCTTATTCGGCCGGGACCGCGGCGCGGGCGCCGGCGGTGGCCGGCTGCTTCGCGACGGTGGCCCAGAGGTTGTAGACCATGATGACCGCACCCGCGAGGTACAGGACCCCGCCGAGGCCGCGCACCACGTACATCGGGAACTTGGCGGCCACGGTGTCGGCGAAGGCGTTCACGAGGAAGCCCTGCGCGTCGACTTCACGCCACATCAGGCCTTCCATGATGCCGGTGACCCACATCGAGGCGGCGTAGAGCACGATACCGATCGTGGCGAGCCAGAAGTGCCAGGAGACCAGCGTGAGCGAGTAGAGCCGCTCGCGGTTCCACAGGCGCGGCGTCAGGAAGTAGAGCGCGCCGAAGGTGATCATGCCGTTCCAGCCAAGCGCGCCGGAATGGACGTGACCGATGGTCCAGTCGGTGTAGTGCGACAGCGAGTTCACCGCCTTGATCGACATCATCGGGCCTTCGAAGGTCGACATGCCGTAGAAGCCGATCGAGACCACCATCATGCGGATGATCGGGTCGGTCCGGAGCTTGTCCCAGGCGCCCGAGAGCGTCATCAGGCCGTTGATCATGCCGCCCCAGGAGGGCATCCAGAGGATGATCGAGAACACCATGCCGAGGGTCGAGGCCCAGTCCGGCAGCGCGGTGTAGTGCAGATGGTGCGGACCGGCCCAGATGTAGAGGAAGATCAGCGCCCAGAAGTGGATGATCGAGAGCTTGTAGGAATAGACCGGGCGCTCGACCTGTTTCGGCACGAAGTAGTACATCATGCCGAGGAAGCCCGCGGTCAGGAAGAAGCCGACCGCGTTGTGGCCGTACCACCACTGGGTCATGGCATCCTGCACGCCGGAGAAGACCTGCACCGACTTCGAGCCGAAGAGCGAGACCGGGATCGACAGGTTGTTGACGAGGTGCAGCATCGCCACCGTGACGATGAACGACAGCAGGAACCAGTTCGCCACATAGATGTGGGGTTCCTTGCGCTTGATCACCGTGCCGAGGAACACCGCGAGGAAGGCGACCCAGACCACCGTCAGCCAGATGTCGACGTACCATTCCGGCTCGGCATATTCCTTCGACTGGGTGGCGCCGAGGATATAGCCGGTCGCGGCGAGCACGATCACAAGCTGGTAGCCCCAGAACACGAACCAGGCAAGGTTGCCACCCCAGAGGCGGGCGGCCGAGGTACGCTGGACGATGTAGAACGAGGACATGATCAGCGCGTTGCCCCCGAAGGCGAAGATCACCGCCGAGGTGTGCAACGGCCGGAGCTTGCCGAAGTTCAGGTAACCATGTGTCAGATCAGAGAAATTCAGCGCCGGGAAGGCGAGCTGGAACGCGATCGTCACGCCGACCAGAAACCCCACGACACCCCAGAACGAGGTGGCGATCACACCGGCGCGGATGACGCCGTCGTTGTATTCGTTGACCGGCGCGGGCCGGGGCTCGTCGATGCGGCGGAGCACCCAAATGAAGGTGATCGCGGCGGCGAGCATCACCGTCAGCGCGTTCACCATGTAGGCCAGGTCGTGCGCGTAATTGGCAGCGATCGCGGCCAATACCGCTATCGCGCCAAGCACGCCCAGTTTGATATAATCAATCATCTCTGCGTTCCCTCGCAATGTCTTGTTGTCCGATTCGGCAGTGCCGCGGACCTTTTCTGACGGCCGGGTTGTGGCCCGGGGGGTGTAAGCGCTGCTTTGATCTGGGTCAATTCGTCACTGCGGCACGCTTGATCCTTGTCAAGGCGCGACGCTGACCTAAGCGACAAGATTTCCACCGACACAGCCTGGCGCTGGGAGGAGGAGCAGCATGGCCTACAAGTCGATACTTACGATCATCACGGACGCGAAAAGCGCGACATCTCAGGTCGATGCGGCCGTGGCGCTCGCCCGGCGCGAGGACGCCCATCTCGATGTGCTCTGCATCGGCGTCGACCAGACCCAGACCGGGTATTACTACGCCGGTGCCACCGCGATCCTCACCCAGGAGGCCTATAACGAAGCCAAGAATGAGGCAACCCGCGCCGAACAGGCGATCCGCGACCGGCTCGATGCCGAAGACATCCGCTGGGGCGTCGACACCGCGGTCGCGCAGATCGGCGCGCTCGGCGGGCCGGTGGCGTTGCTCGCGCGCTTCTCCGATCTGGTCGTCCTGCAAAAGCCCTACGGCCCCAACGGCAGCACCGCCGCCGAGGCGATTCTCGAAGCCGCGCTCTTCGAGGGCAAGGCGCCGGTCCTTGTCCTTCCCGAAGGCATGTCGAACGTGGATTTCGGCGCCCGCATAGTGCTCGCCTGGAACCAGAGCGACGAGGCGCTGACGGCGACCCGCGCCGGCCTTCCGCTCCTCAAGGCTGCGACCGCCGTGGACATCACCATCATCGACCCGCCGAGCCACGGACCAGAGCGGTCCGATCCCGGCGGCATGCTCTCGCAGCTTCTCTCGCGCCACGGAATCCATGCCGAGGTCTCGGTGCTGGCCAAGACTCTGCCCAAGACCTCCGAAGTTCTGGCCCGGCATGTGCGCGACATCAACGCCGACATGGTGGTGATGGGCGCCTATGGCCATTCGCGCTTCCGCGAGGCGATCCTCGGCGGCACCACGCGCAACATGCTCGAACATGCCGTCGTGCCGGTGCTCATGGCGCACTGACCCCGCGCGGGGTCAGCCGAGCGCGGCGAGACGGGCGATGAACTCGTCACGGAAGGCGGGGGCGAGCGCCGCGCAGCCCGCCGCCCGGCGCAGCCCCGCAAGGTCGCTCCGGTCGAGGAAATAGAGCCGGTGCACCTCGGCGACGGTCGGGGCCGCCTCGTCCCAGTGCTCGGCGGCGATGCGGTCGCCGGCCTCGACCGCGCCCTCCTCCACGACGCGGAGGTAAAAGCCGGTGCGCGCGCTCGCGACGCAGGCCTTGATCGCCTCCCGCGATCCCATGCGCAGGCCGAACTTGAAGCAGGGCGAGCGCGGCTGCGAGACCTCGAGGAGCGCGCCGCCGACCCGGTAGCGGTCGCCGATCCGTACCTCGTCCTCGCTCAGCCCGCGGATGGTCAGGTTCTCGCCGAAATGGCCGAAGCCGAACGGTCCCGGCCCGAAGCGCTCCTGATAGAAGCCGTAATGCTCGACCGGGAAGGCATAGACCGCCTTGTGGACGCCGCCATGCACCGTCAGGTCGGCCTGGCGGTCGCCGTCGACATTCAGCCGCCGCACCCTTACCGGTCCCGCCACCGGCGCCTTCCAGATCCCGGTCGCGATCTCCTTGCCGTTATAGAGCGCCGGGCGCGGTTGCCCGACGCTGACCGCCAGCAGCTCCATACCGCTCTCCTTTCGCCGGGCCCTCCGGCTCAGATCACCTCGACCGCCCCGGCATAGGCCGCGACGATATGCTCGTCGGCATGGGCGGCGAGGGCCGCGATCTCCTTGCGCTGGTCCTCCGACAGCACGCCCTCCTCCGGCGCCGCCGCGATCGCCGCCAGCGCCGCCTCGCGCGCCGCGTCGAAGGCGGTGCGGCGGCCCGACTTCTCGTAGTCGTCCCGCCCCTGGCGCAGGAACACCTGGGGCTGGAGCTGGTCGCGGCAGGTCTCGATCGTATGCGCGCTGTCGAGGAAATGGCCGCCCTGGCGGATCCGCATCATCTCCTCCCAGTTCAGGCTCTCGGCATCGAACGTGGGCTTGCGAAGGAATCGCCGCATCATCGCCCCGACCTCGTTGTCGAGCACCGCCTGGACCGGGCTGAACACGGTGGCACATTCGAGCTGCCCGACCCCGCCGAGGATATCCGCGCCCGCCAGCGCCACCGTCTCGGTGATGAGCGCGCGCTCGGCCATCGACTGGTGATCGACGTCGGGCGTGTCCGAGCCCGATCCGTAGGTATGCGCCATCATGCCGAACCCCTGCTTCATCAGCTGGATCGACATGTTGGCGGCCTGCAGGGACTCGACGCAGGACTGCAGCGCCGACCCGGTGCGCATGTCGAGCGTGAACATCAGCGGCGTCGCGATCACCGGCGTGCCGGGGGCGAGCACATGCGCCATCACCGTCATGCCGACAATCTCGGCTGCCGCCATCACCGCCATCGACGCGGTCGACAAGGGCGCCGTGCCCCCCGACGAGGGCAGCGAACAGGCATGGAGCGGCACGCCATACTTGCCCGCCTCGATGATCACATGGGTATCCATGTACTTGAATTCCAAGGGCGTGAACGAGCAGGTGATGACGCTGGTAATCGGATTGGCGCGCAGCTCCGCCTCGCCCCCCGCCGCGATCGCGGCGATCTTCATCAGGTAGTCTACGTTCTCCCACTGGTAGGGCTGCATCCAGACATGTTTGTCGGTGCGCGCGATGAGCCGCCCGTAGCTGTGGATGTCGGCGGTCTTCTCCGGCACGCCGTGGACGAAGGGATGGGCGATGAAGCCCACCTCGTCGAGCGTGTTGGCCACCGCCGCGATCTCGCTCACCGCGGTCAGGTCCATGTTGCGATACTTGGTGTCGCGCGGATCGACATAGCCATGCGCGCCGGTCCCGGTGCGCATCACGAAGCCGCCGTCCGGCCGCGGCAGCACTAGATCGAGGCCGCGCTTCTTGCCAGCGAGCCGCGCCGCCTTCGGCGTGGCGGCAAGCGCCTCGGCGATGAGTTCCCGTGGCAGCCGCAGCCGGTCGGCCCCCGTCCCCTCGCGCGCCCCGGCTTTGATCAGCCGCGCCCGCGCCTCGGGATGCAGGACGACGACGCCGTAGTCGGAGAGCAGCTCCACCACCCGCGCCTTGAGGATGTCGAGATCGCCGGCATCGAGAAAGCCGAACCGCGCCCGCGCCGCGCCCGTCTCGTCAAGCCGGAACGCGTTCGCCGCGCTGGTCTGCCGCACCGGCCGCTCGCGGCGGGCTGCACGGCGGGTTGTTCTGTGTTCCATAAGTACCTCCATCGGACAGAGATAGTTACGGCACACACCGATTAGGCTGACTGCCTGCCGACTTCAGCTGCCGCGACGGTAGCAGAGGTCATGGTATCCGGCAAAGGAATTAGAGATGCCCGGATCCAGTGTCAGTCCGGCCTTAGCCCAATGGGGACTTTCCGTTGGACTGATCAACGCTGGCCGCTACTCTCTTCACACAAACACTCACCGGAAGGTCATCGCCATGCATCCCACCGAAAAGGTCGTTCGGCAATTCCACGAATCGTGGGACATGCGCGATCCCGAACGCGGCGTTGCGGTCATTGCGGAGGACTGCCAGTTCGAGGACGTCGCCCGAGGCGAGAGCCAGATCGGGCCCGAGGGATATCGAATGGACTACGAGCGCTGGCGGCGAGCGTTTCCCGATGGAGAGGTCAAAGTCACAAACGTCGTCGTCGACGGAGACCGGGCAGTGGTCGAGTTCGTCAATCGCGGTACCCATACCGGACCGCTTGAATCGTCGCTCGGGACGTTTGAGCCGAGTGGTCGGCGGCAAGAGACGCGCTACTGCAGCGTGATGCGGGTCAAGGATGGAAAGGTGGTCGAAGGTCGAGACTACTACGATGCTGCAACGATTGCGCGTCAGCTCGGGCTGGTATCGTGAACCCGACTTCCAGATGCTCTGGGGCCGTTTCTCCTAAACGTGTCTGAACGCCCGCTTTGTCCGCAAGGTGGATGGAGATGACTTCGCGAGATCTGCCACGATCTCGCCGCCTCTCTCAGCCGACGAGTCCGCCGTCGGCGTCGTCCCCGGCCTCTTCCATCAAACGGTCGAAATCCGGGATCGTGATGTGGCGCTTGCCGGACAGCTCGATCACCCCGTCGCGTTTCAGGGCCGAGATCTGCCGGCTTACCGTTTCCAGCGTCAGGCCAAGGTAATCCGCCATCGCCTCGCGCGTCAGCGGCAGGTCGAAGACGATCCGGCCCTGCGGCGCACGGCGGTGCAGCGACGCCTCGCGCCGACCGACGATCGCCAGAAGGCTCGCGATCTTCTCGCGCGCGGTCTTACGGCCGAGGATCAGCATCCACTCCCGCGCCGCGTCGAGCTCGTCCAGCGTCATTTCCAGAAGCCGCTGGCCGATATGCGGGGTGCGGCCCATCAATTCCTCGAACGGCTTCTTGCGGAAGCAGCACATGAGAAGGTCGGTTGTGGCGATCACATTGTAGGGCGCGGTGTCGCGCCCCGGCCGGCCGACGAAATCCGACGGGAAGAGGAGCCCCACCGCCTGTGTGCGCCCGTCCTCCAGCACCTGGGTCAGCGTCGCGACCCCGGTGACCACCGAGGCCACGAAATCCATCCGGTCGCCCGACCAGATCAGCGTCTGGCCCGCCTCGAAGCTGCGGTAGTACTTGATCGCGTCGAGTGCCGCGAGCTCGTCCGCTTCGCAGCGCGCGCAGACCGCCCGGTGACGAATGGGGCAGTCGCCGCATTTCGGCGCCGAGAGGGGGACTTCATGAAGGGACATCTGCATTCTTTGATCTGGGTCAAGGTCCGGTGTGATGGCGGCTACTAACGCTAGGCCCATGACAGCTGAATCGCAACTCACGCGGCTCGGGCTTTTTGACGCGCGTGTACCGCGTTATACGAGCTATCCGACCGCTCCGCACTTCAATTCCTGCACCGGGCCCGAAGATTTTCGGAACTGGATCGGTTTGATTCCAGAGGGTTCGCGGATTTCGCTCTACCTGCACGTGCCGTTCTGCCGCAGGCTCTGCTGGTTTTGCGCCTGCCGGACTCAAGGAACGACCTCGGACGAGCCGGTGCGCGCCTATGTCGAGGTGCTGAAGTCCGAGCTCAGACTCCTGCAGGCCGAGCTGCCCGCCGGCGTCACGCTCTCGCGGCTCCACTGGGGCGGCGGCACGCCGACGCTGCTCGCGCCCGACCTGATGCGCGACCTCGCCCGGACCGTATTCGACGTGGTGCCGATGGGCGAGGGCGCCGAGTTCTCGGTCGAGATCGACCCCAACGAGATCGACGACGCAAGGCTCGACGCGCTGGCCGAGGCGGGGATGAACCGCGCCTCGATCGGGGTCCAGGACTTCGACCCCGACATCCAGAAGTCGATCGGCCGCGACCAGAGCTTCGAGGTCACGAAGCTCGCCGCCGACAAGCTCCGCGCCCGCGGCATCCGCTCGCTCAACGCCGACATCCTCTTCGGCCTGCCGCACCAGACCCGCGCGCGCATAGCCGATTCGGTGCAGAAGCTCCTGTCGCTCGGCCCTGACCGGGTGGCGCTCTACGGCTATGCCCATGTGCCCTGGATGGCGCGGCGCCAGGTGATGATCCCCTCCGACAGCCTGCCCCGCCCCGAGGAAAGACTGAAGCTTTTCGAGACCGCGCGCGACCTCTTCGTCGCCGACGGCTACGACGAGATCGGCATCGACCATTTCGCGCTGCCCACCGACGGGCTGGCCGTCGCCGCGCGCGAGGGCCGGCTCCGGCGCAACTTCCAGGGCTATACCGACGACCTCGCCCCAGCGCTGATCGGTCTCGGCGCCTCGTCGATCTCGCGCTTCCCGCAAGGTTACGCCCAGAACGCGCCCTCGACCTCGGCCCATACCAAGGCGATCCGCGAGGGCCGGTTCTCGACCGCGAAGGGCCATGGCTTCGCCGGCCAGGACAAGCTCCGGGCGCGGATGATCGAGGCGCTGATGTGCGACTTCCGCATCGACAGCACCGAGCTGCGGACGAGCTTTGGCATAAGCGACGCCGAGTTGCAGGAGATGTACGCGCTCGCCGCGCGCGAGTTCGGCGACATGGTCACGGTTGACGCCGCGGGCCTTGCGGTCCCCGAGAAGGGGCGGCCGCTCACCCGGATGATCGCCCGCGTCTTCGACGCCTACGACCTGTCGAAGGCCGGTCACAGCCCGGCGGTCTGAACCCCGCACCGCCGCGCCGCCGGGACTCCGATTTTTCGCCGAAAGATCGCGCCCCGTCAGCCCTGCGCCCGGCCCTCGACGAAGGCAATCAGCCGCGGCAGGCAGACCGATTTCAGGTCGTAGCCCTCGATGATCGTCTGCCGCGCCGCCGCCCTCAGGCCCGCGTCCCGCGCCGGATCGGCCAGCGCCGAAATGAGCGCCCGCGACCAGCCCGCGACGTCGAAGAACTCCACGAGCAGACCGTTCCCGCCATCGCGGATCACCTCCACGACCGGCGGCGTGCGCGAGCCCACGACCAGCGCCCCGGCGCTCATCGCCTCGAGCATCGACCATGACAACACGAAGGGATAGCTCAGATAGGCATGGACCCGCGTCACCTGCATTAGCGCGAGGAACTGCCGATAGGGCACCTGGCCGAGGAAATGCACCCGCGCGGGGTCGATTCGGGGCCCGAGCTCGTCGAGGAAACGGCGTTTCCAGCTCTGCCCCGGCCCCGGTGCGGGACCGTAGCTCTGGCCCTCACCGCCGACGATCACCACCTCCGCCTCGGGCCGCGCCTCCAGCACCGCCGGCAGCGCGCGCAGGAAGACATGGATGCCGCGATAGGGTTCGAGGTTGCGGCAGACGAAGCTCACCACCTCGTCGCCCGGCTTGAGCACCCGCCCGCCCGGCAGTTCGAGCCGCGCCGCGGGATCGGGCCGCACCCTCTCGGTGTCGATCCCGTCATGGATCACCGTGGTCTTCGCCCGGACATGGTCCGGCAGCGTCGAGGCCTGCCAGGCGGTCGACGCGAGCGCGGCATCTGCATCCTCGAGCGCCATCAGGAGATGCGCCTTCCGCGACGCCACGCCGAGCCGGGATCCGAGCCCGGTGCGCCGGAACTCGGGGTCGAAGTCGGTGTCGAGGCCGCGGCTCCGGTAGTAGAACTCGGCATAGGTCAGGTGCCGCGCCTCGGGCCAGACCTCGCGGAGATACATCGTCTCGCCCCAGCCGCCGTGGCCGAAGACCACGTCGGGCACGAAGCCGCGCGTCTCGGACAGCTGGGCGCAGGCGCGCGCCACCGTCGCACCGCGCTCGGCCGCCTCGGCATAGCTCCGGGCGATCCCCTGCACCGCAACCTCGGGCGGGGTCCGGTAGCGCATCACCGGCACCGGCGACGGGCGCTGGTTTGCCTCAGCCGTCAGCGCCAGCACTTCGTGCCCGCGCGCCGCGAGCGCCGGGGCAAGATGCAGGAACTGGCCGGGAAAGTTCTGGTGGACGAAGAGGATCTTCATGCGCTGGCGCTGGCCAGGGCATGACCAAACGCCGCCGCCATCAGCTCGCGGGTGTACTCCGTCTTCGGTGCCTCGAAGACCGCCTCGCCCGCCCCCGACTCGACGACATCGCCCGCCTTCATCACGATCACCTTGTGCGCGAGCGCCCTGACCACGCGCAGATCGTGGCTGATGAAGAGATAGGCGAGCCCGTAGCGGCGCTGAAGATCGCGCAGAAGCTCCACGATCTGCACCTGCACCGTCATGTCCAGAGCCGAGGTCGGCTCGTCCAGCACCACGACCTTAGGGCGCAGGATCATCGCCCGGGCGATGGCGATCCGCTGGCGCTGGCCGCCCGAGAACTCGTGCGGATAGCGCTCCATCATCGCCGGGTCGAGCCCGACCTCGGCCATGATCTCTGCCACCATCTCGCGCCGGTTGCGGCCCTTCTCGACGCCGTGGACGGTCAGCCCCTCGGCGATGATCTGCTCGCAGGTCATCCGCGGCGAGAGTGAACCGTAGGGGTCCTGGAACACGATCTGCATGTCGCGGCGGAGTTTCCTGAGCTCGCGCGGCCGCCAGCCGGAAATGTCCTTGCCGAGATAGACGATCGGTCCCGTGCTCTCGATCAGCCGCATGATCCCGAGCGCGAGGGTGGTCTTGCCCGACCCGCTCTCGCCGACGATGCCGAGCGTCTCGCCGGCGCGGACCGAGATCGTCGCGGCATTGACCGCCTTCACATGGCCGACCGTCCGCCGCATGAGCCCGCGCTTGATCGGGAACCAGACGCGCAGGTCCTCGGTCCGCACGATCTCCTCGGCGCCCTCGGCCACCGGGTCGGGCCGGCCCTTCGGCTCGGCCGCCAGAAGCTTCTTCGTGTAGGGATGCTGCGGATTGGCGAAGATCTCCGCCACCGGCCCCTGCTCGACGATCTCGCCGCCCTGCATCACGCAGACCCGGTCGGCGATGCGCCGCACGATGCCGAGGTCGTGGGAGATGAAGAGAAGCGACAGCCCCTCGCGCTCCTTCAGCTCCGCCAGGAGATCGAGGATCTGCGCCTGGATCGTCACGTCCAAGGCGGTCGTCGGCTCGTCGGCGATCAGCAATTCCGGCCCGTTCGCCAACGCCATCGCGATCATCACCCGCTGGCGCTGGCCGCCCGAGAGCTGGTGCGGATAGTCCTGAAGCCGGTTCGCGGCGTCGCGGATGCCGACCTTGTCGAGCAGTTCCACCACCCGCGCCCGCGCCGCCGCCCCCGAGAGCCCCTGGTGCAGCGCGATGCTCTCGCCAAGCTGCCGCTCGATCGTGTGCAGCGGGTTGAGCGACGTCATCGGCTCCTGGAAGATGAAGCTGATGTCATTGCCGCGCACATCGCGCAGCACATCCTCCGAGGCGCCGATCATCTCGCGGCCGAGATAGGTGACCGAGCCCGCGACCTCGGCATTGCCGCCGAGAAGCGCCACGGAGGACAGCGCGGTCACCGACTTGCCCGAGCCGCTTTCGCCCACCAGCGCCACGGTCTCGCCCTTGGCCACGGAAAAGCTCACGCCCTTCACCGCGTGGATGATCCGCCCATCCTGGCGGAAATCGACCGTCAGGTCGCGGAAGTCGAGCACCGTCGTCATTTGAAAGTCTTCCGGGGATCGAAGGCATCGCGCACGCCTTCGAAGATGAAGACCAGAAGCGAGAGCATGATGGCGAAGGTGAAGAAGGCCGAGAAGCCGAGCCACGGCGCCTGCAGGTTCGACTTGCCCTGCAGCGCCAGCTCCCCGAGCGAGGGCAGCGACGAGGGCAGGCCGTAGCCGAGATAATCAAGGGCCGCGAGCCCGCCGATCGCGCCGGTGACGATGAACGGCAGGAGCGTCAGCGTCGCCACCATCGCGTTCGGCAGGATGTGGCGGAACATGATCACCCGGTCCGCGACGCCGAGCGCACGGGCGGCGCGGACATATTCGAAGTTCCGCGCCCGCAGGAACTCGGCCCTGACCACGCCGACGAGGGCGGGCCAGCCGAAGAGGATCGTCACGAAGACCAGGAGCCCGAAGCTGCGCCCGAGGATCGCGAAGAGGATGATGATGACGTAAAGGCCGGGCGTCGAGCCCCAGATCTCCAGCAGCCGCTGGAAGGTAAGGTCGACCCAGCCACCGAAATAGCCCTGCACCGCACCCGCCGCGATGCCGATGAGGCTGGAGATCGTCGTCACGATCAGCGTGAAGAGGATCGAGAGCCGGAAGCCGTAGATGATCCGCGCCAGCACGTCGCGCGAGGTGTCGTCGGTGCCGAGCCAGTGGTCGGCATCGGGCGCCGAGGGCGCGGTGCCAACGTTGTTGATCGTGTTGTAGCTGTAGGGGATCGGCGGCCAAAGGATCCAGCCCTTCTCGATCGCCTCGCCTGCCACGTCTCCGTCGGCGGCATCTTCGATCACCCCCTCTGGGTCGTCGAAACACTCCTCGCGCCCGCCGGTCTTGATCAGGCAGCGCACCTCCGGCTCGCGGTAGACCGCCTCGGTCTTGAAATCGCCGCCGAAGGCCGTCTCCGGGTAGAACTTGTAGATCGGGAAGTGAAGCTGGCCTCGATAGCTCACGAGGATCGGCTTGTCGTTGGCGATGACCTCGGCCACGAGCGAGAGCAGGAAGAGGGCGAGGAAGATCCAGAGCGACCAGAGCGCCCGGCGGTTGGCCTTGAAGTTGCGCCAGCGGCGCTGGTTGAGGGGGGACAGCCGCATCAGCCGGCCCGCTTCTCGAAGTCGATCCGGGGATCGACGAGGACATAGGTGAGGTCCGACAGAAGCCCGATCAGGAGGCCGAGGAGACCGAAGACATAGAGCGTGCCGAAGACCACCGGATAATCGCGCGCCACCGCCGCCTCGTAGCCAAGCCGCCCGAGCCCGTCGAGCGAGAAGATCGTCTCGATCAGGAGCCCGCCGCCGAAGAGGACCGCGATGAAGAGGCCGGGAAAGCCCGCGATCACGATCAGCATCGCGTTGCGGAAGACATGGCCGTACAGCACGCGCCCCTCGCTCAGGCCCTTGGCCTTGGCGGTGAGCACATACTGCTTGTTGATCTCGTCGAGGAAGCTGTTCTTGGTCAGGAGCGTCAGCGTCGCGAAGCTGGAGATCGTCGAGGCCACCACCGGCAGCGTGATGTGCCAGAAGTAATCGCCGATCTTGCCGATCAGGCTCAGGCTCTCCCAGTTGTCCGAGGTGAGACCGCGCAGCGGGAAGATGCGCCAGTAGCTGCCGCCCGCGAAGAGCACGATGAGAAGCACCGCGAAAAGGAAGCCCGGAATCGCATAGGCGACGATGATCGTGCCCGAGGTCCAGGTGTCGAACTTCGACCCGTCCCGGACCGCCTTGCGGATGCCGAGCGGGATCGAGATCAGATAGGCGAGGAGCGTCGACCAGAGCCCGAGCGTGATCGAGACCGGCATCTTCTCGACCACGAGGTCGATCACGGAGATCTTGCGGAAATAGCTCTCGCCGAAGTCGAAGACGAGATAGTCGCCGATCATCTTGAAGAACCGCTCATGCGCCGGCCGGTCGAGCCCGAACTGCTGCTCCAGCTCCTTGATGAACTCCGGTGGCAGGCCGCGCGCGCCGAGATAGCGCTCGTCGCCGCCGGACTGATCCTGCAGGGCGGTGTCGCCGCCTCCGGTGATGTTCTGGAACACGTCGCCCGAGCCTTCGAGCCGGGCGATGATCTGCTCGACCGGCCCGCCGGGCACGAATTGCGTCAGCGTGAAGTTGATCAGCATGATCCCGAACAGGGTCGGGATCATCAGAAGCAATCTTCGCAGGATATAGGCGCCCATCAGACGGTCTGCTCTTTCCTCGGCCGCCTCAGTTGAGGGCGCCCGCCGCTTTCAGTTCTGCGGCCTTGTCGGCGTCATACCACCAGAAGTCCAGCTCGCCCACCTGTAAGGGCGGCAGGTTCTCGGGATGGCCGTAGATGTCGTAATAGGCCACCCAGGTCACCGGGTTGTACCAGAGCGGGATGTCGAAGCCCACAGCCCGGAGCGCCCGGTCGAGCGCATGGACCGAGGTCTTCAGCTCGTCGAGCGTCTTGGCCGCGATGACATGGCCGATCAGCCGGTCGATCGCGGGGTTCTTCAGCCGCATCAGGTTGCGCGAACTGTCGTCGGCGGTCTTCGAGGCGAACCATTGCTCGAGCCCGATCGACGGTTCGAAATCCATGTCGAAGCCCTGGTTGGCGAGGTCGAAATCGCCCTTGCGGCGGCGCTCGACATATTGCGACGTGTCGACCCGCTCAAGTTTCCCCTCGACGCCGATGAGACGCAGGTTCTCGATGAAGGGGTTGATGAAACGGTCGTAGATCGGGCTGAACTGGATGATCGTCAGGCTCAGGGGCTGACCTTGGGCATTCCTGCGCATCCCGTCGGATCCTGTGGTCCAGCCCGCCGCATCCAGAAGCGCCGCCGCCTCGCGGATGATCCTCCGCGACGGCCGGTTCGCCGCCGCGTCGTGTTCCAGCGGAGCCCGCGCCGCATCGGTCAGGATCGCGGCGTCGAGAAGCCCCTCGTCGACCAGCGGCTTGAGAAGAGCGGCCTCGCCCTCCGACGGCGTGCCGGACGCGGCCAGATCGGTGTTCGACCAGAACGAGACCGGGCGCTCGTAGAGCCCGTACTGCAGCGTCTGCTTCGACCATTCGTAGTTGAACATCATGCCGATCGCGTCGCGCACGCGGGCGTCCTGCCAGTTCGGCCGGTCGAGGTTGAAGACCCAGGATAGCCGCGTCCCGACATTGCCGTCGGGGATCTCCTCGCGCTTCACCCAGCCCTTGGTGACGGCCTGGAAATCGTAGCCCGTGGCCCAGTCCTGCGAGGAGTTCTCGTTGCGGAACGTGTAGTCGCCCGCCTTGAAGCCCTCGAAGGCGGCGTCGCTGTCGCCGAAATACTCGACCCGGATGCGGTCGAAATTGTTGCGCCCGACATTGAACGGGACGTCGCCGCCCCAGTAGTCGGGATTGCGCTTGTAGACGACCTGGCTGTTGAAGCGGAAGCTGTCGAGCACATAGGCGCCGGTCGACATGAACGGGGCCTGCGTCGCCTTGTCGAGCCGGGTTCCGGTCGTCTCGAACCAGGCCTTGGAAAAGACCGGGGTGCCGCCGGCGAAGCCGACGCGGTCGCGCAGCGAGGCGGTGTCGTTGAAATAGAAGGTGATCCGGTGCGGCGTCTCGACCTCGACCCGGTCGATGAAGCCCTCGACGATGCGGCGGTATTCGGCGATGCCCTGTTCGAGGAACAGGTTGAAGCTGAAGGCGACGTCCTCGGCCGTCATCGGCGCGCCGTCCGAGAAGGTCACGTCGTCACGCAGGTTGAAGGTGACGAACGAGAGGTCCTCGGGGTATTCGAGCGTGGTGCAGAGGAAGCAGTAGGCGGCATAGGGATCGTCGGCGGTCGTGGTCAGGATCGCCTCGCTGCCGATCGTGTTGAGCGCGGCCGGCACGCCGTCGCGGGCATACTGGTTGAAGCTGTCGAAACTGCCCTGCGACCAGATCGAG
Organism: Defluviimonas salinarum; assembly: GCF_026013545.1. GTDB lineage: Bacteria > Pseudomonadota > Alphaproteobacteria > Rhodobacterales > Rhodobacteraceae > Albidovulum > Albidovulum salinarum. The sequence goes on along the minus strand of NZ_JAPDOG010000018.1, from coordinate 48,673 downwards.
ATCTCGCCGCCCTTGGGCGCGTCCGGGTTGACGTAGTCGAGATGGGCGAAATCGGCCGGGTATTTCAGCTCGCCGAAGTTGGAATAACCGTGCGAGATGGTGACGGCGCCCTGCGCGCCCGCGGCGCCGGGCAGCGCCAGACAGAGAAGCGCCGCGACGCCCGGAGCGGCCAGCGCCAGCCTGCGCCTCTGCGCCCAGGATCCGAGTCCGGCCTCGTGTCCGGGTCCCTGCCGATTCATCGCTACCTCCTTCGCGCGCCGTCCGCGGCACCCGTTTCTTCTGCCTAGGCAAGCTAGAACGTCGCGGGGCGCGGCATCAAGTTGCGAATTTGTGATATTGCCTGCGGACATGAAAAGGGCCGCCCCTCGGGGCGGCCTGCATTCTTGCCGCAGCGTGTGCGGATCAGCCGCCGAGCGACTGCAGATAGGCGATCAGGTTGGCGCGGTCCTCGGGCTTCTTGAGGCCGGCGAAGGACATCTTGGTGCCGGCGACATTGCCCTTCGGATCCTCGAGGAAGGCCGAGAGCGTCTCGGGATCCCAGGTGCCGCCATGACCGGCCATCGCGTCCGAGTAGCCGAAGCCCGCGACAGCGCCCACCGCGCGGTTCACCACGCCGTCGAGATGCGGACCGGTGCCGTTCGAGCCGTCTAGCTTGTGGCAGGCCTTGCACTTGCCGAAGACCTTCTCGCCAGCCGCGGCGTCGGCCGAAGCCAGCAGCGTCGCGAAGTCCGGGCCTTCCTCGGCCGCGGCTTCCCCGCCGCCCGCCTCGGCGCCGGTGTCGATCGTGTAGGCCTGCGCGACCTCCTCGCCGCCATGCGCGGCCGGGGCGGTATGGTAGAGCGACTCGGCCGCCCACTTGCCCAGAAGGAAGATCAGGAAAGCCCCGCACAGCGCGCCGCCGGCCTTCGTTACAGTCATCGTGTCGAACATGTCGCGCCTCTACCCTGGCATTCCGTCGCGGCGTATCTACCCGCTTCCCCTGCCCGGTTTCAAGGTATAGTTAGCGCCGCGAAGCGCCCGGAGCCGGGCTGTCGCCAAGGAGCCACCCCCATGACCGGTCGGATCGCCTTCCAGGGAGAGCCCGGAGCCTATTCGCATCAGGCCTGCCACCAGGCTTATCCGGACCTCGAGGCGTTGCCCTGCGCCACCTTCGAGGACACGATCGAGACGGTGCGCAGCGGCCGCGCCGAGCTCGCGATGCTGCCGGTCGAGAACTCGACCTACGGGCGCGTGGCCGACATCCACCACCTCCTGCCCGAATCCGGCCTCCACATCGTCGCCGAGACCTTCGTGCGCGTGCACATCAACCTCCTCGCCGTGCCCGGCACCCGGCTCGAGGAGATCGAGGGCACGATGAGCCACACCGTGCTCCTCGGCCAGTGCCGCAACTTCCTCACCAAGCACGGGCTGAAGCCGGTGACCGGCGCCGACACCGCCGGATCGGCGCGCCACGTCGCCGAGCTCGGCGATCCGAAGCTCGCCGCGCTCGCCTCCGAGCTTGCCGGCGAGATCTACGGGCTCGACCTCATCGCCCGCCATATCGAGGACCGGGCGCACAACACCACCCGCTTCCTCGTCATGGCGCGCGAGCCGAACCTCGCCCGGCGCGGCGACGGCAAGATGATGACCACCTTCGTGTTCCGCGTCCGCAACATCCCGGCCGCGCTCTACAAGGCGATGGGCGGCTTCGCGACCAACGGCGTCAACATGACCAAGCTCGAAAGCTACATGGTCGACGGCTCGTTCTCCGCGACCCAGTTCTACGCCGATATCGAAGGCCACCCGGACGACACCAACGTCCGCCTCGCGCTCGAGGAGCTCGACTACTTCACCTCGTCGATGTCGCTTCTCGGCGTCTACCCGGCCGACCCGTCGCGTCCCTGAGCCAGGTCCCTCGACGCGGCCGGGTGCGTGGTCCTGCTCCAGTTCCCCGGCATGGCGTTTCACCCGGAGGACACCCATGTCTGCCACGCGCGAGGAACTCGCCCCGTTCACTTCGAAGTCGCTTCCCGGCGTCTGCCCGGCCGACCCGTCGCGTCCCTGAGCCGGATCACCCGACGCGGCCGGGGCATGGCGCTGGTCCAGTTCCCCGGCTTGGCGTTTCACCCGGAGGACACCCATGTCCGCCACGCGCGAGGAGCTCGCCCCGTTCACTTCGAAGTCGCTTCCCGGCGTCGCCCGGCCGACCCGTCGCGTCCCTGCGCCGGATCACCCGACGCGGCCAGGGCATGGCGCTGGTCCAGTTCCCCGGCTTGGCGTCTCACCCGGAGGACACCAACGTCCGCCTCGCGCTCGCGGAGCTCGCCCCCCTCTCGTCGAAGTCGCTCCTCAGCGTCTGCCCGGTCGACCCGTCGCGTCCCTGCGCCGGGTCCCTCGACGCGGCCGGGTGCTTGGTGCTGCTCCAGTTCCCCGGCTTCGCGTTTCACCCGAAGGACACCCATGTCCGCCACGCGCGAGGAACTCGCCCCCTCTCGTCGAAGTCGCTTCTCGGCGTCTACCCGGCCAACCCGTCGCGTCCCTGAGTCCGATCACTCGACGCGGCCGGGGGCGTGGCGCTGCTCCAGTTCCCCGGCATAGCGTTTCACCCGGCCCTCGAACTCGCGCATGTAGCTCGCGCGTTTCAGCTTCAGCGTCTGCAGCATCAGCCGCGCGGTCATCGAGCGCGGCCTGATCTCGAGATCGAGGCCCAGCCGTGTCCGCGCCCGCGCCAGCGCCACGAGGCCGACGTTGAGCGTCATCTCGAAGCCGCCGCTTTCCGCGGCCACCAGCATCGCGTTCGGCGGTTCGAATCGCTGCACGTCGCAGACGAGGCGGCGCATCCGCCCGCGCAACGGGAACCGCAGGCTCCAGGTGGTGCCGAGGATGCCTTCCTCGGGCCGGTCGACCCGCGACACCTCCGCCCCGCGCCGCAACGCGGCACGCTCGAACGCGGCGAAGTCCGACACCGCGTCGAAGACCAGATCAGCCGGGGCCGCAATGTCCTGCACCGTGGAAAACTTCACGCGCTCATCTCCCTCATCCGCATGCCCGGTCTAATGGCGTCAATCCAGCCGGTCCGCAACCCAATGGGTCAGCAGGAACCCCGCGATCGCCCCCCGCCGCGGCCGGCGGATCGTCGGATGGTCCCCGGCCAGCACCCGCGCCGCCTCCTCGCGGCCGATCCAGACCGCCGCCTCCAGCTCGACCGGGTCGAGCGTGATCGCCTCGCTCTCGGCCTCGGCGAGGCAGCCGATCATCAGTGACGAGGGATAGGGCCAGGGCTGGCTCGCGAGATAGCTTACCCGCCCGATCCGCACCCCGGTCTCCTCGGCGACCTCGCGGCGCACCGCGGCCTCGATCGTCTCGCCCGGCTCCATGAAGCCCGCGAGACACGAATACATGCCCTCGGGCCAGCCCGGCGAGCGGCCGAGCAGTGTCCGCTCGCCGCACGTGACGAGCATGATCACCACCGGATCGGTGCGCGGGAAATGCCGTGTCCCGCAGTCCGGGCAGCGGCGCTGCCAGCCCGCCTCGATCACCGCGCTCGGGCGGCCGCAGGCCGAACAGAACCGGTGGCTCCGGTGCCAGCCGAGAAGCGCCTTCGCGGTCGCCACAAGCTCCGCGTCCCCGGCCGCAAGCTCCGCCATGAGCCCGCGCAGCTCGGCGAAGCGGTGATCGCCCGGCAGGGCCGGATGACGCTGCTCGGTCGGATCGAAGAAGACCCCCTCCGCCAGTGCCTCGCCCGCAGGGGGCTCCCAGCCCGAGACATCGACCGCGAACCGCGCCGCACCACCCTCGAGCCCGAGCAGCACCGGCGCCTCCGCGGCCTCGGCGAGCACCGCATGGCCGGGCGGCAACCAGCCCGCGGCATTCCCCGCGAACAGCGGCTTGCCGCGCCAGACCGGCAGGATTCGCGTCTCCCCGGCGCAGAGGTGCGCCGCGACCGCCTCCGGATCGCCGCGCAGCCCGGCCGCCCGGTCGAGCCCCGCGCCTCCGAATGTCACCGTCTCCGCCAGCCGCATCGCCCGCTCCGCACCGTCGCCGCCCAGATGTGGCACGGCACATCACCGGTTGCAAACCCGCCATCTGACGCCTCCGGCAAACTCAACCCTTACGATACTAACGATGATGAATTACGCGCAAATGGTATGGAAACCGTTTACGCCAGCGATTAGTGTCGGCCCCATGTCATGATACCCTGCGACAGTGACCATCCGCGCGCAGGGAGGCGACCATGACAAGTGTACCGCTCAACCCATTGACCCGGAGGGATTTTCTCTCCGGAACCGCCGCCGGAGCCTCCTTGATCGCACTGCATCCCTATTCCGCCTTCGCCGCCGCCGGACAGGCGCATCTGAGGATCATGGAGACCACGGACCTCCACGTCCACGTCTTCCCCTACGACTATTACTCCGACAAGCCGGTCGACACCGTGGGCCTCGCCCGCACCGCCGCGATCATCGAGGCGATCCGCGCCGAGGCCACCAACGCGATGCTCGTCGACAACGGCGACTTCTTGCAGGGCAACCCGATGGGCGACTACATCGCCTACGAGCGCGGCATGAAGGAGGGCGACCTTCACCCGATCATCGCCGCGATGAACACGCTCGGCTTCGACGCCTCGACGCTCGGCAACCACGAGTTCAACTACGGGCTCGACTTCCTCATGAAATCGGTCGCCGGCGCCAATTTTCCGATCGTCTCGGCCAATGTGGCGACAAGGCTCGGCGCCTCCCCACGCGCGGACGAGACGCTCCTGAAACCCTATGTCATCCTCGACCGCGAGGTGACGGATGGCGCCGGCCAGGCCCATCCGATCCGGGTCGGCCTCATCGGCTTCGTACCGCCGCAGATCATGACCTGGGACCGCCGCCACCTCGAAGGCAAGGCGCAGGCCCGCGACATCGTCGAGACGGCGCGGGCCTGGGTGCCGCAGATGCGCGAGGAGAGCTGCGACATCATCGTGGCGCTTTCCCATTCCGGCATCGCAGACGCAGACCATGCCGACGGGATGGAGAACGCCTCGGTGCCCCTGGCCCGCGTCGAGGGGATCGACGCCGTGATGACCGGCCACAGCCACCTTGTCTTCCCCTCGCCGACCTTCGACGGCTATGCCGAGGTCGATGCCGCGACCGGCACGATCTCCGGCAAGCCCGCGGTGATGGCCGGGTTCTGGGGCTCCCACATGGGACTCATCGACCTCCTCCTCGAACGCGACAGCAACGCATGGCGGGTGATCAGCTTCACGACCGAGGCCCGGCCGATCTCGCAACGGAACGAGGACCGCTCGGTGACGCCCCTCGTCGAGAGCGTGCCGACAGTGCTCGACGCGGTCCGGAAGGAGCACGACGAAACGCTCGGCTACATCCGCCGCGCGGTCGGCAAGACCTCGGCGCCGCTGCACAGCTACTTCGCGCTCGTCGCCGACGACCCGTCGGTCCAGATCGTCTCGATCGCCCAGAAATGGTACATCGCCGAGATGATGAAGGGCACCGATTACGAGGCCCTGCCGATCCTCTCGGCGTCCGCGCCCTTCAAGGCCGGGGGCCGGGGCGGGCCGGACTATTACACCGACGTGCCGCCGGGCGACGTCGCGATCAAGAATGTCGCCGACCTCTATCTCTACCCCAACACGATCCGCGCGGTGAAGGTGACCGGGGCCGAGTTGAAGGACTGGCTCGAACGCTCCGCCGGCATCTTCAACCAGGTCACGCCGGGCGAAGCCGACCAGCCGCTCATCAATCCCGACTTCCCCTCCTACAACTTCGACGTCATCGACGGCGTGACCTACGAGATCGACCTCTCGCAGCCTTCGAAATACGGACCCAAGGGCGAGGATCTGAACCCCGGCGCGAGCCGTATCGGCAGCCTGATGCACGAGGGCCAGCCCGTCGACCCCGCGGCCGAGTTCGTGATCGCGACGAACAACTACCGCGCCTCCGGTGGCGGCGCGTTCCCCGGCGCCAAGGGCGACACCATCATCTTCGAAGGGCCCGACACCAACCGCGACATCATTGTGCGCTACATCATCGAACAGGGCACGATCAACCCGGCTGCCGATTCCAACTGGAAATTCAAGGCCTTGCCGGGGACGAGCGTCGTGTTCGACACCGGCCCGCGGGCCGCCGGCCACCTCGACGGCCTGACATCGCTGGCGATCGAACCGGCCGGCGACGGGCCGGACGGCTTCGCCCGGTTCCGCATCGCGCTCTGACGGCCGGGCCTCGACGACGGCCGCCCGGCAGGGCATAAGCGGCGGGCAATCAGGAGGTCCCGCCGTGCGTCTGATCCTTTGGCTTCCGGTTCTCGCCGGCATCGCCGCCGGCGCGGCCTGGCTCACCCGGCCCGGTTCGGACGCGTTCGACGCGCATCTGCGCGCCGCGATCGAACGCCGCATCGCGACAACCGACGTCGGCACCGGGGACGACCCGGTCGCGACCATCGCGCTCGTCGGCTGCAAGCTCCGCCCCTCGGACTGCTTCACCCTCCTGCGCCAGAGCCTCGACGTCACCATCGAGGACCGCGTGCTCTACACCCGCTTCCACGTCAAGGGGCTGAACCACGCGGCCACCTGCACCGGCGCCTTCACCCGGATCTGGTGCCGCGAGGACCCGCTCGGAAGCTGAGCCGGCACCCCGGCCCGTCAGGGCAGGAAGACCTCGCGGACATACATCGGGATCACCATCGCCGCGACGACTTTCTCGCTGCCGTCGAAGAGCCCGGCCAGCCCCTCCACGCTCGACCCGAGCGACATGTCCCCGTCGAGCGCCTTGCCCAAGGGCTCGCTCATGGCGAGATCGACGAGTTGGTCGAAGCGGTAGATGCGGTGGAAGTCGGGATTGGTGTTGGAATAGGGCAAGGCCTCGCTCGCCGACCAGGACGGCGTGCCGGACTGGTAGCGCAGCGTGAAGGTCAACTCGCCGCCGCTCTCGGGCGCGAGCGTCCATTCCTCGGCCCATTTCGGCGCCGCGGTGCCCGCGCTTTCAAGCGTCGCCGACCGCCGGATCTCCGCCGCCTCGCCATTGCCATAGGGGTCATAGCGCTCAGCCGTGGCATAGGTCCGCTCCTCCTCCGATCCCTCCCCTTTCGCGAGGCAGACAAGCGCCGTCGTGCGAAAGCTCGCCGGATCGGAGGGATTGCCCTCGGCGTCGCGGGCAAGGTAGCGGTCGACGAGGACCAGAAGCATGTTGGCACCGTCGAGCGCCCCGCCCGGAAACGGCACCGACTGCCAGCCCACGGACAGCATCGCCTGCACCGCCGCCTCGTCGGCCTGAAACGCGATAAGGATGCGAGCGTCATTGGTGGAACCGGCGAAGCTCTCGGCATTCGCGGACCGGCCGGATCCGAGGGCGGCCATCGCCACCGAGGCGGCAATGAGCAGCGCGCGGGTCAGTGATGTCTCTCTCGCTCCCGCTTCCGGACGCGCGTGGCGCCGTCGGTGGCGAAACCCGCGCGTCGACTCTTCTGAGTGAGCATACAGCATCGCACCGGACCGCCCCGGTCTTCCGCGCGACCCGCCCGCGCGGCGGCGCTACCGCGCCGCCCAGAGCCGCTGCGCCTCGGTCTCGACCGCGCAGGGCCGGACCACGCGGAGCCGCGCCAGCGCCGCCTCTGGCGCCTCGCCCGCCTCGACCATGAGCCGCAGCACCGCCATGCCCGAGCGGCCGCAGCCGCCCAAGCAATGCGCCAGCACCCCCCGCCCCGCCGCAAGCTCCGCCCGCGCCGCCTGCGACGCGGCCCCCCAGCCCTCGCGCAGCGCCGCGCTGTCGGCGCCGAAATCCGCGACCGGCAGGTGGTGCCAGCCGATCCCCCGCGCCGCGAGATCGCCCGAGAGCCCGAGCGCCCCCATCGCCGCAAGCTCTGGCCCCGTCGCCATCGTCAGGACGAGCGAAGGTCCCCAGCCGAGAATCGCCGCGAGATCGCCGGCATAATCTCCGCCCCGCCCCGGCATCGGGCAGAGCGCGAGCCGCCCGCCGCCCGCCGCCAGTTCCGAAATGGTGAACCCTGTCATATGGATCCGATGCCACGCCGCCGGCCCGCGATCAAGTTGGGCGTTGCGCGACCGCGCCAAAGCATGTGAGCATCGCCGCGAAGAACCGGCCCGCGCTCGCCTCGGCCGCTGGTCACCCGTTGCCCGATGGGCCGGGCGATCCAACGGTCCGAAACCTCCGGGCCGGGATCATGTTGTGCATGGAGACTGGGTGATGGCCGAGCAGAAATCTCCGATACCGGGGCGCCGCGTGTCCGGACGTACGGCGCTGCCGCTCAGCCGCCTCGCGATCGCCTGCACGGCGCTGTGGCTCGCCTCCTGCGGGAAGCCGCCCGAACTCATCGGCATCGACAACCCCGAGGTCCCCGTCGCCTCCGTGGCCGCGGCCCACCAGCACAAGATCTTCATCGCGACGACGCGCGCGGCTTCCGAGGTCGTCGGCGCGCTATACTCGGGCGAGCGCGCCCCGGAGCTGGGCCTCGCCTCTGTCGATGTGTCGGTTCCCCCGACCCATGTCACCGGCGAGTTGGAGCGCCCGGAAAAGCTCCCGCCCGATCCGCGCACGGAATTCGCGATCGTCGAGCCGTCGGTCTACGCCAGCGACCGCGCCTTCATCGCCGCCATCGAGGCGGAACTGCGCAAGCGCCCGCCCGGCGACAGAGACATCCTCCTCTTCGTTCACGGCTTCAACAACACGGCGAGCGACGCGCTTCTGCGGGTCGGCCAGTTCGTCGAGGACACCGGTTTCACCGGCGTGCCGGTGCTCTTCACCTGGGCCTCGGCGGGCAAGGCGACGCGCTATGTCTACGACCTGAACAGCGCCCTCGTGGCGCGCCCCAAGCTTATCGAAACGGCCGATATTCTCGGACGAACCCATGCCGAGGGCTTCGACCTCTTCGCCCATTCCATGGGCACCTTCCTGACCATGGAGGCGATCGTCGACCGGGCCCAGAAAGGCCAGTTCAACCGCACCGGCCGCCTGCAATACGTCATCCTCGCCTCGCCCGACATCGACCTCGATCTCTTCCGGACCCAGATGCGGCAACTCGGCCCCGATCCGGGCAACTTCTTCGTCCTGCTGTCCAAGGACGACGTGGCCCTCAAGGCCTCGCGCCGGCTGGCCGGCGGCGTTCCGCGTGTCGGCGCCGCCGATGCCGAGGCGCTGTCCGAGCTCGGCGTGACGGCCATCGACCTCTCGGCGATCGAGGATTCCGCATCCGGCAGCCATTCCAAGTACGCCGGCTCGCCGGAGGTGGTTCAGCTGATCGGCCAGGGGCTGAACAACAATCCGCGATACGGACATGCTCCCCAGACGCGGCTGGGCGAGATCCTGGGGCAGACGCCGATCCGCATCGTCTTCGAATGACCCCAGGGGCGCGGTTCGGCTCCCGCTCCTTCGCCGCGCGGCCCTCTGCCCCTACGGAGAGCCGTCACCAGAAATCCTTGTGGTCCTTCACGATCTCGTCTTCGAGGTCAGGGAACGGGCCACGCACCGCCACGTGGCGACGTCCGGCGGCGAACACCTGATGGCAGCTCAGATCGAGGGTCAGGTTCTCCGGATTGTCCCCGGTCAGTTCGGCCAGCCGCTTTTCGCTGAGCCCATAGACCACGGTGCCGATGCCGGCCCAGTAACAGGCCCCGGCACACATGCAGCACGGCTCGACCGAGGTCACCAGCGTGCAGCGCTCGAGGAATGCCGGGTCGTATTGCTGCGCGGCCGCGCGGGCCACGTTCGCCTCGGCATGCCCGACGCCGCGATCCTGCGCATAGGTGTTCCCCGACGACAGGAGCACGTCGCCCTCTGGCCCGACCAGGAGCGCCCCGAACGGATGATTGCCGCTCGCACGGCTCTCGGCGGCGACCTTCACGGCGTGACGCAGATGATCGGTATCGCTCTTCATCGCGGCCTCCCCGGGGTGCCCCTTCGCAACCGTGCGGCTGTTGGCGTTGTGCCGCTCTCCATATTCTTGCAGCGATCGCGGGCCGTCCAGCCGCAAACCGGCTTCCCAATCCGTGCGGGCGATAATCAGCCGGCGGGCTCGATCGCCGGGAACGTCCAGCTGCCGTCGAGGATCTCGGCGCGCGGCTTGTAGAGGCGGACGGTGTAGTTCCAGCCAGGGGTTACCGGGATGCAGTTGATCCGCCCGTCATCGCAGCCGCCGAAGTTAAGCGTGTAGGAACCGTCGTCGTTCGGCTTGGCCGAGCTGTTGTTGTAGCTGTTGCGGCCGAGGTCGTTGGGCTCCAGGTAGCCGTCGGCATTGTAGACCGTCACCGACCAGAAGGCGTCGACGGGCACGTCCTTCACCGTGACCCTATGCGGAGTCTTGCCGTCATTCGCCTCGACGCTGCCGATGACGGCGCTGGCCGTCGTGGCCGGCTGCCCGGCCCATCCCGCCATCGCGCCGACCATGTGGTCGATGGGGTCGACCTCGTCCTTGCGGCCGAAGGCACGGGAAGCGTCGAAGCCCGTCGCGGCCGCCAGATCGTTCAGCGCCTTGCGCGCCCCGGCGAGGCTCTCGAGGTCCCAGTCCGGCGCCTCGAACGGTCCGGCGCCGCCGCCGCTCACCTGGATCCCGTCCTGCGCGGCGTGCGCCCCGGCAAGATCGGACGGGTCGGACGCATCGACGAAGGTGCGGAACAGGACGAAGGCAAACCGCGTGCCGACCTCATCCTCGGTCAACTCATAGGCGCCCGGCGTCGCCTCCACGAAATTGTAGTGGTCCTGGCTGATCACCAGCATGGACTGGAAACGGCCGCCAGCCTCCGGCAGCGTGACCGTCGCCGGCTCGGACAGATCCAGCACAATGGCGGAGTAGAGCGTGTCCTGGTTGGCGCGGATGATCGGCTGCGCGCCCTCGGCCGACACCGGCTCGCGCTCGTGGACGATCTCGCCCAGTCCGACACCGTAGCTCGCCAGGTTGGCCCGGATCATCGTATCGGATTCCGCGCGGACAAGGTTCTCGAGCGTGACCTGCTCGGCAAGGGCGAGGGTCGGGGCGCAGAGCACCAGCGTCAGAATCGTCATTCGCATCTTCATACCTCCGGTTTGCGGTCAGCGGTTCAGAGTGCAGGTGGACCTCTTAGCGCGTGGTCCCCGAACCGGCCTTGACCCTGATCAATCGCGCCGTGGCTCTCCCTGACCGCGATCGGGATCGCCCCCGCCCGCCGCATCCCGGCATCCGATCGCACCGGGTCTGGCCTCCGGGGATCGCCTTTCACGGCAGGGCGCCGCGTCATCCCGTCCCGTCACATCCCCGTCACCCCGAGGGCCGCGTCGAGCACCGCCCGCGCCTCGGCATCGAAGATGTCACTGTCCTCGCGCATCGCGAGGTAGCGCTGCCGCGCCTCCTCGGACTGGATGACGCCGTATTCCGCCATCACCGCCCGAAGCGCGCGCGCCTGCCTTTCGATCTCGCCCATCCGCATCTGCGCATAGGTGGCCAGCACATGGTTGATCCGCGCCTGGTAGCCCTTGCCCATCGCCCGGAAGAGCTTCGCGACGCTCGCGTCGAACCTCAACGTGACCTTCACCTTCTCCTCCTCGCAGTCGAGATCCTCCTCGACCGTCGCCCAGGCCTCGGGAACCCGCTCCTGCACCCGGAGCCACAGCCCCTCGTCGTCGCCGAGGCCCTGCAGGTGGCGGGCGAGGCGGGCGCGGGCGAGCCGCGCGGTGCGGGTCTGGGCGAAACGCTTCGGCGGGACGGGACGGTCGGTCATCGTTGCTCCTTGCGGCTCGCCCCAGCCTCGCAGAACCGGGTTAACGCGGCCCCTGCCCGGCGCGCGGTCGTGCCATACGCAACGCCGACGGGATGCCGACATCCAGCCGCCTTGCGAATCCGCCGGCCCTCGCCTATATCGGGCCCCGAGAGGTTGGCGCGGGCGAGCGCCTCGCCAACCCGGTCAGGTCCGGAAGGAAGCAGCCGTAACGAGCCCCGCTTGGGTCGTTGTCCAGCCTCTCACCCTCGACACCCGCTTCAGGAGAAGGACATGGCAGAGCTTCATTCCCTCCGGGCCGGGGCCGTCTGAGACCTTGATCCGCCCCGCCCGTCCCGACATCACCCGCCCGCGCCGTCAACCGCCGGGCAAGGATTTCGATCTATGACGAGGGCAGAGACTTGACCCTGAATTCCCACACGCTCGCCGATCTCGGATGGTCGGCAAATTTCCAGCGCCAGCTCGACACCGATGAGTTCGGCGCCTTTTCCCCCGCCCGCGTGACGGGCGTCCACCGCGACCGGCTGACCGCGCTTTCCGAAGCGGGGCCGCTCCTCCTGACGCTGCCGCCGGATCTTTCCGCCGGCGATGTCGCTGTCGGCGACTGGGTGCTCGCCGATCCCGCGACCGACCGCGTGGCCCGGCTCCTCGACCGCCACAGCCGGATCTTCCGGCGCGCGGCGGGCGAGGCCTCGCGCGAACAGCTCATCGTGGCCAATGTCGACACGGTCTTCATCACCACCTCGGCGACCGAGGAGTTCAACGAGGCGCGGCTCGAACGCTACCTGGCGCTCGCCCACGCGGGCGGCATCCCGCCGGTCCTCGTCGTGACCAAGGCCGACAAGGCCGACGATCCGGAAACCTACCTCGACCGGCTCCGCGCCATCGCGCCCGCGGTCCCGGCGATCCTGCTGAACGCCAAGGCCGAAGCCGCGGCCGAGGCGCTCAGGCCCTGGTGCGGGCCGGGCCGCACCGTCGCCTTCCTCGGCATGTCCGGGGTCGGCAAGTCGACGCTCGCCTCGGCACTCACCGGCATCGACCTCGAGACCGCTACGGTGCGCGAGGACGACATGAAGGGTCGCCACACCACGACCGCGCGCGAGATGCATCCGATCCCGGGCGGCGGCTGGCTGATCGACACGCCGGGGATGCGGGAACTGAGGCTCACCGACATGGCCGAGGGGATCGACGAAGCCTTCGCCGAGATCACCGGGCTGACCGGCGAATGCCGCTTCCGCGACTGCACCCACGGGCCGGAGCCCGGCTGCGCCGTGCAGGCGGCGATCGCCGCCGGCCAGGTCGACGCCGCGCGCCTCGACCGCTGGAAGAAGCTTCGAGCCGAGGACGCCGCCCATGCCGCCTCGGCCGCCGAGAAGCGCCGCCGCGGCAAGGCCTTCGCGAAGGTCGTCAAGCAGGCGAAGAAGGCGAAACGCCCGAACTGACGCCGTAGACGGACGCGGCCGGGGCGCCCCCCACCCCCATCCCCTCCCCACGAGGGGGAGGGGAGGCGCGAAGCCCCGGCCTCGCTCCGGGTGGACGGCGGCGCGGCGCCTGCCTAGTGTAGCGGCTGATCCGAATCCCGCCCGAGGCCCAATGACCGAAGAGACAGCGACCCGCTACCAGGTCCTCGCCCGCAAGTACCGCCCGGAGACCTTCGCCGACCTCGTCGGGCAGGAGGCGATGGTCCGCACCCTGAAGAACGCCTTCGCGGCCGACCGGATCGCGCAGGCCTTCATCATGACCGGCATCCGCGGGACCGGGAAGACGACAACCGCCCGGATCATCGCCAAGGGCATGAACTGCGTCGGCCCCGACGGCGCCGGTGGCCCCACCACCGATCCCTGCGGCAAGTGCGAGCATTGCGTGGCGATCATGGAAGGCCGCCACGTCGACGTGATGGAGATGGACGCGGCCTCCCGCACCGGCGTCAACGACATCCGCGAGATCATCGAGAGCGTCCACTACCGGGCCGCCTCGGCGCGCTACAAGATCTACATCATCGACGAGGTCCACATGCTCTCGACGAGCGCGTTCAACGCGCTCCTCAAGACGCTGGAGGAACCCCCCGCCCATGTGAAGTTCATCTTCGCCACAACCGAGATCCGCAAGGTCCCGGTCACGGTGCTTTCCCGCTGTCAGCGGTTCGACCTCCGCCGCATCGAACCCGAAGTGATGATCGCGCTCCTGAGGAAGATCGCCAGCGCCGAGAAGGCCCAGATCACCGACGACGCGCTCGCCCTCATCACCCGCGCCGCCGAGGGCTCGGCCCGCGACGCCACCTCGCTCCTCGACCAGGCGATCAGCCACGGCGCGGGCGAGACCACCGCCGACCAGGTCCGCGCCATGTTGGGGCTCGCCGACCGCGGCCGCGTCCTCGACCTCTTCGACCTGATCCTCAAGGGCGACGCCGCAGGAGCCCTGAACGAGATCGGCGCGCAGTATTCCGACGGCGCCGACCCGATGGCGGTGCTGCGCGACCTTGCCGAGATCACCCACTGGATCTCGGTCATCAAGATCACCCCCGAGGCCGCCGACGATCCGACCGTGCCGCCCGAGGAACGCTCCCGCGGCATCGCCATGGCCGGCGCGCTGCCGATGCGGGTGCTGACGCGGATGTGGCAGATGCTCCTCAAGGCGCTCGAGGAGGTGGCCGCCGCCCCGAACGCGATGATGGCCGCCGAGATGGCGGTGATCCGCATGACCCATGTCGCCGACCTGCCCGATCCCGAGCAGCTGATGCGGCGCCTCGCCGAGGGCCCCAGCCCTTCCGCCACCGCTGGCCGCGGCCCCGCACCGGGCGCGGCGCCGACCCATGCCGCGCCCCGCGCGAGCGTCTCGGCCGCCCCCACCGCCAGCGGCGCCGCCACCGCCCGCGCGCTCGACACCGACGTCGCGCTCGCCCGCTACGCGAGCTTTCCCGCCGTGGTGGAGCTGATCCGCGCCAACCGCGACGTGAAGCTCCTGATCGAGGTCGAGAACCACCTCCGCCTCGTCCGCTACACCCCCGGCCGGATCGAGTTCGAGCCGACGCAAGAGGCCCCGCGCGATCTCGCCGCGACGCTCTCGGCCCGGCTCCAGAGCTGGACCGGCGTCCGCTGGGGCGTCTCGGTCGTCTCCGAGGGCGGCGCGCCGACGATCGCCGAGACCCGCGACGCGAAGGAAACCGCCGCCAAGGAGAAGGCGCGCGAGAATCCGCTGGTGCAGGCGGTGTTCGCGGCCTTCCCGAAGGCCCATATCACCGCTATCAGGACCCCCGACGAGGTTCAGGCCGAGGTGCAGGCAGAGGCCCTGCCCGAGGTCGAGGACGAATGGGATCCGTTCGAGGAAGGCTGAGGAGAAAGACATGCTGAAAGGTTTGGGCGGGCTCGGCGGGCTCGGCGACATGGCCAAGATGATGAAGGCCGCGCAGGAGATGCAGGCCAAGATGGCCGCGCTGACCGAGGAGATGGACCGCATCACCGTCACCGGTGAAAGCGGCGCGGGGCTGGTGAAGGCGACCTGCAGCGCCAAGGGCGAGCTGAAGTCGCTCGACATCGACCCCTCGATCTTCCAGCCCTCGGAGAAGGAAGTGGTCGAGGACCTGATCCTCGCCGCGATCAAGGACGCGCAGAAGCGCGCGCAGGAACGCACCCGGACCGAGCAGCAGAAGATGATGCAGGACATGGGCCTGCCCGCCGACATAAAGCTGCCGTTCTGAGGCGGCCTTGTCAGAAGCCACCCGCGACATCGAGGCGCTGATCGAGCTGATGGCGCGCCTGCCGGGCCTCGGGCCCCGCTCGGCGCGCCGCGCGGTCTTGCACCTGATAAAGAAGCGCGGCGCGGTGATGGCGCCCCTTGCGAAGGCGATGGCCGAGGTCGCGACCTCGGCGCGCGAATGCGCCGCCTGCGGCAATATCGGCACCGCGGACATCTGCGACATCTGCCGCGACGAGCGCCGCGCCACGGGCGAGATCTGCGTCGTTGAGGATGTCGCCGACCTCTGGGCAATGGAGCGCGGCCAGGCCTTCAAGGGCCGTTACCACGTCCTCGGCGGCACGCTCTCGGCGCTCGACGCGGTCGGGCCCGAGGAACTGCGGATCCCGAAGCTCCTCGCCCGCGTCCGCGACGAGGAGATCCGCGAGGTGATCCTCGCGCTTAACGCCACCGTCGACGGCCAAACCACGGCGCATTACATCGCCGAGGCGCTCGACGGCAGCGGCGTCGCCGTCACCTCGCTCGCCCAGGGTGTGCCGATTGGCGGCGAGCTCGACTATCTCGACGACGGCACGATCCAGGCCGCTCTCAGGGCCCGCAAGCGCCTCTGACCCCCGAAAGGCCGCCTTAGGCGACCTTGTCTTGGGGTGTTTTTCCTTGGAAGTATTCGGTGAGGTTTTGGAGCACTCGGAACCCCATTCCTTCGCGGGTTTGGCGTGTTGCGGATCCGAGGTGGGGGAGCATGACGAGGTTGTCGGCGCCCATGAGGTCTGGGTGGATCTTGGGTTCGCGTTCGAAGACGTCGAGGCCGGCGCCGCCGATGGTGTTGAACCACAGCGCCTGGGCGAGGGCGGCCTCGTCGACGACCTCGCCGCGGGCGGTGTTGATGAGGAAGGCGGTGGGCTTCATCATCTCGAGCCGGCGGGCGTTGATGAGGTGGCGGTTGACAGCACCCCCGGGGCAGTGGAGCGAGACGAAGTCGCATTCGGGCAGCATGTCCTCGACGCTGGCGACCTGGGTGGCGCCGTAGCGGGCGAGCACCTCGGGGGCGACGGCGGAGCGGTTCTGCACGAGGATCCTCATGCCGAAGCCGTGATGGGCGCGCTGCGCCATGGCCTGGCCGATGCGGCCGAAGCCGATGATGCCGAGCGTGGCGCCGGAGACCTTGGTGCCGATGAGATGGGTCGGGCGCCAGCCGGTCCAGCGGCCGTCGCGCAGCTCGCGCTCGCCCTCGCCGGCGCGTCGCGCGGCCATCAGCATCAGCGTCATCGCGATGTCGGCGGTGCAGTCGGACAGGACGTCGGGCGTGTTGGTGACGGTGATGCCGCGGGATTTCGCGGCATCGGTGTCGATATGGGCGAAGCCGACGCCGTAGTTGGCGAGGATCTTGGCCCTGAGCTGAGGCGCGTCGAAGAGCTCGGCCGGCAGCCGGTCGGTGACGGTCGGCAGGACCGCGTCGTAGTCGGTCAGCGCGGCCTTCATCTCGGCCGCGCCCAGGGGCCGGTCGTCGCGGTTGAGCGTGACGTCGAAGGCTTCCGCCATCTTCGCCTCGACCGGTGCGGGCCAGGCCCGCGTCACCAGCACCCTGGGTTTCGCCATCGTCGCCTCCCTTTGCGCGGCCGTTACGCGGCCGCTTTCTTCATCACCCGGGCGATCGTCTCGCCGATGACCGAGGGGTTCTCGGCCACGGTGACGCCCGCCGCCGAGAGGATCTCGACCTTCTCGGACGCACTCTCGCCGAAGGCCGAGATGATCGCGCCGGCATGGCCCATGGTGCGGCCCTTGGGCGCGGTCAGGCCGGCGATATAGGCGATGACCGGCTTGGTCATGTGCTCCTGGATATAGGCCGCGGCCTCGGCCTCCTGCGGCCCGCCGATCTCGCCGATCATGCAGATCACATGGGTGTCGGGGTCCTGCTCGAAGCGCTCGAGGATGTCGCGGAACGACGAGCCGTTGATCGGGTCGCCGCCGATGCCGACCGAGGTCGAGACGCCGATGCCGCGGTCCTTCAATTGCTGGGCGGCCTCGTAGCCCAAGGTGCCCGAGCGGCCGACGATGCCGACATGGCCGGGCAGGTAGATATGGCCCGGCATGATGCCGCAAAGCGCCTTGCCCGGGCTGATCGTGCCGGCGCAGTTCGGCCCGGTCAGCACCATGCGGCGCTCCTTGGGGTAGCGGTACATGTAGCGCTTGACGCGGATCATGTCCTGGGCCGGGATGCCGTCGGTCACGCAGACCGCGTAGCGGATGCCGCCGTCGGCCGCTTCCATGATCGAATCCGCCGCGAAGGGGGGCGGCACGAAGACGAGGCTGGCATCGGCGCCGGTCGCGGCCACGGCTTCCTTCACGGTGTTGAAGACCGGCACGCCGTGCACCGTCTCGCCGCCCTTGCCGGGCACGACGCCGCCGACGACATTGGTGCCGTAGTCGATCATTTCCTTGGTGTGGAACTGCGCGATGCGCCCGGTGATGCCCTGGACGATGACGCGGCTCGTGCGGTCGAGAAAGATGCTCATCAGACGGCCCTCACATTGGTGTTCTGCGACTTGTCGTTCTGCCAGGCGGTGACCGCGCGCTCGGCGGCCTCCATCAGCGAGGTGGCGCGGATGATCGGCAGCCCGGACTTGGCGAGGATCTTCTGTCCCTCCTCGACGTTGGTCCCGGCAAGGCGCACGATCACCGGCACGTCGACGGGGTTCTGGGTCAGCGCCTGCACCACGCCCTCGGCGACCCAGTCGCAGCGGTTGATGCCGGCGAAGATGTTGACGAGCACGGCCTGGACGTTGGCGTCCGACAAGACCAGCCGGAAGGCCTTCGCGACCCGCTCGGGCGTGGCGCCGCCGCCGATGTCGAGGAAGTTCGCGGGCTCGCCGCCGGCAAGCTTGATCGTGTCCATCGTCGCCATCGCGAGACCGGCGCCGTTGACGATGCAGCCGATATTGCCCGCAAGCCCGATATAGGAGAGGCCGCGGTCGGCCGCACGGCTCTCGCGCGGATCCTCCTGGGACTTGTCGCGGAGCTCGGCCACCTGGGCATGGCGGAAGAGCGCGTTGCCGTCGAAGGTCATCTTGGCGTCGAGCGCGAGGATGCGGTCGTCGGAGGTGATGACCAAGGGGTTGATCTCGACCATGGTCGCGTCAAGCTCGGTGAAGGCGCGGTAGCAGCCCTGCAGCGTGCGCACCATCTGCTGGGTGAGCTTGGCGGGGATGCCGAGCGCGAAGGCGATCTCGCGGGCCTGGAACTCCTGCAGCCCGACCGCCGGCTCGACGGTGGAGCGCACGATGCTGTCGGGCTTCTCGGCCGAGATCTCCTCGATCTCCATGCCGCCTTCCGAGGAGGCGACGATCATCACCCGCTGCGAGGAGCGGTCAAGGACGAAGCCGAGATAGATCTCGCGCTCGAACGGCACCGCGGCCTCGACATAGACGCGGTAGACGCCCTTGCCCTCGGCCCCGGTCTGATGCGTCACGAGCTTCTTGCCGAACATGCTCTCGGCGGCATCGAGGATCTCGTGCTCGTTGTTGCAGAGCTTCACCCCGCCGGCCTTGCCGCGGCCGCCGGCATGGACCTGGGCCTTGACGATCCAGCGGTTGCCGCCGAGCTCGCGGGCGCGGTAGGCCGCCTGCTCGGGGCTGTAGGCGAGCCCGCCTTCCGGCACCGTGACGCCGAACTTTCCAAGGATCTCCTTGGCCTGGTATTCGTGGATGTCCATCTCGATCCTCCCGGTGAGATTATTCGGCCGCGATCGCGGTCTGGTAGTGGCGCGCGAGACCCTCGCGGACCCGGTCCATGTCGATGCCGGCGCCCATCTCGTTCAGGCCTGCACCGAAGCGGGTGACGATCTCGGTGATCGCGGCCTGGCTCAGCTGGTTGAGGATGCCGATCCGGACCTGCACCGGCTCCGAGAGCGTCGGCCAGATGCCGAAGCCCCTGGCGCGGGCGCCCTGCACCAGCTCCTTCTCGCGGCCCGCGAGGCTTGCCGGCAGGTTGAGAACGACGAGGCTCGTCATGTTCGAGGTGACGGTGCAGCCCATCGCGGTGACCGCGTCCTTCAGCGCCTTCTCGTGGAAGGCGTAGTCGCGCGCCTTTTGCGCGATCCCTTGCTGGAGCGTGAGCCGCAGCGCCTCGTGGAAGGCCGCGACCGCGTAGCCCGAATGGGTGCGGTGGTAGGAGCCGGCGGCCACGTCCTTGCCCTCGACCACGCCCCAGTGGCGGGCCTCAAGGACCGGGTTGTGGACGTAGGAGGCGCAGCCATTGGCGCGGACCTCGGCGATGTAGCGATCGGTGAAGCTGACCGGCGCGTAGGTCAGGGGCAGGCAGAGCACCCCCTTCTGCGGGCAGGAGGCCCAGCCGACGACGCCCGGGTAGTCGTCGATCGAGAAGTCGGCGATGCCGAGCGAGGAGACCGCGTCGACAAGCCCCATCGCGCCGTGACGTTCGCAGGCCTCCGAGAAGCCCCGAAGGTCGTTCACGCGGCCCGAGCCGGTCTCCCAATGCGCCATGAAGGCCCATTTCGGCTTCTTCTCGGCCAGCACCTTCTCGACGATCTCGCCGGTGACCGACTCGCCGTGCGGCACGGTGACCACCGTCACCGAGGCGGCCTGCGGGTCGAGCGCGTTGGCGCGCAGCTCCTCGCGGGTCGCGGCCTTCATGCGGATCGTCAGCCCGTCGATGCCGGAGAAGGTGCCGTTGACGAAGGCCACCACGCTGTCGCCCGGCAGGATCGCGCCGAGCATGCAGTCGAGCCCGGAGAAACCGGTGCCGCCGACGCCGTAGGTGTAGGTGTTCCTGGTGCCCCAGACCTGGCGCAGCATCTGCTTGCACTCGATCATGCCGCGCAGCACGTCGGCCTGCATGTGGTCGGCGAGCCCGGTGCGGGCGAAGGCCGCGAGCACGCGCGGGTCGGTGTTACCGGGCCCGGGGCCGGCGGCGAGCGTCTCGGGGATCTCGAGGGCGGGGAAGATCGTCGGTTCGTTCATCTCTCGGACCTGCTGGTTCGGGCCGCGGGCGCGGCGGAGGCGGGACGCGGACGGCGAGGTCCGTTGCCGCAAGACAATCGCACTTGCCGCGGCGTCACAACCTGCGTTACTCCTGCTTTCGGGTATCCGATGGTATGGGGAATTCCCTACCCATTTCGGTATGGATACCGAGGTATACCGGACAACCCCCCACCCTGACGGGTAGGTTCTGGCGAAAGAGGCAAGGAATGCAACAGCTTGATGACAAATCCGCCCCGATCGCGGTCTCGCTCGCCGACCCCAATCCGCTCGTGCTCTCGGCGATGTCGGAGATCTTCGACCGCGACCCCCGATTCTCGCTCGTCGCCACCACCGCCACCGCCGAGGGCTTCCTCGGCGCGGTGATGCGGGTCCCGGTCAAGGTCGGGGTGATCGACTGGAACCTGCCGGCACTCGGCGGCCAGAAGCTGATCGAGGTCCTGCGCGAACAGCCCCATGCGCCCCGCCTCGTCGTCTACGGCGACGACCCGAGGGGCGACGTGCCGCGGCTCGCGATGCTCGCCGGCGCCGCCGGCTTCGTCGCCCGCACCACGCCGGTCGAGAAGCTCCTCGAGACCTGCCGCGCCGTCGCCCAGGGCCAGATGGTGTTCCCGTTCCTCGACATCCGCGAGCTCAAGGCCGACCCGATCCAGAGCCTCACCCGGCGCGAGCGGGCGCTCCTCGAGGCGCTCTCGAAGGGGCTCACCAACCGCGAGCTCGCCCGCGACTTCGCGATCTCGGCCAACACCGTCAAGTTCCACCTCTCGAACCTCTTCGAGAAGCTCGGCGTGACGAGCCGCGCCCAGGCGATCGCCTTCTACTACGCCGCCCGGCTCGGCGCCCCGACCCGCCCCGGCAACTGAGCCCGACGCCGCCTCGCGCGCGTATCCGCGCCCGGACCCGCGCCCGGAGGACCTTGCACGATCTGTCGCGGCGCCGGTCATTGACGCAATTTTGTTGCTTGACAGGAAAGAACTCTTGCGCGTTTGAATGGCGGCCGTCACCCATCCGCTGCATCGCGGCAATCCCGAAGGATCTTCCCCATGAGCTTCCACGTCATCCAGCAGGCCCCCGCCCGGCTCAACCGCAGCGAGCTGGCCGTCCCCGGCTCCGCCCCGCAAATGTTTGAGAAGGCGGCACAATCCGACGTCGACGTGATCTTCCTCGACCTCGAGGACGCGGTCGCGCCCGACGACAAGGCCGAGGCCCGCAAGAACATCATCAAGGCCTTGAACGAGATCGACTGGGGCAAGAAGACCATGTCGGTCCGAATCAACGGCCTCGACACCCATTACATGTACCGCGACGTCGTCGACGTCGTCGAACAGGCCGGCGAGCGGCTCGATCTGATCATGATCCCCAAGGTCGGCACCGCGGCCGACGTCTATGCCGTCGACATGATGGTGACCCAGATCGAGGACGCGCGAGGCTACAAGAAGCGCATCGGCTTCGAGCACATCATCGAGACCGCGCTCGGCATGCAGAACGTCTCCGCCATCGCCGCCGCCTCCAAGCGCAACGAATCGCTCCACTTCGGGGTCGCCGACTACGCCGCCTCGACCCGCGCCCGCACCACGATCATCGGCGGCGTCAACCCCGACTACGCGGTGCTGACCGACCCGCTCGCCGACGGCTCCCGCGCCGTCCACTGGGGCGACATGTGGCACTACGCGCTCGCCCGCATGGTGGTCGCGGCCCGCGCCAACGGCCTGCGCCCCATCGACGGACCCTTCGGCGACTTCCAGGACCCCGAGGGCTACAAGGCCGCCGCCAAGCGCGCCGCGGTGCTCGGCTGCGAGGGCAAATGGGCGATCCACCCCTCCCAGATCGCGCTCGCCAACGAGGTGATGAGCCCCTCGGAGGCCGAGGTCACCAAGGCCCAGCGGATCCTCGCCGCGATGGAGGAAGCCGCCCAACAGGGCAAGGGCGCGGTGTCGCTCGACGGCCGCCTCATCGACTACGCCTCGATCCGCCAGGCCGAGGTGCTGGTCGCGAAGGCGCGCCAGATCGCCGGGGCCTGAGGCCATGGCGGGTTCTGCGGCCGACCCCGTGATCACATTGCGCGAGACCGCCGCGGAGCTCTTCGCGGCGGCCTGTGCCGCGGCCGATCCCGCCCGGGCGCTCGCCGCCGCACTCGCCCGCCACCCCCTGCCCCGCCCCGCGCCGGGCGGGGCCTATGTGGTTGTGGCGATTGGCAAAGCCGCGATCCCGATGGCCGCGGAGATGCTCCGCCAACTCGGCGATGCCCCGGCCGACGTGCTTGTGATCACGAACTACGAGAACGTCCGGGACCTGCCCGGCGCCACGGTGATGGCCGCCGGCCACCCGGTGCCGGACGCGAACGGCGCCGCCGCCGCCGCCGAGGCGCTGCGCCGGCTCGACGCCGCGACCGGGGCCGACCGCGTCATCGCGCTCATCTCCGGCGGCGGCTCGGCGCTCGCCCCGGCCCCGGCCGAGGGCCTCACCCTCGCCGACAAGGCCGAGGTCAACCGGCTCCTCCTCGCCCACGGCTTCGAGATCACCGAGATCAACCTCGTCCGCCAGACCCTCTCGCGGCTCAAGGGCGGCGGCCTCACCCGCCACGCCGCCCCCGCCCCGGTCACCGCCTATATCCTGTCGGACGTCATCGGCGACGACCTGCGCGTCATCGCCTCGGGCCCGACCACCGCCCCGATCGGCTCCCGCGCCGCGGCCCGCGCGCTCCTCACCGAGCGCGGGCTCTGGCCCGACCTGCCCGAGCCCGTCCGCGCCCGGCTCGCGCAGCCCGAAGCCGCCCCCGGCCCCGGACCCGCAGCGGCGAACCACCTCATCGGCTCGAACCGCCTCAGCCTCGAAGCCGTCGCAACGGCAGCAAGCGCCCGCGGCCTCGAACCGGTGATCGTCAGCGACCGCCTCACCGGCGACGTCGCGGACGCCGCCGACGCCATCGTCGCCGCCGCAACCGCCGCCCCCCGCGGCCGCCCCGCCTGCCTCATCTTCGGCGGCGAGACAACCGTCACCCTCAAGGGCACCGGCCGCGGCGGCCGCAACCAGGAACTCGCGCTGCGGGTCGCCCTCGCCATGCCGGACCTCGACCGCCCCTGGGCCTTCCTCTCCGGCGGAACCGACGGCCGCGACGGCCCAACAGACGCCGCAGGCGGCATCACCGATCAGGGCTCCCCCGCCCGAATCCGCGCCACCGGCGAAAACCCCAAAACCCTCCTCGACAACAACGACAGCAACAAAGCCCTCAACGCAGCCAAAGACCTCCTCACAACAGGACCAACAGGAACAAACGTCGCTGACGTCCAGATAATGCTGCTAGGGGCCGGCTGAATCCGCGGCCGGAAGGCCCCATTCGCGGAGATCGTTGACCAGGATCAGCGCGACCCGGCGGAACGCCGCGCGCATCTTCTCGACATGCGGCCCCTGATAGCCGAGATCGTCGATCGCCTGGTTCATCAGCTCAAGCCAGCTCTCGGCATCCTCGAGCGCGATCGGCACATGGGCGTGCATCAGCCGCACTTCCATGCTGCCGTGCTTTTCCTCGTAGTAGCGCCGGCCGCCAAGGAAGCCGCTGAGGAAGTCGAACTGCGCCTCGCGGACATGGCTCAGCCCATGGCCACGGAAATGCAGCCGCATCAGGTTCTCGCCGCGCGGGTCGGTCTCCACGAGATCGTAGAAATGGTTGACGAGATTGCGCAGGGCGGGTTCGCCGCCCAACTGGTCGAGGATGCTCGCGGCCATGATCCCTCCTCAGCTCTGGGGTCGCGTCTTCTTCGGGTCGTAATGGGCGAAAGGCACGATCCGCGCCGGCAGGCGCTTCTGCTGCCCGTCGAGCTTGCCGATCTCGACCTCGGTGCCGATCCCGGCATGGGCGACGTCGATCCGGGCCAGCGCGATGTTCTTGCCGAGGATCGGCGAGCGCATCGAGGACGTCACCTCGCCCACCTTCGCGCGGCCGACATGGACCGGGTCGCCGTGGCCGACGTCCACGGCGCCGTCTATGTCGAGCCCGACGAGCTTGCGGCTCGGATGCTCCTTGCGGCGCAACAGCGCCTCGCGGCCGATGAAATCGTCCTGCTTGGACTTCAGGGGCACGGTGAAGGCGATCCCGGCCTCGAACGGATCGGTCTCGTCTGAGAAATCGTAGCCCGCGAAGATCAGCCCTGCTTCGATCCGCACCATGTCGAGCGCCTCGAGCCCCATCGGCCGCATGCCATGCGGCTCGCCCGCCTCCCAGATCGCGTCGAAGACCGTGCCGGCATCGCGCGGATGGCAGAAGACCTCGTAGCCGAGCTCGCCCGTGTAGCCGGTGCGCGAGACCACGATCGGCACGCCGTCCGGCCCGCCGATCCGCGCCGGCGTGAAGCGGAACCAGGCCAGTTCCTCGATCGTGGGGTTGTGCGGCGCGGTCCAGATCAGCCCCTTCAGGATGTCGCGGCTCTTCGGCCCCTGCACGGCGACGTTGTGGAGCTGGTCCGTCGAGGCGCGGACCAGCACGTTCAGCCCGAGCTTCTCGGCCTGCTCGCGCAGCCAGATCCCGGAATAATCGTCGCCGCCGATCCAGCGGAAATTGTCGCGGCCAAGGCGGAACAGCGTGCCGTCGTCGATCATGCCGCCATGCTCGTAGCACATCGCGGTGTAGACGACGCCGCCGGTGGTGAGCTTTCGCACGTCGCGCGTCAGCGTGTACTGCATCAGCGCCTCGGCATCCGGCCCGGTGATCTCGAACTTGCGCAAGGGCGAGAGGTCGAGGATCACCGCCCTCTCGCGGCAGGCCCAGTATTCCTCGATCGGGCCAGCCGTGGCGAAGCAGTTGGCCAGCCAGTAGCCGCGGTACTCGACGAAGTTGCGGGTGTGCTTGGCGAAGCTGGCGTGGAAGCCGGTCTCCTTGGTCATCTTCGGCTCCGAGTCCTTGGTGGGGCGATAGGCGATTGCGCGCGAGAATTTCTCCGCCCCGGAATAGGTGCGGACGTGGATGTCGGTCGGGTTCCAGCCATTGGCGGCCGTGGTGTCGTCGGGGCAGGCGGAGCTCACGCAGACGAGATCGGTCATCGCGCGAAGGAGCACGTAGTCGCCCGGCCGCGTCCAGGGCTCGTCGGCATACATCACGCCATGCGCGTCGAGCCCGGTGTTGAAGAAGAAGTTGATCGCCATCCAGCCCCGGCGCGGGGTGACGCCGTGCTTGCCGAGCGCACCGTTGAAATTGTCCGAGCAGTTGGTGTGGCCGGGATAGCCGATGTCGTCGTAATACTTGGACGAGCAAGCCAGCGCGAAGGCGTCGTGACGGCCGCAGGTGTCCTGCACCACCTCGACGAGCGGCAGCATCTCCTGGTCGTAGTATTTCGCGTGCAGGCCCGGCATCGGATAGGCGTGGCCCATCAGCGTCCGCGTCGTCGTCACGTCGAGCGCGTGCTCGATGCCGCGGTCGAGCTTGCGGGCGTCGAAGCACTGGAAATCCGTGCATTGGCGGCCGTCAACGTCAAGGATCTGGATGTAGTCGCCGGCCTTGACGAGATAGGCCTCCGCCGTCGCGGACCGGACCCGGAGATCGAGAACCGGATCGGCGAGCGGGTCGGGCAAGTCGAAGCCCTTGACCGGCCGCAGCGTGGCGCGGCGGATCCTCAAGGTCAGCGGCGTCGCCGTATCCTGCGCGTCGAGGTCCATCGCCCCGCCCGGCGCCGCGACGATCACCACGCCGTCGCGCGTGGCGGTCAGCTCCCACTCGGTCCGTGCCGGCGTCGTCGCATCGAAGGCGCGCAGCGCGCCTGCGCGGGCAAGATCGATGCGACGCGCCTCGATGCCGCGGCGGAGCGCGAGCAGGCTCGGCTCCTCGCCCGCCAGCAGCGCCTTGAGCCCGGCCGCGTCGGAATTCGCGGCCTGTCCGAGGATCCCGGCGTCGATCTTGCCGTCGGGACCGGCGGCGACGATCTCGCAGGGCTGGCCGCCCTCGTCATTGATGACGGTGATCCGGTCGCCCGCCGCAAGCGGGACGAGGATTGCGCCCGCCCCGGGAACGACATAGCGTTCGGTGCCGGGCGGCAGGGTCAGTGCCTCGGCCGTGAGGATGCGACTCGGACGCGGCGGACCCGGAACGAACCTGGCAGGGATCTTGTCGAGCATCAGCGCCTCCGACCGTCGCGATTTGCATCTTCGGAATATTTGTTTAGCATGAAGAATAACGCGACGCTACCCGTCCCGCAAGCGAAGATGAGGAAAACATGACGGCGCCGGATCACGGCAATGCTTCAAGTCGCTCCGGACGGAAGGGCGGCTGAGCGCGATGGAATCGCTCTATTTCGGCCTCGCGGCGGCTTTGTGCTGGGGCGTCCATGATGTCTGCGTGCGCTATGTCAGCCAGCGCGTCGACGTCGCGGCGGCGATGACCGTTGTACTTGCGACCGGCCTCGTGGCGCTGCTGCCGTTCTCGCTTGCCGAAGCGGCCGCGCTGCCGGCGCGCTCGGCGGCACTCGCCGGGCTTGCTGGCCTCGCCTTTGCGGGCGGGACCTACAGCCTCTACCGGGCCTTCGCAATCGGCCCCTTGCGGCTCGTCGCGCCGATCATCGGCGCCTATCCGATCCTGTCGCTCCTCTGGGCAGCGGCGACGGGGACTCCGCCGACGATGCTGCAATGGCTCGCGGCCGCCACGATCGTTGGCGGCATCGCGCTGATCGCCATCCTGTCGGACGAGAGCGGGGCCGCCTCGGGCGGCCGTCGGGCGGCGATGATCTGGGCCGGCCTCGGCGGCACCGGCTTTGCCCTGACCTTCGCGCTCGGCCAGGCCGCGAGCGGCGGCGGCGGCGGGCTGCCCGCGATCTTTGTCGCCCGCGCCGCGGCCCTCGCGGTCGTGGCCGGCGTCGTCACGCTCTCACCCGGGCGCGGGCGGTTCCTGCGCGCGCCCTGGCTCCTGCTTGCGACGATGGGCGTGCTCGACGCCGCGGCGCTCGGGCTCGTCCTCCTTGCGGGCGGCCTGCCGCACCCGGAATTCGCCTCCGTCGCCTCATCGGTCTTCGGCGTCGTGACGATCCTTCTCGCCTGGGCCTTCCTCCGCGAGCGGATGACGCTGCCCCAATGGGGCGGCGTCGCTCTTGTCTTTGCCGGGATCGGCTACCTCGGCCTCTGACTTTAGGCTGTCAGCCCTTCGGGCTCTGGCAGACCGTTGGCGCGGCAGGCGGCGGTCAGCGTGTTGGCGAGCAGGCAGGCGATGGTCATCGGGCCGACGCCGCCGGGGACCGGGGTGATGGCGCCGGCGACCTCGGCACAACTCGCGTAATGGACGTCGCCCACGAGCTTCGTCTTGCCGTCGCGCTCGATCCGGTTGATGCCGACGTCGATCACCGTGGCGCCGGGCTTGACCCAGTCGCCGGGGATCATCTCGGGCCGGCCCACCGCCGCCACCAGGATGTCGGCGCGGCGGCAGACCTCGGCGAGGTCCTTGGTGCGGCTGTGCGCGATCGTCACCGTGCAGCTGTCGCCGAGGAGCAGCTGCGCCATCGGCTTGCCGACGATGTTCGAGCGCCCGACCACCACCGCGTCGAGCCCGGACAAGGAGCCGTGATGGTCGCGCAGCATCATCAGGCAGCCGAGCGGCGTGCAGGGCACCATCGACTTCTGCCCGGTGCCGAGAAGCCCCACGTTCGAGATGTGGAAGCCGTCGACATCCTTCGCCGGGTCGATCGCGTTGATCACCAGATCGGCGTCGAGATGCTTCGGCAAGGGCAGCTGCACCAGGATCCCGTTGACCGCCGGATCCTTGTTCAGCGCGTCGATCAGCGCGAGAAGCGTCGCCTCCGACGTGTCGGCGTCGAGCTTGTGCTCGTAGGAGTTCATCCCCGCCTCCACGGTCGACTTGCCCTTCGAGCGGACATAGACCTCGCTCGCCGGATCCTCGCCCACCAGCACCACCGCCAGCCCCGGCGTGATCCCGTGATCGGCCTTCAGCCGCGCCACATGGCTTGCCACCCGGCCCCGCACCCCGGCGGCAAAGGCCTTGCCGTCGATGATCTTGGCACTCATTCCCGTCTCCTCGTTGCTCATTGACCGCCGGCATAGGCGCCGCGGTACCGTTCCATCTGCATCCTCGTGGCGCGCACCGCGTTCTGCATCAGCATCGCCACCGTCACCGGTCCGACCCCGCCCGGCACCGGCGTGATCCAGCCGGCGACCTCGGCGCAGGTCTCGAAATCCGCATCCCCCACCAGCCGCGGGCCCTCCGGCGTCTCGACCCGGTTGATGCCGATGTCGATCAGCGCCGCCCCCGGCTTCAGCATCTCCGCCGTCACGAGGCCCGGCCGCCCGACCGCGACGAAGACCGCGTCCGCGCGCCGCGCATGCGCCGCCACCTCGCGGCTCAGCGCATGGCACACCGTCACCGTCGCGCCGAGCCCCATCAGGAGGAACGCCACCGGCTTGCCGACGAGCTCCGAATGGCCGATCACCGTCACCTCGAGCCCGGCGGGATCGAGCGGCAGCGCCCTCAGGATCTCCACCGCCGCCCGTGCCGTGCAGGGGCCGAGCGCCAGATCGTCGTAGACGATGTTGCCGATCGAGGCCGGGTGCAGCCCCTCGACATCCTTCAGGGGATGGATCGCCCGCTGCAGCGCCCGGACCGGGATCGCCGCCGGCAGCGGCCGCTGGATCACGATCCCGTGCACCCGCGGATCGGCATTGAGCCCGGCGATCACCCCGCCCAGCTCCTCGGCCGAGATCGTCGCGGGATAGTCGCGCGCCTCGAAGCCGATCCCCGCGGCCGCCGCCTGGCGGCGCTGGTTGCGCACGTAAAGCTCCGCCGCCGCCGTCGCCCCGACCGAGAGCGAGACCAGACGCGGCGCCCAGCCCGCCCGGGCCAGCTCCGCCGCCTCGACCGCGGCCGCCGCCTGGATCCGCCGCGCCATGGCCCGGCCATCGATGATCGTCGCGCTCATCCGCCCCGCATTCCGGTCTCGTGTTCCGGTCCCGCCGCCCCCGCGGGCCGCGGCCCCGCATAGGGCCCCGCGGGACGCGCGGCGGGGCGGGGCTCGATGCCCCGCCCCGCCGCTCCTTCCGATCAGAAGAGACCCTCGACCTGGCCCGCCTCGTTGAGACGGATCACTTCCGCCGACGGCACCTTCGGCAGGCCCGGCATGGTCATGATCTCGCCGCAGATCACCACGATGAACCCGGCCCCGGCCGAAAGCCGCACCTCGCGCACCGGCACCGAATGCCCGGTCGGCGCGCCGCGCCGGTTCGGGTCGGTCGAGAACGAGTACTGGGTCTTGGCCATGCAGACCGGCAGATGCCCGTAGCCCGCCTCTTCCCAGGCCTTGAGCTGGTCGCGGATCGACTTGTCCGCCAGAACCTCGTCGGCGTGGTAGATGCGCTTGGCGATGGTCTCGATCTTCTGGAACAGCGGCATCTCGTCGGGATAGATCGGCGCGAAGTTCGCAGAGCCGCTCTCGGCCATCTCGACGACCTTCCTCGCGAGATCCTCGATCCCCGCCGAGCCGTTGGCCCAGTGCTTGCACAGGATCGCCTCGGCGCCCTGCTCGGCGACATAGGCCTTCACCGCCGCCACCTCGGCATCGGTGTCCGAGTAGAAGTGGTTGATCGCCACAACCACCGGCACGCCGAACGACTTCACGTTGGCGATGTGGCGGCCGAGGTTCGGGCAGCCCTTCTTCACCGCGTCCACGTTCTCGCCGCCGAGATCGGCCTTCGCCACCCCGCCGTTCATCTTCATCGCCCGGACCGTCGCCACGATCACCGCCGCCGCCGGCTTCAGACCCGCCTTGCGGCACTTGATGTCGAAGAACTTCTCGGCCCCCAGATCGGCGCCGAAGCCCGCCTCGGTCACAACGTAGTCGCCGAGCTTCAGCGCGGTCTTCGTCGCAATCACCGAGTTGCAGCCATGCGCGATGTTGGCGAACGGGCCGCCATGCACGAAGGCCGGGTTGTTCTCCAAGGTCTGCACCAGGTTTGGCTGCATCGCGTCCTTCAGGAGCACCGTCATCGCCCCGTCGGCCTTGATGTCGCGGGCATAGACCGGCGACTTGTCGCGCCGGTAGGCCACCACGATGTCGCCAAGGCGCTTCTGCAGGTCACCAAGATCCTTCGCGAGACACAGGATCGCCATCACTTCCGAGGCCACCGTGATGTCGAAGCCCGCCTCGCGCGGGAAGCCGTTCGCCACCCCGCCGAGCGACACGTTGATCTGCCTGAGCGCCCGGTCGTTCATGTCCATCACCCGGCGCCAGCTGACCCGGCGGGTGTCGATCTCCAGCGCGTTGCCCCAGTAGATGTGGTTGTCGATCATCGCCGACAGAAGGTTGTGGGCCGACGTGATCGCGTGGAAGTCGCCGGTGAAGTGGAGGTTCATCTCCTCCATCGGCACCACCTGGGCATAGCCGCCACCGGCAGCCCCGCCCTTCATCCCGAAGTTCGGCCCCAGCGAGGCCTCGCGGATGCAGATCACCGCCTTCTTGCCGATCCGGTTCAGACCGTCGCCAAGACCAACCGTCGTCGTCGTCTTGCCCTCGCCCGCAGGCGTCGGGTTGATCGCCGTCACCAGGATCAGCTTGCCGTCCTTCCCGCCCTCCAGCGACCGGATGAACTCCTGGCTCACCTTCGCCTTGTCATGACCATACGGCAGAAGATGCTCCGCCGGGATCCCCAGCTTCTCTCCAATCTCCATGATCGGACGCTTCTGCGCCTCGCGCGCAATCTCAATATCCGTCTTGAACGCCATCTTCTCTGTCTCCCTGTCCAGCCGCATCATGCGGACCGATGCATCGACCCGCGACCGCCCGATGGCGAATCTCCGCACCGCCTGACGCCGCGATTCCAAATTATTCTTCACAATAAATAGTTTTTCCTGCGGATCAACACCCCCCATTCACCGCACCGTCGTTTTCCGCGGATTCCGGCCCGGAAGCGACACGAGCACCCGCCGGGCGGGCATTCGGCCCTGGCTGCCGGGCACGTGGGGCTGACAGCAGGCCGCTCAACGCCCCTTCGCCGCCAGTCCAAGGCATCGTTTTCCCGTCGTCCGACTGGGTCAGATCGCAGCCATACCGGCGACCGACCAGCTTCGCGACGCACCGCCCCCGGCCTGTATACAGTCGCCTCATGCTTTGCTAAGACCGGACCACTCCACAGAGTGACCATCCGGACCGCCGTCGGATCAATCCGTTGCACACAAGTTGAAGGTGACATCAGATAACCACTTACATTCATATCGGCGCCTACAAGACCGGCACAACGGCAATCCAGCGGGCGTTTCGCGTGAACCGCGACCACTGGATCACGAAACGCTCGTTCTGCTATCCAGAGGCCGGCATCAATCCGAGGATCCCGCCCGGCCACCTCGATCTTGCGGATACACTGCGCCGCGCCTCGAAGCACGGCGCGGACCACGGCAACTGCGGGCCCCTGTCGCGGGCGATCGACGCCGTCAGCGCCGAGGTCACCGCCTCCGGAGCACGGAACTGCCTGATCTCTAGCGAGGTCTTCCTGCGAAGCATGAACGAGCCAGCGGTATGCGACCCCGGTCTCCTGAAGGATTATGAGCTCACCCGCCGTGTGGTGACGATCTATTGCTTCAGGCCGCAATGGGAGGTGGCGATCTCGAAATACAAGCAGGTCGTGAAGTCGCCCGCTTGGAACTGGTCGTCGGATTTCGCGGCCTTCGTTGACGTCTGGAAGGCGTCGCAGGATCTCGAGACCGCGCTCACGCCGTGGATCGAAACCTTCGGGCGGGATCATTTCAAGATGATCATCTATGATCGCGACCCCGCGCGCCTCTTCGCCACGTTCGCGACGGCCGTTCAACTCCCGGCCGACAGCGCGGTCGCGCTCAATCAGGTGAATGTCGGCTCCAGCCTGCTGGCCACCGAGAAACTCAGGGAGTTGCGTGCCGCGCATCCGCAACACACCGTGCCCCAGGAACAGGCGCTGCAGACGCTGAAGGATTGGGACGCGCGCGTGGAAGAGGGCGAGAAGGCCGAGTTCGAAAGGGAGTTTCACCGTCGACATGCGGACCTGCTGAACGATCTGAAGCACGAGTTCGAAGCCGCGAACCGCCAGTTTCTCAAGCAGAATGCGCGCTTTCTGCCGCCTTCGTTCGCCCGGTATTGCGGGCAAGTCAGGCGGACGTCTGCCTGGCGCGACAAGATCGCCGCGCTGGTCGGACGCGGCGCGCGCTAGGGCCAGCGTCGCGATGCAGCCCTTCCTTCGACTTCGGAGGCGAAGGTGCGAGACCGCGCGACCTAACCTCTCGGGGGCGGCGCCCCGCGCTTGCTACCGAGGACACGCCGAACTTTGCAGTGGGCCGAACTGTTCGCGGCGCCCGCCGCCCGGTCCACTCCGGGACCGGACTCGGGATGCCTGCGCTGGTACCCGCGGCCGGACTTGAACCGGCACGGCCGAAGCCTAGGGATTTTAAGTCCCCTGTGTCTACCATTCCACCACGCGGGCCAGCGGCGGCGACCATAGCGGAAAGCGTGGCGCCGGCAAGGTCAGATCCCCGCCTCCTTCACCGCCTCCATCGCCACATAGGTCGAGGTCGATGCGACATGCGGCAATTGCGAGATCCGCTCGCCCAGCACCCGCCGGTAATCGGCGATGTCGGAGGTCCGGACCTTCATCAGATAGTCGAACCCGGCGGCCATCATGTGGCATTCCTCGATCTCGGGCACCCCGCGCACCGCGCGGTTGAAGGCCTGTAGCGCCGCCTCGCGCGTGTCCGAAAGTCGCACCTCGACGTAGGCCACATGCGCGAGCCCCATGCGGATCGGGTTCAGCACAGCGCGGTAGCCCACGATCACCCCGACCTCCTCCAGACGCCGCACCCGCGCCTGGGTCGGCGTCTTGGTCAATCCGATGCGGCGGGCGAGCTCGGTCACCGGCATCCGTCCGTCCTCGGACAGGGCGCGCAGAATCGCGGCATCGAAACGGTCCAGCTCAGGAAGGTCGATTGGCACTTTCATGGCGCTATCTTTGGTTACTTTGCCTATGTTCTGTATAATTTTAGGAATTACGACTGACAATCAAGCGTTATGATGGGCCATTCGCAGGAGGACACCCATGGAACAGCACTGGCACGAGATCGAAACCGGCTCGCTCACCCCCGAAGTCCCGCTTCTGGAGCGGCTCATCGCCAGTGCCGCGCTCGATTCCGAGACCCGCGCACGCATTGCCACCGCCGGCGCCGGGCTGGTGAAGCAGATCCGCGCCGATGTGCGGCCGGGCCTCATGGAAGTCTTCCTCGCCGAATACGGGCTTTCGACCGAGGAGGGCATTTCGCTCATGTGCCTTGCCGAGGCGCTGCTGCGGGTGCCCGATGCCGACACGATGGACGCACTCATCGAGGACAAGATCGCCCCCTCGGACTGGGGCAAGCATCTCGGCCATTCCGCCTCCTCGCTGGTCAACGCCTCGACCTGGGCACTGATGCTGACTGGCAAGGTGCTGGAGGAGAAGGAGCCCGGCATCGTCGGCCACCTGCGCGGCGCGGTGAAGCGCCTCGGCGAGCCGGTGATCCGCCGCGCCACCCGCCAGGCGATGAAGGAGATGGGCAAGCAATTCGTCCTCGGTGAGACAATCAACGCCGCGATGGAACGCGCGAGCGGGATGGAAAAGCAGGGCTACTCCTATTCCTACGACATGCTCGGCGAGGCCGCCAAGACCGCCGAGGATGCCGAGCGCTACGCCCAGGCCTATGCGAAGGCGATCTCGGCCATCGCGGGCGCCTGCAAGAGCGACGACATCCGCACCAATCCCGGGATCTCGGTGAAGCTCTCGGCGCTGCATCCGCGCTACGAGGTGGCGCAAGAGGCGCGCGTGATGAAGGAGCTTGTCCCGGTCGTCCGCGACCTCGCGCGGCAGGCCGCGAGGGCGCGCATGGGCTTCAACATCGACGCCGAGGAGGCCGACCGGCTCTCGCTCTCGCTCAAGGTGATCGAGGCGGTTCTGTCCGATCCTGAACTGGCCGGATGGGACGGGTTCGGCGTCGTCGTGCAGGCCTATGGCCGCCGCGCCGGGCCGGCGCTCGACTGGCTCCACGGGCTCGCGACCCAGCTCGACCGCAAGATCATGGTCCGCCTCGTCAAGGGCGCCTACTGGGATGCCGAGATCAAGCGGGCGCAGGTCATGGGGCT
This sequence comes from Defluviimonas salinarum, assembly GCF_026013545.1. GTDB lineage: Bacteria > Pseudomonadota > Alphaproteobacteria > Rhodobacterales > Rhodobacteraceae > Albidovulum > Albidovulum salinarum. The sequence continues at coordinate 14,186 of NZ_JAPDOG010000018.1, read as the reverse complement.
CGAGGATTTCCCGGTCTTCACCCGCAAGGAAGCGACCGACGTGAGCTACATCGCCAACGCGAAGAAGCTTCTCGGCATGACCGACCGTATCTATCCGCAGTTCGCCACCCACAACGCCCATACCGTCGCCGCGATCCTCGACATGGCCGACGGCCAGCCCTTCGAGTTCCAGCGCCTGCACGGCATGGGCGAACGGCTCCACGACATCGTGCTGAAGCGCGAAGGCACCCGCTGCCGCATCTACGCGCCCGTCGGCGCGCATCGCGACCTTCTCGCCTATCTCGTCCGCCGGCTCCTCGAGAACGGCGCCAACTCCTCCTTCGTCAACCAGATCGTTGACGAAGACGTGCCCGCCGAGGAAGTGGCCACCTGCCCCTTCGCCGCCGTCGAGGCGATGCTGCCCGGCCTCACCAACCGCGCCATCCGCAAGGGGCCGGACCTCTTCGCGCCGGAGCGCCGCAACTCCGAGGGCTTCGATCTCACCGATGTGCCGACGCTCGCGCGCATCGACGCGGCACGCGAGCCGCACGGCAAGGCGGAGTTCTCCGCCCAGCCGATCCTCGCGGGCAAGGTCGTGGGCGCAACCCCGAAGAAGGTGGTGAACCCGGCGACCGGCGCCAGCGTCGGCCGCGTCACCGACGCCACCAAGGAAGACGTCGACACCGCGCTCAAATCCGCCAAGCCCTGGGCGGCCGGCGCGGCCGAGCGCGCCACTGTCCTCAACCGCGCCGCCGACCTCTACGAGGAGAACTTCGGCCCGATTTTCGCGCTTCTGGCGCGCGAGGCCGGCAAGACCCAGATGGATGCAGTCGCCGAACTGCGCGAGGCGGTAGACTTCCTGCGCTACTACGCCGCGCGGGGACTTGAGCTGAAGCAGCCGCCCCTCGGCATCTTCACCTGCATCAGCCCCTGGAACTTCCCGCTCGCGATCTTCACCGGCCAGATCGCGGCCGCGCTCGCCGCGGGCAACGCGGTGCTGGCAAAACCCGCCGAGCAGACGCCACTGATTGCCGCCCATGCCGTGGCGCTTCTCCACAAGGCCGGCGTCCCGGCCTCGGCGCTGCAGCTCCTGCCCGGTGACGGCGCCACCGTCGGCGCCCGACTCACCTCCGATGCGCGCGTGAACGGCATCTGCTTCACCGGCTCGACCGAGACCGCGATGCTGATCCGCAAGGCGATGGCGAGACACCTCGCCCCCGGCGCGCCGCTCATCGCCGAGACCGGCGGCCTCAACGCGATGATCGTCGACAGCACCGCGCTCCCCGAACAGGCGGTGCGCGACATCGTCGCCTCGTCGTTCCAGTCCGCCGGCCAGCGCTGCTCCGCGCTCCGCTGCCTCTATGTGCAGGAAGACATCGCAGCGCATTTCACCGACATGCTCTTCGGCGCGATGGAGGAGCTGACGGTCGGCGATCCGTGGCACCTTGCCACCGATGTCGGCCCGGTCATCGACGAGGAGGCCGAACAGGGCATCCGCGCCCATATCGAGAAGGCCCGCCGCGAGGGTCGGCTGCTGCGCCAGCTCTCGACGCCGCGAGGCGGCCATTTCGTGGCGCCGACGGTGATCCGCGTGAAGGGCATAGCCGAAATGAAGCGCGAGATCTTCGGCCCCGTGCTCCATGTCGCGACCTTCGACGCCGAGGACCTGCCGAAGATCATCGACGACATCAACGCTACCGGCTACGGCCTGACCTTCGGTCTGCACACGCGGATCGACAACCGCGTCCAGGAAGTGACCGAGGCGCTCCACGTCGGCAACATCTACGTCAACCGCAACCAGATCGGCGCGGTCGTTGGCTCGCAGCCCTTCGGCGGCGAGGGGCTCTCCGGCACCGGCCCGAAGGCCGGCGGCCCGGAATACCTCGCCCGCTTCACGAAGCCCGAACCCGCCCCCGCCGCCGGCGCGGCGGCCGGCAAGGCCGACCCGGCCAGGATCCAGGCGGCACTCGACGCCGCACCGGTCCCTGCGGTGTTGTCGCGCATCGACCTGCCCGGCCCGACCGGTGAATCGAACCGGCTGACGCTGCTCGCGCGCGCGCCCTTCCTCTGCCTCGGCCCGGGGCGCGAGGCGACCGAGGCGCAGGCCGAGGCGGTGCAGGCGCTCGGCGGCCAAGCCGTCGCCGTCGCCGGCCGGCTCGACCCCGCCGCGCTCGGCTCGCTCAAGGGCTTCTCCGGCGTCCTCTTCTGGGGCGAGGAGACCGAGGCGCGCGCCTATGGCGAGGCGCTCGCGGCCCGCACCGGCCCGATCCTGCCGCTGATCACCACGCGGCCCGATCTCGGCCATGTCGCGCATGAACGCCATGTCTGCGTCGACACCACCGCCTCGGGCGGCAACGCCCAGCTCCTCGCCGAGGCGGGCACCGCTTGACGCGCTTCAGCGGATCGGGAAACGTGACGCCATGTTCCCGATCCGCGACCACAACCCCTCCCGGCGCACGCCCTATGTGGTCTACGGCCTGATCGCCGCGAACATCGTCGCGTTCCTGCTGCAGCTGCCCCACATGAACAGCGAACGCGCGATGATGGTTTTCTGGCGCGACTGGGCGATGATCCCGGCGGCCGTCACCGAGGGTGGCGAGGTCCGCGGCGTCCTCACCTCGATGTTCCTCCATGCCGGACTCATGCATCTCGCCGGCAACATGCTCTTTCTCTGGATCTTCGGCGACAATCTCGAGGACCAGATGGGGCATCTCGGCTTCCTCGCCTTTTACCTCGTCTCGGGCCTTGCCGCGGCCGCGGCGCATATCGCCGCCGATCCCGGCTCGGTCGTGCCCACGGTCGGCGCCTCGGGCGCGATCGGCGGCGTCCTCGGCGGCTACCTCTTGCTTTTCCCCCGCGCCCGGATCGACATCCTCGTGATCTTCTTCGTCTTCTTCCGGGTCTTCGCACTGCCGGCCTGGGTCATGCTCGGGCTCTGGTTCGGCATGCAGATCCTCGGCGGCCTCGGCACCCCGTCCGAGGCCGGCGGCATTGCCTACTGGGCCCATGCGGGGGGCTTCGCCGCCGGCATGGCGCTGACGCTGCCCCTGTGGCTGAGGCGCGGCGCGGCCGCCTTCTGGCAGCGGACGCAGGGCCGCCCGCCCCATCCCGAGACCGAGTATTCCCCGTCCTCGATCCCGGTCATCCGCCGGAGGCGCAAATGACCCTGCCCGAGATCCGCAAGCCCCACCCTGCCCGCTGCCATTGCGGCGCGGTCGAGCTCGAAGTCACCCTCGCCCCGAAAGGCCTCGCCACGGCGCGGCGCTGCGACTGTTCGTTCTGCGCGAGGCGTGGCGCCGTCACCGTCACCGTGCCGCTCGACGGGCTCCGCGTGGTGAAGGGCGAAGACAACCTCACGCTCTACACCTGGAACACCGGCACGGCGAAGCACTACTTCTGCAAGACCTGCGGCATCTACACCCACCACCGCCGCCGCTCGAACCCGAACGAATACGGGCTCAACGCCGCCTGCCTCGACGGCGTCAACCCGCGCGACCTCGATCCGGTCGCCTGGACCGATGGCATCGACCACCCGTCCGACCGGACCTGATCTTCTTCATTGCCGAAATACCCTCGGGGGTGAATTGCCGCATGAGCGGCAAGAGGGGGCGGACAGCCCCCTTACCCGGCCCGGCCCGGGCGCGCCCTCAGGCGTCTTCCCGCAGGATCTTCGCGAGCGCGCCGAAAAGCTCGCCATTGGCCGCGATCACCGCGCCGGACTCTAAGATGTCGCGCCCCTCGCGCACCGCGTCGGTGAAACCGCCGGCCTCGCGCACCAGGAGAAGCCCCGCCGCCATGTCCCAGGCCCCGAGCTCGCGCTCCCAGAAGCCGTCGTAGCGTCCCGCCGCCACATAGGCGAGGTCGAGCGAGGCCGAGCCCCAGCGCCGCACCCCGGCACAGGCCGGCATCAGCCGCGCGAGGTCGCGCAGGGTCGCCGGCAGCGTCTTCTTGGCCCCGAACGGCACCCCGGTCGCGAACACCGCCTCGACCATCGAGCGCCGTCCCGAGACCCGGATCCGGCTCTCGTTCATCCAGGCGCCCGCGCCCTTCTCGGCCCAGTACATCTCGTCCTTGGCCGGATCGAACACCACGCCCGCGACGATCTCGCCCTTGTGCTCGAGCGCGATCGACACCGCCCAGTGCGGCAGGCCGTGAAGGAAGTTCGTGGTCCCGTCGAGGGGATCGACGATCCAGCGCCGGGTCGGGTCGGCGCCCGCGGTCTCGCCGGTCTCCTCGCCGAGCCAGCCATAGGTCGGCCGCGCGGCCATCAGTTCGTCGCGGATGATCTTCTCGGCCGCGAGATCGGCGCGGCTGACGAAGTCCCCCGCCCCCTTGACCGAAACCTGCAGGTTCTCCACCTCGCGGAAATCCTTCACGAGGCTGCGGCCGGCCTTGCGCGCCGCCTTGATCATCAGGTTGAGGTTGGCACTGCCCTGCATCGGCCCCGGCTCCTTGTCATCAAGCCCGTGCCTATACGCGCGCCCGGGCCGGTTGTGAAGGGGCCGGGCGCCCGAAATCCGCCCTCAGACACCCGCCGGCCGCGGGCGCCAGAGCCCGCGGCCGGCGAGCACCGCGCGCAGGAGCGTCGGCCGGTCGCTCATCAGCCCGTCGACGCCGAGATCGATCAGCCGCTCCATCTCCGGGGCCGCGTCGACGGTCCAGACATGGACCTCGATCCCGCGCGCATGGGCGGCGCGGACGAACCGCTTGGTGACGAGCGGTATGCCGCGATGCGTGGGCGGCACCTGCACCGCGGGAAACCCGCCGACCGCCACCGGCAGCCCCCAGCCCGCGAGCCAGAGCCGCGCCACGCCCGCATGGGCCGGCGACCAGCAAAGCCCGGGCCCGAGCGCCGCGCAGAGCCGCGCCGTCCGGCGCGGCTCGAAGGATCCCACGCAGACCCGCCCGAGCGCGCCCGCCGCCGTGATCGTCGCCGCCATCGGTTCGACCGCCGCATCCGACTTCGCCTCGAGATTGACGTAGAGCCTCGGAAAGCCCGCGAGCACGTCGTCGAGCCGGGAAATCGCCGCCCCGCCCCGCGTCCGGACCCGCGACAGCTCGGCCCAGTCGAGCGCATCGACCCGCTCGGGCCGCCCCGCCATGCGCTCCAGCGTGTCGTCGTGGAAGATCACCGCCACACCGTCGCGGGTCGCCTGCACATCGGTCTCGATATGGCTGTACCCCAGCGCCGCCGCATGGGCGAAGGCGGCCTCCGTGTTCTCCTCGGCCTCGAGCGCACCGCCGCGATGGGCGAAGGCGATCGGTTTCGGATGGTCGAGGAACGGATGCATCGTCAGGCCCGCTGCAGCTTCACCGGCTCGCTCCGCGCGAGCTTGAGGAAATGCGCCATGAAGGGCCGCGTCGCCTCCGCCTCGCGGACCCCGGCATACATCCGCTTCGTCAGCCCCTTTTCGGTCACCGGCCGGGTGACGTAGTCGGGCTGGTACTTCACCTCTCGCAGCACCCAGTCGGGCAACACCGAAACACCCCGGTTCGACGCGACCAGCATCAGGATCACCGCCGTCAGCTCGACCTGCCGCACCGCCAGCGGCTCGACCCGCGCCGGGCGCAGCACCTCGGAGAAGATGTCGAGCCGGGCGCGGTCCACCGGATAGGTGATCAGCACCTGGTCGCGGAAATCCTCGGCCACGACGAAGGGCTTTTCCGCCAGCGGGTTCTGCCGTGCCGCCACGAAGGTCGGCGCATAGTCGAAGAGCGGTCGGAACACGATGCCCGACAGCGTCTCGGGATCCGAGGAGACCACGAGGTCCACCTCCTCCCGCGCCAGCGCCGGCAGAGCCTCGAAGGCGAGGCCGGGGCGGATATCGACATCGACCTCGGGCCAGGCGCGGCGGAACTGCTCCAGCACCGGAAAGAGCCAGTCGAAACAGGCATGGCACTCGATCGCGATATGGAGCCGCCCGCTCTTGCCCGACCTCAGCGAGCGGAACTCCTCGCCGAGTGCCGCGATCTCCGGCAGCACCCGTTCGGCGGTGCGCAGCATCCGCAGCCCCGCCGCCGAGAGCTTCAAGGGCTTCGACCGACGCACGAAGAGCTCCACCCCCGCCTGCTCTTCCAGCCCCTTGACCTGATGGCTGAGTGCGGACTGGGTGATGTTGAGCTGCTCGGCCGCCCGCGCCAGACCGCCGGCCTCGTGGATCGCCTTGATCGTCCGCAGATGCCTCAGCTCGAGATGCATCGCCGCCCCGCTATCATCCGATCTACCTCATATTGATCTTGAGAATTATGAATTTGTCTCACGTCCTCCGATATGAGACAAGAGCCCATCCAACACGAGGACGACACGATGCCTGCACCCCGGATTTCCTTCGAGTTCTTCCCGCCCCAGACGCTCGACGCGTCGTTCCGGCTGTGGGAGACGGTGCAGATGCTTGCGCCCCTGAAGCCGAACTTCGTCTCGGTCACCTACGGCGCCGGCGGCACGACCCGCGAGCTGACGCATGAGGCGGTCACCACGATCGGCGACCATTACGGCCTCAACGTCGCGGCGCATCTCACCTGCGTCGATGCGACCCGCGCCGAGACGCTCGCGATCGCCGAGAGCTACGCCAAGGCCGGCGTGACCGAGATCGTGGCGCTCCGCGGCGACGCGCCGAAGGGCGAGGAGAGCTTCAGCGCCCATCCCGAAGGCTTCGCCTCCTCGGTCGAACTGATCGAGGCGCTGGCCGAGACCGGCAAGTTCACAATCCGCGTCGGCGCCTATCCCGAGGCCCATCCCGAGGCCGCCGACATGGCGGCGAACGTCGCCTGGCTGAAGCGCAAGATCGACGCCGGCGCCTCCTCGGCGATCACCCAGTTCTTCTTCGAGGCCGAGAGCTTCTTCCGCTTCCGCGACGCCTGCGAGAAGGCCGGCATCGACGCGCCGATCATCCCCGGCATCCTGCCGATCATCTCATGGTCCGGTGCGCGGCGCTTCGCCGAGCGCTGCGGCACCTCGGTGCCGGACTGGCTCGACAAGACCTTCGACAAGGCGATCCGCGACGGGCGCGAGCATCTCCTCGCCACCGCGCTCGCGACCGAGCTCTGCGACGACCTCATCCAGGGCGGCGTCGAGGATCTGCACTTCTACACGCTCAACCGGCCGCACCTGACGCGCGAGATCTGCCACGCGCTCGGGCTCGAGCCGCAGGTCTCCCTGCAGAACGTCGCCTGAAGGGACGTTCGGCAAGCCGGCCCCGGACCGCTCACAGTCCGGGGCCGATTTGCGCCCGGCCGGTCGCGCCCGACCACCTTCCGTACGCGACAAGTGGCCGATATCGTGTTATCATGTCACGATAATTTCTTGGTCTTCACTTCGGCCGGTGTCCCAATGGCCGACACGCGCCTCGGCCATCCCTCCCGGCCACATGATGATTGTCAGGAGGAAGTCATGCCCAGCATCCGTTCGCTTCTTGCCCTCGCCGCCGCGCTTTGCCTCGCCCCGGCGCTTGCCGCGGCGCTGCCCACGATCCCGATGCCCGACGAGGATCCCTATGCCACCATGCGCGACTGGCGCCCCTGCCCGTTCAACGCGAACAGCGAAGACTACTATGCCGTGATGGGGATCCGCTACGATACCGGTTACACGATCTGCATTCCGGTCCAGTCGAGCTGGTTCGAGGTCAAGAACGTGTTCGTCAGCGCCCCTCGCGAGGGTGGGAAGCTGCCCCTGCGCCAGTGGCCTGACCCGACCTACGACCACCTTCTGGTGCCCGGCTATTCCGGCCCGTCCATGCACTGGTGTGGCCCCAACGCCTACATGACGGCCTATGACGTGCCCGACAACACCTTCACCTGCGTTGAGATCGGCGAGGAGCTTCCCGCCGGCCGCAATCCCGGCTGGCAACCGCTGTCAGAGATCTATGTCGACGGCCCCGGCGGAACGCAGGCGCCCTATCCCGTACCGGCAGCCGGTACCTCGACACATGTCTGCCGCGACGGTTACGTCCTCATCGGCATGCACCACGACGCCAACATCTTCCTTTGCGGGCTGCTCTTCTCGGTCGATCCCTGAACCGGCGAACCCGAGCCGGCATCCGATGCCGGCGTAACGCAGGTGCCGCGAACCGGAGCGGCATTCGACAGCGCAAGGACCGCCGAGCCGCGGTCGCGCGCGGCTCAGGTTCCGCTCCGCCGCCCGATCGCCGGCAGTGACCACGCCGCCCGTGTCCGTCTGGCTGTCGCGGTGGGATGCAGGCTTTCCGACGGGTCGCGTCCGACCTGCCGCCGGGCGCGCAGGACGAACGCCTTGCCCCAGCCGCGCGTCGTGCCGACCGAGACCACCGCGGCATCGGTGGGGAACCGGGCTCGCCAGCCATCCGGCATGGCCAGTCCGCAGCGCGCGGCCTTTTCCAGCATCCAGACCAGCGGGATATTCGACAGCGGCCGCGCTTCCGTCAGACCGCTCAACTGGCCGCCGACATCGCCATGGGCGCCACGGAACCAGACCTGCTCGACCCTGCCCTCCCAGTCGCCATCGGTGGTCTCCCACATGATCGGATCGAAGGCCGCGCGGTTCTCGTCGAGAGCCAGCGCGTGATAGCCGTGCTTCACCACCGGACCGAGCGCGTGGTTGTGGAACTCGTGATGGGGCTCGGTCCACATCCACAAGAGCGGCAGCCGAACGCCCAGCGCCTTGACCGTGTCGAAGACCCCGATCATCTCGATCTCGACCTTCGGATGGCAGAAGCGACGGCGGAAGACCGCCTCGAACTTGCTCTCGCTCTCGCGCTGGTAATAGCGGTAGGCGAGCTGGACATTGCGCTCGGTCGCGTGTTCGGCCTTGAGCAGCCCGACCTGATCGAGGATCCCCGCGAGCGAGCGGACCGCGTAGGCGCCGCGCGAATAGCCGAAGAGGAAGATCCGGTCGCCGGGCCGGTAGCGGGTCGCGAGCCAGCCATAGGCGCGGCGGATCTGGCGGTTGATGCCGCGCCCCATCGCCACGTCGGGCGTGTTGCGCCACATGTGCCACTGCACGCCCGCCTCGTAATAGAGCGACAGGCGCGACGAATGCGGCACTTGCTGCAGGAGCCGGTAGATGAGGCCGACATTCGTCTCCTGCCCCGGCTCCAAAGAAGAGAGCGTCCCGTCGAGGCAAATGACGTGATCGCACGGCCCGCGCCCGCGAACCGCGCTCTGCGTCTCGACCTGACGGCCGATGCGCAACAGCTTCAGCAGCTTTTCGGTCAGCCGCGTCACCCTAAACAGGCCTCCCGTGTCTTCACCCTGTGTTCCAGCATAGCCCCGACCCCCGAGTCGGCCAAAGGCGCGAAGGTGTAACTTGCCGTTACCAAATGTTTCTGTTTCCACACGCGCAACAAAGCCGTGACCCGTTCGCCGCTGTGATCGGGCGCATCCGGACGGTCGGATCTGCACATGTTGCGGACTCCTGCGTTCGGGCGGGCCGCGGCCTCGCCCGGATTGCCTCTCCCGGCATCGGGACCGGTCCAATAGAGGTAATCCCGATGCCCGGTGACTGAAGCCTATGCACAGAAGTTTGACGAAAGGTTGACCCGCCGGGTGGCGGCCTTCCGCACGGGTTGGTGCGAATCGATAGGGCCGGCGCGAGCGCCGGCCCCCTGCCGGTCCGGACCGCCGGCCTCAGGCGCCGAGACGCATGACCGTGGCGACCGTCATCCTGCCGAAGCCGTTGAAGCCGGTGTTCGTGGCCGTCGAATAGGCACCCATTCCCGAGAACACTAGGTAATCGCCTTCCTCGACGTCTTCCGGCAGCGCGACCTCGCCCGGCAGCCGGTCGACGCTGTCGCAGGTCGGCCCGAAGATCACACGCGGCCGCGGCGCCCCCCGGCGCGTCTCGCCGTCGCCGTTCACCGCCGCGATCCGGTCGATGATCCCGGTAATCGGCAGCTCGTCGAGATTGCCGTAGGTACCGTCGTTGAGAAACACATGCTCGCCGTCGCGCACCGCCTTGATCCGGGTCGCGAGCGTGAAGCTCTCCGCCACCAGTCCGCGGCCCGGCTCGCAGACCAGGGCTGGCGGCGCGCCCTCGAAGGCCTCGTCGGCAACGCGGCCGATCAGTTCGAAGATCGCGTCGAGTTGCGGGCGTTCGTCGTTCAGCCGGTGCGAGGGGAAGCCGCCGCCGACGTTCAGCCGCCGCGCCCTGACGCCGGCATTGGCGCAGATCCCGGCGGCGGCGCGCAAATACGCGTCCCAGGCCATCGGATCGGTGCACTGGGTGCCGGGATGGAAGGTCAGTGAGGCGATGAAGCCCGCCTCGTGCACCTCGCGCAGCAGTTCCGCCGCGAGTTCCACCGTGGCACCGAACTTCGCACCGAAGTTGTAGGCCGCCCCCGCGACCGGCAGCTTGAAGCGCACCGAGATCTCGGCGCCCTCGACGGGCACGATCTCGATGAGCTTCGCGAGCTCCGAGCGACTGTCGACCGAATAGGACTTCACGCCCATCTTGACCGCATAGTCGATCTCGTGGCGGGCGCGGACGGGGTTGTTGTAATGCAGCGCCGCGGCCGGGGCGAGGCGGCGCACCATCTCGATCTCGGCCGGCGAGGCGACGTCGAAGCCCTGGATCCCGGCGGCGACGAGGTTCTGGACGACCATCTCCGCGGGGTTCGATTTCACCGCGTAGGTGACGAGGCCGGGAAAGCCGTCGAGAAACCGCCGCGCGGTTGCCTGCAGCACCGTGGGCGCGAAGAACATCACCGGGTTGTCCGGGCGTTCGATACGGAGGAATTCGGACGGAGTCGTCCAGATCGTCTTAGAGAGCCCCATCGGCGTATTCCCTGCCAACAAGGCGCAGCCACCTTTTTACCGGGGCATCCGGTTGGAAAGCGCTTACGCATTTCACCAAACCAGGCCAGGTGCGAATGGGCCGCCCTTCTCCTGTAACGAAGTTTGCCGGATATGATGCACATTTCTACCGATCAAAAGAGTAGATTCGCCTCAGAACTTCGTTAGAATAACGAACAGCCTGTCATATCGCCGGAATCGCCGCATGGACGACCTCGACCGCTCAATCCTTGGTTATCTCGGCTCAGACGCTCGCGTCTCGGTGGCCACGCTGGCCCGCCGGCTCAAGGTCGCGCGCTCCACGATCCAGGCGCGGCTGGAGCGGCTCGAGACCTCCGGCGTGATCGCGGGCTACACGGTCAAGCTCGGCGAGGCGGCGCGGCAAAGCCGGATCCGCGCCACCGTTCTTCTCACGATAGAGCCGCGCGCCCAGGCCAACGTGCTGACCCGGCTGAAGGCGATCCCGGAGGTCGAGCGGGTCCACACCACCTCCGGCCGGGTCGATTTCCTGCTGCAGGTCGCCGCGCCATCGACGGCGGTGCTCGACGGCGTCCTCGACATGATCGGCGAGATGACCGGGGTGAAATCCTCCGAAAGCCTGATCCACCTCTCGACCAAGCTCGACCGCGCGGTCTGAGCCCCGCCGCTTGCTTTCGCGGCCCGAGGGGCGCAGGCTCGGGGGCGGGCTGAAACCGGAGGATCGACATGGCCAAGGCGAAGCGCGGCACTCCCTGCTGGTACGAACTGACCACACCCGACCCTGATGCCGCGGCGCGGTTCTACGCGCATGTCCTCGGCTGGACGGTCGCCGATTCCGGGATGGACGGGGTCGATTACCGGATCGCCCGCGCCGGCGAGACAATGGTCGCCGGGATGATGGCCGCGCCGGCGGGCGCGCCGCCGGCCTGGATCTTCTACGTCACCGTCAGCGATTGCGACAAGGCCGCGAAGGCCGTCGCCAAGGCCGGCGGCACCGTGCATCAGGCCCCTGCCGACATCCCCGATACCGGCCGCTTTGCCGTCGTTGCCGATCCGCAAGGCGCGCCGTTCGGCCTCCTCGCCCCCGAGGACGGCGCGAACAGCGCCGCCTTCGACCAGAAGCGAACCGGCCACGGCTGCTGGCACGAGCTGATGACCTCCGACCCGGAGGCGGCGATGGCCTTCTACGGCAAGCAGTTCGGCTGGAAGCAGGGCGACGTGATGGATCTCGCCGAGATGGGCGGCTACCACCTCTTCCGTCACGGCAAGGCCGATATCGGCGGCATGATGCGGCAGGCTCCCGGAATGCCGGGCCCCGACCGGCCGTTCTGGCTGCCCTATTTCGGCACCGAAGGCGTGAGCGCCGCCATCGGCCGCGTGAGCGGTGCGGGCGGGCGGGTCTTCCACGGCCCGCTCGAAGTGCCGGGCGGCGCCTTCATCATGGTCGGACAGGATCCGCAGGGCGCAATGTTCGCGCTGGTCGGGCCGAAATAATAGGGGCTTCCACGATACGTTGGTCTGTCCACTTAATCTTCTTGCCGTGCTATTTTTGGGCAAGGAGGATCGCCACATGGGACACTCATCGGCAGCGAAGAAGGCCGGGCCGCGTGACGCTGCGAGCAAGGTCGCGCAGCAGCGTCTGAGCGTGCTGGATCTGGCCAGGGAACTCGGTAACGTCGCCGAGGCGTGCAGGCAGCGCGGCATGGACCGGACGAGCTTCTACGAGTGGAAGCGCCGGTTCCAGACGCAGGGCTTCGACGGGTTGAAGGACCTGCCGCCGATCCACAAGAGCCACCCGCAGACGACCCCGCCTGAGACCGTGGAGAAGATCAAGGCTTTGGCGCTCGCCCATCCGGCCTACGGCTGCAACCGGCACGAGGCGATGCTGGCGCTGGAGGGCATCCGCGTCTCGTCGATCACCATCCAGAAGATCCTGCACGACCAGGGTCTGGGGACGAAGATCGATCGCTGGCTCGCACTGGAGAGCCAGAATGCCGAGAAGGCGATCGAGATCACCTCGGAGCAGGCCGCATTCCTAGAGAAGATGAACCCCTGCTTCCGGGAAAGGCACGTGGAATCAGCAGCTCCAAGCGAGCTCTTGTCGGCCGATACCTTCTTCGTCGGCAGCCTCAAGGGCGTCGGCAAGGTCTATCTGCACGCCGTGGTCGACACCTATGGCTCCTACGCCTTCGGCTTCCTGCACGTCTCCAAGCAGCCGGAGGCCGCCGTGGCCGTGCTGCACAACGACGTTCTGCCCTTCTACCGGAATCTGGACCTGCCGGTGAAAGCGATCCTGACGGACAACGGCCGCGAGTTCTGCGGCACCGAGCGCCATCCCTACGAGCTCTATCTCGACCTGGGCGGCATCGAACACCGCCGCACGAAGGTGAAGTCACCCAAGACCAACGGCTTTGTCGAGCGCTTCAACGGCACCGTCCTCAACGAGTTCTTCCGGGTGAAAATGCGCGAGACCTTCTACGAGACCGTCGAGGCGCTCCAGGCCGACCTCGACACCTGGCTCGTCCACTACAACACCGAACGCCCGCATCTGGGATACCGAAACCAAGGCAAACGACCCCTCGAAACCGTCATGTCATTCGTCAGTCAAGAAGGTTAAGTGGACACCTTGCGCCCTTCACTCCGCTCATACCGGCCCGCGCCGCATAGGCGGTCGGCTTCGGCATCCAGCATCGCGTTCAGGGCTTCCTCGACCGTACCGCGCACCATCTCGTCCAGATGGTCCCGTATCCGGGCCTCGTCGATCTGGATCACTTGCCCCATCGGTTTCGGCGTCTCGTTCTCGTCCATTCTCAGCTCCTCTCAGCCAGTCTGAAAGGGGCCGACCTCACGGTCAAATGTGCGAAAGACTTTGTACGTTATCATGCGCAAACGGCGGCTATAGGGGGAAAAGCCGAAGGTGCGCATTGTACTGGAGTTGCTTGAAAAGCCACCCGAGACGCAATTGCAGCACAGGTTTCGGCAGGTATGTTGATGAAGTGCAAAGGTTGCGCTTAACTGCCGTCGGATGATTTGTGGGGGGCTAACGTGCCAAGTCAGACGATACAACAAGCCTTGCTTTCAAAAGGGTACTTCCCGAAGGAACTACCTCCTGTTTTCACTACAGAAGATTTCGGACGCCTGTCGCAAGATGTATTGACCAGATGGGAATCCGAAAGTGTTTTCAAGATTGATACAAAATCTCTCGGCAAGACACCATGCAAAAGGAAGCGTCGAGGCGCATATACCTATTTCGTCGAAAGCGCCGAGGCTGAAATTCCCTCAAAGCCCAAGAGGGGATACGAGCGCAGGAACCTGCATATCACACATCCTATACCTCAAGCTCTCTTGGTTAGGGTCAGGACCCATTGATCTGCTTGAAGCTGCCGCCGCCGGGTGATTCAAGGCTCCAGACTGACGGGGTTGATGATGAGCAATCTTTTCTGGCTGACGGACGAGCAGATGGA
>NZ_JAPDOG010000017.1 GCF_026013545.1 Defluviimonas salinarum | reverse complement strand
CGACACCTGGCTCGTCCACTACAACACCGAACGCCCGCATCTGGGATACCGAAACCAAGGCAAACGACCCCTCGAAACCGTCATGTCATTCGTCAGTCAAGAAGGTTAAGTGGACAACTGACACGCCCAATTATGATGGCCCGCAATGGGCAAGTGGACGGCCGGGAGAACCCGGCCGCCCGCATTGGATGTTCCGCCTCGTCTATCGTGCCGACGCGGCGGTCAAAGCCGGGCTGCTACCCATGCCGTGCGGCTTTTCCTTCGGCTCGATGGCGCCGAGGTTCTTGACGATCCTGAACTTCCCGCCCTGCGCCTGGGCGATGTACATGCTGTGGCGCAGGTGGTGCTGGCCCGGGACCATCGCTGCCGGACCGCCCGGCGCCTGGCCGATCGCGGCATGGTCGAGCGCCCGAACGACCGCGTCCCGATCGGTCGTGCCGGCCTCCCTGACCGCGGCCTCCCAGAGCTTCAGCCCCTTGTAATGGCCCGAACAGCCGCTGCCGGCTGTGAACATGGCGCTGCCGGGGAAGCGGCGGTTGTAATCCTTCAGAAGCTCCCGGCTGAAGGGATCGTCGACCGCCTGATAGTAGTCGAGGCAGCTGTAGAGCCCCTCGAAATGCGCCGCAGGAACGAGGTTGAGGAAGTTCTCGTCGAAGTAGGTGCAGATGATCTTCCCACCCCGCGCGAGAAAGCCCGCGTCGTGAAGCTCCGCGAGGAACGGCGTCAGGCCCGGCGGCACGATCGTGTTGAAGACGACCTCGGTGCCGGTGGCCATGATCTTCCGCACCGTTTCCCGGTAGTCGGTATGATCGAGCGGGAAGTATTCCTCGCCGGCGATCTCGCCGCCGTTCGCGTCGACCATCCGTTTCGCGGCCTTGTTGAGCAGATGCGGCCAGATGTAGTCGGCCGAGGGCAGGTAGAACTTCCTCGCCCCGGTCTTCTTCATCAGCCACGGGATGAGCGGCTCCACCTGCTGCGCCGGAACTGCGCCGGTGCAGAAGATCAGGGGGTCATCCTCCTGCCCCTCGTATTGCTCGGGGTAGATGTAGAGCGTTCCACCCTTCTCCGTCGCCTCGCTGCGGATCGCCTGGCGGGTCGAGCTCAAGATGCCGCCCACGACAAGGTCGACCTTGTCGGCATTCACGAGCTTCGCGGCGGCCGACCTGGCGGCCGCATCGTCGCTCCGGCCGTCCTCGATGATCAGTTCGACCGGCCGGCCGAGCAGGCCTCCGGCCTCGTTCATGTCCTCGATGACCATCCGGCAGACATTGGCGTTGGCGATGCCCATGAAGGACAAGGCGCCGGTCAGTTCGGCAATGACGCCCACCTTGATCGGTGTTCGTTTCATGACGTTCTCCCTTTTCCTGAAAATGCAGGGCTGCCTATGCCGGCACGGCCCTGCGGTGTGTCCGGCCTCGCGCCCTATGGCGTCAGGCCTCGAACTGGCCGATCAGCATCGCCGCCTGGGGCGTGCCCTTGTGGCCCGCCTCCTGCAGGATCGGCGGCACGTCGGGATCCGAGACGAAGCTCTTCCAGCCCTCCACGTCCCAGTCGAAGATCGCCCAGAGCCGATCCGCTTCGGACGGGTCGCGGAACACCGTGCTTCCCTTCGAGCCGTGCAGCTTTCTCTTCGCGGCACCCTTGGTCGAGAACACCTCGATGAAGTGATCGACGTCTTCCACCCTCGTCGTTGCCAGCAACATCTGTTCTTCCTCCCTGTCGTCCGGACCCCCGTGGCCCGGTTCTGTCGGGAGGATGCACGCACGCCCGGCGGCGCACATGGGGCGAACTCCCTATGCCATGCGATCAGCGCATCAGGAGCCCGTTCTCGACGGCGAAAAGTGCCGCCCCGGCGCGGGTGGTGACGCCGATCTTCGAGTAGATGCTCTGGATGTGGTTGTCGGCGGTCTTCGGCGATATGCCGAGTTCCTCGGCCGCCTCCTTCGCGGTGAGCCCGGTCGCGATCAGCCGCAAGACCTCGATCTCGCGCGGGGTCATGCCGGCGAGGCGGGCGGGGATGTTGCGCCGCGAGGGCTGGCCCGCGACCGACAGCACCGCCTCGGCGCCGTCCGGGCAGAGCCGGCCCTCGCGCACCCAGGACCGGACCATCGCCGCCGCGCCCTCATCGTCGAGCGCCGGGCGCTGGGGGCGGCGCTCGCGGGCGGTCTCGAACACCTCGGCCGCCGCGAGGATGCGCGCCATCGGCGACAGGTCGGACCCATCCACGCCGCGGGGATAGCCGGAGCGGTCGAGGCATTCGTGGTGCCGTGCGACAAGCGCCGCCACGCCTGTGCCGCCATTCCCGAGTGCCGCCAGCGCGCGCTCGCCGTGATAGGGGTGCAGCCGCGCCTCATCGGCCTCGCGCGCCGACATCGGCGCCTCGCGGATCCAGACCGAGACCGGCACCGAAAGCTCGCCGATGTCATGCACCAGCCCGGCCCGGCGCGCGTCTCGGACGTCCGCCGCCGGCAGCCCGGCATGGCTGGCCGCCGCCCCGGCCAGGTCGGCAACCGCGCGGGAATGGCCGTGGGTGAAGGGCATCCGCATGTCGATCATGTCGGCGACCGCGATGAACGCCGCCTCGCAGGCCTCCTCGTCGAGAAAGGCGACCGGCTCCGGCTCGAGCGCCAGCACCGTCTCGCGGGTGATGCTGCCGTCGATCCCGCGCATCAGTTCGGCGTTCTCGGACATCAGCATCGCGAGCGGCGCCTCGTAGGGACCGTCCGCGCGGCTCGCGACGATTCGCGCCATCTCCTCGATGCCGTGGGCTCCCGCCAGCGCGATCGCGTCCTGCGCCAGCGTGATCAGCCGCACCGCGGGCATCACCTCCTCGCCCGAAAGCCCGCGCGGCAGGCCGTGCCCGTCCCATCGCTCGTAAATCTGGCCGAGGTTGCGCCGTAGCTCCTCCGACAGCCCGAGCCGCTCGCCGATCCTTTGCGCGACCTCACAATGCGCGTTGAGGATCGGCACCGAGACCTGCATCGCGCTCGCAAGCCCCGCCTCGATCGCGCGCTTCTGCGCCTCCGGTTCGAGATGGGCGAAGAGCCGCTGGAAGGCGTTGACGAAGACCTGACCGACCTGCGCCCCGTCGCCCAGATCGCGCCCGGCGAGATCCCGTCTGAGCGCGATCTCGTCGCCGAAGGCCGCCGACAGCAGATGGGTGTCGGCGTTGCAGCCGACGTAGCGCAGCAGCGCCTGGTGATAGACATTGCGCCGCAGCTCGGCGTCGAAGCCCGCCAGTTCGGCCAGCCGCATCCCGAGCACGCAGGACCGCAGCGCGAAATCCCGCGACTGCCCGGTGGCGAGGTCCGAGGCATAGGCCAGCACCATCATGAAATCCGCACGCCGCAACTTCGGATCAGACATCGACGCCTCCCGAAAGCTCACGCCCCCCGAACGCGACGGCCGGGCTTCCGGTCCCCGCATTGGGCGGATCACAATGAGGATGAGACCCTCCGGCGCCGGAGTCCAGACTTTGCCGCAATCCGCGCAGCGCCAGCGGCTTTTGGAAAGGCGCCGTCGCGAAACCTTCCGGCAACCGTCAAGCCGTCGTTACGTCCCGCCCCTATCCGCAAGGCCGACCGCTGCCTGACGCGGCCGCTTGCACATAGGATCCGACATGACCCTGTCCCGCCGTAACGTCCTCAAGCTTTCCGCCGCCGCCCTGGCCGCTCCGCTCGTGCTGCGCGCCTCCGACGCGCTCGCCTCGTCGGGCAGCGTCAAGGTCTTCGCCTGGCAGGACTACGTCCAGCCGAACATCGCCGCCAAGTTCGAGGCCGATACCGGCATCAAGCTCGAACTGACGACCTACGGCTCGAACGACGAGGCGATGTCGACCGTGCGCGCAAACGGCGGCAAGGGTTTCGACATTGTCTTCCCCTCGATCACCAACGCCCCCGGTTATGTCGACGATGCCGGAGAAAGCTTCTTCGCGGAGATCCCGGCCGAAGTGAATTCCGGCGCCGTCATCCCCTCCTTCCTGCGCGACAGCGCCACGCTCGGCGGGGTTCACAACGGCCGGCAGGTGGTCCTGCCCTTCAACTGGGGCACCGAGGGCATCACCTTCAACCGCAAGGTGCTGCCCGTCGCCGATGCCGACCTTTCGTTCGGCGACCTTTTCCGCCCCGAGACCGTCGGCAAGGCCGCGTTCCGCCAGAAATCGGTGATCATGGGCGTCGGCCTCCATCTCGACGCGACCGGCGAGGTGCCGTCGAACCGGATGCTCGACGTCTACAAGTCCGAGGACGACGCCCGTCGGGTCTGGGGCGCGGTCGCCCAGTGGATCGTCGCGCGCAGGGAGAACTTCGGTGCCTTCTGGAACAACGCGACCGAAGCCACCGCCGCCTTCAAGGACGCCGGCTGCATCATCGGCCAGACCTGGGACACGACCGGCTTGATCCTGAGCCGCGAGGAGCCGGACTACGTCTACCGCGCGCCGAAGGAAGGCATCATCACCTGGCTCGACAGCTTCGGCATGCTGCGCGGCGCCGAGAACCGCGACCAGGCGATCGCCTTCATGAACTTCATGCTCAAGCCCGAAACCGGAGGCATGCTGTCGGACAACACCGGCTACAACTCCGCCGTCGCCGGGGCCGCTGACTTCGCCTCGGATGACTTCAAGCGCCAGTTCAACGAGGTCTATACACCCGCGGTCCTCGCCAACATGTGGTGGTGGCAGGCCGACACGCCGTTCTTCGCGCCGGTGCGCGACGAGTTCGTCGAGATCATCACCAACGCCTGACCTGCCGGTCGGCAAACCATACCGGGCGGGGCCTCGGCGCCCCTCCCGGCCCTTTCAATTCCGGGGCTGGACATGCACGGCAACGACGTGACGCTCGAGGGCGTCTCCATCACCTATCCCAACGGTTTCACCGCTGTTCACGAGACCCACCTGACGATCCCGGCGGGCGAGTTCTTTTCGATCCTCGGCCCCTCCGGCTGCGGCAAGACGACGATCCTCAGGACCGTCTCGGGCTTCGTCGAGCCGAGCCGCGGCCGGGTGCTGATCGGCGGCGCAGACCAGGCCGGCAAGTCGCCGAACCAGCGCCCCACCGCGCTCATCTTCCAGAATCTCGCGCTCTTTCCGCTGATGAGTGTGCGCGACAACGTGGCCTTCGGGCTCGAGGCGCGCGGCGTCTCGCGGCGCGCGCGCAATGCGAAGGCCGAGGAACTGCTGAACCTCGTGGCGCTCGGCGACCAGGCCAGCAAGATGCCAGGCGAGCTTTCGGGCGGCCAGCGCCAGCGCGTCGCCATCGCCCGTGCGCTCGCGGTCGAGCCCTCGGTGCTGCTGCTCGACGAGCCCTTGTCGGCGCTCGATCTCAAGCTCCGAAAGCACATGCGGACCGAGCTCCGCGCGATCCAGAAGAAGACCGGCGTCACCTTCATCTACATCACCCATGACCAGTCCGAGGCGCTGACCATGTCGGACCGGATCGCGGTGATGAACGCCGGGCGGATCGAGCAGGTCGGCAGCGCCGACGAGGTCTACTCCAACCCTGCCACCGCCTTCGCCGCCTCCTTTGTCGGCGAGGTCAACCGCTTCGCCGGCCGGATCACGGCGCTCGACGGCGACATGGCCGAGGTCGAGACCCCGCTCGGCCGGATGCGGTGCCGCAATCCGCGCGGAATGAAACCGGGCGAGGCGGCCTTGCTCTTCGTCCGGCCCGAAAACGTCGGCTTTGCGTCGGCAAGTGGTATGGCATACGGCAACCAGCTCGACGCGCGGCTCGAACGCCGCGACCTCGAGGGCGCCTTCATCAGTTTCCAGATGCGGACCGAAGCTGCCGGCCAGCCCGTCGCGATGCACCTGACCAATACCGGGACCGCCCCCGCGTTGATGCCGGACGGCGCCGCGCGCATCGGCTTCGCCTGTGAAAGCGCGCTCGTCCTGCCCGAAGGTCCGCTGGCCCGGACTGGACGCGAGGAGCTTGGCGCGGCATGAGGGGCATCTTCCGCAGCTACGGGCGGGCCCTCGCCGCGCTCTTCGTCGCCGCCGTCCTCGGCTGGGCGGCGCTCCTGATCGTCCTGCCGCAGGTCACGATGCTGGAGCGCGCCCTGACCGCGCCGAAGCGGCTGCTCGACAGCTCCGCCGCCGCCACCCTGCGCTTCGACGCCGCCACCTGCCTCTCGGTCCTCGCGCGCTATGACGCGCCCGCGGAGGAGAGCACGAGTGGCGGGCTCGCGGTGCCCTCGATCAGCGGCATGGCACCGACGACCACCGATGGCGGCGGCGGACGGGCGCTCGCGGTGCCGTCCTTCGGCGGCAGCGCCGGGGCGATCCGACCCTACATCCTGCAATGCGACCGCGCCGACACCCACAAGACCCTCGCCCGCGACGACGGCAGCGAGGCCTGGCTCGACGAGGCCTACGGCCTGCCACGGCTCCATGTCGACGACACGCTGCCGCTCGCCGAGCAGATCGCCGCGGCCGGGTGAATCCGCGATCTCGCCAGCGACCTCAACGCCAAGCTGCTGTTGCGCGAGGCCGACCAGCCGAAGCTGACGCTCACCAATTTCGACGTGCTGGTCGCGGCCACCAGGATCCCGCTCTCGGCGGAGGCGAAGGCGGCCGAGAGCAGGGAGATCGGCAAGCGGATCTACGGTCTTCTCGGCCTGCGCTACGAGCAAAGCGGCGAAGTCTACGAACGGCTCGGCCTGACCAACCTCGCAAGGACGCTCCTCTTCGCGGTCATGACCACCGCGCTCGCGCTCGCGATCTGCTACCCGATCGCCTACAAGGTGGCGCTCGCCACGCCGGCCCATCGCGTGGTCTGGCTGATGCTCGGCCTCATCATCCCCTACGCCATCGCCGAGCTGATGCGGATCTATGCCTGGACCACGATCATCGACAATCGCGGGGTGCTGAATTCCTTGCTGATCTGGACAGGCATCCTCACCGAGCCGATCCAGTTCGCGCGGATGCCGGGCACGGTCTTCGTGGTCATCGCCTACACTTACGTCCTCTTCATGGTCTTCCCGATGCTCAACGTGATGAGCACGCTCGACCGCAACCAGATCGAGGCCGCGCGCGACCTCGGCGCGAGCCCGTGGCGGGTGCATCGCCGGGTGGTCATTCCCCATGCCAAGCCCGGCATCGCGGTCGGCTGCATCGCGACCTTTATGCTCGCCGCCGGCGCTTTCTCGGTGCCGCGCATCATCAGCCGCGGGCTGCAGGCGGAATGGTTCAGCCAGACGATCTACAACAAGTTCTTCGAATCCGAGACCTCCAACGTCGGCGCGGCCTATTCCTTCGCCTACACGCTCGTCTGCTTCCTCATCGTGGGGCTCTTCATGTGGATCATGCAGACCCGGCTCAAAGACTTCGCGAGGGTGCAATGACCTCCCAAAGGCTGCTCAACCTCTACACCTGGGCGTTCCTCGCCTTCATGTTCGCGCCGCTCCTCCTGATGATCGTGGCCTCGGTCAACGATACCTCACCGCCCTCGGTCACCGAATGGCACGGCGTCACCGGCAAGTGGTACGCCTTCGCCTGGATGCCCGACGAGGCGCTGAGGGCGGACGCGGTCCTGCGCACGATCGACCGCGACCGGTTCTTCGGCTGCTTCGGCAATTCGCTGAAGGTGGCCTCGGGCGTCGTACCCCTGGCGCTGCTTCTCGGACTTGCTGGCGCGGTGATGCTGACGCGCTGGCAGAGCCGGGCGAACGGGCTTCTCTGGTGGGTGCTGCTGTCGCCGATGCTGGCGCCGGGGATCGTGCTCGGGCTGTCCGCACTGGTCTTCTGGGGCCGGATCGGGGTCGATGCGGGGCTTTTCACCATCATCGCCGCGCAGCTCACCTTCGTCGCGGGCTATCCGATGCTGATCCTGATGGCGCGGCTCCAGCGCCAGCCGGTGGAGCTGGAGGAGGCGGCGATGGATCTCGGCGCCTCGCCGCTCAGGATCTTCTTGCGCATCACCCTGCCCTTCCTCGCGCCGGCGCTGGTCTCGGCCGGGGTGATCGCCTTTCTCGCCTCGATGGAGAACTACAACACGACGATGTTCGCCAAGGGCGGCGCCTGCACCTTCGCGACCGAGATCGGGGCGATGGCGCGCAATCCGAACGGCCATCCACCGGTGATCAACGCGGTGGGCACGGTGATCATCCTCCTGACCTTCGCGGCGGCGCTCGGCCACACCCTCTTGCGGCGGCGGGAAAGGGCGTAGGTCGCGCGCATGAAGATCATCGCGCGCTGCCATCCCGCCCTTGAGCCGATCCTGCCGACGCCGGTGCCCGCCGCGCGGGCGCTGCCCCACTGGCTGCGCACCATGCCCGCCGAGGTCGCGGCGCCGACGCTCAGCGGCATGACGGTCCGCACCCTCAAGCACTGCCTGCCCTTCATCGACGCGCTCTCGCTCGGCCTGATGATCCCGCTCGCGACGGACCTGACCGTGGAAGGCGGAGAGATCGCCTGGGACTGGGATCCGCCAGTGATCGCCGACGCCCCGCTCACGCGGGCGCCGGTCGGGCTCCATGTTCCCGAACAGGCGACGGGGGCGCCGCTGCCGGTTGACGGCCAACTGATGGTCAAGTTCATCAACTTCTGGGCGCTGGAGGCGCCCGAGGGCTGGGATCTTCTCTTCACCCATCCGCTGAACCGCGCCGACCTGCCGTTCCGGACGCTCTCGGGGCTGGTCAGCGCCGACCGCTTCCGGCTCGGCTATGTCCATTTTCCCGCGCTCTGGACCGATCCGGGGTTCGAAGGCGTGCTGCCGGCGGGCACCCCGGTGGCGCAGGTGATCGCGCTGCCATGCAGCCAGCCGGGGCTGGAGATCGCGACGATGTCGGAGGCGGTGATCGCCGAAAGCCGCCACATCCAGGAGACGTTGCAGGCCGAACCCGGCCACTACCGCAAGAGCTACCGCGCCTGAAGCTCGGGAAGGCGGAGCGGGATGCGCCCCTTCGCCACGCGGATCATCGCCGTCAGCGCCTCGGGCCGCGACGCGGCGTCGGAGAGGAGCGCCTTGAGGTGCGGCGTCGCATCCTGCCCGAGCTCGCAGGCGGCGCGGTATCTGAGCACCAGCACCTCGCGGTCCTCGGGCAGGCCGTGGGCGGCCTCGATCGCCGCCTGCCAGTCGCCGAGCCGGAGCCGGAGCCGCGCGAGGTTGCGGCGCGCGTCGGCGTCGCCCGGGGTCAGCGCCAGGGCCTTCGTGAAGGCGCGTTCGGCCGCGACGGGGTCGCCCGCACCGATCAGCGTGCGGCCAAGCTCGAACCACGCGGCGGCGTGGGCGGGGTCGGCCGCGACGGCCTTGCGCAGCCACGGCAGGTTCTGCGGCGCGCGGCCGCGCATCTCGATCACCTTGGCGAGGTTGTAAAAAACGCTTGCGGGCGCCCTCGAAAGGGCGACCGCGCGACGCAGGAGCCGTTCCGCCGCGATCCAGTCGCGAGCGGCCAGCAGGTGAGGAAGTCGGTCGAGGTTGCTCATGGCCGCCACCTTGCCCGGGAAAGATGACGGTTGCGCGACAGCCGGCAGACCCGCCACGGACCGAGAGCACGACCTCAGAACACCCCGAGCGCCCGCCGGCGGTTGGCGGACCAGCGCATGATGATGTGATCAAAGCTTAGCGCCATCAGCGCCACGCACATGCCGAGCACGAAGTTCTTGCCGAGCTGGTTGCCCGCGAGGGTCTTCTGCAGTTCCTGGCCAAGGTCCTGGGTGCCGATGAAGGCGGCGATGATCACCATGAAGAAGGCGAACATGATCGCCTGGTTGAAGCCCACCGCCATCGTCGGCAGCGCGAGCGGCAGCTGCACCTTGAGGAGTTTCTGGCGCCGCGTCGCCCCGGACATGTCCGCCGCCTCCAGTAGCTCCTCGGGGACGGCGCGGATGCCCTCGATCGTGTAGCGCATCAAGGGCACGGTGGCGAAGATGAAGATCGCGAAGACCACCGACACGTCATTCACGCCGAAGAGCATGATCGCCGGGATCAGGTAGACGAAGCTCGGGAAGGTCTGGGCGGTGTCGCAGACGAGCAGGATCGGCTCGGCCCATTTCTTCCGCCGCGCCGCGAGGATCCCGAGCGGCAGGCCGATCAGGGCGGCGAGCACGACCGCCGAAATCACCGCGTAAAGCGTGATGATCGAGCGGTCCCACCAGCCGGTCAGCGCGACGATCCCGAAGAAGGCTCCCGCGAGGAGCGCCGAGCGGCGCCCGCCGACGAAATGGCCCGCCGCCGCCGCCGCGAGCACGACCGAGGCGGTCGGCAGCCACAGAAGCCCGTTGCGGAACGGGATCAGCACCCAGGTGATCAGGAACCAGCGCAGCCATTCGGTTATCCCGGTGATCGCCTTGTTGGAGAGGATCGCGCGGATCACGCCGTCGATCTCGGCGCCGATCGAGAAGTCCTGGTCACGCTTGATGTGGTCTGCGACCTGAACGAACTGGGCGACGATCAGGAAACCGAGGAACGCGGCGATCCCGATCAGCAGCACCTGGTTGCGCCGCCACCACGGCGTGCCGCGCTCGAAATGCTCGGGCTGCTTCACGACCCAGGCCTTCGAGCAGCGGTCGAGCGTCACCGCGATCAGCACGATCGTCACCCCGATCTCGAAGCTGCGCCCGAGCTTCAGCGAGTTCATCAGCGACAGGAGCTTCGCGCCGAGCCCCGGCATGCCGATGAAGGCGGTGAGGACCACCATCGCCAGCGAGAGCATGATGACCTGGTTGACGCCGACCAGAAGCTCGGTCCGGGCCGAGGGGATGTAGACATGGCGCAGCATCTGCCAGCGGGTCGAGCCGCTCATGTGGCCGGCCTCGACCACCTCGCTCGAGACCTTCTTCAGCCCGAGCGCGGTCATCAGCACCATCGGCGGCACCGCGTAGACGACGGTGGCGACGCAGCCTGCCGTCGGGCCAACCTTGAAGAAGATCACCGCCGGCAGGAGGTAGGTGAAGAACGGCAGCGTCTGGAACACCGCGAGCAGCGGCATCAGCGCGCGCTCGAAGCGCGGGAACTTCCAGGCGGCGAGGCCGAGGAGGAGCCCGGCGAGTGCCGCGACCGGGGCGGCGACCGCGATCACCGACATGGTCTGCATGGCGATTTCCCATTGCCCGACCAGGGCCACCCAGACGAAGGTGCCGCCGGCGAGAAGCGCCATCCGCCAGCCTTTCAGCGCATAGCCCGTCACCGCCGCCACCGCCGCGACCGCGGTCCAGGGGATCGGGCCGAGATAGGGCCAGCGGTTCTTGCCGTAGAGCAGGTTGGCGGTGATATCGAGGAGCCACTCCAGCCCCGCCGAAATGGTCCGCGTGACGTGGATCAGGCCGAGATCGTCCTTGATGAAGTCGAACAGCCCCTGCATCCAGACGTCATAGGGCAGCACCGCCCAGCCCGGCACACGGGTCAGGAACTCCGGCAGCGCCGGCTTGGCGAGCGCCAGAAGGGCCGCGAGCGCCAGAAGCACCGCGGCCGTGTGGGGTCGGGCAAAGCGGCGCACCTGGCCGGATGTGAGATCGGTGACCGCCATCAGACCGACCCCAGCAATATGTCGAGCGCCTCCTGGCGGTTCATCGCGCCGATAAGCCGGCCCGACTTGTCGGCGACCGGCAGCATCTCGCGGCTTTCGTTGACGAGTTGCCGGGCGAGTTGCAGCACCGTCGCGTCGGCCGCCACCGCGGGGCCGTCGACCGGATGGCCGTTGATCGGCTGGGCAAGCACCTTGGCATGCACGACCCGCGACTTCTCGACATCCTCGGTGAACTTCGCGACATACTCCGTCGCGGGTTTCAGCACGATCCGGTCGGGCGTGTCGCATTGCTCGACCGCGCCGTCCTTCATGATCGCGATACGGTCGGCGAGCCGCAAAGCCTCATCGAAATCATGGGTGATGAAGACGATGGTCTTGCCGAGCATGCCGCGCAGCCGCAGGAACTCGTCTTGCATCTCGCGCCGGATCAGAGGATCGAGCGCCGAGAACGGCTCGTCGAGGAACCAGATGTCGGGCTCGATCGCGAGGCTGCGGGCGATGCCGACGCGCTGCTGCTGGCCGCCCGAAAGCTCGCGCGGGAAATACTCCTCGCGTCCTTCGAGCCCCACGAGCTTGATCACCTCCATCGCCCGCTCGCGCCGGTCGTGGCGGTCCTGCCCGCGCATCTCGAGCGGAAAGGCCACGTTGTCGAGCACCGTGCGGTGCGGCAGGAGGCCGAAGCTCTGGAACACCATCCCCATCTTGCGGCGGCGCAGCTCGATCAGCTCGCGCTCGTTCAGCGCCATCACGTCCTGACCGTCGACGATGACCTCGCCGCCGGTGATGTCGATCAGGCGCGACATGCAGCGCACCAGCGTCGACTTGCCCGAGCCCGAGAGCCCCATGATCACCAGCATCTCGCCGCGCCCGACCTCGATCGAGACGTCGCGGACGGCGGCAATGTAGCCGGCCTTGCGGATCTCCTCGAAGCTCTGGCCGCGCCCGGCGCTGGCGAGGTAGCCGTGGGGATCGGCTCCGAAAAGCTTCCAGACATTGCGGCAGGAAATCACGGGTGCGGCGTCGGTCATCGGGTCACTGGCTCCTGTTTCGAGCCATCGGGGGCAACCCCCGATGGCGGTCTCGCGCTTGCGTTCACTCGGTCCAGGGCTTCCAGACGTCCTCGTTCGCGGCCAGCCATTCGGCGGCGGCGTCCTCGGGCTCCATCTCGTCGACATCGACGAGCTTCGCCATCTCGGCGATCTGCGGGTTGGTGAAGGAGACCTTGGTCAGCGTCTCGTAGGCGGTCGGCCATTTCTCCTTCATCCCGTCCCAGGCCGCGATCTTGAGATAGCCGCCCGCGGGGTTGCCACAGTCATAGGTCATGTCGGGGTTGGGGCCCACCGCGGCATCCGTGTCGCAACCGTCCTCCCAGGCCGGGAACTCGACGAACTCGCCCGGCCAGACGGCTTCGGCGAAATTCGGCGTCCAGTTGAAGAGCACGATCGGCTTCTTCTCGGCCTCTGCCGCGCCGATCTCGGCCC
This sequence comes from Defluviimonas salinarum, assembly GCF_026013545.1. Classification (GTDB taxonomy): domain Bacteria; phylum Pseudomonadota; class Alphaproteobacteria; order Rhodobacterales; family Rhodobacteraceae; genus Albidovulum; species Albidovulum salinarum. Next base: position 84,807 of record NZ_JAPDOG010000017.1, on the reverse strand, counting down.
AGAGCGCGGCCGCCGACCCGGCGTTGACCACGACGAAATTGAGGTTGAGCGCGTCGACCCGCTCCTGGTCGTGCTTCAACCAGTCGACCGGGCCGCCGAGGAAGCGGCCCTTGTCGCCGGTCTCGGGCGTCGCGAAGACCGCCGCGCAGTCGTTCAGCGCCTTCCAGTCCGGCAGGCCGGGACAGGCCTCCTTGGTCCAGAGCGGGTACCACCAGTCCTCGCGCGTCGTCGCGGCATGGGTGGCGACGTCATGCAGCCCGCCCTTCTCCAGCGCGGCGCGGAACGAGGCGCCGAAGGCGCCTTCCCAGACCTCGAGTTCCATCGTCACGTCGCCGAGGCGCACGGATTCGTAGACCGCCTGACTGTCGGTCGTGACGAATTCGACATTGGCGCCAACATCTTCGAGGATCTTGCCGACGGCATGGCTCATCACAATCTGGCTCGACCAGTTGTGGATCGGGATGATGATCGGGTCGTCGGAATCGGCTTGCGCCGCCCCTGCGGCGGCGAGGATGGCGGCGGTTCCGCCGAGAATGAGTCTGGCTTTTTTCATTGTGTGCTCCCTGTTGACCTGCCGACGTGCGGACCGGCGCCGCGCTGCCGACGGACTGACGCTAGGGACGCGATGTGAACAGGTCAGCCGGGGCCGATGAACGGACTCGCGCAAGTTATGAAAAAATGTTAACTGCTAGGATAAATCGGAGGGAGCATGCCCGGACACCGCCAGCCGCATATCGTGATCATCGAGGACGAGCCGGTCACGCGCGCGACCCTGACGAGCTACCTGGACTCGCATGGCTACCGCGTGACCGAGGTCGCGAGCGCCGAGAAAGCCGAGGCGGTACTGGCCCGTGACAACGCGGACCTGCTGCTCGTCGACATCAACCTCGAGGGCAAGGACGGGCTCCAGATCACCCGCGAGCAGCGCGCGCTCTCCGAGGTCGGCATCATCCTGATCAGCGGCCGTACCGACGACGTGGACCGGATCGTCGGGCTGGAGATGGGCGCGGACGATTATGTCTGCAAGCCGTTCAACCGGCGCGAGCTTCTGGCGCGGATCAAGAACCTTTTGCGCCGCACGATGGCGCTGCGCCATCTCAGCCGCACCGTATTCCGCTTCGAGGGCTTCACCTTCAACGTCGCCACGCGGGCGCTGACCCGCGAGACCGGCGAGGCGGTGCGCCTGACCCGCGCCGAGTACGAGCTCCTGGCGCAGCTCGTCCGCCATCCCGCCGAGGTTCTCGGCCGCGAGATGCTGGCCGCGGCGGTCACCCACCGGCATGAGGGCGGCGACCCGCGCACCGTCGACGTCCTGATCCGGCGCCTGCGCAGCAAGATCGAGCGCGATCCGAAGCTGCCACAGATCATCTCGACCTCGCATGGCGAGGGCTACGTCTTCACCGGGCGGCTCGAATGATCCGGGAACGGTGCGGCGCCGGTCAGGCGGAGTCGGAGACGTCCGTGATCCAGGTCATCGCGGCGACGGCGCGCGGGAAGCCGAGCGGTCCGATCGCGAGGAGGGCGACCTGTTTCAGGTCGTCGCCGGAAAGACCTTCGGCGAGGCCGCGGCGGGCGTGGGAATGCACCGCGCCCTCGGAGGCGGCGCCGATCGCGAGCGCGAGCTTGACGAGGCGGCGCTCGCGGTCGCTGAGACTGCCGGCCGTGCTGGTGGCGGCGCCGAGGGCCGCGTAGGCGTCCCAGACCGCGGGGTGGCTCTTGGCGATGTCGCCGGCGGCGCCGGGGAGATCCTGGGTCATGGCAAGTCCTTTCCGTGTCGTTTCGTTGCTGGCCTCTCAAGGATAGTGGTGGCCGCGCGCCCGGTGCGAGTCCGTATTCCGGTGCCGCAGCGCGGGGCGGCACTCGCGCATCTGCGTGTCATCCGCCGAGCGCCGACATGTGGCGCGCAACGGCGGGTTCCGCCATCCGCGCGAGGTCGAACCGGTGGCGTTCCGGCTTGGCCCGGATCGCCTGCCGGATCGCCTGCAAGGCGGCGCCTTCGGAGCGGCGGAGCGGCGCGCGCAGGTCGACCGAGCCCTCGTCGCCCATGCAGGTGAAGAGCCGGCCGTCGCAGCTTACCCGTACCCGGTTGCAGAGCGCGCAGAAATTGCAGGAGAGCGGCGAGATCAGGCCGAGCATTCCGCCGGTCTCGGCCACCCGCAGATACCGCGCCGGGCCGCCGGTGCCGGCCCGCTCGGGCGCGAGCGTCCAGCGGCTCGCAAGGTCGGCCTGCAGCTCGCGGAGCGAGAGCACGCTGGCGCGGCGGTCGAGCCCGGTCTCGCCGAGCGGCATCTCCTCGATCAGCGTGAGATCCATGCCGCGGCGGTGGGCGAAGCGGATCAGGTCGTCGACCTCGCTTTCGAAGGCGCCGCGGCTGGCGAGCGCGTTGATCTTCACCTTCAGGCCGGCCTCCCGCGCCGCCTCGATCCCGGCCAGAACCATGCGGATGTCGCCGCGCCGGGTGATGGCGCGGTAGCGCGCGGGGTCGAGCGTGTCGAGCGACACGTTGACCCGCCGGACACCGCAGGCGGCGAGCGCCCCGGCATGGCGGGCCAGCAGCGTGCCGTTGGTGGTCAGCGTCAGCTCGTGGAGCGCGCCGGAGCGCAGGTGGCGCGAGAGATCGCCGAAGAGATCCATCACGTCGCGCCGCACCAGCGGCTCGCCCCCGGTGATCCGGAGCTTGCTGACGCCGTGGCGGATGAAGAGTGCCGAGAGCCGCGCCAGTTCCTCGAGGCTCAGAAGCTCGCGCTTCGGGCGGAAGGTCATGGTCTCGGCCATGCAGTAGGTGCAGCGCAGGTCGCAGCGGTCGGTGACCGAGAGCCGCAGGTAGCGGACCCGCCTGCCGAACCCGTCGACGAAGGGAGCCGGCGGCAGGTCCATGCGGCAGGGCGTGCCGGGGACCGGAGCGTGATGCATCGTCATGGTCATCGCTTTCGGCCGGAGAAATGGGGGGGGGGCGGCCGGCGCATCCGGCCGCCCGGTTTGGCACTGCCTCACATCGCGTCGGAGGCGTTCTTCATCAGGTAGTCCATCACCAGCGCCTGTTCGGCCTCGTCAAGACCGGCGCGGGGGAACATCGAGGGCGTGATGCCCTTCCACTGGAGCTGGGTGAAGTGCGAGACCTCGCGCGGGCCGTGGCAGACGGTGCAGCGTTCGTAGAAGAGCTTCTCGCCCGGATCCATGTCGGCATAGAGCGCATCCGTGATCGCGGTGATCCGGTCGAGGCCGAGCTTCTCGTCGTCGAGCGCCGCGACCTCCATGTCCTCGATGATCGCGGGCGGATCGTAAGCGAGGTTCGGCCCCTCCGGATCCTCGCACTTGCGCATCGAGACGAGCACGGTGTTGGCCGAAGTCGCCTGGCTGAGGCCCGAAGCGCGCTGGGTCGAGGTGATGAAGTTCACCAGCCCGGAGTTGCAACGGCCCTTGCTGTCGAGCTGCGGCCAGCCGCCCTCGTAGATCGACACGACGCCCGGCATGATGTCGTCCGACACCACCGCGCCGGCGATCACCGTGCCGCGGTCGTTGTAGAGCTCGACCAGATCGCCGTCGGCGATGCCGCGCGCCGCCGCGTCCTCGGTGTTGATCCGCACCGGCTCGCGGCCCTGCACCATGTAGAGGTTCCGCAAGGTCTCGGAGTTGGCCATCTGGCTGTGGAGCCGGAACCACGGATGCGGGCTGACGACGTGCAGTTGCCCCTCCTGTGCGTTGCCGAGATATTCGTGCTTCTCCATCCAGACGGGCATGCCGGGGCAGTCCTCGAGCTGCATGTTCGCGATCTCCTCGCAGAACATCTCGATCCTCCCGGATGCGGTGTGGAGCGGGTTGGCCTCGGGATCCTCGTAGAAGCTGCCGTGGCGGGTCCACTTGCGGGCCTCGGCCGGCACCTCCATGCGGGCGTAGCCCTTTTCCCAGAACGCCTCGAACGGCGTGTGCTCGGCGGCGGCGGAGCGTTCATAGGCCCGCTGGATATGGGTCATCAGGTCCTCGCCGTCGGTGAACTGCGCCCAGAGGCCGAGCTTGTCCGACAGGGCCTCGAAGATCTCGTAATCCGAGAGGCTCTCGCCCAGGGGCTCGATCACCTTCTTCATCGCGAAGACCTTGTCGTTCGAATAGGTGCCGCCGACGCTGATGTCGTCGCGTTCGAGCGTCGAGGAGGCGGCCAGGACGATATCGGCCCAGCGCGTCGCGGCGGTCCACCAGACATCGACGCTGACGATGGTCTCGACCTTTTCCAGCGCGCGGATCAGCCGGTTGGTGTCCTGCTGGTGCGACATGAAGTTGTTGCCGGCGTTGAAGATCATCTTCACGTCCGGATAGGTGCTTTCGCGGCCGTTGTAGGTGAAGGTCGCGCCGGGGTTTTCCAGCATCTCGGTGATGCGCGAGGCCGGGCAGATGCCCTTCACCCAGTTGCGGCCCTGGCTCATGCCGGTGGGCGTCGCCTTGCCCGATTGCGGCATGCCGCCGTTGCCGTAGTGCCAGGAGAAGCCAACGCCCTGCCCCGGCTTGCCGATCTTGCCGGTCAGCGCCGCGAAATTCACGATCGCCCAGTGCGCCATCTCGCCGTGCTGGGCGCGCTGCAGCGACCAGGCGCCGGCGATCTGGGTCTTCGAGGCGGCCAGAAGCTCGGCCAGTTCGGTGATCTTCGCCTCGTCCATGCCGGTGATCGTCGCGGCCCAGGCCGGCGTCTTCGGGGTCCCGTCCGTCTCGCCCTTCACATAGGCGATCCATTTGTCGGCGCCGACGGTGTATCTGTCGATATAGGCGCGGTCCTCGAGCCCCTTGTCGAGCACATGCCAGGCCATCGCGAGGAAGAGCGCGGTGTCGGTGTTGGGGACGATCCTCACCCATTCGGCGCCAAGATATTCGTCGGTCGCGGTGCGCTGCGGGTTGATCGAGACGAAGCGGCAGCCGTTGTCGCGGATCTGTTCCCAGGGCGCGTACATGCCGTGGTCGGCCACCGTGTACTCGATCCGGTTATTCTTGATCGGGTCGCAGCCGACCAGAACGAAAAGCTCGGTGTTGTCGCGGATCACCTCCCAGGCGGTCTGCGGCGAATAGACCTCCATGTCGCCGATCACGCGGGGCAGCGAGATCTGCGAGGCGCCGGCCGACCAGTCGCCCTGGGTGTTCGTGCAGCCGCCCATCAGGTTGAGGAGCCGCCCCTGCATGACGTTCGGGCGGAAGTTGCCGGCATTGGCCCAGCCGCCATAGGAGGAGGAGAAGATCGCCTCGTTGCCGTGGGTCGTCGCGGTATCGAGAAGCGCCTTCGCCGTGAGGCCGAGCGCGGTGTCCCAGTCGACGCGAACGTAGGGCTCCTTGCCGCGCAGTTCGGGCCTGGTGTCGCCGCTCTCCCAGCCTTCGAGGTAGGACTTGCGCACCATCGGATAGAGAATCCGCGTCTTGTCGTAGGTGCGGTCCATGATGCCGTAGGTCAGCATCTCGGTCGGGCGGGCGTCAAGCTCGGCCACGGCGTTGATGCCGACGAGCTTGCCGTCGCGCACCACCGCCTCGAACGGGCCGTAGTGGGTGGCGTGGAAGGTGCGGTCCGCGAAGGAATTGGGGTCGATCGCGGCGAGTGCGGTGGAGTTCATCAGGCCCGTGGCGCCGAGCGCGGCGCCGCCCATCAGAAAGCCGCGGCGGGTGGGGTTCAGAAAGGTCATGGTTGCCTCCTGTATGTGCGTTTCGATGCGGACCCTAGGCTTTCCGGACCGCGACGGGCTTGATGGGGCGCAATTCTGCTTGTGCGAAGTTGTAAAGAATTGTAAATCAACACCATGACCCAGCATGTCCTGATCGTCGAGGATGACCGCGTCACGCGGATGCGTCTTGCGGCCTATCTGCGCGAGCTCGGCTACCGCGTGACCGAGGTCGACGGCGCCGAGGCGATGGACGAGATTATCGACATCGACCCTCCGGAACTGCTGCTCGTCGACATCAACCTCGAGGGCAAGGACGGGCTGACGATCACCCGCGAGCAACGGGCGCGGTCGCGGGTCGGGATCATCCTCCTGACATCGCGGTCCGATCAGGTCGACAAGATCGTCGGGCTCGAGATGGGCGCCGACGACTATGTCACCAAACCTTTCGACAAGCGCGAGCTCGCGGCGCGGGTGAAGAACCTGCTCGCCCGGATCGCCGATATCGGCCAGGCGCCGCGAGCGGCCCAGCCGGTCGACACGTTCGGCCCCTGGCGGCTCGACCGGATCCGCCACCGGCTGGTCTCGGCCGGCCGGGTCGAGAGCCTGACGCCGCTGGAGTTCGACGTCATGACCGCGCTCGCCGACCATCCGGGCCAGACGCTGAGTCGGGCGCGGCTGTCGGAGATGATCGGCCGGGGTGCGATGCGCTCCAACGACCGCATGATCGACGTCGTGGTCGGGCGGCTCCGGCGCAAGTTCGAACGTGATCCCGCCGCGCCGGACTGGATCCTGACCGATCACGGCCGCGGCTACAGGTTCGTCGATCCCGCCTCGGTCTGAAGCCCTTCCGCAGCCGCTGCCGCGCGCAAGGTCGCCGCGGCACTGTCGGCGGCCGCGCGCATCCGCCCGATGAGCGCGGCATCGGCCCCCTCCGGCGCGGCCTCGATCCGGCCCAGAACGTCGCAGAGCGCCGCGAGCCGGAAATTCGCCGCCGCCCCCTTCAGCCGGTGCGCCGCCTTGCGCTGCCGCTCCGGCGTGGCGGAGACAATCGCCTCGAGCGCCTCGGGCAGATCGCCGAGAAAGGTCCCGACAATCCGCCCGGTCACGTCGGCGCCGAGGTCGGCGATGTCACCGCGCAGGCTCTCGGCCACGGCCGTGCCGTCGACCGGGGCCGGCTTCGATCCTTCGAGTAGTTCCGCCAGAGCCCGCGGCGAGACCGGCTTGGTCAGGATCCGCCCAACCGAGAGGCGGGCGCGGTTCTCCGCCGTGTCCTCAATGAGATGCGCGGTCAGGATGGCAAGACGCGCCCCGCCGCCGATGCGCAGCGCCACCTCGCCACCCTCGATGTCCGGCAGGTCGAGGTCGATCAGGATCAGGTCGAAAGGCCGCTCGGCCGCCAACCGGATCCCTGCGGCGCCGGTCTCGGCCTCCTCCACCCGGCAGCCGAGCCGTTCCAGATAGCCGCGCGCCACCATCCGGTTGACCGCATTATCCTCGATCACCAGCACGTCGCGTCCAAAATCGTGTGCCGCCAGCGGCGCCTCGTCCTCGGCGACCGCGTCGGGCTCGCCCGGCAGGAGCGGCACGGTCAGCGTGAAGCGGCTGCCGATGCCCGGCTCGCTCTCGACGCTGAGCGCCCCGCCGAGCGCCTCGGTGAGGTTGCGCGAGATGGCGAGGCCGAGCCCCATGCCCTCGATCCCGGACCGGCGCGCAGAATCGGCGCGTTCATAGGCGTCGAAGGCGCGCGCGATCGCCTCGCGGGTCATGCCGATGCCGGTGTCGGCGACGGTGAAGCTCACGACATGGCGCCCGGTCGCCGCCTCGACGGCATGGTCGACCGACAGCGCGACGGTGCCGCGCCGGGTGTATTTCACCGCGTTGGAGACCAGGTTGCCGACCACCTGGCGGATCTTCACGACATCGCCGCAGAGGACCGGCGGCGCCGGCTCGGCGAGGTCCACCACCGCCTCCAGCCCCTTCGCGCCGGCGAGCGAGTGGAGCTGGTGGCCGAGCTGACCGACAAGCTCGCGCAGCCGGAAATGCACCGCGTTGCCGCGATTAGCCCTGTCCTCGCTGCTGGCATAGCTGAGGATGTCGTTGGTAATCTCCAGAAGCTCGCGCGCCGCGCGGTGCGCCGTCCGAACCCGCTCGAGCTGGCCCGGCCCGGTCACCTCGGCCTCGAGGAGGCCGAGCATCCCGATGATGCCGTTGAGCGGCGTGCGGATCTCGTGGCTCATCCGGGCGAGGAATTCGGTCTTGCTGCGGCTCGCGGCCTCGGCCTCGGCGCGGGCGGCGTCCGAGGCGCGCATCTCGGCCACCACGTCGCCGGTCCGCGCGATCACCGCGTCTTCGAGGCTTTCGCGGAGACGCGCCGCCTCACGCATCCGCCGCCGCAGGATGTTGAGCGCCTTTTCCATGCGCCCGATCTCGTCATGGCCGCTGATCGGCATCGGCGCGCCGAAATCGCCGCGCGCAACGGAGACGATGCGGCGCGAGAGGTCCGCGAGCCGCGTGACGATCTGCCGGCGCGCATAGAGCCACAGCGCCGAGGCGGTGACGACCGAGGCGAGGACCAGAACAAAGAGCGCGGCAGCGAGCCAGGAGGACACGCGCTCGGCCCGCGTGATTTCGGCCAGGGCCTCGGCCTGCGCCGCATCGCGGGCCTGCCGGGCCTCGGCCGAGAGCGTGGCGATGATCTGGCGGAGCCGCTCGCTGCCGGTGGCAATTGATGACTGCAAGGCCATTCGCTCGGCCTGAAGCGACAGGAGGCCGCCGGGTCCGGCCGCGCCGCGCAGCCGGACCAGGATTGCCTGCGCCTCCTCGCGCGCCGACGGGGACGGCATGTAGATGACCCGGCGCTCGGCGAGGCCGAGGCGGTCGGTCAGATCGGCCCCGGCAGCGGCCAGCGCCTCGGGGGTCCCGCTGACCGGAACCTGCTGCAACATCAGCCGCGCGGCATCGACGATCCGCGCCAGTTCCGCGAGCCGCTCGAAGCCGAAGAAGTAGCGGTCGGCGAGCTGGTCGAGAATCCGCCGCGCATCGCGTTCGGGATGCGAATAGACCCCGGCGATGCCCGCCGTGACACGCAGCCGGGCTAGGTCGATCTGCGCCTCGATCAGTCCGTCGAGCCGCCCGCCCATCTCGTCGATCCCCGCAGCCTGCACCGCGATCCGGTCCGAGAGCCGGAGGAGATCGTGCCCTTCCCCGGTCATCTGCGCGACGATTCCGGCCGCACCGCGCTCCGTGCCCGGCGGCGCGGCACCGCGCCGCACCGCGCCAAGCTCCCGCGCCCCCCGCTCGAGGCTGTCGACCGCGCCGGCAAGCGCTTCAGCGATCCGGTCGAGATCGGCGCTGGTGTCGGCCTGGACAAGCGCCTGCGCCAGCGTCCCCACCACCGCGGCCGAGGCATCGATCCGGCTGGTCAGCTCGGTCGCCGGAAGGCTCGAGCGCATCAGCGCGTCATGCGTGCGCACGAGATGCCGGTTGACGGCAATGGCGGCGACACCCACCATGATGGCGATCGCCCCCATGGCGGACAGGATCTGGATCAGCCGCGTGTCAAATCTCGTCCTCCGCATGGCCAGACATTACGGGGCCTCCGGCATCCGTTCAATCGCGGCCCTGCTCCTCGCCGCGGCGCTGTCGCTGACGGCGGCGGCCGCGGCGGCGCGGCCGCTCTTCTGCGTGCTGGTTCCGCATTTCAAGGACGAATACTGGCTGAGCGTGGGCTATGGGCTCGAACAGGAGGCCGCCCGCAAGGACGTGGCGCTCCTCTTCTTCGAGGCGGGCGGCTACAACGCGCGGGTGCGGCAGATCGAGCAGCTTGAAACCTGCGCGGCGCGGGGCGTGGACGCGGTCCTGATCGGCGCCGTCACCTCGGACCATCCCGACCTGATGCGCGAGATCGCCCGCGTGGCGAAAGGTATCCCGGTCTTCGGCCTGGTGAACGAGCTGCACTCGGACGCGCTGAGTGGCCGCATAGGCGTCGACTGGCGCGACATGGGCGAGGCGGTCGGGCGCCACCTCGCCACGCTGCACCCAGAGGGCACGGCGGCGAAGACCGCAGTGTTCATCTCCGGCCCGTCGGCGGCAGGCTGGACGGCGCCGCTGGAGGATGGGCTGCGGCGCGGCCTCGCCGGAAGCGCCGTGACCATCCTCGAGGTCTTCAGCGCCGATACCGGGCTCCGCCAGCAGCTGGCGCAGGTCCAGACCGCCCTGGACCGTTATCCGGACGTCGACTACCTGATCGGCAGCGCCCCGGCGGTCGAGGCCGCGATCGGGCTTCTCGCGGCGGATACCGGGCGGCGGCGGCCGGAGTTTCTTTCGACCTATGTCAGCCACACGATCAAGCGCGGGCTGATGAACGGCAGCGTCATGGCCGCGCCGTTCGACGATCCCGAGTTGCAGGGCGAAATGGCCATCGATCAGGCCGTCTCGGTCACCTCGCCCGGCCCCTCGGACCGGTCGGCCGGGCCGGAGGTGGTGCTTCTGGTCGGCCGCGACGAGAAGTTGGTCGACGTCCGGGTCTCGCCGGACGATTACTTCCCAACGATCCAGTAGCGTCAGAGTTGCGCCGCACCGGTTTTTACACGGGCGCCCGTCGGCGGCACCAGCCCGCCGATCCAGTCCAGAAAGACCCGCGCGTCGGCGCGCATCTCCGAATGGGGCAGGATCGAGCAGTGATAGGCGCGCGGCGTGACGATGACGCGGTCGGAAACCTGCACCAGCGCGCCGCTCGTCAGAAGATCGTCGACGAGGTGGCGCCAGCCCAGCCCGATCCCCTGCCCGTTCTGGATCGCGCGCAGGTAGACCATGTAGCTGAAGAGCCGGTCGATCGGCTGCGGCTCGGGTGGGCCGAGCCCGGTTCCCGCTAGGAAGCGGTCCCAGTCGCTGGCATGGGCGCCGCTCGACATGTGCAGGAGCCGTTCTCGGACCAGCTCCTCCGGACCGAGACGCCGCCCCGCGGGCAGGCGCCCCGGCGCGCAGACCGCGATCAGTTCCTCGCCGAAGATCGGGCGGCTTTCGGTGCCGGGCGGCGGCGCTTCGCCGAAGGTCACCACGAGGTCGCAGGCAGTCGGGTCGTAATCGGGGTTCTGGTCGCGGGTGACCACCTCGACCCTTATATCGGGATGGGCGCTCTGGAACTCGCCGAGGCGCGGCAGGAGGAAGAAGCTCGTGAAGCCGATGGCCGCGTTGACGACCAGCACGTCGCGCCGCCTCTGCCCCCGGAGCGCGTCGATGGCGCGGCGGATCGCGCCGAGACCGTCGGTGACCGCGGTCGCCAGCATCTCGCCCTCGGGCGTGAGCCGCAGCCGCGGCTTGCTGCGCTGGAAGAGCCGGTGGCCGAGATCGGCCTCGAGTGCGGCGATCTGCCGGCTGACCGCAGGTTGCTGGACGTTCAGCTCCGTCGCCGCCCGCGAAAAATTGAGATGGCGCGCAGCGGCGTCGAAGGCCGCGATCTGCGATAGGGCGGGATAGGCGCGCATATTCATTCCCTTGATGAATGATCTGTATTCATTTTTTCTGCGTTTTTCCAACCATGCAAGCCTGCTAGCGTCACACCGAAGACCCTTTTGGAATGGTTGCGCTATGGCGGACTTCTCCATCCTTGCCCTTGGCGGCGACGGGATCGGTCCCGAGGTTCTCGCTGCCGCGCTCGACGTGACCGAGGTGGCCTCCGGGCTGGCGGGCATCCGGCTCGATATCGCCGAGGATCTGCTTCACGGCGCGGCCTGGGAGGCCCACGGCACCTTCTGCCGCGAGGAGACAGTCACGGCGGCGAGGGCTGCCGACGCGGTTCTGGTCGGCGCCGTGGGCGGGCCGGAATGGGACGATATCCGCGTGCCCGGCGGCCCTGAGATGCAGGACGGGCTGATGCGGCTCCGCAAGGCGCTCGACGCCTATGCGGGGTTGCGCCCCGCCCGCGCCTGGCCGGAGCTCGGGCGGTTCACGCCGTTCCGCGCCGGGCTCGCCGAGCGGGCCGATATCATGGTCCTGCGCGAGATGACCGGCGGCGTGATGTTCGCCTCCCCGCGCGGGCAGGAGCGGCGCGCGGGCCGCCGCTACGGCTTCGACACCGCCGCCTATGACGAGGGCGAGATCGCCCGCATCGCCCATTCCGGCTTCCGCCTCGCGCGGACGCGCAAGGGGCGGCTCGTCTCGGCCGACAAGGCCAACGTGATGGAAAGCTACAAGCTCTGGCGCGCGGTGGTGACCGAGGTCGCGGCCGAATACCCGGACGTGACGCTCACGCACATGTACGCCGACAACTGCGCCTTCCAGATGATGCGAACTCCCCTGTCCTTCGACGTGGTGATGGGCTGCAACCTGATCGGCGATTTCCTGTCGGACCTCGCCGCCGTGGTCTCGGGCTCGCTCGGGCTCCTGCCCTCGGCCTGCCTCTGCGGGTCACCCGGAGGCCGCGTGAAGGGCATCTACGAGCCGGTCCACGGCTCGGCCCCCGACATCGCCGGGCAGGGCATCGCCAACCCGGCCGGCACAATCCTCTCGGTGGCGATGATGTTCGAGCATTCCCTCGCCCTGCCCGCCGTCGCCCGCCGGATCGAGGCGGCGGTGGAGCGGGCGCTGGTCTCGGGCCATCTGACCCCCGATCTCGGTGGCACGGCCACGACTCGCGGATTCGCGGACGCGGTCACCGCGGAGCTGCGCGCATGACGGGCTTCGACTATATCGTCGCCGGCGGCGGATCGGCGGGCTGCGCGCTGGCGGCGCGGCTGGCCGAGGACCCGGAGGTGACGGTGGCGCTCGTCGAGGCGGGCGGCGGGGGTCGCGACCTCTTCATCCGGATGCCCGCCGGCAACGGCTTCATATTCGGCAATCCGAAGCATGACTGGGGCTATTCCTCGGTGCCGCAGGCGGCACTCGGCGGGCGGCGCATCTACTACGCGCGCGGGCGCGGGCTCGGCGGCTCGTCGATCATGAACGGCATGATCTACATGCGCGGCGTGGCGGCGGATTATGACGGCTGGCGGCAGATGGGCCTGCCGGGCTGGTCCCATGCCGACCTCCTGCCCTATTTCCGCCGCTCGGAGGGCGCGCGGGACCGGCGCGATCCCTGGCACGGGGTCGGCGGGCCGCTGAAGACCGAGTTGTCGGCGAACTTCGGCGCGCTCGACCAGGCGTTCATCGACGCCGCGCGGGCGGCCGGGCACCGGCGTCTCGACGATTTCAACGGCCCCGACCGCACCGGCGTCGCCCGCACCGATTCCACCGTCCACCGCGGCATCCGCCAGTCCTCGGCCATCGCCTATCTGGGGAGGCGGCCGGGAAACCTGACCGTGCTGACCCATCGGCAGGTTGCGCGCGTGACCTTCTCCGGCAGCCGCGCGACCGGGGTCGAGACCGTGACCGGCGAGCGTTTCGAGGCGCGGCGGGAGGTGATCCTCTGCCAGGGCGCCTTCGCGACGCCGCAGACCCTGATGCTGTCCGGGATCGGCCCCGCCGCGCATCTGGCGGCGCATGGCATCCCGGTCGTGGCCGACCTGCCCGGCGTCGGCGCGCATCTTGCCGACCATGTCGATGTGTCGATGCAATACGGCTCGGACCGGATGGACTTGTCGCTCGCCCGCCACCAGCGGCTCGACAAGGCGGCCGCGCTCATGGCCAACTGGCTTCTCTTCAAGCGGGGGCCCGGCGGCGGGGCGTTCTTCTCGGCTGTCCTCTTTCACGCCTTCGACGACCCCGCCCTGCCGGAACTGGAAGTCTTCATGACCCCGATGATCGTCGAGGAGAACCTCACGAACGGCGACCGGGAGCGCACCCCGTGGTCGCAATGGCTCGGCCGCAAGCTCCTGGTGCGGGGCCGCAAGGTGGCGAAACCGGGGGTGCAGATCGACATCAACCAGGAACGGCCCCGGTCGCTCGGCACGGTGCGGCTGGCGAGCGCCGACCCGAGGGCGCATCCCTTGATCGACCCGAACTACTACGCAGACCCCCGCGATCTCAAGGAACTGGTCGCCGGCGTGAAGGTGATGCGCGAGGTGATGGCGCAGCCCCAGATCGCCCGCTATGTCACCGGTGAGCTGGAGCCGTGGCGGGACGCCCGGACCGACGCCGAGATCGAGGCGGCGGTGCGGGCCACGACCTATACCGGCCATCACCCCTGCTCGACCGCGCGGATGGGGGGCGACCATGACCCGATGGCGGTGCTTGACGCCGGGTTGCGGGTCCGGGGGGGCGAGGGGCTGCGGGTCTGCGACGCCTCGGCGATGCCGACCCAGATCACCGGCAACCTCAACGCCACCGTGATCGCGATGGCCGAGAAAGCCGCCGACCTGATCCTCGGCCGCCCCGCCCCGGCCCCCGAATTCCCCTCCGAACAGCCGAAGGAGACAGCGGCATGAGCATGACCTGCGGCGAGGCGACGATGCGGCTTCTGGCGCGCTACGGCGTCACCACGGTCTTCGGGATACCGGGCGTCCATACGCTCGATCTTTGCCGGGGGCTCTCGGGCGGGCAGAACGCCGGGGCGATCACCCATGTCCAGACCCGCAACGAACAGGGCGCGGGCTTCATGGCCGAGGGCTGGGCGCGGGCGACCGGCGAGGTCGGCGTCGCCGTCGTCATCTCCGGCCCCGGCGTCACCAATGCCGCGACGGCGGTTGGCCAGTGTTATGCCGACAGCCTGCCGATGCTTCTCGTTTCGGCCGAGCCCGAGGCGAGGACCATTGGCAAGGGCTGGGGGGTGCTCCACGAGATCACCGAGCAGAAACGGGCGACCGAGCCGCTTTGCGCCTTTTCCGCGACCGCGCGGCGGGCGGCGGATGTTCCCGACCTGATGGCCCGTGCGTTTTCGATCTTCGCGAGCCAGCGCCCGCGTCCCTGCCATATCTCGCTGCCGATCGACGTGCAGGCCGAGATGGTCGAGGAGATATGGGAGCCTGTCGCCCTGCCCGCCCGTCCCGCGCCAGCGCCGGCTCAGATCGCCGAGGCGGCGCGGATGCTTAGGGCCGCGACCTGCCCCGTGATCATGATCGGCGGAGGTGCCGCCGGCGCGGTGGGGGATCTGACAGCCATTGCCGATACCCTGGGGGCCGTCGTCATCGCCTCGACCGCCGGCAAGGGGATCGTGGCGGACGACCATCCGTTGTCGCTCTCGGCATCGACCGTCAGGCCCGAGGTGCAGGCGTTCCTTCCCGAGGCCGACGTGATCCTCGCCGTCGGGACGGAGCTTTCCGAGACCGACAGTTTCATCGAGCGGATGGAGCTGAGGGGCCGGATCATCCGGGTCGATATCGACCCCGCGAAGATCAGCGATCTCTATCCCGCGACGCTTGGCATTGTCGCCGATGCCGGGTCCGCCATGGCCGCGCTCCGGGTGGCGCTGGCGGAGGTCCCGGGTCGGGACCGGGACGGCGTGGCGCGTGTGGCGGGGCTGCGCGCGCGGATCGCCGCGAACCTGAGCGGCTCGGAGCGCCGGCACGCGAAGTTTCTGGCACTTCTCGACCGGATCGCGCCCGAGGGCACGGTCTGGGCGGGCGATGCCTGCCAGCTCGTCTATACCGGCGCCTTCGCGATGCCGGTGCGCAAGCCGCGGCACTGGTTCTATCCGGCGGGGTTCTGCGCGCTCGGCAATGCGCTGCCGAACGGGATCGGGGCGAAGCTGGCGCGACCGGACGCGCCGGTCGCGGTGCTCGCCGGCGATGGCGGCTTCATGTTCACCATGCCCGAGCTCGTCACCGCCGCCGAGGCGCGGCTCGCGCTGCCGATCGTCATCTGGGAGAACGGCGGGCTGAAGCAGATCCAGGACGACATGGACCTGCGCGACATCGCCCGGGTCGGGGTGGAGGGGATCAACCCCGATTTTGTCGCCCTCGCACAAGCCTGCCACTGCCACGGCACCTACGCTGACAGCGCGGCGGCTTTCACCGAGGCCTTCCAGGGCGCCTTCGAAACCGACCGGCCCACGGTGATCGTGGTGAGGGAGAACGACGCATGGCTGAGCTGAAAACCTATCGCTACTTCGCCGGAAATGCCTGGCACGAGCCCGCGACCGGGCGCTGGTTCGAGAGCGAGAACCCGGCCACGGGCGAGGTCTGGGCGCGCGTTCCCGATTGCGGCGCCGCGGATGTGGCCCGCGCGGTCGCGGCGGCGAAGGCGGCGTTCCACGACGGTCCCTGGGGGCGGATGATGCCGGCCGAACGCGGCCGGGTACTGCGGCGGATCGGCGACGTGATCAGTGCCCATGCCGAGCGGCTCGGCGCAGTCGAGCTGCGCGACAACGGCCGGCTGCCGAACATCGCGCCGGGGCTGAGGGCGGGCGGCTGGCAGGTGGATTCGTTCCACTATTACGCCGGCATGTGCGACAAGCTCGAGGGCCGGCTCATCCCGGCCGAGGTGCCGGACATGCACAATTACCTGACCTGGGAGCCCTTTGGGGTCGTCGCGCTAATCCTGCCGTGGAACTCGCCCGTAGGCACCTTGATCTGGAAACTCGCGCCCTGCCTCGCGGCAGGCAACACGGTGGTGATCAAGCCCTCCGAACAGGCCTCGTGCTCGACGCTCGAGCTGATGGAGGTGCTCGAGGAGGCCGATCTGCCGCCCGGCGTGGTGAATGTCGTCACCGGCTTCGGCCCAACCACGGGCGAGCCGCTGATCGACCACCCGGACGTGCGGATGGTCAGCTTCACCGGCGGCGCGGCCGGGGGACGGGCGGCGGCGACCATCGCCGCGCGGCAGGTGAAGCCGACGGTGATGGAGCTTGGCGGCAAGTCGCCGCAGATCGTGCTGCCCGACGCCGATCTCGACCTCGCCGTCAACGGCGTCGCTGCGGGGATCTTCCCGGCGGGCGGGCAGAGCTGCATCTCGGGCTCGCGGCTCCTGGTCCACCGCTCGGTCATCGACGCGTTCACCGAACGGCTGGTCAACGTGGTGAGGAAGGCCCGCACCGGCCCGCCCGACGATCCCGCCTCGCAGATCGGTCCTATCGCCAACCGCCCGCATTACGAGGCGATCCTGAGACGGATCGCGGCGGCCGAAGCGGCGGGGCACCGGCTCCTGCTCGACGGCCGCACGGCCTGCCGTGACAAGGGCTACTATATCGGCCCAACGATCTTCGCCGATGTGCCGAACGCGTCAGAGCTGGCGCAGAACGAGGTCTTCGGCCCCGTGGTCTCCACCGAGGCCTGGGACGCAGAGACCGAGGTGATCCGCACCGCCAACGACACGCCCTATGGCCTCGCCGCCGGGATCTGGTCGCGCGACGTCGCGAAGGCCATGCGGATGGCCGGGCGGATCGAGGCCGGCACGGTCTACATCAACAACTACTTCAACGCCGCGACGCAAAGCCCGGTCGGCGGCTGGAAGCAGTCCGGCCACGGCCGCGAGAATGGCTGGGAGGGGATGCGCGCCTTCCTGCAGACGAAATCGGTCTGGCTCGCGACCGATCCGCACCAGGCCGACCCCTTCCCCGCCTGAGCACTTGGACATGGCGACGAAGCGCGATCACCGCCACTCGCAACCGCAAGAAACGGATCTACGGATCATCAGGAGACGGACATGAAACGCATCTATGACTTCGGGCGCAGGCCCTCGGCCCGCAACTACACGGTCGCCGACCTCAAGGCGCTGAAGGGCTCCGGCCGGAAACTGTCGATGTCGAACCCGGCCAATGCCGCGGAACTGCGCGCCTGCGTCGAGGCTGGCATCGACCTTCTGGTGGTCTGGGCCGAGCAGATCGAGGAGGTGCGCCAGATCGCGCCGCATCACTTCGCCGGGGTCGGCTCGACCTGGGCGCAGTTCGGCACGCTGCCCGAGATCATGGACCACGCCTTCGAGATGATGCGCAAGGGCGGCGACATGTATTACACCTTGCGCTCCTACGACGTGATGGAGGCGCTGGCGAAGGAGGGCATCCCGGTCCAGAGCCATATCGGCCTGATCCCGACCTTCAGCCATTATTCCGGCGGCTTGCGCGCCTTCGGCCGCACCGCGGACGAGGCGATGGAGATCTACCGCACACTGAAGCGGATGGAGGATGCGGGCGTCTTCGCGGTCGAGGCCGAATGCATCGCCGAGGAGGTGCTGGAGGCGGTGAACGGCAAGACCTCGATCGTCACCTTCTCGCTTGGGTCCGGCAAGGCGGGCGACGTGATCATGTCCTTTGTCGCCGACATCTGCGGCGAGGCGAGCGAGGAGTCGAAGCCGCCGAAACACGCCCATGCGTTCGGCAATGTCGGCCGCCTGCACAGGCAGATTCATGAGGAACGGGTGGCGGCCCTGAACGCCTTTCACAGCGAGGTCGCGGCGGCGAACTTCCCCTATCCGCAGACGAATATCTCGATGCACCCGGACGAGAAGGACAAGTTCCTCGAAGCGCTCGACAAGGCGTCCTGAGGCGGGACGAATGGCCGAGACCCGCTCAAAGCTGGACCTGCGCGGCGGCCGGCTGTCTGTACCGGCTGGGGAGGCCGTCGCGCGTGCCGCCGCCATCTTCCGCGCGCTCGGCACGACGGAGGACGTCGCGCGGCAGGTGGCGGAGCATCTCGTCGACACCAGTCTCTGCGGCATCGAAAGCCACGGGCTTATGCGGGTCCTGCAATATGCCGAGCAGATGCGCTCGGGCTATCTGAAGGCGGGGGCCGAGCCGGTTTTCCGGTCTACGGCAACCGGGACGCATGAGGTGGACGGGCAAGGCGGCATCGGCATCCCGGCGATGCGGCTGGCCTTCGCCGAGGGCTGTCGGCAGGCGCGGGAAAGCGGCATCGCGGCGCTCGCCATCCGCAATGTCGGCCATACCGGGCGGCACGGCGCCTTTGCCGACGAGGCCGCGCGGGACGGGTTCCTGACCTTCCTCATGGGCGGCGGCAACCGCGAGACCTGGCGGCAGGTGGCGCCCCATGGCGGGGCGAAGGCGATGCTGCCGACCAATCCGTGGTGCGTGGGGATTCCGGCGGGCGCCGACGGCCCCGTGGTCATGGACTTCGCGACCTCGAAGATCGCCGGCGGCTGGATCTATGCCGCGCGCTCGGCGGGCGCGCTCCTGCCCGAGGGCTGCGTCATCGACCGCGAAGGCAACCCGACCCGCGACCCGGAGGATTACTTCGCCGGCGGCGCGATCCTGCCGGCAGGCGAGCACAAGGGCTATGCGCTGGCGCTGATGGCGGAACTGATCGGCGAGGCGATGCTCGGCCCCGCCGCCACCGAGTGCAACTGGCTCCTGATCTGCATCGACACCACCCGTTTCCGCGCCGCGCCGCGCATGGCCGCCGTGGCCGAGGAGATCCTGTCCGAACTCCGCGCCTGCCCGCCCGCGCCGGGCTTCGACCGGGTCGAGATCCCCGGCGAGCGCGAGCGTGCCCATCGCGCGGCCTCGGGCGGCGAGATCGCCGTGCCGGAGGCGACCTGGGCCGAAATCGGCGCGCTGGCGCGGTCGCTGGGGGTGGCATGAGCAGCTTTTGCGAGAGCTTCGCACTTTGGGCTTCGGGCGTGATCGTCCCCGAAACGGCGCGGGAGGAGGCGCGGCTCGCCCTTCTCGACACCTTCGGCTGCATGATCGCGGGCTGGAACGAGCCCCAGACCCGCGCCGCGCGCGGGGCCTTCGCGTCCGAGGACACGGCGACCGCCACCGCGCTGATCCTCGGCACGGCCGCCCATGCGCTCGACTTCGACGATTACGAGGTTCCCGGCTCCACCCATCCGAGCGCCCCGATCCTTGCCGCCCTCCTCGCCCTGACGCGGGCGGGGAACCGACCGCTCGACGATCTCCTCGACGCCTATGTCGTGGGGTTCGAGGCCATCACCCGCCTCGGCGCATGGCTGCGCTACGACCATTACAATGCCGGCTGGCATGCCACCGGCACGCTCGGCAGCGTGGGCGCGGCGGCAGCCTCGGCGCGGCTCCTGGGGCTGCCCGCGCCCACCTTCGCCCATGCGCTCGCGATCTCGGCGAGCCTTGCGGGCGGGCTCAAGGCGCAGTTCGGCACCGATGCCAAGGCGCTCCATGCCGGGCTTGCCGCCCGCGCGGGGATCGAGGCGGCGCGGCTCGCCGCTGCCGGGGCGACCGGTGCTGCCGGGGCTTTCGAGGGCCGCTTCGGCTTTGCCGCCCTGCATCACGGCGCCAACGCAGATCCCGGCGAAGTCCTCGCGCGGATCGGCCGCCCGCTCGGGATCGCCGAACATGCGATCCTGCGCAAGCCCTGGCCCTGTTGCGCCTATACCCACCGGGTGATCGACGCGGGCCTTGCGCTCCGGCCCCGCCTGACCGATCCGGCGGACTGGGTGCGGATCGTCATCCGCATGCCCGAGCCTTACTTCCGCGTCTCGGGATTCCTCAGGCCCACAAATGCCAACGAGGCCCGGTTCTCGGCGACCTATTGCGCGCTCGCGGCCCTCGTAGACGGCGCCGTGGGCCCGCAGAGCTTCCGGTCCGAGGCATTCCTCCGTCCCGCCATCGCCGCACTTCTCGACCGAACCGAGGTCGATGCCTACGATCCCGGCCCCGTGCTCGACGACATGAGCCCCGATCACCCGGACAGGGTGACGGTGCATCTCGCCGGCGGCGGCACCCTGTCCGAAACCGTCGGCCATGTCGCGGGCGGT
Source organism: Defluviimonas salinarum (assembly GCF_026013545.1). Classification (GTDB taxonomy): domain Bacteria; phylum Pseudomonadota; class Alphaproteobacteria; order Rhodobacterales; family Rhodobacteraceae; genus Albidovulum; species Albidovulum salinarum. The sequence goes on along the minus strand of NZ_JAPDOG010000017.1, from coordinate 64,612 downwards.
CCGGTGCGGCCGATGTCGCCGGCCGATATCCGCGCCAAGTTCGCGGCCTGCGGCGGCGATGACGCCACCGCCGCGCGCCTGCTCGATCCGGACGCGGATGCCCGCATCGGGCTTGGCCCCGTCCTTGAGGGGCTTGCCCTCGCCCCCCTCACGCAGAAGAGTTGAGCCATGGACCGAACGATGGACCCCGCGATCCTCAACCAGTGGATCGGCCGCAGCGAGATCCGGTCGGACAGGATCCGGGCCGAGCCCGCGAACCTGATGGAGATGACGCTCGACCGTGACCCGGCGCTCCGCGACGGCGATCCGCTGCCGCCGCTCTGGCACTGGCTCTATTTCCTGCACTCGGCGAAACTCAGCGACCTCGGCCGCGACGGCCACCCCGCGCTCGGCGGCTTCCTGCCGCCGGTAGCGTTGCCCCGGCGGATGTGGGCGGGCGGGCGGCTCGGCTTCTCCGCCCCGCTGAGGATCGGGGCTACGGCGACGAAAACCTCGACGATCAAGGACGTGGCGCTGAAGCAGGGCCGTTCCGGCGCGCTCTGCTTCGTGACGGTGCGGCACGAGATCGCGACCGTTGACGGCCCGGCGCTCTGGGAGGAGCACGACATCGTCTACCGCGAGGACCCGCGTCCGGGCGACGCCGCGCCGGTGCCGCCGGTTGACGAGGGCGGCTGGGACGTCACGGAGACCGTCAAGGCCTCGGAGGTGATGCTCTTCCGCTACTCGGCGCTGACTTTCAACGGCCACCGCATCCATTACGACCGCGACTATGCCCGCAACGTCGAGGGCCATGCCGGGCTGGTGCTCCACGGCCCGCTGATCGCGACGATGCTCGCCGACCTCGCGCTGCGCCAGAACACCGGAGCGACCTTGCGCGCCTTCGAGTTCCGCGCCTTCAGCCCGATCTGCGACGGTCAGGCCTTCACGCTAAACGCACGGCAGCAGGACGGGACCACCGAGCTTGCCGCCGCGCGCCCCGGCGCGGGGCTCGCCATGCGCGCGACAGCGACGGTCTGAGGCGGCCCCTAAACCGGGGCGCCGCGCCGCCGCACGACGCGACCCGGTGAACGGCTCTTGCGGAGCATCGCCGCCGAGGCTCGAAGGCGGCTCAGAATGCGTCCTGCAGAATCTCGGCCAGATCCTTCGCCGTCAATGGCACCGGATTCTTGCGGCTGGAAGACGCGGTGACGGCGGCAACGGCAAGGTCGCCCAGCGACTCCCGGTGGATGGACCAGTCGGCCAAACGCGGCAGGCCCTGCATGTCCATCCACCGCTCCAGCCCCGAGAGCGGATCCGCGCCGTGATGCGGCGGGAATATGCGCGAGATTTCTCCGACACTTTCGGACAGCCGGCGCTGCGCATCGTCACCCACGGCGGCGAGCGCATGATTGCGGCGCAGGACCGGCGGCAGGAGCCGTCCGCAAAGCGCTCCATGCGGGGCTGAACTGCATGCGCCGAGAACCGAGGCCAGACCGTGGGCGGCGCCAAGCCCGCCATTGGCGAGCGCCAGACCGCTGGACAGGCTGACCCAGGACAGGTCGCACATCGCCTGCGGGCTGTCCGTCTCGATCACGCGGCGCAGGGCGTCGAGCCCCGCGGCGATCGCCGGGCGGCTCAGGGCGTCGGAGAAGGGGGTCCGGGCAGCGGAGACATAGGCCTCGATCACCTGCGTCACGGCGTCGAGCCCCGAGTGAAGCTTGACGGGCATCGGGGCCGAGCGCATCAGCTCCGGATCGACGAGGGCGACCTCGGGGGTGATGGCCCGCCCTCTCAAGCTGATCTTCGCGGCGCGGGACGGGACACCGAGCACCGCGTTGGCGGTCACCTCGGCGCCCGTGCCGGCCGTGGTCGGCAACGCGATGCAGGGCACCCGTGCCGGTGTCGCGAGAAGGTGGGCGTCGAGGGTCTCGAAATCCTCGCCGAGCCGCAGATTGTGCGAGAGGAGGAAGGAAAGCACCTTGCCGGTGTCGATGACCGATCCGCCGCCGCAGGCCACGACCGCGTCCGGCACCGCGCCGTTCAATGCCTCGCAGGCCGCGTTGACGGAGCCGACCGTGGGCTCTCCCGCGCAGCGCAGCACCACGGGGTCAAGCCCCTGTTCGCGCAGGCAATTCAGGACGGGTTCGGCGGCACTGCCGCCCTGCCCCTGAACGAAGGCGATGGTCCGCGCTTCGGCGGGCAGGAATGCGGGCAATTCGCGATGTGTGCCGGGGCCGAAGCGGATGCGGGTCGGGCAGGCGATCGAGAACGCCGGGGCATCGGCCATCGGTCAATACCCCAGGGTGCTTTGCACCGCGCGTTTCCAGTTGGCATGTTTGGCGGCGCGGGTGGCGTCGCCCATCGCGGGTTCGAAGCGGCGCTCGAGCGCCCAGCCCTTGGCGAATTCCTCCCGCCCGGGATAGAGGCCGGCGCGCTGGCCGGCGAGCCAGGCCGCCCCCATCGCGGTGGTCTCGAGGACGCGCGGCCGGTCGACCGGGGCCCCGATGATGTCGGCCAGGAACTGCATCGCGAAATCCGAGGCGCTGAGCCCGCCATCGACGCGCAGCACGCTGCTGGCGCCGTCCTGCGACCAGTCCGCATACATCGCGTCGAGAAGGTCGCGGGTCTGGTAGCCGACGCTTTCGAGCGCCGCGCGGGCAAGCTCGTTCGGTCCGGAATTGCGTGAGAGCCCGAAGATCGCGCCGCGGCTTTCCGCGTTCCAGTAGGGCGCGCCGAGGCCGGTGAAGGCCGGCACGAGGATCACCTCCTGGGTCGGATCGGCCTGCTCTGCCAGGGGCTGGGTCTCGGCGGCCGCGCGGATGATTTTCAGCCCGTCGCGCAGCCATTGCACCACCGCGCCGGCGATGAAGATCGAGCCTTCGAGCGCGTAGGTCGGCTTGCCGTCGAGCTGGTAGGCGATGGTCGTGAGCAGCCGGTTCTTCGAGGCCACCGGCGTCGCGCCGGTATTCAGAAGCGCGAAACACCCGGTCCCGTAGGTCGATTTCATCATTCCGGGTGCGAAGCAGGCCTGTCCGACCGTCGCCGCCTGCTGGTCGCCGGCCACGCCGAGGATCGGCAATTCACGACCGAAAAGATCGGCGCGCGTGTGGCCGAAGTCGGCCGCGCTGTCGCGCACCTCGGGCAGCATCGCCATCGGGATGCCGAACCGCTCGCAGATGGTGCGGCTCCAGCGGCCCTTGTGGATGTCGTAGAGCATCGTCCGCGCGGCGTTGGTCGCATCGGTGGCATGAACCGCACCGCCGGTGAGCTTCCAGATCAGAAAGCAGTCGACGGTACCGAACTTCAGCTCGCCCCGCGCCGCGCGCTCACGCGCGCCGTCGACATGGTCGAGAATCCATCTGAGCTTGGTGCCGGAGAAATACGGGTCCGCCAGCAGCCCGGTCCGCGCGGTGATCGTCTCGGCGAAGCCGGTGTCGCGCAGCTCCTTGCAGAAATCCGACGTCCGGCGGTCCTGCCAGACGATCGCGTTGTAAACCGGCTGACCGGTCTTCGCGTCCCAAACAAGGGTCGTCTCGCGCTGGTTGGTGATGCCGACGGCGGCAATGTCGGAAGGCTTCAGCCCAGCCCGCTCGATGGCGGCGCGGCAGGTTCCGGCGGTCGTCGACCAGAGGTCCGCCGGGTCATGCTCGACCCAGCCGCTGGCCGGGAAATGCTGCGGGAACTCTTCCTGGGCTGCCGCAACGATGCGCATCGTGCTGTCGAAGACGATGGCGCGGCTCGATGTCGTGCCCTGGTCGATGGCGAGAACATGGGTCATGGGGCCGCCCTGTCAATTTGTGAACTGGCCGGTTGGAAGGACCGGATGGCCGGGGCCCGAAAGCCCCGGCCAGGGGCAGGTTACTGCCAGGAGGCGATCAGTTCATCATAGCCGATCGTCTCCGGGGTGGGATCCTCGTCGATCTTGGCGACCGGCGCGCCGGGCGCGTCGAGCCATTCCTGCGGATCCTTCGGCTCGTTCATCTTCGGACCGATGTCACCCTGGACGCCGGCACGCTCGAGCCGCTCGAGCACCTTCTCCTGCTCCTCGCAAAGCGCGTCGAGGGCACCCTGCGGGGTCTTGGCGCCGGACATCGCATCGCCGATGTTCTGCCACCAGAGCTGCGCCAGCTTCGGATAGTCAGGCACGTTCGTGCCGGTCGGCGACCACTGCACGCGGGCCGGCGAGCGGTAGAACTCGATCAGGCCGCCGAGCTTTGGCGCGCGGTCGGTGAAGCTCTGGTGCTGGATCGTGGACTCTCGGATGAAGGTCAGCCCCTCATGCGACTTCTTCACGTCGACGGTCTTGGAGGTGACAAACTGTCCATAGAGCCAGGCCGCCTTGGCGCGGTCGTCCGGAGTGGACTTCAGAATGGTCCACGATCCGACGTCCTGGTAGCCGATCTTCGTGCCTTCCGACCAGTAGACGCCATGCGGCGACGGAGCCAGACGCCACTTCGGCGTGCCATCTTCGTTCATGACCGGAATGCCCTCCTCGACAAGCGAAGGCACGAAGGTGGTGTACATGAACATCTGCTGGGCGATGTTGCCCTGTGCTGGAATCGGGCCGGCCTCCGAGAAGGTCATGCCCATCGCCGCCGGCGGTGTATACTTCTGTAGCCACTCGATCGCCTTGGTGACCGCATAGACCGCCGCCGCGTCATTGGTGGCGCCGCCCCGCGCAACGCAGGACCCGACGGGACGCGAGTTCTCGTCCACGCGGATACCCCATTCGTCGACGGGCAGGCCGTTCGGCTCGCCCTTGTCGCCCATACCGGCCATCGACATCCAGGCGTCGGTGTAGCGCCAGCCGAGCGACGGGTCCTTCTTGCCGTAATCCATGTTGCCGTAGATCTCGCCCTCGACGCCCATGTGGCTGAGATCGCGGCCGGTGAAGAACTCGGCGATGTCCTCGTAGGCCGACCAGTTGACCGGAACACCGAGGTCGTAGCCGTATGCGGCCTTGAAGTCCTCCTTGTTCTTCGCGTCGTTGAACCAGTCGTACCGGAACCAGTAGAGATTGGCGAATTGCTGGTCGGGGAGTTGGTAAAGCTCGCCGTCCGGCGCGGTGGTGAACTGAAGCCCGATGAAATCTTCAAGGTCGAGCGTCGGAGAAGTGACGTCGGCGCCTTCACCCGCCATCCAGTCCGTCAGGCTGCGTGCCTGCTGATAGCGCCAGTGGGTGCCGATCAGGTCGCTGTCGTTGACGTAGGCGTCGTAGATGTTCTCGCCCGACTGCATCTGGGTCTGCAGCTTCTCGACGACGTCGCCCTCGCCGATCAGGTCGTGGGTGACCTGGATGCCGGTGATCGCGGTGAAGGCGGCAGCGAGAACCTTGGATTCGTATTCATGGGTGGGGATCGTCTCGGACACCACCTTGATGCTCATGCCGGCGAAGGGCGCCGCGGCATCGACGAGCCACTGCATCTCGGCTTCCTGCTCCGCGCGGCTCAGCGTCGAGAGGTCGCCGATCTCGGCATCGAGGAAGGCCTTCGCCTCGTCCATGCCGGCAAAGGCCGGACCGGACAGGAGCGCGAGCGCCATGCCCATCGCTGTCGTCGACTTGAATGGCAATTTCATGTGTTCCTCCCTTAGAACGTTGATATTATCAAGCAGCCCGCCGGTTTGCCCGCCGGCGGACCACCTCCTTGACAGCGCCCTTTCAGACCCAGCGGAACACCGCTGCGGCGTAGATCAGGCAGACGATCAGGGCGCCCCATTGCGGCGCACTGACAAGACCGAGCCAGGCCAGGTTGATGAAGGCCGAGCCCAGAAGCGTGATGAACAGGCGGTCACCACGGGTCGTTTCGATCCGGAGCACGCCGACGCGCGGCGTCTCGGGAGATCTGATCGCGAGGATCGTGAAGGTGACGAGAAGGCAGGCGATGACGGCGAAGAAGATCGCGGTCGGTACGGTCCAAGCCATCCAGCTCATGCGGTTTTCCTCCCTTTCCCGGGATCACACGCGGCCGAGGGCGAAGCCCTTGGCGATGTAGTTGCGGACGAAGTAGATGACGAGCGCGCCGGGAACGATTGTCAGCACGCCCGCCGCGGCCAGCACCCCCCAGTCGAGCCCCGAGGCCGAGACCGTGCGGGTCATCGTCGCGGCGATCGGCTTGGCGTTCACCGAGGTCAGCGTGCGGCTCAGGAGCAGTTCGACCCAGGAGAACATGAAGCAGAAGAAGGCGGCGACGCCGATCCCGCTGGCGATCAGCGGCGTGAAGATGCGGATGAAGAAGCGCCCGAAGCTGTAGCCGTCGATATAGGCGGTTTCGTCGATCTCCTTCGGGACGCCGCGCATGAAGCCTTCGAGGATCCAGACCGCCAGCGGCACATTGAAGAGGCAGTGCGCCAGCGCCACCGCGATATGGGTGTCGAAGAGCCCGACCGACGAGTAGAACTGGAAGAACGGCAGCGCGAAGACGGCGGGCGGCGCCATGCGGTTGGTGAGCAGCCAAAAGAACAGGTGCTTGTCGCCGAGGAACGAGTAGCGACTGAAGGCGTAGGCCGCCGGCAGCGCCACCGTGATCGAGATGGCGGTGTTCATCACCACATAGATCAGGCTGTTGACGTAGCCCATGTACCAGCTCGAATCCGTGAGGATCTTCGCGTAGTTCGCAAAGGTAAGGTTACGCGGCCAGAGCGAGAAGACGTTCAGGATCTCCGTGTTCGTCTTGAGGCTCATGTTCACCAGCCAGTAGATCGGCAGCAGCAGGAACACGAGATAGAGCGTCATCACGACGGCCCGGCCGTTCACGCGGGGAAGGCCGAGGCCGCGCGGCGCGGTCTGGTTGAGCGTCATGTCGGCCATTTACTTGCCCTCGCTTTTGTCGAGGTTGGTCATCACGGTGTAGAACACCCAGGAGATCAGCAGGATCACCAGGAAGTACATGATCGAGAGGCGGCCGCGGGGCCGAGGTCGAACTGGCCGAGCGCCATCTTCACGAGGTCGATCGAGAGGAACGTGGTCGAGTTGCCCGGACCGCCGCCGGTGACCACGAAAGGCTCGGTGTAGATCATGAAGCTGTCCATGAAGCGCAGCAGGATCGCGATCATCAGGACGCCCTGCATCTTCGGCAGCTCGATGTAGCGGAACACCTTCCAGCGGCTCGCCTGGTCGATCTTGGCGGCCTGGTAATAGGCGTCGGGGATCGACTGGAGGCCGGCATAGGCGAGCAGCGCGACCAGCGAGGTCCAGTGCCAGACATCCATCACGATGACCGTGGCCCAGGCGGCGATGAAGCCCTGCGTGTAGTTGTAGTCGATGCCGAACGCGTCGAGCGTATGGCCCAGAAGCCCGATATCGACGCGGCCGAAGATCTGCCAGATCGTGCCGACCACGTTCCACGGGATCAGCAGCGGCAGCGCCATCAGGACGAGGCAGACCGAGGCCCAGAAGCCTTTCTTCGGCATGTTCAGCGCGACGAAGATGCCGAGCGGCAACTCGATCGCGAGGATGATGCCCGAGAACACCAGCTGCCGGCCGAGCGCGGCCCACATCCGGTCGCTTTCCAGCACCTCGGTGAACCATTCGAGCCCTGCCCAGAAGAAGACGTTGTTGCCGAACGTGTCCTGGACCGAGTAGTTGACCACCGTCATCAGCGGGATCACCGCCGAGAACGCGACCAGCAGCAGCACCGGCAGAACGAGGAACCAGGCCTTCTGGTTGACCGTCTTTTCCATCACGCGGCCTCCCCTTCCACGCGCCAGTCATTGGCGTAGACGTTGATATGGGCGGGGTCGAAGACGACCCGGTTCATGTCCGCGCCGATCGCGGCGCCCTCATCGGCGATGATGTTGATATCGTTGCCGAAGAACTCGGCCCGGATGATCTTGTGGCGGCCCACGTCCTCGACGCGGCGCACCTTGACGGGCAGGCCCTCGCTGGCCGAGAGCGTCGCGTATTCCGGGCGGACTCCGATCTCGACCTTGCCATCGAGCTTGCCGAAGGCCTGCGACAGCGGCACCCGTGAGCCGTTGACGTTGGCGACGTTGCCTTCGATTGTCGCGGGGATCACGTTCATGCCGGGCGAGCCGATGAAATAGCCGACGAAGGTATGCGCCGGGGTCTCGAACAGCTCCTGCGGCGTGCCGATCTGCACGACGCGGCCGTCATACATCACCACCACCTTGTCGGCGAAGGTCAGCGCCTCGGTCTGGTCGTGGGTGACATAGATCATCGTGTGGCCGAACTCGTGGTGCAGCGACTTGAGCTGGGTGCGCAGCTCCCACTTCATGTGCGGGTCGATCACCGTCAGCGGCTCGTCGAAGAGAAGCGCATTGACCTCCTTGCGGACCATGCCGCGGCCGAGCGAGATTTTCTGCTTGGCATCCGCCGTGAGCCCGCGCGCCTTGCGATCGAGCTCGGCCTCCATGCCGATCATGCGGGCGATTTCCTGCACACGCTCGGCGACATAGGCCTCGTCGCGGCCGCGGTTGCGCAGCGGGAAGGCGAGGTTGTCGCGCACGGTCATCGTGTCGTAGACGACCGGGAACTGGAACACCTGCGCGATGTTGCGTTCCGCCGTCGCCGCATCCGTCACGTCCTGATCGTTGAAGAGGATGCGCCCGCGCGAGGGTTTCAGGAGCCCCGAGATGATGTTGAGCAGCGTGGACTTGCCGCAACCGGACGCGCCAAGGAGCGCATAGGCTTCGCCGTCGTTCCAGACGTGGTTCAGTTCCTTCAGCGCGTAGTCGTCTTCCGATGTCGGGTTCGCAAGATAGGAATGCGCGAGGTTGTCGAGCGTGATCTTGGCCATGGTCGCCTCCCCTCAGGCCGCGAGTGCGTAGGCGGCGGGCACGACGAGCGCGCCGTCCTCGCCGAAGATGTAGACATGGGCCGGGTCGAGATAGGCCTTGATCTCCTTGCCGAGCGGCAGGTTGCGCACCCCATGCACGAGCCCAACCCAGCGGACGCCGTTATGGTCGAGATGGACGTAGGTCTCCGACCCGGTGATCTCGGTGACATCGAGCGTTGCCGTGAAGACCATCGCGTCGGCGGTATGCTTTTCGAGCTCGACATGGTTCGGGCGGAAGCCCGCGACATAGCGGCCGTCGGCCAGATCGCGCAGCTTGCCCGTCAGCGGTGAGGACTGGCCGTCGCCGAACATCAGCTTTCCGCCGGTCTTCGAGACTTGCATGAAGTTCATCGGCGGATCCGAGAAGACCCGCGCGGTGGTCGCGTCGACCGGTTGGCGGTAGACCTCGGGCGTAGGCCCGAACTGCGTCACGCGGCCCTCCCAGAGCGTCGCGGTGTTGCCGCCGAGCAGAAGCGCCTCCTCGGGTTCGGTTGTCGCATAGAGGAAGATCGAGCCCGATTCCTCGAAGATCTTCGGGATCTCCACCCGCAGTTCCTCGCGCAGCTTGTAGTCGAGGTTGGCCAGCGGTTCGTCGAGGAGCACGAGGCCCGCGTTCTTCACCAGCGCCCGCGCCAGCGCGCAGCGCTGTTGCTGGCCGCCCGAAAGCTCCAGCGGCTTGCGGTCGAGCAGCGGCGTCAGCTTCATCAGCTCCGCCGACTTGCGCACCGCCCTGTCGATCTCGTCCCTCGACTTGCCCAAAAGCCGCATCGGGCTCGCGATGTTCTCGTAGACTGTCATCGACGGGTAGTTGATGAATTGCTGGTAGACCATCGCCACCTTGCGGTCCTGCACCCGCTGGCGGGTCACGTCCTCCCCGTTCCACAGCACGCGGCCGCTTTGCGGCACGTCGAGCCCGGCCATGAGCCGCATGAGCGAGGTCTTGCCCGACAGGGTCGGCCCGAGAAGAACGTTCATCGTCCCGTTCTGGAGGGTCAGGGTGGTCGGGTGTATGTGGGTCTGGCCGTTCACGACCTTGGTGACCCCATCAAGCGTCAGTGTCATTGCTGTCTCCCTAACCCCTACTCGGCCGCGTGAAAGGTTGCGTTGCGGCGAGCCTTCTCCATCCATGTGTCGAGCGCGGCGATCTGCTCGGCGCTCAGCCGAAGACCAAGCTTCGAGCGCCGCCAGACCACGTCCTCGGCGGTGCGCGCGAACTCCTTGTCCATGAGCCAGACGACCTCGCGCTCGCTCAGCGTCGCGCCGAAATCCTCGCCGAGGTCGGCCGCCGACTGTGCGTCACCAAGCACGGACCGCGCCTCGCTCCCGTAGGCGCGGACGAGGCGGCGAGCCCAGAACTCGCTCAGGAACGGATAAGCGGTCTTCAGTTCCGCGATCAGCCGCGCCACGTCGCCGACCGGGAAGTCGCCCCCGGGCAACGGCACGCCCCCCGTCCAGCCCGCCGTCGCGACGCCCAGAGCCGCGCCAATCTTGTCCATCGCGCTCTCGGCGAGCCGTCGGTAGGTGGTGATCTTGCCGCCGAAGACGTTGAGCACCGGCGCACCGGCGGAGGTGTCGATCTTCAGCGTATAGTCCCTGGTCGCCGCCGTCGCTGACTGGGCGCCGTCGTCGTAAAGCGGCCGGACGCCGGAGTAGGTCCAGACGATGTCGGAGCGCGTCACCGGCTTCTCGAAGTATTTCGACGCAAAGGCGCAGAGGTAGTCCTGTTCCTCCGGCGTGCAGACCGGCTTGATCGAGGCATCGGGGTGCTCCGCGTCGGTCGTGCCGATCAGGGTGAAATCGGTCTCGTAGGGGATCGCGAAGATGATCCGGCCGTCCTCGCCCTGGAAGAAGTAGCACTTGTCGTGATCATAGAGCCGTTTCGTCACGATATGGCTGCCGCGCACCAGTCGCACGCCTTCGCCAGAGCGCAACCCCACCGTGTCGTGAATGATGTCGCCGACCCACGGCCCGCCGGCATTGACGAGCATCCGCGCCCGGACCTTGCGGGTGCCCTGCTCATCCGCGACGGTGACTTCCCAGACACCCTGCACCTGCCGAGCAGCCGTGACCTTGGTGCGCGTCAGGATCGTCGCGCCACGCGCCGCTGCATCGCGCGCGTTCAGCACGACAAGGCGGGAATCCTCGATCCAGCAGTCGGAATACTCGAAGGCCTTGCGGAACTTGTCCTTGAGCGGGCGGCCCGCGGGGTCGGAGGCCAGATCAAGAGAGCGCGTTCCCGGCAGGATCTTCCGCCCGCCGAGATTGTCATAGAGGAACAGGCCGAGACGGATCAGCCAGGCGGGGCGGCGTCCCCGCATCCAAGGCATGACGATGCCGAGAATGCGCGATGTGGGTGTCGCGCCCTCGAAGCGCATGTCGTCGTAATAGGGCAGCACGAAACGCATTGGCCAGCTGATATGCGGCATCGCCCTGAGCAGCGCCTCGCGTTCGACCAGCGCCTCTCGCACGAGGCGGATCTCGAAGTACTCGAGATAGCGCAGGCCGCCGTGAAAGAGCTTGGTCGAGGCGCTGGAGGTGGCAGACGCCAGGTCATTCATCTCGGCGAGGACCACCTTCAATCCGCGCCCCGCCGCATCGCGGGCGATGCCACAGCCGTTGATGCCGCCGCCGACGACGAACAGATCGTGGATGTCCTGTTGTTCGGTGCCGTCCACCATTCTCTCCGCAGTCCGCACTCGGATGGATCATCTTCTATCCCAAAAGCGAATGAAAACGAAACATAATATTTTCGTTTTGCGTTTTAAGTTTATTTTCTTTTCTATATCAGTGCGTTACGTGCATCTTATCCGAAGAATCGGCTCAGTAATCGGCAAGATGCTCGTGGGGAAAAGCGCGGTGAAGGCGCACACCAAGGCGTTGACGCGCATATTCGAACATTTTTGACAGGCGAATCCGATTCCCGTATCTTCGGCCCGAAGCGGGCTCGCGACCGGCGCGCCAGCCGAGCAAAGGGGGAACGGTGTGTCACTGACTTTTCGCCATTCCGAGATCCTCGACATCGCACGACGCGACGGGAAGGTAACCGTCGAGGGGCTTGCCGAGCATTTCAACGTGACGCTGCAGACCATAAGGCGCGACCTGACCGATCTCGCGGAAGCGGGAAAGCTCGAACGTGTCCACGGCGGCGCGGTCTTGCCGTCCGGGGTCACGAACATCGGCTACGAAGAACGGCGCGGCCTTTTCAAGGAAGCCAAGCTGCGCATCGCCAAGGCCTGCGCGGTGGAGGTTCCGGAGGACGCATCCGTGTTTCTCAATATCGGGACCAGCACCGAAGCGGTCGCGCATGAATTGCTCCGCCACCGCAACCTACTGGTGGTGACCAACAACATGAACGTGCCGGCCATTCTTGTCGGCAATCCCGACTGCCAGATCATCGTCACCGGTGGCCAGCTTCGCCGCGCCGATGGCGGTCTCGTCGGCAAGCTGACCACCGAGGCCGTCAGCCAGTTCAAGTTTGACCTTGCCGTGATCGGCTGCTCCGCGCTGGATGAGGACGGCGACATGCTGGATTTCGACATCCAGGAGGTCAGCGTCAGCCAGACCCTGCTGCGCCAGTCGCGCAAGGTTTTCCTGGTGGCGGACCATTCCAAGTTCCGGCGCACGGCACCGGCGCGGATCGCGTCGATATCGGAGGTCGATGCGGTGTTCACGGATCAGCCGCTACCGAAGACCCTGGAGGCCCGGTGCCGCGACTGGGGCGTGCGGGTCGTCGTGGCAAGATAGGCGTACCGGCCGACACCGGGCGAGCCGCGCACATGGGCCCCATGCCTTAACTCAAGGAACCCAACCGCCCGGATGCGGGGCTATCAGGATTCGCTCAGGATGACGGGCTGGCGTCGCTGTCGGGAGCGTGCCTGGACGTGCGCAGATACGCGACCAGCGCGTCGTAGCTGCGCATCTTCGGGTAGTCCGCCTCGGGCATCGGCAGCAACAGCGCCTTGCCGAGCGCGGTGACGAGGTTGAGGAAATCGAGCGAGTCGATGTCGCATTCCTCGCGCAGGTCGCCCTTGCGGTCGATCTCGCCCGGGTCGACATCGGGGGCGATGCGGCCGAGCTCCTTGCGCACGAGGTCTTCGATCGGGTCCGATGTCATGGCGCCTCCGGTTCCTGCAGGTTGCGGTCGATGGCGCGCAGGAAGAGCGCGCCGCGATGGCCGTCGCTGACGCGGTGGTCGGCAGCGAGCGTGACGGTCGTCGTCATGGCGGCGGCGATGGTGCCGTCACGCACGACGGGGCGTTCGGCGGGGGTGCCGAAGCCGACGATGGCGACCTGCGGCGGCTGAATGACGCCATAAAGCGTGTCGACGCCCCGCTCTCCGAGGCTGGTGACGGTGATCGTCGCCTCCGAAAGCTCGCGGGCGCGGAAGCGGCCGGTGCGGACCCGGCCGAGCGTGTCGCGCATCCGCGCCATGAGTGACGCGAGATCGCAGGCGCCGGCGTCGAGGATCGCGGGGGCGACGAGCCCGCCGCCGCGCAGGGCCACGGCCATCGCGGCATGGATCTCTGCCGAGGGGTGGAAGGCGCCGTCGGTGAAGTGGCCGTTGAACTCGGGGTACTCCCTCGCGGCGCGGGTGACCGCGTGGAGAAAGAGCGCGCCCATCAGGATCCGGTCTTCCGGCGCGCGGTCGGCATTTGCCGCCGCGAGGAACGCCGAGGCAGGAGTCAGATCCACCTGCTGCGCCAGGTAGTAATGCGGGATCTCGCGCTTCGAGCGCGCCATCGCGGCGGCGATGGCGGCGCGCATCTCGGTCATCGGCGCGGCGGGTTCCGCGGGCGCTTCGCCCGGTGCCTCGAGATCGCGGAGCGTGATCGCCCCCTCGGGTCCCGTGCCCGCGATGGCGCGCAGCCGGGCCTCGTCGAGACCCTTCTTCTCGGCCAGCCGCCGCGCCAGCGGCGTGATGCGGAGCCGCTCTCCGGAGGCAGGCGGCGGTGCGGCGGGTTCCGGTCGCGGCACGGGTTCCGGCGCGGGTGCTTCGGGCTCCGGCGTGGGGGTCGGAGCGGCGGCCTCGCCGGGGGCGCGGATCACGGCGAGCGGCGTGCCCACGGGCACTGTCGTGCCGGTTCCGACCAGAGTCCGCTCCAGCAAACCGTCCTCGAACACCTCGATCTCGATGGCGCCCTTCTGGGTCTCCACGACCGCGACGATGTCGCCGCGCGCGACGCGGTCTCCCGGCGCCTTCAGCCATTCGACGAGGGTTCCCGCCTCCATGTCGGCGCCGAGCGAGGGCATGCGGAACTCGCCCATGCCTCAGCCCTTCCCGCAAAGCCGCCGCGCCGCCGCGACGATGGAGGGAACCTGCGGGATCGCCGCCTGTTCGAGATGGCGGGCGTAGGGGATCGGAACCTCGGCGCTGCAGACGCGGGCCAGGGGCGCGTCGAGGTCGAAGAACGCCTCCTCGGCGAGGCGCATCCCGATCTCGGCGGCAAGGCTGCCGGTCTTCCAGCCCTCGTCCACCATGAGCGCACGGTGGGTCTTCGCGACCGAGGCGAAGACCGTCTCCAAGTCGAGGGGCCTGAGGCTGCGCAGGTCGATCACCTCGGCCTCGATCCCGTCCTTCACCAGCTCCGCCGCGGCCTCCAGCGTCTTCCAGAGCGAGCCGCCATAGGTGACGAGCGTGATGTCCCGCCCGGCGCGGCGCACGGCCGCTTTGTCGATATCGACGGGACCGGCGTTCTGGGCCAAGTCCCCGGCCATGTTGTAGAGCATCACGTTCTCGAAGATCAGCACCGGGTCGGGGTCCTGCAGCGCGGTCCAGAGCATGCCGCGCGCGTCTTCGAGCGTCGCCGGGGCGAGGACGCGGACGCCGGGGATATGCGCGTACCAGCCTTCGAGCGAATGCGAATGCTGGGCCGCGAGCTGGCGGCCCGCGCCGGTCGCCATGCGGATCACAACCGGCACGCCGAAGGCGTTGTTCGACATGTGCCGGTAGGTGGCGGCGGTGTTCAGGATCTGGTCGAGCGCCAGCAGCGAGAAGTTGACCGTCATCACCTCGACGATGGGCCGCATCCCCGCCATCGCCGCGCCGATCCCGGCGCCGGTGAACCCCGATTCGGAAAGCGGCGTGTCGCGGATGCGGTCGGGGCCGAAGCGGTCGAGAAGCCCCTTCGAGACCGCGTAGCAGCCGCCGTAGCGGCCGACATCCTCGCCCATGAGAAAGACGCGCTCGTCCTTCTCCATCGCCTCGGCGATGGCGGCCTTGACCGCCTCGCGGTAGGTGGTCTCCACCGTCTTTTCTGGCTTGGCAGGCTCGGGCGGCGCGGGCCGCTCCTCGGCCATGACGTGGCGCGTCAGCGTCTCCACCGGCTCGTCCGTGCCCGCCTCGGCGAAGGCGACGGCCTCGGCGATCTCAGCATCGAGCTCGGCGGTGATCGCGGCGACCTCCTCGGCATGGATCAGGCCGTTCTCCTCGAGCCAGCCCTGGAAGCGGACGATGGGGCCTTTCCGGCGCCAGTCCTCCACCTCTTCCTTCGGGCGGTAGAGCTGGGCGTCGAACATCGAATGCGCGCGGAAGCGGTAGGTGCGGCATTCGAGGAAATGGGGCTCGCCGGTCTCGCGCATCTGCGCGAGCGCGCGGCGGGTCGCGGCCTCGACCGCGACGACGTCCATTCCGTCGACCACGTCGGCGACGACGTCATAACTGCGTGCCTTGGCTGCGATGTCGGTCTCGGCCTCGGAAAGGTCGAGTGCGGTGCCCATCGCGTAGCCGTTGTTCTCGCAGACAAAGAGCACCGGCAGGTTCCAGAGCGAGGCGAGGTTCATCGCCTCGTGGAACTCGCCCTCGGCCACCGCGCCCTCGCCGAAGAAGCAGGCGGTGACGGCGTCTGCGCCCTGCATCCTGTCGGCCAGCGCGAGGCCCACCGCGAGCGGCAGCCCGCCGCCGACGATGGCGTTGCCGCCGTAGAAGTTCGCGCTTGCCGAGAAGAGATGCATCGACCCGCCGCGCCCGCCGGCCGAGCCCTCGGCCTTGCCGTACATCTCGGCCAGAACCTCACCCATCGGCAGGCCGCGCACCAGCGCGTGGCCGTGCTCGCGGTAGGTGGCGACGATCCGGTCGGCTTCGGCCAGAACCGGGATCACGCCCGCCGCCACCGCCTCCTCGCCGTCGTAGAGGTGGAGAAAGCCGCGGATCTTTTCCTGCGTGTAAAGCTCGGCGCATTTGTCCTCGAACCGGCGGATGCGGATCATCGCCTTGAGGAGGTCACGGACATGGCCGTGGTCGAGGCGGGGCTTCAGTGCGGCGTCGGTCATTTCTCGTCACTTTCAAGGGTGGAGATATCCCCTTCCGGCAGGCCGAGTTCCCGCGCCTTCAGGAGGCGGCGCATGATCTTCCCGGAGCGGGTCTTGGGCAGGTTCTCGCGGAACACGATCGCCTTCGGCGCGACGGCAGGACCGAGCCGCTTCCTCGCATGGCCGAGAAGCTCGCGCTCCAGCTCCGGGCCCGGCTCGAAGCCCTTGTGCAGCGTGACATAGGCCTTGACGATCTCGCCCGCCGTCTCGTCGGGAATGCCGATCACGCCGACCTCGGCCACGGCATCATGCTCGATCAGCGCGCTTTCGACCTCGAAGGGGCCGATCAGGTGGCCAGCGCTCTTGATCACGTCGTCGGCGCGGCCGACGAACCAGTAGTAGCCGTCCTTGTCGCGCATCGCGAGGTCGCCGGAGAGATACCAGCCATCGCGGAAGCACTTCTTGTAGCGCGCCTCCTCGTGCAGGTAGGCGCGCATCATCGAGGGCCAGCCGGGCCGGAGCGCGAGTTCGCCGATCGCCTGCGGCTTCGTCAGCTCCTTCACGCCCGCATCCGTCACCTCGACGATCCCGGCCTCGATCCCCGGTATCGGCTTGCCCATCGAGCCGGGTTTCACATCCATCGAGGCGTAGTTGGCGATCATGATCCCGCCGGTCTCGGTCTGCCACCAGTTGTCGTGGAACGGGATCCCGAAGACCTCCTGCCCCCAGAGAACCGCCTCGGGGTTCAGGGGCTCGCCGACGCTCGCCATGAAACGCAGCCGCGGGAACCTGCGCTTGCCGATCAGCCCGGCGCCGGCGCGCATCAGCATGCGGATCGCGGTGGGCGCGGTGTACCAGACGGTCACGCCCTCCCGACCGAGGATGTCGTACCAGCGGTCGGGGTCGAACTCGGCCTCGTCCACGATCATCGTCACGCCGATGACGAGGGGCGCGATGATCCCGTAGGAGGTCCCGGTGACCCAGCCGGGGTCGGCGGTGCACCAGTAGGTGTCCTCGGGCCTGAGGTCGAGCGCGAAGCGCGCCGTCGCGCGATGGGCGACCACGGCCTCGTGGACATGCTGGGCGCCCTTGGGCCGCCCGGTCGTGCCGGAGGTGAAATGGAGTAGCGAGGGGTCCTCGGGCTTCGTCGGCGCGGTCTCGAACACGTCGCTCACCGCCTCCATCAGGGGGGCGAGCGCGGTGCATCCCTCGGCCTCACCGTCGGTGAGGAGCACATGCGCGAGTTCGGGCAGCCGGTCGCGGACCGGCGCCACCTTGCGCCGGTAGAGGCTGGCGGTGGTGACGAGGACCTTCGCCGAGCCGATCTCCATCCGCGCCTGCACCGGCTCGGGCCCGAAGGCCGCGAACATCGGGCAGAAGACGGCGCCGGACTTGAGGGTGCCGAGCGCGGCGGCGTAAAGCTCCGGCGCGCGGCCGATGAGCGAGTAGACCGCCTCGCCCGGCCCGATGCCGAGCGACCCGAGCACATTGGCGAAGCGGTTGGTCTCGCGCGTCAGATCGTCATAGGTGACGTCGCGCCGACCGCCGTCGCGGCCGAGCCAGCGGATCGCGATCTTCTCGCCCCGCCCCGCCGCGACATGGGCATCCAGCGCCTCGTGCGCGATGTTGAGCCCGCCTCCGGGCAGGCCCGCGAGCGCGGCGCGCGCCTCCTTCCAGGAGAACGCCTTCCGCACCACCTCGTAATCGGGCATGTTCGCGGTGCGCGCCGCGGCCTCGTCCTTGCGCAGGATCTTGTCGCTCATGGGCTCGCTCCTTTCGCGAAGTCCCGCCCGCGACGGGCAAAGATGCCCCGGGGTCGGAAGCCGCGTCAGGGTAGCGCGCCACCTTGCCTGCCGGTTGATCCGGATCAGCCGGAGCCGGTGGCGGACTGCGACTCCGACGCCCCCGCGCGGCCGGCGATCACTCAGGTGCCCGGCCCGCCTCGGAGAGCGCGTATTGAGTCAGGACCGGACCGAAGACCTCGAAGGCCACGGTGCTTGCGATGGTGATGCCGAGGATTGGTTCGGCGAGCGCCGGAAACCGCTCGCCTGCCACGAGTGCCATGCCGATCGCCACCCCGGCCTGCGGCATGAGGGCCAGCCCCGTCAGCCGCCCCTCACGCGCCGGAAGCCGTGCGAGGGTTCCGCCCGCCCAACCGCCGAGGACCCGCGCGAGGGCGCGAAACCCGACATAGGCGAGGGCGGCGAACCCGAACCGCGCCAGCACGCCGGGATCGAGCGCCGCCCCCGCCATCACGAAGAGAAGCAGCATGAAGGGCCATTCGATGCGCTCGATCTCGTGAAACGGGCGGTCGTGGTGGCGCGCGAAATGGACGATGACGAGACCGCAAACCACACCGGTCAGCAGGTAGGGCAGCCCGAAGTGCCTGGCGAGGCCGGTGCAGAGAAAGACGATGCCGAGCGCCTCCATCAGCGTCGGCTCGCCGGGCTTGATGCGCCCGGTGAGGTAGGCGGCGGGCAGACCGACCGCGAGGCCGAGGGCGATGGCGCCGGCGAGTTCGGTCAGACCGTGGAGCACTGGCTCGATCTCCACGCCGCCGGCGACGACCCCTGCGGCCGCGAGCATCAGGCTGAAGAGGATGATGCCCCAGGCGTCGTCCACCGCCACGATGCCGAGGATGTTCGTGGCGAAGCGCCCCTCAGCCCCGGCCGAGCGGATCACGTCGCGCGTGGCGGCGGGATCGGTCGCCGCCGAAAGACCGGCGAGCAGGAGCGACAGGACCGGATCGCCGGTGACAAGGAACACGCCGCAACCAACGACCAGTGCGGAGACCGCGACTACCGACAGCGACAAAGACAGGATCTCGCGCCCGTGTTCGCTCAGGGTCGAGGGCTTGAGCTGGCCGCCGAGCAGGAAAGCTACCATCGTCAGCGCGACCGGCGCGACCATGTCGTCGGTCCGCGCCAGCGCCGGCGGCAAGAGGTCGAGAACCGGCGGCCCGGCGACAACGCCGAGAAGCACGAGGAGCGTCACCCGCGGCACATGCAGCCGCCGCCCGAAGGCGTCCACGGCGATCCCGGCAAGAAACAGGACACCGATCGCGATCAGCGTGGCCGCGCCCGTCATCGGCTCACGCCCGGCACGCGTGGCCGCAAGGCCGGCGCGATGCGCTGCGCCCGGTCCGGGCAGACCCCGACCCGGAAGCCCGGTCCTTCGTCCGTCCTCCCCGTCCGCGCAACCATCGCCCTGCCCTTCATCGCCTGATGGGATCCGAGGCTACACGCTGCGCCGTTCCGAAACATGACACCGATCAAGTCGCCCTTCCGGTCAGCCGCCGGCCGCGAGGATCGGTCCCAGATGGCGTTCGTAGAGTAGATCAATGCCGTCACGGTTGAGGTGATCGGTGTCGAAGTAGAGGCGCGGATCGGCCAGCGCCGCGCTCAGATCGTGGAGCGGGATGCCGAGCGGCGCGAGGCGGGCGGCAAGTGCGGCGTCGAACTCCGTCTCGCCGGGCAGGGCCTCGCGGAAGGCGTCCGGCACCGGCAGCTTGACGACGGTGACGCTCAGACCCTCGGCCCGGGCCCTCGCGAACATGGCCTCCAGCGCGTCGAGATAGCGGCCGGGGTCCGCCTTCGCGGCGCCTTCGGGATAGAGATAGCCGATCCGCGCCCCGGTGGCGTGACGCGACGGCCGGAAGCTGCGGTCGAAGTTTTCCGCCCCGCGCCAGTCGTCTTGCGGGAACCGGTCGGGTGGGTTGAGCTTCGAAAAGCCCAGAGCATAGTCGAGAAGCGCGCCCGGAGCGATGCCCTCCGACCCGGCCAACCCGGCCAGAATGCCGAGCGTGGAGGCCCGCCAAGGCGTCTTGCGCAGGAGCTTGCGGTCGGCGATGCGCTCCTCGTTCCAGCGGGGCGAACGGAACGCGAACGAGTCCGCGACATAGAGAATATGCTTCGGCTCAATGTCGACACGCGCCTGACGCAGCACGAAGTCGGCGTAAAGCGGCCCCGCGCCCACCTCGGCGAGCACCATCATGCGCTGCCCGGTCTCCGCTTCCAGCCGTTCGGGAACGCCGCCGTAGGCGAGCGGCAGGGCATGCGAGGCGCCCAAGACGATCCAGTCGACCTGGCTGCCCTTCGCGGCGAGGAGGTCCTGCATCGCCCCCTGCCCGGCCCGGCCGACGCGGACCTCGGCGATGGCGGCGGCGGCGACGTAGATCGCGGCGAAGAGGCCGAGGAAAGCCGCGATACGGGTCCACGGCAAGGTCGGCGGCGGGCGGCTGAGGCTGTGCATTCCAATGCCTTTCAGAACTGCATGTAGACGAAGACCTCGCTGTCCCACCGGCCGAGGAGGATCAGCGCGAACAGGCAGGCGAGCCAGACCGGCCAGCGCAAAAGCGCCGGCGCGGCGGCGAAGCGGTCGGCGGTGGCGGGCCGCTCCATCGCCGCCTCGATCACGAGGAGCGCGGCGATGAGAAGCGCGAGGAAGGCCTGTTCGCCGGTGAACGGGTAGCGGGTCAGGAGCGCAGGCAGCCCCGGCAGGCTCTGCCAGATCCGGGTGAGGATCGTCATGGCGTCACCGAGGTCACCGGCCCGGAAGAAGACCCAGCTGACCAGCACGAGGTGGAAGACGGTGAGGATCGCCGCGATCTCGTGCACCCGCCCGAGCCAGCCTCCGCCAAGCCGTTTGCGAAGCCGCCGCCTGAGCGGGTTGAGCGCCCGCTCACCCCAGAGATAGACGCCGTTCAGGAGCCCCCAGGCGACGAAGCCCCAGCCGATGCCGTAACCGAGACCGGCGTGCCAGATGCCGCTCAGGACGAAGACGACCATCAGCCCGGCATACATCCGCCAGGCTTTTCGCTCGGGGCCGACGAGCGGGAAGTAGACATAGTCCCGGAACCAGTCGGCGAGCGAGACATGCCAGCGCCGCGACCAGAACTCGCCCACCGAATGCGCGAAGTAGGAGCGCCGGAAGTTCTCCGAGAGCCGGATGCCGAACAGCTGCGAGGTGCCGCGCGCGATGTCGGTATAGCCGGAGAAGTCGCAGTAGATCTGGAAGGCGAAGAAGTAGCTTGCGAGGATGAGTTCGATGGGCACCGCGTAGGCCGGGATCGCATAGGTGCGGTCGACGAAGGGCGCGAGATTGTCGGCGATCACGACCTTCTTGACGAGGCCCCAGAGGATGAGTTGCAAGCCCGCCGCGAATTGCGGCCAGCCGAGCGGCGTCTTGTCGTTCAGCTCCTCGACGAACGGCTCGATCCGCTCGATCGGGCCGGCGAGGATCTTCGGGAACCACGCAAGGTAGAGCACCTCCTGCGCGTCGTCCGCCCGCGCCGCCTCCGGATCGCGGTAGCGGTCGACGATCAGCGCGATTGCGGTGAAGGCGTAGAACGAGAACCCCGCCGGCGAGGTGAGGCCGAGGGCCGGCAGCCCGTCGATGCCCGCCGCGACCGGATCGTAGTACTTCAGGAGCCCCATCATCGCGAGGATGGCGAGCGTGCCCACCCACAACGCCGCGCGCCGCGCGCCCGGCGCCTTCGCCCGCAGCACACGCCCGACAACAAGGACGATGATCACGACGGCGGAGAGATAGATCAGGTTCCCGAGCCCGAAGCTGCCGTAGAAGACGAGGCTCGCCAGCACGAGCCATGCCAGCCGCAGGCGCGCCGGCAGGAGCCAGAAGACGAGGACGGCGGCG
This sequence comes from Defluviimonas salinarum, assembly GCF_026013545.1. GTDB lineage: Bacteria > Pseudomonadota > Alphaproteobacteria > Rhodobacterales > Rhodobacteraceae > Albidovulum > Albidovulum salinarum. The sequence continues at coordinate 42,935 of NZ_JAPDOG010000017.1, read as the reverse complement.
GGAAGGAAGAGCAGGAAGTCGAGCGTGGTGAACAGCATCGCAAGGCGCCCTCCCTCGCCCCCTGACCCGTCTGCGCCTCAGTAGGAGGCCCCGCCAGCGCGCAGTTCCGGCGGGATCTGGTCGATCGGTATGCCCGCGTTGATCACGAGGTAATCCGCCAGTGCCTCGCGTTCGGCGGGCGTCGTTGCAATCTCGATATGGCTTGGCGAGTTCATCGTGCGGAGCCAGGCTTCGCGGGTGCGTTCCTGCGTGACGACAACGGTGATGATGTGGCAGGACTGGCAGAGCTGCAGCGCCATGTCGCGCCCGTCGCGTGGCAACTCGCCCGCGGCGAGGGGCGCGTTGGCGGCAAGGTAATGTGCCAGCGTATCGGTCTGCCAGGCGTCGAGCGCGGCGAGCGCGGGCGCGTCGGCCTGCGCCGCTTCCAGCCGCCCGCGCCAGGTCTCGGCATCGCCCTCCTGCGAAGCGATGGCGCCTTCGAGCCCCTCGGGCAGCCGCTCCGCGCGCGCGGTCTCCAGAAGCGTCCGGCCGCCGTCGGGGATGAAGGCGAAGACCTCGTCCTGAGCGGCGGCCGCGACCGCCACGGCAGCGATCAGGGCAGTCAGGAAGGCCGCGCGGCGGTGGGAACATCTCATCGGCTCGTCTCCCTCACAGATGTCAGAACCGGAGTTCCGGCGGCACGTCCCCGAACTTCAGCGGCATGTTGATCGCGGAGTAATGGGCGAAGGTGTCGCGTTCGACCTCGCTCATCGGGATCTCGGCATGGAACGGCGCCTTGAAGGTGCCGCGCCAGTTGGTCTCGTCCCGGTCCTGCATCAGGTAGCCGGTGAAGAGCGAATGGCAGAACTGGCACTGGGCGATCGCCAGTTCCTTGCCGTCAGGCGGCAGGAGTGCCGGATCTCCGCTTTCGGCGAGCGACTGCGCCGCTTCGGCGGCCATGGGGAAGTTCAGCGCGGCATAGCCCGCGAAGGTCTCGATGGCGGCGTCGGGCAAGTCGGGATTGCGCTCGCGGGCCCAGGCGGCCCAGTCCTCGGCGCTCGCCTTTCGGGCGGCCGCCTCGGCAAGGCCCGTCGCGTCGCCGGGCAAGAGCGACCCGGCAAGGATCGAACCACCGCCGGGCGGCATGAAGGCGAAATCGTCCGCCAGCGCGGGCGCGGCGGAGAGCCCGGCCACGACCGCCGCCAAGAGCCTCCTAACGCTCATCGCCCCCGCCCCCATCGTCCGGCCGGGGCGCCTCGAAGGCGAAGACCGCCACGACCATCTCGCGCGTCGCCTCGGCGGAGGGAAAGCCGCCCCCCTTCAGCATGTCGAGCCGCATCGCCGTCTCGTCCTCGTAGAACTGCTCGCCGCAGTACCCGCAGACGAGCGCCGGCACGTCCTCGACCACCACAAGCCGACTGCCGGACCAGAGCGCGGTCTTGATCCGGTCGCGCGCGAGCCGGCCATTGCCGCAGGACTGGCAGCGCGGGGCGGCGTCCACCGGGTCCACCGCCGCGCCGCCGTCGCGCGCCGTGTCAGCCGACGAGCGCACGCGCCGCCCCCGCGATGCCTTCGGCGTTCGGCCGCATCCACAGGAACATCTCCGGCGAGGCCGGCGGCGGCGCGTCGGGGAAGGCGACCCGCTTGAACCGAGCGCCCTCGACGTTCTCGGCGCAGCGGGCGACGACCTCGGCCCCCGGAGCGAGCGTGTAGTAGGATTGGTCCACCGTCAAAAGCCGCTTGGTCTTAGCGACCGAGGTGACGAGCGTCTCGGTGTCCATCTCCTTCAAGACCCGCAGATCAATGACCTCGACCCCCATGCCCTCACCCTTCAGCACTTCCGCAGCCTCCAGCACCCCCGGCATGCCGCCGCCGGAGCTGACGATGGTGAGGTCACTGCCTTCAATCCGCACCGCCGCCTTGTCGAGCGGCACCTCGTAGGGCTCGTCGGGCACTTCCTCGGTCAGCGTCCTGAGGCCGGCGGGATAGAGATAGACCACCGGATCGGGGGAGCGCAGCGCGGCGTGCATCATCCCCTTGGCGTCATAGGGCGTCGACGGGATGACCGTCCGCACACCGGGGATGTGCATGTAGAAGCTGTCCTCCTCGTAGCAGGAATGCTGCCCCGCGAAGCCGGGCGTCTGGCCGGTCATCTCGATCACCCAGACCACCGGCATCGCGGCCTTGCCGCCGGTCATGTGGCGAAGCTTCCCGGCGACGTTCTGGATCACCTCGAGCGGCATCAGCGCGCCCTGATAGGGGATGTAGGTCGCCGCCCGCGAGCCCGCGAGCCCGGCGCCGAGCACCGCCGATGCCATCCAGTTCTCGTCGATCCCTGTGTTGACCACGCGCTTGCGGCCGAACTCGGTCTCGAGGTTGATCACCGGCATGTTCGGGTTCGACGCCACTGGCGGGGTCAGCTCGAAGATCCAGGTCAGCGCCGGATCCTCGCGCATTTCGTGTTGCACGGCCTCAAGGACCGAATACATCCAGCTTTTCTCAGTCATTTGCGTATCCTTTCACGCGCGAAGGCAATGGGGTCAGCCGAATTGGCGGGCCGGCACCGTGCCTTCGGCAAAGACGTGCTTGAGACCATCCTCGGGCGTACAGAGCGGTTGCGAGAGCGCCCATTCGAAAGCCGCGGCGATCTCGGCCTTGACCTCCGCCTCGATGTCGAGCGCCTTCTGTTCCTCGAGGATTCCCCAGTCGACGAGGATGTTGCGCGCGATGTCCACCGGATCGCGCTGCATCCAGGCGCGGACCTCGCGCTCGGGGCGGAAAGAGGTGATGGCGAGCGGGTCGTAGCCGAAGGCACCGAGCTCGCCCTCCTTGGCGCCGGGGGCGCCCCAGTGGTTGTAGTAGCGGTAGGTCTTGGCCTCGATGAAGCTCGGGCCGCCGCCGGCGCGGGCGCGGTCCACCGCCTCCTTCGCAACGTTGTAGACCTGGGTCACGTCCTGCCCGTCGACGGTGCGCGACGGGATGCCGTAGGCCGCCGCCGCATCGGCGATGTCCTTGTGCGGGCAGGAGTACGAGTAATGCGCGTACTGGTGATAGAGGTTGTTCTCGCACACGTAGATCAGCGGCAGGTCGAGAAGCTTCGCGTTGTTGAGCGTGGAATGGAAATGCGGCGCGGCGTAGTTGCCGTCGCCCGCAAAGACCACCGCCACCTGGTCCGAGCCGCGCGCCCGGAAGGCGAAGGCCGAGCCCGAGGCGATGACCGGCGCCGGGCCGATCATCCCGTCGGCGCCGATGAAGCCCACCGAGGGGTCCGAGATATGCATCTCGGCCGCGTAGCCGCCGTTCATGCCGGTGGCGCGGAAGTCCATCTCGGCCACCATCGTCGGGATGTCGACGCCCTTGGCGATGGCATGGCCAGAGGGCCGGTGCGAGGAATAGACGAGGTCGATCTGCTCGAACGGCCCGTCATTGCGCAGGGCCGCGCAGACGCCGGTCGCGACCGCCTCCTGCCCGGCATAGAAGTGGTTGTAGCCCCGGTAGTCGGGGTTCGCGAGCATCTGGTCGGCCTGGGTCCGCTCGTGCCAGCGGATCCTCAGGATCGTCCGGTACATGTCGACGAGCTTGTCGTCCGGCAGATCCATCGCGTGATAGCCGATGTCGCCGTTTGCGAGCGCCCGCCGCGTCGACAGCGATGCCGCCGCGCCGGTCAGTGCCGCGAGCTTGAGAAAGCCGCGGCGGCCTTCAGATTGCGGTGCTTGCCCTTCGTCTTCAGGGCAGGTCACCAGATTCCCTTGATGGTCTGTCATGTTGTCCTCCCGACAGCCGATCTCGCGCCGTCGCTCCGGCGACAGGCGCGTTCGGATCACGGGTCAGGATGGCGCCGATCGGCCGGCGCTGCATTGACGCGCGTCAGTCGTGCGGAGGATGCGGCGCTGCCGTTTCGGAGTCCGTTGCACCCTCCCGCGTCTCGGGTCAGGCCACCCGCCGCAGGGCCAGCAACAGCTGTCCGACCATGAGGGGCCCGAAGCTCAGGCCGACGGCAAGACGCAGGCCCGCTGCGCCGGGGTGCGGCAGGTCGAGGATGCCGGACAGGCCGGGCCACCACAGGGCCAGCGCGATCAGCACCGTGCAGAAGCCGAGCGCAGCCCAGACAAACGGGTTCCGCGTCACGTCGTTCCGCAGGAGCCGCCCGCCCACCGACCGGACATTGAACACGTTCCAGAGCTGGGCGAGCGCGAGCGTCACGAAGGCGACGGTCACCGCCCGCTGCGGGTCAAGACCGAGCCAGAACAGCGCGAGTCCAAAGGCGGCGAGCGTCGCGGCGGTGATGATGCCCCCCAGAACACCGATCCAGATCCACTCCGGCCGCCCGACGATCGGCTCGCCCGGATCGCGTGGCGGGCGCCGCATGACGCGGTCCCCGCCCCGCCCGAAGCCGAGCGCGAAGGCGGGAAAGACATCCGTGACGAGGTTCAGGAACAGGATCTGCAGCGGCAGGAGCGGCGGCGGCAGGCCGGCGGCGACGGCGAGGCCGACGACCAGGACCTCGCTCACGTTGCACGACATCAGGTAAACGACGAACCGGCGGATGTTCGCGAAGATCACCCGTCCCTGCCGCATCGCGGCGATGATCGTCGCGAAGGCGTCGTCCATCAGCACCATGTCGGCCGCCTCGCGCGCAACCTCGGTGCCGCGCAGCCCCATCGCGATGCCGATATCGGCCTTCCTGAGCGCCGGAGCGTCGTTCACGCCGTCGCCGGTCATCGCGACGACATGGCCGTGCTTCTGGAACAGCGACACGAGGCGCAGCTTGGTCTCGGGCTCGACGCGGGCGAAGACGTCGGCCGCGAGCACCCGCTCACGCATGTCCTCCCCGGCCGTCTCGGCGTCGAAGCCGCGCAGGTCCCGGCCCTCGATCACGACGAGCCCGTCCTCCCCGAGCCCGGCGTGCCGCGCGATCGTGGCCGCCGTGTCGGCGTGATCGCCGGTCAGCATCACCACCCGCACCCCGGCATCGAGACTGGCGCGCAACGCCTCGGGCACATCGGCGCGGAGCGGATCGAGGAAACAGACGAGGCCGACGAGCGTCAGCCCCTCGTAGGGCGGATCGCCGTCCGATGCCGCCTCCTTCATCGCCAGCGCCAGAAGCCGCAGCCCCTCCCGCGCGGCTTCCGACTGCCGTCGCGCCCAGTCCGCGCACCCGCTTGCGTCGAGCGGGACCGGACCCTCCGCGCCGAGCTGGCGGTCGCAGACCTCGAGGACCGCCTCGGGCGCTCCCTTGACCGCGTAGAGGAAGCGGGCACCGTCGGCATGGACCGAGGCCATCATCCGGCGGTCGGGATCGAAGGCGTGTTTCCGCACGCGGGGATAGTGCTCCTTCAACCATCCGCGCCCGATCCCGGCCGCTTCAGCGGCGGTAAGGAGCGCGATCTCCATCGGGTCGCCGCCGTGATCCTCCGCCGCGCCGTCGCCGGGCTCGGCGTTGATGCAGAGCGCCCCGACCCGCAGCGCCGCCGCGAGACGGTCATCCCCCGCGCGGGCCTCGCCCTTCGCCTCGAACGCCACATCGCCGCCCGCCAGCAGGTAGCGCACCACCGCCATCCGGTTTTCCGTCAGCGTGCCGGTCTTGTCGGTGAGAACGACCGTCGTCGCCCCCAGCGTCTCGACCGACGAGAGCCGGGTGATCAGGGCGTTGCGCGCCGCCATCCGCCACATCCCTCGCGCAAGGCACAGGGTCGCCACGACCGGCAGACCCTCGGGCACCGCCGCCACCGCCAGCGCGACGCCGGTCTGCAGCATGGTGCCGAAGGCATGCCCCTGCAGCACGCCTGCCAAGATCGTCAGCACCGCGAGCGCGAGCGTCAGCCAGACCAGCCGGTGCCCGAGCCGGTCGAGCCGACGCTCCAGCGGCGAGGCCTCGCCCTCGGCGCTTTGCGCGAGATCGCTGATCCTGCCGATCTCGGTGCCCATGCCGGTCGCGACCACGATCCCCTCGCCCGCACCCCGGGTGATCGCGGTGCCCCTGAAGGCCGTGTTGGCGCGGTCGCCGATCCCCGCATCGGCGGCGACGCGGGGCGTGTCCTTCTCGACCGGAGCCGATTCCCCGGTCAGGACGGATTCGTCGACCTGCAGGTTCGACGCCTCGACCAGCCGCAGGTCGGCGGTCACGATGTCGCCCGCCTCCAGAAGCACGATGTCGCCCGGCACGAGGTCTTGGGCATCGACCTTGCGGACACGCCCGTCGCGACGGACCAGCGACCGGACCTCCGCGATCCGCAGCAACGCTTCCATCGACCGCGACGCGCGCAGCTCGGTGAAGAAGCCGACTGCGCCATTGATCACGAGAACGACGAGGATCGCGACGGCCTCGGCGAGATCGCCCAAGATCAGCGACAGTACCACCGCCGCGCCAAGCAGCCAGACGATGATCCCGCTGAACTGGTGCAGGAGAATGGAGAGCGCACTTCTGGCGGCGCGCCTGCGCAGCCGGTTCGGCCCGCAAAGCTGCTGCCGCCGCTTGGCTTCCACGGTCGAAAGGCCCTGCGCGGGATCCGTGGAGAGCGCGGTCGCAACCGCGTCCGCTGCGAGCGCAAATGGCTTGTCCAGCGCCAGTTCCGGCATCCTCGGCTCCCGTCATCCCGTGAAGAACCACCCCGGAGCCCCCGACCGGGCAGCGCAAGTCGTCCGACTTGGCCGGTCAGCCCCGCCTATGCGCGGTAACTCGTCCAGCCGACCCGCCGACTGCCAAGCCCGTCAGACCGGCGTCGCGTGCTTCGCCTCGGCCTTGGCGATCTCCTTGGACGCCTTCTCCAGCGCCTCCTCGCCCGCCGCCACCTCGCCAAGCGCGAGATGTCCGGCGCAGCGCGAGCAGAGCTCGGTCCATTGCCGGATGTCCTCCGTGAGCCGTTCGGCGGAATGGGCCTGCCACTCGCTCACCATACGCAACACCGCGGTCGGGTCCGAGCCACCGCGCTCCATCGCTTCCTTGCTCGCCTTGATCGCCGTCCGCGCCGCCGCGTGCCGCCGCACGAACCAGAGCCGCGTGAACTCCTCGGCCTCGTCGAGGAGCTTCTCCTGCACCTCCCAGAACTGGTGCACCGGCGGTCCGGCCAGCGGATTGAGGCTGAAAGCCGCCATGGCCTGCCGACCGAAATCCATGGCGGGGTTGGTGTCGAGCTTGGGCTTGGCCATTTTCATCCTCCTGCATGGGTCGCGCTGTCCGAGGGTAATCTTGCCCAAAGGCGCAGGCCCGACATTGACAAGGGTCAAGTGCGGCGGTGGGGTCATTGTCATCCCTTCCGCGCGGTCAGGATGAAGCGTTGGTAGACACGGGTGCGCAGCCGGTTGCGCAGCCCGTTCGTCCGGCGTTGCGCGCGGGCGATCGGCTCGTGCGACTGGGTGCGGATGTCGGTGAAGCCCGCCGCCCCCAGCATCGGCGCGAGCCGCGCCGCGGTGAGCCCGTCGCCGAACGGCAGGCGCTCCATGATCGCAGCGTGGCGCTCGCCCAGCGCGCCGTCGTAATCGGGATCGGGCGAGAGCCGCTCCCAGAGCGCGAGTGCCTTCGCGGCCCAGCGGCCCGAGAGCTTCGGCCGCGCCCAGTCGCCGTCGTAGATGAGAAGCCGCCCGCCGGGCCGAAGCACCCGGTGCCAGTCGGTGAAGGCCGCCTCGGGCTCGGTCAGGGTCCAGACCAGATGGCGGCAGAGCACCGCGTCGTAGCGCGCCGTCGGCTCCATCGTCTGGCCGGCATCGGCGAGAAGGAAGCGCAGCCGCGCCTTGCCCACGTGTTTTGCCTTGGCCACCGCCAGCATCGCCTCGGAGAAATCGAGCGCAGTAACGTCATGGCCGAGATCATGGACGAGCCGTGTCACCTCTCCGGTGCCGCAGGCCAGTTCCAGCACCCTGAGCGGCTCGGGCCCGAGATGGTCGCGCATTGGCTGCGCCCAGGCCGCAGCCTCGGGCCCCGGCGCGATTCGGTGGCCGAAGGCGCGGTCGAAGGTCTCCGACCGGCGCGACCAGTAGTCGCGGATCTCCTCGCGGAGCGTGTGGTTGGCAAGGCCGGGCATGGGCCGGGGATGCTGGGTCATGGGATCCGGTCAGGCGATGGCGTGGAAATGGAGAAGGCGGCTTCCATCGGCGGGATCGGTTAGTTCCCGCGCGGCGACACCGAAGACTGCGCGCAGGCGGTCAGGAGTCAGCACCTCTTCGGCGGGGCCGAGCGCCACGAGCCGGCCTTGGTGAAGAACCGCGATCCGGTCGCAGATCCGCGCCTGGTTGAGGTCATGGAGCGCGATGACGCTGGTGACCGGCAGCTCGGCCACGAGGCGCAGGATCGCGAGCTGGTGGCGGATGTCGAGATGGTTGGTCGGCTCGTCGAGGAGGAGGATATCGGGCCGCTGCGCCAGCGCGCGGGCGATGTGGAGCCGCTGCCGCTCGCCGCCCGAGAGCGTGCCCCACTGCCGCTCGGCCAGATCCAGCATCTCGACCGTGGCAAGCGCGCCGTCGACGATGCTCTCGTCGGCCTCCGACCAGGGTGCCAGCGCGTCGAGCCAGGGCGTGCGGCCCAGCTCCACCACCTGGCGGCCGGTCAGCCGCTCGGCGGTCTCGGCGGCCTGCGCCACGAAGGCTACGCGCTGCGCCACGGTGCGGCGCGGCAGGCTCGCCAGCGGCGCGCCGTCGAGCCTCACGGCGCCGGCCTCGGGCCGCGTCAGCCCGGCCAGAAGACGCAGCAGCGTCGACTTGCCCGAGCCGTTCGGCCCGACAAGACCGAGCGTCTCGCCCGGTTTGAGGCCCAGCGTGACGCCGGAGAGGAGCCGACGGTTACGGACGGAGAAGCTCAGTTCATGTGCGTCGATCACAGCCGCCGCCCTCCCCTGACAAGGATCGCCGCGAAGGCCGGAGCGCCGACGAGCGCGGTGACGACGCCGATCGGCAGAACCTGGCCCGGAATGACCACGCGCGACAGGATGTCGGCGAGGATCAGGAACACCGCCCCCATGAAGGCCGAGGCGGGGATGAGCCGCCCGTGGCGCGGCCCGACGAGGAAGCGCGCGGCATGGGGGATGACGAGGCCGACGAAGCCGATCGCGCCGACCATCGACACCATCACCGCCGTGATCAGGGCCGAGGAGCCGATCAGCGCCGCCTGCACCCGCCGCACCGGCACGCCGAGCGAGGCGGCGGCTTCCGAGCCGAAGGCGAAGGCATCGAGCGCGCGGGTATGGAGCGCCACGATCAGGACGCCCGCCACCGCAACCGGCACCGCGAGCCAGACATCGGGCCAGCGCACGCCGCCGAGGCTGCCCATGAGCCAGAACATGATGCCGCGCGCCTGGTCGGAATTGGCCGACTTGGCGATGATGAGCGCGGTCAGCGCGTTGAAAAGCTGCGCGCCCGCGATCCCGGCCAGCACGATCTGCGCCGCGCCCGCCGCCCCCGCGCCGCCCCCCGCCGCGCGGGCGAGCAGCGCGACGATGCCGAAGGCGAGGACCGCGCCGATGAAGGCGCCGAAGGACAGGGACAGGAGGCCCGCGCCGAGCCCGGCGATCGTCACCGCCACCGCCCCAGTCGAGGCCCCGGCCGAGATGCCGAGCACGTAAGGATCGGCGAGCGCGTTGCGCAAAAGCGCCTGCAGAACCACGCCCGACACTGCGAGACCGGCACCGCAGGCCGCCGCGACGATCGCCCGCGTCAGCCGGTAGTTCCAGATGATGCCCTCGTCCACCGGATAGAGCGCGTACCCGGCGCCGAGAACCTTGTTGGCCAGCACCTGGAGGACGGTCAGAGGCGGCAGCGCCGTCTCGCCGATCACCACGCCAGCTAGAAGCGCCGCCGCGAGCCCGGCCAGCGCCAGACCGCACGCACCGATGCGGCGGCCCGCGCCGCCCGAACCCGCGACGGCGAGGCTCATTGCGCGAGCCCGTAGGACTCGAGCGCGTCGGCGAGTTCTTCAACGCCGCTCACGCTGCGGATGGTCGCGTCCATCGTCTGGGCGTCCATCACCACGATGCGGCCTTCCTTGACGGCCGTCATCTGGCTCGCCACCGGATCGGTCTTGAGGAATTCGAGCTTCTTCTCGGCGTCGTCGGCCTCGAAGCGGCGGCGGTCCATACTGGCGATGACGATCACGGTCGGGTCGGCCTTGGCCAGCGTCTCCCAGCCGACGGTCGGCCACTCCTCGTCGCTTTCCACGACGTTCCTGAGTCCGAGCTTCTCCATCATGTAGCCCGGCGCGCCCTTCTGGCCCGCGACGAAGGGATCGGCGGCGAGTTCGGTCGAGGAGAACCAGAAGAGCGCCGAGGCGTCCTTGAGGCCGAGCGCCTGTGCCTTTTCGACGGCAGCGGCCTCGCGCGCCATCAGGTCGGCGACGAGCGCCTCGCCATTCGCGGTCACGTCGAAGATCGCGGCGAGTTCGCGAATGCCCTGATGCACGCTCGCGGTCGAGAACATCGCAAGCCGGGTGCCGTCGGCGCCGGTCGAGTTGTCCTTCGCGACGCAGTCGGTGGGCAGGATGTAGGTCGGAATCGCGAGGTCGTGGAACTGCTGGCGCGTGGCGACGATGCCCTCGGGGCCGACGTGCCATTCGTATTGTACCGCGACCAGGCCCGGCTTCTTTGCGACGACGCTCTCGAAGCTCGGGTCGTTGTCGGCGAGCCGCTCGATCCCGGCGTTGAGGTCGGCGAATTCCGGCAGGACCTCGGAGAACCAGACCGAGGTGCCGGCGACCTTGGCGCCGAGGCCGAGCGAATAGAGGATCTCGGTCGCGGCCTGGCCGACGCTCACCGCCGCGCCGGGGGCGGCGTCGAAGCTGATCGTCTCGCCGCAGTTCTCGATGGTGAGCGGGTACTGGGTGGGGCCTTCCGCCGCGACGGCGGCGGTGGAGGACAGGAGCATGGCCGTCAGGCCGGTGCGCAGGAACATGGGGTCTCCCTCGGGGTCAGGTGGCGACCGGAGGGCAACAGGGGAAGGACCCCGCGCCGCGCATCGCGACGCAAGGATGATGGCCTGCCAAGGCAGCGCCCGGCATGGGACCGCGTCCGGCACAAGTCATCGACACCCTCCCCGGGCAGCCCGCCCGGTCTGGCTACGTTCGTCGATGGCAGGTCTCCTGACTTGCGGGTCCATGCTCGCCCCACCTTCCCGGCCCGTCTTGGGGCCAGTGGTATCCGGGGGTCGCTCGCCGCCTACAGTTGCGGGTGCAGTCACGGCTTCGGCGCCCTTGCGGCTCTTCCTTACCGTGTTCCCTTTTCACCCGGCCGCGCTTGGCTTGGCCGGGACCATCGGCAGCCGTCATGCCCTTTGCCCGGCTGGGCTGTCAAGCCGGTTCCGACCGCTTCCCGCCCCGGAACGACATAGGCTGCCCGAACTTGCGCGCTCAGGTCGAACCGTCCTCATGCGGGGCGGGCGGGATCTGAGTCGTATGGGCAATCGTTGCCGGCGCCCTCCCGGCGCCGATCACCAGCACCGGGCAGCGCGCGGCGTCCAGCAACCGGCGCAGCGCGTCGGGGCCGCGAAACGGGCCCGCCGCGAGATCCACGATCACCACGGCGGCATTGGTCCGGCCGACCCGGCGCAGGAGCGCCTCCTCGGCCTCCGCCTCCGCGCCGGCCATCGGCCCCATCGTCACGATCCCGGTCCCGAGCGCGGAGGCCAGCGTCTCGCCCAGCGCACGCGCGTCGCTCTCGCTCGCGCCAGTCGGCAGGATCGCGACGACGCTGCCGCGCCGGCGATGGACCGGACGGTGGCCGAGGAGCAGCAGGTCCCAGCTCCGCGCCGCCTCCCAGAGACCACTGACAAGCTCGCCCCTGCGCCGCTCGAAGCTCCAGTGGAGCGCGCGGGCCTCGGCCACCCGCGCCAGGCGGGCGCGGAACGCCCGCGCGTCGCTGGCCACGAGAATCCGCATCTGGGCGCTGGAGGGTGCGACCATCAGCATGCCCGAGGAGGTGACGACGCGCTGGCAGTGGAGGCCGGCGACCCCGGCCGCGTCCGGTTCCTCGACCATCACACCGCCGAGATCGGCGGCGACCGCCTCGGCGATGCGTTCGGCGATGGCGATGGCGGTCTCGGCATCAGCGAAGGAGCCCGCGCCGATGAGGATGCGCCGCCGCGTCACGGTCGCCGCGCTCATGGCGCATCCCCCTCGCCGCCCCCGCCCTCCTCGCCGCGGCCGGTGCGGCCGAACCGCCGCCGCGCCTCGGCATATTCGCGCAGCCGCGCCTCGACCCGGCCGTTTACACTGTCCTCGGGGAAAGCGCCGGTCGCATCCCGGGCGCCCGCCGCCCGCCCGGTGAGGATCGCGATGCCCTCGTCGATCGACGCGACCGGGATCACCCGGAACCTGCCCGCGCGGGCGGCCTCGACCACATCGTCGCGCAGCATCAGGTGCTCGACGTTCGATTTCGGAATCAGCACGCCCTGCCGCACGGTCAGCCCGCGCGTCAGGCAGGTTTCGAAGAAGCCCTCGATCTTCTCGTTGACGCCGCCGATCGCCTGCACGTCCCCGGTCTGGTTCACCGATCCCGTCACCGCGAAACCCTGTGCCACCGGAAGCTCCGAGAGTGCCGACAGGAGCGCATAGAGTTCGGCCGAGGAGGCGCTGTCGCCATCCACCCCGCCATAGCTCTGCTCGAAGACGAGGCTCGCGTGGAGCGAGAAAGGCGCGTCGAGCGCGTAGGTGGCGGCGAGGTAGCCCGCGAGGATCAGCACGCCCTTTGAGTGGAGCGGCCCGCCAAGTTCCACCTCGCGCTCGATGTCGATGAGCTTGCCCGCCCCCATCCGGCACCGCGCGGTGATCCGCGACGGCCGCCCGAAGCGGAAATCGCCGAGCCCGATGACCGACAGCCCGTTGACCTGCCCGGCCTTCGCGCCGTCGGTGTCGATCAGGATCGTGCCCCGCGTGACCGCCTCCTGCATCCGGTCCTTCACGCGCGAGGCGCGCCGGTCCTTCTCGCGGACGGCGCGGGCGACGTCCTCGGCCTCGACCCGGGCGCGCCCGGCCTCGCCGGCATAGTGGTCGGCCTCGCGCATCAGATCGGAGAGCGCGCCGAGATGCAGGGTCAGCTTCTTGCTGTCGTCGGCGATCCGGGTCGCCTCGTCGATGATCCGCGCCACGCCCGCCGCCGCGAAGGGCTTCAGCCCGTCCCGCACGGCATGGGCCGCGATCAGCCGGGCGAAGGGCACGACCGTGTCGCCCGTCCGGTCGATCGACTCCTCGAAATCGGCCTGCAGCTTGAAGAGGTCCGCGAAATCGGGATCGAGCATCACCAGGAGCGCATGCAGCACCCGGTCGCCGATCAGCACGACCCGCACCCTGAGGGGGATCGGATCGGGTTGCAGCGAGGTCGTGGAGACCATGCTCAGCCGCTCGGCCATCGAGGTGATCGCGATCGAGCGGTTCTTGAGGCACTGTTTCAGCGCTTCCCAGGCGAAGGGCTCGGTGAGCACGCGGCGCGCGTCGAGCACAAGGTAGCCGCCATTGGCGCGGTGCAGCGCGCCGGGCTTGATCAGGGTGAAATTGGTGATCAGCGCGCCCATCTGCGAAACATGCTCGATCCGCCCGGTGAGGTGATCGAGCGTCGGCAGATCCTCGGCCACGACCGGCGCGCCGCCTGCCTCCGGCCCGTCGCGCGACACCATCACGTTGACGACATAGCGTTCGAAGGGCGGCTCGCGGTGGTACTTGCGGATCGCCTCGGGGAACGGGCCGGACTTGGCATTGGCCTGCGCGGCGAGGAACAGTTCGGCATTGGCGATCATGTCCTTGTGGACGTCGTCGAGATAGGCGCAGGCCGCGGCGATATCGCAGAACTCCGCCTTGAGCTCGCCGACACGGGCCGAGACCGCGCGTTCGGCCATGCTCGCGTGCAGGATCTCGATCTTGCCGCGCAACTCCTTGTCGAGCTTCGGCGCCTCGCGCAGGACCTTGGCAAGTTCCTCCTGAAGCCGGGCGATCTTCTCGTCGATCGCCTGCTGCTCGGCCTCGTCCAGCTTGTCGTAATCCTCGGTCTTGACGACCTTTCCGTCGCGGATCGCTGCCAGCATGAACCCCATCGGCGTGCGCAGGAGTGCCACATTCTCGGCCTTCGCCTTCTCGACGAAATCGGCCATCGCGGTTTCCTGGCGCTCGCCGTATTCCTCGTCGAGCGCACGGCGCTGGGTCTGGTATTCGTCGGACTCGAAGAGCGCCGGGATGTCGATCGCGAGGTCGTCGACGAGCCCCTGCATCGCGCCCCTGAGCCGTTGCGCAGTGCCTGGCGGCAACCGAAGGGCGCGCGGCTTGTCCGGGGCGTCGAAGTTGTTCACATAAGCCCAGTCGTCCGGCACCGGCAGCTTCTGCGCCTGCTCGGCAAGAAGCCGGTCGACCGCGGAACGGCGCCCGGTTCCGGTCGGTCCCAGCACGAACAGGTTGAAGCCGCGATGCCGCATCTCGGCAGCAAGCCGGATCGCGTCCATCGCCCGGTCCTGACCGATGAGCTGGTCAAGCCCCTCGATCTCGTCGGTGGCGCCGAACGGCAGCTCTGCCGGATCGCAGCGCCGGGCCAGCTCCTCGGCGGGGAGACCCGGTATTTCCGCTGGGTTGAATGCCATCGCTCAAGCCCCCCATTTGCGCTCTCCAGCGAAGCCTGCCGGTCCGCCCCCACCCCCGCCATGATCCCGGTCAAGCCCGCCTAGAAGACGCGGCGGAGCGCCATCGCCTCGATCACGCGCGCCTCGGCCAGCGCGAGGGCGGCGGCGCGCGGGGTCAGGCCGCCGGCCTCTGCGCGCTCCAGAACCTCGTGGGTGTTGCGCGCGATCTTCTCGGCGATGCTGTCCATCGCCTGTGCCTCGGAGCCGCCGGCAAGTTCCACAGCGGCCGAGATCACCCCGCCGGCATTGGCGATGAAATCCGGCAGGACGAGGATGCCGCGCCGGTGCAGGATCGCCTCTGCCGCGTCCGTCGCCGGTATGTTGGCGCCCTCGATCACCACCGCAGCCCGGACCGACGCCGCATTGGCCTCGGTGATCACGTCGGGCCGCGCCGCCGGGATCAGGATATCACAGTCGGCGCCGATCACCGCCTCGGCCGGGCCGGCGCGTTTCGAGTCCAGCTCGGCGACACTCCGGCCCTCTGCCTTCAGTTGGTTCAACGGCGCGAGGTCGAGCCCCTTGGGATCGAAGACTGCGCCCTTCGAATCCGCCACCGCGACCAGGCGCGCGCCTTTCCCGGCGAGAAACTGCGCCGCATGGCGGCCGACCGCGCCGAAGCCCTGGATCGCCACCGCCGCGCCGTCGAGCCGGATGTCTGAGAAGCCTTCCGCGACTCCGGCGGCCACCGCGACCCCGAAGCCGGTCGCGCCGATCTCGTCGAGGGGAATGCCGCCCAGCACCCGCGGCAGGCCGACGGCGCGGCCGATTTCGTCCTTGACCCAGGCCATGCAGGTCTCGTCGGTGCCCATGTCGGGTCCGGGCGTGTAGTCGGAGAGCTGGGCAATGGCCACCGCGAAGCTGCGCATCAGCGCCTGCTTGCGCGCAATGGGCATCGCGGGGTCGGCGAGGATCACCGATTTCGCGCCGCCGTGCGGCAGGCCGGCTGCGGCGTTCTTCAGCGTCATCGCGCGGGCGAGCCGCGCGCATTCCTCGAGTGTCGCGTCCGGCGCCATCCTCGTGCCGCCGATCGCCGGGCCGCAGGCGATGCTGTCGATAACCACGATCGCCCGGAGACCGGTCGAGGGGTTGTCGACATGCACGACCTTCTGCGGACCGAACTCGTCACATAAGCCGAACACCTCATCCATCGCCCGCCTCCTTTCCGCTGATCGCCGGCCGCTCCAGATCGGCGCGGAGCGCGGCGAGGAACCGCGCGGCCTCGCCGCCGGTGACGGCGCGATGATCGAAGGTCAGCGACAGCGGCAGAAGCCGTCGCACCGCCGGGGCACCGCCGACTGCGACGACCGCCTCGGCGATCCGCCCCGCGCCGACGATCGCCACCTGCGGCGGGGTCACCACGAGCGCCGCATGCTCGCCCGCGATCATCCCGAAATTCGACAGCGTGATCGTGCCGCCCCTGAGATCCTCGGGCGCGAGCGTGCGGGCCTCCACCGCCCGGCGAAGGGATGCGACCTCCGCGGCGACGTTCTCCGCTGCCTCGGCGCCGCGCAGCACCGGCGCGAAAAGCCCGTCGGGCGTGTCCACCGCGACCGCGAGGTCGACATGGTCGTGAAGCTGCCGCCGCGTCCCGTCGAACCAGGCATTGAGCGCGGGCTCGGCCCGGCAGGCGGCGACGATGGCATGGACGAGCCGCGGCGTCGGCGGCTCGCCCGGCGGCCAGCCGTGGATATCGGCGCGGTCGGTCACCGTCGCCGGCACGACGCAGCGGTGCGCCGCTGCCATCGCGCGCGCCATCGCCCGGCGCACGCCACGAAGCTCCGCGCCGCCCGAGAGGCCCGAGGTCGCCGCCCGGACATCGGCCGAGGTGATCGCCCCGCCCGGCCCGCTTCCCTTGAGCGCCGCAAGGTCGACGCCCTGCTCCTCGGCGAGCCGCCGCACCGCCGGCGCGGCGGCAACCCTGGCTGGCGCCTTGTGCGCGACCCGAACCGGCGCGGTAGGCCGTGCCGGCTCGGGCGCCGCGAAGTCGCCGACGATGGCACCGGTGTCCGCGCCCTTGCCGGTGTCGATCTCCACAAGCGGCGCGCCTGTGGCCACCACCTCGCCCGGGTCGGCCAGAAGCGCCCTGACGGTGCCCGCATAGGGGGCCGGGATCTCGACCACCGCCTTGTCGGTCTCCACCGTCAGGAGTGGCTGGTCGGTCGTGACATGATCGCCGACCGAGACCTGCCAGGCGACGATCTCCGCCTCCATCAGCCCTTCTCCGAGGTCGGGAAGCCTGAATGTCGTCATGTGAACTCCATCACCTCGCGGGCGGCTCGAAGGATGCGTCCGGTATCCGGCAGGTACTGCGCCTCGAGCCTGAGATAGGGCATGACCGTGTCGTAGCCCGCGACCCGGCGAATTGGCGCGATCAGATGCGTCAGGCAATGCTCGGCCAGGTCAGCCGCGATCTCGGCGCCGAACCCCGTCGTCAGCGCCGCCTCGTGCACGATCACGCAGCGCCCGGTCTTGGCGACCGAGGCCCGCACCGCCACCCGGTCGTAGGGCTTGATCGTGGCGAGGTCGATGAGCTCGGCCGAGATGCCCTCCTCGGCGAGTCGCGCCACCGCCTCGTCCGCCACGGCCAGCATCGCCCCCCAGGCGACGAGCGTGAGGTCCTCGCCCTCGGCAACGAGGAACGCCCGGTCGAGCGGCAGCGCCGCGCCATCGGTCTCCACCGCCTCGCTCACCGCGCGGTAGATCCGCTTCGGTTCGAGGAACACGACCGGATCGGGATCGCGGATCGCCGCGAGGAGAAGCCCGTAGGCCCGTGCCGGCGAGCCCGGGATCACGACGCGCAAGCCGGGGATATGGGCGAGCATCGCCTCGGGGCTCTCCGAATGGTGCTCGGGCGCGCGGATGCCGCCGCCATAGGGCGCGCGCAGCACCATCGGGCAGGTGAGCCGCCCGCGGGTGCGGTTCCTGAGCCGCGACGCATGGTTCACGAGCTGGTCGAGCGCCGGATAGAGGAAGCCCGAGAACTGGATCTCGGCCACCGGCCTCAGCCCCATCGCGGCCGCGCCCACCGCCATGCCGGCTATCACCGTCTCCGACAGCGGCGTGTCGCGCACCCGCGCCGAGCCGAACCGCTGCATGAGCCCGTCGGTGGCGCGGAAGACGCCGCCATCGATGCCGATATCCTCGCCGAAGAGGATCACGTCGGGATCGGTCTCAAGCGCATGGGAGAGCGCCGCCCGGATCGCCTCGATCATGGTCAACTCAGCCATCGCCCGCCGCCTCCTCGGCCAGCGCGGCGAGGTCGGGCGGCAGGGTTGCGTGGAGATGGTCGAACATCGCCCGGCGCGGCGCCGGTTCGATGGCGAGATAGCGATCGGCCGCCGCCTCGACCTCGGCCCGCACCTCGCGCAGAAGCGCCTCCTCCTTCGCCTTGTCCCAGCCGTGGCGCGCGACGAGAAGATTGCGGAGCCGCACCAGCGGCTCCTCCTTCCAGTGCGCGCTGACCTCCTCATCCTCGCGGTAACGGCTGGCATCGTCGGCGGTGGTGTGGTCGCCGAGCCGGTAGGTCAGGCACTCGATCAGGCTTCCGCCCTCGCCGGCGCGGGCGTGCGCGAGCGCGCGCTCGGTCGCAGCACGGACCGCGATCACGTCGTTGCCGTCGACCTGCGCGCCGGGCAGACCGCCCGCGATCGCCTTCTGCGCCAGCGTCTGCGCCCCGGTCTGCTCCCTTCGGCGCACCGAGATCGCCCACTGGTTGTTGCTGATCACGAAGACGACCGGCAGGTCCCAGGCGCCGACAAGGTTCAGCGCCTCGTAGAAGTCGCCCTTCGAGGTGGCACCGTCGCCGCCCATCGCCACCACGACGCCCGACTCCTTGCGCTGGACCATCGCCAGTGCGACCCCGGCGGCATGGGGAAACTGCGTCCCGACCGGAATGCAGACCGGGAAATCGCGGCGCGGGCCCGCGAAGTCGTTGCCGCGCTCGTCGCCGCCCCAGTAGAGGAACAGCTCCTCCAGCGTCACGCCGCGCCAGAGCTGCGCGCCATGCTCGCGGAAGGACGGCAGGAGCACGTCCTCAACGCGCATCGCGCTCGCCACGCCGACGCCGATCGCCTCCTGGCCGAGGCTCGACCCGTAGGTGCCGAGCCGCCCGGTCCGCTGCAGCGCGATGGCCTTGGCGTCGAAGGCGCGGGTCCGCACCATCGCGCCGTAGAGCGCGGCGAGCGTGTTTGCATCCTCGGCGAAATCCGGCAGCTTGCCGATCGGCTTGCCTGTCGCGTCGAGACACGCGCTGCAATCGATCCGGAAACTCGCGGCCCGGGTGGACATGGCTCCCCTTCCCCGCGCCGCCGCTGCACCTGGCCGCAGGCCGCGGCGCGTCTCGTCATCATAGCAGCCTATGGCCCGCCGCGGGCGGCCACATTGACGCAGCGCAGCGCCGCGGTTTCCTTCCCCCGCAAGAAAGGGCCGCCGCATTTGATTGCGGCGGCAGTTTGGGGGGAGGGAAGGGGGTGGTTCAGATGTCGAGGGTGTTGTCGCGTTCCCACTGGGTGAAGTGGGAGGCGTAGGCGTTCCATTCCTGGGTCTTGAGCTTGATGAAGGCGGCGGAGAACTCGGGTCCCATGGCCTCTTTCAGTTCCTCGTCCGCGTCGTAGGCGCGGATCGCGTCGAGCAGGTTCAGCGGCAGTTTCGGCGCGCCGGTGACGGTGTGGCCGTCCTTGTACATGTCGATGTCGTGGCGCGGGCCGGGGTCGGCGTTGGTGCGGATGCCCGAGAGCCCGGCGGCGATGATCACGGCCTGCAGCAGGTAGGGGTTGACCGCGCCGTCGGGCAGGCGCAGCTCGAAGCGGCCGGGGCCGGGGACGCGCACCATGTGGGTGCGGTTGTTGCCGGTCCAGGTCACCGAGTTGGGCGCCCAGGTCGCGCCCGAGATGGTGCGCGGGGCGTTGATGCGCTTGTAGCTGTTGACGGTGGGGTTGCAGATCGCGGCGAGCGCGCTCGCGTGCTTCATGATCCCGCCGAGGAAGGCGCGGCCCTGGTCGGAAAGCCCCAGTTCCTTGGAGTTGTCGGCGAAGGCGTTGACGCGGCCCGATCCGTCCCAGACCGAGATATGGGCGTGGCAGCCGTTGCCGGTCTTGCCGGCAATGGGCTTGGGCATGAAGGTCGCGCGCATGCCGTGCTTCTCGGCAATCGAGCGGGTCATGAACTTGAAGAACGAGTGCTTGTCGGCGGTGGCGAGCACGTTGTCGTACTTCCAGTTCATCTCGAACTGGCCGTTGGCGTCCTCGTGGTCGCTCTGGTAGGGCTCCCAGCCGAGGCCGAGCATGCAGTCGCTGATCTCGGCGATCACGTCGCAGCGCCGCATCACCGCCTGCTGGTCGTAGCAGGGCTTGGCGGCGGTATCATAGGCGTCGGAGAGCTCGGCGCCGTCGGGGCTGAGCAGGAAGAACTCCGGCTCGACCCCGGTCTTGACGTGGAGCCCGAGCTCGGCCGCCTTCTCGATCTGGCGGCGCAGCACGTTGCGCGGCGCCTGGGCGAGGTCGGCGCCGTCCATCACGCAGTTCGAGGCGAGCCAGGCGACCTCGGGCTTCCAGGGCAGCTGGATCGCCGAGGCCGGGTCGGGCACCGCGAGCATGTCGGGATGGGCCGGGGTGAGGTCGAGCCAGGTCGCGAAGCCGGCGAAGCCGGCGCCGTCGGCGGCCATGTCGTTGATCGCGGCGGCAGGCGCGAGCTTGGCGCGCTGGCCGCCGAAGAGGTCGGTGTAGGAGACCATGAAGTACTTCACGCCGCGCTCGGCCGCCCATTCGGCGAGGTCGCGCGTCCCGGTCCCTGTCGCTGTGGCCATATCCCGTGCCATGGTGCCACTTCTCCCTGTTGTCGGTGTATCGGTTCTTGTCTCGTTCATCGTCCTGGTCCCGGTCCGTGAGCCCGGTCCCGGTCCCCGGGGCCGGGGCGGGTCAGAACCCGCCGCGGCCGGGGATCCAGGAGGTGCCGGTCAAGGGCACGCCGGCCATCGCCGCGGCCTCGATCGTCAGCGCGCAGAGATCCTCGGGCTCGAGGTTGTGGACGTGATTCTTGCCGCAGGCCCGGGCGATCGTCTGCGCCTCGAGCGTCATCACCTTGAGGTAATTCGCCAGCCGGCGGCCCGCCGCCATCGGGTCGAGCCGGGCCATCAGCTCGGGATCCTGGGTGGTGATGCCGGCCGGGCACTTGCCCTCGTGCCAGTCGTCATAGGCGCCGGCGGTGGTGCCGAGGGCGCGGTATTCGTCCTCGAGATGGGGATCGTTGTCGCCGAGCGCGATCAGCGCCGCGGTGCCGACCGAGGCGACGTCGGCGCCGAGCGCCAGCGCCTTGGCGACATCGGCGCCCGAGCGGATGCCGCCGGAGATGATCAGCTGCACCTTGCGGTGCATGCCGAGGTCCTGCAGCGCCTTCACCGCCTGCGGCAGGCAGGCCAGCGTCGGCTGGCCGACATGCTCGATGAACACGTCCTGGGTCGCCGCGGTGCCGCCCTGCATGCCGTCGAGGACGACGACATCGGCGCCGGCCTTGACCGCGAGCGTGGTGTCGTAATAGGGCCGCGCGCCGCCGATCTTGACGTAGATCGGCTTCTCCCAGTTGGTGATCTCGCGCAGCTCCAGGATCTTGATCTCGAGATCGTCGGGCCCGGTCCAGTCCGGGTGCCGGCAGGCCGAGCGCTGGTCGATCCCCTTCGGCAGGTTGCGCATCTTGGCGACCCGGTCGGAGATCTTCTGGCCAAGCAGCATGCCGCCGCCGCCGGGCTTGGCGCCCTGGCCGACCACGACCTCGATCGCGTCGGCGCGGCGCAGGTCGTCGGGGTTCATGCCGTAGCGCGAGGGCAGGTACTGGTAGACGAGCTTGTTGGAATGGCCGCGCTCCTCCTCGGTCATGCCGCCGTCGCCGGTCGTGGTCGAGGTGCCGGCGAGCGTCGCGCCGCGGCCGAGCGCCTCCTTGGCCGGGCCCGAGAGCGAGCCGAAGGACATGCCGGCGATGGTGATCGGGATGTCGAGCTCGATCGGCTTCTTGGCGAAGCGGGTGCCGAGCACGACCTTGGTGTCGCAGCGCTCGCGGTAGCCCTCGAGCGGGTAGCGGCTGATCGAGGCGCCGAGGAACAGAAGGTCGTCAAAATGCGGCACCTTGCGCTTCGAGCCGCCGCCGCGGATGTCGTAGATCCCGGTCGCCGCCGCGCGGCGGATCTCGGAGTTCATCTCGTTGGAGAAGGTCCAGGACTGGCGCGGCGTGGTCTGCGGGATCTGCGCCGCCTTCTTTTCGTCTTTCATGGCCATCTCCTCAATACGCCGAGGCGTTGTCGATGTGGAAGTTGTAGAGCCTGCGGGCCGAGCCGTAGCGCTTGAACTCTTCCGGCCTGGCCGGCGCGCCGGAGCGCTCGATGAGCTCGCGCAGGATCTCGAGATGCTCGGGCCGCATCTCCTTCTCGATGCAGTCCGCGCCGAGGCTCTTGACCGAGCCGCGCACGAAGAGCCGCGCCTCGTAGAGCGAATCCCCGAGCGCGTCGCCGGCATCGCCGAGGACGACGAGGTTGCCCGACTGCGCCATGAAGGCCGACATGTGGCCGATATTGCCGTAGACGACGATGTCGATGCCCTTCATCGAGATGCCGCAGCGCGACGAGGCGTTGCCCTTGATCACGAGAAGCCCGCCATTGCCGGTCGCCCCGGCATACTGGCTCGCGTCGCCCTCGACGATGACGGTGCCCGACATCATGTTCTCGGCCACGCCGGGCCCGGCCGAGCCCTTCACCACCACGGTGGCCTGCTTGTTCATGCCGGCGCAGTAATAGCCCGTGGAGCCCTTCACCGTGACCTCGATCGGCGCGTCGAGCCCGACCGCGATCGCGTGGTGGCCGCGCGGGTTGGCGATCTCCCAGGCGGTCTGGTTGGTCGAGGCCTTCTGGGCGTGAAGCGTGGCGTTGAGCTCGCGCAGGCTGCTCTTGGAGAGGTCGAATGTCTGCATGGTCAGTGGTTCCAGAAATAGACGGTTGCGGGCTCGGGCTCCCAGACGCGGGCGGTCTCGATGCCGGGCAGGTTGACGAGCGCCCGGTATTCCGAGCCGAAGGCGACGTACTGGTCGGTCTCGGCCATCACCGCGGGCTTGCAGGCGATCGGGTCGCGCACCACGCCGAAGCCGTCCTTGGTGCCGACGACGAAGGTGTAGAACCCGTCGAGATCCTCGAGCCCGGCCTCGAGCGCCGCACCGAGGCTCAGCCCCTGGTCGAGCTTGTGGCTGAGATAGGCGGCCGCGACCTCGGTGTCGTTCTCGGTCTCGAAGCGCATCCCCTCGCGCTTCAGCTCGCGCCGGAGCCCGTTGTGGTTCGAGAGGGACCCATTGTGCACCAGGCACTGGTCGGGCCCCGTGGAGAAGGGATGCGCCCCCATCGTCGTGACCGCGGATTCGGTGGCCATGCGGGTGTGGCCGATGCCGTGGCGGCCGCTCATCTTCGACACCTCGAAGCGCGCCGCCACGTCCTTCGGCAGCCCGACCTCCTTGTAGATCTCGATGATGTCGCCGGCACTCATCACCCGCACCCCGGGGCGCAGCTCGCCAAGCGCCGCCCGCGCCGCGCCGAGCGCGCCGAGCGGCATCCGCAGGACCGCGTGGCTGTCCTTCTGTTCCAGCGTCACCGCCGCCCCGACCGCCTCGCCGAGCGCCTCGGCAAGCCCGGCGAAATCGCGCGCCGGATCGGCCGACTGCACCGTCAACTTGCCCTCGTCATCGGCATCCGACCCGAAGATCGCGATCCCGGCGCTGTCCGGACCCCGGTCCGTCATCGTCACCAGCATCTCGGTCAGAAGCGCCCCGAGCCGAGGCTCCAGCGACCGGTCCTTCAAAAACAGTCCCACAATCCCGCACATCTTCGACTCCCTTGGATCGTCTCCCCAAAACGCTAGCACCATTCCATACACACATCAACTACGAAGAAACAAATATTATGGAGAGGAAAGTTTGTTCGACAGAAATCCGGGCGGCTCGGCGCGGGATGATGCCGGTTTGCGATGCTGGTCAGGCGCTCTGGGAACCGGTTTTCGTGGCAAAGTGCCAGAGTTCGGCGCGGATTCGCGCGTGCCTGTAGGCGTCGAAGACCGCCATCGCGTAGACGAAGATCCCGCCGGCGAACTTGCCGACGAGCGAGACGTCCGCCGCGGCGGTCTTCAGCGTGAAACCGCCGAGCAGGAGCATGAAGAACAGGAAGATCAGCCCGCGAACCGGCTGGCGGTTCAGGACCTGCCCGGTTCCGGGCAGGAGAATCGCCGCGACGAGCACCAGGTAGGGGTTGACGGGCCTGCGCGGTGCCATGGTCATGCGCTCAGTCGCTCTTCGGAGAGTTCGGCGTTCAGGATATCCGCCCTGAGCGCGATGAGCGCATCCAGCAGCGGCATCACCTGTTCGGGCGGGAAGGGAGTCTGGCCCATCTCGGCGTCGCGATAGAGGAGGTAGCGGCCGCGATGCGCCTCCTCGGCGAGCCAGACGAGGCGCAGGCCCTTGGGCGAGATCACCAGCTCCTTGACGCGCGCGGCGGCGAAGAGCCCGAGGTGGCGGCGCAGCAACGCCTCGTCCGGCAGGGCCAAGGGCGCGTCGGTGCGAACCGCGCAGTCGGGCGGGAAGCCCTCGGGCGCGTCGATCTGGTCGGGCAGGCGGTTAAAGTTCGAGAAGGGCTCGACCCCGGTCGGGCGGATCATCAGGTCGAAGGTCGACCGCACCGGCAGCGGCCCGGGCAGCGTCACCAGAACCCAGAGCGCCGGCAGCTTGCGGAAGGTGAGCGTGTCGGGCACCGCCTGGAGATCGACGGGCAGGCCCCGGTAGCGTCCGCCGAGACGCGGGAAACCGGTCGGCGCGATGGTGATCCGGCTGCCACCGAGATGTCCGGCGCAGGCGTCGAAGAACCGCGCGCGGGTCGCGGCACGGCGGCGTCCGGCGCCACGGCCCCGCCACAACTGGACCGCGAGCGCGGCGCCGAGAGCGGCGGCGAGCAGCCCGAACAGCAGTTGTTCCATCGGCATCCCTCCCGTTGCAACCGGCCCGCCGTCAGAGACGGGCCGGTCCTTGTCGTCAGTATCCCGCCGGGCGCGGCCACGGCATGGAGAACTGCGCCGCCCGGCTCACGAAGCGGTAGCGCCAGAAGTGGAACCAAAGCGAGACGATGACGTAGAAGCTCACCATCGCCACGAGCTGGGTGCCATAGCCGAGGAACACCGCGAAGAAGGCCACGCCGCAGAGGCAGAGGAGCACGATGGCCGGGATCGGGTGGAACGGATGTTCGTAGCCGCGCTTGATCGTCTCGAGCGGCCATTTCCGCCGGAACAGGATCACGTTCAGCGGCATGAACGTGTATTCCAGGAGCCCCGAGAGGATCGAGAAGGTGATCACCTGGTCGAGCGGCGCGCCGAGCGCGAAGATCAGCGCGATCGGGACGAGGAAGATGATCGAGCGGTAGGGCGTCCGGTAGGTCGGATGCACCGCGCCGAACCACGACGGCAGGTAGTGGTCGCGGCCCATCGCGAACCAGGCGCGCGAGGCGTCGCAGATGCAGCCGTTGGCCGAGGCGAGCGTCGCGAAGAGCGTACCGATGCCCAGGAGCACCATCAGGAAGGTCGAGCCCGACAGCCGCGCCGCGTCGAAGAGCGGAACGCCCGCCTGGCCGAGATATTCCCACGGCATCAGGCCGACGCAGACATACCAGGTCAGCGTCGCCGCGATGAGGAGCGTGATGATCCCCGCGAGCGTGCCGAACGGCAGCGCGCGGGCGGGCGAGCGCACCTCCTCGGCCGCCTGGGTCGTGCCCTCGATGCCGAGGTAGTACCAGAGTCCGAAATGCATCGAGGCGAGCACGCCGAGCCAGCCATAGGGCAGATCGGTCATCAGCTCGGCATGGCGGAGCGGGCTGTCGCCCATGAAGGGCGCGGTGGCGAGGAAGAGGATGATGATCGCCGAGAAGGCGATGGCGGTGATCACTAGGCTGAAGCTCAAGGTCGCCAGCACGCCGCGGTAGTTGAGCCAGGCAAGGAACATGATCGCGAGGATGATGAAGGGGCGCTGGTCGAGCCCGTCATGTCCCGTCATCACCGCCACGGTGTCGATGAGGAAGCCCACCGTGATCGCGTTCGCCGCCTCGAGCATCGTGTAGGCGAA
This sequence comes from Defluviimonas salinarum, assembly GCF_026013545.1. GTDB lineage: Bacteria > Pseudomonadota > Alphaproteobacteria > Rhodobacterales > Rhodobacteraceae > Albidovulum > Albidovulum salinarum. The sequence continues at coordinate 17,249 of NZ_JAPDOG010000017.1, read as the reverse complement.
GACGAGGTAGAGCCCGACGTTGAAGGCCATGAGCGGCCCGACGATATGCTTGGCTTGCGTATATTGCCCGCCCGCCGCGGCGACAGTCGAGGTGACCTCGCTGTCGATCATGGCGACGCAGGTGTAGAGCACGCCCGCGAACCAGCAGGCGATCAGCGCGGCATAGGCGCCGCCCTTCCCGACCGCGAAGTTCCAGCCCATATATTCGCCGACGAGCACGATGCCGACGCCAAGCGCCCAGACATGGGCGGGGCCGAGCACCCTCAGAAGGCCGACCTTCTCGGGTGTGCTCGCGTCGATGCTTGCGGGGATTTGCGTTGCAGTCTCAACCATGACGTCCCCCTAAATGTGATGCTCTTCGGTCAGGGCCTCGAGCTCGCCTTCCCGCGAAGAGGTCAGGACCTCCTCGGAATAGGTGCTGTCGGTCCGGAGCCAGTCGATGATGATGAAGAGGCCGAAGAGCGCCGAAAGCGCCCAGGCCGCGTATTCCATGAAGTTCCAGATATCCATGATGGCCCCCTCTCAGCGTTCGCCGAATTTCTCGGAGATCACGTCGCGGAACTCCTTTTCGGAGAAGCGGAGCATGATCGCGTAGTAGCCGACGATCACCACGATCATCAGCACGAGGCTGCCGAGGCTGAAGCTGTAGTCGAACCGCGCCGAGATCACCTCGGCCGCCGAGGCCGCGTCGGCATAGCCGAGCTGGTTCCATTTCTCGACCATCGCCGGATTCTGGCCGAGGCTTTCCCAGGTTGGGTTGTCGACCGGCACGGGCACCTTGCTGCTGCCGGCGAGCCCCATCCAGAGCGGGATATAGAGCGCGCCGACCGCGAGAACGAGCAGCACGATCACGTCGACGATCTGACCGACCTTGCTTTGAACCGGGGGGATGTAGCGGGCCATGGTGCTCACCTCCTCAGCGCGCGGGCGGCATCGAGGAACTTGATGTCGAGCCCATACATGAAATCGCGGTCCTCGCGGTAATGCCGGAGCATCGCCAGGATCGCGGCGGTGTTGAACACGAGCACGGTCGCGCCGCCGATCAGCAGAACCGTGCGGGCGCTGCCGCTCGGCGCCAGAGACCACGTCGCGAGGGCGACGAAGACGATGGCAAGCCACAGTCCGATCACGAAGGCCCAGGCCACGAGGACGTCGCGCCTGTGCATGGCAGCAATTCTCCGACTGAGGTCAGACATTCCATTCTCCTGTTGGTTATCGGTGACGACTGCGCGTCAGGTCGCCGCGCAGATATCTTTTCTCTGTGGCAACTTTTTTGTCTAAGAGGAAACAGCCGTTGCGGCATTCTGTCAAGCAATCATTTCGGACGGTGCGCGCCACCGGGATCGGACGGCGGAAACCGGCATGGTTCCGGCGCTACGGCGGCAAAGGCCGGGCCGCCCCTTGGCGCGGCCGCGCGGCGTGGCTAAGAAGGTTCTTCCAACCGACCGGAGGAGCCCCTTGGATACTGCAAGACGCATCGCCGGGACCATCGCGACCGAGATCGGCGCCCGTCCCGAACAGGTCACCGCTGCCGTGACGCTTCTCGACGAGGGCGCGACCGTGCCCTTCGTCGCGCGCTACCGCAAGGAGGTGACGGACGGGCTCGACGACAGCCAGCTCCGGACGCTGGCCGACCGGCTCACCTACCTGCGCGAGCTGGAAGCGCGGCGCGCGGCGATCGTCGACTCGATCAGGTCGCAGGACAAGCTGACCGACGACCTCGCGCTGTCGATCGCCAAGGCGGTAACGAAGGCCGAGCTCGAGGACATCTACCTGCCCTACAAGCCCAAGCGCCGCACCAAGGCGATGATCGCGCGGGAAAACGGGCTGGAGCCGCTGGTCGAGGCGATCCTCGCCGACCGCATGGCCGACCCCGAGGCGCTGGCCGCCGGCTTCGTGACCGAGGCGGTGCCGACGGTGAAGGACGCGCTCGCGGGCGCCCGCGACATCATCGCCGAGGGGCTCGCGGAAAACGCGGGCCTTCTCGGCGGGCTCCGGGACTTCATGCAGAAGGAGGCCGTGGTCAGCGCCAGGGTGATCGCCGGGCAGGAGGAGAAGGGCGCCAAGTTCTCCGACTATTTCGACCACCGCGAGCTGTGGGCTAGCATCCCCTCGCACCGGGCGCTGGCGCTTCTGCGCGCCTCGAACGAGGGCGTCGTCACGCTCGACATCGGCCCCGAACCCGAGGTCGGCGCGGCCCGCGCCGAGGCGATCGTGGCGGCCGCACTCGACCCGCGCGGCAGCGGCAAGGGCGATGAATGGCTGCGCGGCGTCGCGGGCTGGACCTGGCGGGTGAAGCTCTCGATGACGATGATGCTCGACCTTCTCGGCACCTTGCGCGGCCGCGCCCATGAGGAGGCGATCCAGGTCTTCGCCCGCAATCTCAAGGACCTGCTCCTGGCCGCCCCGGCCGGGCCGCGCGCGACGCTCGGCCTCGATCCCGGCATCCGCACCGGGGTCAAGGCCGCCGTCGTTGATGCCACCGGCAAACTCGTCGCGACCGAGACGCTCTATCCGTTCCAGCCAAAGAACGACCTGCGCGGCGCGCAAGCGGCAATCCTCCAGCTCGTCGCGAAGCACGGCGTCGAGCTCATCGCCATCGGCAACGGCACCGCCAGCCGCGAGACCGAGCGGCTGGTGACCGAGACGCTGAAGCTCCTGCCGAAAGGCGTGAAGACGCCCACCAAGGTCGTCGTCTCCGAGGCCGGCGCCTCGGTCTATTCGGCCTCCGAACTGGCGGCGCGGGAGTTCCCCGATCTCGACGTCTCCTTGCGCGGCGCAGTCTCGATCGCGCGGCGGCTGCAGGACCCGCTCGCGGAACTGGTGAAGATCGAGCCGAAGTCGATCGGCGTCGGCCAGTACCAGCACGATGTCGACCAGCACCGGCTCTCGCGCGCGCTCGAAGCCGTGGTCGAGGACGCGGTGAACGCGGTCGGCGTCGATCTCAACACCGCCTCGGCGCCGCTTCTCGCGCATGTCTCCGGCCTCGGCCCCGGCCTTGCCGAGGCGATCGTCGCCCATCGCGACGCAAAGGGCGCCTTCCGCTCGCGCAAGGACCTTCTCGACGTCACCCGCCTCGGCCCCCGCGCCTTCGAGCAATGCGCGGGCTTTCTCAGGATCCGCGACGGCGCCGAGCCGCTGGACGCTTCCGCCGTCCACCCCGAGGCCTACGACGTCGCCCGCCGCATCGTGAAAGCCTGCGGCCGCGACCTGCGGGCGCTGATGGGCGACACCGCGGCGCTGCGCCGGCTCCGGGCCGAGGAGTTCGTCGACGGGAAGTTCGGCCTGCCGACGGTGCGCGACATCCTCGCCGAACTGGAAAAGCCCGGCCGCGATCCGCGCCCGAGCTTCGTCACCGCGAGCTTCGCCGAGGGGGTCGAGGACATCAAGGACCTGAAGCCCGGCATGGTGCTGGAGGGCACGGTCACGAACGTCGCCGCCTTCGGCGCCTTCGTCGATATCGGCGTGCATCAGGACGGGCTCGTCCATGTCAGCCAGCTCGCCGACCGCTTCGTGAAGGACCCGCACGAGGTCGTGAAGGCGGGCGACGTGGTGAAGGTGCGGGTGACCGAGGTCGACGTGGCGCGCAAGCGCATCGGGCTGACCATGCGCAAGGACGGCGGCAGCTCGGCGCGCGACGACCGCGCCGCGCGCGACGCGCGGCCGGGCGGTCAGGCGGCGCGGGGCCCGAAAGGCCCGATGGCGTCCGGTCCGAAAGGCGCGCCCTCGGGAGGCGCCTCGACCGGCGCGCTCGGCGCCGCGCTCCTCGACGCGATGCGCAAGCGCTGACGGCGCACCGCTTGCCATCAAGCCCCGGCTCGGTCAGGCTTCCTTGGAAGATGGTCGAACCACTGCGAAACGCCGGGTTCGGGAGCCTCCCCTCCCCCTTGTGGGGAGGGGATGGGGGTGGGGGATAACCACCAGGCGTCCCCTCACCCTCTCCCTCCCCCACGAGGGGAAGGAAGCGCCCGGTCTCGTCCGATCCGACCCGGTCCGATCCGCATATCGCCAGCACCGACGTCGGGAACCATGTCCTTCATCATCGACAACCAGCTCCTCCTGCTCCTCGCCTGCTTCGGCGCCGGGCTCGCCGCGGTGCTGCCGCTCTTCCGGTACGGCGCCGAGGCCCGGGCGTGGAAGATCGCCGACCTGATCTGGGTCCTGCTCGGCGGCGTCGGGGCGCTCGCCGCCGTTCTGGCCGAGGTCTACACCGCCGACAGTTCGAAACTGGACCGCCAGATCGACATCGCCTATGCGACGACCCGCGCTTTCGACCGCGACGCGGCGCGGTTCCGACTGGTGCATTGCGAGGGCGACCGCCATCCCGGCCCGTTCCAGCCCCATGTCCGGGCGCTCTGCAACAAGGTCGAGTTCCTCTCCGCCTCGACCGCCGAGAACCGTGGCCTGCCGCTGTTTCTCGAGGTCACCCAGACCACCGTCCCGCTCTCGGCGCTGCGCTTCCTGTTCGGCGATCCCGGCGACGCGGAGAGCCCCGTCGGCATGAGCCAGGATGCGATGCGGGCCGAGGCCGAGCAGTTCGATCCCGCGACCTTCCTCGCCTTCGCCGCCCAGGACGAAACCACCCAGGCGGCGCTCAAGGCGCTCGACGGCAATCCCGACCTGATCACGATCGGCGCGGAATACCGGGTGATCGCAAGCGCTTATGAGGAGCTCATCGACCAGCTGAGGCGACTCAAGGCGGAATGGGAGTTCCTGCAGGAAAACTCGCAGATCCTGACCCTGCAGGTGATCGCGCTCTGCCTCGTCGCCTTCGCCGCGCCGTTCCGGCTCGGCCGATCGGTCGCGGCGCTGGTCTGATCCTCAGCCCGGCGTCCAGGGCTGCGGCACGGTCGTGAGGAAACTGTCGCGGCCCGCGAGCGCCCGGACGATCGACCAGAGATATGGCCGGCCGGCCCAGTACGGCCCGCCACGCGCCTTCGACCAGAGCAGCAGACAGGCCGCCGCCACGCCGGGCAGCGTGACGCCGGGCCGCAGCAAGCCTTGGGAAGCGCGCGCATCGAGCCAGTCGAGCGTACGGCCGAAGCGTTCGAGGTTGCGCGCCGCAGGATCGAAGCCGATATGGTTCCTGGCCACCGGACGCAAGCCGCTCCAGTCCTGATAGAACGCGGCAGCAAGCGCGTCGCCCGCCTGCAACGTCGTCAGGAGCATCTGCCGTTCGGCACCCGGCCGGTAGCCCTCATCGGGCCAGCCGGCCAATTCCCAGAGCCGCTCGAGGATCAGGAAGGTCGGAAACACCGCCTCATCGTCCATGAGCAACGCCGGCACCTGGCCGAGCGGATTGAGCGCGAAGAGCTCCACGGGCGGAGGGAAGCGCCATTCAACCGGAGTCACCGCGAGCGCCCATTCGGCGATCAGGACGCGGCCCATGCGCGCGAAGGGCGATCCCGGGAAATAGGCCAGTTCCGCCCGCATCCTGTCCTCCCGCCGCCTCCGACCTACGAGGCTATTCTTGCAGCCTTTCGAGGTAATCCGCCAGCGCGACGAGGTTCACCGGCGTCGGGGTCAGCACCCCCTCGCCGGTCTCGACCATGACCAGCGGGCCTTCCTGCAAGGCCACTCCAAGCTCCGGCATCACCGAGGAGCGGTCGCCGCGCCGCGTATAGCCGTCGATCACCGACATCACCTTCACCTTCGGGAAGGTGCCGCCGTTACGGGCTGCGATCGTCGTCAGGTCGGCAGGGGCCTTGCCGAGCCCCTCCCCCGCCGGGCCATCGCCCTTGCCGTCCGCCCCGTGGCACGCGGCGCAGTAATCCCCGTACAGCGCCCGGCCCGAGACCTGCTGCTCGGGCGCGCAAGCCGAAAGCGCGGCCCCTGCCGCGAGAAATACCACTGCCGTCCGGATCATTCTGCCCTCCTGCCCGTCTCCCGCCACTCTGCCCTGCCCGCGCGCGGGCCGCAACCGGGTCAGGGTGTTGCCTGGATCGCGGCGAGGTAGTCGACCACCGCGAGCACCCGCGCCGAGGTGATGACCGGCGTGCCGTCTCGCGCATCGGCAACAGAGGTGTCGCCGGTGAAGACCGCGCCGAAGACGGGCATCGGGTCGCCATGCCCCCGGAGCCCGGTGCGGCCATCGACGATATGGATCACCTTCAGCCAGGGGAACGCACCGCCATTGCGCGCCGCGATCGTCGTGAGGTCCGGCACCTCGACCGTGAGGATCTCGGACATCGGCCCGCCGCCTTTCGCCTCGGCACCGTGGCACGAGGCGCAGGAGCCGTGGAAGGTGTCGCGCCCGAGGGCGGTGTCGTCCGCGGCCATGGCCGGACCGGCGGCGAGAAGGATCAAGAGAGAAAGGGCGCGCATCGGCAATCTCCGTCTGGTTCAGGCCCATCCTGACGGCGGACGCGCGCCCCGCGCCTTGATCCGGATCAGTTTTGACCGCAAAGCCCGAGCACGAGGTTCCAGAGCGGTTCCGGCACCTCGGCGCTGTCCTTGCCCCTGACCCGCGCGCCGGGCAGCCTCGCGCCCTCGTCGGCGGCGACGGCCTCGGCGAGGCGAGAGAAGCGGGCCGCGAAATCCGGCGACAGCGCCGGGTCGATCATCAGGTAGAACTGGCCGAGGTCATGCGGCGGCCCCTCGGGCGCCTTCAGCGGCTTCACATCGACCGAGTTGACGCCGCCGGTCATGCCGGCGGCCAGAATCTCCGCCATCAGCCCGAAACCCCAGCCCTTGTGACCGCCGGCCGAAACCAGCGCGCCGCCAAGTGCCGCGGCGGGATCCGTCGTGGGATTGCCCTCGGCATCGACGGCCCAGCCGAGCGGGATCTTCTCGCCCGCCGCCTTGGCCATGGTGATCTTGCCAAGCGCCACGGCCGAGGTCGAGAAGTCGAACTGCATCGCGATCCCGCCCTTCCCGTCGGGAACCGAGCAGGCGATCGGGTTGGTGCCGATGACCCGAGCCTTGCCGCCCGGCGGGGCGACGATCGGCGAGGCGTTGGTGAAGCCGATCGCGATCAGCCCGGACTGCGCCAGCTGCTCGGTGAAATAGCCAAGCGAGGTGCAGGTATGGGCATGCCCCACCGCGAGCGAGGCGGTGCCGCAGTCCCGCGCCGCCTCCAGCGCCTCGGGCAAGGCCCGCGCGAAGGCGGTCTGGGCAAAGCCGAACCGCGCGTCGACCCGGACTGCGCCGGGGCGGGGCCGCGTCACGACCGGCTCCACGTCGCCCTTCACGCGCCCGCTTGCGAGCTGCTGACAATAGCTCTCGAGATAGTAGAGCCCGCAGATCACGTTGCCGGTGGCCTCGGCGCGGCCGACCGCACGGGCAACCTCGGCGGCGACCCAGTCGGCGGCGCCGTGGCGGACCAGCGCATCCGTCGTGCGCGCCTCGATCTCGGCGATGGTAATGGTCGGCATCTTTCGTTCTCCCTTGTCCGGCGGCCCCGCTCAGGCGAGGTGGCCCGCCTCGAGCCGCAGCACGCGGTCCATGCGCGCGGCGAGTTCCAGATTGTGCGTGGCGATCACCGCCGAAAGCCCGGTTTCGCGGACGAGCTCCATCAGCGTGTCGAAGACCTGATCGGCGGTCGCCGGGTCGAGGTTGCCGGTGGGCTCGTCGGCCAGAAGAAGCTTCGGCTGGTTGGCGAGCGCCCGGCAGAAGGCCACCCGCTGCTGCTCGCCGCCCGACAGCTCGGCCGGCCGGTGCTTCGCCCGCGCCGCGATCCCCACCCGGCCCAGAAGATCGCGCGCCCGCGCCTCGGCGCCGACCTTGGCGGTGCCGTTGGCGAGCTGCGGCAGGACGATGTTCTCCTCGGCGGTGAATTCCGGCAGGAGGTGATGGAACTGGTAGACGAAGCCCACGTCCTGCCGCCGCGCCGCGGTGCGGGCCCGGTCGGAGAGCCCCGTCATCACCTTGCCGCCGATCGACACCGTCCCGCCATCGGCGGTGTCGAGAAGCCCCGCGATGTGCAGGAGCGTCGACTTGCCCGCCCCCGACGGCGCCACCAGCGCCACGACCTCGCCGCGCCCGACCGTCAGGTCGAGCCGGTTGAGAACGCGCACCTCGCCCGGCGTGCCCTTGAGGTAGGTCTTCTCGATGCCCTGGAGGGCCAGCACCGCCTCACTCATAGCGCAGCGCCTCCACCGGGTTCATCCGCGCGGCCCGCCGCGCCGGGAAGATCGTGACAAGGAACGACAGCAGCAGCGACAGCCCGACCGCACGCCCCAGGTCCCAGGCGCGAAGCTCGGCCGGAAGCCGGTAGATCCCGCGGATCGAGGGGTCCCAGGCACCGCCGCCGGTCATCCAATTGATCGCCGACATGATCGCGTCGATGTTGAGCGCGATGACGCAGCCAAGGACCACGCCCGCCAGCGTTCCGATCACGCCGGTGAACGCGCCGCAGAGGAAGAAGACCCGCAACACCGAGCCCTCGGTCAGGCCCATGGTCCTGAGGATGCCGATGTCGCGGCCCTTGTTCTTCACCAGCATCACGAGGCCCGAGGTGATGTTCAGCGCCGCGATCATCACAACGAGCGCGAGGATCAGGAACATCACGTCATCCTCGATGTCGAGCGCGTTGAGGAATGCGCCCGAGGAATCGCGCCAGGTCCAGAGGATGGTGCCGTCGCCGCCGGCCTCGTAGAGCGCCGGGCCGTAGCTGTCGATCGCCTCGGGATCGGCGACATAGACCTCGATCTCGTCGGCCCCGGCCTCGCGGTTGAAGAAGCTCTGCGCCTCCTCGTAGGGCAGGTAGATCCTTGTGCGGTCGATATCCCAGCGCCCGGCCGAGAAGATATAGACGACCTCGTAGGCATTGACGCGTGGGCTCGTGCCGAAGGCGGTCTTCGCCCCGCTCGGCTGAATGAGCTTCACCCGGTCGCCGATGCCGACGCCGAGATCGCGGGCGATCCCGACGCCGATCGCCATGCCCTCGCCGAACCGTTCGATATCGCCGAGCGCCTCGTCCGAGCCCGCGACCCGCGGGATCGTCTTCAGGTCGTCGAGCGAAATGCCATAGACCTCGGCGACGTTGGAACGGTCGTTCAGCGTTGCCATCGCCTGGCCGCGGATGATGGGCGCGGCGCGGGTGACGCCGGGAATGGCGCGGACCGTCTCTGCCAGCCGCCCGGCCTCGGGGATCGCCCGGCTGGATACGCCATTCTCGTCGACCCAGGTCGCGCGACTCACCGCGACATGGGCGTTCGAGCCGAGGATGGTATCGACGAACTCGGTCCGGAATCCGGCCCGGACCGCCAACGTCACGATCAGCGCCATCACGCCGAGCGCGATGCCGATGAGGCTGATCCAGGTCATTACACTGACCCCCCCCTCGGCGCGGCGCGCGCGCAGGTAGCGCCAGGCGATCATGAATTCGAAGGCGGAAAACGGCGCGGTCGCCAAGGTCTGCTCCCTCTCTGGTCGGGCGGACACATGCGCCGAATGGCGCGCCGGGTCAAGGCGCGGGAGCCCGCCGGCCCGGCACCCGCTCACCGGAACGTGATGGGCGCGCGCGTTGCCCCCCTGCCCCCATGCCCCGCATCATTCGCGCGCACGAACAACGGGAGGACGACATGACACGGATCACCCTTTCGCTCGCGGCGGCGCTCGCGCTCTCGACATCCGCGTTTGCCCAGGAAGCGACCCGCGCGATCGAGAACGTCGCGGGCGACGTCTACCGGTTCCAGAACAACTTCCATTACTCGCTGGTCGTGGCGACCGGCGAGGGCACAGTCGTCGTCGACCCGATCGACGCCGAGGCCGCGACCTGGCTGAAGGAGAACCTGGCCCAGGTCACCGACCAGCCGGTCACCCACCTGATCTATTCGCATTCCCACGCCGACCACGCCTCGGGCGGGGCGGTCTACGAGGGCGCCCATGTCATAGCGCATGAGAACGCGCCCGCCGAGATCGACGGCGTCACCCCGACCGAACGCTTCGCCGATACGCATTCTTTCGAGCTTGGCGGCAAGACCTTCGAGCTCACCTATCTCGGCCCGGGCCACGGCGAGGACATGATCGCGGTCGTGGTGCGGCCCGAGAACGTGGGCTTCATTGTCGATGTCTCCTCGCCGGAACGGCTGCCCTACCAGACCTTCGGTGGCGCCAATATCGACGACTGGACCCAACAGATCGCCAAGGCCGAGAGCCTCGATTTCGAGACCTTCGCGCCCGGTCACGGCCGGATCGGCACCCATGCCGATCTCGCGCCGACCCGCGTCTATATCGAGGAACTGCGCGCAGCGGTGCTCGACGGGCTCAAGGCCGGCAAGTCGGTCGCCGAACTTCAGGCCGAGGTGACGATGGACGCCTATTCCGGCTGGGGCCAGTATGCCGACTGGCGGCCGATGAATGTCGAGGGGATGGCCACCTACCTCACCGAGGCGGGGCTTGCGAACTGACCGCTAGTCGAGGCGCCGGCGGCGGAAAGGCGAGAGGAGCAGCGACAGGAGCCCCGCCACCGCCGCCCAGCCTCCGGCAAAGCCCGCCCCGGCCGTCGCCAGACCGGCGGTCGTCACCGGCATCGCCGGCTTGAAATCCGCCCAGGTCGCCTCCAGCAGGGCGCGGTCGGCGAAGCGGTGCGGCAGGAGCACCCGCTCGAACGGCCCGGCGACGCGCAGGAGCGCGAGGTCCGACGACAGGCGCTCGTGGCGCGCGAAGGCGCGGCGCATGTCCTCCTGGCGGTAACCCAGGAACTCGGTTCCCGACATGGACGCCAGCGCCGCGTCGCGGCTCAGCCCCGCCTTTTCGGCGGAGGCGTCGAATTCCGCCGTGATCTGGCCGAGGGCGTCGACCTGCCCGCCGAGCCTCTGGAGGTACTGTTGCGAGAATTCGGGGAACTGCGACAGGGCCGCCGCGCCGGCGAGCGCGCCCGCGAAACTCAAGACCTTGAGCACCGATCCGCCTCCTGCCCCCGGTTCCTCTCTAGCGCGTTTCGCGCGCCGAGAGAAGCGTCGCGACCGGAGCACGGAGGGCGCGCCCCACGGCCCGCGTCGCCTCGGCGTCGAGATGGACGCCATCGAGCACCGAGGCCCGCGCCACGGTCCCCGCGTCGAACCAGGGCAGCGCATGGGCCTCGGCCACCCGCTGTACGACCTCGGCATAGGCCTCGGAAGCCGCGATCTTGGAGGGCGTGACGTCGGGGTCGGCACAGGCGACCATCGCCGGCGGCGCGACGAGCAGCACGTCCGGACGGTGCGGCGCGGGCAACCGGTAGGCATGGTGCTGGATCACCTCGACGACCCGCATCAACCCGTCCCGCACCCGCCACACCGGATGGTCTTCCCAGATATCGTTGCTACCGAGCATGACCACGACCGCGTCGAGCGGCGCGTGGCTGTGCAGGAGCACCGGCAGGATCCGCGCGCCGTTCATGTCGCAGGACGCGGACTGACGGTCGTAGGCCGTGGAGCGACCACGCAGCCCCTCGGCGGCGACCCTGACACCCTCGAGCCCGGCGGCGAGCACGTTCGGCCAGCGATCCTCCGCCGCGTGACGGCCAAGGCCATCGGGACGCGAGCCCCAGGTCAGGCTGTCGCCGAAGGCCATGATCTCGGCCACGGGTCAGACGCCCTTGTAGAGCGCGGCGATCCGGTCGACCGCGGCGAGCACGCTCATCTCCTCGCTCTCTCCGGTGCGGCGCGAGGTGACCTCGACCTTGCCGGCGGCGAGGCCGCGCGGGCCGACGGTGATCCGCCACGGCAGGCCGATCAGGTCCATCGTCGCGAACTTCGCGCCCGCCCGCTCGTCGCGGTCGTCATAGAGCGGCTCGAGCCCCTTCGCGGTGAGCGCGCCGTAGATCTCGGCGCAGGCCGCGTCGGTCGCCGCGTCGCCCTGCTTGAGGTTGACGATGCCGCAGTGGAAGGGCGTGACACCCTCGGGCCAGATGATGCCCTTCTCGTCGTGGGATGCCTCGATGATGGCGCCGACAAGCCGCGACACGCCGATCCCGTGCGAGCCCATGTGGACCGGCACCCGCTCACCCTTGTCGTTGACGACCATGGCGCCCATCGGCTCGGAATACTTGGTGCCGAAGTAGAAGATCTGGCCGACCTCGATGCCGCGCGCCACCCGGCGGCGCTCCTCGGGGATCTGGCTGAACACCGCCTCGTCATGGGTCTCGTCGGTGCGGGCATAGCGCGAGGTGAACTCCTCCAGCACCCCGCGGCAGGCGGCGTGATCGTCGTAGTCGATCTCGCGGTCACCGAACTTCAGGTCGGTGATGGCGCTGTCGTAGAAGACCTCGCTTTCGCCAGTCGCGGCGAGGACGAGGAATTCATGGGTGTCGTCGCCGCCGATCGGCCCGCTGTCGGCGCGCATCGGGATCGCCTGCAGACCCATCCGCTCATAGGTGCGCAGATAGCTGACCAGATGGCGGTTGTAGGCGTGCAGCGCGTCTTCCTTCGTCAGGTCGAAATTGTAGCCGTCCTTCATGTAGAACTCGCGGCCGCGCATGACGCCGAAGCGCGGGCGGATCTCGTCGCGGAACTTCCACTGGACGTGGTAGAGCGTCAGCGGCAGGTCCTTGTAGGAGCCGACATGGGCGCGGAAGATGTCGGTGATCATCTCCTCGTTCGTCGGCCCGTAGAGCATGTCGCGCTTGTGGCGGTCAGTGATGCGCAGCATCTCCTCGCCGTAATCGTCGTAGCGCCCGGACTCGCGCCAGAGATCGGCGGGCTGGAGCGTCGGCATCAGCATCGGGATATGGCCGGCGCGGATCTGTTCCTGGTGCACGATCTCCTCGATGCGCTTGAGGACCCGGAAGCCCATCGGCAGCCAGGAATAGATCCCGGCGGCCTGCTGCTTGATCATGCCCGCGCGCAGCATGTAGCGGTGGCTGACGATCTGCGCGTCGGCGGGGTTTTCCTTGAGGACGGGCAGGAAATAGCGGGAAAGACGCATCTGGGTCTCGATCCTTGGAAGTCGTTCGTCCCCGCTTATGCCAAAGACCGGCATCAGGCAAGCGGGCGGCCACGCCGGTATCCGGCGGAGGCCCGTTCCGGGCCAATGTTCCCACCTCGCCTGCCGCGCGTTCCGTGCGTCGGCTCAGGTGCCTCCGGCGGGGATATTTCCGGCAAGGCGAAACCGCGACCGCGCCTTCATCTTGCCCCAAGTATCCCCGCCGGAGGCAAATCCGAGCCCCCTGCCGAAGCAGGGGGCGAGAGATCTCGTGGCGCCCGGAACGGGCGCCGCCTTTCGGTGAGCCTCAGCCGGTCAGAAGCGCACGCGCGGCGTCGCGGGCCGCGTCGGTGACATTCTCGCCCGAGAGCATCCGCGCCAGTTCGCCGATCCGTTCCGCCGGAGCAAGCGGCACGACCGTCGATGTCGTCATCCCCGCCGCAACGCGCTTTTCCACCCGCCAGTGATGGGCGCCGCGCGCCGCGACCTGCGGGCTGTGGGTCACGACGAGGATCTGCGCCGTCTCGGCGAGCCGCGCGAGCCGGCGACCCACCGCGTCGGCGGTCGCGCCGCCGACGCCGCGGTCGATCTCGTCGAAGATCATCGTCAGAGCCTCGCCGCCGCGCGCCAGGACGACCTTGAGGGCAAGAAGGAACCGCGAGAGCTCGCCCCCTGAGGCGATCCGGTTCAGCGCTCCCGCCGGCGCCCCGGGATTGGTCGCGACCGTGAAGGCGACCTGGTCGCAGCCCTCCGGCCCGGCCTCGCCCGGAGTGATCTCCGTGGCGAAATGGGCGCGCTCCATCTTCAAGGGCGCAAGCTCCGCCGCCACGCCCGCATCCAGCCGCACAGCCGCTTCTCGCCGGGTATCACTCAGCGCCGCCGCAGCAACATCATAGGTGGCATCCGCCGCCGCCACCGCTTCGGTGAGGCTGCGGATATTCTCCGCCCCGCCATCGACGGCCGCGAGCCGGCCGCGCAGCTCCCCGGCGAACCCGCCAAGGTCGTCGGCGAGCACCCCGTGCTTGCGAGCGAGCCCGCGGATCGCGAACAGCCGCTCCTCGACCGCCTCGATCTCGCGCGGGTCGAAGCTCAGCGCCTCAAGGCAGGTCTCAGCCCCCTGCGCCGCCTCGCCGAGTTCGGTCAGGGCCCGCTCCAACGCCGCGATCGCACCGTCGAGCCTACCCTCGGCCTTCTCCGCCGCGCCATCGAGCCAGCGCCTCGCATCGGCCATCAGCCCCTCGGCGCCGTCCGACCCGAGCGCCTGGACCGCGCGCGAGATATCCTCGCGGATCCGCGCCGCGGCTTGCATCGTCCTTCGCCTTGCGTCGAGTTCCGCCTCCTCGCCCGGCATCGGGTCGAGCGCGTCCAGCTCCGCCACAGCATGGCGCAGGTAATCCTCCTCGGCGCGCATTTCGGCGAGATCGGCCTCGGCGGCCTCGAGTGCCCGGCGCGCGGCCGCGCGCGCCGCCCAGGCGCGCCGTGCCGGCGCGAGATCCGCACCCGCGAATGCATCGAGAAGCTGCCGGTGCCCGCGCGGGTTCAAAAGCCCGCGGTCGTCATGCTGGCCGTGAAGCTCGATCAGCGTGTCCGACAGCGCCCGCAGCACCTCGCCCGAGGTCCGGCGGTCGTTGACATAGGCGGTCTTGCGCCCGTCGGCGGCGTTCACCCGGCGCAGGATCAGCTCATCGCCGGCATCGAGCCCCGCCTCGGCCAGGATCGTGCGGGCCGCGTGGCCCTCAGGCAGATCGAAAACGGCCGTCACTTCGCCTTGCGCAGCGCCCGTGCGCACCAGTTCGGCCCTGCCGCGCCAGCCGAGCACGAAACCGAGGCAGTCCAGCAGGATCGACTTGCCCGCGCCCGTCTCGCCGGTGAGCACGTTGAGACCCGGCCGGAAGCCGAGCTCCAGCCGCTCGATGATCAGCATGTCACGGATTTCCAGTGATCTGAGCATGCCCGCCCCCGGAGCGTGCGCCTCAGCGCACGGTCACATCCATTCGCCCCGGATCATCTGCCGGTAGATCTGTGCGAGCCAGCCGTCGCCCTTCACCTCGGGCTGCAGGCCCTTTCCGGTCAGCAGCCGGAAGCTGTCCTCGTACCAGACGGTCGAGCGGAAGTTGTGGCCGAGGATAGCACCCGCGGTCTGCGCCTCGTCGGTCAGGCCGAGCGAGAGGTAGCTCTCCACCAGCCGGTGCAGCGCCTCGGGCGTGTGCGACGTCGTCTGGTAGTCCTCGACCACGACGCGGAACCGGTTGATCGCGGCGGTGTAGTGGTTGCGCTTGAGGTAGTAGCGGCCGATCTCCATCTCCTTCGCCGCGAGATGGTCGAAGGCGAGGTCGAACTTGAGGATCGCCGAGCGCGCATAGTCACTGTCGGGATATTCCTCGATCACCGCACGCAGGGCTTGCAGCGCCTGGAAGGTCAGGCCCTGGTCGCGGCCGACCTCGTCGATCTGGTCGTAGTAGGACAGCGCGAGCAGGTATTTCGCGTAGGCCGCGTCCTCCTCGGCCGGGTAGGTGTCGATATAGCGCTGCGCGGAAGCGCGGCTGTTCTCGTAGTCGCGGTCCTTGTGATAGGCGAAGGCCTGCATGATCAGCGCCCGCTTGGCCCACTCGGAATAGGGATAGAGCCGCTCCACCTCGGAGAAATAGGTGACTGCATCGGCGCCCTTGCGGCTGTTGGCGAGTTCGTACTCGCCCAGCTTGTAGATCGTCTCGGCATCGAGCTTCTCGAATTCGGCCGACGTCGGCGTACCGCCGCCACAGGCCGACAGAAAAGCGGCCAGCGCGAGGCTGCCGACAAGATTTGCCGTAATTCTCGCCCGCCCCATGTTTTGCCTATCCCGTTTCTGCTTCTCGATTCCGGCTGGTCCACCGGTTTGCCGGCCCTGCACCGGCCTCGTCTAGCACAGAAAAATCCGGGGCGCAAAACGCCTTTCGCACCCGTGCACCAGCTCAGGCGACGGCCGAAATATCGGCGCGATCAATACCCGCTCCGGGCAGGAGGCGGCGCTGCTCGGCGGTGGATTCGACGACCCTGTAGGCACTTGGATCGGCGAAGAGCGCCCGGAGCAGACGGTTGGTCATCGCGTGACCGGCGCGGTTGCCGGTGTAGCGGCCAAGGATCGGAGCCCCCGCAAGCGCAAGGTCGCCGAGCGCGTCGAGCATCTTGTGGCGCACCGCCTCGTCGGCATGGCGCAGGCCACCCGGCGACAGGACCCGCTCGCCCTCGACCACCACCGCATTCTCGTAGCTGCCGCCAAGCGCGAGGCCGTTGGCACGCATCGCCTCGACATCCGCCTGACGGCAGAACGTCCGGCTGTCGCTGAGTTCGCGCAGAAAGGCGCCGTTGGTCATCGACAGCCGCTTCTGCTGGCGGCCGATCGCAGCGTCGGCGAAGTCGATCGCGAAGTCGATCTCAAGCGTCGGGGCCGGCTCGAGCCGGGCCATCGCCACGCCCTCGCGGACCTCGACCGGCTTCAGCACCTCGAAGAGCCGCAGCGGCGCGTCGAGCACCCGCACGCCGCGCGCCATGATCCCGGCGACGAACGGCGCCGACGACCCGTCGAGAATCGGCACTTCCGGCCCGTCGATCTCGATCAGCGCGTTCTGGATGCCACATCCGGCGAGCGCGGCCATGATGTGCTCAATGGTCGAGACGCTCGTCCCGGCGGCATTGGAAATCACGGTGCAGAGCTTGGCGTTCGACACCGCCGACCAGTGCGCCTGCACCATCGCGTCGCGGCCGATCACATCGGTACGGCGGAACCAGATTCCATACTCGGCCGAAGCCGGATGGACCGACATGCGAGCGCGCAGGCCCGAATGCAGGCCGTGGCCCGTGAAGGTGGCGGTGGATCGGATCGTCGTCTGCACGTTCAACCTCGTCCCGGCATCAAGACCGGCGTTTTTGGTAACGTTGAGGTAATGCGGCGCGAGTATAAGCTCAACTCACTCTTTGCAACTGAATGTAACATTGGCTCGAATCATCGGCGAAGCCCCGCCAATCACTTCAAATTCCGCCCTCAATGAGCTGAAAAACAAAAGAAAAGGGCCGGCGGTTGCCGACCCCCTCTCAGGAATTTGTGAGTCGTTCAGTTCGCCTGCCGCCGAAGGAACGCAGGGATCTCGATCCGCTCCTGGTCCGGATCGACCTCCGGCTCCTCGTCATAGGCGGCCGAAACCTGAGGCCGTGTGCGCAGGGGCGGCGTCGTCCGCTCGGCCTGCTCGGCGTTATGACCCGCCATGCGGTTCAGGAGCGTGTTGATCCCGAAGCGGGGCTTTTCTGCCTGCCGCTGCGGCTGCTGGGCCGGAACGGCGCGCGGGGCGGCCGGGCTCGGCTGCGCGGCGCGCGGCGGCTGGCCCGGCGTGCGGCCGACGGCCGCCTGAAGCCGAGCCAGCGCC
>NZ_JAPDOG010000016.1 GCF_026013545.1 Defluviimonas salinarum | reverse complement strand
ATGTGAAGAGCGCGTCTGCCGGGGCGCGACGCGTTCCCCACACTCAACGACATGCACGCTCAACTGGCCGAGTTTTGCTCCGCCACGTGGACGGTTTTTACGCCGCCGTTGACAATCGCCGTTGCCGAAATGAATCAGGGCCTTCGGACCGAGAGGAACGACCGCGAGATCGCAGGAGAAGATCCCGCGCAACAAGCCGAGGAAAAGATGGCGCTGCGTCAGGGATGTCGCTTCGAGGAGGCGACGCGCAGGCAAAGGGTGATCTGCCGCCACCGGCTCGCGGGACCATTCTGGCATGCACTCGGTTGATCCGACATGCGGTTTAAGGAGCCTCAGATTGCGGACGAGTGTGTCAGGGAAAAGCCCTTCGGTCACCATCTCGATGCGATGGCCGAGACCGCGCACTGCGGCGATCACCTGAGGAAAATCTTCGTGCCTCCCCAGCCAGCGCGTGCCTTTTCCCTCTACGAAGATCGTGCTGCCGTCCCGGAGCGTGAAGCGGAAGTCCGGGGTGTAGACCCAAGGTTTGTAACCGCGATCGTGTCCGGTCGACACGAGATCCTGCTTGGCGGCGTATTCGCGGCCGGTGTTGAGGTCGAAGGTGACGGGCTGGCACTCGATTTTTATCACCCGCGGGTCGACCTCCGCCGCGATCGCGACGTTCGATTCCAGCATGCTTTCAAGCTGATTCACCCCGGACATCTTGGTTCCGGACAGAAGGTTGACCTTCTTCTGAAGACCGAGAGCGTGAATGACACGCGCCGGTGCAGGACGATCGTCGTCGAACATCTCGTGAGCCCCCATTCTCAACCAAAGCGAGAATGCGCGCGTCTTTTCAAAAGAAAAAGGCGAAATTCGGGCTAAGTGCCAGAAAGGCAGACAAAATACCGAGTAGAGACGTCTTCGGATATGCAGGAGTTTCTGCGGAAGTGGCTATCCTGTGTGGTTGTTGCTCCAACGATCCGTACGCGACCGAAGTGTCTCGTTTAGTGGCGCGCCGTGCTCACTTCGGGATGAACGGAAGCCGACCCAGATCGTGCTCCGCCAGGAGTGCCGACCGTGCCACCATGCACGACGGAACCCGCCGTGACCTAAAGCGCGCGCCGGGACGGGCGGTGCGGGCGGATATGCACGCGCGCCCAGCGTGTTTCGAGTTTCCTTTGGCCAACCGCGGTGACATGGTGCGCCAGGCGGATTGAAATTGCTGGTTCTGGCTCATGCTTCGTATAGTCCTTTTCACCCTTTGCGCCGTTTCGGCGCTCGTGTCCCGCACAGCCATCGCCTCGCCTTGGGAACTTGTCGAAGCATGGCAGGATCCGTTCGTTGGCGAGGTCGTTCCCGCTGCGCGCGTTGTAAACGATGATGGCTACAGCTTCGCGATCTTCCGCAGTGCGGACGGCCGGGTGCGGGCCTATTACGCGCTGCCGCCCTCGACATTCGACAGGCTCCCCGCCGAGGGGCGCGTGCTGATGATCCGGCCGGGCACAATGGACAGCGTGGAAATCGAGGCCGAGATCGTGCCAGGCCGGTTCGTCGAAAAGGGTCGAACAGACGGCCTGTCGGTCCGCGACCTGATCTGGCATGGCCAGGAGCCTGCGCCGACGCGTGGGACACTGCGCAACCTGCTCGACAGCGACCGGCTCCATGCTCGCTTCTTCCTCGATGACGGCCGCACCGTCGACACGGACTGGATGCTCGATGGCGCTCCGCCCGTCATCGCACAGGCGCTGACAATCGAGACCGAAGTCGACCAGGCCGAGCGGGACTGGGCGAAGATCCTTGCGGCGACCTTAATCGGGCGAGTGCAAAGCTGTTCCGCGAACGGTCTGAACAGGGCCTGCATCAACACCCTCGACGCGTGTGGCGCGATCCTGGACAAGGATCGTGACACGGTCGGCTTCGAGGCCTGCATGGCGGCCCGGGGGTTCTGATGTGGCCGGGCTCTTTCGCGAGAGACAGGCGGACATCCATCCGCGCCACCCAGTTCAAGACTATTTCGCGGATTCTGTCCGGGCTAAAATCCGGAGCTTTGGATCATTCCTGAGCAGTCGTCGGCTGGTTCGGGCGGCTTGCCGCTTTTCAAGGCTGTCGGCAGACCGGTCGGACCGCATTGTGGGGATTGCCGGGCCGAGAGCCCGCGGATACCGTCGCGGGCATTTCCCCTCCCTGCTTCAGAGGATTTCAATTGAACTTGCCGTTGAGACTTCTTTTCGTCGTTCTCTTCTGCCTGATCGGCCTCGTCTTCCCGCTCGCCTTCGTGCTCGCGGGTCTTGCGGCATGGTCGATCTGGATCGACTGGGCAACTCCAGCGAATGTCACGCCACCGGGTTATGTCGATCACACCAGGCTGACGGCCCGCGACCCGGACTGGTTCAGGCATTTCTCGGAGCGAACCGAATCCCCGGCGGAAGCCGCCTTTCTCGAAGCCACGGTCCGGGCCTTTGATCTCGTGCCTGAAAACGGGCGGCTGGTCGGCAAGGACATGGTGATGGAGCTCCAGGCGCCGGTACCGCCCTACCGGCTGGACTTCCTGGTCGACAGGTTCCTTGCCGTCGAAATCGATGGCGCCGCCTGGCATTCGGCACCGGAAGCGGTCGAGAACGACCGCCGACGCGACCGAGTGCTCCGTAGCCAAGGTTACGACATCCTGCGCATTCCCGCGAAGGTCACGCTCAACAACCCGGGCGAGGCTATCGCGCGGCTGCGCAGCGCCCGCCGCGAGCTTGCCAAGAAACGCGACGAGGCATCCCGGCGCAGGTCCGAGACCTTGCACAAGGCGATGGATGACTGGCGTCCGGGCAATGCTGCCCACTCGCTCGGCCGGGTTCTCGGCGCCGCCGCCCAGGCCACCGCCCAGACCATCCACCGGCTTGATGACAGGGCGCAGGAGATCCATCGCCGCCAGATCGACGCGGCCGCGAAAGCCGCCGAGGAGCTGAACCAGGCACGGGTCGCCTTTGAGCGTGTACAGGCGGAGTTCGACAAGGCCGACCGGGCGCGGTCCGAAGCGGTCAAGGCAATGTTCGCGCGCAGCGAAGAGCCCGGGGTCGACGGCGAGATTGCCGCCCTTAAGCGCGCCCATCATGCCGCCGAGACCCGGGATTGGCAGCGGCTGAACGAGGCAATCCGTCGATACCACGCCGCCGAAGGTACGGAGGCCAGGCCCTACACGCCCGCGGCGCCATGTGCCGACGACCGGCTCTGGCTGTCGCAGGCCCACGAGAAGATCCTGTACCGGGAAGAACTGGGCTTTTGACCCGGAGCGCGGGACATGTAGTGACACGCGAGTTCATTCCTGTGATATCTTCCGGTGAACCGGTTGATCTCCACACATGCCGACTTGGTCGCAACATGGCTCTCGTCTTGCGCGGTAGTGCGGCGTCAGGTGTCTGAGGTCGATCGCGATGGAATACCCTTCAGCTGCGCAGTTGCGACGACCAACTGTAGAGAATGTGAATGGGACCGTTTCATCGGCTGAGCTTTTCTTCCGCTATCCCGACACCATTCTACGCGTCCTTTTCGGATCCAAAAGTGACACCGGCATTCGTTCAGTTGGCGCACGGACGGCGCCGCTGTTGGTCGTGCCAGCCAGTCGATGTTCACTTTCCATCTGGGACGCCGGTTCCGGCTCAGTGATAATTTGAGCACTTCACCGCACCCACCGGGGCACAGAAAGCAGGCCCATTTATCGACCCCGTCCCGAACCACGATCATCTGCCCCAGAAGGATCTGTTCGGCACTGGGGTGGTTTGGGGTGACTTGGGCAACAAGATCACTTCGAGGAATGAGCCGAAGGATTTCGAGGCCCTTTCGCACAATTTCTGCAACCATACCTTTCACCCGATCCTGTCGAGAAACGGTTCGACGTCACCCAGACCCCAGTATTCCTGCTTGCCACAAATCGGGCACCCTGCCCGTGGCTGAACTGCCTGTGTGCGTTCGATGGCCATGTCGAGCTTACGGTAGCGTTGCCACGTCCACCCACCGCTCCCCCGGAAGCCAACGAGGCCGGCGAGAAGCTCATTCACGGCCATGGTCGCGGCCTCGGTGGTGAACGTGACGACCGCCGGTGCGGGGTTCCCCGCGCCGCGGACATAGGCCTCCGTCTTCTGGCGCTCGAATTCGACGGGGTTGCAACGTCGGAGATCTTCTTCCCGCGCCCTGATCGGATCGACTGTCCCCCGACAGGTGAGACAGGCGGTGGTAGGAAACAGAACGCTGACCCGGGCCGCCATTTCGAGCAGCCCAGGTTCGTCTCCGTCGCGCGGCAGCAGAACCAGCCCAACATCAATGACGGGGATCAGATAGAAATGCGACAGGCGGTTCAGAAATAGGCGGCCCGCGTGGTCATCGGTGCAGCCGAAGATGACGTCGCACGACTTCAGGGCATCGCGTGCATGCGGAGCATCAACGCGACCGTGCAAAGCGCGGATTTCAACATCGAGCCCCATTCGCGTTGCCTCTCGGGCCATGACATCCACTTTCAGCACCTTGTTGTCTGCATCCTCTCTCGTTGCGCCGTGGAGGCGGTTCAGATTGGAATGCTCGACAATGTCGTCGTCGATGAGGACGATGCGACCAACGCCAAGTCGAGTGAGAAGTTGCACTACGGGGCTGCCCGTACCGCCACATCCGACAACTGCAACAGAGAGCTGCTTGAGGCGAACATTCACCTCGGGACCGAATGCCAGAGCTTGGCGCGAATGGAATTCCGACGGTGTCGGCTCTGCGAGATCCTGAATGATGATCCCTGATCCGATACAGGACACACGATGGCATGGCTTGGGATGGCTTTCATCCTCCCAGACTCGTGCGCGGTAAAGGTCCATTCCCACTTGAAGGATGCTCAATAGCCGCGTGCCCGGGCCATTCCGGTTCCGGGCCATGATGAAGAGATCGCGCTCGTTGCGATCGTCCTGCCGCGAAAATCCGTCGTATCCATCCGGATGACTGTGGACGATCGCTGGCACGAGACCTTCTTCCTTCGCGCGACGGCAAAGCCGAGCGAAGGAGTTGGTATTCCAGGTGACGTGCTTGGCACTGGCGGAGACCCGATCTTCTTGCGGGATCTCGACAACTTCGTAGGACATGTAGCGTGTCCGTGGATGCAAGCCCCACGGGTCCACGGCAATGTCACTCTTCCCGAAGAGCACGTAGGCCGCACCTTCGATCCCATTGGGATGGGCGAGGAGGGCCTGGATCTGATCACGGTGGCGCTCCTGCAGGATGACGTCCGACCTTTTCATTGCGCCACCTCAAGCGCCTCTTCGACGCGCTTCACCATTGTCCAGAGGCCATCGGTTCCGGGTCGCCAATGGTTATTGTGACGCGACCAGCGTTGCCAGTCTTGGCCGTCGAAGATTAGGCGTGCCTCCGTGCAGCGAGGCGGCTGCTGTTCTGGCATCAGCCTGAGATGCGGAAGGGCATAGAACATGTCCGGGGCAACATCCGGATAGGAGGTCGGTAGCAGGATCAGAATGTCCGCCTCACCCACCTGGTATTTGCCCTCTGGCAGTGTGATCCCAGAAAGAATCACGCCCTTTTCGTTGCCGTATGTGGCTTCGCGGAAGGCGATCCCGCGGTCCTCAAGGTAGCGGCGATCCTGACGGGGAAGAAGGCTCATACGACACCTCCCTCCGTGGTCTGGGGCACCCCAGTAAAGAAGTGTTCGAGGCCATCGCTGGCAAGGCAGACCAGGTCAGTGTCACCGATCGGGATGTCATCCTGTCCGGGGATCACCTGCCAGATACCGAACTTCGTCGGATCAACTCCAGCCAGCCTCTTCAGAACCAGGCCACTGATCACCTTGTACCCCCATTCCAAACGCTTCCCATCGATGTCGAAGCGGAAAGACGCGGCGCTCGGGAACACCAGAAAACGCTCGACGTCACCCGATCGCAGGTCAGCAGTTTCTTCGAGGCGAAGTTCTTCGAGTTCACCGTTGCGCAGCACCTGGAACACCAGGTGGTCTTCTGCGTTGCGAAGACCAGCGCCCTCGATGATCTGGCGACCTGTGGGCACGGGATCATCGATGATCGTTGTCGTGTAGTTCAGGTCATGATCTCCAACCATCACCTGGTAGGGTCCGTGATCGCGGGGCTTGCGGCCTGCCCGCAGGCAGGCCAGGAGATCTTCGATTTCTATCGGTTCGATCGTCATGGCAGCATTCCTTTGCTCGATATCGCCTCAACGGCGGGTTTTACTTGCATATCGAGTCATGTGGACTAATAGTGTCCATGAGTCTCGATGTGGACAGTCTGCATTGGGACTCATGATCAGGTCAAGTCCATATTTGGACTGGGAGGGCAAGAATCATGACACAACCGGGACCCGGGTCGGCTGCGGCCGCGGGGGCAAATGGGATTCCAGCCGCGATGGAAGCATTCTCGAGGCTGTCAGATATGTGGGGACTATCCACAGACGAGCAGATCACCCTGCTTGGATCACCAGGCCGATCCACCTTCTTCAAATGGAGGAAGTCCGGCGGCAACCTACCCAACGACACAATCGAGAGGATTTCTCACCTATTGAGTATCTACAAGGCACTGCAAATCCTCTTACCCAACCCCAATGCTGCGGACAGTTGGGTAAAGAAGGAGAACAAGTTCTTCGACGGCCAATCGGCGCTCGACGTCATGCTCGGGGGGCAGGTTGCCGACATCTACAAGGTCCGGGAGTACGTAAATGCCCAGCGAGGCGGCTGAATTTCCGATCGTCTCTGTCCAGAGTGACTTCTACCTTTTGATCCCCTCGCGCTTCCCGACGATCGAGCTGTTCGAACGAATTGCGGCGAACAGGGATGACGAGGTCGCCGCGATCGAGAACAGAACGAATCCACGGCTCCGAGCCAAGGAAAGGCTGTCCAGACAGTCGCCGTATGTCGTGGATGGTGACCCCCCGAGGCTCCAGAACTGGAACCTCGCGCCCTTCACCTATCCCAACCCGGAAGGAACCGTCCTCTTTCCGAATTCTGTCCGGTGCCTTGAGATGTCGGGCGACCCGCAGACGGCGCTCGCTGTCTCGGTCGCAAAACGGGAGCGGTTCTTGGGGCGGACGAATGAAGATCCGATCGGGCTCGATATGAGAATGCTGCGCCGAAAGGTTGAAGGCCGGTTTGTGGACGCCAGGACGGTGACGGGTGCGCTTGATGGCCCGACTCTTCGAGATCTTGGCGATTCAATAATGGGCTTGGATTCGGGCGTTCGATTTGATGGAGTTCTCTTCCACACCTCCGAACGCCCGACCGGCACGCGGATCGTGGTGCTCAATGGTGATGTGCTTGGTCGAGCCATCCAGTGTGAGCACTATCGATTCCAGTGGAACGGCGAGCGGATTTCGAGAATCTACAATTTCGACAACTCCATCCCTACCGAACAAAACTCGATAGATCCGGCCAAGTTGAAGCATGAAGAGAACCTCTTCGCCGCATGAACACGGCCCGATTTATCCTTCCGTCCATGCGGGAAGGGGAAGTGCGTTCAGATCGGCGCGGACCTGGCGCCATGTCGGCATGTGAGTTTCAAGGACTTTAAGGAATACCTCATCGTGGCGCGGTGACACGAAATGCGCGATCTCATGCAGGATCACATAGTCGATCGCAGAGACCAGCTTCTTCGAAAGTTCCGAATTCAGCCAGATGATCTTCTTCGCCGGATTACAGCTGCCCCATTTGGTCTTCATCGTTCGGATACCCCATGAGGCAGGGTTGCATCCGATCCGCTCGGACCAATGGATGATACGAGGGGATGCTACACGGCGCAGCTCTGCCCGATACCAGGCTTCCATCCATCGGCGTCGCTGATCATGAGAACTGAGTTCAGGGACGTGAAACTCGATCCCATCATTGCCGACCAAGAGGATCCGATGGCCCCTGCCTGTCTGGGTCGTCACGGACAGGCGGCGCGCTCGGCCGAAGACGAAATGAGTTTCACCCGATACATACAGGCGTTCTTGCTGGCGTGATTGCCGCATAAACTGCTGCTGCTTGCTTCGGATCCATGTCATCCGGGTCAAGACCGCCGACCTGATCGCATCGGCGCTTAGCGCCTCGGGCGCGGCAACCCGTACAGATCCGTCGGGCGGATAGACACCCACATGCAGGTTCTTGACCCGCTTTCGGCGGACCTCCACCCGAATGCCCGCGATCTCCAGAACGTCAGTATTCATGGTGCTGATGAAGAAGCTCGAGAATGCGCTCGACGGTTTCAGGGCTGACCAGAACGGCCTCAAGGCAGCGTCTTAGCTTTCTCTCCTTCATTCCGTTTCCACGCCAACCGTGCGGCGCGGTGTCCCGGACAGCGCCGTCAACTTTCATGACGAGATCCTCATCTCCATCCAGGTTGTCGAAGAGGGCCTTTCGACCGGGCGTATCGACGGAAGATGGATAGGTCTTACCGTGCCCGGCCTTTGCGTCCCGGACCAGCGCCGCGATCCTTTCCAGATACTCGGCATAGGCGATTGCGTCATCGCGTCGCTGCCGGATCAGGTCCGTCAACAGTTCCGACATCCGCTCGTAGAAACGAGGGTTCACAGGTGTCTCGTCGATAATGAGCCGGCGGACGTTGTTCTCGATCGCCGCGGCCGCGTTCTCTCGGTTCCTCCTGACCGGGGCAGGCAGATCGCCTTCCGCGTCCGCACCTTTGCTTTCAACAAGGTCGATCAGACTGATGTCGTCGAGACGCGAGATCACCTCCGAGTCGTCGGCCCTGATATAGGTGTCGATCATGTGGCGCATCGCCGGTTCGTAGAGCTTCAGATCCACCGCATCGCCGCTGTGAAGCCGCACAGCATCACGAATACCGATGGCGCGTTCGACCTCGTTGCGATACTCGGCGAGTTCAAGATCATTAAAGCTGGAACCCGATGGCTCAGAGGCGACGTTCGCATATGACCGGGCATACGTGCCCGCGATCCGGTAGAGCGCTTGCCGACGGCGTGCCTTGTCCTCCGCTTCCGGATCGTGTTCGATTCCCATGGGGCTTGAGAAATAGGCGAAGATTTCGTCATCGCCCTTTGGCTGCTCGACTGCGTCCAGAAGTCCGAACCAGGCATCCCGCGCGGCGCGCAGATCGTCGTCCGCCCGTTCCGAACGGTTGGTGATCAGACCCTCGACATCTTCCTTGTCGAAGGTATCGAACGCCTCCGACGTATAGTCGTCCACCGCGCTTTCGATGTTCCGGAACAGATCCTTGTAGTCGACGATGTAACCGAAATCCTTGTCGTCCCCGTCCAGCCGGTTCACACGGCAGATCGCCTGGAACAGCCCGTGATCGCGCATCTGTTTGTCGATGTAGATGTAGGTCGCCGTCGGTGCATCAAAGCCGGTCAGAAGCCGGCTCACGACGATCAGCAACTTCATCCGGCCTGGTTCTTTCTTGAAGAGCCTCAGGGCCTCCTCCTCGTAGTCATCCTCCGAACGCTCGCCGAGCAGATCCTGATAAACCCGATGGACATATTGCCGCTCGGTCTCCCCCATCCCGGTTTCTTCGCCCGTGAGTTCAGGCGCCGCACGCTTGTAGGAGGTCACGATCGCGCATTTGTCGGCCAGCATGGACCCAGACTTCCGGAAGATCTCGAAGAACTTGCAGGCCTCTGGGATCGAGCCGGCCACCAGCATCGCGTTCCCGGTGCCGGCCTTCAGACGGGGCTTCATCTCCATGTCCATGATGATGTCGCTCGCGATCTGCTCCAGCCGATCACGGCTCGAAAGAACCCGCTGGAGGGTGCCCCATCGCTGTTTCAGGGTCGCCTTGGCGACCTGCGTCAGGCCCTTGGTCTTCGCCTCGAACCAGGCGTCGATCTTGCCGGGCGCGCTGATCCGCTGATCAATGTCGCGCGCCTCGTAGCGAAGATCCAGAACCACGCCATCCTCCACGGCCTCGTCGAACCGGTAGGGCTTGCCGATATAGGGCCCGAAGGTCTCCAGCGATGTCTCCTTGTCCGACCGCAAGAGTGGCGTGCCGGTGAAGCCGATGAACACGGCATCGGGCAGCACCTGTCGCATCGCCTTCGCGAGCTTGCCGGACTGGGTGCGGTGGGCCTCGTCGATGAAGACGTGGAAGTCGCCGACCGGCGCGCCGATCTTTGCGTTCTGAATATCTGAGATCAGCGCCTCCATCTCGCTCTCTTCCCTCTTGCCGAACTTGTGGACAAGGGAGCAGACGATGCGATCCTTCGGATCCGCGAGCGCCGCCAACAGATCGTTGCCACTGCGGGCGCGGCGGACCTTGTCGCCGGTATTGCCGAAGACATCCTCGATCTGGCCGTCCAACTCCTTCCGATCGGTGACGATCAGGATGCGTCCGTTGGGAAAATGCTCGCGGATCCAGCGCGCCAGCATCACCATGATCAGGCTCTTGCCCGATCCTTGAGTCTGCCAGATGATCCCGCCTTCCTTTGCCCGCACCCGATCCTGCGCGGCCTTCACCGCAAAATGCTGGTTCGGGCGGGCGATCTTCTTGATGCCCGCATCGAACAGCGTGAAGTCGTGTATCAGTTCCAGGAACCGCGCGGGCGCCATCATCTGCGTCACGTCGCGGTCGAGGCGCGCGGTGATTTCGCTCTCTTCCTTCCAGGCCAGCCAATAGGGCTGCGGCGTCTGGATCGGGGCATAGCGCAGCCCTTCGCTGTCATTCCCGGCGAAGGTGATCTGCACCGTGGTGAAGAAGTGCCGGATGAATTCGGGCCGCTGGTTGTCGAGCGTCTGGCGGATGCCTTCGCCCACGCCCACGGTGGATTTCTTCAGCTCCACCACGCCAAGCGCGATCCCGTTGACATAGAGCACCAGATCGGGCCGCTTGTTCCAGGCCTTGGCGTCCTTGCCCTTGATCGAGGCCTCTTCGGCCACGCCGAGGTCATTCGCGCCCGCATCGCCCCAGTCGATGAAGCGCACGGTGACGGGGGCCTCGCCCGGGCCGGGCGCGACGGCCACACCGTAGCGGAGCATGTCGTAGAAGGCCTTGTTGGCCTCGTAGAGCTTTGATCCCTCCATCCGTGCTTCGCGCTTGAGGAGGGTAATGGCCTGCGTGACAATCTCGGGCGCATGGCCGCGGGAGATAAGCCAGGGGCGCAGCAGATCCTCCTCGATATTGGCGTTGCCCTCGCGCTTCTGCCAATCGCCGAGATAGCGCCAGCCGAGGCCGCCGGGCGCGCCGGTGCGGTGGCCGCTCAAGAGGTCGATAACCCGGTTCTGCGCCTTGCGCTCCGCCTCGCCGATCTTGCTCATGCCGCCGTCTCCATTCTCGAAATCACTCGTTGAAATAAGTCGTCAGACCAGCCTGATCCGTCCGGTCAAAAGGTTCTGCATCATGCCCTCCTTGATCGCCCGCGCCTTTTCGAGGCGGGTTTCGAGGGTCTGGATTTCGGCGTCCATGTCGTTCAGCAAAAGGGCAATTCCCATCTGCTCCTCGGAGCACGGAAGTGCGACTTTCGCCTCTCGAACTTGCTGCAAGCTGATCTGCGGATATGCCTGTCCTGTCACGATCGAATTGAAATATCCAAGGTATTCAGGGCGAGATAGCTGATGAAACACAAAGTCGGGATTTACGTCCTCCGCCGTGATCCTGATCCGTGCAATGTGCTGATTGATATTTGCTTGTTCGAACGCATGGGGAAGACGCACCACGCGCCCGACATTGCCCGTAATCGTGATGAGAATATCGCCGCCCGAGACTTCGCTACGTCGTGTGGCCCTGTGCGCTTCTTCCGAGATGAACATCGACTGTGACAGATCGAGACCTCTTGGCGAAACGCATTCGCTTCGGAGAAACAAGATGCCGTGCGTTTCCCAACCAAACCCATAGGTCGTGGGGGTGGCGCCTTTCGTGATGAAGGCTGAAATGCTGCTCAAGGGGCGCTCCACCCACTCCCCCGAGAACCCCGGAAGGCGGCGCTTGGCGGTCAGGAGCTCCTGCATCGCGCCCTGCTTGATGAGCCGCTTCTTGGCGATCAGCCGCTCGATCCCCTCGATCAGCGCATCCGCATCCGAAAGCGCCTCGGCGATGGCTTCTTGTTCAGACTTGCCAGGGAGAGCAATCTTGATCTTCGAAAGGCTTTGTTGGCCAATGTTGGCTCGAATGCCACCTTGGCCCGCAGCCATGATTTGTTGTCGGACGATCTGAGACCGCAGGCCATAGCCGGCAAACAGCGGGTCGAGTGCGTCCGATATCGGCTTACCGCGCAACACGAAGCCACCAAAAAGGATTGGTTCGTCGTCCAAATAGACGGACCCGAGACCGACTTCCTCTTGGGTCTCGGAGGTTCTATTGAACAGAATATCGCCTCTCTGAACGAGGTATCGGTTGGTTTCCGAGGCCGAGGTGGCAACCCTTCCTGGAATCAGGTTCGCCTTGAGATGTGTGTTTGTAATGACTTCCAGCACGTTGGCGAAGCGCAAGCCATGCCCGTAGGCTGATTTGTCTGTGTTGAAGCCATTCTGAAACTTCATAAGGTCACCGAGAGGTATGAACGACCAACCTTCCGGTAGCGGCGCGCTGCCTTCGGTCATACCGAATATCCCATCGTGCAAAGATGCACGGTGACCTTCTGGTCATAGTCCCGCATCAAATCAGTCAAAGATGGCAGCGTCTCCGCATACCGTTCGACCAAGATGCGCAGCCTTGTCGTCAACCCATCGGTGCGGGCCTCGATTTCACCCTCGATCAGTTCAGCAATGTCGGTCAGCCATTTATCATCCACAACGAGGGTGCGGATTTCGTCTTCGGTCAACTCCGAGTATTTCTTAATAGTAGCCGCGTTCAGCGCCGCCTCCGCTTCCTTGGCAGCCTTCTTTGTCGCAGCTTCATCCTTCAGCAGCTTCTTTGCCCTGTTCAGGGCCTTTTTCTCGTCACCGTCTACACCCGCCGCTTTGAGGCGTTCATTGACTGATTTCTGCGTCATCTTTCCGTCGTCGGGAACGGCATGGAACAGATCGCCGTCTTCGACACCATGCTGTTCGACCATCTCTTCCAGTTGCCGCGTGACTTCCAAGGCTTCCGCCTCGGCCTGATCAAGATCGGCCTTCAACAGAGGGAGGAACTTTCCCACAACAAGTGCAGGCGGAATCACCTCACACATGAGCCTCGTAGTCTTTCGTCCTTCTTTGACAATCAGATCTCCTGGCTCCAGCCACTTAATCTTTCCGTCCTTGTCGGTCTCGTAACGCGCTTCGCGAATCTCCCGGCAGGCATTCCAGCCATCGTGTGCGATGATGAAGACATCGTCCTGCATCGTGTCGGCCCAATAGGACATGAGCCGCTGATACGCCTCATACTTGTCGATCAGCGGGGCAGCGGCGAACCGTTCCAACATATCCTCGGCGATCTCATGGATCAGAGCCTTGGGGTTTTCGCCCACCTCGATCCCATCCATCAGCGGCGCGTTCGCCCCTGCCCAGCCGTCGAGGATGGCGTGAACTCGGTCGCGGAAGGCGTCGAATTCGGGATGCTGGCAGATGATGGCGCGGACCTCTTCCGGCGCGACCAGCGGATCGGAATAGCCCGGGCGCGGGTTCGGCCCGAACAGGGTCGCGCGGATGCCCGGCATGACCGTCCAGAACTCGGCCAGCCCGTCGATGTCGCGGTTCGGAACGCCGCCCTTGAGATGCGCCTCGATGTCCTGAAGATCCTCGGGGTCCGATCCATCGATGTAGCGCGGGATGTTGAGGTTGAAGTCGTTGCGCGTGATCTCGGCATAGGGGACGAGACGGGAATAGCCGGGGATTTCCAGCTGGCGGGTGTAGGCGTCGGTGATCTTGTGGATGTCCCGCTCTCGCAGGCGGTTCTTGTTGCCATCCTTCATGAAGCCGCGGGAGGCGTCGGTCATGAAAACGGGGCGCTCGGCGCAGGCGCCGGACTTGTCGAGCACGATGATCGAGGCGGGGATGCCGGTGCCGTAGAAGAGGTTCGCGGGCAGGCCGATGATCGCCTTGATGTAGCCGCGCTTGAGGATCTTCTCGCGCAGTTCCGCCTCCTTGTTCCCCCGGAAAAGGACACCATGGGGAAGGATGACGGCGCCGGAGCCGGTGGCCTTCATCGAGGCGAGGATGTGGAGCAGGAACGCGAAATCGCCGTTCTTTTCCGGCGGCATGCCGAGATCGAAACGACCGTAGCGGATGTCGGCAGTCAGGCCCGAGCCCCAGGCCTTGGCAGAGAAGGGCGGATTGGCAACGACGAAGTCGAAAGTCTGGATCGCGGTGTCCGATGCCTTGAACTGCGGTTCCGCGATGACATCGCCCTGCGCGATCTCGGCATCCTCGCGTCCGTGCATGATCATGTTCATCTTGGCGAGGCCGCGGGTGGTGATGTCGAACTCCTGACCATAGATCGTGAGGTCGACGCCCGCCGCGTCAGCCGCCTTGAGAAGGAGCGACCCGGATCCGCAGGTCGGGTCATAGACGGTCTGTTTCGGGCTGGTGGCCCGATTGATGCCGGCGACAGCGGCAACGACGCGGGAGACCTCGGCAGGCGTGTAGAACTGGCCCTTGCTCTTGCCGGACTCGGTCGCGAAGTTCCGCATCAGGTATTCGTAGGCGTCGCCGAGGATATCGTCGCCGTCAGCCCGGTTGCGGCTGAAATTCAGCTCCTCCCGGCTGAAGATGTTGATGAGCGCGGTGAGGGTCGTCACCATCTTCGGGCCACGACCGAACTTCTCGCTGTCGTTGAAATAGGCGCGGTCGATGACGTTCTTCAGGTCGTTCGCCTCGGCGATCCCGGCGATCGCCTTGTCGATGCCCTCGCCGATATCCTTGGTGCCCCGGAGCTTTCGAATGTCGCCGAACGAACAACCGTTCGGCACTTCGATCAGCGCATCCGGACGACCCGCGCGATCGGAGACGTATTTCACGAACAGCAGCGTGAGGATGTAGTCCTTGTAAAGAGACGCATCCATGCCGCCGCGGAGCTGATCACAGCTGTCCCAGAGCGACCGGTAGATGTCGCTTTTCTTGATTGCCATTCGGGATCCTCGCCAACCGGGTGTTCCGGAGGACTATGAATCGATTTCGACGGGAGGTGCAACGAGGCGAACTCACCCGCGCATGGACTTCATGTAAATCCGGAATTTCCGTCGGCGTCTCATCGGAGAAACTGGCCGTTTTTCCGGAAAAATCTGACCGGATCCGGATGGCAACAAGATTCGGGCTGCGCAGCGTTATGGGGAAATCGCGCAAACCTTTGGGTAGAACGCAAGATTTTGCGCGATCCTACACTCGCTCAGAAGTCCAGGTTCTCTACGCTCAGCGCATTCTGCTGGATGAACTCCCGCCGCGGCTCCACGACGTCGCCCATGAGCTTGGTGAAGATGTCGTCAGCCTCCGCGAGGTCGTCGATCTTCACTTGGTTCAGCACCCGCGCCGCGGGGTCGAGCGTGGTTTCCCAGAGCTGCTCGGGGTTCATCTCGCCGAGGCCCTTGTAGCGCTGCAGCGTCAGCCCCTTCTCGCCCTCGGCAAGGATCGCCGCGAGAAGCTCCATCGGCCCGTGAATCAGCTGCTCGCGGTCCTTGCGCACCAGCTTGGCGATGCCGCCATAGACCTCCTGCAGCGCCGCGGTATGGGTCGCGAGCCGCCGCGCCTCGCCCGAGCGCAGGATCTGGCCGTCGAGCGTGCGGACCTCCTCGACGCCCCTGAGCGAGCGCGAGAACCTCAATCCGTGGTCCTGGGTCGGACGGCCCTGCCAGCCGCGCTCGTATTCCACCGCCACCTCGTCGAGCCGGCGCGAGACCTCGTCGGCCACGCCCTGCGCATCGGCATCGACCCGGCCCGCGACCAGCGCGCCGGCGATCGTCGCCTGTTCGAGGATGTGCATCGGGTAATGCGTCGGGAAGGCCATCAGGCTTTTCCGCACCACCCGCGCCTCCTCGACCACGCGGGAGAGATCGGCGCCGGTGATTTCCTCGCCGGTGCCGAGCCGCAGCACCGCGCCCTCGACGCCCTGCTGGATGAGGTAATCCTCCAGTGCCGCCTGGTCCTTGAGGTAGACCTCCGACTTGCCGCGCGCGACCTTGTAAAGGGGCGGCTCGGCAATGAAGAGATGGCCGTGCTCGATCAGCTCCGGCATCTGCCGGAAGAAGAAGGTGAGCAGAAGCGTCCGGATATGGGCGCCGTCGACGTCGGCATCGGTCATGATGATGACCTTGTGGTAGCGGAGCTTGCCGAGGTTGAACTCGTCGCGCCCGATCCCGGTGCCCAGAGCGGTGATCAGCGTGCCGATCTGCTCCGAGCCGAGCATCCGGTCGAACCGCGCCCGCTCCACGTTGAGGATCTTGCCCCGGAGCGGCAGCACCGCCTGGTTCTTCCGCTCGCGCCCCTGCTTGGCCGACCCGCCGGCCGAGTCCCCCTCGACGAGGAACAGTTCCGACAAAGCCGGATCCTTCTCCTGGCAATCGGCGAGCTTGCCGGGCAGCGAGGCCACATCCATCGCCGTCTTCCTGCGCGTCAATTCCCGCGCCTTGCGCGCCGCTTCCCGCGCCAGAGCCGCCTCGATGATCTTGCCGACGATCACCTTGGCCTCGGCGGGATGCTCTTCGAACCACTCGCCGAGCTTCTCGCCCACGAGGTTCTCGACCGCCGGCCGCACCTCGGAACTGACCAGCTTGTCCTTGGTCTGCGAGGAGAACTTCGGATCCGGCACCTTGACCGACAAGACACAGGTCAGCCCCTCGCGCGCGTCGTCGCCGGTGAAGTCGACCTTCTCCCTCTTGGCGATGCCCGAGGATTGCGCATAGGCGTTGATCGTTCGCGTCAGCGCGCCGCGGAAGCCCGCCAGATGCGTGCCGCCGTCGCGCTGGGGGATGTTGTTGGTGAACGGCAGCACCGTCTCGTGGTAGCTGTCGTTCCACCACATCGCGACCTCGACGCCGATGCCGCCGCGCTCGCCGGTGATGAAGATCGGCTCGGGCATCGCCGAGGTCTTGTGACGGTCGAGATATTTCACGAACTCGCGCACGCCGCCGTCATAGAAAAGCTCCGTGCGCTGCAATTCGGCGCCGCGATTGTCCTCGAGGATGATCTTCACGCCGGAATTTAGGAAGGCGAGTTCGCGCAGCCGCGTCTCCAGCGTCTTGAACACATAGTCGAGGTTCGAGAATGTGCCGTTCGGATCGCTGACCTTCGACGAGGCGAGGAACCGAACCTCGGTCCCCTTCTCGCCCGGCGCGGCATCGCCCACGACCCGCAGCGGCTCGGCGGTCTCGCCATGCACGAACTTGGCGTAATGCTCCTTGCCGTTCCGCCAGATCCGAAGCTCCAGCCAGTCCGACAGCGCGTTCACGACCGAGACGCCGACGCCGTGAAGCCCGCCCGAGACCTTGTAGCTGTTCTGGTCGAACTTCCCCCCGGCGTGGAGTTGGGTCATGATCACCTCGGCGGCAGAGACGCCCTCGGTCGGGTGCATGTCGGTCGGAATCCCCCGCCCGTTGTCGCGAACCGAGACCGAGTTGTCGGCGTGAATCCGCACCCGCACGAAGTCGGCGTGACCGGCCAGAGCCTCGTCGATGCCGTTGTCGACAACCTCGTAGACCATGTGGTGCAGGCCCGAGCCGTCGTCGGTGTCGCCGATATACATGCCGGGCCGCTTGCGAACAGCCTCCAGGCCCTTGAGAACCTTGATGGAATCGGCGCCGTATTCGCTCGGCTTCTGCGTCTCGTCGGTCATGCCCGCTCGCCCCGGTTTTTGCTGCCCATCTTATAGGGGCTGCGGGGGGGATTGTCACGCCGAAGCCACAAGATTTAGGGGTGCGGGCGAGGTCGAACACGGCGCGCGGAGCATAGTTCGTCTGCCCCGTCGCGTCACCCTCCCTTCCTGATGCGGATGGCTGTCTTGCTGACGAAGCAGTCGTTGGCGGCATTCGCTACTTTGTGGTAGCCTCCGGTCCGTAACATCTATTTGCAGGAGGCTTAGTCACCGCAAGTCCATTGCTCCTGTGCGGACCCAAGAGTAACCTCCACATCATCGCTGAGCATAGTTCTCTTCAGGACTCCGCAGATGGCTTCGCTCAACCTGGTGATAAGGCCTGCACGCGCCGGTGACGGGGCCTCGGTATTCGAGATCACCCGCGATTCCGTTGCAGGGCTGGCCGGAGACTTCTACTCGGAACAGCAGATCATTAACTGGATGGGTGAAAGAACCCCCGAGTTCTATGAAAATCTCATATCGCATGGCCGTATGTTCGTTGCGGTGCGAGAGGATGGCAGGGCGGTCGGGTTCGTCGATACGGTGCCTGGCGAGGTGACACGAATGTTCATCTTGCCGGAGGCCGCAGGTCAGGGCCTGGGATCGCACCTGCTAGCCCTGGGAATCGCCAAGGCATCGGAGGGCTTTTCTGGTCCGATCACCGTGGAAGCTACACTGAACGCCGTGCGGTTCTACGAGAAGCACGGCTTCGTGGCGCTGCACCGCTCAATTTCTTCTCACGCGGTGGGTGGCGCCACCTTCGAGATCATGCACATGGAACTTGTGAAATGACACCAATGTACTTTTCAACCAACGCAGTTTCTGTCCTTGCGGAAACTGGTTCGCATTTCTCTGACAGCACCCTTTAAGAGGGTGCCCGGGCAATCTCACCCGACCGACATCTGCCACGGATGGGCTAAAACAATCCTCGAACGACGAAAATACATCAATGCCAAGACTATAGAGAAGCGCCGCTTGCTGCATCGACAAAGCGCGGCAAAAGCAGAAAGCTCAATGAGCCCGGCCTACCGTTCGAAATCGGCTGCTCGCATTCCAATTCATCTGCAGACGAACACTCATCATTCGTTGCATCTATGGGCAGGCGGAAAGTAGCAACAGGAATCGCGACCGGCAATTTGGGAATGACCGCTCTGGGCTCGATGCGGCCGTCAAGGCTCAGGCTTCAAACCTCCACCAGCCCGATCACCAGCCCGACCGCGATCAACATCACCCCCGCCGTCACGTTGATCCGCCAGAGCGCGCGGGGCGACTTCAAGAGGCTCCGCGCCTCGCCGACCAGCAGCGCCAGGAGGAGGTTGCCAATCAGCGGCACCGTCATAGAGGCCAGCGCGATCGCCACGATGTCGGGCGCGCTCACATGGCGCAGGTCGAAGAAGCCCGGCAGCACGCCCATGTAGAAGAGGACCGCCTTGGGGTTGCCGAGGATCGCCGCGATCCCGGCCATGAACCCCGCCCATCGCCCCGGCCGGGTCAACCGCCGGTCGGTCGAGACCGGCTCGCCCGCGTGGCGGATCAGGAGCCAGCCCATCACGACGAAAACGACGACCGCGACATAGCGCATGACCGTCATGAACTGGTCGAACTGATCGACGACCCAGGCGAGCCCGAAGATCGCGACCAGCGGCCAGACGAGATCGCCGATGGTGACGCCGACGGCGAGCGGCCAGGCGCTCGCGAAGCCACCCGACAGCGCGCGCGCGGTGAGCGCGACCCAGACCGGCCCGGGCGTCAGCCACAGGAGGCCGAGCGCGCCGGCATAGAGGAGAAGGGAGGCGGGGGTGACGGTCATGGCGGTCTCTGTCCGGTGTCGGTACGCGCGCTGTACGCTTACGGCACGCCGGCTGCACGGGAAATGTTCAGCGATCCGTCCTCTTCGAGCGGCCAGAAAGGATTCATCGCGACCTCCCAGACATGGCCGTCGGGATCGGCGTAATAGCCTGAATAGCCGCCCCAGAACACCTTCTCGGGCTTCTTGAGTGCCTCGGCCCCGGCGGCGACCGCCGCCCTCCACGCCGCATCCACTTCCGCCTCGCTCGCAAAGTTCTGCGCCAGCGTCATCGCCCCGGTCCCGAGCCGCACACCGGGTCGCCCCTGATCCTCGGCCAGCGCCGCGCGTCCGAAGAGACCGAGCACCGCGCCATGGATCTGGAAGAAGACCACGTTCTCCTGCGCCTCGGCCGGATGCCAGCCGAGCGACTCGTAGAAGGCCCGCGACCGGGCGAGGTCGTCGACGCCGAGGGTGATGAGCGTAACCCGTTGTGGTGTCATGACAAATCCCTCTCTCTCACGGTCGACAACCCGCTGTCGTCGGTCACTTCGAACGCCTGCGCCCGGGCGCCCAGCGTCTCGAACAGTTCCGCCCCGGTCCCGGTCAGGAAGGCCTGTGCGCCCAATGCACAAAGCTCGTCATAAAGCGCGGCGCGGCGCCCGGCATCGAGATGGGCCGCGACCTCGTCGAGCAGGAGGATCGGCGGCGCCCCGAAATCCTCGGCCAGCGCACGGGCATTGGCAAGGATGAGCGAGATCAGCAACGCCTTCTGCTCGCCGGTCGAGGCCTGCGCGGCAGGCATGCCCTTGGCCGCATAGACGGCGCCGAGATCGGCCCGGTGCGGTCCGATGAGAGTGCGCCCCGCGGCCATGTCGCGGCTCCGAACGGCGCTATAAGCTTCAGACAACGCACTGGCACCATTGGGAAAATCATCTCCTTCCGGCCCGAGGATCGTCAGATCCGCCACCGGAAAGGCGGTTTCCGCCCCCGCCTGTGCGGCGGTCACCCGCGCCACCGCGGCGGCACGGTTCGCCTGGATCGCCGCCCCCGCCTCGGCCATCTGCACCTCGAGTGCCGCGTACCAGCCCGCGTCGCGCACCTCGTCCCGTAGAAGCCGGTTCCGCTCCCGCATCGCCTTTTCATAGGCGAGCACCGCCTCGGCATGGGAGGGCTCGAACGAGAGCGTCATCCGGTCGAGAAACCGCCGCCGCCCCTCGGCCCCCTCGATCCAGAGCCGGTCCATCGCCGGCACCAGCCAGAGCATCCGGGCGATCCGCCCCAAGGCCGCCTGCGCCGCCGCCTTGCCGTCGATCGTGACCGCCCGGCTCGCGCCCGGTTCCGCGAAGGTCTCGACCTCGTGGACCTGGTGCAGGCTCCGGAGTTCCGCCCTCAGCTTCCAGCCGAGCGCCTCCGGCCGCCGCGCGATCTCATCGGGCGTCGCGCGCCGCAAGCCCCGCCCCGGCGACAGGAGCGACACCGCCTCGAGAATGTTGGTCTTGCCCGCCCCGTTCGGCCCGAAGATCGCCACCGGACGGCCGTCGAACGCGATCTCCGTCCGCCGGTGCGAACGGAAATGCGACAGGAGCAGAAATGTCACGGCAAGCCCCGGCAAGACCGCTCAGCCTTTCATCTTGCCAATAATATCCCCGCCGGAGGCTCCGGCGAAGCCGGATCAGACCCGCATCGGCATTACGACATAGACCGCCGAGGTGTCGTTGCCCTCGCGCATCAGGGTCGGATCGCCCGAGGAGTTGAACAGGAACACCGCGTTCTCGCGGTCGACCTGGCTCGCGATCTCGAGGAGATACTTGGCGTTGAAACCGATCTCCAGCCGCTCGTCGCCGTAAGCCACTGCCAGTTCCTCCTCGGCCGCGCCGGCATCCGGCGCGTTGACCGAGAGGACCAGCCGGTCCTCGTCGAGCTGCAGCTTGACCGCGCGCGAGCGCTCCGAGGACACCGTCGCCACCCGGTCCACCGCCTTGGCGAATTCCTGGGCATCGACCTCGAGCCGCCGCGTGTTGCCGGTCGGGATGACGCGGGAATAGTCGGGGAAGGTGCCGTCGATGACCTTGGACGTCAGCGTGATAGCCGGTGCAGCGAAGCGGACCTTGGTCTCCGAGACCGAGACCGCGATCTGGGTCTCGTCGTCGTCGAGCAGCTTGCGGAGCTCGCCCACCGTCTTGCGGGGCACGATCACGCCCGGCATCGCCGACGCGCCCTCCGGCAGGGCCGCGTCGATCCGCGCCAGCCGGTGACCGTCGGTCGCGACGCAGCGCAGGACCTGGCCGTCCTCGCCCTGCGCCACATGCATGTAGACGCCATTGAGGTAGTAGCGCGTCTCCTCGGTCGAGATCGCGAACTTCGACTTGTCGAAGAGCCGGCGCAGCACCGGCGCGGGGGCCGAGAAATTCGCGGTGTATTCCGACGAGGCCATCACCGGGAAGTCTTCTTTCGGCAGGGTCGCGAGCGAGAAGGTCGACCGCCCTGCCTCGACTGTCAGCCGCCCCGCGGCGCTGTCGTCGGTCAGTTGCACCAGCGCCCCGTCGGGCAGCTTGCGCACGATCTCGTGCAGCATCACCGCCGAGACGGTCGTCGCGCCGGCACGCTCGACCTGGGCCGGGGCCTTGTCCACGACCTCGATGTCGAGGTCGGTGGCGCGGAAGCTCACCGTATTGCCTTCCGCCTCGATCAGAACGTTGGCGAGAATGGGGATCGTGTTGCGCCGCTCCACGACAGACTGCGCCTGGCCCACCGCTTTCAGAAGCGTTGCGCGCTCGATACTGATCTTCATATCCGTCCCCTTGAGATCGCCGGGAGGGGAAAGTTAGCAACTTTCCCCCGAGGCTCAAGAATTTTCGGGACTGTCCGATGGAATGGACAGAGGGTCAAGGCCGCTTCGCGCGCTTTCAGCCTTCCAGGAGCCGACGCAGCATGTTGAGATCCTCGGAGAGCTGGCTGTCCGTCGTCTTCAGCTCCTCGACCTTGCGGATCCCGTGCATGATCGTGGTGTGATCGCGCCCGCCGAACCGGCGGCCGATCTCCGGCAGCGACCGGGTGGTCAGCGTCTTGGCGAGATACATCGCCACCTGCCGCGGACGGGCAATGGTGCGCACCCGCTTCGGGCCGATCATGTCGGACAGCCGGATGTTGTAGTGCTCGGCCACCTTGCGCTGGATCTCCTCGATCGTGACCTTGCGGTCGGAAGCGCGAAGGATGTCGGCGAGGCAGTCCTGCGCGAGGTCGAGCGTGATCTCGCGCCCGACGAGGCTCGCGAAGGCGAAGAGCCGGGTCAGCGCGCCCTCGAGAACGCGGACATTGGTGGTGATCCGGTGGGCGAGGAATTCCAGCACCCCGTTCGCGAGCTTCAGCGCCGGATACTGGCCGCGGTACTGCTCGGCCTTCTGCTGGAGGATGCCGAGCCGCAGTTCGTAGTCGGTCGGGTGCAGGTCGACGACAAGCCCGCACTGCAGGCGGCTCTTGATCCGCTCCTCGAGATCCTTGATCTCACCCGGCGCGCGGTCGGCCGAGATGATGATCTGCTTGTTCTGGTCCACGAGCGCGTTGAACGTGTGGAAGAATTCCTCCTGCGTCGATTCCTTGCCGGCGATGAACTGGACGTCATCGACCATCAGCACGTCGACCGAGCGGAACATCTCCTTGAAGCCCATGATCTCCTTCTCGCGCAGCGCCTGCACGAAACGGTACATGAATTGCTCGGCCGAGAGGTAGAGCACGCGGAGATCGGGCTGGCGGGTCTGCAGCTCGTGGGCGACGGCATGCATGAGGTGGGTCTTGCCGAGGCCGACGCCGCCGTAGAGGAACAGCGGATTGAAGGTCACGGGGCCGCCCTCGGCGACGCGGCGGGCGGCGGCGTGGGCAAGCTCGTTCGGCTTGCCGACGACAAAGCTGTCGAAGGTGAAGCGGGCGTCGAGCGGCGCGCCGGGCAGCTCGGCATCGTCGCCGGCGCGCGGAGCGTTGCGCGAGGCACGATTCGGCTTGGCCTCGGCCTTGGCGGGCGCGGCGTCGCGCTGCGTCGGGACGTGGAACTCGACCCGCTCGACCTCGGCGCCGACACGGGTCAGGTGCTGGCGAATCTGTTCGGCGAAATTGCGCGACACCCAGTCGCGCATGAACTTCGTCGGGACCTCGAACCTGGCGATGCCGTTCTCGAGCGTGTCGAGCTTCAGCGGCTCGATCCAGGACGCGAAGTTGTTCTTGCCAACGGACTTGAGAAGTTCATTTCGGACCTGCCCCCAGGATTCTTCGATCATTTTTCGCTTTCTCACGTCTCTTACCAAAGTCCCGCGCCGCAGAAGCGCAGGCCCCTCCACCCATGTCGACCCAGCGTCCGTCCGGGTAGATAACGCTCCGCCGTCCGGCTGGTTACCGGCTTCGTCTCGCCTCCAGCCGGAGGCGTAAGCATCATGGACATGGCAGCATCGGATAAGAACCAGATCCCGCCGGACCCGGCCCCCCAACAAGAGCCTGAAGCACAGACCGACGGTCCGCACCTTGAACCAAGCCCGCGCGCCGCAAACATCGACGCACGCACTGGGACTAGGCAGGTGCAGCGCCTGCCCGATCCCACTGGTTACCGCATGTCTCCCCAAGACGATGTGAATCGCAAGCTGACGCTAGCAAGTCGGGCGAAGGCCCCGCAACAGAACTTCGCGCTTGACTCACGCTTTGCCGAAACGAATCCGCCAGGTCGTGCAAAAGGGGCACAGGGGCGTGCTGGCGATGCAAAATGCAAAAGGCGCAGCCCCGGGCTGCGCCTTTCGATTTCTCATTCTTTTGAAGGCCTTAGGCGGTCAGAGCCTTCACGCGAGCGGCCAGGCGCGACATTTTGCGCGCGGCGGTGTTCTTGTGAACGACGCCCTTTGTCACGCCGCGGGCCAGTTCCGGCTGGGCGGCGCGCAGAGCGGCTGCGGCCGATTCCTGGTTGCCGGAGGCGATCGCCTCTTCGACCTTCCGAAGGAAGGTGCGAATCCGCGAACGGCGGGCTTTGTTGACGTCTTGACGGCGCTCGGACTGGCGGGCGCGCTTCTTGGACTGGGGCGTATTGGCCATATGTGGTTTCCCAACTTCCGGGTCTGTTTCGATACGATAACGCGACAGAACCCGGGTTCCCAGTGAACCGGTCGATTCTAGCCTGAGCGGGCTCCACGCGCATGTGACCGCGCTCCCTTAAGGGAAAACGCGGGCAATGGAAAGAGGTTTCAGCGGTCGCGGAACTGCGGCTGGCGCTTTTCGAGGAAGGCGCTCATGCCCTCCTTCTGGTCCTCGGTGGCGAAGAGCGCGTGGAAGAGGCGCCGCTCGAATAGGAGGCCCTCGCGCAGCGTCGTCTCGTAGCTGCGGTTCACCGCCTCCTTCACCGCCATCGTGGCGAGCGCGGATTTCTCGGTGATCTTGCGGGCCGCGGCCATCGCCTCGGGCAGGAGCTTGGCGGCCGGCACGACGCGGCTGACGAGACCCGAACGCTCGGCCTCGGCGGCGTCCATGAAACGCCCGGTCAGGTGCATGTCCATCGACTTTGCCTTGCCGACGAAGCGTGTCAGCCGCTGGGTGCCGCCGATTCCGGCGACGACGCCGAGATTGATCTCGGGCTGGCCGAATTTCGCGGTGTCGGCGGCGATGATGAAGTCGCACATCATCGCCAGCTCGCAGCCGCCGCCGAGCGCATAGCCCGCGACGGCCGCGATGATCGGCTTGCGGCAGCGCAGCATCGGCTCGGTATTTGCGCCGAAGAGGTCGCTGGTGAAGACGTCGACGAAGCTCTTCTCCGACATCTCCTTGATGTCGGCGCCGGCCGCGAAGGCCTTTTCCGACCCGGTGAGGACGATGCAGCGCACCTTGTCGTTGGCGTCCGCGGCGGCGAGTGCGTCGCCCAGTTCGTCGAGGAGTTTCGCGTTGAGCGCGTTGAGCGCGTCCGGCCGGTTCAGGCGGATGAGCGCGACGTAGTCTTCGATCTCGACGATCAAGGTCTCGTAAGCCATGCGAGGGGCCTTTCGTTCTGCTTTGATGGCAACACCTATCAGCCCGACCGGCGGGATCAAGTCATCTTTGGCAGGCGGGGCAGTAGAAGGTGGAACGTCCGGACTGGACGATTCGGCGGATCGTGCCGGTGCAGCTGTCGTTCCGGCAGGCCTCGCCCGCGCGGTCATAGGCGCGGAAGGCATGCTGGAAATAGCCGAGTTCGCCATCGGCCTGGCGGTAGTCCTTGAGGGAGGATCCGCCGGCCTCGATCGCCTCGCCGAGGACCGAGCGCACAATTGGGACAAGCGCGGCGACCCGCGCCGCCGCGATCTGCCCGGCCTTGCGGCGCGGGTCGATCCGGGCGCGGTTTAGGACCTCGCAGACATAGATGTTGCCGAGCCCCGCCACGAGCCTCTGGTCGAGGAGCGCGGCCTTGACCGGCGTGCTCCGCCCCTTGAGCCGGGCAACCAGGTAGTCCTCGTCGAAACGGTTGCCGAGCGGCTCGGGGCCGATGTCGCGCAGGAGCCAGTGGTCGTCGGCCTCCGCCGTCTCCATCAGGTCCATCGCGCCGAAGCGGCGGGCGTCGTTGAAGGTCACGCGCGCGCCACCCTCCATGTCGAGGACGACATGGTCGTGTTTTGCCGGCAGCGGATGGGCATGGTGAAAGCCGCCGATCGTCACACCCGAGATCAGCATCCGTCCCGACATGCCGAGATGGACAAGGAGCGTCTCGCCGGTCGAAAGGTCGGCGAGGATGTATTTCGAGCGCCGCCTGAGCCCCAGAACCCGCGCGCCGGTCAGCCGCCCGGCCATCCGTTCGGGGAAGGGAAAGCGCAGGTCCGGGCGGTTCACCTGCGCGCGCTCGATCACGCGCCCCTCCATCGCGGGCACGAGCCCCCGGCGCACGGTTTCGACTTCGGGCAGTTCGGGCATTTCGCCTCGTGTCCTTTCCGCCGCATTGTCTCTGCGGCCAAGGCTTCTATA
Organism: Defluviimonas salinarum; assembly: GCF_026013545.1. GTDB lineage: Bacteria > Pseudomonadota > Alphaproteobacteria > Rhodobacterales > Rhodobacteraceae > Albidovulum > Albidovulum salinarum. The sequence goes on along the minus strand of NZ_JAPDOG010000016.1, from coordinate 80,544 downwards.
AGAAGGGCGAGTTCAACGGAACGGCAAGGGGCCATGACCGAGACCGATACCCGCACCACCCATTTCGGGTTCAAGACCGTCGCCGAGGGCGACAAGGCCGGGATGGTGCATGGCGTCTTCACCCGCGTCGCCAACCGCTACGACATCATGAACGACCTGATGAGCGCGGGAATCCACCGGCTCTGGAAGGACGCGATGATGGACTGGCTCGCACCGCGTCCGGGCTCGCGGCTCCTTGACGTCGCGGGCGGGACCGGCGACATCGCCTTCCGCTACCTCAAGCGTGCCGAAGGCGCGACCGCGACCGTGCTCGACATGACCGAGTCGATGCTACTCGAAGGCCAGAAACGCGCCGATGCCGAGAACATGGCTGACCGTCTCACCTGGGTCGTGGGCGACGCGATGGCGCTGCCGTTCGAGGCGAACACCTTCGACTGCTACACGATCAGCTTCGGGATCCGGAACGTCACCCGCATTCCCGACGCGCTGTCGGAGGCTTACCGCGTGCTGAAGCCCGGCGGCCGGCTGATGGTGCTCGAATTCAGCCAGATCCCGAACCCGGGCCTGCAATGGGCCTATGACCGCTATTCCTTCAACGTGATCCCGGTGATGGGCCAGATCGTCGCGAACGACCGCGACAGCTACCAGTACCTCGTCGAGTCGATCCGCAAGTTCCCCGACCAGGAGAGCTTCGCCGCGATGATCCGCGCCGCGGGCTTCGAGCAGGTCAAGTACCGCAACCTCACGATGGGCGTCGCGGCGCTCCATTCCGGCTGGAAGATCTGAGCATTGCGCGGTCCCCATAATCTCTGGCGCCTGATCCGTACCGGCGCGACCTTCGAGCGGACCGGCGCGATGAAGATCGCGCTCGAGGCGATGGAAACGCCGCCGCGGCTCCGGCTTCTCGCGCGCGTCGTCGGCTGGCCGTTCAAGTGGCTTGGCTATCGCGGCAACCCGGCCGAGCCGCCGGTGACGCGGGCACTGACGGCACTCGGACCCGCCTACATCAAGTTCGGCCAGATGCTCTCGACCCGGCCCGACGTGGTCGGCGAGGAGCTCGCGAACCAGCTCCGTGTCCTGCAGGACAAGCTGCCGCCCTTCCCGACCTCGGTCGCCAAGGCGACGGTCGAGGCCGAGCTCGGCCAGCCGGTGGATGCGCTATTCTCGGAATTTTCCGAGCCGGTGGCGGCGGCCTCGATCGCGCAGGTGCACCGCGCCCGGCTCGCCGGCAGGGGCGAGGAAGTGGCCGTCAAGGTGCTGCGCCCGGGGATCGAGCGCGCGTTCCAGCGCGATATCGACGCCTTCCATTTCGCTGCCGGACTGATCGAGCTGCTGCTGCCGGGATCGCGGCGGCTCCGGCCCTCCGATGTGATCAGCCATTTCGAGAGCGTGGTGATGGGCGAGCTGGATCTCCGGCTCGAAAGCTCTGCCGCCTCGGAATTCGCCGCCAACACCGAAAAGGACGAAGGCTTCCAGGTGCCCGCGCCGCATTGGGACCTGTCGTCGCGGCGGGTGATGACGCTCGGTTGGGCCGAGGGGATCCCGCTCGGCGATGTCGCGGCGATCCGCGCGGCGGGCCACGACTGCGTGGAACTGTCCGAGCGGGTGTTGCAGCTCTTCCTCAGCCACGCGCTGCGCGACGGCTATTTCCATGCCGACATGCACCAAGGCAACCTCAAGGTCGCGCCGAACGGTGACATCATCGCCTATGATTTCGGCATCATGGGCCATATCGACGAATACACCCGGCGGGTCTATGCCGAGATCCTGATCGGCTTCATCCGCAAGGATTACCGCCGTGTCGCCGAGGTCCATTTCGAGGCGGGCTACGTCCCGCAGGACCGCGACATCGACGAGTTCGCCCGCGCGCTCCGTGCCGTGGGAGAGCCGATCTTCGGCATGGATGCGAGCCGGATCTCGATGGCGCGGCTTCTGTCCTACCTTTTCGAGGTGACCGAGCGGTTCGGGATGCAGACCCGGACCGAGCTGATTCTCTTGCAGCGCACGATGGTCGTCGTCGAGGGCGTCGCCCGCTCGCTCAATTCCAACATGAACATGTGGCAGGTCGCAAGGCCGGTGGTCGAGCGCTACATCCGCGAGAGCGTCGGCCCGAAGGCTCTGGTCCGCGACCTGGTCCTCACTGCGCGGGTGCTCGGCCGGTTCGGCCCTCGCCTGCCGCAGATCGCTGAGGCGATGCTGATCAACCAGACCGAACGCGCGGAGCCCGCGCGTCGTCGGCCGGCGCTGGAAACGGCGCTGCTGATCACGCTCGGCGCCGCGCTGGCGGGCGGCGGGTTCGCGCTCGCGATGTTGATCTGAACCGATAACCACGGCGCGCGGCGGTGCGGCGGCGGCCGTCACTGCGGCCCGGCGCCGCGCATCGCTTTGATGTCAGACGGCGAAACCACCGCGCCGCCATCCAGCACCACAACCGGGCCGTCCGGACCGTTCTGGACCTCCGCAATGCGCGCGAAGCTTTCGACATCGGAGATGCCCAGCGGCTCGCCGGCCGCGTAGCTTTCGAGCCGGAAGCTGTAGAGGCCCGCTGGCAGAGGCCCGCCCCGCGAATCCGTTCCGGCCCAGACCAGCGGCTCGTCCGAGGCCGGCGCCGGCGATCGCATCACCTCGCGCCCCTGGGAATCGTAGGCGACAAGCACGGTCTGGTCCGCGCCGGATTCGGGCGCCGGATAGAGCGTCAGGGGGGCGCCGTCGAACAGGGTTGGCGCCGCACTTCGCGCCTCCATTCCGACCCAGGACGCCATCTGCGCCATGCCCGAGAGACCGAGCTGAGACGAAAGCGATTCCAGGAGCGTGTTGGTCTTCACCTGCTGCTCGACGCCAGAGAACGTCGCCAACTGGGCAGCGTAATCGGTGGAATCGATCGGGTTCAGCGGGTCCTGGTTCTGCATCTGGGTGGTGAGCATCACGAGGAAGGTCTGGAAGTCGCTGTTGATCAGCGTCCCGTGCTGCTCTCTGGCGCGGGCCGTGGGTGCCGCCGCCTGTGATCCTGTCTGAGAGACTGCGTCCATTTCGTATTCCTTCACAGCCTGAGGTCGAGTCCGCCAGCGTCGCTCTGGCGCGACGAAATGCCTGTCGCCTCCGCCCGGTGGGCTGCAGATGCCGACTCGGCCTCTAGATCGGCGGGATCGCCTTCGGAGTCGCGTTGTGTCGCGACTGGCCGGTCCTGACCGTGCCCGAATGAAAAGGCCAGATTCGAGAAGCCGAGTTCGCGGAAATCCTGCGCCAGAATGTCGATATGGCGCCGCAGCAACTCAACCGTTTCTGGCCGGTCGGCCTGCACGTTCAACGTCAGGGCTCCGTCCTGGCTCGACATGGAAATCCGGACCCGTCCGAGTTCCTCCGGTGACAGGGTCAACTCGACCGCACCGTCGGGGAAATTCGTGATGGCGTCAGCGAGACGGTGGCCAAGACCCGGCGGCAGATGCATTGCCACAGGCCCGGCCGGTGCGGCTCGATCCGCTGCTCGGCCGCGTTGGGCAGGGTCCTGTGCCGCGTGGGCCGCAAGGTCTGAAACGCGTTCGCCGAAGGCACTGTCCGAGGGGTTCGGGCCGGACAGGTCGCCGACCGGCGTTGGTGCTGCCGCCTCGGCCGGCGTGGCGGTTCTGCTTGGCGGTGCGGTTTTCTCGGCCGCGGTCGCCGCAGGTGTCCCGATCTCTGCCGCGTTGCCGGATCGGGGTACCGGAGCGGCAGTGGTCATTGACGCTTGGACGGAAGGCGACGGGCTCGGCGCGACGGCCCGTTCCGTACTGGCCCGCGCTCCGGCTGCCGTCCCGGTTATCCGCGGCTCATCTGGATCTGCGTCAACAGCCTCGGGAACCGCGTCCCGAACTGCGCCGAGCCCGGAGGCCTCAGGCGGCGGGACTGCAGCCGCGGATTCGCGCGCCCGGAAGGATGCTGACCAAGGCATCGGTGGTTGCCCAAAGCCGGCGGGCGCCGGCGGGGTGTCGACGCGGCCTGCCGGGCCCCCGCCGGCCGCTGGCTCTGGCAGCGGCGGACCGGCTGTTCGCCGGTCCGCGTCCGATGGTGTGGCGCGCACCGGCAAAGCGAACGGCATTGCGATGTCGGGCGCTTGGCTTGCGCCCCCGGAGGATGCTGGGCCCGATGCGGTCTGAGAAGGCGGCGATATCGTCTGCGCTGCGCGAGTCGCCATCGGCGGCGCGGGCCGGAGCGACTGCGGGTTAGGCATTGCCGGTATGTGCAAAGGACCCGGATCCGTTCGCGCAGCAACTCCGATGGGCGGGGCGGACGGCAGCGAGACCGCCGGCATGTCGTTCCCGGGGCCTTCCCGGTCGAAATCGCCACGGCCCGGCGTGAGCACGCCTTCGGGTGCCTCGTCCCTCTCGCCGTGGTCCCCGGTAGATGGCGGCGTGTCCGGCCTCACATTGTCCGAAGCGGCCGGCGACGCGGCAGATGGCGCCCGCGCATCGGCGGCCGGCTCCGGGCTTACGGATGCCTGTCTTGGAAGCGGTGTGGCAGCGTCCTCATTCGCCTCCAGCGCCAGTATCGGCGCGTCGGACCTCACGGCGAATGAGGGCGGAACGAACTTGTCCTCTGCGAACGATTGTTTCTCTTCGGCCGCGAGGCAGTTGCAGGAGGATTGCCCGTCCGTGCCGTCACACCGCACGGCAGCGCCTTCCTCGGTCAGGTCCGAAGCGATCCGGGCACACCCTGGAAAGCCGTTGTCGGGCGTGGCGCCTCCCGAACCGGAACCGGCCGGTTCGTCGAGTGCGGCCAGGAAGTGAGCCAGGCGGCCGGTGGGGCCGGGTTCTGTCGGGATGTCGTCCTGGGGCGGACGGGTTGCCCGCAACGGGGCCGCGAACGTGATCGGGTCCATGCTTCACGACTTCTGCCTGTGTCACGCCAACAATGGCAGGACGAGATTACCGCTTCTTTACTCCGCTCCGGTCATAGTCCGCGAAACGCGCATGTTCGGAGATAATGCCGATGACCGGGATATCCGCGACACCTTTGCCACAGGCTTCGACCGAGCCGCGGATCCAGGCGCTGCGCTCTGCCGCCGATGCGATGGAGGCACAATTCCTCAGCGAGATGCTGAAGTCCGCCGGGCTGGACCAGGCGCGTGACAGCTTCGGCGGCGGTGTCGGAGAGGAGCAGTTCGCCTCGTTCCTGCGCCAGGAACAGGCGAGTGGGCTGGCGCGAAACGGCGGAATCGGTCTGGCAGAAAGCATCTTCGAGGCGCTGAAGAGGAGGGCCGGCGATGCTCCATGATCCGGTTCGGGTGATCGACGATCTCGAGGATCTCCTTGTGGCGGAACACCGTGCGATCCAGGCCGGTGATCTGGCGGCGCTTGCGGCCTTTGTCCGGCGCAAGACGGCGTTGGTCGAGGCGCTCGCGGGGATCGAGGACCGGCTTGCCACTTCCCGCCTCGCCGGCGTGCGCGAGCGGGCGGAAACCAATCGGCGCCTGCTGGCGTCGGTCCTGTCGGGAGTGAAGGCGGCGCGCGCGCGATATGATCTTGTCCGACAGGCGGGCACGCGGCTTGAAACCTACGACCAGAGCGGTCGCCGGCAGAGTGTGGCATTCGGCGCCGGCACCGTCGAACGCCGCGCGTAGGTCTCGGGTTTCGTTAAAAAGCTTCGAAATCAATGTCTTGCATTAGCGATGTCTTAGATTTTGAGCGTCAGGTTCAGTCTTGCATCCGGGATCGGATGGCGCGGCGGGTGGTCCCTGCCGCAGCGGTCAGAACGCCTCCGGCGCCGCCAGCAGCGGCTTGTGTAACCCGGCGCAAAGCGCCGAACTTGTGAAGGATCGAAGCATGTCGAGCATTCTGACGAATACCAGCTCCATGGTGGCGCTGCAGACGCTCAAGGGCATCAACTCCAGCCTGTCGAAGACCCAGGCCGAGATTTCCACCGGCAAATCCGTGGGCTCGGCCAAGGACAACGCCGCTGTCTGGGCGATTTCGAAGGTGATGGAGGCGGATGTGAAGGGATTCAAGGGGATTTCCGACAGCCTCAACCTCGGCGAATCCTCGGTTGCGGTGGCGCGTCAGGCCACCGAAACCGTCACGGACCTTCTGACTGAAATCAAGGGCAAGGTCGTCGCGGCGCAGGAACAGAACGTCGACCGAGGCAAGATCCAGACCGACATTGATGCGCTGACCGAACAGATCAAGTCGGTCGTCAACGCGGCTCAGTTCAACGGGCTGAACCTGCTCAAGGGCACCGAGGACATGAACATCCTGTCCTCGCTCGACCGTGCGGGTGACGGCTCGGTGACCGCCGCCAACATCACGGTCGGGCGCAAGGATCTGACGACGAGCGCCGGGGTATATGGGGGCGGGACGTCGCTTGCCCCGAACGCAACTGTTGCGGGCGGCGCCAGCGCGGTCGCTTCGACGGGCAACAGCGCCGTCGTGACCTTTGCCGGCACCGCCGCCGACTACTCGGCTGCAAACGCGACCCTGACAGTGGCGGGGGTCGATCTCAACTATACAGGCCAGGCCGGACACACCGAATCCAATGCGGCGTCGTTCTTCTCTGCCGCGATCAATGCGCTCGGTCTCGAGGGAATCACGGCTTCCGCGTCGAGCGGGGCGCTGACGGTCACGTCGACGCGGGCATTCGACAGCGCCAAGGTGACCGTCGGGGCGCTGGCCGGCAACGCTGCGGGTTCCCAGATCACGTCCCTCAACGGTTCGGCTGTCACGCAGGCGAGTGGCGACATTGCCAACCGGGCCGAACAGATCGACTTTTCCACATCTGCCGCCGTCAAGGAGGGCGATGGTTACAAGGTCACGATCGGATCCGGCTCCTACAACTACGTCGCCGGCAAGGGCGAAACGATGGAGGATGTGGCCAGGGGCCTCAAGACCGCGATCGACTCGGCCGGTCTCACCGGTATCACCACCAAGGTCGTTCAGGACGCGTCGACCGGCCAGTGGAGCCTCAAGGTCGACAATTCCGGTGCCAGCAAGAGTTTCTCCTCGACGGGCAACGAAGGCGGGACGGCATCGGGAGGGCTCTTCGGACTTGATGCGATTGACGTGACGACGAATGCGGGAGCGGATGCCGCGCTCGACAACATCGAGACGATGATCAACAGCTCGATCGCCGCAGCCGCCTCCTTCGGTTCCGCCCAGGGCCGAATCGAAATCCAGTCGGAGTTCGTCGGCAAATTGTCCGACGCGCTCAAGACCGGGATCGGAACCCTGGTGGACGCCGATATGGAGGAGGCCTCGGCCCGGCTCCAGGCGCTGCAGGTGCAGCAGCAGCTCGGCGTCCAGTCGCTGTCGATTGCCAACCAGGCGCCGCAGAACATCTTGTCGCTGTTCCGGTAACGGCTTTGGCCGGGGCGCCCGAACGGCGCCCCGGATCGCCGCGGTAAACCCGTATACCGACGAAAATCGTCATCGGAAGGTAACCAAGTGAACGCACATCTTCTGGCCAGATCAGCCTATGCCAGCGCCGCCACCCCCACCAGGACAACGCGTGGCACGGAGTACGAGATCTTCGCCCGTGTCACCCACCGGCTGAATGCGGCCGGTCGCGGCGACGGCGATTTCATCGCCCTGGCGGGCGCGCTGCATGACAACCGCACGCTCTGGACCGCGCTTGCGGCCGATGTCGCGCTTGAGACCAACGCCTTGCCGAAAAGCCTCAGGGCGCAAATTTTCTACTTGTCGGAGTTCACCACCCAGCATACCCGCCGCATCCTCGCGGGCGAGGCCGGCGCCGATGTGCTGATCGATATCAATACCGCGATGATGCGCGGCCTGCGCAACGAGGGGGATCCGGCATGAGCGGCCTCGTCCTCAAGCTGGCGCCGCGCGAGCGCGTGCTGATCAACGGCGCGGTGATCGAGAACGGCGACAAGCGCTCGCGGCTCGCGGTCATGACGCCGAACGCCAATATCTTGCGTCTGCGCGATGCGATCCACCCCGAGGAGGTCAACACGCCTGTGCGCCGGGTCTGCTACATCGCCCAGCTCGTGCTCTCGGGGGACGCCGATCCAAAGGATGCCCGCCACCAGATGCTGCGGGGCATCGAGCAGCTGAGCCAGGCGCTGACCGATCATGACAGTCGGACCCAGCTTGGCGCCGCGACGGCCGCTCTGCTTGCTGACCAATTCTATCCGGCTCTCAAGGCGCTCCGCGCTCTCCTGCCAAGGGAAGCCCGCCTTCTGGCGGCCGCCCGCGTATGAGCTTCACGCCGGTTATCCCGTTCGGCGGCTACACCGGCTGGAAGTTCCTTGCCAAAACGCGGGCCGCACAACAGGAAGCGTTCTTCACCAGTGCCCCGCAGCAACGGGAGGAAGCATATTTTCGCGAGCGTATCGGATCGATCGGGAGCGCCGAGGCGTTGGTCGCGGATCGTCGCCTGCTCTCGGTCGCTCTGGGCGCCTTCGGGCTCGGTGACGACATAAATAACCGGTACTTCGTCCGCAAAGTGCTTGAGGATGGCACGCTCGACCCCGACGCGCTGGCGAACAAGCTCGCCGACAAGCGCTACCTTGAACTCTCCAAAGCGTTCGGATTCGGAGACTACGCAGTACCACGCACGCGGCTGTCGGACTTCGCTGACCGGATCCTGGAAGGTTACCGGATGCGCCGATTCGAGGCCGTCATCGGTGAGCAGAACCCGCAAATGCGATTTGCGCTGAACGCCGAGCGTGAACTCGGTGCGATCGCGACAAGGTCGATCTCCGACGATGCGAAATGGTTCAACGTGCTCGGCTCACCTCCCCTTCGCGAGGTGTTTCAGGTCGCGTTTGGCCTGCCGAGCGCCTTCGTCTCTATTGATCTCGACCGGCAGGTGTCGGTGCTCAAGGATCGGGCCAGGAGATTTCTAGGCTCATCCGGCGTTGTACAGTTCGCCGACCCAGCAAAGGTGGAAAACCTTGTGCGACTGTATCTGTTGAGATCAGAGACGCGAGGTTTCGGAGCCGGCTATTCGGCGTCGACAGCGGCGCTCACGCTTCTGCAGAATGGCGACGCGAGCGGTGGCTTGCTGTCGCGCCGAATTTGATGCGATGACGCCGCCTTACGTGATCCCTAATCGCCGCAGATGAGGGTCGATTTTTCCGCATCTCATCCTGCGTGCCGGATGCTTGGATTCCTCCGTAATCGCCGCGCAAGACACCGCGCTTGGTTCACGGTTGGTGTATCGACATCGTGTGCGCGGTCCTTGCCGTAGTCCGGGGGCCATATGAATCCCGGAATAGAAATGGGCAGCGGAAACGGTCGGATGTTCTTACCGTCAGCGAGTATAACGCCGCATCTTTCGCCTGTGGCAACGAGCTGAAGGCGGGGAGATGTATGCTGTGGACCTTTACGGGCTGGTGCGCCGGGCGTGCCATGTCGACGCGATGAGCAAGAGCGAAGCGGCACGGATGTTCGGCATCGACCGCAAGCCGGTGGCGAAGGGCCTGAAGCACTCGGTGCCGCCGGGGTATCGTCGGTCGAAGTCACCTGTCCGGCCGAAGCTCGATCCCTTCATTCCGATCATCGACCAGATCCTGGAGGACGATAAACGCCAGTTGGCAAAGCAGCGGCACTAGGCGCACCATTATCTTCTTTCGGCGGCTGTGCGGACGCTGTCTCTGACGCAAGTCTTCTCGGAGAGTGAGGCGGCGGCGCACCGGCTTTTTTTTGGCCCCGATTGCCAGAGACGGACAGCGCGCCGGCATCTGCAATCTGGCGATCAGGCACCGGTTCGATAGCGCCTCTTGTGATCGGCGGTTCCCCGAACCCGACGACCGCGGTGCGCCGCGTGATCTCGCCGCTCAGGCGTTCGACTGGACTCGTCGATGGCAACTTGCCCCGGCGCGCCTCGAAAAGGACACCATCAGCCGTTAGGCCGCGAAGCCGATCAGTTCCGGCGGCATTCCACATTGGAGGCCTTCTCCACAACACGCGAAAGTCTTGCATCAGGGAAGCGTGTCTGATGTTCCGATCTCGGTTGATGTCAGAAATCAGATCCATCCGGTACATCGCCGGCGACTACCTCCGACGTGCTTACTCCCAGAGGCTCGACAGCGGCCAGCTTAGCGCCATGGTGCCCTGGGCGGCGCTCGTGACCAGGTGGCGCCGCGATCCCGGCTGGAGGGCGACGCGGAAAACTCCGACTACACACGGTGCCGTTTCAGGGGATCGCGTCACAGGCGATTCCCGCACCGCTTCTGCGATCAGCGAGCCGTTGGAAAGAGCAGCGTCAGGTAGTTCCGGAACTGCTCGGACTGCCACCTCGTGGTGTCGGTGTCGCCATGCGCCCTTTGCAGAACCAGGCCGCCCTCGCTGACCGAGACGATCATCTCGGCAAGTTGCCGCGCGGTGATCGGCAGCGCGGGCTCGTAGCGGTCGAGGACATCCTGGAACATGCGGACGTAGATCGAGGTCCATTGCCGCAGCGTGTCTGAGACGAAGTCGAGCACATCGGCGTTGAACTGCCGGCTTTCGTAGGTGTAGACCGCGTACATGCAGCCGGGGGCGGGGTCCTCGGAATTGCTGATGTAGACTTCGAACAGCTTCAGGAATGCCATGACCTGTTCGAGCGGATCGTCGCTTTGTTCCTGCGCCTGGCGCTGGAACTCCTGGAACATCTTCAGGTCCTTCAATGCGTAACGCCTGACCAGCTCGCGCGCGAGGTCCGCCTTTCCCTTGAAGTGATGAAAGAAGGCGCCCTTCGTCAGCCCGGTGGCCTTCAGGACATCGTCGACCGAGGTCCCTGCGAATCCCTTTGCCATCACGAAGTCCCGCGCAGCGTCAAGCAACCGGTCGCGAGTCGATTCTGCTTTCTGAGTCATACGCTTTTCCATACCAACTAGTTCGTATTGATGCGGTGCGGAGCTAATTCTCAAGTCACAAGTCAAACTATTAAGCATTTAAATACAGTATATTACGAGATTTCTGTATTTGCGGGGGGGAAGTGCATTGACGACATACCGTTCGGTCTGCCTATTATACCGACCAGTTGGTATTTTTGGGAGACCGATCCGATGGACCCGATCAACCTCATCACGCAACACCCCGCAGCCGCGATGTTTGGCGCCGCCGGGCTCGCCTGCCAACTGGTCTGGCCGCTCTTCTCTTCCCGCCGCGCCATGCTCGGCGTTCAATTCGGGATCGGCACGAACTACGGGGCACAATACGCGCTTATAGATGCCTGGAGCGGTGCTGCGGTCTGTGCCCTTGGCGCGACGCAGACGATGATCGCCCTGATTGCCGGAAACCGGCCCTGGCTCCGCTGGATGGGCCTCGCGTTTCTGCCCGGTGTCGTCGCGGTCTGCGTGCTGACCTGGTCGGGCCTGCCGTCCTTCTGCTCGATGACGGCCTGCAGCCTCGTCATGCTCGGCCGGCTCCAGAGCGATCTCCTCCGGTTCCGCTCGCTGATGCTCGCCGCCGCGCCCTTCGGCATGGGCCACGACCTCGCCGTCGGCTCGATGCTCGGCCTCGCCGGCGCCTGCCTCTCCGCCACCCTCGCGGCCGTGGCTCTTCGCCGGGAGATCCACGGGCGGTCATCCGGCCGCGCCACCTGACCAACCCATCAACTCAGGAAAGGACCCTGTCATGACCCATCAAATGCAAACGACCCTCGCCGCGACGCCTGCCATAGAAGCTCGCGGCCGGGTCTACGGCTCGATCACCGAAACTGTCGGCAACACGCCGCTCGTCCGGATCAACCGCATGGCGCAGGAACGTGGCGCCGGCGCGCGCGTCCTCGCCAAGCTTGAATTCCTCAATCCGCTTGGAAGCGTGAAGGACCGGATCGGCGTTGCCATGCTGGACGCGCTGGAGGCGCGGGGTGAGATCGGACCGGGCAGCACCATCGTCGAGCCGACCTCGGGCAATACCGGCATCGCGCTCGCCTTTGCCTGCGCCGCTCGGGGCTACCGCTGCATCCTCACGATGCCGGACAGTTTCTCGGTCGAGCGCCGCAAGCTGATGCGGTTCCTCGGCGCCGAGCTGGTCCTGACGCCGAAGGAGAAGGGCATCAACGCCGCGATCGAGAAGGCGCGGGAGATCGTTTCGGCGACGCCGGGTGCGGTGATGCCCTGGCAGTTCGGCAACCCGGCCAATCCCGAGATCCATGCGCGCACCACCGCCGAGGAAATCTGGCGCGATACGAACGGAGAGGTCGATGCGATCGTGCTCGGGACCGGGACGGGCGGTACGCTGACCGGCGTTGCGCGTGTGCTGAAGGCGAAGAAACCCGGGCTGCGCGTCATCGCCGTCGAGCCGGAGAACAGCCCGGTCATCTCAGGCGGCGCGCACGCGCCGCACATGATCCAGGGGATCGGGCCGGGGTTCATCCCCGAAAACCTCGATGTCACGCTGGTCGATGCGGTTGAGACCGTCTCCAACGACGACGCCTTTGCCGCGACCCGGGACATGGCCGTGAAGGAGGGGATCGCAGCGGGCATTTCGTCAGGCGCCGCACTGCAAGTCGCGCTGCGCGTCGCCGCCCGCGAGGGCATGGCGGGCAAGACCGTCGTCACGATCTTCGCGAGCGCCGCCGAACGCTACCAGTCGACTGTGCTTTTCGAGGGGTTCGGGGCGGACTGATCCCCAAATCCAGCCGCCGCCCCGGACAAGAACTTTCACGCCAGCCAGTGAAGAACAGGAGACTAAAATGACCAAGTGTTTCGATACCCTCGTGGCTGAAGCCAAGACCGCCGTTCCCGCGATTTCGGTTCGTGAAGCCCATGATCTCCATTCGAAGGGAACGGCCGTCTTCGTCGATCCGCGCCCGACCGAGGCCATCGCCTCCACGACCGGCCTGATCCCCGGCGCGTACAATGTCGGGCTGGACGATCTGCGGGAGGGGATGCTGCCGCCTGCGCTCAAGGACCGGACCACCCCCATTGTCACCGCCTGCCAGGCCGGCCCGATGGGCGCGCTGGCGGCGCATGCCCTCCAGATGCGCGGCTTCACCGATGTCCGCTACCTGTCCGGAGGCACCCAGGAATGGCGCGAGGCCGGGCATCCGACCGAGGCCGAGGTGACTTCTCCGTTCGGGTGACGCCGCCCCGTACAATCGTCGAAACTCGCAGCGCCGCCCGCACCGGGCGGCGCTGTTTCATGCCGTGAACGGGCCAGTTTCCCGTGCGCAACGGCGGCCGAATTCATCCTGTTCCGTTCCGGCCAATCTTCGACTATATGATGCAGCCTTGAGCTTTTGGACCGAGACGCATGACCGACACCCGCCCCTCCGCGCCTATCACCCAGGATGTGGTGACGATTGCCCGCAAGCTGCCGGAAGGCGGCCGGGTGAACCTCGTCGGCCTGACCCGTGACCAGTTGCGCGACGCGCTGATCGCCGCCGGGACGCCCGAGAAGCAGGCGAAGATGCGCGTGGGCCAGATCTGGCAGTGGATCTATCACTGGGGCGTGCGTGACTTCGCGTCGATGACCAACCTCGCCAAGGACTACCGGGCGATGCTGGCGGAGAAGTTCGAGATCTCCCTGCCCGAGGTCGTCACCCGCCAGGTCTCGGCCGACGGCACCCGCAAGTACCTCCTCCGTATCGCCGGCGGGCACGAGGTGGAGACGGTCTATATCCCCGAGGAGAACCGCGGCACGCTCTGCATCTCCAGCCAGGTCGGCTGCACGCTGACCTGTTCCTTCTGCCATACCGGCACGCAGAAGCTGGTGCGCAACCTCACGGCGGCAGAGATCGTCGGCCAGGTCATGCTGGCCCGCGACGATCTCGACGAATGGCCGGAACAGGGCGCGCCGAAGAACGAGACGCGGCTTGTCTCCAACGTCGTGCTGATGGGCATGGGCGAGCCCTTGTACAATTTCGAGAATGTCCGCGACGCGATGAAGGTGGTGATGGATGGCGAGGGGCTGACGCTCTCGCGCCGCCGGATCACGCTCTCGACCTCCGGCGTGGTGCCGGAGATCGCGCGGGCGGCCGAGGAGATCGGCTGCCTCCTCGCGGTCAGCTTCCACGCCACCACGAACGAGACCCGCGACAAGCTGGTGCCGATCAACAAGCGCTGGAACATCGAGACGCTGCTTGCAGCCCTTCGCGACTATCCGCGCCTGTCGAACTCGGAGCGGATCACCTTCGAATACGTGATGCTGAAGGGCGTGAACGACAGTGACGAGGACGCGAAGCGGCTGGTGAAGCTCATCCGCGGCATCCCGGCCAAGATCAACCTCATCCCGTTCAACGAATGGCCTGGCAGCCCCTATGAACGCTCGGACTGGGAGCGGATCGAGGCCTTCGCCGACATCGTCTACAAGGCCGGTTACGCCTCGCCGATCCGCACCCCGCGCGGCGAGGACATCATGGCGGCCTGCGGCCAGCTCAAGTCGGCGACAGAACGGGCGCGCAAGAGCCGCGCCGAGATCCAGGCCGAGGCCGGGCTCTAAATCTCTTTCCTGAGGATCAGGTAGACCGGCGCGTAGGTCAGCCGGAGCTTGCCACCGTCGGAATGGCGCTGGCGATAGGCATCTTCGATCGCTGCGAGCTGTCCGCGCGTCCAGGCGCCGCCAGTGCGGCCGTTGACGCCGGTCTGCCGCAGGTGCCGGAGAAGCGCGCGGAGATCGGCGAAATGCTGGCGATCCGAACGTTCCTCCGCCGCGACGAGGCTGACGCCCGCGGGCAGGAGCCCGCGCCATTCTGCCACCGTTGCGTAATGCGGCGCGGCGCCGGTCGCGCCGAGTTCGGCGAGTTCGGCGAACTGGCCGGGGCCGAAGCCGCTCAACGCCATCCAGCCACCGGGTCGGAGATGGTTGGCCAGACGGGCGAGAAGCGCCGCCGGATCGTCGAGCCACTGCACCGTCGAGGCCGAGGAGATGAGGTCGTAGGGACCGGAAAGCGGCGCGAATTCCACGGGGCCGGAGAGGAAGGACCAGCCGGATACGCGGTCCCCGACCAGCGGGGCGAGATACGGCCGGCATTCGGAGACGAGGTCGTTGAGTGTAAGCTCCGACACGGTGAACCGGTCGAGGAGCGCGCCGGTCAGATGACCGGTGCCGGCACCGAATTCAAACACCCGATCGAAGGCGTTGGGCGCGCCGGCGTCAGCGAGAAGCGATGCGAGGTGCCGCGCGATCCGGGCCTGTACCGAGGCCTCGGCGTGGTAGGAGCCGAGGCTGCGGCGGAAGCTGTCATGGACACGGGCGCTGTCGGTGCGGGCGGTCACGAGAGCGCCTCCCAATCCGACCAATGGGCGAAGGGCGCGTGGGCCGCGTCGATCTCGGTGATCCGGCCGGCCTGCCCCTCCCAGGCCCGGCGCTGGTTCGCGGTCGGGATGATGCGGTCGGCCGTACCGATCCAGATCTTGTCGAAGCGCACCTCCGGCGCCGGCCCCCGGTCGCGCACCGATTCCAGCTCGGCCGTCATCGCCGCGACATCGACCGCGCGGCGCGGCTGGTCGGCACCGTGCGAGCGGGCGAGAAAGGCGTGGAAGCTCTCCTCGCTGAGGCCCGCGAGCGTCATCGCAAAGACCTTGGGCGGGATGCCACGCTCCCGGTCTACCGGCGCGAGCGTCCCGTTCACGACGACCTTGCGGGTGAAGGGATCGGACCGGCCCACCTGCCAGTGGCCATAGGCGGCGACGCCGAAGGACCAGGCCACGAGCAGCCTTTCGGCATAGGCCGAAAGGTCCGGGAGTTCGTCGAGCACGCGCCAGTCGCGGACGAAGAGCACATCATATGCCCCGCCGAGACGAGCGACGTCCGAGGGTTCCGCCCCCCAGCCGGCGAAGAAGACCACCACCCGCGCCGCGCCGTCCCGTCTGAGCCAGATCGCCTCCATCGCCGCCTCAGAGCACCTTCGCGAGCGCCAGCATCCCGTCGGTGATGCGGGTGAGTTCGTCTTGCGTGGTGACGAAGGGCGGCATCGCGTAGATGTTGCGGCCGAAGGGGCGCAGGAAAACGCCCAGTTCCCGGCAATACCCGTGTGCGCGGTCGGCGCTGACCGCATGGTCCATCTCGATCACGCCGATGGCGCCGAGGACGCGCACATCCGCCACGCCCGGCAGCGCGCGGGCGGGCGAAAGCTCGGCTTGCATCTGCGCCTCAATCAAGGCCACCTGCCTCTCCCAGTCGCCAGTCGCCAGCAGGTCGAGGCTCGCACAGGCGGCGGCACAGGCCAAAGGGTTGGCCATGAAGGTCGGCCCGTGCATGAAAAGCCCCGGCTCGCCGCCGCCGATCACCTCGGCGACCCGGGTTGAGGCGAGCGTCGCCGCGAAGGACATGGTGCCGCCGGTCAGCGCCTTGCCGAGGCACAGGATATCCGGTTCGATCCCGGTGAAGCGGGTGGCGAAGAGCCGCCCGGCCCGGCCGAAGCCGGTGGCGATCTCGTCGAAGATGAGGAGAAGCCCGTGCTCGTCGCAGATCGCGCGGGCGCGGTTCAGGTATTCGGGGTGGTAGAAATACATCCCTCCCGCACCCTGCACCACCGGTTCGAGGATCAGCGCCGCGAGCCGGTCTTTGTTGGCCGCGACCAGCCGCGCGAGATCGGCAAGCCCGTTCCGCTCCGGATCCTCGTCCCAGTCGTCGCCGAGCCGCAACGGCGGCCGCTCGGCGAAATGCTGGACCGAGAGCGCGCCCTTGAAAAGATGGTGCATCCCCGTCACCGGGTCGCAGACGCTCATCGCCTTCCAGGTGTCGCCGTGATAGCCGCCGCGGATCGTGGCGAACTGGCTGCGTGCGGGCCGCCCGGCGGAATGCTGGTACTGCACCGCCATCTTCATCGCCACCTCGACCGAGACCGAGCCGGAATCGCAGTAGAAGATCCGCGTCAGCGAGGGTGGCGCCATTGCCAGCAGCTTGCGGCCGAGATCGACCGCCGGGTCATGGGTGAGCCCGCCGAACATCACGTGCGGCATCCGGTCGAGCTGGTCGTGCACCGCGGTCATGATCGCCGGGTGGCGGTGGCCGTGGATCACGCTCCACCAGGACGACATCGCGTCGATGAGTTCGGTTCCGTCGTCGAGCGTGATCCGCACGCCCTCCGCGGATTTCGCGAGGAAAGTGGCACCCGGTTTCACGACATTGGTGTAGGGATGCCAGAGATGGGCGCGGTCGAACTCAAGCTGGGACATGGCCGAGCCTTTCGCGGATGGGCGCGAGGTCGATGCCCGCGGCGATGCCGGACCGCAGCGTTTCGGCCGTAACAGGGTCTAGTTTTGCCAGCCGCCCGAGGTGGCGAACCCCGCCGAAATCGCGGATCGTCGCCTCGACCAGAGGTTCCGCGTCACCGACGAAGATCACGCCCAGAACCTCGATCCCGCGCGCCTTCGCGGCTTCGAGCGAGAGAAGCGTGTGGTTGATCGTGCCGAGCGCAGTGCGGGCGCAGAGCACCATCGGCAGGCGCCAGTTCGCGAACTGGTCGATCTGGAGAAGCTGCCGGTTCAGGGGCACCATCAGCCCGCCCGCGCCCTCGACGACGAGCGGCCCCTCGACCTCGGGCAAGGAAAGCCGGACCGGGTCGATCACCGCGTCCTCGGCCTCGGCCGAAAGATGCGGCGAGGCGGGGAGCTTGAGGCGGTAGGCCTCTGGCAAGGTCTCGGCGCCGGTAAGGCGGGCCACGACCTCGCTGTCGGTCTCCTCCTCGAGCCCCGATTGCACCGGCTTCCAGTAGCGCGCGGAAAGCGCGCCGGTCAGCCCGGCGGCGACAAGCGTCTTGCCGATGCCGGTATCGGTGCCCGCGACGATGAGAGCGTTCGTCATGCCGGTACCGCCTCCGTGATCTCGGCGAGCGCGGTGAAGAGGTCGGTCACGACCTCGGCGCTGGTGTTGAGGGTGATCGAGATGCGCAGCCGCGAAGTGCCGCGCGGTACCGTGGGCGGGCGGATGCCGCGCACGTCGAAGCCGCGCGACTGCAGCGCCTCGGCCACCGCCATCGTGCGGCGGTCGTCGCCGAGGATCACCGGCAGGATCTGGCTTTCGAAACCGTGAAGCCCGCAAAGCGCGCGCGCCGCCTCATGCGCCTGGGCGCGCAGCGCCAGCGCCGCCTCGCGCCGCGCCGGGTTGGTCGCGAGGTCGCTGAGCGACGCCCGCAGCAGGGCGGCGTTCAGGGGCGAGGGCGCGGTCGCGTAGATGAAGCTCCGCGCCTTGTTGACCAGCATGTCGACGAGCGGCGCCGCTGCGGTCACGAGCCCGCCGTGAACCCCGAGCGCCTTGCCGCCGGTATGAAGCGAAACCACGTTCTCGCGCCCCGCGACGGCATGGGCGAGCCCGCGCCCCTCGGGTCCGAAGAGCCCGGTCGCATGGGCCTCGTCGACGATCAGCATCGCCTCGTGCCGTTCGGCGACCGCGGCGAGATCGGCGACAGGCGCCAGATCGCCGTCCATCGAATAGACCGCCTCGGCGGCGATCCAGACCTGCCCGGTCCCGCCCTCATTGCGCCAGCCGCGGATCGCGTCCTCGGCTGCGGTCACGTCGTTGTGCGGGAAGCTGCGTGCCTCGGCCCGGCCAAGCCGCATCCCGTCATGGGCGCTGGCATGGATGAGCGCATCATGCAGCACGAGGTCGCCATGCTGCGGTAGCGCGGAGAAGATCGCGAGATTGGCGGGAAAGCCGCCGCCGAGATAGAGCGCGCGTTCGGTCCCGAAGAAGGCGGCGGCCTCCGCCTCCAGCGCCTCATGCTCGGCGTCGTTGCCGCGCAGGAGCCGCGAGCCGCCCGCACCCACGGCGACGCTGCGCGCCAGGGCGTCCGAGGCGGCCTGCCGCAGAAGGTCCGACCCCGCGAGCCCGAGATAGTCGTTCGACGCGAAATCGGCCCCCGTACGCGGCATCAGGCGGCGGAGCCGCCCCCGCGCCTCGAGCGCCTCAAGCGCGCGGACCTGCCGCGCAAGGCCGCTCATCTCTGCCCGTCGCACCCCGGCGCCATCGCGGTGATGCCGAGGCGGGCGAAGAGCGCCGCATCCTTGTCCTCGCCGGGATTGTCGGCGGTCAGCAGCGTGTCGCCGACGAAGATCGAGTTCGCCCCGGCGAAGAAGCACATCGCCTGCATCTCGTCCGACATCTCGGTCCGCCCGGCGGAGAGCCGGACATGAGACTTCGGCATCAGGATCCGCGCCAGCGCCACCGTGCGGACGAACTCGATCGGGTCGAGCGGCTTCGTCTCGGCCAGGGGCGTGTCGGCGATCGGGATCAGCATGTTGATCGGCACGCTGTCGGGATGGCTCTCCAGCGTCGCGAGGGCCAGGAGCATGTCGATCCGGTCCATCTGCTCCTCGCCCATGCCGACGATGCCGCCGGCGCAGACCTTGATTCCGGCCTCGCGCACGCGGTTGATCGTCTCGATACGGTCGGCGAAGGTCCGGGTCGTGATGATCTCGGAATAGTAGCGTTCCGAGGTGTCGATATTGTGGTTGTAGTAGTCGAGCCCGGCGCCCTTCAACTTCAGGACCTGGTTGTCGTCGAGCATCCCGAGCGTCATGCAGCTTTCCATGCCGAGCGCCTTCACGCCCTCGACCATCGCCACCAGCGTGTCCATGTCGCGCTCTTTCGGCGACCGCCAGGCGGCCCCCATGCAATAGCGCGTGGCGCCGGCTTCCTTGGCCTTGCGCGCCTCGGCCAGCACCCGCTCCACTTCGA
This sequence comes from Defluviimonas salinarum, assembly GCF_026013545.1. Classification (GTDB taxonomy): domain Bacteria; phylum Pseudomonadota; class Alphaproteobacteria; order Rhodobacterales; family Rhodobacteraceae; genus Albidovulum; species Albidovulum salinarum. The sequence goes on along the minus strand of NZ_JAPDOG010000016.1, from coordinate 61,003 downwards.
TCAGCTTCGAGGCCGAGAGCGTCGCGCCGTTGCGCGCCGACTGGCTGCAATAGGCGCAATCCTCCGCACAGCCGCCGGTCTTGATGCTGAGCAGCTTCGACCGCTGGACCTGGTTCGGGTCGAAATGCTGGCGGTGGATCGTCTGGGCCTGAAACAGGAGGTCGTTGAAAGGCTGGTTGTAGATCCGGTCCGCTTCCTCGCGGGTCCAGTCGGTCCGGATGGTCAGATCGTCGAGCACTGGCGTCTCCCGTTCCTGAGATATCCCGGTGCCGTGTCCGTCGCCGACCCCGTCACCGAGCATCGACTAGTCGTTGCGCAAACGCTTTGCAAGTGCGGCGATTCAGAGCTTTCAGTGCCCATCCGCAACCTCGCGACGGTGTCGGCGCTAACATCGCATCCGCCTCTGGCACTTCGCGAAACGCTCGTATACGCAACGTCAACGTCGTTTTCCGGGGGGAAATCCATTGCTTGACCTCGCCAACATGCGCGCGACCCTTGCCGATCACTACGACCTCGCGCCATCGCTCGACCTCGCGGAGGCGCAGCGCCACATCCATGCCCGCATGGACCGGGTCCTGCCCTTCGCCGATTGGGCGATCCACGCGCCCTATGTCGCCGCGATCAACCGCCTGAAGAAAGAGCGGAACGCGGTGATTCTCGCGCATAACTACATGACGCCCGACATCTACCACGGCATCGCCGACCATGTCGGCGACAGCCTCCAGCTTGCGATCAAGGCGACCGAGGTCGAGGCCGAGGTGATCGTGCAATGCGGCGTGCATTTCATGGCCGAGACCTCGAAGATCCTCAACCCGGCCAAGACCGTGCTGATGCCCGACATGGCGGCGGGCTGCTCGCTCGCCGAAAGCATCACCGCCGAGGGGGTGGAGGAGATGCGCCGCCGATATCCCGGCGCGCCGGTCGTCTCCTATGTCAACACCACCGCCGAGGTGAAGGCGGCCTCCGACATCTGCTGCACCTCGGCCAACGCGCTCCAGATCGTCGAGGCGATGGAGGGCGACACGGTGATCATGACGCCCGACCGCTACCTTGCGCAGAATGTCGCCAACCAGTCCTCTAAGAAGGTCGTGTTCTGGCCCGGTTCCTGCATCGTGCACGAGCTCTACACCGCCGAAGACCTGCGCGCCTACCGGGCGCACGATCCAGAGGTGAAGATCCTCGCCCATCCCGAATGTACCCCCGAGGTCGTGGCCGAGGCCGATTTCACCGGCTCGACCGCCGGGATCATCAAGTGGGTGCATGACCACAAGCCCGCGAAGGCGATGCTGGTCACCGAATGCTCGATGGCGACGAACATCTCCGACGAGCTGCCGGAGGTCGATTTCGCCCGGCCCTGCAACATGTGCCCCTACATGAAGAAGATCACGCTGGAGAAGGTGCTCTACGCGCTCCACACCATGACCGGCCAGGTCGAGGTCGAGGCCGGCGTCGCGGCCCGCGCGCGGGTGGCGGTGGAGAAGATGATCGCGCTCTCGCGCCAGCTCGGGGTCTGATCTTAGGTGCAGCGGATCGCGACCGACCGGGTGATCATCGTCGGCGCCGGGCTCGGCGCGCTGTCGGCCGCGCTCCGGCTCGCGCCGCATCCGGTGGTGCTGATCTCGCCCGAGCGGCTTGGCGAGGGCGCAAGTTCCGCCTGGGCGCAGGGCGGCGTCGCCGCCGCGATGGCGGCCGCCGACACGCCCGAGGCCCATGCCGCCGACACGATCCGCGCCGGGGCCGGGACCGTGGATGCGGGCGTCGCGCATCGGGTGACCGCCGCCGCCCCCGGCCATATCGCAAGCCTCAGCCGGCTCGGCACGCCGTTCGACCGCGACGCCTCGGGCGGCTATGTGCTGTCGCGCGAGGCCGCGCACAGTTTCGCCCGCGTGGTCCGGGTCAAGGGCGATCAGGCCGGGGCCGAGATCATGCGCGCGCTTGTCGCCGAGGTGCGGCGCGCGGCCTCAGTTCAGGTGCTCGAAGGCGCGATAACGACGGGGCTGGAGGTGGCGGGCGGAACCGTCACCGGCGTGGTGGTGGAATCCGCAGATCCGGCCGGTTCAGAGCCTGTTTTCATCGCCGCCCCCGCCATCCTTCTCGCCGGCGGCGGCTCGGCCGGGCTCTACGCGCTGACCACCAACCCGCCGCGCATCCGGGGCCAGGTGATCGGCCTTGCCGCCCGTGCAGGCGCAGTGATCGCGGATGCTGAGTTCGTGCAGTTCCACCCGACCGCGATCGACGCCGGCGAGGACCCCGCACCCCTTGCCACCGAGGCGCTGCGGGGCGAGGGCGCGATCCTCGTCAACCGCCACGGCTGCCGCTTCATGGCCGGGATCCACCCCGATGCCGAGCTTGCGCCCCGCGACATCGTCGCCCGCGCGATCCATGCCGAATGGCGTCAGGGCAATCGGCCGATGCTCGACACCCGCGCCGCGCTGGGCGCCTCGGTCCTGACCCGCTTTCCAGCTGTCGCCGCCGCCTGCGCCCGCGCCGGGATCGACCCGGTCACGGAGCCGATCCCCGTCGCCGCCGCTGCGCATTACCACATGGGCGGCATCGCGACCGATGCGGCAGGCCGCGCCTCGCTCGGCAATCTCTGGGTCTGCGGCGAGGCGGCCTCGACGGGGCTGCACGGCGCCAACCGGCTTGCCTCGAACGGGCTTCTGGAGGCGCTGGTCTATGCCGAGACCTGCGCAGAGGGCATCGCCGCCACCCTGCCTGCCCCCCGTTCCGCTGCGCCGGTTATGCCGGAGTTTCGGCCCGGTGGCGTGCCCGTCGACCCCGAAGCGGTTGCCCGGCTCAGGCAGGTGATGACCGCTGATGTGGGCCTGATCCGCGACGAAAAGGGTCTGCGCAGCGCGCTCGCCACGATCGCCGCGCTCGAGGCCCGGCACGGCGACAGCGCCACCTTCCGCAACATGACCGCTACCGCGACACTGATCGCCGCCGCCGCGCTGATGCGCGAGGAAAGCCGCGGCGCGCATTTCCGCAGCGATTTTCCGCGCGCCGCCGACACGGCTCGCCGCTCGCGCCTGACACTCGCCGAGGCAATGGCGCGCCGCGCCCTGCCCGAGAAGGAGCCGACATGACCCCGCTTCCCGACCTGATCCTCGAACCCCTCGTGCGTGCCGCGCTGATCGAGGACCTCGGCACCTATGGCGACGTCACGACCCGCGCCGTGATCCCTGCCGGCATCCGCTACACCGCCCGGCTGAACGCCCGCGCGGCGGGCCGCGTCTCGGGGATGCAGATCGCGGCACTCGCCTTCCGCCTCGTCGATCCGGCGCTGGCCGTCACCACGAAGGTTCCCGACGGCGCGGCCTGCGCGGCGGGCGAGGTGCTGATGGAGATCGCGGGCGATGCGGCCTCGATCCTGATGGGTGAACGGGTGGCGCTCAATTTCGCGGGGCGGCTCTCGGGCATCGCCAGCCAGACCGCCGATTTCGTGGCCGAGACAAGGGGCACGCGGGCGCGCATCACCTGCACCCGCAAGACCACGCCCGGTCTGCGCCTCGTCGAGAAGCAGGCCGTGCTGCACGGCGGCGGCTTCAACCACCGCTTCTCGCTGTCCGACGCGATCCTGATCAAGGACAACCACATCGCCGCCGCTGGCGGTATTGCGCCGGCGCTCACGGCGGCGAAGGCCAGCGCCTCGCACATGATGCGGGTGGAGATCGAGGTCGACCGTCTCGACCAGCTCGCCGAGGTGCTGGAGGTCGGCGGCGCCGACGCGGTCCTCCTCGACAACATGGAGACCGCGACGCTCACCGAGGCGGTCAGGATGGTCGCCGGCCGGCTGATCACCGAGGCCTCGGGCAACATGGCGCTCGGCCGCATCGCCGAGGTCGCGGCGACCGGCGTCGATTACATCTCGGTCGGCGCGCTCACCCATTCGGCGCGCACGCTCGACCTCGGCCTCGACTTCTGAGCCTCAGCCGACCGCGATCCGCGGCCGGCCCTGCGCGGTGACGCGGAGCCGCGCTTCGATGAACATCGGCTGGCCCTCGACCTCGATCTCGGAAAGCTCGCGGTCGACGGTGATCCGCATCTTCTCGACCCCGGCAAGCCGGGCGCGGCCCTCGGCATCCTCGGTCAGCGCGGCTTCGAGGACGGCAAGCGCGGTGTCGCGGTCGTTGAAGCGTTTCGGCCCCTCGGCCAGGTGGGCGGAGAAGAGGCCGGGGCCGGGGCTCGTCACGATGCCCTCGGCATGCATGGCGATCTGCCCGACGACGGCGCCGATCGCGTTCGCGACGCCGGCATGTTCAGGCAGCACCATCCGCGTGCCGACCCGGTCGCCCACCGCACCGTAATAGGACGGCGCGGAGGCGCCGAGGCCGATCACCGGCACGCCGAGACTCGCCTGCAGCTTCACGATGCCGGAATGACCGTCGAGCCCGGCGCGCATCAGCGGATGGCGGGCGAGCCCCTCGGGCACCTCGCCCCAGTCGCGGCTGTCCTCGGCGAAGGCGGCCTCCAGAAGGCAGTCGACGGTCTGCGCGGTGAGCTGGTCGATGACCGCCTCGGCCAAGGCCTCCGGACCCGCCGCGATCCGGTCGCCGCGCCCGTTGCGGCGCCGGGCAAAGAGCGTCACTGCCTTGCGCGCGGCGCCGGCATCCCAGCTGTCGAGCCGGCCCAGAACATGCGCCGCGTCCGAGGGCGTGACGCCCGCGATCATCACATGGCCGCGCGCCACGAGCCGGTTCAAGGCTGGCAGTTCCAGCCGCGTCCGCACGCAGTCGGTCACCCGGCGCGGCCCGGCCAGCAGCCGCTCCACCACCGCGCCCTCGCGCCCCGTCAGCCCTTCGGGCGGCGAGTCGCGCCACATCGGGATCGCGAAGCGCCCGTCATGCTCTCCGACCGCGTCGAGCGCGAGCCAGCCATCGAGCGCGTCATGGACGATCCCGGGGTAGTCCCGCGCCGCGAGCGAGACCGGCACCAGCCGCCTCGGTCCGAGCCTGAGGCTGGTCACCAGCCCTTCGATCAGGTGCAGTTCGCTGTCGCCGCCAAGACCGGTCGTGCGCATCGCCACCGCCTCGACCATGGTGCGGAACTCGCCAACCCGCGCGCCCATCGGGTCGATCATCGGCTTGCCGTCCTTGAGAAGGCAGACATCCGTCGTCGTGCCGCCGATGTCCGACACCAGGGCGTCGGTCTCGCCCGTGAGCCAGCTCGCCCCGGCGATCGAGGCGGCGGGACCGGAAAGGATCGTCTCGATCGGCCGGTCGCGGGCAAGGTCCGCGGAAACCAGCGCGCCGTCGCCGCGCACCACCATCAGGGGCGCGTCGATGCCGAGGCTTGCCATATGCGCCTCGCAGGCGGTGATGAGCCGGTCGATCATGCCGATGAGGCGGGCATTCAGCACCGCCGTCAGCGCCCGGCGCGGACCGTTGAGCCCGGCGGAAAGCTCGTTCGAACAGGTCACCGGCTTGCCGGTTTTTTCACGAATCAGTTCACGCGCCGCGTTCTCATGCGCGGGGTTGCGGGTGGCAAAGCTCGCGGCGACGGCGAAACCGGTGATGTCGGCGCCTAGGGTGGCGATTTCAGTCTCTAACCTTGCCAGATCGAGCGGTGCGACCTCGCCGCCGCCATGATTGTGCCCGCCCGCGAGGCGGATCACCGGATCGCCCTTCAGCGCGTCGGTCAGCCCGGCGCGGGCCAGCTCGGATTCCTCGAAGCCGATGAAGACCAAGGCCACGCGCCCGCCCTGCCCCTCGACGAGCGCGTTGGTGGCGAGCGTGGTCGAGAGCGAGACCATTGCGACCTGCGCGGCCTTCACCCCGGCCTTCTCGATCGCCGCGTCGATGGCGCGGCCGACGCCAAGTGAGAGATCGGGCCGCGTGGTCAGCGATTTTGCCGAGGCGATGACGCGGTCCTCGCGCTCGTCGAGGATCACCGCGTCGGTATACGTGCCGCCGGTATCGACGCCGAGAAGGTAAGCCATGATCGTCCCCTAGTTCCGGCCCGACAGGATGCGTTCGGCGCCCATCCAGCCCATGAGAATGCTCGGCGCATTGGTATTGCCGCCGATCAGCGTTGGAAAGGCCGAAGCGTCGCAGACCCGGAGCCCCTCGACGCCGCGCACCTTCAGATCCGGGTCCGCCGCCGAGGTCGCGGGGTCCGCGCCCATCCGGACCGTGCAGGACGGGTGGAACACGGTGCCCGACCGGGCGCGGAAGTCAGCGATGAGGTCTTCGTCGGACTTGACCTCCGGCCCCGGACGCAGCTCCTCGGCGATGAGCGAGCGCATCGGCTCCTCGGCGGCGATCCGGCGCAGGTACTTCACCGCCGCCAGCATCTCCTGGACGTCGTGGTCGGTGGAAAACGCGTTCGCCACGATCCGCGGGGCGGCGAAGGGATCGGCGGAGTGAAGCGTGATCTCGCCCCGGCTGGTCGGGCGGCAGTTCGACAGTCCGATGGAGAGGCCCGAGAACGGGTCGGGGGTCAGCAAGGGCCGCTCGCCCTCGCGCGGGATCAGCGTCGAAAACGCCTGGAAGTAGAGCTGCATGTTCGGGCGCGCGAGCTCCGGCGCGGTGCGGAAGAAGCCGCCGCCGTGGTTGATCGACTTCGCAAGCGGCCCCTTGCCGCCCATGAAGTACCTCATGCCGACGATCATCTTGCCCCACCAGGGCCGCAGGATGTCGTTGTAGGTCGGCACGTTCATCCGCCAGGTGTAGTTGACGCCCTGATGGTCGTTGAGGTTCCGTCCGACCTGCGCGTTGTCGGCCACGACCTCGATCCCGTGGCGCTTCAGATGCTCCGCCGGGCCGATGCCCGAGAGCATCAGAAGCTGTGGGCTGTTGATCGCGCCGCCCGCGAGGATGACCTCGGAAAAGGCTCTGACCCGGCTCAAAACGCCCTTCCGGGAATATTCGACCCCGACTGCTCGGCGGCCCTCGAACAGAACACGGGTCACATGGGCATGGGTCAGAACGGTGACGTTCGGCCGTTTCATCGCGGGCCTCAGGAAGGCGCGGGCGGCGGAGTTTCGGCGCGCACCCTTGATCGTCATCTGGTAGACGCCGACGCCTTCCTGCTCGGCGCCGTTGAAATCGGCGTTGCGGGGCAGGCCGGTCGCTTCGGCCGCGCCGATATAGCTCTCGACCAGAGGATGGAGGTCGCGGCCGTTGGCCGAGATGAAGAGCGGGCCGCCGGTGCCGCGCAGGTCGTTGCCGCCCGCCTCGTTGTCCTCGATCGCCCGGTAAGCCGCGCGCGCGGCCTCCCAGCCCCAACCCGGTCCGGCCTCGGCTTCCCAATCGTGATAATCGCTCTCGTGGCCCCGGATCCAGACCATCGCGTTGATCGAGCTCGACCCGCCGAGGATCTTGCCGCGGGGCCAGAAATCGCGACTTCCGGCAAGGCCCGGATCGGGCTCTGTCCGGTACATCCAGTTCACCGCCGGATCGAAGAAGAGCTTGCCGTATCCGAGCGGCAGATGGACGTAGAAGCGCCGGTCGGTTCCGCCCGCCTCCAGCACCAGAACCCGGTGCCGGCCGCTGGCCGAAAGCCGCTCCGCCAGCACGCAGCCTGCGGATCCCGCGCCGACGATGATGTAGTCGTATCCGTCCATGCCGCCCTCATGAAAAGCGCCCCGCCCTGATGCCTCAGGCGGGGCGCGTCGTCAGCCCGTTCCGCGACGGAATGCGTCGTTTCGGGACTATTCCAGCCGCGCCGGGAAGCCCGGCGCGCGCAGATCGGTGCCGAGCTGGTCTTCGAGAAGCTTGGCGATCATCGGCGACTGCGCGTCGCCGCCATAGGCGGCCTTCGCGGCGACATAGGTCTGGTTGGTCATCGAGGCGAGCTCCAGCGGCACGCCGAACTCCTTGCCGAAGTTCAGCGCGAAGCCGAGATCCTTCAGCGCGAGGTCGATGTTGAAGGCAATGTCGTAGGAGCCGTTGAGGATCAGGGCACCTTCCGTCTCATGGACGAAGGAATTGCCCGACGAAGCGGCAATAGCGTGCCAGGCCTGCCCGAGGTCGAGCCCGCCGCGTTTCGCGAGCATCAGCGCCTCGCCGCAGGCCTTGAGATGGATGAAGGCCAGCATGTTGGTGATGACCTTGATGATCGAGGACGACCCCAGAGGCCCCATGTGGAACACCCGGTTGCCCATCGCCTCGAAGGCCTTCCAGTGCAGGTCCACGGTCTCCTTGTCGCCACCCGGCAGCATGGTGATCTCGCCCCGATAGGCGAGGTGGACGCCGCCGGTGACCGGCAGTTCCAGCATGTGGATGCCGTGGGCCTCGGCGACCTTGGCGAAGGCCAGCACGTCGTCGCGGCCAAGCGTCGACATCTCGATCCAGGTCGCGCCCTTCTTCATCTTCGGCAGGATCTGCGCCAGCACCTTTTCGGTGACCGCCGGCGAGGGCAGGCAGGTGATGACGTGATCGACCGAGGCCGCGACCTCCTCGGCGCTGTCCGACCAGGTCGCGCCCGCCGCGATCAGGGGTTCGGCCAGCTCTTTCTTGAGGTCCGTGACCGTGACCTTGAAGCCCGCCTTCAGAAGGCAGCCCGCGCAGGCCGCCCCGAGATTGCCGAGGCCGATGTAACCGTAATGCATGGAGAGTCTCCCTTGGCGCCTCAGGCGCCGTATCCGATGATGCCCTTGGTCTCGCAGAAGTCGTGGATGCCCCAGTCGGCATATTCACGGCCATTGCCAGATTGCTTGTAACCGCCGAACGGGGCGAAGGTGTCCCAGTCGGGGTAGTTGATCTGCACCTGCCCGGTGCGCAGGCGCCGCGCCACCGCGCGGGCCTCGGTGATCTCGCCCTGCACATAGCCGCCGAGACCGTAGACGCTGTCATTGGCCATCGCGACGGCCTCGTCCACGCTGTCATAGGGCATGATCGCGAGCACGGGCCCGAAGATCTCCTCGCGCGCGATGGTCATGCCGGGTGTGACATTGCCGAAGATGGTGGGGCGCACGAAATGGCCCCGGTTGAGGCCATCCGGCCGGCCGAGCCCGCCCGCGACCAGAACCGCGCCCTCGTCGATGCCGGTCCGGATCAGCCCCTGGATCTTCTCGTATTGCGCCCGGCTGACGACCGGGCCGATCCCGGTCTCCGGATCGGTCGGATCGCCGACGCGGAGGCTCGCGGCCTTAGTCCCGGCGATGCCCAGCGCCGCCTCCTGCACCGCGCGCGGCACGAACATTCGCGTCGGCGCGTCGCAGCTCTGGCCGGTGTTCGACATGCAGGCCTCGACACCGCCCTCGACCGCCGCCTTCAGATCGGCGGAGGCGAGGATGATGTTGGCCGACTTGCCGCCCAGTTCCTGCGCCACCCGCTTGACCGTCGGCGCGGCGGCCTGAGCCACGAGGATCCCGGCCCGGGTCGAGCCGGTGAAGGAGACCATGTCGACCTCGGGATGCGAGGAAAGCCGCGACCCCACGCCCGGCCCGTCGCCGTTCACGAGGTTGAAGACCCCGGCCGGAACGCCCGCCGCGTCCATGATCTCGGCGAAGATGAGCCCCGACAGCGGCGCGATCTCGGAGGGCTTCAGAACCATCGTGCAGCCCGCCGCGAGCGCCGGGGCGACCTTGCAGACGATCTGGTTCATCGGCCAGTTCCAGGGCGTGATCAGCCCGACGACGCCGATCGCCTCGCGCTGAATGAGCGTGGTGCCGCGCAGCTCCTCCCAGGGGAACCGCTCGGCCGCCTCGATGGTGGCGGCGAGATGCACGTCGCCCGCCCAGACCTGCGCCTCGCGGGAAAAGCCGATCGGCGCCCCCATCTCGACCGACATCGCCTGCGCGAGGTCCTCGGCGCGGCTGAGATAAACTTCGCGCACCCGCTTCAGGAGCGCGATGCGTTCGGAGGCGGGCTTGACCGAGAAGGCGGGAAACGCCGCCCGTGCGGCGAGGATCGCCCGGTCGGCATCCTCCGCCGAGCCGATGGCGACCTCGCCCACGATCTCCTCGGTCGCCGGGTTCTCGACCGGCATGGTTCTCGCCCCGGCGCCCGGGCCGACCCAGGCGCCATTGATGTAGAACTGCCCCAGACGCGCAAGAACAGACACTATTTCAGCCCGAAATAGATGTTGTAGTCCTTGCGGATCGCCGCATCGAGCTGCGGGTCGACCTGGATCCCGGCCTTGGACAGGATCTCGTTCTTGCGCGCGATCGCCTTGTCGAGAAGCATCGGCCGGTCGGCCTCGACCCATTCCTTCGGGCTCATCCGGTTGCCGAGCGTCGGGTAGACATATTCCGTCTGCATCAGCTGCAGCGTCTGGTCCGAGCCAAGGTAATGGCCGGGACCGCCAAGGCACACCGCCTTCATCGCCTCGATCGAGGTCGAATCCTCGGTCACGTCGATGCCGCGCACGGTGCGCAGCACCTGGCCGAGGATATCGTCGCCAAGCACGAGGCTTTCGAGACAGAAGCCGAGAAGCGAGGCATGCATCCCCACCGATTCATAGACCATGTTGAGGCCCGACAGCCCGGCCAGCACGTTGGTGATGCCCTGCTCCCACCCGGCCTGCATGTCCGGCAGCTTGGCATCCGAGATCCCCGCCGCCGCGCCGCCGGGCAGGTTGTAGAACTTGTGCATCTGCGAGCAGCCCGCCGTCAGCAGCGCCTGCTCGGCCGAGCCGCCCGACATCGCCCCGGTGCGCAGGTCCGACACGAAGGGCCAGGTGCCGAAGATCGCCGGATGACCCGGCTTCATCGCGTTGACGTAGACGACGCCCGCAAGGCATTCCGCCACCGCCTGCACGATGGCGAGCGCGATCGGCGCCGGTGCGGTCGCGCCCGCCTGCCCGGCCGACAGGAGGAGAACCGGCATCCCGGCGCGGATGCAGTGCTCCATCGCCACGCAGCTCTCCTCGGCGAACTTCATCGGCGGCACGACGAAGCAGTTGGAGTTCGAGATGAAGGGCCGCGCCCGCCACGCCTCCTCGCCGCCCGCGAGCCGGTGAATGAGACCCATGCAGGGCTCGACATGGCTCGGGTCGGAGAAGGAGGTGCCGATATGCTTGGTCGTCGCCGAGACGCAGGCATAGATCGTGTTGAGGTCCATCTCGAGATTGTCCAGCACGTCCCGGCAGACCATCGCCCGCTGGAAGAAGTGCACGTTGTCGAGATTGTGGGTGATCCGCGCCGCGTCGAAGAGGTCCTGCGCGGTCGAATCGCGGTAGGTGTTGGTCTCCAGATCGACGATGTGAACCGCCGCCCCGGCCGTGCCGAAATGCACATTGGTCCCGGTCAGGTGCAGGTCGTGCTTCGGATCGCGGCCGCAGAGCGTGATGTCGCGCGCCGCCTTCGCCAGCATGTCCTCGACCAGCGCGCGCGGGAACCGGAGGCGCCCATCATCGCCCTGTATCGCGCCAGCCTTGGTCATGATCTCGACGCCGGATGCCGGCGCCTGCGAAAGCCCGATCACCTCCAGCGCGTCGAGCGCCGCCTGATGGATCTTCGCCATCCCCGCCTCGGTCAGCGGCTTGTATTGCCCGCCCGGCAACCCGGCCCGGATCGGCCGCATACCCTCGGCCAGGGGCGCCGCCCGCGCTGCCCGGCGCGCCTCGCGCCCGCCGGCCCGTGCCGCCCGCCGCGGTTCGCAGTTCGTGGATTCGTCAGACATGCCGTCTCTCCTGAAATGCCAATTGGCATCTTCTTTTCAGAAATATCCTCGGGGGGTCCGGGGGGCAGACAGCCCCCCGGCGCTCACTCACATGCGCACGCGTTCCGATTTCGGGTCATACATCGGCGCCAGCGACGCCTCTGCCTTCACCCGCCGACCGGCCACCTCGACCTCATAGGCCGATCCCAGCACGTCCGCGGCCGTCTCGCCCTTGCAGGGCACATAGCCCATGCCGATCGCGGCACCCAGATGATGACCATAGGCGCCCGACGAGAGATAGCTCACGATCTTGCCGTCGCGGATCAGCGGCTCGTTGTGATAGACCATCACCCCGGGATCGGAGAGCCTGAACTGCAGAAGCCGCTTCTCCAGCCCCGCCTCCTTCTTCCGCAACACCGCGTCGCGGCCGATGAAGCCGGGTTTCGCGGTCTTGACCGCAAAGCCAAGCCCCGCCTCCAGCACATGGTCCTCGCAGGTGATGTCATGGCCGAAATGGCGGAACGCCTTCTCGATCCGGCACGAGTCCATCATGTGCATGCCGCAGAGCTTCAGCCCCATGCCCTGACCGGCCTCCCACAGCGTCTCGAAGACGTGGCCCGCCATGTCGGAGGACACATAGACCTCCCAGCCGAGCTCGCCGACATAGGAGACGCGATGCGCCCGCGCGAGGCCCATGCCGATCTCGATCTCCTGCGCGGTGCCGAAGGGGTTCGCCTCGTTCGAGAAGTCGTTCGGGCTCACCGCCTGCATCAGCTTGCGCGCATTCGGCCCCATCACCGCCAGCACGCCCTCGCCCGCCGTCACATCGGTGAGGACGACGTTGAACACGCCGATGTGCCGGCGCATCCAGACCTGGTCCTTGAGCCGCGTCACCGCCGGCGTCACCACCAGATAGGCGGTCTCGGAGAGCCGCGTGACGGTCACGTCGGCCTCGATCCCGCCCGCCCTGTTCAGGAACTGGGTATAGACGATCTTGCCGGGCGCCACCGACATGTCCGCGCCCGAGATATGGTTGAGATAGGCCTCGGCATCGCGCCCCTCGACCCGGATCTTGCCGAAGGACGACATGTCGTACATGCCGACATTGGTTCGGACCGCCCTGTGCTCGGCGGCCTGGTTGGAAAACCAGTTCTGCGGCCCCCAGCTGTACTGGTAGTCCCGCTCCTGGCCCTCGTTCGCGAACCAGTTCGCCCGCTCCCAGCCGCCGATCTCGCCGAAGACCGCGCCGTTGGCCTCCAGATGCGCATGGAACGGCGTCCGCCGCACCCCGCGCGCGGTCGCCTTCTGGCGGTACGGATAGTGGTCGGCATAAAGCAGGCCGAGCGTTTCCTTCGACCGTTCGAAGAGGTAGTGCCTGTTGCCCTGGAACGGCTGGTTGCGACCGACATCGACATCGCCGAGATCGAACGGCTTCTCGCCCGTCTCCATCCACTGGGCAAGCGCCATGCCCGCGCCGCCGGCCGACTGGATGCCGATCGAGTTGAACCCGGCCGCGACCCAGTAATTGTCGACCTCGAGCGAGAGCCCGAGATTGTAGGCATCGTCCGGCGTGAAGCTCTCCGGCCCGTTGAAGAAGGTATGGATGCCAGCCTCGGCCAGCATCGGCAGCCGGTTCACCGCGCGTTCGAGAATCGGCTCGAAATGATCGAAATCCTCCGGAAGCTGGTCGAAGCAGAAATCCTCCGGGATGCCCTTCATGCCCCAGGGCTTGGCGTTCGGCTCGAAGGCGCCGAGAAGGTACTTGCCCGCATCCTCCTTGTAATAGGCGCATTCGTCCGGCACCCGCAGCACCGGCATCTGCGTCAGGCCCGGGATCGGCTCGGTCACGATGTAGAAATGCTCGCAGGCATGCAGCGGCACATTGACGCCCGCCATGCGGCCGACCTCGTGGCCCCACATGCCGGCGCAGTTGACCACGTGATCGGCCTCGATGACACCCTGTTCGCCGTTCTGCTCCCACGAGACCGACTTAGCCCGACGGCCTTCCACCGCGATGCCCGTCACCTTTACGCCCTCGGCCACGACCGCGCCGCGCTGGCGGGCGCCCTTGGCCAAGGCCAGAGCGATGTTGGCCGGATCTCCCTGCCCGTCCGTCGGCAGCCAGACACCCGCCTTGACACCCTCGATGTTGAGATGCGGATAGCGTTCCTTCACCTCCTGGGGCGAGATCTCCTCCACCGGCACGCCGAAGGCCCGCGCCATGGAGGCGCCGCGATAAAGCTCCTCCTTGCGCGCCTCGGTCAGCGCCACGGAGATCGAGCCGACCTGCTTCATCCCGGTCGCAAGCCCCGTCTCCGCCTCGAGCCCGCGGTAGAGATCGGCGGAGTACTTCGCGAGCCGCGTCATGTTGGCCGAGGCGCGGAGCTGGCCGATCAGCCCCGCCGCATGCCAGGTCGTGCCGCAGGTGAGCTGCTTGCGCTCCAGCAGAACGACGTCCTTCCAGCCGAGCTTGGTCAGGTGATAGGCGACCGAACACCCGACCACGCCCCCTCCGACGATCACGACCCGAGCTTTTTTTGGCAGGTTAGTCACTGTTCTGACCCTTCATCTTGCTGAAAATATCCTGGGGGTCCGGGGGTGAAACCCCCGGCCTCCGCCCGTCACGCGCGGATCCGCGCGTTTTCCGGATCCCAGAGCGGCTGGTCTTCCTCGACCACCGCGCGGCACCTATCGCCATAGATCTCGACCTCGATCTCGGTGCCGGGCACCGCGAGATCGCTCCGCAGCATCCCGAGCGCGATCGACTTTCCGACCCGGTAGCCCCAGGCGCCCGACGTGGTCTCGCCCACGACCTGGCCATCGTGCCAGAGCGTCGACATGTAGGGCGCATCCGCCTCGCCGGCCTCGACGGTCAGCGTCACGAACCGCTTCTTCGATCCTTGCTGCTTCTCGGCCAGCAGGGCCGCCTTGCCGGGGAAGTCCTGCGGCTTGTCGAACTTGACGAACCGCTCCAGCCCGCCTTCCAAGAGCGAGTAATCGGTCGAAAGATCGCCCTTCCAGGCCCGGTAGCCCTTCTCCAGCCGGAGCGAGTTCAGCGCCCACATGCCGAAGGGCTTCGCACCGGCGCCGAGCACCGCGTCATAGATCGCCGGCATGTCGGCGACCTTGGCATGAACCTCCCAGCCAAGCTCGCCCGCGAAGCTCACCCGCGCCAGCATCGCCGGCTTGCCCGCGACGCTGCCGGTCTGGATCGACAGCCACGGCAGCGTCAGATCGGCCTCGCCGATCGCGGCGAAGAGATCGCGCGCCTTCGGACCGGTGACGATCAGCGTGTCGTATTCGGTGGTGTGGTCGGTCAGCGTCAGGCCGGGCGCGAGGTTCTTTCTCAGATGCTCGCCGTCATGCCACTGGGCGGTGGCGGCGGTGATCAGCGTGAATTCCTCCTCGCCGTGGCGCAGGATCGACATCTCGGTCAGGATCCGACCGCGATTGTCGGGGAAATAGCCGAGGTTCATGCGCCCGACCTTCGGCAGCGCGCCCGAGATCATGCCGCGCAGCCAGTCGGCCGCGCCCGTCCCGGAGAGGTTGAAGCGCGAGAAGCCTGGCAGGTCGAGCACGCCGACCCCGTCGCGCACCGCCTCGCATTCTTCCTTGATCCGCTGTTCCCACGGGCCGGAGCGGCCCCAGGTATGCGTCGCCTCCTCCGAGGTGTCGTCGCCGGGTCTGGCGAACCAGGTCGCGCGTTCCCAGCCGTTGTAGACCCCGAACTGCCCGCCAAGCGCCTTGACCCTGTCATGCACCGGCGAGAGCTTGCGGTCCGGCGCGGCCGGCCAGCGGTGCCAGGGGAAATGCATCGCGTATTCGTGGCCGTAGGTCTCCATGCCCTTGGCAACGCAGTAGTCGCGGTCGGTGTAGTCGGTATAGCGGCGCGGATCGACCGCCCACATGTCCCATTCGGTCGCGCCTTCGGTGATCCATTCCGCCATCACCTTGCCGGCGCCGCCCGACTGGGCGATGCCGAAGGTGAAGACGCAGGCCTCGAAGGCGTTCGGCACGCCCGGCATCGGCCCCATCAGCGGCAGACCGTCCGGCGCATAGGGAATCGGCCCGTTGATGACCCGGCTGATGCCCGACGAGCCCAGAAGCGGCACCCGCGCCATCGCGTCCTCGATATACCATTCCAGCCGGTCGAGATCGTCCGGGTAGAGCTGGAACGAGAAATCCTCCGGGAACGGGTCGTTCGGCGTCACCCAATGCGCCTTGCAGTTGCGCTCATAAGGGCCAAGGTTGAAGCCGGTCTTCTCCTGCCGCAGGTAGTAGGAGGTGTCGACGTCGCGCAGGAGCGGCAGCTTGCGGCCGTTCTCCTTCGACCAGGCCTCGAGCTCGGCCACCGGCTCCGAGAGCAGGTACTGGTGGCTCATCACCATCATCGGCACGGTGCGCCCGCCATAGGGCTTGAACCACTCGCCGACCTTCTGGGCGTAGTAGCCGGCGGCGTTGACGACGTATTCGCAGCGGATGTCGCCCTTCTCGGTATGGATGATCCATTCGCCGTTCTCGCGGCTCACGCCCGTCGCCGGGGTGAAGCGCAGGATCGTCGCGCCGAGGTCGCGGGCGCCCTTGGCCAGCGCCTGCGTCAGCTGCGCGGGGTCGATGTCGCCGTCGGTCGGATCGTAGAGCGCGCCTTTCAGGTCATGCAATTCGATGAACGGATACTTGCCCTGGATCTCGTCCACCCCGAGCATCTCCATGTCGATGCCCTGGTAGCGGCCCATGCCCTTCGCGCGCTCGAATTCCTGCATCCGCTCCTTGGAATGGGCAAGCCGGATCGAGCCGGTGACATGGTAGTTCATCGGATAGTCGACCGCCTCGCCGAGGCCGCGATAGAGCTCGGTCGAATAGCGCTGCATGTTCATGATCGACCACGACGTCGAGAAGGTCGGCACGTTGCCCGCCGCATGCCAGGTCGATCCGGCGGTCAGCTCGTTCTTCTCCAGCAGCACGCAGTCGGTCCAGCCCGCCTTGGCCAGATGATAGAGGGTCGAGACGCCGACGGCGCCGCCCCCGATGATGACCACGCGCGCTGTTGTCGGAATCTCGGCCATGACGCCCCCCAAGGTGATTTGCGGCCGGAGTATCGGGGCAGTTCACCCTGCTTTCAATTCGTCAGGTGTCGTATTATTGATCGGAAATATCGATTAGCGGAATCACATCATGTCCGATCCCCTGTTCCACCGATCGAAGTCGTTTCTCGCGGTGATCGACGTGCAGAAGCTCTTTGTCGACAAGCTCGCACCCGAGGCGCGCGCGCCTCTCGTGGACCGGATCCGCTGGCTGATCGGCACCGCCCGGCGACTCGGCATCCCGGTTCTGGCCATGGCCGAGGATATCGCCCGGAACGGCCCGCCCCTGCCCGAGATCGTCGCGGCGCTCGGTGCGGACGTACCGGTCCACGACAAGCGGGTCTTCGGCCTCGCCGGCCAGCCCGACATCCTCGCCGGCGCCCGCGCCTTCCAGCGACCGCAGGCGGTGCTTGTGGGGCTCGAGACGGATGTCTGCGTCGCACAGTCGGCGCTCGGGCTTCTCGCGGCCGGGTTCCGGGTCGCGGTGCTGGTCGACGCGACCGGATCGCCGGGCGATTGCCACGGGGCCGGGCTCGACCGGATGCGCGATGCCGGGATCACCGTGACGACCGTGAAGGGCATCTTCTACGAATGGGTGCGCGATCTCGACACGCTCGCGACGGTCCGCGCGGATCTCGGCCCCCTTCCCGACGGGATGACGCTCTGATGCAGATCGAGCTCATCGAGACCTTCCTCGACCTCTGCACCACCCGGAGCTTCAATCGCACCGCCGACCGGCTCGGCATCACCCAGTCCACCGTGTCGGGACGCGTCCGTTCGCTCGAGGCGACGCTCGGCCACCGGCTCTTCATCCGCTCGCGTTCGGGCACCGAGCTCACGACCGAGGGGTTGCGCTTCGCGCCGCACGCGCGGGCGCTGCTGCACGGCTGGACCGAGGCGCGCCACGCGATCGGTGAAACCGGCTCTGGCGCGGTGACGATGCGGATCGGCATCCAGCATGACCTCGTCGGCATCCACTTCTCCGAACTGATCAAGGATTTCCGCGCCGCGCTGCCCGGCACGTCCTTCCTCTTCGAGGCCGATTATTCGGCGCAGATGAGTTCCGACCTCTCCACCGGTGTCGAGGATTTCGCGATCCTCTTCACCCCGCGCTTCCACCCCGACCTCTATTTCGAGACGCTGGGCGAGATCACCTATCTCATGGTCTCGACCGAGACCGACCGGCTCGGCGAGGTGAACGCCGAGACCTACATCATGCCGCATTACTCCGACGCTATGCCGCAGATTCATGCGCAGATGCATCCGCGGCTGGCCTCCGCGAGCCTGTCGATCGGCCAGAACGCGGCGATGGTCGCGCTTCTGGGGTCGCTCGGCGGGACGGCCTATGTATTGCGCCAGTCGGCCACCGACCTCATCCGCGCCGGCACCTGCCGCTTGGTCGGTGATGCGCCGCCGATTCCGCAGCCGATCTATGCCGGCCTGCATATCCGCAACCGGCACCGCTCGATGCATCGCCGGCTCTTGCAGATCCTGCGCAACCGCTTCGGACCCTCGGGGCCGAGCCTCGCCCGCCGCCGGGTCGGCTGAGGCGCCGGGTCTCAGAACCCCGGCAACGGCAGCCCCTCGCCGAGCGCGAAGACGAGAATTGGCACCGGTGCGACCGCGAGCGCCACGGTCAGAAGCGTCACCGGCGCCGCGAAGAGGCGGCTGCATCCCGCGACCATGAGGATGCCGCCGCCGCCGCCGATCACCGAATTGCCCGGCAGGTTGATCAGAAGCGCCAGCAGGAGATAGCGGTAGTTCCGCGCCAGCGGCGCCAGCCAGCCCGGCAGGTGGCTTCGCAAGTGGTCAAGCCGCGCCTCGCGGTCCAGGGGCTCGATCTGCGCCACGAGCTCGGCCGCGCGGCAGAGGCGGAGATCGGCGAGCGTGCGGCGCAGGGCCGGGTAGGGCAGGGCCAGCCCCACCAGGAACGAGAGCATCAGCCCGGCGAGCGTCGCCCCCCAGATGAAGGGCGCGATCCAGCCGCCCTCGACCATCAAGAGCGTCAAGCCAAGCTCCACCCCCGGCACGAACGGCAGCGCGATGAGGAGCGCATAGGCGACGAGCAGAAGCACCAGCACCCACAGAGCCGGGATCTCGCCGCCCTTGAGGGCCTGCGATTCCGCCATCGTCCAGCCGATCAGCCCATGCGCGACCCAGACGAGGAGCAGAAGCACCGCGATACGCCGGCCGAGCCGCGCGCTCCGCCCGCCAATGCGGCCGGCCCGCTCACCGTTGCCGGGGCGGTCTGGCACGATCTCCCGGTCGTCACTCACGTCATTTCCTTCCGGCGCTCCCGGTTTCCGATCCAAGGTCCGCTTCAACCGGCTCGCTGCGAGTTGAGGCCAGTTGATGACCACGAACCTGCCACGCATCATATCCTATTCCAGACCCCGGTAAGGAGGAATCCCGGTGGCAGACCCAAGCGCCACCGGGCGATCAGTGCGACCTGAGCCCGGATCAGGATGCGGAGGCGGCGATGAATGACACGTTTTTGGCTGGAACAGACACAATTCTGGATCGTCTCGGCCGCGCGATGGCGCGGCGGCTGACCAAGCAGGTCTCCGGCTACGAACCTTACACGCCGTCCGACTTCGGCAGCCTCTGCCGCACCCTCGTTCCCGGTGATGTTCTGCTCATTGAGGGGTCCGAGCGGGTGGCGACCGCGATCAAGTACCTCACCCAGTCGACCTGGAGCCATGCCGCGCTCTATGTCGGAGACGTGCTGCCGAAGCCGGAGGAAGGCGGCGAACGGCCGCGGCTGATCGAGGTCAACCTCGGCGAGGGCTGCGTCGCGCGGCCGCTCAGCAAGTACGCGAGCTACAATACGCGGATCTGCCGCGCCGTCGGGCTGAATGCGGACGAACGCGCGAAGGTGGTGGACTACATGCGCCACCATCTCGGCCTGCGCTACGACATGCACCACATCTTTGATCTCTTGCGCTACTTCTTCCCGACCCCGCCGGTGCCGGTGCGCTGGCGGCGGCGGATGATCGCCTTCGGCTCGGGCGACCCGACGCGGGCGATCTGTTCCTCGCTCATCGCCCAGGCCTTCCAGTCGATCCGCTACCCGATCCTGCCCGAGGTCGAGGTCAGGACCGGAAGCGCCTATGCGCGGCGCGAGATCTACCACATCCGCCACCATTCGCTGTTCACGCCGCGCGACTTCGACCTGTCGCCCTATTTCGCGGTGGTCAAACCGCATCTCCAGGGCGGTTTCGACCACCGGCTTCTGCGCTGGAGCGACGACGCGCCTTCCGGGGAGGAGGCTACAGGCTGACCACCGGGCCGCCGGCGGCTTCTGCATCGGCGGCGTCGTGGGTGACCATCAGCACGGGAATGTCGCGGTCGCGGACATGGTCGAAGACGAAGCGCCGCAGTTCTTCGCGCAGCGCCGGGTCGAGCTTCGCGAAGGGCTCATCGAGCAACAGCGCGCATGGCTCGGCCAGAAGCGTCCGCATCAGCGCCACCCGGGCGCGCTGGCCGCCCGAGAGCGTCGCGGGATCGCGTGCCGCGAAGCCCGGAAGCCCGGCCTGATCGAGAGCCATTGCCACCGCGGCAGTACGCGCCGCGCGGCCCCTGACATGCGCGGCGAGCCCGAAGGCGAGGTTGTCGCCGACCGAGAGATGCGGAAAGAGCGCCGCGTCCTGAAACAGGATGCCGATCCGCCGCGCCTCGGCCGGCAGGCGGGTGACGTTGCGGCCGTCGAGGATCACATCGCCCGAGGCGCGAAAGCCGCGCGGCAGATGGCCGCCGATGAACTCCATCAGCGTCGACTTGCCGATGCCCGAGGGGCCGACAATGGTCGTGACGCTGCCCGGCGCGACCGCGAGTGAGAGCGGCGAAAAGAGCGGTTCTGCGCCATTTTCCGCCTGAATAGATACTGATTTAAGCATCAGACCCCTCACGCGGCACCCCCTGACAGCCCGGCCCGGTGGCGGTGTAGAATCGCCGGTACGCCAAGCGCGGCGAGATAGGCGAGGAACGGCAGCGCCGCCTGCAGAACGGCATAGACGCCGGTGACCCGGCGGTCGGAGCCTGACGAAAGCGTCACCGCCTCGGTCGTCAGCGTTGCGACCCGGCCTGCGCCCATGAAGAGCGTCGGCAGGTATTGCGCGACCGAAACCGCGAAGCCGATCGCCGCGGCGGTCAACAGCGGGCGCAGCAGGATCGGCAGCTTGACCGCGAAGAGCCGTCGAACCGGTCCGGCGCCGAGCGCCGCCGCCGCACGTATGTACGCCGGATCGAGCGCACGCCACGGATCGGAGAGCGCGATCATCACATAGGGAAAGACGAAAAGCGCATGCGCCCAGATCACTGCACCGATCCCGCCGCCGATCCCGGCTTTGAGGAAGACGACGTGGAGCCCGTAGAGGAAGGCGATCTGCGGCACGAGCAGCGGGAGGTAGATCAGCGCCTCGGCCCAAGTGGCGCGGGGCAGGTGGTCGCGGTCCTCGCCCTCGAGCCAGGCCACGGCGAGGATCAGCGCCAGCGCGGTCGTCGCGACGCCGATGATCACCGTGCTTTCGACCGCCGTTCCCCAGCCTGCGGCCGAACGGCCCCAGGCGGCGAGGCTCCAGCTTTCCGGCAGGGCGCGCGGATAGGACCAGCGCCAGGCGACCGACCAGACGGCGAGTGCCATCAAGGCGCCCGCGCCGAGCGCCATCAGCCCGGTGACCGCCGCCCCGGCCGCGACGAGCCCCGGTTCGGCCGAGACCCCGCGCCCGCCGCGCCGGATCCAGACCCGGCCGATCCGCGCGAGCGCCCGTTCCGCGGCCCACCAGAGGCCGATGCCGCCCGCCACCACCGCGCTTTGCAGGAGGGCCGCCGCCGAGGCGGGCAGGATCAGCGTCGTCTCGGCGGCGAGGAACCAGCGCGTGACCGCCACCGCCAGCACCGGCGGGTTCGAGGGGCCGAGCACGATCGCCATGTCGACGATCGAGAGCGCGAACGAGAGGACCACGTAGACCGGCAGCCGGATCAACGGGTAGAGCTGTGGGCCGATCACTTTGATCCAGACCACGCCGTGCCCGTAGCCGAGCGCGCGGCCCGCCTCGAGGTGGCGGCGCACCGGCAGTTGCGACAGTGCCGCAAGGATTACCAGGAGGAAGAACGGCACCTCCTTGACCAGGAGCCCGAGGATCAGCGCGAGTCCCGCCGGATCGTTGACCGTGGCGAGGTCGGGCGGCAGGTCCCAGCCGGTCGCCCAAGGGCTGAGGAGGCGGGAGATCCAGCCAGAAGGCGCAATGAGGAAGGCAAGGCCGATCGCCAGCGCCGCATGCGGCGTCGCGAGAAAGGGCGCCAGCAGCCGGGCGCCGCCGCGAAAGCCCGCCCGGTCGTACATCGCCGCGGCTAAGCCGACCGCGAGCACCAGCGCCAGCGCGGTCGAGGCAAAGCCGGTCCAGAGCGTCAGCGTCAGGCTGGTGCCGAAGCCCGGCAGGTCGAAGAGTCGTCGCCAGGGGTCGAGCGAAAGCCCATCTGCCCCGATGGCCGGCAAATGGCCGAAGGCCGCCCGCGCGGTCTCCCAGAGCCCGGCGAGGATCGGCAGCACGAGGCCGCCCGCAACCGCACCGAGCACCAGAAGCCGGAGCAGGCGGCCTTCGGGCGCCGTCATTCGGTGTAGCGCCGCGCCCAGTCCTCGGCGAGACGGGTCATCCAGCTCGGATGCGGCTCGCCGAGGGTCGGGCCGAGGGCCTCGTTTGAGGGCAGGGCAGGGGAGTCGGGCAGGGCGTCGAAGGCCGCCTTCGCCGCGGCGTCGAGCTTCGCGGGGTCGAGCACCGAGTAGCTGCCGAGGACGGTGATGTCCTGCGCCCGCGCCTGCACCGCGGGGTCGAGGAGGAAGTTCGCCACCACCATCGCGCCCTCCTTGTGGGCGGCGTTGAACGGAATCGCGACGAAGCTGATGTTGCCGATCGAGCCCGCCTCGGGCGCGTAGCTCCGCACCGTCTCGGGCAGAAGGCCGCGTTCGACCGCCGCCGCCGCCGCCGCCGGGTCGAAGGCCATCGCGAAATCGACCTCGCCGTCGTTCAGCATCTGCTGCAGCACGCTCTCGTTCTCGGGGAAGGTCACGCCCTCGCGCCAGAGATTGGGACGAAGCGCGTCGTACCAAGTCCAAAGCGGCTCTGTTGCGGCCGAAAACGCCTCATCCGTGGCTTCGGCCTGCAGTACCGAAGGGTCCGGTGCAAGCTCGATCAGCGCCTGCTTGAGGAAGGTGGAGCCCATGAAGTTCGTCACCGCCGGGTGGGTGAAGCGGCCGGGATTGGCCTTGGCCCAGTCAAGGAGCGCCGCCATCGAGCGCGGCGGCTCGGCCACCCGTGCGCTGTCACGGGTCAGGACGAACTTCGCGAGCCGCCAGGGGCTCTCGTAGCCCTCGGTCGGGATCGTGAAATCCACCACCGCCGCGGAGCCCTCCGAGAGGTCGAGATAGCGCGCGTTCGGCAGGTTCTGGAGGAACGGGCCGTGCAGCAGACCCTGCTCCTTCATCGACAGGAAGTTCGCCCCGTTGATCCAGATGAGGTCGACCGAGCCGTCCTCTGCCTGCCCGGCCGCCTTCTCGGCGATCACCCGCGTCACCGCCTCGGCTGTGTCGGAGAGCTTCACGTGGTTGATGGTCACGCCGTACTGCGTCTGAAGCGCGCCGCTCGCCCAGGCGATGAAGTCGTTGGTGCGCTCGTCGCCGCCCCAGGCGTTCCAATAGACGGTCTGGCCACGCGCGGCGGCGACGGTGTCGTCCCAGCCGCCGGCGAGGGCGGGGGCGGCGAGGCCGAAGGCCAGCGTTGCGAGTAGGGGAAGGCGCATGTTGGTTCCTGTTCTGAGTCAGCTTGGTTCGGTCGGGGAAAAGGCGGTCCAGCCCTGGTGCCAGCGGCTGAGCGTGGTGATGGCGCAGAGCGCGGCGAAGCTCCAGGCGAGCGTCGGGAAGGCGGCGGGCCAGAGACACATCGCGGCGAAGACCGCGATGGTTTCGGCGCCTTCGGTCAGGCCGCCGAGGTAATAGATGCCCTTCGCCGGATAGGCATCGGCGGAAAGCCCGCGCCGCGCCGCGATGGCGGCGAAGGCGAGGAAGCTCGATCCGGTGCCGACGAAGGCGGCGATGAGTGCCGCCGCCGCTAGCGCATTGGCGCCGGGGTCGACGAGCGCGAAGCCGAGCGGCACCAGCGCGTAGAAGACGAAGTCGAGCGCGACGTCGAGAAAGGCGCCGCGCTCGGTCGGACCCACCTCGCGCGCGACCGCGCCGTCGAGCCCGTCGGCGAGCCGGTTCATCGCGATAAGAAGGAGCGCCAGTCCGAACCATCCCGCCACCAGCGCGCCCACCGCGAGGAGCCCGGCCGCGAAGCCCGCGAGCGTCACCTGATCGGCGCCGACACCGCGCCGGACGAGCGCCCGCGCCGGGCGGATAAGCGCCGCGCGCTGCAGCGGCAGGAGGTAGCGGTCGATCATTCAGCCTCTCCGCCAGGCATGGAACCGCTCCAGAAGCCGCAGCGCGGTCGGGTTAACATGCGCCTTGCGCCACTCCCCGGCGGCAAACTTGTTCGCCTCTGCCAGGGTCGGATAGATGTGGATCGTCGAGAGGATCTTGCCGAGCCCGTGGCCCTGCTTCATCGCGAAGACGAACTCGGCGATGAGGTCGCCCGCATGTTCGCCGGCGATGGTGACGCCGAGGATCTCGTCCTTTCCCGGACGGGTCAGCACCTTGACGAAGCCCTGCGCCGCCGCATCCGCGATCGCCCGGTCAAGGTCGTCGATGCCGTAGCGCGTGATCTCGTAGGGGATCTTCCGCTCGCGCGCCTCCGCCTCGTTCAGCCCGACGCGGGCAATCTCGGGGTCGGTGAAGGTGGCCCAGGGAATCACCCGGTAATCGGCGCGGAACCGCTTGAACTTGCCGAAGAGCGCGTTGACGGTCGCGAACCAGGCCTGATGCGCGGCGGTATGGGTGAACTGGAAGGGTCCCGCCGCGTCGCCCGCAGCGAGGATGTTGGGGTAGAGCGTCTCCAGGTATTCGTTCGTCTCGATGACCTTCCCGGTCGGGATGCCCAGTTCCTCGAGCCCGTAGCCGTCGAGCCGCGCCGCGCGCCCGACCGCGACGAGGAGATCGTCGAAGGCGATGCGCCGGGTCTTTCCCCCGGCCTCGACCTCGATCCACTTCTCGCCATCGGTGATGCCGCAGGCCCGCGCCCGGTGCCCGGTCAGCACGGTGACCCCGTCGGCCTCCATCGACGCCTTGACCAGCGCCGAAACCTCCTCGTCCTCGCGGATCAGAAGGCGCGGCAGCATCTCGACCTGTGTGACCTCGGAGCCGAGCCGCGCGAAGCTCTGCGCCAGCTCGCAGCCGATCGGCCCGCCGCCGAGCACCACGAGCCGCTTCGGCCCGGCCTCTCGCTGCGCCATCTCCTCCCAGAGCGTGTCCGAGGTGAGATAGCCGACCGCGTCGAGCCCCGGCAAGGGCGGCACGAAGGGCGCGGCGCCGGTGGCGAGGATCACTGCGCGGGTCGTGAGCCGTTCGGCATTGCCGGCGTCATCGGTGATCTGGACCGTCCAGGGGTCGATCAGTCGGGCATGGCCGCGCCGCACGTCGACGCCTAGACCTTCGTAACGCGCGACGCTGTCATGAGGCTCGATCGCGGCGATCACCGCCTGGATACGTTCGAAGATGCCACGGAAGGAGAATTCCGGCCGCGTCGCCGCCAGCCCGTAGCGGTCGGCATGGCGCATCTGATGCGCGAGCTTGGCCGAACGGATCAGCGCCTTCGAGGGCACACAGCCGTAGTTCAGGCAGTCGCCACCCATCTTGTGGGACTCGACCAGCGTCACCTTCGCCTTCACCGCCGCCGCGATATAGGCGGAGACCAGACCGGCGGCACCGGCGCCGATCACCACGAGGTTGCGGTCGTAGCGCGCGGGGCGGCTCCAGCCGGCATGGGCGCGCCGCCGCTTCACGAGCCGCAGGGCGAATTTCGCGATCCAGGGAAAGAAGCCAAGCAGCAGGAACGACAGGATCAGCGGCGGCGACAGGATGCCCGACAGGCTTTCGAGTTGGGCAAGCTGGGTGCCCGCGTTCACATAGACCGCGGTGCCGGCGAGCATGCCGATCTGGCTGACGAGGTAGAAGACCCAGGCCTTGATCGGCGTCAGTCCCATCAGGAGGTTGATGGCGAAGAACGGCACCGCCGGGATCAGCCTGAGCGTGAAGAGGTAGAAGGCGCCGTCGCGCGTCATCCCCTCGTCGATGGCCTGCAGGCGGTTGCCGAATCTTCCATGCACCCAGTCAGAGAGGAGATAACGGGCAGCAAGGAAAGCGAGCGTCGCGCCGATCGTCGAGGCGAAGGAGACGAGAACGAGCCCCCAGCCGAAGCCGAACAGCGCGCCCGCCGCGAGCGTCATCCACACCGCGAGCGGCAGCGACAGCGCGGTGACCGCGACATAGGCTGCGAAAAAGAGTGCGGCGACGAGCAGGGGCCGCTCGACGCGCCAGGCGTCGAGGTCGATCAACTGTTCACGCAGCATGTCGAGATCGGGCGGATTGCGGCCGATCAGCCAGATCAGGGCGGCGATGACGACGGCGAGAGCGAGAAAGAGCGCCGGCTTTCTCATGTGCGCCGGGCCCGGTCGTTGCTGCCGGTGGCCGGTGCCGCGCGACGGTTCATGTTCGGTCCGGTCATGCGATCCCCAGTCATTTCCGACAGTTGTGCAACGAAGGCCGGGGCCGCGCCAAGACCGTTACAGAAATGTCCGCATCTCGTGAACGCGCCGGTCAGGCGGCACACATGAAAAGGGCGCCCCAAACGGGGCGCCCGAAACGTGGCGCGATCGGGTCAGTTCAGCACCGAGCGGATCTGGCCGCCGCGTGCATCTTCTTCGCTCGACAGGATCGAGCGGATCGCGTCGGCCTGCGCCGAAGTCAGATTGTCGAAGTTGCCGTTCGGAACGAGGCGCTGGGCCTCCATGCGGGCGGGCCCGCTCAGTTCGCTCGGGTCGGTGACGGCCGAGGCGGTGCCGGCGGCGGCAAGAACGAGTGCGATTGCGATCATCAGGCGTGTCATCTTCGGTCCTTTCGACGGGTTCGTGTTTCGACTGATCGGGCCGGGTGTGCCCTGTGACACCAACATGCGTGCCGGGCGCCGCTAAAGGAAATCACAGTCGGGTCGCGTCGGCTCACGCGGAATTGCCGGACCGTGCCCGTGATGTTTCGGGGAGTCACAGTCGTGCGATGGGTTGACGCAACCCGCTGTGGTTCGAAAGAAAACACCGTGAAGTGGCGCCGCCGGGCCCGGCCGCCGCTCACGGCGGCGTAGGCCGGAACGTTTCAGAGGTGGGGTCCGGGCCGTGCACATAGCTTGTGCGCTCTCGCACATCGCGGAGAACCCCGGTGCGGGGACAGGCGTGGGGGATACTCCCGGCTCAATGTCCGCCCGGATCACGCCGCGACGGGGATTCGGACCCTTCCCTGCCGCAGTAATCCGGGCCGTCGATCAGTGCCGTCGGCCGGGCAACCGCCGTCAGGGCGTCGAAATCGGAGATCGTCACGTGCTGGCCTTCCACCGCGACGCCGTCGTCGCGCAGCGAGCGGAGGGCGCGCGACAGGTTCTCCGGCGTCATCCCGAGATAGGAGGCGAGCAGCCGCTTCTCGATCTGCAGGTCGAAGTCCAGCGCGCCGTGGGCGGGTACGTGGCGCAGGAGATAGGCGGCAAGCCGTTCGCGCGAGGCGCGCAGCTTCAGATCCTTGGCATGGCGCACGACGCTGCGGTAGCAGCTGGCGAGTTCGCCGACGATCGCCTTCGCGAAGGCGGGATCCTTGGTGAAGGCGGTGCGCAGGTCGGAGCCCGGGATCAGCGCGACCCGCGACGGCATCAGCGTTCGCGCCGACATCAGGTAGGGCGCATCGTTGATGCAGGCCGCGAGGATGAAGGTCGAGACCGGGCGCACCACCGACATCGTGGTCTCGCGGCCTTCCCAGCGGGCGTACATCTCGACCGCACCCTCGGTGACGACATGCAGGAAGTCGGCCGCCTGCCCCTCCTCGATCAGCGTGACCTGGGGCGGAAAGGACTGGTGATAGGCGCCGCGCATGAGCGCGGCGAAATGCGCGTCATCCATGTCGCGGAAGAGCGACAGGTCGCGGATCTCTTCGAGGTCGGCGTCGCGCATGAATCACCAGAAGCGGAATTGTCGGCTTGATAAATGTTAAGGCTTGCGGCGGCAAGTGTCGATCCGCGCAATGGAATTTGTCCGAGCGCCGGGCGAACGATTTCTCCGCCTGACCGGACATTCTTCATAAGAACCTGAATTTTCCGGGAAAATCGCAAGAATTTGACCTCGATCAAACCTTGGGAATCGACGTGGTGGTTCTTTGCCGCCAATCGCGGGGGCCCTTGCCACCCGTGCCACCACTCACGGAGGCGACAATGCTTGATGGCTCGCATGTGTCGAAGGGCGATCAGACCCGCGCCCTAGCACTCAGCACCATTGCGTTCACGGTCTGCTTTGCAGTCTGGACGATCTTTTCCATCATCGGCGTCGCGATCAAGAAAGAGCTCGGGCTCTCGGAGTTCGCGTTCGGCCTTCTGGTCGCGACCCCCATCCTCACGGGCTCGCTCACACGCCTGATTCTCGGCGTCTGGACCGAGAAATACGGCGGCAAGATCGTGTTCTCGCTGCAGATGATCCTGACGGGTCTCGCGACCTGGGCGCTGACGCTCGCCGACAGCTACGTCATGTACCTGATCGCCGCGCTGGGCATCGGCCTCGCCGGCGGCTCGTTCATCATCGGCGTCGCCTATGTCTCGCGCTGGTACGGGCCGGGCAAGCAGGGCACCGCGCTCGGCATCTTCGGTGCCGGCAACGTCGGTGCGGCGGTGACCAAGTTCCTCGCGCCCTTCGTGATGGTGGCCTATGGCTGGCAGGGCGTGGCGCAGGTCTGGGCCGTCGGCATCGCGCTCATGGGCGTGATCTTCTTCATCCTTGCCAAGGACGACCCGATGCTGGTCGAGCGCCGCAAGACCGGCGTCAAGGCGCCGAGCCTGCGTGAGCAGTTCGCGCCCTTGCGGAACCTCCAGGTCTGGCGCTTCTCGCTCTACTACTTCTTCGTCTTCGGCGCCTTCGTGGCGCTGGCGCTGTGGATGCCGCACTACCTGATCGACGTCTACGGCGTCGACGTGAAGACGGCAGGCATGTCGGCGGCGGCCTTCTCGCTTTCCGCCTCGCTCTTCCGCGCCTATGGCGGCCACCTTTCGGACCGCTTCGGCGCCCGTTCGGTCATGTACTGGACCTTCGGCTTCTCGCTGGTCTTCCTCTTCATGCTGTCCTACCCGCCCACCGACTACGTCATCCAGGGCAAGGACGGCCCGATCACCTTCTCGACCGAGATGGGGCGCTGGCCCTTCGTCGTGACGCTCTTCTGCCTCGGCTTCTTCATGTCCTTGGGCAAGGCCGCGGTCTACAAGCACATCCCGGTCTACTATCCGAAGCACGTCGGAGCGGTCGGCGGCCTCGTCGGCATGATCGGCGGCCTCGGCGGCTTCATCCTGCCGATCATGTTCGGGGCGCTCCTCGACCTGACCGGCATCTACACGAGCTGCTTCGCGCTGCTCTTCATCCTCGTCGCGATCGCGCTCGCCTGGATGCACATGTCCATCCGTCAGATGGAACGTGCCGCCATCGGCAAGACGCTCGACGAGCTTCCGGGCCTGCCCGAGATGCAGCCCATCCACATTCCTGGAAAGACGGTAATGACCACGCATACACTTGACGACTGGCGTCCCGAGGACAAGGCGTTCTGGGACGAGAAGGGCCGCAAGATCGCGCGCCGCAACCTGTGGCTGTCGATCCCGGCGCTGCTCCTGGCCTTCTCGGTCTGGATGGTGTGGTCGATGGTTGTCGCCCGGCTCCCGGCCATCGGCTTCGACTTCACGCCCGGCCAGCTCTTCTGGCTCGCCGCGCTGCCCGGCCTTTCGGGTGCGACGCTGCGGATCTTCTACAGCTTCATGGTGCCGATCTTCGGCGGCCGGCTCTGGACGACGCTCTCGACCGCATCGCTCCTCCTGCCGGCCATCGGCATCGGCTATGCGGTGCAGAACCCCGAGACGCCCTACCTGATCTTCATGGTGCTGGCGCTCCTCTGCGGTCTCGGCGGCGGCAACTTCGCCTCCTCGATGGCCAACATCGCCTACTTCTTCCCGAAGGCTGAAAAGGGCAACGCGCTCGCCCTGAATGCGGGCCTCGGCAACCTCGGCGTGTCGGTCATGCAGTTCCTCGTGCCGATCGTCATCACCATGGGCGTCTTCGGCGCCATGGGCGGTGCGCCGGTGCAGCTGGCCGATGGCGGCGAGCTCTGGATGCAGAACGCGGGCTTTGTCTGGGTGCCCTTCATCATCGTCGCCACCATCGCGGCCTGGTTCGGCATGAACGACATCGCCGACGCGAAGGCCTCGTTCCGTGACCAGGCGATCATCTTTACCCGCTTCCACAACTGGATCATGTGCATCCTTTACACCGGGACCTTCGGCAGCTTCATCGGCTACTCGGCGGGCTTCCCGCTCCTGACCAAGCTCATGTTCCCGGAAGTGAACGCGCTGCAGTACGTCTTCCTCGGCCCCCTCGTCGGCGCGCTCTCCCGCGCGGCCACCGGCTGGGTCTCGGACAAGTTCGGCGGCGGCCGGGTCACCTTCTGGACCTTCCTCGGCATGATCGTGGCGGTCTTCGGCGTCATCACCTTCCTGCCGACGGACGGCACGGGCGGTTCCTTCGCCGGCTTCTTCGCCTGCTTCATGGCGCTGTTCATGCTGACCGGCATCGGCAACGCCTCCACCTTCCAGATGATCCCGGCGATCATGGGCCGCGAGATCCCGCGTCTCATGCCGAACCTCGACGCCGCCGCCAGCCGCAAGCAGGCGGAGCGCGAGAGCGCCGCGATCATCGCCTTCACCTCGGCGATCGCCGCCTACGGCGCCTTCTTCATCCCGAAGGCCTACGGCACCTCGATCGCCATGACCGGCGCCCCCTTCATGGCGCTCTGGGGCTTCCTGATCTTCTACGCGGTCTGTGTTGTCCTGACCTGGGTCTACTACACGCGGCCCGGCGGTCTTCTCCATGACCTCGAGCGTGGTCGGCCTTCCGCCGCCCCGGCTCAGGCCTGAACTGTAAGGAGAGCAAGATGAGCCATCTTCTCGACCGTCTGAACTTCCTGAAATCCGTCCGCAAGGATACCTTTGCGGACGGCCACGGACAGACCACAATCGAAAACCGCGACTGGGAGGACACCTACCGGAACCGGTGGCGCCACGACAAGATCGTGCGCTCCACCCACGGGGTGAACTGCACCGGGTCGTGCTCCTGGAAGATCTACGTCAAGTCCGGGATCGTGAC
This sequence comes from Defluviimonas salinarum, assembly GCF_026013545.1. GTDB lineage: Bacteria > Pseudomonadota > Alphaproteobacteria > Rhodobacterales > Rhodobacteraceae > Albidovulum > Albidovulum salinarum. The sequence goes on along the minus strand of NZ_JAPDOG010000016.1, from coordinate 30,015 downwards.
CTGGGAGACCCAGCAGACCGACTATCCGCGCACCCGCGCGGACCTGCCGAACCACGAGCCGCGCGGCTGTGCGCGCGGCGCCTCCTACAGCTGGTATCTCTACTCCGCGAACCGGGTGAAGACACCCTTGGTGCGTGGCCGGCTGATGCGGATGTGGCGTGACCTGCGCAAGTCCAAGAGCCCGATCGAGGCCTGGAAGGCGATCCAGGCCGATCCGGCCAAGCGCGCGGATTACACCAGGATCCGCGGCAAGGGCGGCTTCGTCCGCGCGACCTGGGACGAGGTGACCGAGATCACCGCCGCCGCCAACGCCTATACGGCGAAGACCTACGGCCCCGACCGGGTGTTCGGCTTCTCGCCGATCCCGGCGATGTCGATGGTCTCCTACGCGGCGGGCTCGCGCTACCTCAGCCTTCTCGGCGGCACCTGCATGTCGTTCTACGACTGGTACTGCGATCTGCCGCCGGCCTCGCCGATGACTTGGGGCGAGCAGACCGACGTGCCGGAATCGGCCGATTGGTACAATGCGGGCTACCTGATCCTCTGGGGCTCGAACGTGCCGCAGACCCGGACCCCGGACGCGCATTTCTACACCGAGGCGCGCTATCGCGGCACCAAGTCGGCGGTCGTCAGCCCCGACTATTCCGAGGCCGCGAAGTTCTCCGACATCTGGCTCAACGCCAAGCAAGGCACGGATGCCGCGCTCGGCATGGCGATGGGCCACGTAATCCTGCGCGAGTACCACCTCGACCGGCAGGCGGAGTATTTCGAGGACTACTGCCGCAAGTACACCGACATGCCGATGCTGGTGAAGCTGGAGCCGAAGGGCGACGGCTATGTGCCCGGCAAGCAGCTTCGGGCCTCCGACTTCGACAAGTCGCTCGGCCAGTCGAACAACCCCGAATGGAAGACGGTCGCGATCGACGAGAAGTCGGGCAGCATCGTGGTGCCGAACGGCTCCGTGGGCTTCCGCTGGGGTGAGACCGGCAAGTGGAACCTCGAGGAGAAGGCCGAGGGCAAGGATGTCACGCTCAAGATGAGCCTCGTCCTCGACACCGACCGCGATGACGTGATCGGCGTCGACTTCCCCTATTTCGGCGGCGCGGCCACCAATGGCTGGGAGAACGACGCGCGCGGCGAGGTGCTGACCCGCAACGTGCCGGTGAAGAAGATCAAGCTCGCGGACGGCGAGGAGCATTACGTCGCCACCGTCTTCGACCTCTTCTGCGCCAACTACAGCCTCGACCGCGGCCTCGGCGGCGATCATGTCGCGAGCGACTTCAATGCTGACGTGCCCTTCACCCCCGCCTGGGCGGAGAAGATCACCGGCGTGAAGCGCGACCGGATCATCCAGGTCGCACGGGAATTCGCCACCAATGCCGAGAAGACGAACGGCAAGTCGATGATCATCATCGGCGCGGCGATGAACCACTGGTACCACATGGACATGAATTACCGGGCCGTCATCAACATGCTGGTGATGTGCGGCGCCGTGGGTCAGTCCGGTGGCGGCTGGGCGCATTACGTCGGCCAGGAAAAGCTGCGTCCGCAGACCGGCTGGACCGCGCTCGCCTTCGCGCTCGACTGGGCGCGTCCGCCGCGGCACATGAACTCCACCTCGGCCTGGTACGCCCATACCGACCAGTGGCGCTATGAGACGGTGTCGTCGTCCGAGATCCTCTCGCCGACCGCGCCGGACGGCGACTACAAGGACCTCAGCCTGATCGACTACAACATCCGCGCCGAGCGGATGGGCTGGCTGCCGTCGGCGCCGCAGCTCCGCACCAACCCGCTCGAGGTGGGCAAGGCGGCGAAGGCGGCGGGCAAGACCATCCCGGAATACGTCGCCGAGCAGTTGAAAGCGGGAACGCTGGAAATGTCCGCCGAGGATCCGGATGCACCGGAGAACTGGCCGCGCAACCTCTTCGTCTGGCGCTCGAACCTTCTCGGCTCGTCGGGCAAGGGGCATGAATACTTCCTCAAGCACCTTCTCGGCACCGATCACGGTGTTCTCGGCAAGGATCTGGGCGAGGAAGGCCGGACGAAGCCCGTGGAGGCCCGCTGGCACGACAAGGCGCCAGAGGGCAAGCTCGACCTCCTCGTCACGCTCGACTTCCGCATGTCGACGACGGCGGTCTATTCCGACATCGTGCTGCCGACCGCGTCGTGGTACGAGAAGGACGACCTCAACACCTCCGACATGCACCCGTTCATCCACCCGCTGCAGGCGGCGGTGGACCCGGCCTACGAGTCGAAGTCGGACTGGGAGATCTTCAAGTCGATCGCGAAGAAGTTCTCCGAGGTCGCGCCCGAGATCCTCGGGGTGGAGACCGACGTGGTGCAGCTGCCGCTGCAGCACGACAGCCCCGGCGAGATCGCGCAGCCGATCGTCCAGGACTGGAAGAAGGGCGAATGCGACCTCGTTCCGGGCAAGACCGCGCCGGCCTATATCGCGGTCGAGCGGGACTACCCGAACCTCTACGCTCGCTTCACCTCGCTTGGGCCGCTCATGGAGAAGGTCGGCAACGGCGGTAAGGGCATCGCCTGGGACACCAAGGTCGAGGTGCATCACCTCAAGGACCTGAACGGCACCCATGTGACCGGCCCGACCGAGGGCATGGCGAAGATCGAAACCGCGATCGACGCGGCCGAGGTCATCCTGATGCTCGCGCCGGAAACCAACGGCGAGGTGGCGGTCAAGGCCTGGGACGCGCTCTCGAAGGCCACCGGCCGAGAGCACGCCCACCTGGCCGAGGTCAAGGAAGACGAGAAGATCCGCTTCCGCGACATCGCCGCGCAGCCGCGCAAGATCATCTCGTCCCCGACCTGGTCGGGCATCGAGAGCGAGGAGGTCTGCTACAACGCCGGCTGGACCAACGTCCACGAATTGATCCCGTGGCGCACCGTCTCGGGCCGCCAGCAGCTCTACCAGGACCACGAATGGATGCAGGCCTTCGGCGAATTCTTCGTGACCTGGCGGCCGCCGGTCGACCTCAAGACGATCAACGCCTCGGCGACCGGTGCCCTGGGCGCCAACGAGAAGCACGTCGTCCTGAACTTCATCACTCCGCACCAGAAATGGGGCATCCACTCGACCTATTCCGACAACCTCCTGATGCTCACGCTGAACAGGGGCGGTCCGGTCGTCTGGGTCTCGGAGAATGATGCGAAGACGGCGGGCATCGTCGACAACGACTGGATCGAGGTCTTCAACTCGAACGGCGTTCTGACCGCGCGGGCCGTCGTGTCGCAGCGTGTGAAGGACGGCATGTGCCTGATGTATCACGCCCAGGAGAAGATCGTGAACACGCCGGGCTCGAACATCACGCGGAAACGGGGCGGTATCCACAACTCCGTCACCCGCGCGATCGTGAAGCCCACGCACATGATCGGCGGCTATGCCCAGCAGAGCTACGGGTTCAACTATTACGGCACCGTCGGCTCGAACCGCGACGAACTCGTCGTGGTCCGCAAGATGGATACGGTCGACTGGCTCGACCGGCCGGCTTCGAAAGTGGAGGCTGCGGAATGAAAGTACGCGCACAAATCGGCATGGTGCTGAACCTCGATAAATGCATCGGGTGTCACACCTGTTCCGTCACCTGCAAGAACGTCTGGACCAGCCGCGACGGCGTCGAATACGCCTGGTTCAACAACGTCGAGACCAAGCCCGGCATCGGCTATCCGAAGGACTGGGAGAACCAGAAGCGCTGGAACGGCGGCTGGGAACGCACTGCTTCGGGCGGTCTCAAGCCCAAGCAGGGCGGCAAGTGGCGGATTCTCGCGAACATCTTCGCCAACCCCGACCTGCCGGAAATCGACGACTTCTACGAGCCGTTCGACTTCGACTACGATCACCTGAAATCGGCCCCCGAAATGGAGGCCTTCCCCACCGCGCGTCCGCGGTCGAAAGTCTCGGGCGAGCGGATGGAGAAGATCGAATGGGGTCCGAACTGGGAGGAGATCCTCGGCGGCGAGTTCGAGAAGCGTGGCAAGGACTACAACTTCGAGGGCATCCAGAAGGACATCTACGGACAGTATGAAAATACGTTCATGATGTATCTGCCGCGTCTCTGCGAGCATTGCCTCAACCCGGCCTGCGCCGCGTCGTGCCCCTCGGGCGCGATCTACAAGCGCGAAGAGGACGGCGTGGTGCTGATCGACCAGGAGAAGTGCCGAGGCTGGCGGATGTGCGTCTCGGGCTGCCCCTACAAGAAGATCTACTACAACTGGTCGACGGGGAAGTCGGAGAAGTGCACGCTCTGCTATCCGCGCCTGGAATCCGGCATGCCGACGGTCTGCTCGGAAACCTGCGTGGGCCGGATCCGCTACATCGGCGTGATGCTCTATGACGCCGACAAGATCGCGGAGGCCGCGGCGGTTTCGGGTGAAAAGGACCTCTACGACGCCCAGCTCGGCGTGTTCCTCGACCCGAACGACCCGAAGGTGATCGAGGCCGCCCGCGCCGAGGGCGTGCCGGAGGACTGGATCGCCTCCGCCCGCAAGTCGCCGATCTGGAAGATGGCGATGGAGTGGAAGATCGCCTTCCCGCTGCATCCGGAATACCGGACGCTGCCGATGGTGTGGTACATCCCGCCGCTGTCGCCGATCCAGAACGCCGCGGCGGCCGGTCAGGTCGCGGTTCAGGACGACATGCCGGACGTGAAATCGCTCCGCATCCCGGTCCGCTACCTCGCCAACATGCTGACCGCGGGCGACGAGGCGCCGGTGATCTCCGCGCTCGAACGGATGCTCGCGATGCGCTCCTACATGCGGTCGAAGACCGTGGACGGGGTCGTCAACATCGGCGTCGCCAAGCGTGTCGGGCTCACCCCGCATCAGATCGACGAGATGTACAAGGTCATGGCGCTCGCCAACTACGAGGACCGCTTCGTCATCCCGACGACGCACCGGGAACTCGTGGAGGACGCCTACGACCTGCGCGGCGGCTGCGGCTTCACCGACGGCAACGGCTGCTCCACCGGCACCACCGGCGGCAAGCTCTTCGGCAGCCGCAAGTTCGTGACACCTGCGGAGGGCTGGAAATGAAGACCTTCAAGGCGCTCTCCGCGCTCCTTTCCTACCCGACGGCGGACCTCCAGTCCGCCGTGCCGGCGATCCGCGACGTGCTGGAGGCCGAAGGCCTCCTGCATCTCGGCCAGCGCCTCGCGCTGGAGCCGCTGCTCGCCGGGATGGAAGAGGGCGACATCTACGACCTGCAGGAGCGCTATGTGCTCCTGTTCGACCGCTCTCGCACGCTCTCGCTCAACCTCTTCGAGCATATCCACGGCGAAAGCCGGGATCGCGGCGGCGCGATGGTGGATCTGCTGGAGACCTACCGTACCGGCGGCTTCGACCTCACCGGGCCGGAGCTTCCCGACCACCTGCCGGTGCTCCTGGAGTTCCTCTCGACCCGTCCCCTGACCGAGGCGCAGGAGATCCTCGCCGACGCCGGCCACATCATCGCGGTCCTCGCAGAACGCCTGACCCGGCGTGACACGCCCTACGCGGCGGTCCTGACGGCGCTGGCGAAAGTCGCCAACGCCGGCACCGACAGCCCCGAGGCCGAGGCGCTCCTGTCCGAGAAGGACGACGACCCCGAGGATCTCGAGGCGCTGGACGCCGTCTACGAGGAGGCGCAGGTTACCTTCGCCCCCGACCCGAACGCGGGCTGCCCGATTTCGCGCGACATCCTCGCGCGGATGGACCTGCCCAGAAACCCGGCCGCCGCCGGGCCGGCCCAGTAAGGAGCGCTCACGATGCACGAATTCTTCTTCGGAACCTATCCCTACATCGCGCTCTCGGTGCTCCTCCTGGGCTCGATCGCGCGCTATGAACGCGACCCGTTCACCTGGAAATCGTCCTCGTCGCAGCTCCTGCGCCGCAAGCAGCTGGTGATCGGCTCGAGCCTCTTCCATGTTGGCGTGCTGATCATCTTCTTCGGCCACCTGATCGGGCTCCTGACGCCGATCGCGATCTTCGACGCCTTCGGCATCGGCCACGGCTTCAAGCAGACGATGGCAGTCCTCGTCGGCGGCGTGGCCGGGATCATGGCGCTCGCGGGCGGAGCGATGCTGCTCCATCGCCGGCTCTACGATCCGCGCATCCGGGCGAACTCGACCTTCGCCGATACCGGCATCCTGATCCTCCTGATGGTGCAGCTCGTGCTCGGGATCCTGACGATCTTCGTCTCGCTCCAGCATCTCGACGGCCACGAGATGACGAAGTTCATGGCCTGGTCCTTCGGCATCTTCACCTTCGACGGTCAGGCGGCGAGCTACATCGCCGACGTGAGCCCGCTCTTCAAGCTGCACATCTTCCTCGGGCTGACGATCTTCCTGCTCTTCCCGTTCACGCGGCTCGTCCACATGCTCTCGGCGCCGATCCGCTACATCTGGCGGCCCGGCTACCAGATCGTCCGGACGAAGAAGCGCGGGGCCTGAGATGGGACCGCTCCTGAGCGACATCACGGTGAACGGCGAGGTCATCCCCGCCGCCACCATCGCCGCCGAGGCGCAGATGCACGAAGCGCCCAAGGGCAAACCGGGCATCGCCTGGCGCGCTGCGGGCCGTGCGCTGGCGGTGCGCGCCCTCCTCTTGCAGGAGGCGCGCGCCCGGAGCCTCACTCCGGAACCGGTGACCGAGGGCGACCGCGCCGAGACCGAGGAGGAGGCACTGATCCGCCAGCTCCTCGACGAGGCGCTGACCCCCGAGGCGCCGAGCGACGACGCGGTGCGCGCCGTCTACGACGCCGATCCGGCGAAGTTCCGCGCGCCGACCCTCTACGAGGCCGCGCATATCCTCTTCCCGGTCCGTCCCGGCGACGACGCCGCGCTCGAGGCCGCGCGCGAGAAGGCCGGCGCCGTCCTCGCCGACCTCGCGAAGACCCCGCGCGAGTTCGACCGGCTCGCGCGCGAGTTGTCCGCCTGCTCGTCCCGCGATGCCGGCGGCCGGCTTGGGCAGATCGCGACCGGCGACACCGTGCCGGAATTCGAAGCCGTCCTCGACCGCCTCGCCGAGGGCGAGATCGCGGCCGAGCCAGTGGCGACCCGCTACGGGCTCCACATCATCCGGCTCGACGCTCGCGCGCCGGGCGCAATCCTTCCATTCGAGACCGTCGCTCCCCGCATCCGCGCGATGCTGGCGAAGGCCGAATGGGCCAGGGCGGCCCGTGACTTCATTGAAACCCTCGCCGACAAGGCGGAGGTGACGGGCGTCGATCTGAAGGCGGCATGACATGGCACACGTCCTCGAAGCTCTTCTCGAACGCAACCGCGAGTGGTCGGCGCAGATCCGCGCCGAAAGCCCGGACTACTTTGACGGCCTCGCCGAACAGCAGGCCCCAGAGTTCCTTTGGATCGGCTGTTCCGATAGCCGGGTGCCGGCGAACGTGATCTCCGGCCTCGCGCCGGGCGAGGTCTTCGTCCACCGCAACGTCGCCAATGTCGTCCATTCGTCCGACATGAACCTGCTCTCGGTGCTCGAATTCGCGGTCGACGCACTGAAGGTCCGTCAGATCATCGTCTGCGGCCATTACGGCTGCGGCGGCGTGCGCGCGGCGACCGAGGAGGACATGCCGCACGGCCTCGCCGACCACTGGCTGGAGCCGATCCGGCGGCTCGCGAAGCGCCATGCCCATGAACTGGCGCGGATCGAGGACCTCGAGATGCGCCGCGACCGGCTGGCGGAACTCAATGTCCTTGAAAGCGTGGCCCGCGTGGCCGAAACCCCGATCCTGCGCCGGGCCTGGGCGAAGGGCGAATATCCGCTCCTGCACGGCCTCATCTACGGGATCCGCGACGGGGTCCTGAGAAACCTCGACTGCACGATCAGCGGCGCCGACGCCCGCTGAGAAAGGAAGACCCATGCGCCTTGCCTATATCACCGCCGCCGAAAAGGGCCTGACCGACCGGGTTCTCGCCGAGGCGGCCGACCTTCTCGCAGAGCGCGGCCTGCGCCTGGCCGGCGTGGTGCAGACCAATGTCCAGCGCCCGCAGCGCTTCCACTGCGACATGGACCTCCGGATCCTGCCTGATGGCCCGGTGATCGGCATCACTCAGAACCTCGGCGCCAATGCGCGTGGCTGCCGGCTCGACCCCGGCGCGCTGGAAGGGGCGGTGGCCGATGTTTCGGCCCGGCTCGGCGCGGGTGCCGATCTCCTCATTCTCAACAAGTTCGGCAAGCACGAGGGCGAGGGCCGCGGCTTCCGCCCCGTCATTGCCGAGGCGCTGGCGATGGACCTGCCGGTGATCCTCGGCGTCAATGCGCTCAACCTCGACGCCTTCCACGCCTTCACCGAAGGTCTGGCCGAGGAACTGCCAGCCGATCCGAGAACCATCGCCGACTGGTGCGCGCTGTCGCTGGCCGAGGCCGCCTGATAGGATCCTGCGCGGGAGGATCCCCAATGACCGGAGACGATGACCGCCGGAGCTACGCTTCGCCGCCCTGCTTCCTGCACGAGCTGAGCGCGGAGGAAGGCGGCGTACCGGGCGCCGTGGACGCGGTGCAGGCCCGCGACGTCGCGCGCTGGCGCAAGGCTGAGCGCGCCCGGCTTCTTGCAGAGCGTGCGGCGTTGAGCGTGTCGGAGCGCAAGGCCGCTGCGGAGACGGTGGCTCGCCATCTCGACGGGCTTCTCGGCGACATATGCGGCAAGGCCATTTCCGCCTGGTGGCCGATCCAGTCCGAGCTGGACCTGCGCTTCTGGCTGGCGTCGCTCGACGCCCGCGGCGCGAGCGCCGCCCTGCCGCTCGTGACCGAGAAACACGCGCCCCTGCGCTTCCGAATCTGGACCGCCGATGCGAAGATGGAGCGCGGCTTCTGGAACATCCCCGTTCCTGCGGCGGGCGATTGGGTCACGCCTGACATCGCCCTCGCGCCGCTCGTCGGCTTCGACGCGGCGGGCTACCGGCTCGGTTATGGTGGCGGCTACTTCGACCGGACACTTGCCGCCAACCCCGGGATCCACGCCATCGGCATCGGCCTTTCGGCCGCCCGCCTCGAGACAATCTTCCCGCAGGCGCACGACATCCGGATGCGGGCGATCGTCACCGAAAACGGCATCGCCTGACATTCCGTCCTTCGGAATCGCTGACGCCGAAGGTGTTCGGCTCAGCCGCGCGAAAGCAGGTCGAGCAGGTTTGCCTTCGCGCCGAGGATATGGCGGCGCGTCAGCTCCGCAGCCCGCGCCGCATCGCCCGCCTCGCAGGCGGCGAGGATCGCCTCGTGTTCGGCATTCGCCCGCGCCACCCCGTTCGACAGCGAAAGCTGCGCGCGCAGGTAGCGGTCCACCCTGTCGAGCGTCTTCTCGACGATGCCGAGATGGTAGGCGAGCGCGCTGTCGCGGTAGAGCGTCGTATGGAAATGCCGGTTGTGGTCGCCCCATTCCACCGGGTTCGCCGCATTCGAGAAGGCCTCCAGATGCGCCCGCGCGGCGGCGAGCGTCTCGGGCGTCATCCGCGGGACGGCCATCTCGATGACGCGGCCCTCGACCAGCGCGCGGAAATCCCAGATCTCGGCCGCCTCGTCGGGCGAGATCCCGGCGACGACCGCGCCTTTGTAGCGCTGGGTGGCTACCAGTCCCTGCTGCTCAAGCATGGTCAGCGCCTCGCGCACCGGGATGCGGCTGGTGTTGAACATCCGCGCGATCTCGTCCTGGCGCAGCGGCTCGCCATCCTTGAGCTGACCCTCGATGATCGCCTTCTTCAGGGCCTCGTAGATGATCACCGCCGCCGAGGCGGTCTGGCCGATATTCACGCTGTCGATCTGCACGTCGCCTCCGGTCGCAGATTGGATCCAATTTCCTCTTGCATATTGTATCCAATAACCGATAACCAAGTCACGCAGATTCTGCCGATGCCCGCCGCACCGGCCCCATCCCAGGAAAGGACCGCCCATGTGGAGTGGAATGATGCCCGCCGTGACCACCAAGTTCACCGCCGGGGGCGAGCTTGATCACGCCGAAATGGAGCGCTGCTTCGCGCTCCAGATCGAGGCCGGCAATGCCGGGCTCATCACCTGCGGAACGCTCGGCGAGGGCAACATGCTGTCGCCCGACGAGCGGCTCGAGGTACTGAAAATCGCGAAATCGGTGGCCGGCACGAAGCCTGCGCTTCTGACGATTTCCGAAGCCGGCACCCGCGAGGCCTGCGCGCTGGCCGCCCGCGCCGCGAAGGCCGGGGCCGACGGGCTGATGATCGTGCCCTCGCCGATCTACCACACCAACCGCGCCGAGACGATCGCCAACCTTAACGCGATCGCCAACGCCGGCGGGCTGCCGGTGATGATCTACTCGAACCGCGTCGGCTACCGGGTCGACGTGACGCCAGAGATGATGGTGGAGCTTGCCGAGAACCCGCTGATGGTCGCGATCAAGGAAAGCTCAGACGACATCCGCCGCTGCACCGAGATCTTCAACACCGTGGGCGGCCGGTTCAAGGTGCTGACCGGGGTCGACAACCTCGGGCTGGAGGCGCTTTTGATGGGTTGCGACGGCTGGGTGTCCGGCGTCTCCATCGCGTTCCCGAAGGAAAACCAGGCGATCTACGATCTCGCCAAGGCGGGTCGGATCGTGGAGGCGCGCGAGATCTACCGCTGGCTGCGCCCGCTTCTCGACCTCGACGTCTCCACCTTCCTCGTCCAACAGATCAAGCTCGCCGAGGCGATGGCGCTCGGCTCGACCGAGCATGTCCGCGCCCCGCGCATGCCGCTCACCGGCGAGCACCGCGCGCGGGTCGAGGCGCTGATCGCCGAGCGCATCGCTTGCCGCCCGGACCTCGCCAAGTTCGCCAAGGCTGCCTGATGGAATACCCGGTCCCCGGTTGCGCGTACCACTTCCGAGCCAATGCGGAGGCCGCTATGGTCGTGGTCAACCTGCGCACGGCCGGGTTCCACGCGACCGTGAAAACCGACTGTCTCATGGCATGACCTTTTAGGAAATGGGCCCGAATTGACCACCACCACCCGCCCCGCCGATCCGACCTCACCTGCCGATCTGGTCGTGATCGGCGCGGGCGTCATCGGCCTCTCCGTCGCCAATGCCGCGCTGTCGCGCGGGCTCACCGTCCGCGTGATCGACCGCACTGGCCCCGCCTCCGGCGCCTCGGCGGGCAATGCCGGTGGCTTCGCGTTTTCCGAGATCCACCCGCTCGCCTCGCCCGACACGCTGCTCGCCTCGCCGAAATGGCTGCTTGACCCGCTCGGGCCGCTGTCGATCCCGGCGCGTTATGCGCCGAGCATCGTGCCCTGGATGCTGCGCTTCGCGAAGGCGAGCCTGCCGGGCCGCGTCGCTGCCTCCACGCGGGCGCAGGCGGCACTCATGGGCCACGCGAAAAAGACGCTTGAACCCTTCATGGCGCTGACCGGCACCGCGGCGATGCTGCGCAAGACCGGCCAGATTCAGGTGCTGGAATCGGCTCGTGCCTTCGACGCCGCGCGACGCGAGTGCGAGGAAGCAGGGCATTTCGGTTACGGTCACCGGACGCTCGTCGGCGCCGACGCGATCGCCGAGGTGCAGCCCGGGCTCTCGCCGCGGTTCACCCACGGCATCGCGACCGAGGAATGGTGGGCCATCGCGGATCCGAAGCTCTACACGCTGGCGCTTGCCGAGGCGCTGATCCGCAAGGGCGGATGGATCGACACCGCCGAGGCGCGGGCGGTCGAGACCGGCCTCGAGGGCGCGGCGATCCATCTCGCCGACGGTTCCACGATCACGGCTTCCCGCGTGGTCATTGCCGCCGGCGCCCATTCGCACCGGCTTGCGGCGAGCCTCGGCGATCGTATCCCGCTCGAGACCGAGCGCGGCTACAACACCACGCTGCCGCCGGGCGCCTTCGACCTCCGCCGCCACATCACGTTTTCCGAACACGGCTTCGTCGCGGCGCCCCTGTCGACCGGCATCCGCATCGGCGGCGCGGTGGAGCTTGGCGGGCTCGACCTGCCGCCGAACTACGCCCGCGCGCGGGCGATGCTGAAGAAGGCCGCGGGCTTCATGCCCGGTCTGAAGACCGAGGGCGGCACCGAATGGATGGGCTTCCGGCCGTCGCTTCCCGATACGCTGCCGGCCATCGGCCGGGCGAGCCATGCGCGGAACGTGATCTATGCCTTCGGCCACGGCCATCTGGGGCTCACGCAGTCCGCGGCCACCGCCGATCTGGTCGCCGACCTCCTGACCGGCGCGACGCCGGCCATCGACCTCTCCCCCTTCGCCCCGGACCGTTTCAAGGGCCTCATATGACCAGCCACACCTTCCTCTGCATCGATGGCCATACCTGCGGCAACCCGGTCCGCCTCGTCGCCGGCGGCGCGCCGCAGCTTCAGGGCGCGACCATGCTGGAGCGCCGCGCGCATTTCCTCGCCGAGTACGACTGGATCCGCACCGGGCTGATGTTCGAGCCGCGCGGCCATGACCAGATGTCGGGTTCGATCCTCTACCCGCCCACGCGCGAGGATTGCGACGTCGGCGTCCTGTTCATCGAGACCTCGGGCTGCCTGCCGATGTGCGGCCACGGCACCATCGGCACGGTCACGACCGCCATCGAGAACGGTCTCGTCAGTCCCAAGACGCCGGGCGTCCTGCGGCTCGACACGCCGGCGGGGCTCGTCATCGCCGAATACCGGCAGGAGGGGCGCTTCGTCGAGGAAGTGCGGCTGACGAACGTGCCCGCCTTCCTTCACGCCGAGGGGCTGACCGCCGAGGTCGAGGGTCTGGGCGAGATCACCGTCGATGTCGCCTATGGCGGCAACTTCTATGCCGTTGTCGAAAGTCAGGCGAATTTCCGCGACATCGAAGACAACCGGGCCCTTGATCTCGTCGGCTGGAGTCCGAAGCTGCGCGCCTCGCTGAACGCGAAATACGAGTTCGCCCATCCCGAGAAACCCGAGATCAAGGGGCTGTCCCACATCCTCTGGACCGGCGCGCCGAAGCATGCCGAGGCCACCGCCCGCAACGCGGTCTTCTACGGCGACAAGGCCATCGACCGCTCGCCCTGCGGCACCGGCACCTCTGCGCGGATGGCGCAGTGGGCGGCGCAGGGGCGTCTCAGCGAGGGCGAGGACTTCGTCCACGAAAGCATCATCGGCTCGCTCTTCAAGGGCCGGATCGAGGGGCGGACGAAGGTCGGCGAGCGCGACGCGATCATCCCCTCGATCGCCGGCTGGGCGCGGGTCACCGGCTACAACACGATCTTCATCGACGACCGCGACCCGTTCGCGCATGGCTTCGTCGTGACCTGAGCGAAAGGGATACGTGATGGCCACGAGCATCATCGCCGCGAAGGCCGAAGGTCCAGTCGTCGCGCTCGCCGAAGGGTTGAGCTTCTGGGGCGGCGTCGATCCCGTTACCGGGCGGGTGATCGACGCCCACCACCCGGCCTGCGGCACGGCGCTTGCGGGCCGCATCGTGATGATGCCGACCAGCCGCGGCTCCTGCTCGGGCAGCGGCGTGCTGCTGGAACTGGCCCTGAGCGGCCACGCCCCTGGCGCACTGATCTTCCGCGAGGCCGAGGACATCCTGACCCTCGGCGCGCTCATCGCGGCGCGGATGTATGATCGGCCGCTCGCCGTTGTCCGGCTCGATGCCGACAGCTACGCGGCGCTGGCCTCGAAACCGGCGGCGCGGCTCACTGGAACCAACATCGAGGCCGAGGGCCTGTCGCTGTCGGTCACGCCGCTCTTCGCGGGTGATCTCGCGCTGACGTCGCGGGACCACGCCATGCTTGCGGGGGCGGAGGGCGAGGCGGCGCGGCTCGCGATGGAGATCATCTGCACCATGGCCGCGGTGCAAGGCGCGACGGGGCTGATCGACGTGACCCGCGCCCATATCGACGGCTGCATCTACGCGAGCCCCGCCAATCTCACTTTCGCCCGGACCATGGCCGAGATGGGTGCGCGGGTGCGGATCCCGACAACGACCAACGCGATCTCGGTCGATCACGCGAACTGGCGCGCGCAGGGCGTGCCGCCCGCCTTCGGCGATCCGGCAGCACGGCTCGCCGATGCCTATGTCGAGATGGGCGCCGCCCCGAGCTTCACCTGCGCGCCCTACCTGCTCGACGCCGCCCCGGCGACCGGCGAGGCCATTGCCTGGGCGGAGTCCAACGCCGTCCTTTACGCCAATACGGTGCTCGGCGCGCGTACCGTGAAGCACCCGGACTTCCTCGACCTCTGCATCGCGCTGACCGGTCGGGCACCGCTCTCGGGCGTCTATCTCGAAGAGAACCGCCGCGCTGGCCGCGTGATCCGGGTGGAGCTGCCCGAGGCGCATGACGATGCGCTCTGGCCGATGCTCGGCTATCTCGCGGGGCGTCTCGCGCCCGACCGCATCCCGCTCCTGGCCGGGCTCGAGGGCACGACCCCCTCCACCGATGACCTTAAGGCGCTCTGCGCCGCCTTCGGCACCACGTCGGCCGCGCCGATGCTGCATGTCGCGGGGATCACGCCCGAGGCCGGGCTTGCCCCCGCGCCCGGCGCCGACACGGTGCGGATCACCCGCGCCGACCTCGCCCGCAGCTGGGCAAAGTTCAACTCCGGCCCCAGCGAGGTCGACCTCGTCGCCTTCGGTTCGCCGCATTTCTCCGCCGCCGAATGCCGGAAACTGGCTGATCTTGTCGACGGGCGCCACTGCCATCCCGGCACCGCCGCGATCGTGACCCTCGGCCGGGACACGCTCGCCGCAACCCGGGCCGACGGCACGCTCGGCCGGCTCGAAGCGGCGGGCATCCGCATCGTGCCCGACCTTTGCTGGTGCTCGATTTCCGAACCGGTCTTTCCGCCGGCCGCCCGCACGCTGATGACCAATTCCGGCAAATACGCCCATTACGCCCCGGCGCTCTCCGGCCGCGCCGTCCGCTTCGGCAGCCTTGCCGATTGCGTCGCGGCGGCGCTGACCGGCAGGGCGTCCGACACCCCGCCCGACTGGCTCACCTGACAAGGACGACCCCGATGCGCAGCACCAAGACCATCCACGTCATCTCCGCCCATACCGAGGGCGAGGTCGGCGACGTCATCGTCGGCGGCGTGGCCCCGCCGCCCGGCGCCACGCTCTGGGACCAGCGCCGCCACATCGCCGAGGACGGGGCCTTGCGCGCCTTCGTGCTGAACGAGCCGAGGGGCGGGGTCTTCCGCCATGTCAACCTGCTGGTGCCGCCGAAGGATCCGCAAGCGCAGATGGGTTTCATCATCATGGAGCCCGAGGACACGCCGCCCATGTCCGGCTCGAATTCGATCTGCGTCGCGACGGTGCTTCTCGATTCCGGCATCCTGCCGATGACCGAGCCCGTGACCGAACTGACGCTCGAAGCGCCCGGCGGCCTCGTCCGGGTCCGCGCCGACTGCCGGAATGGCAAGGCCGAGCGGATCACGGTCAGGAACCTGCCCTCCTTCGCCGACCGGCTGGATGCCAAGCTGGAGGTCGAGGGGCTCGGCACGCTCATGGTCGACACCGCCTTCGGCGGCGACAGCTTCGTGATCGTCGACGCCGCGGCGCTGGGCCTGAAGATCGCGCCCGACGAGGCGCGCGACATCGCCCGGCTCGGCACCCGCATCACCAATGCCGCGAACGCCCAGCTCGGCTTCGCCCATCCCGAGCGGCCCGACTGGGATCATATCTCCTTTTGCCTTTTCGCCGGGCCGCTCGGACCCGACGCGACCGGCTTCACCGCCCGCTCCGCCGTCGCGATCCAGCCCGGCAAGATCGACCGCTCGCCGACCGGCACCGGCGTCTCGGCGCGGATGGCGGTTCTTCACGCGAAGGGCGTGATGGCAGAGGGCCAGACTCTCACCGCGCGCTCGATCATCGACAGCACCTTCGCCGGGCGCATCGCGGCGCTCGCGAACGTCGCCGGCCGGCCCGCCATCGTGCCCGAGATCAGCGGCCGCGGCTGGATCACCGGCATCCACCAGCACCTGCTCGACCCCGACGATCCCTGGCCGCAGGGCTACCGGCTCAAGGATACCTGGGGCGCGGGAGACTGATCCGCGATCCTTTTTGTTGGACGCATGGGAAAACATGCGGTTAGCTTCATTCATCGATGTGAATGTGAAGGGAGCCGCCCGCCATGGATCCGATGACGTTGGGTGTCGGCGCACTGTTCGTTTTCGGCACGATCGCTGTCGCACTCCTTGCCTATTCCGCGATGCGCGCCATCGTTGGCGGCGACTACGGCTCTGAAACCCAGGATCTCGCCGGGTCGGTGATCTTCCGGGTCTCGGCGCTGCACGGCCTGATCCTCGCCCTGATCTTCGCGCAGGAGATCCAGAACTATAATCTCGTGCGCAACGACCTCGTCGACGAGGCCACGGCGATCGCCGACATCTATAACGACATCCACCGCTATGGCGCCGAAAGCGAGGGCGAGGTCCATGCCGCGCTCTCGGCCTATGTGCGGGTGGTGGTCGACGAGGAATGGCCGCTTCTCGCGGAATCCGACCGGCTCGCGCCCGAGGGCTGGCGCCTGCGTGAGATCGTCTATCAAGCGGTGCTCGACCTCGTGCCTAGTACACCGCGCGAGGAGGCGCTCAGGCACCATATGATCGACCGGGCGCAGGCCATCGCCACGCTGCGGCAGGAGCGCGAGAACAGCGCGCTCAACTCCCCGAACGGGCTCTTCTGGTTCGCGGCGCTTTCAGGCGTGGTGCTGGTGACGCTGCCCTATTTTATCTTCTCGCCAACCCGGCTGCACCTGATGCTGCTCAGTGTATATGGCGGCTTCAGCGGCATCGTGATGTTCATCATCTACGCGATCTCCGACCCGTTCTCGGCCCCGGGCGCGCTGGCGCCGGTCGCGTTCGAGCGCCTGCTCGAAACCGAGATCGGCGACGGATGAGCCGCTCGTCCGGTTCAGTCCGTGGGCGCTGACGCGACGACCGCTGCGGGCGCGAGTTCCCGCAGCAGCTTTTCGCGGATGGCGGTCTTGTAGTCGGAGAAATCCCAAGTCGGAATCGCGAAGGCGCCGACGCCTCTGATCACTCGCGTCTCGTAATAGCGCATGAGTTCTGGCCGGGCCCGGCCGCCGATTACCAGCGCGTTCACCGTCGTGGAATCGAAGTCGCGCACAAGGTAGACGGCTTCAGGCTCCGGTCCACGGTTGTTGTAGCCGTCGCTCGACAGGTCGATCGTCTGCCGCGCGCAATCCGGCATCCTGGCAAGCTCCGCATGAGCGAATTCCAGCGCCGAGCCGACGGCGGTGCGCCGGCCCCGGCCGGTACGCTCATGCCGGTCGAGCCGCGCGGCGATCCCGTCGAGGTCGGCCCCGGTCTCCGCCAGCGTCCAGTCGGCGATCACTTCGTGGTGGGTCGCATCGCTCCACTCGAAGACGGTGATGGCGACCGGCTCGTCCGGTTCGAGGATCGTGGCGCGGACATCGGGGTCACGCAGCGCCGCCGCAAGGCCGCCGAACTGGAGCCTGTAGTCACGCCCGTCGACGCTTTTCGAGACATCCATCGCCAGAACCAACGCCAGCCGACAGGCCGCGGCGCCATCCGGCGCCCCGAAAGCCAGCGCGAGGGCCAGCGTTGTCCGAAGCCAGATCGGGTGGCCCATGTCGCTCCCCGTGTCGGTGCCGCGCCGCGAACAAGCCGCGGCGATCCGGCATGATAGCACGGATCGCCACCGCCGTCGCCGGAGCTTCCCGGCGGGTTCAGGGCATGTGGTAGCCCGGTGTGGAGAGCGAGATCTGCCGCTCCTCCTCGTCCATGTCCTCGGGAATGCCCTCGAAGAGCGGTGTCGTCAGATACCGCTCGCCGGTATCGGGCAGCATCGCGAGGATCACCGACCCCGGCGCCGCCTTCTCGGCGATCCGCATCGCGACCGCGAAGGTGGAGCCGCCGGAAATCCCGGTGAAGATCCCTTCCTTCTGGGCGAGCTTCCTGGCCCAGGCGACGCCCTCGGGACCGGGAACCGGGATCAGCTCGTCATAGAAGCCCTTGTCGAGCGCCTCCTGCAGCACGAGTGGGATGAAGTCCGGCGTCCAGCCCTGGATCGGATGCGGCTCGAAGGCCGGGTGGCTCGCGGCCGGCGATCCGTCGGCCCCGCGCTCCTGCTTGGTGCCGGAAGAAACAAGCGCGGCATTCGCGGGTTCGGAGAGGATGAACTTGACCTCGGGCCGCTCGTTGCGCAGCACCCGGCCCACCCCGGTCAGCGTCCCGCCGGTGCCGTAGCCGGTGACGAAGTAGTCGAGCCGCTTGCCCGCGAAATCGCCGAGGATCTCGCGGGCGGTGGTCGCCTCGTGGATATCGGCGTTGGCCGCGGTCTCGAACTGGCGGGCGAGGAACCAGCCGTGCTTTTCGGCGAGCTCCACCGCCTTGTTGTACATGCCGGTGCCCTTCTCGGTGCGCGGCGTCAGCACCACCTTGGCGCCGAGTATCCGCATCAGCCGCCGCCGCTCGACCGAGAAACTGTCGGCCATGGTCACCACGAGCGGATAGCCCTTGGCCGCGCAGACCATCGCAAGCCCGATCCCGGTATTGCCCGAGGTCGCCTCGACCACGGTCTGGCCGGGCTTGATCTTGCCCTCGCGCTCGGCGGCCTCGATGATGTTCACCGCGAGCCGGTCCTTGACCGAGGCGGCGGGGTTGAAGGCCTCGGCCTTGACGTACATCGTCACATGGTCCGGCCCGAGGTTGTTCACCCGGATCACCGGCGTATCGCCGATCGTGTCGAGAACGCTGTCGAAAAGGCGGCCCCTGCCGTTGGTTGTTCTGATGGCCATGTATCCCCCCTGAGTTATGTGGTCGGGGCCCGAAGCCCCGGTCGGACCCCGTGACTATACCAGCCCCGCCGGAATCCTCACCCGGTCTTTTCAGTATCGGTTTCCCGGTTGCTCGACCGACCGGCGCAACCCATTGATGTTCGACAGATCCGCAAATCCTGTTGGTCCGCATTGCGGGACGGAGCGGTCATTTGACCAGCCAGCGTTTGGGGCCGCATTTCGGAACACCTGCACTCAAGAATGGATGATATGGTCTCTCGCCATATGGGGGAGATACGAGATTCGCGGCGGCGCGCTCGAGTGCATCGTGGTCGGTGGCGGCTGGGCTGGGCTAGCCGTCAGCGGTGAACTGACCGCCCGGGGCATCCAGCATCGCCTGTTCGAACGACACCGTATTGCCGAGACCTGGCGCACCCAGAGGTGGGACTCCTTTAGAATAAACACTCCAAGGCATCAGACCGTCATGCCGGGCGAACGCGACACCAGCGGCGACCCTGACGGTGCCATGCCCGTCGCGGAATTCATCGCCCTCATGCAAGATTACGCGGGACGTCGGGGTCTGCCGGTCGAGTGTGGCCGGGAAGTGCGCAGGATCGAGCCGCACGGGCGCGGTTATCGTATCGAGTTGGACAGGGAGACGGTGCTGTCCCGATGTGTCGTCGTCGCCAGCGGTGATCAGAACGTGGCCGTCCGTCCTGCGCTGGCAGCCAACGTCCCGGACGCCGTGGCACAATACGACGCGACGAGCTACCGCAATCCCACGTCAATGCCCGAAGGCGCGGTGCTGGTGGTCGGAAGCGGCCAATCGGGTGGTCAAATCGCCGAGGACCTTATCCGGGCCGGCCGCGAAGTCTATCTCTCGACGAGCCGCGTGGCGCGGCAGACCCACAGCTATCGCGGCCGCCACAGTATGGCATGGATGGTCGACACCGGCATCATGGACATACCGAAGGCCAATTTGCTGGCAGCGGGCCCGATTCCGACGCGAGCGCTGGTTGGTGCCGACCACACGATCAGCCTACAGTCACTGAGCGCACAGGGCGTGCAACTGCTAGGACGACTGACTGCTATCGACGCAGGCAGGGCGCACTTCGACTCAGATGTGAGCGTCAATGTCGCCTTTGGGGACACGACTGCCGCGGAGACGAAGGCACGGATCGATGCGTGGCTGACGGCCAATGGCATCATGGCACCGGCGGCCCGAACGGATCCTGCCGAGACCGTAGTGCCGACTCTCCCCGATCCGGCGATACTGGAACTTGACCTGACGCAGAGCGTCGGATCAGTGGTTTGGTGCACAGGCGTGCGGGGTGACTACACTTTCCTGCGGGTGCCCGCCGTACTGGACAATCGAGGCGCCCCTATTGAATCTGGCGGGCTTACCCGCGTTGCCGGGCTTTGCATCGCAGGCGTGCCCTATTCCGTTTCCCGTCGTTCCGGCACAATCCTTGCCGCCGCCCCGGATGCGGAGCGCATGGTCAACCACGTAGAAATGGTTCTCAGGAGCAATTAGATCAGTCGCTCCCGGCCAATCACCGGCGGAAAAAAACGGACCAATTCAAGCAGTGTTCGTGACGCCGCAACGGAGGCGGTTGTGCTTGGAGCGAGGATGCGGAGGACAGCTACTCGCTTCGCCCCGCAGAACGGTGGGGCAGTGCGGCGAGAGTCCGTTCGGCGCAGTCAGCATGACGGTCGCGCGAGGGCGGGCAGCAGAAGTTCGCTGTGGCGAGAGCGTACGGCGGGTTTGGTCTCGAAGCGGACCAACACGATGTGCTGACACACTCTTGATTCTCAGCGCATCACAGCCGCCGCGTTCAGTCCGGCAGCCCGGCCTTCCTGAGCCCGCCCACTAGATGCTCCCAATCGCTCGGGTCGCGCCACATCGCCCGGTAGGCGCCGGCGAGGCTCTCGACCGTATCGTTCTCTATGGCGATGTTCCGGCTCGCGAATTCCCGTCGCCGCATGCGGATGAACTCCGCCAGGGCCGTTCCCGCCTCGTCTGTCTGGCCGAGATGGGCATAGGCGCTGACCAGGAAGGCATGGGCGAGCGAATTGAGAAGCGCCTCGCCGATCAGCACCTGCACGACCTCCCCGTAGTCGCCCGCGAAGAAGTGGATCTGGCCGAGGATCCAGTCGATCGAGGGCGAATGCATCGGATCGAGCCGGATCGCCTCGAGCACGACCTCGCGTGCTTTCTCGCGCCGGCCGAGAAGCAGGAACGCATAGCCGCACCAGGCCATCGATTCCGCCTCGTTCACGATCTTCGACAGGGTCTTGTCGAACTGGACCTCGGCCTCGTCCCAGAGCCCCTCGCACAGGAATGCGTAGCCGAGCTGGTCCTGGATATAGACGTCGGTGTTGTCGAGCCCGGCCCCCTTGCGCGACAGCGCGAGCGACTTGCCCGAGGCGCCCTCCTCGGCCAGGCCGAGCCATCCATCGACGACATAGGTATCCGCGAGGTACATGTAGGCGCGGGCGTAGCGCGGGTCGAGCTCCAGCGCCTTGTTGAACAGCTCGCGGGCCTCGGCGGTGTCCTCGGCATTCAGCCCGTCGCGCAGCGACTTGCCCCTGAGCATGTATTCGTAGGCCTTCATGTTCTCCGTCGGCATCCGCGAGGCGCGTTCGGCCACGTCCTCCTGCACCCGTCCGGGCAGGACGGCGACGATGCTGCGCGTGACCTCGTCCTGCACGGCGAAGATGTCGTCGAGCTCCCGGTCATAGCGCTCCGCCCAGACATGGTTGCCGGTCAGGGCATCGGCAAGCTGCGCGGAGATGCGGACCTTGCTTCCGGCGCGGCGCACGCTGCCCTCGACCACATACTGGACGCCGAGCCTCTGGCCGATTTCCCGGACCCCGAGATTCTCGTCGCGGAACGCGAACGAGGAATGGCGCGCGACGACGAACAGGGTCCGGAACCGCGACAGGCCGGTGATGATGTCCTCGGTAATCCCGTCGCTGAAGTAGTCCTGTTCGGGATCGCCGCTCATGTTGGTGAACGGCAGCACCGCGACCGAGGGCTTGTCGCGAGGCTTGGCGGCTTCGACCATCGGTCGCGCCGGGGTGTCGGAGGTGGATGGACCGTCGGCGCCCGTCCGGATGCGCCCGATCAAGGCGGTGGTTGCCGGTCCCGGCTGAATGCCGAGCTCATCCGAGAACAGGTCGCGCATCGCCTCGTAGTGTCGCAGCGCCGAGGCGATTTCCCCCTGCGCGTGGAGGATCCGCAGCACCAGCCGATGCGCCGCTTCGTTGAACTCGTCGAGCTCAAGGAGCTTGCGGGCCGCCGTGGACGCGCCGGAGAGGTTCTCCGTGCCGATCAGCGCCTCGGCGATCTGGGCGAGTTCCGACGTCACGAGGGCTGCGACCCTCGCGCGTTCGGCCGTCAACCAGTCCTCGAACGGCGGCTCGTTGACCGACAGCCCGGAAAGCAGCGTCGACGCCGCCGCGAGGTGGTCGAGCCGCTGCCCGGCGGTTCGCGGCGGGGCATCCTTGCCGAGCGCGTCGATATCCAGGTCGACCGCATCGAACCGCAGCCCGAGCATCGGCCCCCGGGTTTCGATGACATCGGCATCCGCGCCAAGCGCCCTGCGCAGGCTCGCGAGCGATTGGCGGAGATTGGTGCGCGCCTGCGTCTGGCCGCTGCGGCTCCACAAGAGGTCGGCCGAGGTGTCGCGGTGCAGCCCGCCGGGTCCGGCCAGCGCGATCATTGCCAGCAGCGCCTGGGATTTCTGCGTCGGGAAGGATACGGGCGTCCCGTCGCCGCTTGTGGCCGATAGCGGACCCAGAAGCCGGAGGTGAAGGCGGTTGCGTCTCGTCAATATTCCAGCCCTCGGATGCCGCGGTCGATTTTGCGGGAGGCGGCGACGATTTCACGCCCCCGTCACGCCGGGTCGTACGGATCCCGAGCGCCCTACCAGCATCTTAGGTGCATCGACCCGCAATCCAAGAACGGAAAGGACAGACCATGTGCTTCGATGTGAACCCGCTGGCCCACGAGATGTATCTGCGTAACCTGACCCGCGATCCCCGGGCCGGTTATGACCACGCCGCCGGCCCGCTGACCGGCTGGCGCGCCGAGCGGCTGCGCGGCCTTATGGAGGGGGCCAGGCGGGTGCGGCGCCGGGGCGGCATGTGGACCCCGGTCACCGCAATGCGGGCCTGATCCGCAGACGCCGGCGGACCTCTCCGGGGGGGCGGTTTCCGCCCCCCCGGGCGTCGGCGGTTCAGCCGTGCCGGCCCTTGTGGCCGATGTTGTAGTAGTTGCCGGTCCGGGTCTCGAGATAGGGCGTGAGCGGAATTTCCTCCTGCTTGAGGAACCCCTGCTGCGGCAGCCTGCCCGCCCGCACCATCTCGATCACGGCAACGACCGAGGCCGAGGTCGTCCAGGCGATCGCGGTCCGCCGCTTGCCGCCGATCTCCAGGGGATAGTAGGCGCGGACGAATTCCTTGCGCTTCAGCTGGCCTTCCACCCAGCCCTCGGCGGCGACATGGACATAGACCACGTCCTCGTCCACGGGGGGCTTCGCGTGGGTCAGGATCTTGCCCGCCGCCTCGCGGTTTTCCCGCATCAGGAGCTCGTGGAAGAAGAAGTTCATCAATTCCACATGGCCGGGATAGCGCATGGTCTTGTAGTCGAGGTTCTCGATCTTGTCGGCATAGGTCTCGCACATCGTGCCGAGCCCGCCGGAGGTGGTGAAGGCCTCAAGCTTCACGCCGTCGATATAGATCGTCTCCAGCCATTCCATCGCCGAGACGGTCTTGTGCACGCCCTCCTCGATCACCTCGCAATCGTTGAGGTACTCGTTGACGACGCCCTCGGGCGACCAGTTGAAGGCGTAGCCCAGGAGGCCAGTCGGGTTCTGCGGCAGCGCGCCGACGCGGAGCCGGATCGAGCGGACCTTGTCGAACATGTCCGCGAGATGCGCGCCGACGATGCCGACGAAACCGGGGGCGAGGCCGCATTGCGGCGCCATGACGCCCTTCGCGGTCGTCGCCAGTTCGCGGATATGCTTCGTCGTCGGCACGTCCTCGGTGAGGTCGAAATAGTGGAGCCCGAGCCCGTGGGCGACGGTCGAGACGCCGATATTGAGGTGATAGGGCAGGCAGGACAGCACCGCCTCCTGGTCCCTGAGGATCGCCCGCAGGGCGTCCTTGTCGGTGAGGTCGGCGGTGCGGACCGGGAACGGACAGCCCGAGACCTCGCGCGCATCGACGCCGGTGACGGCAAAGCCCGCCTCGGCCAGAAGCTCCGCCGCAAGGTGGCCCACCTTGCCAAGACCGAGAACCGCGACTCTGGTGAACGACATTCCCGATTTCCTTTCGTTATTTTGGAATCCGGCGTGACGCCGGTTGCGCCCAACCTGCCCCGGCCCACGGGCGATTTCGCCAGCCATTCCGGCGGTTTCAGGCCTCGGGTGTAAAAAAGTGCCGGGGTGGTCGGTCATTCTGCCGGGGGTAGGTGCTGATTTCCATCTACAGGTCCGATGTCTACCTTAAGCCCCTGGCGGCGAAATGATCGCGGCATCCAGGCAACCCCCGGTTCCTTCAAACGGCCACAAAGTGTCGTATTGTGGTGTAGTCCCGTTTAGTGGAGTTTTTTGGGGTGAAATGGAGCAAACTCAAACAGCGCATCGAAGACTGCTTCGCCGACAGCGTTCGGGGACGCGTCGAAGTGTGGACCACCAGATATCGGCATGCTCACGACGCTGTCGGCGAGGGTTGGATCACGGTCGACAAGATGCGCGTCCACAGCATGGGAACACTTACATACTGGAAGAAATTATATACCGGGAGCGCAAAACTTCAGGCGGAGTGGGATCGCCAACATCCTGAAGAATCGGCGCACATCGGAGGATGCTTAGCGGCGAATGACGAAACGGAAATAATGCTTGAATCAACGGCCGCAATTTCCCTGTGTAACTTCAACGATGCCCTTTTCGAGTATCTTAACCTGTCAATTGACCAAATCCTCAACTCCGACAAGACGATCATTCGAGCGCTGGGAATGTTCGACCGCAGGCTCGGAAAGCGACGGCTCCGTGCGCTTGACATGAACAGTGAACAAGAACTCGTGAGGCGTTTTTTTGGGATAAGATGCGAAGCCGAAGGCGTATCTCAATGACCCGCTAGCGGGACTGCGGTTCGTACCCAGAAGGAGCATTGGGAGCGGACCATTCGATTGGCATTGCACCGACTTTTGTGACCTGAATCGACGAAGCCCCGGACTTGATCCGGGGCCTCTTGGGTCTGTCGCGAGGTCCCGGATCAAGTCCGGGACCGGGTTCCGTGCGGTCAGAAGTCGAACTTCACGCCCTGCGCCAGCGGGAGTTGCGCGGAATAATTGATCGTGTTCGTCTGCCGCCGCATGTAGCCCTTCCAGGCGTCCGAACCGCTTTCGCGCCCTCCGCCCGTCTCCTTCTCGCCGCCGAACGCGCCGCCGATCTCGGCGCC
Organism: Defluviimonas salinarum; assembly: GCF_026013545.1. Taxonomy (GTDB): domain Bacteria; phylum Pseudomonadota; class Alphaproteobacteria; order Rhodobacterales; family Rhodobacteraceae; genus Albidovulum; species Albidovulum salinarum. The sequence goes on along the minus strand of NZ_JAPDOG010000016.1, from coordinate 4,864 downwards.
CGAGGGGCCGATATTGACGTTGGCGATGCCGCAGTCGGAGCCGGCGGCGGAGAGGAACGCCTCGGCCTCGCGCATGTTCAGCGTGAAGATGCAGGACGACAGCCCCTGCGGCACGTCGTTCTGGATCGCGATGGCTTCGTCCAGCGTCTCGTAGCCCATGACATAGAGGATCGGCGCGAAGGTCTCGGTGCGGACGGTGTCGGTCTGCTCGGGCATCTCGGCGATGGCCGGGGTGACATAGGCGCCGCCCTGCGGCACGCCCTCGGCCACAACCTTGCCGCCGTGGACGGTGCCGCCCTCGGACTTCGCCTTCTCCAGCGCGGCCTGCATCCGGTCGCGCGAGGCATGGTCGATCAGCGGACCCACGAGCGTGGTGCCCTTGCGCGGATCGCCGATCGGGAGCGAGGCATAGGCCTTGGTCAGCTTCGCGACGAGATCGTCCTTGATCGAGGTGTGCGCGATGAGCCGGCGGAGTGTCGTGCAGCGCTGGCCCGCCGTGCCGACGGCGGAGAAGACGATGGCGCGCACCGCCATGTCGAGATCGGCCGAGGGCGCCACGATCATCGCGTTGTTGCCGCCAAGCTCGAGGATCGGCCTTCCCCAGCGCGCCGACACTTTCGGTCCGACGATGCCGCCCATCCGGGTCGAGCCGGTGGCCGAAACGATCGGCACGTCCTTCGAACTCACCAGTGCCTCGCCGATCGCGGGGCCGCCGATCACCAGCTGGCAGAGACCCTCGGGCGCGTCGCCGAAGCGCTTCAGCGCGCGGTCCATGATCTTCATCGTTGCGATGGCGGTCAGCGGCGTCTTTTCCGACGGCTTCCAGATCACCGGATCGCCGCAGACGAGCGCGAGGGCCGTGTTCCAGCACCAGACCGCGACCGGGAAGTTGAAGGCGGTGATGATCGCGCAGGGCCCGAGCGGATGCCAGGTTTCCATCATCCGGTGGCCGGGGCGTTCGGAGGCGATGGTGAGCCCATAGATCTGGCGCGAGAGGCCGACCGCGAAGTCGCAGATGTCGATCATCTCCTGCACTTCGCCGAGGCCCTCGGAGGTGATCTTGCCCGCCTCCAGCGTCACGACGGCGCCGAGTTCCTCCTTGGCCGCCCGCAGTTCCTCGCCGAGAAGCCGCACCAGCTCGCCGCGGCGCGGCGCCGGCACGGTGCGCCAGGCCTTGAAGGCTTCCTGCGCCTTGGCGATGACGCGGGGCATGTCGGCCGGGTCAGTCTCGTGAACACGCGCCACTTCCGCCCCGTCGATGGGCGAATGCACCGCGAGCGTACCGCCGCTCAACTCGTCTTTGGTCAGGCCCGCGGCCTTGAGGATGTCGTCATGGGTCATCTTGGCTCTCCCTTCGTGACGGTGGCCCGCTGATCGTCCATGCCCATGGAGATCAACAGAGGCTCCGCCTGTTGCCGTGTCTGGAATTCGGTTTTCGAGCCCATGCTACGCCAATCCGCGAGGATCAGCGACTGGGCAACCGCGCCGCCGAGCGTGGTGCCGGGGCCGGTGACGAGGAAGAGATCGGGCGCGAATTCCCGCGCCGCGATCCGGATCGCATGGGTGAAGTCGTAGGTCTCGGTCACCTGGTGGCCGAGCGTATAGTCCCAAAGCGCGTGGGTGTCGGTGGCACCAGGCCACCAGATCGCACCGCGCCCGTCGATCATCGGCAGCTTCGGCTGGCTGAAGAGCGCGGGCGACAACCGCGAGCGGCCACGCTCGGCGACCGGCGCCTGAAGGCTCGAATGGAACGCCGCGTGGTTTGCGAGCCGTATCGGGAATCGACCCTGTACCGGCGGAACCGCGGCCTCAAAGGCCGCGAGCCCCGCCTCGTTCCCGGCGATGACCAGCATGCCACCGAGGTCGATCGAGAGCGTCAGCACATGGTCCGCGCGGGCGGCAATCTCCGCGATCAGCGCCATCAGCTCGGCCTTCCGCGCCGGATCGGGCCGCCAGTCCTCGCCCACGAATGGGTAGATGAGCTGGCCGCCGATCAGCGCCTCCTGCATCAGCGTGCCCATCGTGTTGACGACCTCGAACCCCGCCTCGGCCGTCAGCGCCCCGCCGCAGGCGAGCGCCGAATACCAGCCCATCGAGTTGCCGGTGACCGCGACGACCTCGACCTCGTCGCCGTCGATGGCGCGAAAGTCACCGAGCGTCGCGGCGTAGATCAGGGCGCTCGCATTGTCGCCACGGGTGTGCTTCGCCACCGAATAGGAGGCGGCCCCGTCGAGCGCCGACAGCGTCTCCTGCCCGAGCGCGGCGCGCGTCGCGTCAAAGGCGCCGAGCAGCGCGCGGTCCCCGAAATGCCGCTTGAGATAGCCGAGCTCGGTCTTGGTATAGGTGCCCCGACCGGGGCAGATGACGACGGCGGTCTTCATTTCGCACCCCCGATCAACGCCATCGCGGCGTCAAAGATGCTGTCGGCCGACGGCATCGTCGCGGCATAGGCGGGGCCGGTCGCGATGAAGCTGTCCTCCGCGGTGAGCCGCGCCACCGGCACGTCGCCGCGCTCCGCGAAGAGCGCCATCAGCGCCTCGGCAACGCCGCCCGAGTGGCGGGTTTCGTCGACGATGAGGACGCGATTCGCGCCCTTCGCGGCGTCCACCAATGTGTCGGCGGGCAGCGGCGAGAGCCAGCGCATGTCGATGACGCGCGTCTTGACGCCCGCCTCGGCCAGCCGCTTTTCCGCCTGCCGCGAGAGGTAGGTGCCATTGCCGAAGGTGACGATGGCGAGATCCTGGCCGTCACCGTGGACGCCCACCTCGCCAAACGGAATCAGCTCGTTTCGGGCGGGATAGACACGCATCCAGCCGCCGTCCCTCTCGCCGTGAAGATCGCGCATCGGGTAAAGCGCGATGGGTTCGAGGAACACCACGACGCGCTGCTCCTCCTGCGCGAGCCGCACGCATTCGCGCATCATCTTCGCCGCGTCGGCCCCGTTCGACGGGCAGGCGAGAATCACGCCCGGAATGTCGCGAAGGACCGCCACCGAGTTGTCGTTGTGGAAATGCCCGCCGAAGCCCTTCTGATAGCCCAAGCCCGCGATCCTGAGCACCATCGGGTTGGTGTACTGCCCGTTCGAGAAGAACGGCAAGGTCGCCGCCTCGCCCCTGATCTGGTCCTCGGCATTGTGGAGATAGGCGAGGAACTGGATTTCGGGCATCGGCACGAAGCCGTTCTGCGCCATGCCGATCGCAAGCCCGAGGATCGACTGCTCGTCGAGAAGCGTGTCGATCATCCGGTCCGGCCCGAACCGCTGGGTGAGTTTCTGGGTGACACCGTAGACGCCACCCTTGCGGCCGACATCCTCGCCCATCATGACGATCTCGGGATGCTCCAGCATCAGGTCGGTGAGCGCCCAGTTGATGAGCCGCGACATGATCTGTGGTTCGTCCATCGCCTTCATGTCGGATCCGAAAGCCGCCGCCCGCGCCTCGGCCGAGGGGCCGTTCGTCGGCTTGCAAGGCCGTTTCGGCGGGATGATGCTCGCCATGACGTCTTCGGCGGTCTTCAGCCGCGGCCGCTTCACGGCCTCGCCGGCGATCCGCGCCACCCGGGCGTTGGTCTCCTCGTAGATCGCGAGCGCCTCGGCGGGCTTGAGCGCCCCGGCCTCGCCCAGCAGCCGCACGGAATGAAGGAGCGGGTCATTCGCCTCCTCGGCCTCGACCTCGTCACGGGAAAGGTAGGTGGTGGGCACATCCGCCCCGGCATGACCGTAAAGCCGGATCGTGCCGACATGGAGGAACGCGGGTTTCTTCCGCGTGCGCACGTAATGCGCGGCTTCCTGGGCAACGCGGAAGGTCTCGTAGATGTCGAGCCCGTTGCAGTGGAAGTACTTCAGCCCCGGCCGGTTCGAAAATGTCGCCGCGATCCAGCCCTTCGGGGTCTTGGTCGAAATGCCGATGCCGTTGTCCTCGCAGACGAAGAGCAGGGGCAGCGGGATCGACTGATAGGAGGTCCACCCTGCCGTGTTGAACGCACCTTGCGCCGTCGAATGGTTGGCCGAGGCGTCGCCGAAAGAGCAATAGACGATGGCGTCGTCTGGAAGCGCCTTGTGCTCCGGCGCATGACGTCGGGCCGCACCGATGGCATAGGCCGCGCCCACCGCCTTCGGCAGATGCGAGGCGATGGTCGAGGTCTGCGGCGGGATGTTGAGCGCCTTCGAGCCCAGAACCTTGTGCCGTCCGCCCGAGATCGGATCCTCCGACGAGGCCGCGAAGCTCAGAAGCATGTCCCAGGCAATCGACTGGCCCGGCACCTGCGCCGCACGCGCGATCTGGAAGGCGGCGTCGCGGTAATGCAGGAAGGCCATGTCGGTCGGGCGAAGCGCGGCGGCAACCGCCGCCAGCCCCTCATGCCCCGAGGACCCGATGGTGTAGAATCCTTGCCCCGCCTTCTGCATGGCGCGGCTCTGCCGGTCGAGCGCACGGGACAAGCACCCCGCGCGATAGACGGAAACCGCCTCGGCCGCCGATAGCGGCCCGACCGGCGCGGCACCACCGGGCAGATCACCCGAAGCGACGCGTCTGAGGAAGTTGTCATGAACGATATCGGCGCGATCCATGATCCAGAACTCTTTCGCTCTTCTTCTTTTTCCAAACATCCCCGCCGGAGGCATCCAGCGGATGGGCCGGGAGCCTCCGGCGGGGATATTTTCGAAAAGAAGAAATCAGAAGAAGGCCTGCAGCCCGGTGATCGCGCGCCCGAGGATGAGGGCGTGGACATCGTGCGTGCCTTCGTAGGTGTTGACGGTCTCGAGGTTCATCGCATGGCGCATGACCTGGAATTCTTCCTGGATGCCGTTGCCGCCATGCATGTCGCGCGCCATGCGGGCGATATCGAGCGCCTTGCCGCAGTTGTT